>NZ_RKII01000008.1:0-701255 GCF_003755165.1 Curtobacterium sp. PhB130 | reverse complement strand
GGACTGGCTGCATCACTACAATCACCACCGACCACACACCGGCCTCGGCGGCCAAACCCCATCAGATCGCGTTCATAACCTCACGGGGAACTACATCTAGCGGCCGCTGGTGTCCTCGTCGGGGGCGCCGGCACCGCTGAACCACGACACGAGCACGCAGGTGAGCGTCGTCAGGAACGCGATCGCGCCGAGCTGGGCGACGAGCGAGGTGTGCCCGGTCGCGGCGCCGTAGCCGGCGAATGCGACCGTGACGAAGAAGGACAGCCCGAGGAGCAGCTCCGCGGCGGTCCGGACGGGGGAGTTTCGGTCCCAGGTCGTCGCGGTGCGTGCGGGGCGGGTCGAGGTGTCGGTCACACCGGAAGTCTCCGTCCGAGGAGCCGTCCGGGGGCAGTCCCGAGTCCGGGTGGCACCCGCCCGGGGTACAGCCGACGTCGGCGCTGTGACGGACCGGTTCGGCCGGGGTCGTCAGCCCAGGTGGCGCCGGAGGAACGCCACCACGCGTTTGCTCATCGCCTCGTCGAGCTGTGCGATCGAGTGCGCGGTGCCCTTGACCGCGACGAAGGTCACCGGCACGTCGTGGGAGCGCAGCGTCGCCGCGAAGTCCTGCGACTCCCACAGCGGGATGAACTCGTGCGTGGAGTGCCCGATGAAGAACGGGGCGGTGTCCGCGGTGACGTTGTCCGTCGGTGACGCCCGGGTCGCCGCCGGACACGAGGTGTACGTGGAACAACCGAGGTAGAGCAGCTGCTTCCGCTGGAACGACGCCGACACCCCGTCGGACCTGGTCGAGCGTCCGGTGAGGTCCGTCGGCCCGCTGAGGTCGACGACCGCGCGGATCCGGTCCCCCTCGGCGTAGGCCGTGGACTGGTGGTCCTCGACCGCGAGCAGCGCCGCGAGGTTCCCGCCCGCGCTGCCGCCGAACACCCCGATCCGGTCGACGTCGACGTCGTACGTCGCCAGGGTCGTCGGCCGGTACACCCAGTCGAGGGCGCGCCGGACGTCGTCGAGGCCGGCGGGGAAGGGGTCCGTCGGTGCCAGGCGGTAGTCGACGTTGAACGTGACGAAGCCCGCCGATGCCAGGTACTTGCACACCGAGCGGTACGCGGCGGTGGCCTTGTCGCCGTGCGACCAGCTCCCGCCGTGGATCATCAGCACCGCGGGACGGGACGACGACTCCGCCGGCGCGTCGGCGTCCGCGGCCGACGTCGCCGCGGCCGAGGGCGTGGCGGTGGTCTCGGGTGCGCTGTCCGCGGGCAGGCAGACATCGAGCTGCTGCAGCCGGTCGCTGCCGTAGGGGACGTCCTGCACGACGTCGATGCCGTGGTACCGCAGCGAGAGCGGGTAGATCACCGGGTCGGCGGTGACCGTGGTGTTCTCGTCGCCGGTCGGATCCGAGCTGCACGAAGCGATCGCGCCGAGCGCCACGACCGCGGCGACGAGCGCGATCAGTGTGCGACGGCCTGACCTCATCGCCGACAACGGTATCCCGAGGTGCTGCGCGACGCATGACGCCGTTCACCTCGTGGTGACAGGATGAGCGGCACACCACCGTCGATGCAGGAGGACCCGTGAGCCGACGCAAGGCCTGGAACGCCGATCCGGAACCGCTCCTCCGCGTGGACGAGGGGTTCCGGCTCGCTGACGTCGACCCGGACGGCACCCCGGGGTTCCCCGGACGGAAGATCGACGGACTCGAATCCCTGGCGGCAGGCGCCGACCGGCTCTCCGCCCTGCAGGAGCGCCTGTGGGCCGCGGCGACCGCGGGGGACCAGCGGCGCGTGCTGCTCGTCCTGCAGGCGATGGACACCGCGGGCAAGGGTGGCATCGTGTCCCACGTGGTCGGTGCCGTCGACCCGAACGGCGTGCACTACGCGGGCTTCAAGGCGCCGACGGCCGAGGAGCGCGAGCACGACTTCCTCTGGCGCGTCGAACGGGAGCTCCCGAGCGCGGGCCAGCTCGGCGTCTTCGACCGCTCGCACTACGAGGACGTCCTCATCCAGCGCGTTCGGGCGTTCGCCCCGCCGGAGGAGATCGAGCGTCGGTACGGTGCGATCGTCGACTTCGAGAACCGCCTGGCCGAGCAGGGCACCACGATCGTCAAGGTGATGCTGCACATCTCCAAGGACGAGCAGCGCGCTCGACTCGGGGACCGCCTCGACCGCCCCGACAAGCACTGGAAGTTCAACCCGGCTGACATCGACGAGCGCCTGCGCTGGGACGACTACCAAGAGGCCTACCAGATCGCCTTCGACCGGACGTCGACCACCGTGGCGCCCTGGTACGTGGTCCCGGCGAACCGGAAGTGGTACGCCCGGCTCGCCGTCCAGCAGCTCCTGCTCCGCGCGCTCGAGGACATGCACCTCTCGTGGCCGCCCGCGGACTTCGACGTCGCGGAGCAGCGGCAGCGCCTGGCCGAGTCCTGAGGGGTGGTGTCCTGGCCGGTCGTCACGTAGACTCGCTCGGTCGGCCTTCGACACCGCGGCTGCGAGCCGCGGACGTGTTTGGGTGTTGTGTAGTTCGAGGGCTGGAATCACGTCGATTCGACGACGGGATGAACCCCCTCACCACGAACCGCCCCCGCCGATGTCGCTGCCGGGCTGCGTGGCATGTCCGCACCCCGGAAAGTAGCTATGGCCCCGTACGACAAGGGCGCGAACTCGCGCGCCTCCGACCGTGTCCGTCACCCGAACGGCACCCCCGCCGCACGCAGCAACAAGCACCGCGGCTTCCGCGCCGCCGACCCGTCCGCGCCGCGCCAGAAGCAGCGCTGGGACGCGGACGACCGCCGCAACCGCTCCTCGCAGGGCGAGCGTCCGAGCCGCCCGAACTGGGAGCCGCGCGACCCCGCCCGCTCGAGCTGGGAGCCCCGCGGCGCCGGCCGTCCGGCACGCGGTGGCGATCGTGACGACCGCGCCCCGCGTCGCTTCGATCGCGATGACCGTGCCCCGCGTTCGTTCAACCGTGACGATCGTGCGCCCCGTCGTGACAGCGACGACCGTGCACCGCGTCGGTTCGATCGCGATGACCGTGCCCCGCGTTCGTTCAACCGTGACGATCGTGCGCCCCGTCGTGACAGCGACGACCGTGCCCCGCGTCGCTTCGACCGTGACGACCGTGCGCCCCGTTCGTTCAACCGTGACGACCGTGCCCCGCGTCGCGACAACGACGACCGTCCGCGCCGCAGCTTCGACCGCGACGACCGCGCTCCGCGTTCGTTCAACCGCGACGACCGTGCGCCGCGTCGTGACAGCGACGACCGTGCCCCGCGTCGCTTCGACCGTGACGACCGTGCGCCCCGTTCGTTCAACCGTGACGACCGCGCGCCCCGTCGCGACCAGGACGACCGTCCGCGCCGCAGCTTCGACCGCGACGACCGCGCGCCCCGCAAGTTCGACCGCGACGACCGTGCGCCCCGCAAGTTCGACCGTGACGACCGCGCTCCGCGCAAGTTCGACCGCGACGACCGCGCTCCGCGCAAGTTCGACCGCGACGACACCGAGCGTGGACACTTCGTCCCCGCCGACGACGTCAAGCTCGAGAAGCTCCAGGCCGAGGCCACCGTCGCGGCCGACGTCGAGGGCGTGACCTTCGCCGACCTCGGCATCGGCGGCAACATCTCC
Organism: Curtobacterium sp. PhB130; assembly: GCF_003755165.1. Classification (NCBI taxonomy): domain Bacteria; kingdom Bacillati; phylum Actinomycetota; class Actinomycetes; order Micrococcales; family Microbacteriaceae; genus Curtobacterium; species Curtobacterium sp. PhB130. The sequence goes on along the minus strand of NZ_RKII01000008.1, from coordinate 697,635 downwards.
CGTGCCCTCGGTGAGCTCGGCGCGACCAGCCCGTTCCCGATCCAGGCCGCGACGATCCCCGACGTGCTCGCCGGCAAGGACGTCCTCGGCCGTGGCCGCACGGGCTCCGGCAAGACCATCGCCTTCGGTGCTCCGCTCGTCGAGAAGCTCATGGAGAACGGCGGCGGCACGAAGCGCAAGATGGGCCGCGCCCCGCGTGCGCTCATCCTCGCGCCGACCCGTGAGCTCGCCCTGCAGATCGACCGCACGGTGCAGCCGATCGCCCGCTCGGTGGGGCTCTTCACGACGCAGATCTACGGCGGCGTCCCGTACGGCCGCCAGGAGGGCGCGCTCGAGCGCGGCGTCGACATCATCGTCGGCACCCCCGGTCGCGTGCAGGACCTCATGAACAAGGGGAAGCTCGACCTCAGCGAGGTCGTCATCTCCGTGCTCGACGAGGCCGACCACATGTGCGACCTCGGGTTCCTGGAGCCCGTGCAGGAGATCCTCGAGGCGACCGCGCAGGTCACCCCCGAGGGCAACCGCGCGCAGAAGCTGCTGTTCAGCGCGACGCTCGACACCCAGGTCGCGGCGCTCGTCGAGCAGTTCCTGCACGAGCCGAGCGTGCACGAGGTGGCGGGTGAGGACCAGGCGTCCTCGACCATCGACCACCGCGTGCTCGTGGTCGAGCAGCGCGAGAAGGACCGTCTGCTCGAGGAGCTCGTCGCCGGTGACGGCAAGACGATCGTCTTCGCCCGGACCCGTGCCTACGCCGAGCGTCTGGCCGACCAGTTCGAGGACGCCGGCATCCGCGCGACCTCGCTCCACGGCGACCTCAACCAGTCGCGCCGCACGCGCAACCTGCAGCTGCTCACCAGCGGCCGCGTGAACGTCCTCGTCGCGACCGACGTCGCCGCCCGCGGCATCCACGTCGACGACGTCTCGCTCGTCGTGCAGGCGGATGCGCCGGACGACTACAAGGCGTACATGCACCGCTCGGGCCGCACCGGTCGTGCCGGCAAGGAGGGCACCGTCGTGACGATCGTCCCCCGTGGCCGCATCCGGAAGATCGAGGGCATCCTCGAGCGCGCCGAGATCGAGGCGGACCTGGTCCAGGCAGCGCCTGGCGACGGCATCGTCGCGGAGCTCGCCGCCCGCTGACGGTCCAGTCTCCGCGAGACGCCCCGACACACGCGAAACGCCGCCAGAGATGGCGGCGTTTCGTCGTGCCGGAGGTGTCTCGTGGACTCAGCGGCGTCTGGCGGAGCCGAGCCGGGCCTCCCGGCGGTTGATCCGTCAGCGGTTGAAGAACAGCAACCCGCGCGCGTACCCGGCCTGACCCGCGTGCTGGACGCAGTCGTCGAGGATGCTCACGAGCCGTGCGCCGGCGGTGACCGGCGGGTCCCACGCGTCGTCGACGACGGGGTCGAGGTCATCCGGACCGAGCGTGCGGAGGTACTCGACCGTGCGCGCGTGCACCGCACCGAGGTACCCGTTCAGCAGCGCGGCCGAGGCGCGGACACGGCCGACGTCGTCACGGGACATGCCGTAGCCGAGCGCCTCCGCGGGGAACGGCAGCCCGAACCGGTCGTACCAGCCATCCGCGGTCCACACCTGCTCGGTGCCCGCGAGGCCGGCGATCTGCGCGTCCTGCCCGCGCGCGATGTGCCACGCCAGCCAGGCGAGCGTGTTCGCTCCGGCACCAGGGCGGGATGCGAGCTGGTCCTCGGAGAGCCCGTCGAGGGCACGGCCGACGGTGTCGGGCACGCGGGAGAACGCTTCGATGAGGAGGTCGCTGGGGGTCATGCCCCCGAACGTACGCCCGTCCCGGAGTCAGAGCGACGAGCAGGCGCGTCGCCCTCGGAGCGGCGGCCGAGGGCGTCGCCGATGCGCGCGAAGGCGTCGGCGACGGCCGCTCGTTCGGCGGGTGCGACGACCTCACGGAACGCGGCGGAGTAGACGGCGCCGATCTGCTTCGCGACGGCTTCGCCGGAGGCGGTGAGGTGCAGGAGGATGCTGCGGCGGTCGTCCGGGTTCGGGCGGCGCTCGATGTGCGCGCGCTTCTCGAGCCGGTCGATGAGCGACGTCATGGCGCCCGTGGAGAGCTCGAGGTACTCGCTCGCCTGCTTCGGGGTCACACCCGCGCCGTCCGCAGCGGCGAGGAAGAACACGAAGCGGCTGTCGGTCGGGTTGAGCCCCCGGGCGACGCTCTCGTGGTTGAGGACGCGTGCGTGCTGCGTCTGCATGAGCCGGAACGCGGTCATCAGGCGGCCGAGGTCGGAGTCCTCGACGCCGTCGGTGGTGCCGGCGGAGCGAGGCGCGTCGACGACGGGCGCGTCCACCGGGGACGTCGGAGCAGCGGGGATCGCGGACGCCGCCGTGGAGGCGGGGGCTGCGGTGATGCGGGTGTCCGTCATCGGGCGGGCTCTTCTCGGGTGGTGATCGCAGGCACGATCGGCGAGGCGACACGGGGATGCCGCCGTGCTGCTCATTGAACAAGTATCTCAGTGATTGAACTACCCCCAACAGCGGGGGTATGCCACGGCTTGTGAGCAACACGGCAGCAAAGTAGCTTGATCGTCGTACCAACCAGTACGGCACCACCACGGCACGAAGCGCGGCCAACCACCGCGGGTCCGGCCGAACCCACCGATCAGCCCTCTTCTTCCTCTCGGAGTACCGCCATGTCCCGTGTCACCCCTCGCGCCGTCGTCTCGCCGCCTGGATCGCCATCCCCGCCGCCCTCGTCGCCTCGGGTGTCGTCGTCTCGACGGCTTCCTACTCGGCGTTCTCCGCCACCACGGTGAACCCGACCAGCAACTGGACCGCCGGCACCGTCGCCCTCAGCGACGACGACAACAACACCGCGCTCTTCACCGCGACCGGCCTGAAGCCCGGCTCGACCGGCACGAACTGCATCACGGTCACCTCGACCGGTTCGCTCGCCTCGACCGTCAAGCTCTACGGCACCAACCCCGCGACCACGAACAACCTCGCATCCAACATCAACCTGACCATCGAGCAGGGCACCGGCGGCGGCTTCGGCTCCTGCACCGGCTTCACCCCGGCCACCACGAGCGGCACGCTCTACAGCGGCACGGTCGCCGCCTTCGGCTCCGCCTCCACCAACTTCGCCACCGGCGTCGGCACGTGGGCACCGACCGGCTCCGCGTCCGAGTCCAAGGTCTACCGCGTGACCTACACGGTCCCCACCGCCGCCCCGAACACGATCCAGGGCGGCACCGCGTCCCTCGGACTCACGTGGGAGGCCCAGAACAGCTGAGCCCGGACCCCTCCGGGCGCGCGCAGCGTGCCCGGCCGGATCCCTCCGTGACGACCGGGACCGCACCCGATGCGGGCCCGTCCGCCGCACACAGCACGCCCCCAGTCGAAGGCAGCCATGGTCAGCATCGAGGTCAGCGGACCGCACGCACCGCGTGCACCGCACGATGCGCTCAGGGACGCCGCCGACTGGGGGCGTGTCGTCGTCGCCACGCTCGCCCGGGGCGTCGTCGCGACGCTCCTCGGCCTGGCGCTCTGGGCGGCCGCGCCGGCCGTGATCGGCTGGCAGCCCACCACGGTCATGACGGGGTCGATGGAGCCGCGGCTCGTCCCCGGCGACGTCGTCGTGTCCCGTCCCGTCGCGCCGGCGCAGCTCCGGCTCGGTCAGGTCCTGCTCGCCGACGACCCGGACCAGCCGGGACACCTCCGCATGCACCGGTACGTCAAGGCCGGGACCGCCGGGACGCTCGTCACCAAGGGCGACGCGAACCCGCAGCGGGACTCCACCCCGATCGAGCGGTCGGCCGTGCACGGGGTCGCATTCCTGCGCATCCCGTTCGTCGGGACGCCGATCGTCTGGCTGCGCGACGGCGAGTGGCACAAGGTGGTCCTCCTCGCGCTGGCCCTGACCGCGATGCTGTACCTCGGCACGATCGACGGGTCGCTGCGGCGGCTCGGTTCCGCTCCCGACGACGGCTCCGACGGCGACGACGGTCTGGAGGCTCCCACCGGGTCCGCCCCGCCCCTCGCCTCGACTGCGTCCACCGTTGCCGGGCACCGCTCGCGTCGCGCACACCGCCGTCGCGCCCGACGGGTGCGCCGGCTCCGCCGGAGCGGCGCGGTCGCCGCCGTCGTGCTCGTCGCCTGCGGACTCGGCGTGCTGCTGCCCGCACAGGCCGTCGCCGCGCCGTGGACGAAGACGACGGTCAACCCACGACGAGCTTCGCGACGGCGACGGCCACCGCGGTGACGGCGCTCACCTGCACGAACAACGCCGACAACACCGTCACGATCGGGTGGACCTACCCCGGGGCCGCCGGGGTCCCGACGTCGTTCGACGTGCTGATGGGGACGACCGTGGTCGGGACCGCGACGGGGTCCGCCAGCTCGGCGCGGGTCGCCGGCAGCGGCATCCTCAGCCTCGGCGCGACCGTCACCGTGAACGTCCGGACGAACCTCGGCGGGACCTGGAGCGCGACCAGCTCGTCGACGGCGAAGATCAAGACGGCGATCATCGGCACGAACCTCACCTGCGGCTGAGCGGCTGGCTCCGGGTTCCGGTCCTGGGCCCTCGGCCGGGTTGTCCACAGGTCGGGGCGCGGTGTCCGGGGATGTCCGTGGGCGGCACTACCGTGACGGACATGCGCATCCTGCACACCGGCGACTGGCACCTGGGCCGCACCCTGCTCGGTGCCGATCTGCTCGAGCACCAGGCCGCGTTCCTCGACCACCTCGTGGGGGTCGTCGTGCAGCGCTCCGTCGACCTCGTGGTCATCGCCGGTGACGTCTACGACCGCGCCATCCCGCCGGTCGACGCCGTCCGGATGCTCTCCACCGTGCTCGAACGGCTCGCCGCCGTCGCCACGGTCGTCGTCACCCCGGGCAACCACGACTCCGCCGCCCGGCTCGGGTTCGGCTCCGGCGTCATGAACCAGCGCGTCCGGATCCTCGCCGAACCGACCCGCGTCGGCGACCCCGTGCTCGTCGACGACCCTGATGGTCCGGTCGCCGTCTACGGCATCCCCTACCTGCAGCCCGACATGGTGCGGTACGCGCTCGCCGCCGTGCCGGACGAGCCGCTCGCCCGGTCACACCAGGCCGTCGTCGGCGCCGCGATGGACCGCGTCCGCACCGACCTCGCCGACCGGCCGGGCACGCGCAGCGTCGTCGTCGCGCACGCCTTCGTCGGCGGCGCGGAACCGAGCGACAGCGAGCAGGACATCCGGGTCGGCGGCGTCGACAGGGTCGCCGAGTCGGCGTTCGCCGGCATCGACTACGTCGCGCTCGGGCACCTGCACGGGCCGCAGCGCGTCGGCGACTCCGAGCGCATCCGGTACGCCGGGTCACCGCTCGCGTTCTCCTTCGGCGAGCGGAACCACACGAAGTCGGTGACCCTGGTGGACCTCGACGCCACCGGTGCGGTCAGCGTCGAGCTGCTGCCGACGCCGGTGCCACGGCCCCTCGTCGACGTCCGCGCCGGCATCGACGCCATCGAGTCGGGGGAGTTCGCCCGGCACGCCGAGTCCTGGGTGCGGGTCGCCGTGACGGACCCGGTGCACCCGGAGCGGATGTACGCCCGCGTCAAGGACCGCTTCCCGCACGCCCTCGCCATCACCCACGAACCCGCCGACGCCCCGGCCCGGACCGCCGGTCGTGCGGTCACCGCCACGTCCGACCCGGTCGAGGTGGCTGCCGACTTCGTGACGTTCGCCACCGGCGGCGCACCCTCGGCCGACGAACTCGTCGTCCTCCGCGAAGCGTACGAAGCCGCTGCCGCCGCGCTCTCCGAACAGGACGGGGCCGCACGCTGATGTACCTGCACCACCTCGAACTCCGCGCCATCGGCCCCTACCCGGACCTCGTCACGATCGACTTCGCCGCGCTCGCCGCGTCCGGGGTCTTCCTGCTCGAAGGGCCGACCGGGTCCGGCAAGTCGACCATCATCGATGCCGTCGTCTTCGCGCTGTACGGCGGGCTCGCGGGCTCCGACGCCAGCAACGACCGCCTGCACAGCCAGCACGCCGACCCCGCGGTCGAACCCTTCGTGGAGCTCGTCTTCGAGACCGGGGCCGGGGTGTTCCGTGTCCGTCGCACGCCCCAGTACGACCGCCCGAAGCAGCGGGGCACCGGCACCGTCAAGCAGCAGTCGTCGGCGCAGCTCTCCCGGCTCGCGGACCCGGCAGACCCGGCGGGTGAACCGATATCGGCCCGCGCGCAGGAAGTCGGTGCGGAGATCGCGCGCATCGTCGGCCTCGACCGTGCCCAGTTCCTGCAGACCGTGGTGCTCCCGCAGGGCGAGTTCGCGCGGTTCCTGAAGTCCCCGGGTGAAGACCGCCGGAAGCTCCTGCAGTCCCTGTTCGGCACCGAGATCTACGACCGCACCGCCGATGAGCTCGCCGCCCGCCGCCGTGCGGCCGCGGCCGAGGTGGACGCCGCGGACGCCCGTGTCCGCGACGCCCTCGCGCGCTTCGCCGAGGCATCGGGGCGCTCCGCCGCCGACGAGCCGGACGTCCCCGCGGTCGTCACCGAACTCCGCACGGTGGCCGACGCGGCCGCGCACGCCCGTTCCGACGCCACGGCCGCGGCGCAGCTCGCAGCCGACCACGAGCAGGCCGTCGTGCTCCGGCTCGCCGCGCTCGAGCGCCGGGCGGCACTGCTCCGCCGTGCCGTCGCACTCGACGACCGGGCCGTCGCCGTCGCCGCCGCGCGGGCGCGTCTGGCCCTCGCGGAGCGTGCCGCCCGGGTCGCCGCGGTCGCCGACGGGCTCGACGCGGCCCGGGCCCGTGCCACCCGGGCCGAGCAGGAGCGGGACGCCCTGCGCGAGCGGCACGGCGTGCACGACACGGACACCACGGGCGACACCACGGGTGGCACCGCGGGCGTGCGGGACCGGCTCGCCGAGGCAGTCGGAGCCGTCCGGCACCTCGTGCCCGTCGCCGAGTCGCTGCCCGGACGCCGTTCGGCGGTCGACACCGCGGTCGCGGACGCGGAACGACTCCGCGAGCAGCTCGCCGAACTCGACGCCGCGCTCGAACGCCGACCGGCCGAACGTGCGCGCATCGTCGAAGCAGCGCGTGCCGCAGCCGAAGCCGCCGGGGACGCCGACGCCGCCCAGCGAGCAGTCGACGCCGTGCAGGACCTCCGACGGACCGCCGCCGAGCTCGACGCCGTCCGCGCGCGGGTCACCGACGCCGAAGCCGCGGTCGGCGTTGCCCGCGCAGCCGCCACGGCAGCGCTGGCCGCCGAACAGCACCTCCGTGAACGGCGGATCGCGGGGCTCGCCGGGGAACTCGGGGCCGCCCTGACGCCCGGCGATCCGTGCCCGGTGTGCGGCGCGGTGGAGCACCCGGCCGTCGCGACGCCGCAGGACGACCACCCGACCCCGGCGCAGATCGGCGAAGCGGCAGCAGCAGCACGGCGCGCCGACAGCGTGCTCGCCGATGCGGCGACCGACCTCGCGCTCGAGCGTGCGGAGCAGGACCGTCTCGCCACCGTCGTCGGATCGGTCTCCGTCGTGGACATCGACCGTCGTGACACCGAAGCCACCGCGCGACTCCGCGCGGCACGGGCGGCGGCCACGACCGTCGCGGAGCGCGAGCGGGAGCGCGCTGCACACGACGACACGACGCGGGCGCTCGAGCGGGAGCGCAACGACGTCGACGCCCGGCGCCAGGTGCTCCTCGCGACGAGCGCCGCCGACGCGCAGCGACTCGACCAGGACACCGACCTCGTCCGGGCGGCGCTGGACTCGCTGTCCACAGCGCCCGCCGCGCCCGCTGTGCCCACCGCGCCCGCTGCGCCCGACGAACCTGCCGCTCCCGACGACCTGGCGGGGGCCGTCGCCGCGCTCGACCGCCGCGTCGCCGAGCTCGGTGCCGTGGTCGACGCCGAGGAACGAGCCCGCGCTGCCACCGCCGTCGCGGACGAGCGGGCGACGGAGGTCGCTCGCGTCGTCGCCGACCAGGACTTCCCGGACGTCGCGGCAGCACGCGCTGCGCAGCTCGACGCGGCGGAGACGACCAGGCTCCGTCACGACGTCGACGACGCCGACCGCGAGCGTGCCGTCGTCGACGCCGGACTCGCCGAACCGCCCGTGGTCGCCGCCGCCGACGATGCCGAGGCACTCGACCTCGACGGTGCCCGAACGGAGAAGGCCCGCACCGCTGCCGTGCTCGAAGCCGCCACCCGAGCCGCGGTCACCGCCGAGGACCGGGCCGGCGCGACCGAGCGCTGCGCCACCGAGGTCACCCGAGCGGTCACGGCACGTGAGTCCACCTCGGCGCGGAGCCGTGCCGTCGTCCGGCTCGCCGACATCGCCGCCGGGGCGCCGGGACACAACCCGACCGGCATCACCCTCGGCACCTACGTGCTGATGCGCCGCTTCGAGGACGTCGTCGCCGCCGCCAACGACCGGCTCCGGTCGATGCTCGGCGGACGCTTCACGCTCGAGACCTCGGACGAACGAGAATCCGGCGTCCGGGCACGCCGCACCGGCCTGGCGCTCGCCGTGCGCGACCACACGACCGACACCACGCGTGACCCGAGGAGCCTGTCGGGCGGTGAGACCTTCACGTTCTCGCTGTGCCTCGCCCTCGGGCTCGCCGACGTCGTCCAGGCCGAAGCCGGCGGGGTCTCGCTCGGCACCCTGTTCGTCGACGAAGGGTTCGGCACGCTCGACCCGGAGACCCTCGACGACGTCATCGGGCAGCTCGCACGGCTGACGGCGGGTGGGCGTCAGGTCGGCATCGTCAGCCACGTCGAGGAGCTCAAGCAGCGCATCCCGGAGCGGATCGCGGTGCGGCGGGTGCCCGGAGGCGGTTCGCGGGTGACCACGACCGTCTGATCCGGGGACCAGGCCGCACCGGCCGCGGCCGCGGGCGGCGTCGGGGCCAGCGTCGACGTCAGGACGTCAGGACGTCAGGGCGTCGGGGTCGCCGAGGTGTCCACGGTGCCGTCGGGCGGCGGCAGGATGTCCGCGGCGACCCACGGGAACACCCACGTGAACAGCACGAAGACGATCGCGGCGAGGAGCACGACCAGCTCGAGCACCTTGAGCGCGGTGGGACCCGGCAGGATCCGCCAGACGAACGGGAAGATCACTTGGCGGTCTCCGAGAGTTCCTTCGGGGTGCCCTCGGACGCGGGCATCCAGTAGTCGAGTTTCGCGTGCGTGACGTACCGCTCCTTGGCGGACCACATCGGGTGGCACGCGGTGAGGGTCAGCCAGCGGTCGCTCGCGGTCGGTGCGACACCGGGCTTGTTCGGCACCGGTGCGATCGTCTCGACGTGGTCGGGGGTGACGATCTGGCTGTCGGTGACGTCGTAGACGTACCAGACGTCGAAGTCGGTCTTCTTGTCGGTCACCCGGACGACGATCGCGTCGCCGGTCTTCAGCTCGGCGATCTGGTTGAGCGGCTTGCCGTAGGTGACGCGGTGCCCGGCAACGGCGAAGTTGCCGGGAGCGCCGGGCATCGCGGTGTCCTGGTAGTGCCCGAGGCCGATGGTGTTGAGCACCTCCTCACGGTCGGTGCCCTCACCGATGGGGCGGTCGTAGTCGGTGCCGAAGCGGGGGATCTGCATCGTGCCGAAGACGTCGGTGACGTTCGGCGGCTCCGCGAGGACGGGCGCCGTGCCCCGGTGCTCGGTGCCCGTGCCGGAGCCGGTCTTCTGCTGCCCGAGGTCCTGCACGAGCGCCGTCTGCCCGGTGACCGCGACGACGTCGGTCCACCATGCCGTCCACAGCACGTAGAGCCCGGTGAGGGCACCCGCGATGATGAGGAGCTCGGCGATGAGCGACACGATCGCGCCGCCGACGGTCTGGCGGGGCCGCTGACCGCGCGCACTCGGGCGCTGCGGGAGGGTCTCCTGGGCGGTCACGTGGCTCCTGGTCCGGTGGTGAGCGTCGCGGTGGACGACGCCCAGGTCTATCAGACCACGGCGACGGCGCGGTGACGTGCTCCTCCACAGCACCGTTACCGTGGAGTGATGCAGCACGTCATCCGCCGTTTCGTCCCGGCCGACACCGAAGCCGTCGTCGCGCTCTGGGAGTCCTGCGGCCTGGTCCGTCCGTGGAACGACCCGCGGAAGGACATCGCGCGGAAGCTGACCGTGCAGCCCGAGTTGTTCCTGGTGGCGGTCGACGCCGACGACGACGGCGTGGTGGTCGGTGCCGGGATGGCCGGCTTCGACGGGCACCGGGGCTGGGTGAACTACCTCGCGGTGCGGCCGGACCTGCAGGGCTCCGGGCTCGGGCGGGCGTTCATGACGGAGTTCGAGCGGCTGCTCGCGGACCTCGGCTGCCCGAAGCTCAACCTGCAGGTGCGTGCGGGCAACGAGCGCGTGATCGGGTTCTACGAGTCCCTCGGCTACGCGGACGACCGCACGGTGTCGCTCGGCAAGCGCCTCATCCCCGACGCCTGACCCGCGCGCCGCCGCCGGTCACGCCAGGGCGAGTGCCACCGACGCCACGAGCGCCAGCCCGATGCCCACGGCCTGGAGCACGGTGAGCCGCTCGCGGAGCACCACACCCGCCAGCACCACCGTGCCGATCGGGTACAGCGCGTTGAGCACGCTCATCACCGGGAGCGTCGACGGGTCCGTGCTCGAGTGCAGCCCGGCCTGGATGAACACGTTCGCCAGCGCGTCGAGCACCCCGCACGCGACGATCACGAGCGCGATCCGGCGGACGGGCGCCCCCGCGGCCCCGGGGCCGGGAACCGCACCCGCCGGCGCCGGCGGGGCGGAGTCTGCCGAGCCTCCCGACCGAACAGACGTGACCGACGTGGCAGACGCGACCCGCGTCCACACCAGGGCCGCCGCGCCGAGCAGCACCGCCTGCAGCACCCGCGCCACCACCAGCGGTGCGACGCCGGAGTCGGCGGGTGTCTCGTTGAACGCGAGCACGATCCCGCCGAACCCGCATCCGGCGACCGCTGCCGCGACCACCCCGCGCGTCGTGAGCCGCGCTCCGCCGGGGTCCGGGACGGAGGCGACGAGCACCACCGCGACCACGGCGACGACGAGTGCGCCGACGGCCACGGGGGAGAGGACGGTCCCGCGGAGCACCGCGACGAGCACGGGCACGACGGCGGCGAAGACGGCGGTGAGCGGTGAGAGCACGCTCATCGGCCCGATCGCGAGCGCCGCGTAGAGCAGCAGCACGCCGACGGCACCGGACAGCCCGCCGAGCGCACCCCACACGGTCGCGGACCAGGAGAACCGCCCACCGACCACGACGAGTCCGACGAGCAGCGGCGCGATCCCGACGGCCGCACCGATCGCGGCCACGGTCACCGGTCGGACGCGCCGGGACGCCAGTCCGCCGAGGAAGTCCGCGAACCCGTAGACGAGCGCGCCACTGAGGCCGAGCAGGACGGTGAGCACGGGTCCCATCCTGCCCCGCCCGGTAGCCTGCGCTGCGTGAGCGTTCCCTACCACCGTCTCTTCCGCGTCGACGGCCGCTGGCGCTGGTGGCGTCCGCTCGTCGCCCTCGCGTTCCTCGCCGGGTGGTACCTGGTGTCGCAGGTCCTCATCACCGTGGCGTACTTCGTGCCGATCGGTGCGACGCAGGGACCGGACGGGCTGCTCGACCTGGAGCGCAGTCTGCAGGACTCCGCGCTCGACCCCACGGACCCGATCATCCTGAGCCTGTCGCTGGTGTCGCTCGTGGTGCTGCTGCCGGGGATCCTGCTCGCGGTGAAGATCGCGCGGATCGGCCCGGCGAACACGCTGTCGTCGGTGCGGTTCCGGGTCCGCTGGCGCTGGGCCGCGTGGTGCGTACTGCCGACGCTGGTGATCGCTGCGGTCATGTTCGTCTTCCAGGCCGCCGGCACGTTCACGTTCGCCGGCGGTTTCGCCTGGAACACGGCGGAGATCGGCCAGTCGACGGTGTCGCTCGGCACCCTGACGACGACGATCGTGCTCGTCGTCCTGCTCGTGCCGTTCCAGGGCGCAGCCGAGGAGTACATCTTCCGCGGCTTCCTGATGCAGACGATCGGCGCCTGGATCCCGTGGCGGATCGTCGGGACGGTCGTCGCGGTGGCCGTGTCGACGGTGGTGTTCGCGCTGCTGCACATCCCGAACGGCTACAACGTGTGGGGGATCCTCGACGTCGGGTCGTTCGGCCTGGTCGCGGCCATCATCGTGCTCCGGACCGGTGGGCTCGAGGCGACCGTGCTCCAGCACGCCTTCAACAACATCATGATCTTCGTGCTGCAGGCGCCGGGGTGGTCCAAGGTCGACCTCGACTCCTCGAACGGCTCGATCGGCGGCTGGCTGCTGACGCTGGCCACCTCGCTGGCGTACTGGGGCATGGTCGAGCTCCTCGCGTGGTGGCGGAAGCTGGACCGCGCGTTCCCGGGTGCCGAGGCACCCCGGTTCCGTGGTCCGGTGCCGGCCTGGGCGGGCGGCAAGCGCTGGACCCGACCGGGAGGCTCGGGCTGGCTCGACTCGCCGGCTCGCTCCGAGGGGGTGGCCGGGTCCGGTGCCGTGGGTGCGGCTGCTCCGGCCGGTGCTGGTCCGGTCGGGGCTGGTCCGGCAGACGCTGTGGACAACGCCGGTGGTGTCGCTGGTCGCCCGTAGGCTGGGCGGATGAGCACCACCGAGGCCGCTGCGGCCGTCACCCCGTCGCGCGCGGCCGCGCTCGACGTGCTGCACCGGGTCTGGGGCTACGACGACTTCCGTGGCGAACAGGCCGCGATCATCGACCGCGTCGTCAGCGGCGGGGACGCCCTCGTCCTGATGCCGACCGGTGGCGGCAAGTCGCTCTGCTACCAGGTGCCCGCGCTCGTCCGTGACGGCGTCGGAGTCGTGGTGTCGCCGCTCATCGCCCTCATGCAGGACCAGGTGGACGCCCTCGCGGCGAACGGGGTCCGTGCGGCGTTCCTCAACTCCACGCAGGGGCCGGACGAGCGTGCTCGGGTCGAGCGTGCCGTCGTGCAGGGTGAGGTCGACATGCTCTACCTCGCTCCCGAACGGCTCCGGCACGAGAACACCCGCGCGCTGCTCGACCGGGCGCGCATCGCGCTCTTCGCCATCGACGAAGCCCACTGTGTGGCGCAGTGGGGGCACGACTTCCGCCCGGACTACCTCGAGCTGAGCGTCCTGCACGAGCGCTGGCCGACGGTGCCCCGCATCGCGCTGACCGCCACGGCGACACCGCAGACCCACCGGGAGATCTCCGCCCGCCTCGGCCTCGACGACGCCGCACACTTCGTCGCGGACTTCGACCGGCCGAACATCCAGTACCGCATCGAACCGAAGACCGGTGCGCTGCAGCAGCTCCTGACGTTCATCCGGACGGAGCACAAGGGCGACGCGGGCATCGTGTACTGCCTGTCCCGCAACTCCGTCGAGCGCACGGCCGCGGCGCTCGTCGACCAGGGCATCCCGGCGCTGCCGTACCACGCGGGACTCGACGTGCGGGTGCGTGAGCGGAACCAGTCGCAGTTCCTGCGCGAAGACGGCATCGTGATGGTTGCCACGATCGCGTTCGGCATGGGCATCGACAAGCCCGACGTCCGCTTCGTGGCGCACCTCGACCTCCCGAAGTCGGTGGAGGGCTACTACCAGGAGACCGGTCGTGCGGGGCGTGACGGAGCACCCTCGACCGCGTGGCTCGCGTACGGCCTGAACGACGTCGTGCAGCAGCGCCGGATGATCGACCAGTCGGAAGGCGACGCCGCACACCGCCGCCAGCTGAGCGCGCACCTCGACGCCATGCTCGCGCTCTGCGAGACGATCGAGTGCCGCCGGGTCCGGCTGCTCGCGTACTTCGGCCAGGAATCCACGGCGTGCGGCAACTGCGACACCTGCATCGCGCCGCCGGAGTCGTGGGACGGCACCGTGCCCGCGCAGAAGCTCCTGTCGACGATCGTCCGGCTCGACCGGGAACGCGGGCAGCGCTACGGTGTCGCGCACCTCGTGGACATCCTCGTCGGCAAGGCGTCGCCGCGAGTGCAGGAGCTCCAGCACGAGTCCCTCGCCACGTTCGGCATCGGCGCCGACCTGTCCGAGGGCGAATGGCGCACCGTCGCCCGGCAGGTCCTGGCGCAGGGCTACGCGACCGTGTCGAGCGACGGGTACGGCACGCTCGTGCTCAGCCAGTCGAGCGCCGAGGTGCTGGCCGGGCGGGTCCAGGTGCTCATGCGCCGCGACCCGGTGAAGGCCCCGCGCGCCAGCCGCTCCCGTCGACAGGTCGTGTCGGACATGCCGCAGGAAGCGCTCGGGCTGTTCGAGGCGCTCCGGGCCTGGCGTGCCGGTCAGGCCCGCGAGCAAGGGGTCCCGGCGTACGTGGTCTTCAACGACGCCACCCTCCGGGGCATCGCTGCCGTGCGTCCCTCCGACGTCGACCAGCTCGCCGAGATCTCCGGCGTCGGCGCCGCGAAGCTCGAGTCGTACGGCCGCGCCGTGCTCGACGTGGTGGCCGCCGCCGACTGACCCGCTGGTTCATGCCGATCGCGGCATGTACCCGTCCGACCCGTGGCTACACTCGGTACCTCCCGCCCCGAGGAGGCAGCAGGTGTCCGGTTCATCGATGTTCGCCACCGTGCTCGGACGTGCCGTGGTGGCGCCGCTCGCTCGGGTCGTCTGGCGGCCGAAGATCATCGGACGGAAGAACGTCCCGAAGCGTGGACCCGTGATCCTCGCGAGCAACCACCGGTCCTTCATCGACTCTCCGGCGATCACGATCATGGCGCCGCGGAAGGTGTCCTTCCTCGCCAAGCAGGAGTACTTCACCGGCAAGGGCTTCCGGGGTGCCGTGTCCCGGGCGTTCTTCGGCGGCATCGGCGCGATCGGCGTCGAGCGGGGCGCGGGTGCCGCTGCGCAGCACGCCCTCGACCTCGGACTCGCACGCCTGCAGGAGGGTGAGGCCTTCGCGATCTACCCCGAGGGCACGCGGTCCCTCGACGGCCGGATCTACCGCGGTCGGACGGGCGTGGCGTGGCTCGCACTGACGAGCGGCGCTCCGGTCGTCCCCGTCGCCCTGCGCGGCACCGAGGACGTGCAGCCCGTCGGCTCCCGGATCCCGAAGCTCGCCCGCGTCACGATCGAGTTCGGCAAGCCGCTCGACCTCTCCACCTACGGCGAGGCGTCGTCCGGTCGCGCCCGCCGGCACGCGACCGACGCCGTGATGGCCGCGATCCAGGCGATGAGCGGCCAGGAGCCGGCGAACGCCTACAACAACCCGCCGGCGGCCACGATCGTCGAGCGGGTCCGCCGGGTGCTGCACCGGGACGACCCGATCGAGGCCGTCGAACCCGACTGACCGTAGACTATTGCACATGTGAAATATTGCTGGCAGGATGTGCGGAGTGCACAGCGCACACCCGGGTCGTCCGAATCGACCCGGTCTCCTCGCACGTGATCGGAAGGTCAGCAGCATGTCCTCCACCCCGCTCTTCGACTCCGTCGCCCGTGACCACGACGGCGTACCGGCCGTGGCCCGTGCGACGTTCACCCCGGCTCCGACCTCGCCGATGACCGCTCCGGTCCCGTCGGCGCAGTCGATGTTCGTCCCCGCCGCACTCGTCGCGGCCATCGACGAGATCCCCGCCCGTGTCGGTTCGGCCCTCGCACACGAGCACGCCGTCCGCGCCGACCAGCTCGGCCTCGTCGAAGCGGTCGCCGACGCGATCACCCGCGCGGTCGTCGACGCCGTCGTCGCCGAGCTCGACCGGATCACGGCCGACGGCGTCGTGCGCGCCTGACCGCGTACAGCTGCCCGATGACGACGAACCCCGGGCTCCCGGTGCGCCCGCGTGGTGCCGCCCGGGACGCCGCGAACCGCGCAGCAGCCGCTGCCGCTGCCCGCATTCCCCAGTCTTCCGGGGTGACGGTGTCCCCTCCCGCCACCCCGGAACCCACTTCACCTGGACCCACTTCACCTGGACCCACTGCCCCTGGACCCGCCTCCCGGGAACCCGCCTCCCGGGAACCCGCCTCCCCGCGGGTCGCGCCCCCGAGCCTCCCGAGCCGTCGCGGCCGTCGCAGCTGCCGCCCGGTACGCTCCGCGCGTCCCGACCTCCTCGCCGCGGGCGCACTCGTCGTCCGCATGGTCACGACCCCGCTCCGTGCCCTCGGCGGAGCGGTGCAGTCGGCCCGCGCGATCCCGGTCACCGCGACCGCCGTGGCCGCGTGTCTCTTCGTCACCGTCGCCACGCCACAGCCGGCGAGTGCGAGCACCGTCGACGTCGGCGTGCTCGCGTTCGACATGCAGGAGTTCACCGTGCCCGCCGCCGCGAGCCTCCCGACCGCCCGGGACGGCTTCTCGGTCGGACGTGCGGGTGCGGCTGCCGCACCCGCTGGCACGACCGTCGGCACGACCGCCGGTCCTGCCTCCCGTCCGGTCGCCGGGTCGATCCCGGTCGCCGGCGGCTTCGGCGCGCGGTGGGTCCGCGGGTGCGGGGCGTGCTCGACGAACCACCAGGGCCTCGACTTCGCCGCGCCGCTCGGGACGGTGGTCGTGTCCGCGATGCCCGGACGGGTCGTCTCGGCGGGTGTCTCCGGCGGGTACGGCCAGCAGGTCCTCGTGCAGCACGGCGACGGCACGCAGACCCGGTACGGGCACCTGTCGCAGATCGACGTCCGCGTCGGCCAACCCCTCGTCGCGGGGGAGCGGCTGGGTGCCGTCGGCAGCACCGGGGTCTCGACGGGGGCACACCTGCACTTCGAGGTCATCATCGGCGGCCGTCCCGTCGACCCCGCGACCTGGCTCGGCGCCCGCGGCCTGCTCTGACCCGCCCCGCCCCGCCGCCGCCCGCCGCCCGACCCGCGCCGGCCCTCCGCCGGAGTGGTCCCGGAAAGCGACAGAGGTCACGAGCGATGCCGGCGACCACTGTCGCTTCCGCGCACCACTCCGGCCGCCGAGCGCGCAGCGTGCCGTGCCCGACCCAGCTGACCGGCGCCGCGTGCCCCGGGCGTACCGTCCGAGGTGCCGGCGGCACCGTGCCGCGCGGCGGGACGGAGACACAAGGTGCGCGTGACGGTGCTGGGTACAGGGGCGATGGGAGCCGGAGTGGCGCAGTCGCTGCTCCGCGAGGGACACGACGTCACGGTCTGGAACCGGAGTCGTGACCGGGCGCTGCCGCTGGCAGAGCACGGCGCGACCGTCGCGGACGACCCGGGTGCCGCCGTCGCGGACGCCGAGGTCGTGCTGCTGACCCTGTTCGACACCGACGCCGTGGTCGACATCCTCGAGCAGGCAGCCGGAGAAGCTCCAGAGGACGCGGTGTGGGTGCAGAGCTCCACGGTCGGGGTCGCCGGCACCGAGACCGTGGTGCAGATCGCCGCGAAGTACGGCATCACCCTCGTCGAGGCGATGATGCTCGGCACGAAAGCCCCCGCGGAGCAGGGCAAGCTGACGATGCTCGCCGCAGGACCGGCCGAGACGCTCGACCGCATCGACCCGGTGCTCGACGCGATCGGCGTGAAGACCGTCCGCGCGGGCGACCAGGTCGGGCAGGCGACAGCGCTGAAGCTCGCCGCCAACGCCTGGATCGCGTCGATCACCGCGGCGACCGGACAGTCGCTCGCGATCGCGCAGGCGCTCGGGATCGACCCGGCGCTGTTCCTGGAGGCGATCGACGGCTCCGCGAGTGACTCCGCGTACGCCCACACGAAGGGCGAGTCCCTGCTCAAGGGCGAGTTCCCGGCGCAGTTCGCGCTCGACGGACTCCGGAAGGACATCGGCCTGATCACCGACGCGGCCCGCTCCGCCGGGGTGTCGACGACCCTGCTCGACGCGCTCGGCCGGGTCTACGCCGACGCGAGCGCGGCAGGTCACGGCGGGGACGACATCGCCGCGGTCGGCACGGCATTCCAGGCCGACCACGGCCAGCCGGACCGGGCGCAGGGCTAGCTAGCGGCGGAGCCACCGCCGGAGAGCTGCACCGAGCCGTCCGACGGCTTCGTCGTTCATGGTGTTCGCGAGGTCGAAGGCCTCACGCGCGGGATCGCCGCCGTCCCGGATACGACGGAGTGCGGCGTCGGCGCGGGCCCGTGCGTCGAGCTCGGCGAGGGGCATGTCGTCCTCGGGCTCGTGCGGACGCGTCTCGGTCATCGCCCCAGGCTACGCTCGCGCGGTCGACGCTCCTGGTGCGGTTCGGCGGCGGAAGCGACACCGCCCCGGACTTCGCGCCGCGCATTCGTGTGCGCGTTGTCGCTCGCCACGATGAGCACGCATCGAGCGACAAGGACCCGGGGGATGCGCGGCGCAGAACTCCGCAGCTTGTCGCATCGCTCGCATCCGCCGCCGCATCCACCCCCGCCACCGCCGCCGCGCACGCACCAGCCGCCGCGCACGCACCAGCCGCCGCACCCGGCCCGCGCACCACGCAACACCGGTGACGCGGCCCGGAAACACCGCTGCAATCCGAGGTCAGTAGGTTTCCGACATGCAGGAGCCGCGGTGCTGAGCCGACTCGCCGGGAGCGTGTTCCGCGTGGGGGCATCGGTCGAACGCGCCGACGTGATCGCGCGGCTCCTCGACGTGTACCTCGCCCGTCCGGAGGCCGCCGCGGGACCGGGGGAGCGCCTGACCGCCCGCGAGCTCCGGACCGTCGCCGGAGCACCCGTGCGGCCGTCGACGGTGTTCGACCGTGCCGCCACGCTCGAGTCCCTGGCGCTCGACCGGCACGAACCGGCATCCATCGCCGGCGCGGTCGCCGTCGCCCGTGACGATGCCCGCCGTGCCCGGGACGTCGTGTCGACCGAGCTCTGGGACTGCCTCAACGTGACCAGGTCCCGGATGCCGCGGAAGATCGCCGCGGGTCGGGAGCACGAGTTCCTCGGGTGGGTCCGGGAGCGCAGCGCCCTCGCGATCGGGGTCGTCGAGGGCGATGCCAGCCGGGACGAGGTGTGGGAGTTCTTCACGCTCGGCCGGTCCCTCGCACGCTGCGCCGCCACGGCACGGTTGCTCGCGTCGGACCTGCTCGATCCGACCTCGGTGGCGTCGTGGAGCACGGCGCTCCGGGCATGCGGCGCGGGCGAGGCGTTCCAGCGCGAGTCCCGTCCCGGTGCCCCCGCTTCGGAGGCGGCGGCGTTCCTGCTCCTCGACGACCGGAGTCCGCGGTCGATGCTGTTCCTCACCCTGCGCGCGGAGGAGTGCCTCGCGGACGTGGCCCCGACCGTGGTCACCGACGAGCTCGATGCACTCCGGGATGCCCGGCGTGCGCTGCAGTCGATCCCGCCGGCCGACGCCGTCGAGGCGGCCCGCGCAGCGGGCCAGCGGCTGGCCGCGCTCGCGGAGCGCGTGGCCGGCGCGCTCGACGAACGCGTCTTCGCGGTCGCCGAACCGACGCACTGAGCCGAACCGACGCACTGAGCCGAACCGACGCACTGAGCCGAATCGACGCACTGACCGTCACCACCCACCGGCCGGGAGGCTCGGCGCGGGCTGGCACCGAGCCTCCCGTCCGGCGCCTGGACGCGACGCGACGTCTCAGACCGCGCTGGACCGGTCCGCCACCGCCTCGTCGCGCTCCAGGTCGTGCCGGACCGCCGCACGCGACGCGCTGGTCCCGACGACCGGGATCGAGTGCGTCACCGCCATGTGCAGGAGGTTGTCGGCGTCGTACCGCACGCGGAAGTGCTCGTGCCGGACCAGCCAGACCAGGGCGATGGCGAGTGCGACGAAACCCGAGGCCGCACCGACGCCGATCGCCCAGCGGGGGCCGGCGGCGTCCGCGATGGCGCCGACGATCGGGGCGCCGATGGGGGTGCCGCCCGCGAAGATCGCCATGTAGAGCGCCATCACGCGGCCGCGCATCGCCGGGGCGGTCGTGGTCTGGACGAGGGCGTTCGCCGTCGTCATGAAGGTCAGCGACGCGAGGCCGACGAACATCAGGACGATCGCGAACGTCCAGTAGGTCGGAGCGAACGCCGCAGCGGTGCACGCCAGGCCGAACCCGGCACTGGCGATGACGAGCAGGCGCATCCGGGGACGCTCGCGGCGGGCCGAGAGCAGGGCGCCGAGCACCGATCCGATCGCCATCACCGAGTTGAGCAGGCCGAACTCGCCGGCGCCCTTGTGGAACTCCACCCGCGCCATCGTCGAGGTGAAGATCGGGAAGTTCACGCCGAACGTCCCGACGACGAAGATCATGCAGAGCACGACGATGATGTCGGGCCGGGTGCGCACGTACTTGAAGCCCGCGACGACCTGGCCCTTGCCGCGTTTGGCTCGGACCCGGTCGGCGAGCTGCTCCGGGTCGACGAACCGCAGCGCGCAGAGGACGGCCGCGAACGATGCGGCGTTGATGATGAACACCCACCCGGACCCGATCGCGGCGATGAGCACGCCGGCGACCGCGGGGCCGATGAGCCGCGCGGCGTTGAACGACGCGGAGTTCAGCGCGACGGCGTTCGCGACGTGTTCGCCGGTGACCACGTCGGAGACGAACGCCTGCCGGACGGGGGTGTCGAACGCGGCGACGACACCGAGTGCCAGCGCGAAGCCGTAGAGGGACAGCAGCGTCGCGGTGTTCGTGACGACCATGATGCCGAGCCCCAGCCCGAGCAGGCCCATGAGTGCCTGGGTGAGCATCAGCGTGCGGCGCCGGTCGAAGCGGTCGGCGACGAGGCCTGTCCAGGGGAGCAGGACGAGCTGTGGTCCGAACTGCAGGGCCATCGTGGTGCCGACGGCGATCGCGTCGTTGTGGGTCAGCTGCGTCAGGACGATCCAGTCCTGCGCGGTCCGCTGCATCCAGGTGCCGACGTTCGACACCAGGGCACCTGCGAACCAGATGCGGTAGTTGCGTCCCGACAGGGACCGGAACATGGCCGTCACTGGTGGGCCAGCCTCCTCATGATCTCGGTGGCGTCGGTGAGGACGCGTCGTTCGGCGGGCGTGAGCGCGGCGAGTCTCGGGGAGAGCCAGTCGTCGCGGCGACGACGGGTCTCGACCACGAAGTCGGCTCCGGCCGGGGTCGCGCCGATGAGGACCTTGCGGCGGTCGTCGCCGTGCATGCCCTTCGACACCAGGCCGCGCTCGATGAGCGCTGCGACGGTCTTCGTCATCGACGGCGGGGTGACCCCGTCGCTCCGGCTCAGCTCGGCGAGGGTCATCGGGCCGTCGCGGTGAACCCGTGCCAGCGCGGAGAACATCGCGTCGCTGACGCTCGAGTCGGCCTTCTGCGCGCGGAGCGTCCGGGACAGCCGGTTGACGGCGACGCGGAAGTCCGTGCTGAGCGACGGGTGCGGTGCGGCGCGTTCCGTGGTGTCGGACATGGTCATGATCGTTAGCCTAGCAAATTAGTTCAGCGAACGAACTTGTTGCCGACGGGAATTGTCCATGCGGGTGTATGGTTCTGGATCGTAGACAACACGTGTTGCCGATCAACGAGTAGGAAGAAGCACACAATGTCCGAGTTCGAGGGCAAGGTCGCCATCGTCACCGGTGGCGGCAGCGGCATCGGTGAGGCCATCGCGAAGGAGCTCGCCACCGCGGGCGCGAAGGTCGTCGTCACCGACATCAAGCTCGACGGCGCCCAGCGCGTCGTCGCGTCGATCGAGGAAGCGGGCGGCACCGCGGTCGCGTTCGAGGCGAACTCGGCCGTCGCCGCCGACAACGAGCGGGCCGTGCAGTTCGCGGTCGACACCTACGGCGCGCTGCACCTCGCGGTGAACAACGCCGGCATCGGCGCCGCCCCGCAGCCGATCGGCGAGTACGACATCGCCGCGTGGGACCGCGTCCGCGCGGTCGACCTCGACGGCGTCTTCTACGGGCTCCGCTACGAGATCCCGGCGATCCTCTCGGCCGGCGGTGGCGCCATCGTGAACATGGCGTCCGTCCTCGGCTCGGTCGGCATCGCGCAGAACGCCGCGTACGTCGCGTCCAAGCACGCGCTCGTCGGCCTCACCAAGGTCGCGGCGCTCGAGTACACCGCGCAGGGTGTCCGCACCAACGCGGTCGGCCCCGGCTTCATCGACACGCCCCTGGTCCGCGCGTCGCTGTCCGCCGAGGAGCTCTCCGCGCTGGAGTCCGAGCACGCTGCGAAGCGTCTCGGGACCGATGCCGAGGTCGCTGCGCTCGTGCTGTTCCTGCTGAGCGACAAGGCCTCGTTCATCTCGGGCAGCTACCACCTGGTGGACGGCGGCTACTCCGCCCACTGAGGCGGTGCCGCCGCGGGGGTGTCCTTTCCCGCGTCGGCGCTCGAATCGCGCGTAGGCAGTCGGGAGTTCCGACTGCGTACGCGCGATTCGCCTTTCCAGCGTGAGCGCGATGGGAAGGAACGTGCACCACGCGCGTCGGACGGGAGGCCGTGCTCACGTTCCCGACTCCGGGAGCGTGAGCACGGCCTCCCGTCCAGTGCTGTGCCCGCGTCGATCGCCCAGCCGCCGGTGCCAACGTGCGTGGGTGGTCGAATCGCGCGTGGGAGGTCGGAAGTTCGCACCCACCACGCGCGATTCGCCTTCCCAGGGCGGGCGCAATGGGAAGGAACGCGCGTCGGGAGCCACCGCGTCCGCGCGTTCGTCAGGCGAGGATCGCGCCGTGGGGGAGCAGTGCGTGCACGCCCCACGTCCGGTTCGCGACCTGGGTGACGCGCATGCTCACGGCGACGCTGGCCATCGCGAGTGCCTCGGCGCGACCGATGCCGTGCTCGCCGGCGATCCAGGAGACCATCCGGTCGAGCGCGGTCGTCGTCGCGGTGTTGAGGTCCGCGTCGAACCCGAACGTGATGCGCCCGGCGGGGGTGTCCGCGTGCACGCCCTCGACCGGAGCCGTGTCCAGCAGGGAGAGCGTCATCGTCGTGGTCATGCCGCACTCGATCGCGGTGCCGGACACCTCGCCGTCGCCCTGCGCCGCGTGCCCGTCGCCGACGAACGGCAGCGCGTCGGGCACCGTCACCGGGAGGTACAGCGTCGAGCCGACGACGAGCTCGCGGCAGTCGATGTTGCCGCCGCCGATCGCACGCGGTGGGATGGTCGAGTGCTCCCCGGACGGCTCCGGCGGCAGACCGACGACGCCGAGGAACGGCGCGGTGCGGACCCCGAGGCCGAGCTGGTTCCGTGCGACGCCCCGCTCCGGGTCGATCTCCCAGAGGAGCGGCCCACGGGAGGTCGGGTCGGCGAGCCCGAGCGCGCGGTTCACCGGGGTGTCGACGCCGCCCGCGCCGGTGTAACCCCAGTCGTCGGGGACCAGCGCGTCGAACCGCACGGCGAGGACCTGGCCCGGACGGGCACCCGCGACGGCGACCGGGCCGACCAGGCAGTGGCCGCGGCGCGGGTCGAGGAGCGTCGGGACGTCGACCCCGGGCTGCTGCTGTCGTTCGGTGTAGCCGGCGGCGCTCAGGGTGCGGACCGTCACGGTGTCGCCGGGTCCGACGCGGAGCACGGGCGCGCGCTGGGCGGTGAAGACGTCGATGGCGGACTCGAGGGAGGCGTCGATGCGGTGTTCGGTCACGCTCCGATCCTCGCAGGCGCGTGGTCTGCGAGGATGCTTCCGTGCCCACCTTCTCAGCTGCTCGCGGCGACTCCTCGTTCGTCGACGCGCACGGCGTCGAGATCGTCTACTCCACCTGGCGCGCCGGCCGGCCGAAGGGGATCGTGCAGATCGCGCACGGCGTCGGTGAGTACGCGCTGCGCTACGAACGGCTCGCGCAGGACCTCGTCCGCGCCGGGTACACCGTCGTCGCCAACGACCACCGCGGCCACGGGCGGACCGGCCTCGGGCAGTGGGACGGCGACCACGCCAAGCTCGGCAAGCTCGGGCCCGGCGGGCTCCGGGCGGCGATCGCGGCCGTCGAGCGGATGACCGCGATCGCCCGGGACGAGACCCCCGGCGTGCCGCTGGTGCTGTTCGGGCAGTCGTGGGGGTCGCTGATGGCGCAGCGGATCGTGAACACCTCGAGCGAGGCCTACGACGGCGTCGTCCTGTCGGCCAGCGCCTACCGACTTCCCGGGTTCATGAACAGCGGCGACCTCAACAAGCGGCACGCGGCGACCGGGCCGACGCGGTTCGAGTGGCTCAGCCGCGACCGCGCCGTGGTGGAGGCCATGTCGGTCGACCCGCTCGTCGTCGAGGCGAACGTGATCAGCCTGTTCGGGCTCCCCGACGCCGTCCGGCTGCTCGGTGTACCGCGGCGGGGGATCCCGCACGACGTCCCGATGCTGCTGCAGGTCGGCTCCGACGACACGCTCGGTGGTCCCCGATCGGTGGAGCGGCTTGCGCGGGCGTACCGGGGGCGCGGCGGGCTGTCGGACGTGACCGTCCGTGTGTACGAGGGGGCGCGGCACGAGGTCTACAACGAGACGAACCGCGACGAGGTGGTCGCGGACCTGGTGGGGTGGCTGGGACGGGTCGTCGGGCACTGACGGTGCGTGGCATCGGACGGGAGGCCCGTGGCGGCGCCGCCACGAGCCTCCCGTCCGTCGCGGCGTAGGCTCGGACCGTGCACGGTGAGTACAAGGTCCCAGGTGGCAAGCTCGTCGTCGTCGACCTCGAAGTGGTCGACGACACCATCCAGGAGTTCCGGCTGGCGGGTGACTTCTTCCTCGAACCGGACGACGCGCTCCCGCTGATCGACGCCGCCGTGAACGGCCTGCCCGCCACCACGGACGCCGCCGGGGTCGCCGCTGCCGTCCGCGCCGCACTGCCGCAGGACGCCGTGCTGCTCGGCTTCACGCCCGAGTCCGTCGGGGTCGCCGTCCGCCGTGCCCTGTCGCGTGCATCGGCCTGGAACGACTACGACTGGCAGATCATCCACGAGGGACCGATCAGCCCCAACGAGCACCTCGCGCTCGACCAGGTCCTCACCGAAGAGGTCGGCGCCGGCCGCCGCGGGCCGACCCTGCGCATCTGGGAGTGGGACCAGCCCGCGGTCGTCATCGGGTCGTTCCAGTCCCTCAAGAACGAGGTCGACCCGGAGGGCGCTGCGAAGTACGGCGTCGAGGTCGTCCGGCGGATCTCCGGCGGCGGCGCGATGTTCATGGACGCCGGCGCGATCATCTCCTACTCGCTGTACGTGCCGACGGACCTCGTGCAGGGCATGACGTTCGCGGACTCGTACGCGTACCTCGACGAGTGGGTGATCGAGGCGCTGAAGTCCCTCGGCATCGACGCGTACTACCAGCCGCTCAACGACATCACCTCGACCAAGGGCAAGATCGGCGGCGCCGCACAGAAGCGCCTCGGCACCGGAGCGCTGCTCCACCACGCCACCATGAGCTACGACATGGACGGCGCGAAGATGGTCGAGGTCCTCCGGATCGGCCGCGAGAAGATGAGCGACAAGGGGACCACCTCGGCGGCGAAGCGCGTCGACCCGCTGCGGTCGCAGACCGGGTTGTCCCGCGCGGCGATCATCGAGTCGCTGATCGGCACGTTCACGAAGCGCTACGGCGCGACGCCGGGGCACGTCACGGACGCGGAGCGGGCGCGGGCGCAGGAGCTCGTCGCGTCGAAGTTCGCCACGAGGGAGTGGCTCGAGCGGGTCCCGTGAGTCGCGGGCGCCCGCGCTTGCGCGCTGCGTCGGACGTTGCTCGGCGGCCGGGGGCCGTCGGCGGTTCTGTGGTACCGGCAAGCGTTGGTCGGCGGCCGGGGGAGGGGGGTACCCCGACCGCCGCGGACCCAGTGTGGGTGTCCTCCCCATGAACCACACATGTGGATCATGAGAATCACCCGCGCGGCTGATTCGGCGACCCGGAGCGCCACGTAGCCTCGCTTGCGTGAACTGGTTGATCCTCCTGGGGGCGGTGGCCGCTGCGGTCGTCGTGACGTGGATCGCCGATCGCCTGGGGTGGATCGACCTGTCGAACAAGTCGACCAGCAGTGGGGGTTCCGGCGGTGTCATCTCGATGATGGACGAGGTCTTCGCCCCGACCCGCCACGAGACGCAGGCCGAGTACGAACGGCAGTCGCGCCTCCCGCGGGAAGCGCCGACGCCCGCCGACGACGACCACGACCTGCTCAGCGGGAGCGTGCTCATCAAGGTGCCGGCGGTGCGGGGTGGCGGCCGGCACGAAGCGCGTGCGGGTACGCACGACCGCTCGTACTGAGCGGCGACGTCAGCGCGTCGTGAGCTCCTGGTAGTCCGGGTGCCGCTCGATCCACGCGGCGACGTAGCTGCACTGGGGCACGACGCGGAGTGTGGACCCTGCGCGGACGTCGTCGAGCGCCTGCTGCACGAGGATGGAGGCGTGCCCACCGCCGCGGTGTGCCGGGTCCACCTCGGTGTGCACGAAGCGGATCTCGTCGTCGTCGGTCTCGTACGCGGCGAAGCCGATCACCTCACCGTCGTCGACGAGGGAGTACTGCTGCTGTTCGGTGTCGTTCCGGACCTCGAGTGCCATGCGGACGACCGTACCCGCGGTTCCCGGAAGCGCGGTGGAGGGGCCGCGTGGGCGTCGCTGTCCCGCGTGCGCGACGGGTGCACGCGCTGCGGAACGACGAAGTCGCTGTCGTACGACAGCGACTTCGTCGTTCCGCGTCGGTAGGCCCGGGCAGGCCGGCGTGCGCGCGTGCGGGCGCGCGGACCGCGGGCGCGCTACTCCGCGGAGTGGCGGCCGTGCGGGTGGTCGCCCTCGTCCAGCCGGGAGGCTCCGCTCGGCTCGGCCGCACCGGCTGCGGGGGCGTCCGCCTCCAGGGCGGCGGCGTGTGCGGCGCGCCGGGTCCGGATGGCACCGGTCGACGTCGGGGGCTCGTCGATCGGCGCAGCCGCCGAGTGCGCACCGTGCGTCGGGGCGTCCGGCAGCGGCGCACGGGTGTCACCCGCGACGTCCTCCGGCAGCACGGACACGTCGGGCGTCCCCGTGGACCGGGCCGAGCGGGGCTGCGCCGGCACGTCCGGGGAGGTCGGGACCACGTGCATGGACCCGGTGTCCGGCGACACGAGCGAACCCGACCGTGCTGCGGCGCCCTGGGCGTCGACGGTCAGGCGGTCCCGGTCGTCGTCGTCGTCGTTCCCGCCGGCAGCGGCCGCACGTGCGGTGTCGGCCTGCTCCTGGAGCGCCGAGGTCTTGCGCAGCGGCGGCACCCGGAAGAACCAGGTCAGCACGAAGGCGATCAGGATCACGGCGAGGCCGACGTAGTACACGGTGACGGCCGAGCTGCTGAACCCGACGAGGAACGGGCGGGTGAGGCGCTTGTCGGCACCGTTGAGGAACGACGTGTCGCTCGTCGCGGAGCTCGAGGAGGAGCTGGCCGCGGAGTCACCGCTCTTGAGCTGCTTGATCAGGGTGGGCGTCACCTCGTCGACGACGTTCGAACGCTGGGACGCGTTCGAGTAGTCGACCTGGAGCGTGCCGTCGACGACCTCGGCGTTCGCCTTGGACGCCGCGGTCTCGAGCGCCTGCTGCTCGGCCGCCGGCTTCGCGGCCGCGACCTGCTCGGTGATGACGGACTGCGCGGCGGCAGCGGGGACGGTGCCGGCGGCGACCTGCTGCTGCACGGCGGCGGTGACCTGCTTCGTCACGGCGGCGTCGGCCGCCTCCTTCGCCTGGACCGCGCCCTTGTCGAGGCCGTCCTGGACGTTCTTCTTCACCGGGTCGACGATCTTGTCCCAGATCTGGTCCATCACGCCCTTGTTGTCGGCCGCGTTCGCGACCGAGGGGGTGAGTGCGGCGTTCAGCGCGCTGGAGAGGTCGGACTTGTTCTGCATCGCCGTCGTGATGTTCGTCGGCATGAGCGTGAAGAGCACCGAGAGGAGCACCGCGGTGCCCATCGTGCCGCCGATCTGGCGGAAGAAGGTCGCCGCAGAGGTCGCGACGCCGATGTCCCGCGGGGAGACCGAGTTCTGCGCGGCCAGGGTGAGCGTCTGCATGAGCTGCCCGAGCCCGAGGCCGATGCCGAACATGCCGAGCATCAGGAACCACAGCGGCCGGTCGGCGGTCAGGAAGGTCAGGACCGTGAAGCCGATGGCGGTGAACGCCGTGCCGGTGATCGGGAAGACCTGGTAGTTGCCGGTCCTGGCGATGATCTGACCCGAGGCGATCGAGGAGATCATCAGGCCGAGGACCATCGGGAGCATCGCGAACCCGGACTCGGTCGGCGTGACGCCCTTCACGATCTGCAGGTACAGCGGGATCGTCAGCATCGCGCCGAACATCCCGAAGCCGACGAGCACCGACAGGATCGCGGACATCGAGAACACGCGCGACCCGAAGAGCTTCAGCGGCAGGATCGCGTCGTCGCCCATCGCCCGCTCGACGATGACGAATCCGAGGAGCCCGAGCGCGCCGATCACGTAGCAGGCGATCGCACCGGGGGAGGACCAGCCCCACGTGCGGCCCTGCTCGGCGATGAGCAGCAGCGGCACCAGGGTGACGATGACGAGCGTCGCACCCCACCAGTCGATGCGGGGCTTCCCGCGGTCGCCGAACTTCGGCAGGTGCAGGAAGGTCAGGACCATGCCGAGGGCGATGATGCCGATCGGGACGTTGATCAGGAAGACCCAGCGCCAGCCGGCGACGAAGAGGATCTGGTCCGCACCGGCGAAGAGCCCGCCGACGAGCGGCCCGATGACGGACGAGATGCCGAACACGGCGAGGAAGTAGCCCTGGTACTTGGCGCGCTCGCGCGGGGCGAGCATGTCGCCCATGATCGCCAGCGGCAGGGACATCAGACCACCGGCGCCGAGGCCCTGGAGCGCGCGGAACCCGGCGAGCATCAGCATCGAGGTCGAGAACGACGCGGCGAACGACCCGATGATGAAGATGCCGATCGCGGTGAGGAACAGCGGGCGACGGCCGAAGATGTCGGAGAGCTTGCCGTAGATCGGTGTGGTGATCGTCGAGGCGATCAGGTACGCCGTGGTGACCCAGGCCTGCTGGTCGAGGCCGTGCAGGTCGTCACCGATGGTGCGGATCGCGGTGCCGACGATCGTCTGGTCGAGAGCGCCGAGGAACATGCCGGCCATCAGGCCGTAGATCACCAACAGGATCTGTCGGTGGTTCATCACGACGTTGGACGCCGTGGTCGGTCCCGCGGGTGCGGTCGCCGTCTGGGTCATGTGCAGGGTCTCCCGGTGCCGGAGCGCAATGGTGAAGAATTTTGCGCTGTCTGCAAAGTTACATCTGCCGCAAGGCGTTGGTCCGCGCCGGTGCGGCTTCCTGTGTGGATCGGCAGCGATCCGTCGAGGAACAGTAGGGTCGCGGTCATGAGCACGCCCGACGGGATCACGCTACGCCCGACCTCCCGGAGTGGTTCACGTCCAGCGGTGATCGTCCTGCCGGGCGGGGGCTACGAGGAGCACGGGCGGCCGAGCTCGGAGCCGATGGCGGAGTGGTTCGCGAGCGTCGGCGTGCACGCCGTCCTGTTCCGCTACCCGCTCCGCACGCCGGCGACCGTCGGGCCGCTGCACCCGGCGCCGATCGACGCGACCCGCGCGGTCTTCACGTGGCTGCGCTCCGGGCAGGCGGCGGAGGACACCGGGCTCCTGATCGACACCGGGCGGGTCGGCGTGGTCGGGTCGAGCGCCGGGGGCCACCTCGCCGCGTGCCTGGCGAACGGCATCGACGACCCGACGCTCGACCGGCCCGACTTCTGCGTCCTCAACTACCCCGTCATCACCATGGAGCACCCGACGCGGGAACGACCGGTCGCCGGACTGCTCGGCGACGCCCCGAGCTGGCGGGAGCGCCGCGAGCTCTCGATGGAGACCCGGGTGGATGCCCGGACACCGCCGACGTTCGTCTGGACGACCGCGGACGACCGGGTCACGCGGGCGACGAACACCCTCGCGTACGCCGACGCGCTCGTCCGGAACGAGGTGCCCGTCGAGGTGCACGTCTTCCCGCACGGCCGCCACGGCCTGGGCACCGCCGTGCGGGAGCCGCACACGTCCCAGTGGACGCGCCTCTGCGAGAACTGGCTGCACTACCAGCGCGTGCTGACCGACGAGGTGTCCCGAGCCTCCTGACCGGTGTGTGCCCACCACGGGACGACCGGTCGCTACCGTGGGTGCCGTGACGACGACGCACATCGACGACCAGGTCCTGACCACCCTGCGGAGCGCGGCCGACCGCGTCCGGGCGACGCTCGGGACGGACATCGGTGACCGCGTGGAGCGGGCCCTCGGACGGACGCTGCGGGAGACGATCTCCCTCGACGAAGACGGTGCCTTCGTCATCACCGGCGACATCCCGGCGATGTGGCTCCGCGACTCGACCACGCAGATGACCCCGTACCTGCGGCTGACGGCGGCGAGCCCGGCGCTCGCCGACCTGCTCTGGGCCGTGGTCCGCCGGCAGTTCCGGCTCATCGACCACGACCCGTACGCCAACTCCTTCAACCGGGAGCCGAACGGGGCGCACTACGACCCGGACGACCTGAACGCCGACCCGCTCGTGTGGGAGCAGAAGTACGAGGTGGACAGCCTCGGGTACCCGGTGACGTTCGCCCACGCGCTCTGGCGGTCGACCGGTCGTGTCGACGTCCTCGACGCGACGGCCCACCGGGTGTTCCGGACGATCGTCGACCAGTGGCGGCTCGAGACCGACCACGACCGGTCTGCGTACCGCTTCGTCCGGCCGGGTGCGGTGGCCACCGAGACGCTCGCCCGGGACGGCCGCGGGACACCCGTCGCGGTCACGGGCATGACGTGGAGCGGGTTCCGGCCGTCCGACGACGCCTGCACGTACGGGTACAACGTGCCCGCGAACCTGTTCGCCGCCGAGGCGCTGCTCGCCGTCGCGGCGATCGCGCGGGAGGTCTGGGACGACGGCGCGCTCGCCGCCGACGCCGACGCCCTGCGGACGACGATCCTCGACGGGGTCGCCCGGCACGGCGTCGTTCCGGGCCCGTCCGGTGCCGACGTCTACGCGTACGAGGTCGACGGACTCGGCGGTGTGCTGCTCATGGACGACGCGAACACCCCGTCGCTGCTGTCGCTGCCGCTCTCGGCGCCGACGGTGCTCGACCCCGCGGTGTGGACGGCGACGCGGGACTTCGTGCGCTCACCGGCGAACCCGTTCTGGTTCGCCGGCTCGGCCGCCGCGGGCATCGGCAGTCCGCACACGCTGCCGGGTCGGGCGTGGCCGATCGCGCTCGCCGTGGACGGGCTCGTGTCCGGATCGGCGGCACGGCGGCGCGAGGTCCTCGACGTGCTCGTCGCGACGGACGCCGGGACCGGGGACATGCACGAGTCGTTCGACGTCGACGACCCGACGCGCTTCTCCCGCCCGTGGTTCTCGTGGGCGGACGCGATGTTCTGCGAACTGGCGCTGGTGGCGGCGGAGGACTAGCCCCCGCCGCCGGGCGGCACCGCGTCAGGCGCCGAGGGCCGCGTCCACGATCTCTTTCGCCTCGCGCTGCACCTGCTCGAGGTGCTCTTGCGACACGAAGCTCTCCGCGTAGATCTTGTAGACGTCCTCGGTGCCGGACGGACGGGCGGCGAACCAGGCCTTGTCCGTGACGACCTTGACACCGCCGACCGCAGCGTCGTTGCCGGGGGCCTTCGAGAGCTTCGCGATGATCGGGTCGCCCGCCAGGGTCTCCGCGGTGATCGCGTCACCGTCGAGCTTCGACAGCCGGGCCTTCTGCTCCTTCGAGGCCGCCGCGTCCACGCGCTGGTACACCGGGGCGCCGAAGCGCTCGGTCAGCTCGTCGTAGAGCTGCGACGGGGTCTTGCCGGTGACCGCGACGATCTCGGACGCCAGGAGCGCCAGGATGATGCCGTCCTTGTCGGTCGTCCACGCGGTGCCGTCGGTGCGGAGGAACGACGCACCGGCCGACTCTTCGCCGCCGAAGGCCACGGAGCCGTCGATGAGGCCGGGCACGAACCACTTGAAGCCGACCGGGACCTCCCACAGACGACGGCCGAGGGACTCCGCGACGCGGTCGATGATGCTCGAGGACACCAGGGTCTTGCCGATCGCCGCGTCGTCGCGCCACGCGGGACGGTGGGCGTAGAGGTACTCGATCGCGACGGCGAGGTAGTGGTTCGGGTTCATCAGGCCGCCGTCGGGCGTGACGATGCCGTGCCGGTCGGAGTCGGCGTCGTTGCCGGTGAGGACGTCGTAGTCGTCCTTGTGCGCCAGGACGGAGGCCATCGCCGACGGGCTCGACGGGTCCATCCGGATCTTGCCGTCCCAGTCGAGCGTCATGAACGACCAGGTCGGGTCGACGTCCGGGTTCACGACCGTCAGGTCGAGACCGTAGTGGTCGCGGATCAGGTTCCAGTACGGCAGGGACGCGCCACCGAGCGGGTCGGCGCCGATCTTCACGCCGGCCTGCTTGATCGCGGCGATGTCGATGATGTTCTCGAGGTCCGCGACGTAGGTGTGCAGGAAGTCGTAGCGGTCCGGGGTGGCGTGCTCGGTGCGCTTGACCTCGGCGTTGCCGCCCTCGATGATCGCGTTCGCCCGGTTCGCGATCCACGACGTCGCGTCGCTGTCGGCGGGGCCACCGTGCGGCGGGTTGTACTTGAAGCCGCCGTCGCGCGGCGGGTTGTGGCTCGGCGTGATCACGATGCCGTCCGCGGTGTCCGGGTTGCCGGCGCGGTTGTAGCGGATGATCGCGTGGCTGAGCGCCGGGGTGGGGACGTAGCCGTTGTCGCTGTCGGCGAGGACGTGCACGTCGTTGGCGGCCAGCACCTCGAGCGCGGTGCGCTCGGCGGGGCCGGACAGTGCGTGCGTGTCGCGGCCGATGAACAGCGGGCCGTCGGTGCCCTGCGACTGGCGGTACTCCACGATCGCCTGCGTGATGGCGGCGATGTGCGTGTCGTTGAAGGCGGAGTCCAGCGAGGACCCGCGGTGCCCGGACGTGCCGAACACCACCTTCTGCTCAGGGACGGAGACGTCCGGGACCCGCTCGTAGTACGCGGCGATGAGGGCGTCGAGGTCGACGAGGTCGTCTGCGGTCGCTGGTGTTCCGGCGCGGTCGTTCATGCCCCCATCCTGGCACCAGCACCTCCGGGGCGTTCGAGGGTGACCGCCCGTGCGTACGCTGGGTCGGGCGATGGGTGGCATCGCGGTCGGGGGGATCATGGGGCAGGTCGTGCGCGCGGACGCCGCGCTGTTCGGGCGGGTCGCCCGAGAGCGGACGCGTGTCGTCGAGACGGCGCCCGGCGCGGTGCTGTCCTGGGCGGCGCTGCACCTGCTCGCCGAGCACGGGTACCGCTGGCGGCCGTCCGGGGAACCGGGACGACCGGACGCACCGGTCGGGGACCTGTTGCACGTGGACTTGACGATCGAGCACGCGCCGTCGGGGCGCCTGGTGCTCGGCGCGACAACCGCCCGGTTCCTGGAGGCGTTCGGTCGCACCGTCACGTTCGCCCCGCACGAGTCCGCCGAGCCGTGGTCGCCTGCGGAGCTGACGGCGCACGCGGAGCGGCGCTCACCGGCACCCACCACCGTCGTCGTCGGCAGTGCCGACGGCACCGTCGGCGGTCTCCTCGTCGTCGAACGCGGACCGCAGACGGTCTTCGAGACCCTCCGCGTCGTGGTGGCGACCGATGACCGACGCTCGGTGCGGCACGGACTGGAGGCGGGCCTCCAGTCCGTCAGTCTCGGTCGCCATCCGCAGTCCGGACTGTTCTCCACCAGCCGCGGACGGCTCGACGGGGTCACCGACCCCGTCCTCCGCGGACCGACGACCCCGCTCGCGGTCTTCGCCGGCGCCCGCGCCGTGCGGGCTCGCGGCCTGGCGGGGCGAGCGGAGGACCTCGGCGGGCGACCCGTCGGCTCGCCCCGGACGCCGGGCCTCGTGTTCTGGTTCGCCGGCGACGAGCCGGATCGGTGGCGGGCCGCAGCGGAACTGGCACGCGGCGTCCGTGGGAGCGGGTTGCACCGGACCCCGTCCGCACGGGACGATGGCATCCGAACGGGGGAGGTTCGATGACTTCGGGGAGCTGGAAGATCGACCCGGCCGGGGTGCGGTCGGTGCTCGACGGCATGCAGACGTCGCTCGACGGCACGGCGGCCGCGCTGCAGTCCGTGCAGACGGGGGTCGCCGACGCGTCCGGCGGTGCCGGTGCGGTCGTGAACGAAGCGCTCGGGGCCTTCGTCGACCAGGTCAGCGACGACGTGGACCAGGTCACGTTCCGGCTCATCGGCGGAGTCCAGGGCGTCCACGGCGCGGTCGACGCCTACGTCCGCGGCGACCTCGAGATGGCGGCGGCATCCCAGCGCGCCGGCATCACGGCGCACGAGACCCACGACGTCTCCCTGTTCGTCCGGACCGCCGGGGCGGACGGCGCGACGGCCGTTCCCGGAGCCGGCCGGTGAGCGGCGTCGCGATCGGTGACCACGGCCTCGTCGACCCCGACGGCATCCCCGGATCGGAACTCGACCTGGCGACCGTGTCGGCCGCCGCGACGACGATCTCGGGCGGCGGTGAGTCGATGCGCACCGTCGCCGACGACATCCCGACGAAGTGGAAGGCGCTCGCCGGCGTCTACGAGGCACCCGAGTCGGGGCAGGCCCTCGCGCTGATGGACCCCGTCGCCGACGACACCCACGCGATCGGCAAGGCAGCACGCGGCGTCGCGAAGGCGCTCGACACGTACGCCTCCAGCGCTGCCGGGCCGAAGCAGCAGCTCGACGACCTGCGCGTCGAAGCGGCGGCGTTCGTCGCGCGGGTGCAGCACGGCGTCCCGAAGGCGACGTCGCCCTACTCGACCACGACCGCGCCGCAGGTGGACGGCTCGTGGAACGCGTACGGCGCGACCCGGACCGACGCGCCCCCGGAGAAGACCACCGTGCCCTGGTACGAGGACATCGTCACCCGGAACGAGAACGACGACATCATCCGGCGGATCAACGCGCAGGTCGCGCTCCTCGAGCAGGCCCAGGCGGACTGCGCGACCGCGATCAAGACGGCATCGGGAGCGAGCCTCGAGGGCGCCTACGTCGCTCCGTCGGAGAACGACCTCAACACCCGCGGCGTCGACCTGCCGTGGAGCACACCCGGCACGGCAGACGGCAAGACCTGCGGTGAACAGTTCTCCGAAGGCGCGACGGACGAGCTGCTGCAGTCGCTCGAGAGCGGCATCCACATGCTCGGCTTCGACAACCAGGGAGCCTGGTCGACCGGCACCCTCGGCTCGACGTGGGGCGGCTTCGCCGACGGTGCGGCCACACTCGGGCTGTTCCTCTCGCCCTACGCCTGGGTCGACGCCGCGCTCGACCCGGAGGGCGACGCGGCGAAGGCGCACGACGCCGCCGGGCAGGCGCTCGGCGACTGGTGGACCGAGGCGCAGGAACACCCGGGCGCAGCTGCAGGAGCTGCCGCGATGGGACTCGGGCTCGGTCTGGGCGGGCCCGGCGGCCTCGCGAAGGACACCGCGAAGGCGACGGAGCTGGCGGAGGGGCTGTCGAAGCTCGGGCTGCACGGGCTGAGCCGGGACGTCCGGTCCTGGGTGGAGCACGGTGCCTCGAAGGAGAGCGTCGACGCGCTGCACGACCTGGTGGACCGGACCTACCGCGAGTACACCGGGAGCGACGACTTCACGCCGGGGATCGGGAAGGGTGACGGCTCCTTCGACCAGATGCTGCGCGGCGAGATGGCGCAGTTCGCGGACGAGCACCCGGACCTGCTGCGGCCGCATGACGAGGCCTCGCTGCCGCACGGCATCGAGTCACAGCCGTTCACCGACGGGGGCGGGTTGGCTGCCGCGGAGGCGGCGGGCGGCCACACCCTCGAGCGGCACGTCCGGCCGGACCTGCACGGGCAGGAACTCGACGACTGGATCCGCTCGCGGAACGGCGGCAAGAGCGCGAACAGCGTGTTCACCGTGCAGACGTCCGAGGTCGACAAACTGGTCGCGAACACGCTTGACTTCAACCACGAAGCGGTCCAGGAATGGATCCACGCCAATCAGGTCGCCGACAAACCGACACGGACCGAGGGCTTTGACTGGCCTTCGGACCGGGTAGTCGGTCGGGGCTATGCCCCGGGACGCACGCCGCCCATGCACGACGACACGGTGGTCCGCGTCGTGCTGCGGTGGGACCCGACTGCGGAACCGCCCTACCGAGTGATCACGACCTACCCGAAGGCGACGTTGGACCAGTGAACGACTCAGAACGGCGCGCGGTCGTCGCCGAGATCCCGCACCTGCGCAACTTGCTCGGGGCAGTGTTCAACTACGATTGGGACCTCGACTTCGAGGATGCTGAAGCCGCTTACGCATCCGTTCTCGACGATCTCGATCCCGAAGCGCGCGCCGTGTACCTGCGTGAGGCGCAGGTCCTCGAGCGGGAGCTGACGACCGAAGCTGAGGTACAGGCCTTCCTGAACTTCGTCGGGTCTGGGCTCGCTCCGAGTGTGCATCTCGGCGTGCCTCTCGCCGAGTGGCCGAGTTCCCTGACCCGCAGGATCGGTGAGTCGACGTGAGCAACGATGAACTCCCTCTCCGAGGGATCCGCTCGCGGAAGGACGGGCAGACACCGAAGAGCGTCTACACGCTGCCCGTGGAGCACAGGGTCGCGGAGCTCGACGCGGAGTTGGCAGCGATTGCGAGCCGGAGGGAGTGCCACCGATGCGTAACACGACCGTGGTCCGGGCCGTCCTTCGTTACGATCCGTCCCGCAATCCGCCGTACTTCGTCCTCACCGCCCACCCGAGAGTTGCGCCTGAATGAGTGGAATCGAGAAGTACCGTGCGCTCGTCGAGCGTTCGCCCAGCGTCCGCAACTTGCTGGCAGCGGAGTTCAACCAAGACTGGGATCTCGACCATCCCGACGTGGAATCGGTGTACGCATCGACCATCGACCAGCTTGAGGGTCGCGAACGCGACGTGTACTCGGAGGAGGCGAAGCTCCTCCAGCAAGAGCTCGGTGAGGACGATTCCGTCAAGGGATACATGCGGTACGTCGGAACGGGGCTGTCGCCGATGTTGGACCTCGGGATGACGCCGAAGCAGTGGTTGGACGCGCTCGTTGCGCGTCTGGAGCGCGGATGATCGACGTCCCACGACCAGCACGAAGAAGGAGTACGTGATGCCCCACGCCGTCAGGACCGGGACCTCGGTGTTCACCGGCGGGACCGACGACGCGAACCGGATCGTCGCACACGCCCTGGACGCCAACCACCTGCGGATCCGTACCTGGGTCGCCGAGGACTGCCCGAAGCCGCTCCGCGTCTACGCGGTCCCCGGCGGTGTGACCGGGCGCGGCATGCCGTTCGGCGAGGTCCAGGACCTGGACGCCGTCCGGGTGGTGCTCACCGCGGCACCGGACCGTCCCGCCGGGTACACGGTGCTGACGGCCTACCCCGCGGTCGCGAGCATCACCGCGACGAACTTCGACGCCTTCGACGACTTCGTCGGCGCCTACTTCCACCAGGACTGGGCCGACGCACCCTACGGGGCTGCCGATGCCCTGGAGCACTACCTGGCGATCAGCTCCGACGACGACCAGCGTGCGCTGCTCGGGGACGTCCGTGACCTGGACGAGGTCCTGCCCGACGCGGCGGCACTGGGCGGGCGACTCGTCGAGCTCGACTGCAACTACGTGCCGTCCGAGGACGGGCTCGACGATCGCGAGTGGCTCCGTCAGGTCGCGCAGCGCCTCGAGGCTGCGGTCGCCGGGGCCTGAGGACCAGGACCCGGAACGAGTGAACGGTGGGCGCAGGAAGTTCGCGACGATCCTGTCCTTTCGGGAGAAGCAGAGTTTCACGATGCGGCCGGAGGGCTCGATCGGAAGGGTCTACGACCTGAAGGTGCAGGGGCACGAGATGTCCGACGCGAGGACGGTGCGGGTCGTGCTCCGATCAACTGCCCCGTCCCCGTTCTGCGGGGTCCACGCCTCGTATCCGACGAAATGAGCCTGGTGGACATCGACGAACTCACGAAGGACTTCCCACGTTTCTCAACCTTGATGGGTGGGTACTTCAACTACGACTGGCGCGATGATCACGAGTCCGCGGAGGCCGTCTACGACGAGGCGCTCAAACGGATGCCCCGGAGCAGGGTCGAGCAACTCGGCACCGAGCTGAGGGTCATCGCATCGGCGTTCACGACCGATGAGCGGGTGCAGACAGTCCTCGACACCCTCGACACGAGCCTGGATCCAGCGCTCGACACGGGTTTGTCGCCGGTCGCGTGGCTCGAACAGCTCCGCGCGTACGTAGACCGAGACCTTGCTGAGCTGCCTGGTCCGCAGGATCCGGCGGTCGACGTGAGCAACGACGAACTCGCGCTCCGCACGCCCCGCATCGTGAACCTGCTGGCTGCGTACTTCAACTACGACTGGAATCTCGACCATCCCGACGTCGAAGCGGTGTACGCCGATGCGTTCGACGACCTTCCCCCCGAGTCGCGACGGGCATACCTCGACCAGGCGCGGAGCCTGCAAGCGGCGCTCGACGACGATGACGCGGTCAAGGAGTACTTGCGGTACGTCGGAACGGGGCTGTCACCGATGTTGGACCTCGGGATGACGCCGGGGCAGTGGTTGGATGCGCTCGTCGCGCGTCTGGAGCGCGGATTGTGAAGCGACACGAGGAAAGCCAGGAGCTCGCACGCCGCACGCCCGAGATCTACGGGGTGTCGGCCAAGGACGGGCTCGACGATCGCGAGTGGCTCCGTCAGGTCGCGCAGCGCCTCGAGGCTGCGGTCGCCGGGGTCTGACGACCAGGGTCCGCACGAGCGAACGGCCGCCCGGCCCGGGTCGAAGGGGGGAGGACCCGGGGTGGACGGCCGTGCGCGGTCGGTCGCGGCGAAGCGCTCAGGCGGTGCGGAACGATCCCGTCGCGGTGCGGAACGAGCCGGTGACCGTGCGGTTCGACGCGGTGACGGTGCCCGGTCGCGCGGACTGGGTGTCCACGAAACGGCCGAGGCGTCCGGTGACCGGGACGCCCGTGTAGGTGCCGACCGAGCGGTCGGAGCGGGAGCCGGTGTAGGTGCCGTGCTCGTCACGTCCGCCGAGTCCGGACACGAAGGCGCCGCCGAACGGGAAGGTGCTGTTCGTCATGGTGGTCTCCTCGATGTGGTGGCAGCGTCGAGGGGAACGCCGAGTCGGCGGCCCTGACGCCGTCGGCTGGAGACACCGATGATACCCGGTTGTCTTGAGCAATGCAAAACAACCGGTTGCATCGGTGCGGCTCAGGCGATGAGCTCGCAGAAGCTCCGACCCGCGACGGTCCAGCTCGAGCGTGCGACGAGGCCCGCACGGGCAGCGTGCCCGTGCAGTGCGTCGAGGCCGACCTCCGCCCAGGGGAACTCGGCGCTCTCGTGGCCGTCGGTGTCGATCACCCTCGCCCGGTACGTACGGTCGGCCGTGCGGTCGACGTGCGTCTCCACGACGACGCGGCCGCCGACGCGGACGATGTCCCGGCAGCGCTCGAGCAGGGCGGTGGGGTCGCCGCCGATGCCGATGTTGCCGTCGAGGACGAGCGCGGTGTCCCAGCGCCCTTCTTCCGGGACGGCGTCGAACACGGAGCCCTGGACGGCACGGCCGCCGGCACGCCGTGCGATCGCGACGGCATCGGCGGAGACGTCGACGCCGAGCGCCGGGATGCCGAGCGTGCGGGCGGCGACGAGCATCCGCCCGGGGCCACAGCCGATGTCGATCACGGGGCCGTCGACGTCGTCGAGCAGGGAACGGTCGACACGGTCCGCGGCGGCGCTCCAGCGTCCGACGTCGAGCGTGACCTCGGCGTCCGGGCGGTCCGGGTCGGTCAGGCGGAGGCGACCGTCGGAGCGGAGTGCTCGTGCGTACGGCTCGTCGCCGCCGGTGCCGAAGGTGACCGGGGCCTGGGTGATGTCGCTCATCGGGTGCCTCCTGATGTGAGGGGGGTCGTCGCCGTGGTGAGGGGCGACGGCAGTGATGCGGCGAGTGCCGCGGCGAACGTGGAGTCGGGGACGAGCTCGGCGACGCGTCGGGCGTCGGGCACGGTGTCCACGTCGAGCAGGGTGGCGAGGGTGCCGACGTCGAGTCCGGCGTCGACCAGCCGTGCGCGCTGCACGGCGCCGGTGTCGTCCCGGGACATCGGGACGCCGCGCAGGTGCGTGCCGTCCGGCTCGCGGAGGTACAGGGCCCAGAAGCCGCCGTCCTCGGCCGGGCCGAACCAGGCGTCGCGCTCGGGGTCGTGCAGCACGGGCGCGAGGTCGTCGGCGGAGAGCTGTGGGGTGTCCATGCCGACCAGGAGCGTCGGACCGGTCATCGCGTCGAAGAGGTGGCCGAGGCGCTCGTCGAGTCCGCCGCCGGGCTGGTGCAGGACGTCGAAGCCGGCCGCGGCGTCCGGGACGACCGAGCCGTCGAAGAAGAGCACCCGGCGGGCGACCGGGAGCGCGGCGACGGTGCGGAGGGTGTCGTCGAGGCTGCCGGCAGCGACACGCGCTGCGTCCTCGGGGGTCATCGCCGGGGTCAGGCGGGTCTTCACCTTGCCGGGCAGGCACTCCTTCGCGATGACGACGACGGTCAGCGGCGCGACGGTGGTCTCAGGGGTGTTCATGCGTTCGTCCCCTCGGCAACGGGGGCCGGCGCGACGACACGGGTGCGTCCGTCGCGCCGGTACTTGCGGAGCAGCCGGGACATGTCCCGCACCGCGTTGATCGTGCCGCGGAGCGTGCCCGTGACCTTGCTGTCGCCGATGCGCTGCTCGTAGCCGATGTCGGACTCGTCGACGCGCCAGCCGGCGGCGTGGGCGGCGAGGACCATCTCGAGCGGGTAGCCACTGCGGCGGTCCTGCAGGTCGAGGGCCACGAGGTCGGCGCGGCGCATCACGCGCATCGGGCCGAGGTCGCGGAGCCGGTACCCGGTCGCGCGGCGCATCAGGACCGCCAGGACCCGGTTCGCGAAGCGCGCGTGCGGTGCCCAGGCGGCGGGGGTGGTGGGGACGCGGCGGCCGAGCGCCAGGTCGACGCGGCCGGTCGCGACACGGGCGACGAGCGGCGGGAGCTCGGCGGGGTCCATGGACGCGTCGGCGTCGCAGAACGCGACGTACTCCGCCGTCGCTGCGGCCACGCCGGCGGCACAGGCCGATCCGAAGCCGCGTCGGGTCTCGGTGACGACGAGCGCGCCGTGCGCACGGGCGACCTCGGCGGAGCCGTCGGTCGAGCCGTTGTCGACGACGATCGCGCGGTAGCCGGAGGGCAGGCGGCCGATCACCTTGGGCAGGGCGTCCGCCTCGTCCAGGCACGGCAGGATCACGTCGACGTTCATGTCGACCATTCGGTGCGGTCGGCCGTTTCGACGGGAGCTGGTTGCCATGCACACCAGGCAACCGGAGTGTCGCCGCTGACGCACAGGATGCTCGTACCCCGTGTCCGGTCCGCGCACAGCAAGCGTCCGGTGGTGGGCAGGGGACCACCGGACGGGAGGCACGGTGCGGGCTGGCACCGTGCCTCCCGTCCGGTGGGTGGTGGCGACCAGGTCGTCAGCGGACGGCCGCGCGCAACGGCGCGTCCGCGAACTCGCGCATGCCCCGTTCGAAGTCGACCTCGGCGCGCCAGCCCAGCTCGTCCGCGATCCGCGCGGACGAGGCGGTGACGTGCCGGACGTCGCCGAGACGGTACTCGCCGGTGACGACCGGCTCCAGGCCGGCCGTGCCCGCGATCGCGGCGGCCATGTCGCCGATGGTGTGCACGGTGCCCGACCCGACGTTGTACGCCCGGAAGGAGTCGTCGGGCAGTGCGTCCGTCGCGGCGATCGACGCGAGGTTGGCGCCGGCGACGTCGTCCACGTGCACGAAGTCCCGTCGCTGCGCGCCGTCCTCGAAGACCCGGGGTGCCTCGCCGCGGGCGATCGCGGAGCGGAACAGGGATGCGACGCCGGCGTAGGGCGTGTTGGCGGGCATGCCGGGGCCGTAGACGTTGTGGTACCGGAGCGCGACGGCACGGCCACCGGTCGCCCGGGCCCACGACGAGGCGAGCTGCTCCTGCGCGACCTTCGTCTGCGCGTAGACGTTCCGGGGGTCGAGGGCGGCGGACTCGTCGATCAGGCCGGGGACCAACGGCTGCCCGTCGGGACCGATCGGGTCGAAGCGGCCGGCGTCGAGGTCCTCGCGGCGGCGGGCGGGCGGCCGCACCGGCTCGCCGGTCGATGTCGTGTACGCCCCCTCGCCGTAGACGACCATCGAGCTCGCGACGACCAGGCGGCCGATCCCGAGCCGGTCCATGCCGGCCAGGACGTACGCGGTGCCGGCGTCGTTGCTGGAGACGTAGTCGGGGGCGTCCTGGAAGTCCACGCCGAGGCCGACCTTTGCGGCCTGGTGGCAGACCACGTCGATGCCGTCGAGTGCGGCGTCGAGGGCCACGCGCTCGCGGACGTCGCCGTGCACGAACGCGATGCCCCGCGCTTCGTGGTCCGCGATGACGGCCTGCGGGTCGCCGTGCACGTCGGCGCGGAGGGAGTCGAGGACGCGGACCTCGTGGCCGTCGGCGATCGCGCGACGGACGATCGCGGAGCCGATGAACCCGGCGCCGCCGGTGACGAGGAGGCGGCTCATGCCGAGGCGCCCGTCACGCGCTCGCCCGCTGCGCGCTCGCTCGCTGCGCGGTCGCTCGCGGCGCGCTCGCTCGCTGCGGCCGGGACGAGCTCGCGCGGGGTGAAGTCGTCGGGGATCGCGCCGACGATCGAGCCGATGGCGCCGACGATCACCTCGTTCGCGCGGGCCAGGCGTTCCATCACGAGTGCGTGGGTGACCGGGGTCTCGGCGGCGGCTTCCGCTTCGTCCTCGGTGGGGGCGAGCCCCGCGTCGGCGTCCGTCACGAACGACAGGTTCACGGTGCCGATCCCGAGCTCGGCGGCGAGCGGGACCTCCGGCGTCATCGTCATGTTGATCGTGTGCCCGCCGGCCTCGCGCATCCACACCGACTCGGCGCGGGTGGAGAAGCGCGGCCCCTGGATGACGACGCACGTGCCGGTCGGGCGGAACGGGACGTCCAGCGCACCGACGGCCTCGATCGCGACGCGGCGGAGCACCGGGTCGAACGGGTCCGCGAAGGACAGATGCTGGACGGCGTCCTCGAAGAAGGTGTCGGCGCGGCCCCACGTCCGGTCGATGAGCTGGTCGGTCACCACGAAGGTGCCAGGGGCGTAGTCCGGGTGCAGGCCACCGACGGCGCTCGAGGACACGATCGCGCGGACCCCGAGCGAGCGGAGCGC
Source organism: Curtobacterium sp. PhB130 (assembly GCF_003755165.1). Taxonomy (NCBI): domain Bacteria; kingdom Bacillati; phylum Actinomycetota; class Actinomycetes; order Micrococcales; family Microbacteriaceae; genus Curtobacterium; species Curtobacterium sp. PhB130. The sequence goes on along the minus strand of NZ_RKII01000008.1, from coordinate 654,668 downwards.
CCACAGGTTCGCGCGGTGGTTGATCCGGTGCGGGGCGACCGAGTGCTCGCGGCCGTGCCGGGTGAGGAACGCGACGCGCTTGCCGGCCATCGTCCCGACGGTGATCGGGGACGAGGTCGACCCGAACGGTGTCGGCACGTCGAGCTCGTCGGCGGTGCCGGGCGCGAAGAGCTCGTAGAGGCCGGAGCCGCCGATCACGCCGATGGTCGCAGTCGGGTTGGTGGCGGGCAGGTCGTTCTCCACAGGTCCTCCGGATCGTCTGGGCGCGTCGTGCGCGCTCGTTACGCTACTGACACGGGCCGCCTCGGGGGCCGCGCGTCGAGTCATTCGGAGGCACCATTGCGATCGATCGGTCAGCATCGGCAGGACATCGAAGCGCTCGTCGAGCCCGTGGTGCGTCCGTCTGCGCTGCGGTTCCCCGGTCCGGAGGCCGTGGCCGTCGACGACCTCGCTGCCGACACCGGCGCGGGACACGGGTACCGCGTGCTCGGTCGTGCCGTCGGGTCGCCGATCCCGCTCCCACCGTTCGACAACAGCCAGATGGACGGCTTCGCGGTGCGGGCCGCGGACGCCGGCTCGACGCTGCGCGTCGTCGCCCCGATCCCGGCCGGGGTCGTCCCCGCGCCGCTGGCACCGGGCAGCGCTGCGCCGATCATGACCGGTGCCCGCATCCCCGACGGCGCCGACGCGGTCTTCCCGGTGGAAGCCACACTGCCAGGGGCGTTCCCGGCGGCGCTGTCGCTGGCATCGGTGGACGTGCCGGCGGACCTCGCCCCGGGCACCTTCGTGCGGGCGACGGGGTCGGACCTCGGCGTCGGCGAGACGATCGTCGACGCCGGAGCCGCACTGACGCCCGCCGTGCTCGGGGCGCTCGCGTCCGCCGGGGTGACCCACGTGGAGCTGGTCCGTCGGCCGCGGGCGCTCGTCGTGTCGACGGGGTCGGAGCTCGGCGGGGCTTCGGCAGAGGCTCCGGGCGGCGGCGACGGCGGCGGTGGTGGCGCCGGGATCAACGATGCGAACGGGGTCGCGCTGCGGGCGGCGCTCGCCGAGGTCGGGGTGGAGTCGCGGACCGTCCGGGTGCCCGACGACGAAGCCAGGTTCCTCTCCGCGCTCGACACCGCAGTGGGGGACTGGGCCGACCTCGTGCTGACCACGGGTGGCATCAGCGCCGGCGCGTACGAAGTCGTGCGCCAGGCCCTCGAGCCGCGCGGGCTCGCCGTGACCCCGGTCGCGATGCAGCCGGGCGGACCGCAGGCGTTCGGCACCGTCGAGTTCGCCGGCAGACCCGTCCCGGTCGTGTCGTTCCCCGGCAACCCGGTGTCGGCGCTCGTCTCGTTCGAGGTGTTCCTGCGTCCGGTGCTCGCCCGCGCCGCGGGGATGCCCGATGCCCGTCCGACCCAGACCCTGCCCGCCGCGTCCGCCGCAACCTCGCCCGAGGGAAAGCACCAGGTCCGCCGCGGCCGGGTCGCAGACGGGCGCGTGCACTTCGTCGGCGGTCCGTCCTCGCACCTCCTCGCCCACTACGCCGACGCCACGCACCTGGTGCACGTGCCCGTCGGCACCGCGGCCGTCGAACCCGGCGACCCCCTGACCGTCTGGAGCATCCGATGACTGACGCCGCTGATCAGACCGGCCTCTCGCACGTCCGGGCCGACGGCAGCGCGCACATGGTCGACGTCTCCGAGAAGGACGTCACCGCGCGCTCGGCCACCGCCACGGCGACCCTCGTCACCCGCCCCGACGTGGTCGCACGGATCCTCGACGGCTCGCTGCCCAAGGGGGAAGTGATCGGCACCGCCCGGATCGCCGCGATCATGGCGGTGAAGAAGACCTCGGACCTGGTGCCGCTCTGCCACCCGCTGCCGATCGCCGGGGTCGAAGTGGACATCACCGGCGCCGACGACCGCGTCGTGGTGCAGGTCTCGGTGCGCACGACCTCGCGCACCGGCGTCGAGATGGAAGCGCTCACGGGGGCGAGCATCGGCGCGCTCACCGTGTACGACATGGTGAAGGCCGTCGACCGGACGGCCACGATCACGGACGTCCGGGTGCTCGAGAAGCACGGTGGTCGGTCCGGGGACTGGAGCGCACGATGACCTCGCAACCGACCCGGGGCCGAGCTGCCGTCGTCGTCGTCTCCACGCAGGCCGCCGCAGACCCGGCGCTCGACCGGACCGGGCCCGTGATCGCGGCCTGGCTCCGCGAGCACGGGTTCTCCGTCCCGGACCCGGTGATCGTCGCCGACGGCGGGCCCGTCGCCGAGACCATCACGAGCGAGCTCCTCGCCGACGCCCGGGTCGTCATCACCACCGGAGGCACCGGGGTCACGCCGACCGACCGCACTCCGGAAGCCGTGGGGCCCCTCCTCGACCTCGAGCTGCCGGGCATCGTCGAGGAGATCCGCCGCCGCGGCCTCGCCGGCGCCGGTCCCACCGCGCTGCTGAGCCGCGGTGTCGCGGGCATCGCGTCCGGCGGGGCGTTCGTCGTCACGCTGCCCGGATCACGCGGTGGCGTCGCGGACGGGCTCGCGGTGCTCGACGGGCTGCTCGACCACGTCCTGGCGCAGCTGCACGGCGAGGGCCACGCGCCGCGGAGCGCATCGTGACCGACGTCGGGGCCGGGGCCGGGGCCGGGGCTGGGGCCGCCGGGGCCGCCGCCGGGTCGGGGGCCGCCGCTGCGCGGGTCGTGCTGTCGGACGTCGTCGACCGCGCCATCACCGTGGCGGAGACCGCGGACGTCGTCGCCACCGACCAGGACGGTGCCGTCGTGACCTTCGCCGGAGTCGTCCGTGACCACGACGACGGCAAGGGCGTCACCGCGCTCGAGTACGAACGGCACCCGAGCGCGGGGGAGGTCATCACCGAGGTCGCAGCGACGATCGCTGCCGATCACCCGGGGGTGCGCATCGCTGTGCTGCACCGGGTCGGGAAGCTCGTCGTCGGGGACGTCGCGCTCGCCGCAGCGGTGTCGTCGGCCCATCGCGCGGAGGCCTTCGCGGCCTGCGCGGCACTGATCGACCTCGTCAAGGAACGCGTCCCGATCTGGAAGCACCAGCGCTTCTCCGACGGCTCCGACGAGTGGGTGGCGTCCCTCTGACGCGGGCGTAGCGGAAGCTCCAAGGGAGTCCATAGAATCCGGGACATGAGCGTGCTGTTGTCCGGGGTGACGATCGTCCTGCTGGTGTTCGCGCTGATCGACATCCTCACCAAGACGGACGACCAGATCCGCGGCCTGCCGAAGATCGCGTGGGTGATCCTCGTGATCCTGGTGCCCGTCGTCGGCAGCATCGTGTGGTTCGCGATCGGGCACGACTGGGCTCCTGGTCCCCGGAACCACGGGCGGTACATCGAGCCGACCCGCCACGAGGACGGGTACGCCAGCCTCGGGCACGCTCGAGCGGCGCACGGCGACCGCAGGGTGACCACCACCGAGCAGGAACTCGCGGACCTCGACCGCGAGATCGCGTTCTGGGAGGCCAAGGCGCGCCTGCAGCGTGCCAAGGAGGCCGCCGGCGAACCCGACCCGACGCTCGGGAGCTGAGCCGAGCCTCCCGTCGGTCGGTCGGGCGCCCGCCCGCGCACCGCGCGTCCGCCGCGTGCGTCGCCACCGTGGGCCGCCGCCGCGTAACCGAAACCAGTTCGCACCACGGACGCACGTGGTTCGAACTGGTTTCGGTTGTGCGCCGCCGGTTCGCACCACGCACCGCCGCGCTCGCGCGGCCGCGAGCGCAGGGCGCGCCGCGCAGCACCTACCCTTGACGGGTGGCACATCTCCTCGGCGCCGAGAACCTGCATCTCGAGTTCCCCACCCGCACGGTCTTCGACAGCGTCACCATCGGCATCGACGAGGGTGACCGCATCGGCGTGGTCGGTCGGAACGGCGACGGCAAGTCGACGCTCCTCAGCCTCCTCGCGAAGCGCCTCGAACCGGACACCGGTCGCGTCACCCACCGCCGCGGCGTGACCGTCGGCGTCCTCGACCAGCGTGACGCCCTGCCCGAGGGACAGACCGTCGGCGCCGTCGTCGTCGGCGACCGCGAGGAGCACGAGTGGGCCGGCGACCCGAAGATCCGCGACGTCATCGGCGGACTCGTGTCGGACATCCCCTGGGACGAACTCGTCGACGACCTCTCCGGAGGCCAGCGTCGCCGCGTCGCCCTCGCGCGCCTGCTCGTCGGCGACTGGGACGTGCTGTTCCTCGACGAGCCCACGAACCACCTCGACGTCGAGGGCATCCAGTGGCTCGCCGAGCACATCAACCGGCGCTGGCCGGCGAACCAGGGCGGCATGGTCGTCGTGACCCACGACCGGTGGTTCCTCGACGCCGTGTCGACCGACACGTGGGAGGTCCACGACGGCATCGTCGAACCCTTCGAGGGTGGTTACGCGGCCTACATCCTGCAGCGCGTGGAGCGCGACCGGCAGGCGGCGGCCTCGGAACAGCGCCGCCAGAACCTGGCGCGCAAGGAACTGGCGTGGCTCCGTCGCGGCGCCCCGGCCCGCACCAGCAAGCCGAAGTTCCGCATCGACGCGGCCAACGCGCTCATCGACGACGTGCCCCCGCTCCGCGACACCGTCGCCCTGTCGAAGACCGCCACGGCCCGCCTCGGCAAGGACGTCGTGGACCTGCTCGACGTCGGCGTCACCTATCCCGGCACCGACGAGCCGACCATCCGCAGCATCGAGTGGCGGATCGCGCCGGGGGAGCGGACCGGCATCCTCGGGCCGAACGGCGCCGGCAAGTCGACGCTGCTCTCGCTCATCGCGGGACGCCTCCAGCCGACGAGTGGCCGCGTGAAGACGGGCAAGACCGTGCAGGTCGCGGTCCTCGACCAGCAGCTCGCGGACCTGGCGCAGTACGCCGACGACCGCGTCCGCGAGGTCGTCGCCCGCAAGAAGACCAGCTACGTCGCGGACGGCAAGGAGATGACGCCGTCGCAGCTGCTGGAGCGCCTGGGCTTCACGGCCGAGCAGCTCTCGACTCCCGTCCGCGACCTGTCCGGCGGGCAGAAGCGTCGCCTGCAGCTCATGCTCATCCTGCTCGACGAGCCGAACCTGCTGATCCTCGACGAGCCCACGAACGACCTCGACACGGACATGCTCGCCGCGATGGAGGACCTCCTCGACACCTGGCCGGGCACCCTCCTGGTCGTCTCGCACGACCGGTACCTGCTCGAGCGGGTCACCGACCAGCAGTACGCCGTGCTCGGCGGGCACCTGCGGCACCTGCCGGGCGGGGTCGACGAGTACATGCGACTCCGGGCGGCCGGCACCGGTGGGTCCACCGCTTCTGCGGCTGCCGCCGCTTCGGCCGGGAGGCCCGACACGGCTGGGTCGGGCTCGTCACCTTCTCCTGCGGTCGCGTCCGGTGCCGGGGGCGCGTCCGGCTTGTCCGGTGCGGATCGTCGCGCCGCGGAGAAGGAGATGTCAGCGCTCGACAGGCGGATCGCCCGCGTCGGTGACGACCGGAGGAAGCTGCTCGACGCCTTCGCCACGCACGACCAGTCCGACTACGCCGGGCTCGGGGACCTGCAGACGAAGCTCGGGACGCTCGAGGCCGAGATCGAGCAGCTCGAGGAGCGGTGGCTCGAGGTCGCGGAGCAGCTCGGGGTCTGAGCGGGTCCGTCGTCCGGTTGGTCGGACGTCAGGCGCCAGCGGCGGGGTCGCCGAGGCCGGGGTTCGCGACGACCTCCCAGAGGTGGCCGTCCGGGTCCTGGAAGAAGCCGGAGTACATGCCCCACGGCCGTGTGTACGGCGGCTCGAGCATGGTCGCACCCGCTGCCCGCGCACGTTCGAGGAACGCATCGGCGGCCTCCCGGGACTCCTCGAAGTGCCCGATCGTGGTGCTCGGGTCGGTCGCCAGCGCGACGCTCGCGTCCTTCCGCATGTCGTCGCGGCCGTAGACGGAGACGATCAGCCCGTCGTCCAGGGTGAACATCGCGGTGGTCCCGCCCGCCGCGGTGTCGGTCGCGACGTACTCGGTGCCGATGATGCCGCTGCCCTCGATGCCGAAGAGCGCGGTGTAGAACGCGGCCGATCGCTCGATGTCGGCGACGGCGAGGGTGATGGCGTGCATGCGGCGGAGACTACGCCGGAGCTCGTTGCTCGGCCCGCTCGTCGGCCTGCACCTCGGCCTGATCCTCGGTCAGTCGCCCAGGCCGAGGATCAGCCGGCGCAGCAGCCCCGCGAGCTGGTCCTGCTCGTCGTCGGACACCCCCGCGAGGATGTCCCGCTCCGCTCCCAGGAGATCTGCGATCGCCGAGTCGACCGCGGTCCGGCCGGCATCCGTCAGCGACACCAGGATGCCCCGGCCGTCCTTCGGGTCCGTCCGCCGCGCGACCAGACCCCGTGCGGTCAGCCGGTCCACCCGGTTCGTCATCGTGCCGCTCGACACCAGGGTCTGCTGCAGCAGGGTCTTCGGGCTCAGCTCGAACGGCTCACCCGCACGCCGGAGGGCCGACAGGACGTCGAACTCCCACGGCTCCGTCCCGCTCGCGTCGAACGCTGCACGCCGTGCCCGGTCGAGGTGCCGGGCGAGCCGGTCCACCCGCGACAGCACCTGCAGCGGTGCGAAGTCGAGGTCGTCGCGCTGCCGTCCCCACGCCGCGACGATCCGGTCGACTTCGTCCTCGTGCGGCATCCCACCATCTTGGCCGAACCCTGCGCGCACGGCCACCGTGCGGGTCATGGGAGGATGGTCTGGCCCCTTCGTGGGGTGTTCCGCCTTGGTGTAATGGCAGCACGACGGCCTTTGGTGCCGTTAGGTCCGGGTTCGAATCCTGGAGGCGGAGCCACGGGCCGATCGGTCTATCGACGGAATCGGTTCGGGGTATTCGGTCCGACCCCTCGTCGACCGTGTGCGGACCTCCTGTGGGGTCTTCATCGCGCCGTCGAGGAGCCGAGTGGTGCTGGTCGGGGCCCCTTGAATGAAGCCAACGCCCCTCCCGAAGGACGCAAAAAGCCCCCTACCCGGATTCCGGGCAGGGGGCATCGGCTCGGGGCGCTGAGTGCTCACGCCGAGCGGCTGGGGTTGGTCTGTTCAGTTCTGAGTGGGCCTGGTCAGGCCGCCGCCGGTATGTCCGGCGGTGCGGTGGTGACCTTGCGGTCGGCCCAGTACTTCGCAGGGTCGCGCTGCTCGTAGACGGCGGGGTGGGATCGGTTCTTGCGATTCCGGTGGGCGAGGTTGAGCCGTTCCTGGTACCAGTCAACGATTCGGTGGATGTTCTCGCATGCGGCCGCCATCGCGGCGCAGAGGGCCGCGAACCAGGGGCCGCGAACGAGGCGCTTCATCGCGATGCCGAGTGCAAGGTGCTCCGGGTTCTTCACGGACGCGTTGCCAGACTCGACCGTGTTGCGCAGGCCGTACATCCCGCGCCACTTCTCGGACTTGTACTCGAACTCTTGGCCGTACTTGAGGTGCTTGGTGTTCTCTTCGTTTCGGGTGCCGCTTCCGAGTACGCCGGGAATGAGGACGGTCTTACTCGGCACGGTGATGTCGACGATCGCCCCGGAGTTGGGGTCGATATCGACTGAGTCTTCGAGACGCAGGGTCGGGTAGAAGTACTGTCGTGATCCGTCGGCGCGGTGACGGCCGCGCGGCTCCAGACGGAAGCGGGAGCGGCGGGCGCGCTGCTGAACGAGAACGTCGTGAGCGGCAGCGATGTGCGCCTCGCGAGCGTCCTCGTTCTCGATGTTGTCGGTCGCGGCTTTCTGCGCGTCCGCATATGTCTTCTCGGCGAGTTGCAGTGTCTTGGGCATCGCAGCGAGGTACCAGCTTCCATCGCACATGACCAGGTCGTGCTTGCCGTCGGGGCTGGCCCAGAAAGCCTGCTTGCCTTTCTGATCGATGCCGTAGTCCATGACGAGGCTGACGCCGTGCTGGGCGAAGGGAAGCTGCAGGTCCTCGACCTTGGCGTTGGGCGTGTACGCGCGGTCTGCGACGAGCGTCTTGATCTTGATGTCTCGCGCGATAAGGGACTCGAGGAGCTTGCGACCGTGACCGATGAGCTTGCCGGGCTTGTGGTCGCCGATCGCCGTGAAGAGAAGCGGGAAGTCCTTGTCGGCGGCGGGATTGTTTCGGGTCCAGATGCAGTACTCGATCTCCTGGCCGTACTTGCGCTTGCCGGGACCCTTCTTCGAGCCGTCGTGATCGCCGTGTCGGACGTAGAGTCCGCCACCGTGGTTTGTCGGCATCTTGTCGCCTGGGCGCATGTTTTCGAAGGCTTTGTGCATCCCGACGAGCTCGAGGATGGTGGCGTCGATTGCGTGTGTTCCATCCGGACGGTCGCGGATCTCCTTCGGAAGGAGAAGGACAGAACCGTGCAGGATCGCCGTCATCAGTTCTCCGCGACGTCGAGTCCGAGCGGCCATCTCGACGGGGTCGCGCTGGGCGACCCATTCGTTGTAGAACTCGAACGTCATACCTTCGTGGCGATCCCCGGGCTCATCGTCAACCAGGTCACGCAAGCGAGCCAGCGCGGCCCACACGCGGTCGTACATCAGTTCTTGGCGGTTCTCCACCACTTCGGTGATGCCCAGGCGCCGTCGCTGCTTCCAGCCCATATGCATGAGCATCTCGACGGCTGCCATCAGCGACATCTTCTTCCTCGCGCGCAGGCACACGAAGACGAGCATCAGTGCGCTCGCTTCGCTGAACTTGCTCTTCTGACCAGCGTTGGACTTACGCTTTTCTGCTTTGAAGCCGTCGATGACCTGCTGCACGTCGCCGTGTCGACAAACGAGGGAGACTTCGTGGACAGCCCGTTTGACGGACTTCTTGATGCCCATCGTCACCCAGTCGTTGAGCGTCATCTCGAAGCTCTGCTCGAACCATCGGTCGACGTGCTCGGCATCGTGATACTTCGTCAGCGCGGCGGTCACCGGGTGACCTCGTGCGCGCGAAGCTGGCGGCGGTACGAAGCGTCATCGAGAGCGGGCACGTGTGCGACGAGCTGGTCGAAGTGTTCGAACTTGGTGACGCCGGCGGCGGTCATGAGGGCGCGCATGTCGGTGCGGGCGATGAGGTGCGTGATGAGCCACGTGTTCCGCATGCGCGTGGTGACGGGGTCGGGCTCGTTGCCACGGTCGGTGTCGTAGAGGAACGTGGTGAGCGTGCTGATGCCGTGCTTGACGCGCTTCGGCGAACCGAACACCCAGTGCTCCGGCTCGACCTCTGCGATGGAGTTGAGCAGGAGCGTCTCGAAGCGGGCCAGGAGCGGAACCGTCCGGGCTCCCGGATTGACCGTGACGAGGATGCCGTCGGTGTCAGCGAGGATGTCGCGGCGGCGAACCTGGAGGAGCTCGTTTGCTTTGAGCCCCGCTCCGGTGCACAGCGCGAGGACGACGCCGGCGCTGCGACGCCGTGCCGCGGTCGACTGGCCCGTCGCCCAGCTTTCGAGGAGGTGCAGGTCGAGGTCGTCGTAGGGTGCTGCGGTGTTCTGCGGAGTCGTCGGTGCGAACTCCAGCGGCACCTCGCCGACGAGGACCTCGGACATGCGCATCAGCGCCGACCGGTAGGTGCGACGCGTGGTGTCCGACCAGGTGACGTCGGTCCTGGTGATGTAGCGGCGGACGATGACGGGGTGGAACACGACAGCGTTCTTCGCCGGGTATCCGTTGACGTTGACGACCCAGTCGACGAACGGTGCCGCGACGACGATGAGCCGGTCGGCAGGCTGAGCAATGGACGCTGCCGCCTCGACGACTGCGCTGACCACGAAGTCCCGGACAACGCTCCATCGGTCCTCCGCGAACGTCGGGACGTACTTCACCGGTGTTCTTCCGAGTGCGAGGAGCGACAGGATGGCGCGCAGCATCGCGGCGATGTACTGACGCGGTGACCGGAGGATCTGGCTAGGCATGCCCGGCCTATGCAAGCGACTCGGGACGAGCTGTGGGAAGGCGCTCCAGATTCCGATCTCGTTGCCGGCCGATCCGCATGCCCGCGCGGAACCGCGGCCACTGCCGTCGACGCGAACGGTCGCGTCAAGCCGGGCGTGTCGCCGCTTGCCAACGCATGCGACGGTGACGTCGGCGTCGTACGCGTGACGCTGGCGATGTGCATGCGATCCGGGCGGCTCTCTGCTTCGGGGACTCAGAAAACGTAGTGATCTTCGCGGCCGGATTGGTCCTGTTTGCGGACCCCGCTCGTCTGCGACCCGCGCGTCCTCCAAGATCACGCCCGTTCCGCGCATACCCCCTCCGAGGCCGACCGCCGGCCTCGGAGAGGACCACATGCCCACCCCGACCACGGCGCTCGCAGCGCTCCACGCCGAGTACGCCGACCACGCAACGCAGCCAGCCCTGACACTCACCCTCGACCAACGGCGCGGCGTCGCGTTCTACCTCGCCGACACCGATGACGCCGTCGAGATCGAATCCTTCGTGCGACGCTGGATCGATCGAGTGCACGACCTCGACGAGTTCGTCGACAAGTACGGACGGATGCCCCGTGCCGACTCGACCCGTCCTCGCCCTGCGACCGTCGAGCAGAGCCTCGTCGACGCCCTCACCTACTTTCGGCAGGTCGGCGCTGCGGGTGGCTACTGCTCGTACCAGGTTCGACGCCTTGAAGCGGTGCCGGGCTTCGCCTGGAACCCCCGCGATGCGCAGTGGTCGTCGATGCTCGCCGCGCACCAGCAGTTCTGGGCCGATCATCAGCGACCGCCGCGTCGTCGCGCGACCGACCAGACGGAGGTGACGATCGGACGGTGGGTCGCCCAGCAACGAGCCCAGCACGCCCGCGGCCGCCTGTTGCCCGAACGCGAGCAGCAGCTCCGGGCGGCACGGTTCCGGGTCCTCTGATGGCGTTACCGAACTTCGCGGGCCTCGGCGAGGATCCGTCGACGGTGCTCGGATACGTTCATCGTCGGAATGTGCCGCAGGGACGTGACCAAGTGCTTTGGCTTGCTCAGTCCGCCGGCAGCCATGAGTTCGGCGGCGTGCGTACCGCCAGCAAGGTGCGTGGTGACCCAGGTTGCGCGCATTCGCGTCGGGACTGGCTTCGGTTCGTTGCCGAAGTCGGTGTGGTTGATGAACGGCGTGACGAAGTTGTAGGTCGTTTTCTTGTTCGCCCCGCCGAGGATCCATGCGTTGTCTGGCACCCCCGCGAGGGAGTCGATGAGGAGCTGCTCCCATCGTTCGAGCAGGGGCACCAACCTCGGCGTCCCACCCAGTACGTCGACGAGAATTCCGTGACGGTCAACGCGCACGTCGCTGCGACGCAGGTGCTGCATCTCCCATGGGTCAAGCCCAGCGCCTGCACCGAGGGTAAGGACCGCGCCAGCACCTCGACGTCGCAGTGCGGTTGATTGCCCACGTGCCCAGGACTCGAGCAGGTTCAGTTCGAGGTCGGTGTACGGGGCGGTGACGGACTGTCCGTTCAACGGCGCAAACTCGATCGGACCCTCGTGGGGGAGGACGACCTCCGAGATCCGGAGCAGGAAGGACCGGTAGTCGCGGCGCGTCTTGTCCTTGAGGTGGAGGTCGTCGCGGGAAACGTACCGGCGGATCAGCACCGGGTGGAACACGTTGGCGACCTTCTGCATCCCGTTGACGTGCACGACCCAGTCAACGTACGGCGTCACCGCGACCATGAGCCGTTCAGCAAGGTACGCGCACGCGGGCGCGACGAGCGCAACAGCGTCCAGCACGAACGGCTCGATGTTGGCCCACCTGTCCGCGGGAACCGACTGGCTCCGATACTTCCGCATCGCGTGGATGGGCTCAGGGCGGAGCTGCGCGACAAGAGGGCCCTCGTCGGTCTTGGAGCTTCGGGCCCCGAGTGTTGAGTGCCCGAGGATGAGCGGCTCGGGTTCCCAACATTGGACGTGCGAGCAGTGCTCGACAGGACTGTGACGTCGGAACGGACGACCGAAGGCGGCGCCCATCGGTCGCCCCAGGGCGATCGCGAACGTGACGGTCTCCTGGTTCGGCACCACGTGGTGCTCGGTTGAACTCGGTGAGCGGAGCGCTGCTCGAACGGCGGTAGGGAGCGAAGGCATGCCACGGCTATGCCTAACGGTCGGACCCTGACGTGAGGAACGCCGAGAAGTAGATCGAACCGGCCCCCGAAGGACGGGTCCGAGCCGACTTTCCCGGCTGGTTCGGGTGTGCCGGCATAGCTCCAGGACAACGACTCCTGGAGGACCCCTTGGACTACCGCACCGCAACCCGTGAAGAACGAGCCGCCGAGTTCATCGACTTCGCGACGAAGCTGCACGACAGCCGATACGACTACGCGCACGTCCAACGCGACTACGTCAACGGCGACACCAAGGTCACCATCATCTGCCCCGACCACGGGGCCTTCGAGCAGACCCCGCGCGAGCACCGCCGCGTCCGCGAGACGCCGTGGGGCCCGCAGCGCGGCCAGGGCTGCCACGACTGCAAGGGCTTCAACGCGCAGGTAGAGATTCGTCGCGAGCGCTTCGTTGCGAAGGCTCTGGCTACGCATGGCAACCGGTACGACTACACCGATGTCGCCTACGTGGACGCGCGAACCGACGTCACCGTGAACTGCCGCAAACACGGCGCGTTCTCAGTCCGCCCAGACAACCACACCTCCAAGTACGCGACCGGCTGCCCCGACTGCGCCCTCAGAGGACACCGCTCCGCACCGCGCTCGAAGAAGAAAACCGAGGAAGGCCTGTGGTGGAACCGCCCAGCTGGGACAACCACAGGACGGAAGCGGCTCCCGCGTAGACGAGCGGAGACCCGCTAGCTGCTCCCTCTGGCAGGAGTCAACCGAACTTGCAGCAGTCCCCGCCTCGGGATTCGGTTGCGGTAGGCCTCTAGACGGTGAGTGGATCCGGTGCGTGCTCGGGCCGGGCGACGTGTTCGCCGTGATGGGCTCGGCGTCGCTGTTCGTGCACGAGTGCACCGATGCCCATGAGTGCGAGGCCGAAGGCCGTCCATCCCACGAGGATCAGCCACTGCAAAGTGGAGTTGGCGTCCGGGAAGTATGAGATGTCGCGGAGGAGCCGCGCGCCTGCTCCCGGTGGGAACCACTGACCGATGACACCCCAGGGGGCTGGTAGGAACGACGACGGTGTTGCCGCGGATGCGAGGGGGTTTGCGAACAGGAGGAACAACACCGGCCCGACGCTGACGCCGAGGCGGCCGATGAGCGTCGAAGCGCCGAGGATTGTTCCGGCGATCGCGCTGAGGGCGAGGGCGAATGCCGCCGCGTTCTCGAGGTAGTGACCCTGCAGGATTCCCAGCCAGCCCTGCAGGATGCCGGCCACGGCGAAGCCTGCGATGACCACGAAGGCGACCAGGCCGACGAGGCGCCGCCCGGTGCCGTGCACGAGGAACGTCAGGAGGATCCCGCCGAGCATCCCGCCCATGACCAGCGGGAACGCCGCAGCAACCAAGCCCGACCCGGTCGGGTCGTCATCGGAGAGCGGGACGACGTCGGTGACGGCGACAGTCGGAGCGGCGGCCGCATCACCGGCTGCCGACGCGGCGGAACCTTGTGCCTGTGCTTGTGCTTGCAGTTTCGCGGCGACGCCGTTCATCACCTGCGCGACAGCGGGGCTGGCCGCAGTCGCGGTGAGTACCTCGGGAGCGGACCCGGAGGACAGCACCACTGCGCCGTAGACGTCACGCTCTTTGAGCATCCGCACCGCGTCGGCGCGGGTGTCGGCCAGCTGGACGTCGAAGGTGTCATTGCCCTTCGTCAGCGCGGACTTCAGCTGGTTCGACGCTGCGCTCGGTCCAGCGATCGCGATCGAGATGTCGTGCGCCGAGGAGGCCCGCGACGGCCACGTGAACGCGATGACCACCAGCGATACGATCGCCGCGACCAGGACACTGGTCGCGACCGCGCGCCGCCAGGGCGTGGGCTGGGGCAGGACGGATGGGGTGCTCATGCGCGGCTCTTCTCGGTAAGAAAACGGGCCCCGGCAGCAGCGGCAGGGCGGTGGACCGTCTGCGAGCGTAAATCAAACCCACCAAGAAAGCAACGCGCGTTGACTTATTGGTAGCGCTGCATAGGATTACCTCATGACCGAGGCAACAGCGAAGCGCGAGACGGCTCGTCCCCTGGGCCGGCGCCCGGGGGTGCATGACACTCGGCAGACGGTCCTCGACGCGGCGCGGGCCCGGTTCGCAGCGGACGGGTATGCGGGCGCGTCCATCCGGAAGATTGCAGCGGACGCGGGCGTCGATGCGGCGGTCGTGATGCGTCTTTTCGGGTCGAAGGATGACTTGTTCGCAGCGGCAATGGTGATGCCTGCTGAGGCCGCCACAGCACTCAGCGGCGCTCTGGAGGGTCCAGCTGACGGTGTCGGTGAACGCCTCACGCGGGCCTTCCTTGAGTTGTGGACGGCACCAGCGTCATCGGGTCCGCTGCTGGCCACGTTCCGATCGGCCGTCACGAACGAGCAAGCTGCAGCGCATCTGCGGGCGTTCATCAGGGGGCGAGTCCTCGAGGCGTACGTGCCGCATTTCCCGGATGTTCCCGACGCGGCGCTGCGGGCAACACTGGTGTCCTCGATGCTCATCGGCGTCGTCGTCGGGCGGCAGGTCGTCGGTATCGATGCGATGGTCGATGCGGACTTTGAGAGCATTGTGGGGATGATCGCCCCATTGATGCAGGCAGTCCTGACCGCGGAGCCCTGACGGTCGCACTGTTCGCCTCGACGGCGTCGGGGTCAGAAGATTGCGATCGGGTTCACGGCGAGCCCGGTTGTGCCGGTGATGCGGGGAGGCGCGAGGACGAGCATGAAGCTCCACCGCTGCACCGCCTCACACTGCGTGGCGAGGTCAGCGAGGTCGGCTGCGTCGACGAGTGGAAGGCCGAGCCGTGCGAGCGCGACCTGATGCATTGGCATCGGAACAGACATCGGGCGGGGATCGCTGATGTCGCCGATGTAGAGGGCGGCGCCGTGTTCGTCCAACCAGGTCACGGCCGTGAGGTCAAGACCCGGGGCAGGCTGCGACATCGGTTGATTTACATCCCAGCCGCCGCGGACGATGACGGCGTCGCCCGGATGCAGGACTGTGCCAGCACGTTCGAGCGCAGCATCGAGATCTGCCGCGTTGACCCGGTGGGTGGCGTCGAGACGGCCGCCGCCGGGTGCGAGGTCGAGGAGGACGGCGCGGGTGACGACGCCCGCGGCGAGGTGATCGGCCGACCCGTGGCGCACCCCCGTCGGAGTGATCGCGTCCGGCAACTTCACTCCGGGATACACCTCGTCGCCGGCGGGGATGTGGCTGAGCGCGTCGACGTGGGTGAGACCGGCGTTATGGGTGTTGATCAGCAGCGAGTCGGTGATGGCCATCGGCTTCACCCCGTTGAAGTTCACGACCTGCATGACCGGGGCAGGAACAGTTCCGGGACTGCCGACTGGTCCGAGACCAGTGGTCAACGGTGTCGGGGCGGTCTCTCGTGCCAGGCTCACTGAGATCCCGGTCCGGACTTCTCCCGCGGCGCGGAGGCGGGCGCTGTCATCGATGCGGTTCAGGGCTCCGATCTGGTCGGCGTCGCCCCACCGTCCCCAGTTGCTGGGGAGAGCATCGTCATGCACGTCGGTCACCTTTCGTCCTTGTGGGTGTGGAGGCTGGTCAAGTGCTCTAGGGCGGTGCGCAGGCGCGTGGTCCCGGTGCCTCGTGCGCTGAGGTAGCCGTCGGGGCGCACCAGGAACCAATCACCGATGGTTGCACCGAGGTTCGTGTGGACACTGCCGTCCGGGTCCCAGACGCTGGGGCTTGCGTCCTCGGAGCGTGTCCGGCTGATCGGCACCACCGTCAACCAGCCCGGTAGTGACGTCGCGTCGACGCTGCTGTCGGATGTGTCACCAGCGACGGTGAGCAGGTGCCACGATGGAGCTCGCAGCATGCTGCGGAGGTTCGTCCAGCCCGGTGACTGCGCGTCCGCAGCGGAAACCTGTGTCAGGCGCTGCCCCGCACGAGGCCCTGCACCCGGCTCATCGCCGGACACTGTGAGCGGGCTGTCGTCGTACTCGATCGCGAGAGCCGACATGCTGCGGATGAGCTGCCGCATGAAGTTCAGGTCGGATTTTTGGGTCTCCTCCGGTGTGTTGACCATGGTGGTGTCCATGACCTTGCCCGTGGAGGCAAGCAGCGCCTGCCCGATGGGGACTCGCTCGGCGTCGTAGGTGTCCAGTAGCGCAGCGTCCGCATCGCCGTGGAGGACCATGGCCAGCTTCCAGGCGAGGTTGAACGCGTCCTGGATGCCGGTGTTCAGTCCCTGCCCTGATGCTGGCGAGTGCACGTGGGCGGCGTCGCCGGATACGAAACACCGGCCGACGTGCATCGCAGGGACTGCACGCTGCTGGATGGTGAACTTTGACGCCCAGCTCGGGCGCTCCACAGTGATTTCACGGCCGAGCGCTTCGGTCAACTTGCCGCTGAGCTGCGCAGCGATCTGGTCCGCGTCCGAAGGGTCTCCTATGCCGCTGGTGTCCAGCAGTCGCCACTTCTCGGGTTCCGGGAACGGGAAGAGCATCATCGTGCTGCCGCGGGGAAAGAGCCAGTGCACCCCGTCACGGTCGAGATCGGTGTGCACGATCGCGTCCGAGATGAGCCAGGTGTGCGCCGATTCACCCTCGAGTGGCAGGTCGAGTGCTTTCCGCACGGTCGAGTGCCCACCATCACACCCCCACAAGTACTGCGCGCGCACGGATTCGGCGCCCGTGGCCGCTTCGCCGTCGCACCGCAGCTCGGCAGTGACACCGTCGGCGTCGCGCTGAAACGAGTCAAGGCGGGTGTTCCACTCCACCGCGACACCCGCCGCGGCAGCATGCCCACGGAGGACACGCTCGATGACCACCTGGTCGACGTTGAACATGTACGGGAACTGCGTCGCCAAGGTCCCGAAATCGAAGTTGAGCCGCGACGCGCCGTCCGGCTGATGGCGGATGAACGCGTTGACCCTCGTGCCTTGCCCAGCAACCTCCCCGAGGACCCCGATCTGGTCGTAGATCTCCATGCTGCGCGCATGCACGCCGAGCGCGCGACTCGTCGTCGCGGGCGCCGCGGCCGCATCAACCAGACGAACCGACACCCCGGCCCGGGCCAACTGCGACGCAGCCATCAGCCCAACCGGTCCCGCCCCAACGATCAGAACATCAACATCGCGCAGCGCCATGGTTCCTCATTCCCTGTGTCAGCTAGTCTGACACTGGACCTTACGCTCTGGAGAGGGAACCGAGCTATGCCAGCTGAAAACCCTGACAAGACCGATCTCCCGCTACTCGCGCTCCTGCAACGCAGCGTCCGCTGGCTGTCCGACGAACTCGTCGATGCCCTGACAGCCGCCGGCGTGGATCCGATCACACCAGCGCACACCACCGTGCTCGCACACCTGGACGATGACGCCGCGCTGAGCATCGCTGAGCTGGCGCGCCGTGCTGGTGTCACCCGCCAAACCATGCACCGAGCCGTGGCACAACTGATCGGCGAAGGGCTCCTCACGAGCAAGCCGGGACCAGGATTCCCACGGAGCACCCTCATCGAATACACCCCCGCAGGTCACCACCGAAGGACCGTCGCCATGCACGTCCTCCTCGAGTTGGAGCAGAAATTCGCAGACCGCGTGGGCCCGTCACAGCTCGCCCAACTACGACAGACCCTCGACAGCGCCTGGCCCTGATCATCTTCAGCCCGAGCAACAGGACCACGGCGCGAGGCCACCGAGCGATAACAAAAGAGCGCCATTGGGCAGTGCTGCTCAGCTCACAACTCGGGGACCTGATCGATTCCTCGCACCTCGTGCCCGAGGTCTCGGAGGTAGGCCGCCCAGTGGCCCGGGCCGCAGCCGGCGTCCAGCAGCGGGCCTTCGATATCCGCGGCCCACGTCGAGACGAGGTGCGCATCGGACGGGTGCACCGTCACCGTCGAACCCAACCGTTCCGCGTACTCCGCGGCTCGGCGCGAGTACGAACTCAAGACCTCCGCTGCCATGACCAGACCCTAACGGAGGACGAGCCGCGCGCCAGAGAGGGTGTCCCTGTGGCGATCGGCTCCTGGCTCGGCAAGTACCTTCCCTAGGATGCGTCTGTGGGTGTGACCGGCGAGAAGTATCGGGCGTGGGCGCAGGTCGAAGCGCACGGCGTTTCCGATCTGTACTTCGACTGGGCGACTGGTGTCGCTGCCGACGAGGACATCGTGAAGCTGGTCCAGGAGCTGTCCGCGGCGAAGCGGCAACCGAACACGTCTTCGCCGCGGCTCGGATGGCCGGTGTTCCTCTCGTGCCCTACCGCGAGGCGAGGAGTGAGTTCGTCGCCAGGTGGGATGCGATCCGCGTGATCGCTCTCACCCACGCGACGCAGACGAACGAAGCCCGCCGGTGCGCCGTATTCCTGCCCGAGCTGGCGAAGATCCGCGGGCCAATCGCACTGCTCGAAGTCGGAGCGTCCGCGGGGTTGTGCCTGTACCCGGACAAGTACGCCTACCGCTTCATCACCGAGCGGGGAGTTGACGAACTCGCACCGACATGCGGCAGCTCGGTCGTCCTCGAAACTGAACTGCGCGGGCGTTCAGCTCCGACGCATCTGCCGGAGATCGTCTGGCGTGCCGGCATTGACCTGAACCCTCGTCCTGCGAGACGTCCGGTAGTCGATCCTCAATCGAGTCTCGCTGCTCCTTCCGGCACGGTGCATGATGGGGCCGTGAGTGAAGAACCTGAGAAGAAGCCATCGTCGTCTCATGGCACCACGATTCTCGTCGGGTCCTTGCTCGTTCTGTCTCAAGTACTCACGATCACGTCTCGGCTTCTCAACGGCGAGAGCTTCCTCAGCCCGTGGGTCATTACCAGCGCCGCTCTCGCCGTCATCGGCGGCATCTTCGCCGGGATCGCACTGACCAGGACGAAGCGATCGCGTTGATCGCTGGTGCCGCTCGCTAGCGTCCGGTAGCCGATCGTCTATCGGGACGGCACCCGTCCTGATGACTCGCCCTATGTCTGCTCGGAGTCTCACCGTGCTCGGTGCTGTTGTGATCGCGTTCGCGCTGCTCGTGTGGATCATCAACCCGACGATTCATGGGGCGAGTTTCGTCGTGCTGATCGTCGCGCTCATCGCCGGCCTTGCCTGCGTCGTGCTGGGAACCATGCGGCGATCACGAGGTTGACCCCGTCCGCGTTGAAACCCGTCCCGCCAGGGGATCGGCTACCGGGATGTCCGAACACTGCTCCCTCGTCGGATCTCGTCGCGGCGTAGCGTGAGCTACATGACCGAGGAAGGAGACGCCTTCTCCACCCGCATCGCCTACGACACCAGATTCATCCGGAGAACGCATGCGCTACGAAGCTGACATCGACAACGGCGCCCTCATCATCGAGGGCGGCCATCTCCTCGCCGCGACCCCTGACGAGTTCACTCGGATCGGGTTTCTTGACCCGGAACAGACCGTCCGAGCCGTGGCACCAGGAGTTGACCTGCATCTGCCGGTCGCCCTCGCAATGGTCGCCGGATGCGGCCTCGTCACGATCGACGCGTACGCGCACGCAACCGAACCACCGCTCCCCGACGAAACCTGGACCAATGTCGTCGACGTCACATTCGACGTCGACGACATCGACACCGGGCTCACCGTTGTCAGCCTCTTCAACGGCCCCGACTTCGACGCGCCCCCACTCACCCCGGCCCCGGGGCTTTACCGCCTCCGCATCAGCGGGCGCGGCCGCGAACAAGTCTGGATCGACACCGTGCATGAGCAGTACCGCTTCGACGCATGGCCAATCACCACCGCCACGGCACCCACGGTCCATCGCACACACAGCGAGCCAGCCTGACTCTCGCATCGAGGATCTCGACCGCGATAACCGGCATCGACATGGACGGTTAGGCGAACTCGACGCACGGTGCCCCGGCCTGCTGCCAGCTGTGACAGCGGAGCCGCACCGCTAATGGAACGGTCTCGAACGTGTTGGCCGCTCGGTGTCTCGGTAGGCGATCGGCTATCGAACGTCATGCTGCGCCGGTAGCGTTCGAGCGGTGAAGTCCTCCGGCGACGATGATCGGCCAGCCCGCGCGCGGTACAACCTGCTCGTCGGGAGCATCGTGCTGGTGGTCGGCGTCGTTCTGCTTGCGGGCCGATGGAACCTGGTAGTCGGCGTCATCTTCACGTTTGTGGGTGCCGTGATGCTGCTCGCGGGCTGGCTCTTCTCGTGGTCGCGCAACGACCGATCTCGCAAGTAGCCGAGATAGATGGTGCCCGGAGATGGATCGGCTACCGGACGCGCCCTACTTCTCGCTGCGGCAGCGGAGCATGTTCATCGCGACCAAGGTCATCACTGGTTCGTCGCGGTCGTTGAGCACGGTGATGCCCAACGGAGTTCATCGACGCCCGGGGACGCGAGACTCGCGGCGTCGTTAAGTGTGCGGACGTCTGCATCTCGCACACCGCCCAGCCCAGGTGATCCTTCAGGTAGCCCGTGCCACTCCCTGACGTTGTGGCACTCGCCAGGCCGGTGGTCTCGTCATGTCGGGAAGCATGCCGACACCACCGGCCGCCCAACGACTCGATCGGAGCAGGCCGCCACGCCGCGTAGATTCGGCGCCCGCGCTGCCGGCGGCGCGGGCGTTTCCTAACCGCGGAAACAGGTGTTCAGCCCCCGGGTTGAGTGGAGGCTCGGTAGTGCCGCTTCGACGGTAGTCGGAGCGGTTGCGTCGGTGGGGGATCTGTTCGAACTCGACCGGTGAAACCATGCCAAGCTCGCCGCGCAGGCGTCGGTGGTTGAACCAGTCGAGGTACTCGACGGTCGCTGTATCGAGGTCCTCGATGCCGCGCCAGGGCCGGGGTAGCGGATCACCTCGGCTCTGAAAAACGGAGCACACAGTGCGGGCAACCCCGAGCAGGCTCCGGCTGATGGGGCGAATCGGCGCGAGCGGTGGCGCGGGCCTGCGTGACGTAGGAGAGTACTGAGGCTGACGTGCGCTGTCGTGCCCGACGTGTTTCCAACATCAGTTACCGGCACGGAGATGACACGCTTCGGTGTGATCCGACACCAGCGGGTGACTACTGCCCACCGCGTCACCTGAGGCAGCAGCCCCGGACGAGTCGCGCTACGCGCCATACGTGGACGGGCCGTTTCCACGATGTTGCCTCCTGACCGATCACTTCTTCGCGGCGCAGGTCACCGTGTTCGCGCTCTGGCCGGAGACGCTGTCCGGCAGCTGCGCGGCAGGAGCGGACGATCCGGGCGACACCGAGGCCCCCGTCGAGGCGGAGGCCGAGGCCGACGCGGCCGCTGACGGTCCGGCCGACGCCGACGGGTCCCGGACGGCCGAACGCCCGAGGCTGCCCGCACCGAGCACGACGGCCTGGTTCGCCTGCAGCACCCCGTTCAGCTGCGCTGCCGCGCCCTGCGCCACCAGCACGCGCGCCGAGTCGTCCGGGTCGTCGACGACCGGGTACTGCACGAACACCATGTTCGACAGCCCGACGGTGTTCACGGCGAGCGCGATCCGAGCGAGGGTGCCAGGATCCGACAGCGTGTCGGACAGCGTCATGTGCCGGAAGGCCGTGTTCGCCAGCCGGAGCACCTTCGCCGGATTCGTCAGTGTGCCCGCAGAGACCGCCTGTCGCGCGAGGGCGGACATGAACGTCTGCTGGTTGCTGATCCGTCCGAGGTCGCTGTCGTCGCCGACACCGTGCCGGGAACGGAGGAACGCGGCCGCCTCGGCGCCGGACAGTGTCCGGTTCCCCGCGGCCAAGTCGAGCGCCGGTGTGACGTCGTCATCGTGGATCGGCGTCGCCAGGCACACCTCGACGCCACCGACCGCGTCCGCCATCGCGACCACGCCGTCGAACGTGATCTTGCCGGCGTAGCCGATCTGGAGCCCGGTGAGCCGGCTGATCGTGCTCGCCACACACGCGAGCCCGTGCTGCTCTCCCCCTCGTCCCAGCGCAGTGTTCAGCATCGCGGCGGACGAGGCGGGTGTCACGGCGCCGGAGTCGTTCGTGCACGCGGGAATCGGGAGCACCAGGTCGCGCGGGAAGCTGACGACCGCCATGTTCGTGTGGTCGGCGGAAATGTGCACGAGGATGTTGGTGTCGTTGTTGCCGACACCCGTGCTCGCCCGCCGGTTCGCCGCGTCGTCGAACCCGGCCCCCTGCCCGTCACGAGTATCCGTCGCGACGAGGAGCATGTTCACCTCCCCGGACTGCGCCGTGAGTTCCGGGGCGGCGTTCGCCGTCTCGCGCCCTCCGGGCATCGCGAGCGACACCGTCGGGGTCGCCGCCTGCAGGACCTGCCAGGTCGCGATCGCCGCGACCGAGCCCGTGCTCACCAGAACGACCACCACGGCCGTCGTGATCACCGAGAGCGCGGGACCGACCGTTCCGCGCCTCCGGAGCCGTCCGTGCCGGACCGGCCGCTCGCCCCCGCGTGGCTCGGCGGTGTGCTCGTGCCCCATGGCTTCCCCTCCGTCGCCACGGCGACCATCGCCGTGGACCTGCATCCTGCCGGACTGGAGGCTCGTGGCAGGGCCGCCACGCGCCTCCAATCTGATGAGAAACCATCCAGGACCACGGCTCGCGCTCCCGACACCAACCAGCGCCTCGGCGCATGAGATACCGCGTGCTCGCCCAGCGTGCGGTTGTGTCGCTGCCCTCTTCGCACGCTTACCGGATGCGCTTCCCCGCCCTTGCGAGTTCGATGCCTTCCTGGCCGCGACACCGGGTCGTTCACCCCGGTCGACCGTAGGTTCCGGCTCGACGCGGCCCCGACGCCGAGCACGACTGCAGCCGTCGCGGTGGGCTTGCCGGCTCGGACGAGCGCCACAGCCCGTCACTAATATTCAAGGGAAAACGGTCGTGGCTGGCCGGAGCTTCTCAGAACGGACCCGATCGGCCACCGGACCCTCTCACCGAAGCGCTGCTTTCAGAACGCGACCGCAACCACCCGATGCTCTCGGAGCTGCGCCGCGGCTGACCGGAGGGGCAAGCCGCCCGGTAGACGATCCTCCTGCGGGCAGCGACAACCCGCCGCCTCCCGTCTTGTGTCAGTTGCACCCCAGCGCCGGCGGGGCAACAAGGCAGAGTGGAAGGCATGCCCGATTTCGCTCGACCTGCTGCTGACCGGTACTTCGAGGACTACCTCCCCGGCATCGACGTCCGGTACGGCGCACAACGGGTCGAACAGAACGACATCCTCCGCTTCGCCGCCGAATTCGACCCGCAAATGATCCACACCGATGCCGAGAGGGCCACGTCCGGCCCATTCGGAGGACTCATCGCCTCCGGCTGGCACACCGCGGCGCTCATGATGCGAATCTTCGCAACGTCGTTCCTGACGTCCCCGGGTCGTACTACCTCGAAGCGAGCAGAGAGCACTCTTGGCTGGGACCGGGCGCCTTTCGTTCCGTGTCCAGCGGAAACCCATCGACGCCGCGGTACGAAGCGACCAGCAACGATGCGGGCGCCGATTACAGGCTGGCAGCCACCAGGAGTGCTGCGACGAGCACGAGGAGGCAGATGGTGGGGAACAGCCCAATGGCGATGGCTCCTTTCGCTGCATCACGAAGCGATCCGCGCTGCCCTCGCGTCGCGTGCAGCCATCGTGCAATGAGCACAACGATGACCAGCTCCGCCATCGCAACGGGAACTGCCCACAGCCAGTCCGCCGGGCCCACAAGTGCGAAGACGGTGAAGAAGAGCACGGCGAGCACCACTGATGCCGCACACAGCGCATAGCCTCGTGAGCGCGTCGGCGCTGAGTTCCCGTATGTCGGTTTCACGATCCCCTCCGCCCAGATCCGGCGTTGACGGTAACGCTCGTCCCGTTGGAGGAGGAGCGCCGTTCCTCATTCTTGCTCTCCACGGGGAAGAGTCCGGCCGCCCGTTGCGGGTGAACTTCGCTCGGGTAAGTGGCTACATCTGCCGCGAGATGCGGGGCGGAGGGGCCCGTTTCGCGGGCCTCACCCGTATCGGGTGAACCGACCGTGGCGACACAATTCCTGCCTGAATAGGGTGGCAACCGATGGTGCGCACCCTTCGCGCGTGGCTGATCACTACCCGAGATGAACTACGGCGTCTATGGCGCCCGGAAGGTGCATGCGCAGCTCCACCGGGAAGGCCACCAGATCGCCCGCTGCACGATCGAACGGTTGATGCGGATCACCGAACTGGCGGGAGTGTCCAAGCGGAAGGGACCAAAGACCACGGTCCCGGGTCCGGTCAGGGATCGGCCGGCGGATCTGGTGCAGCGGGCGTTCACCGCATCGGGTCCGGACCAGCGCTGGGTCGCGGACATCACCTACATCCGTACGTTCTCGGGCTGGGTCTACGCGGCGTTCGTCACGGACGTGTCTCCCGCCGCATCATAGGCTGGCAGCTATCGAAAAACCTGCGCACCGACCTCGCCCTCGACGCCCTCGAGATGGGGATCTGGACCCGCCAACGCGAAGGCCACGACCTGTCGAACCTGATCCATCACAGCGACCGTGGTGTGCAATATCGGGCCATTGGGTACTCGGACCGGCTCGCCGAAGCCGGCGCGGTCGCGTCTGTCGGCTCCAAGGGCGACAGCTACGACAACGCCCTCGCGGAAGCGGTGAACTCGATCTTCAAAGCCGAACTCATCCGCAACCGCGGACCCTGGCGCGGCATCGACGACCTCGAGATCGCGACCATGGAGAACATCGACTTGGTTCAACCAGCGCCGCCTCCACGGCGAACTCGGCATGGTCCCACCCGTCGAGTTCGAGCCGAACCACTATCGGCACAAAACCGCTCCGGCTACCGTCGAAGCGGCACTACCGAGCCTCCACTAAACCCGGGGCGGAACGGTGGCGTATGTCGGGGGTGATGGGTATTTAATGAATCGGTATCGACGTGCACGCGCAGCGGTTGGTCGTTCAGGCCCGAATGGGTATATCGAGGAGAGCGACCATCAGGGTCGGGGCGCCGTGAGAACTTCGGCGTTCCAATTGGTGCTGCCTGCCGTCCGGCAATCAGGGTCGTCGCGGCAGGACCGGGTCGAGCAGCTCATTCGGGATGCGATTGCGGACGGGGCCCTTGTCGACGGGGATCAGTTGCCGCCGTACCGGGTCGCGGTGACGACGTCGGCGTTGAGCGCTAATACGATCCTGAACGCGTATCGGACCCTGATCGCTGAGGGTATGGTGCGATCGGTGCCCGGTCACGGCTACTTTGTCGGCGGACAGGTCCGCTACTGCGACTTCTTCGTTCATCCTGCTTCAGCAGCGGGCTCTGCCGGCCGACGACGACCGCCTAATACGTGACCGCAGCCAACCGTTCCATCGTAGAAGCCGCCCTCCAGATCATGGGAAGCCTTGCCGACGGCGGCGAGTGAGCATTCTGCATCGAGGGGGGGGCTCACACTGTAGGAGCGCGGCGCCGTCAAGTTTGACGAACTGTGCTCAATCTCACTGCCGTGACGTCGGCTCTTCCCGTCGATAGCACCATGGTTCCCTCTCGATAGCCGATCCCCTTCCGGGACGGACTCGGCTCGAGGAGTACCCCTCACGTGTGGCTATCCTCGATGTCCTGCACGGTTGCTTTCATGCTGTCGCGTAGCGCTCTGGTGTGGATGGTGGCGCAGCCGCGAGTGCCAGGCAGTCAGACAACCCCGTTGGGCTCTCCGTTCAACTCCCACGGATCATTCTGGACTTGCATATTCACGAGATGAGGTTCGGGTGAGTCATCCTGGACGCGATGTTCATCGATGGGTGGCAGTACAACCATCGGCTCGCGTGGCCGATGGTGTGCTCATTGAAGAAGCGCTCGTAGGGTGTTGGGCCGACAGGAGGAGCGTGTCCCACCGACCGTGATGTCCCTCCTCGACGGGCACCACACCATGGAACGGCGTCGGATCTCCCATGATGAGTCCGAGCTTCCGAGTCAAAGGCATTGCTATGCCTCACGCAGTCGTGTACGTTACTCCCTCCCACTCATTGGCATCAGGCCGTGCAACCAAGCTCACCGGGGAGCCGGAGGTGATCAGTGACCGGCGATCGAAACGGACCAGCGTCCAGGGCCGGCCGACGATGTACTTCAGAATGCCGTCCGCAGTGCGCAGCATCTGTTGGGCGAACTCACCGTGACCGACCCGTACGGGTGGCCTCCTGGGGTGGTGTCGACTGGATGACAATCGTGACGAGATCACGGTTCTTCCGCCATCTTGCGCCGTGACTTAGCTTCACTTCCATCACCCGGCTCGCCTCCTTCTTCCACCGCACTACCACCGCAATTGATGATCGGGAGCCGGGCCAGGGAAGCTCTTAGGCGGTACAACTCCCTGGCCCGGCTCCTTGGTGGTTACTCTCGGGCGAGCATGCCGCGGGCCTCGATCTCCTCGTTCACGTAGTGGTCACCAGCGACGTCGACCGTGACGTGGTCGATCGTGAACCCGTGCGTCGGGAAGTCAGCGCCGTATGCCTGACTGACCGGATCGGCTGAGTCTCGTCCGACGGCCAGCCCTTCGCCGGCGAGGGCGAACTTTCCCGGTTGCGTGCGGAGCATCGCTGACGCGACGTCGTCGCCGTCTACCCGGACGGTGACAGTGCCGTTCGCGACCCCCTGGGGTTCCTCGTGCTCCTTGTCGAACGCGACTTCGATCGTTGTCGTCCCGAGGGGAACGGTGGTCTCAGCTGCGGCGGTGGTCTCGTCGATCCCGAGGAAGTTGTAGACGTAACGAAGCTTCCCGTCCGCCAGGTACAACGCGTGACCGCCGAAGCGGCTGCCTTGGGCGAGCACGATCCCGGACGCATCCTGGTCCGTGACGTCGATGACCGCGCGGAGCGTGTAGGACCGGTTCCGGATGTTCGGTGCGACACCTTCTGGGATCTCGGCCGTGCCCGGGTAATAGGTGTACGCAGTGCGAGGTGCCGAACCGCTTGGTCGTTCTTCGACGAGGCGCTCGCGCGCGGTCCTGTCGTCGAGGGGGAACACGTTGTTCCTACCGGCGATAGCGAACCACATGCCGACCATCTCTTGAACCCGATCCGGATACTGATCGGCGACGTCGTGCATCTCGGCACGGTCCGTCTCTGTGTGGTACAGCTCCCAAACGTCTTGACCGAAGTGGCCCACGCCGGACAGGGGGCCGTGCTGCGCGACGAGCTTCCATCCGTCGTGGTACAGCGCCCGGCTGCCGAGCATCTCGTAGTACTGAGTACGGCGGCGGCTCGCGGCGGTTTGATCGGCGAAGGTGTACTCGATGGACTCGCCCTGGATCGGCACCTGCGGGTAGCCCTTGACGTACTCGGGTGGCGTGATGCCGAGGCAGCTGTAGATGGTCGGGACGATGTCGATCGCGTGGTGGTATTGGTCGCGATTTTGCCCGGCGACGTCCCTCATCCGGTTCGGCCACGCGATGATCAGGGGATCGGCGATGCCGCCCTCGAGCGTGTACCGCTTGAACATCTTGTACGGGGTGTTGAAGGCGACCGCCCAGCCCGTCGGGTAGTGGTTGTAAGTCTCCGGGCCGCCGAGCTGATCGACCTTCGCGAGGTTCTCCTGCAGGTCGTCCGGCCAGCTGTTGAAGAACTTGTTCTCGTTCACGGAGCCGTTCGGGCTTCCCTCGCCGGAGGCGCCATTGTCAGAGCACACGACGATGATCGTGTCGTCGAGCTGCCCAGACTGTTCGAGGTAGTCGAGCAGGCGGCCGAGTTCGTGGTCGGTGTAGCTGGAGAACCCGGCGTAGACCTCGGCCATCCGGACGAACAGCTGCTTTTCGTCGTCGGAGAGTTCGTCCCACGGACGGACCTCGTCGGCCTCGGCGATGACCTCCGGGGCGGGCCACGGGTTGATGGGTGCCATCTCGGTGTCTGGCGGGACGATGCCGAGTTCTTTCTGCCGTGCAAGTGCGCCTTCGCGGTACAACTCGTACCCGTCGTCGAACACGCCCTTGTACCGGTCCGACCACTCGATCGGGGCGTGATGCGGCGCGTGGTTCGCGCCGAACGCCAGGTAGGTAAACCATGGCTTCTCCGGAGCGACCTGCTTGCCGTCGCGGATGAACTCAATCGCTTTGTCGACGAGGTCTGCGGACAGGTGGTAGCCGTCATCGGGCTTCGCTGGTTGGTCGACGGCGTGGTTGTCGTAGACGAGGTCCGGGAACCATTGGTTCGTCTCTCCGCCGAGGAACCCGTAGTAGCGCTCGAAGCCGCGGCCGAGAGGCCAGGTGCGCCGCGAGCTCGACATGTTCGACTCGCTCTCCGGTGTCAGATGCCATTTGCCCACGCAGTAGGTGTTGTAGCCCTCTTCGAGCAGGGTCTCCGCGATCGTGCCGTTCTCGGGCGGGATCACCGCAGATTGCCCGGGGTATCCTGCCGCTCCTTCGACGATGCACGCCATCCCGTTCGAGTGGGCGTTCCTTCCCGTGAGGAGGCTGGACCGTGTCGGGGAGCACAACGCGGTCGTGTGCCAATTCGTGTAACGGAGACCGAGTTCAGCGATGCGCGAAAGGGTCGGCATCTTGATACGACCGCCGAAGACGTCCCATGCTGCGATGCCGGTGTCGTCCCAGATCACGTAGAGCACGTTCGGCGCGTCGGCGCGGGCCTTGGGCGGCTGGAACGGCTCCCAGTCCGGGACTGAGTCCCGAACGTCCATGTTGATGACGCCGCGGAATGGCTGCGACATGTGTCACTCCTCACTGGTCGGATCGTCGGCACAGTTCAACGTCCGTTCGGACGGGCTAGCCAACCTCGTCATTCACTGTCCGCGTGTTGCGAAGACGATCCATCGCCCGAACCGGGTGAACTCGACGGCACCGCTCATGCGCACCGAGGCTTACACCAGGGCCAGACCGTTGCCGACGATGACTACTCCGACGAGGAGCAGGACGACGACCGCGACGATGTGGCCGTTTCGCCGGATCCATCGGTCGGCGTTCTCAGCCCATCCTCGTGCCTCTTCTCGGCGCAGCAATGTGATGGCGACTGGTCCGAGAACCGTGCTCGTTCCGATAACGACAACGGCGCCGACGGTGACTGCGCTGCCCCAGACGGAGAGCTGTGCCGCCGCGATCATCAGTGCGAGTGCGGTCGTCAGCAGGAGAGACTTCGGCCGCAAGTTCATTGCGATACCAACGAGTCCCGCGAGAAGGGAAGGTGCTCGTGTCAGTGCGGCAGACAGCCGTCTGATAACCGAGTGAAGGATCCCGCCCTGCGGGCGGTGGCGAATCGAGCGGATCCCGAGAGCCACGACCACGACGCCGATGCAGATCTCCGCCCATCCTTGAACAGCTGACCCGCGCAGGAGCCCGTCGTTGTTCGGCGCGGGGATGAGCAGGACGAAGGCGGCGAGGAAACCGGCCATCCCGAGGACATACCCTGCCGCGAAGCACGTCGGTGCCCACCGCCTCGGATTCCGAATGATGAGGGTGAGGCTGGTGACGATCGGTACGGAGCTCATCGCGAGTGCGACAGCGAGGGGCAACGTATGGCCGAGTACCGCGAGCATGCGGCTCCTCGTCACTCTTCGGACGCTGCTGCGCTAGTTCTCCGGTCCGCCTTCTTCAACGATCCTTCGCGTGACACGTTCCCCGGTGACCGGATCGACGTCGACGACGTACGTCGATTCGTAGCGACGGCGGCGTACCCGGCTGATGATGCCGAACACGAGGACGAGGAGACCGGCGGCGAGCAGGATGTACCCGATGAGGCGGATATCAACGCGTGCAAGCTGAAAGTTGAACGCGAAAGCCATGATCGCGCCAACGACCATGAGGAAGATTCCGCCGCCGATGCTCATTTTCACTCCCGTGATGTTCGTGATCTGGTGGTGTCACGGAACTCCGGTTATTGGTCGGGTGCCTCGCCCGGGCGGGGTGAAATCGGGGGGATGGGACGGACCCAGTCGACGGCGTGGGGCCGGTGTGAGGACACCCACGCGTCGGGTTGCTGACTGTTGAGAGCGTCGAGCACTGCGTTCACCGCTGCGCTCCGAGCTGCCTCGCGGTCGACGTAGCTTGTCCAGAACCGGACAGAAGCGTCGACTTGCCTCGGCCCGGCCGTCTCCAGGAGCGTCTCGGGGAGCCGCTCGTTTCGGTGCGGGATCGAGAGGACTGCGTCGTGAATCGTTTGAAGCACCGCGTTCGCAGACATGTCCGAAGTGACGCGGACCCAGATCTCGTTGCGTACTGCGCCGGATTCTGTGGAGTTCACCAACGGTCGTTGGAGCAGGAGCGCGTTCGGCACGCGAATGGTGTCACCTTCCGATGTGAGCAGGAGCACGGTGCGGCCGGTGAGTTCAATGATGCGGCCCTGTCGACCGTCCACCTCGATGGTGTCGCCCATGCGGACGGGACGTCGGGCCTGGATCACGAGTCCCGCGCCGAAGTTGGCCGCGATTCCGCGCAAGGCGAGGACAGCGACCGTGACGACGATGATGACTGCGGCAAGCACTGGTTGAAGGGGCGCCCCGAGGACGGAGAGGACGATGCCGACGGTGAGGAGCAGGATGCCGTACCGAACCAGGCGGGAAAGCAAGTTGGTCGATTCTGCACCGAGACCACTCCAACGTTCGAGGAGCTTACGAGTGCCTTTTCGCGCCCAGATGGAAGCCATCCACCCGAGGACGACGACCACGGCCGCGAGGACGACGTCCCAAACGTTGAAGGACGACTCCTTCAGCAGTTGGTTCAGAAAGTCCTGCATGTGTGTCCTTTCCTCAGCGCAACCGGCGGGCCGCCTCATTGGTGGTCGCGGTGGTTTACAGGCAGCGGCTAGGTTCCGGGAAGGGGAATCGTTCGCGACCACCGGCGGATGGCCGTGTACGCGTGCTCTCGGACTGACGGTTCGGAGAGCATGACGTCGTGTACGGCGTTGTGAATGCGGACCACGCTGACGTCGTCTCCGAGGGACAGCGCGCGTTGGGCGACGGCGTCGACGTTGAGTGCGACATCCGCGTGCGCCATCGCGTCGCTCCAGCGAGGAGACAGGAGGCTCTGCGAGCTGAGGAGCACGAGCGTTGGGGTCGTCGTGCGCAGCCCGCGCGATATCGCGTCTTGGGCGTCGAATACCGCGGCGAGCCAGCCGGGGTGCAGTGGGAAACCCCGTTCGGGGCGCCAGTGTTGGTCGTAGCTCCAGGTTCCCTCTGCGCCGTTGGAGATGGTGCGGGTGTAAAAGCCGGGGTCGATGGTCGGCATGGGCGCGAGCGGGTTCCGACGCGCACCGAGTCGAATCAGCGGCGCAAGGAACTCCCGTCCGAGGGCGGTGGCCTGAAACTCGAGCCAGGGACTGTTGAGGATCAAGCCGGCGGCGGTCCCTGGATGCCGAGCGCTCCACAGCGCGAGGATGAGTCCGCCGGTGGAGTGCCCGAGCGGGATGAGCCGTCGATGTCCACGTGCGTCCTCGCCGTGACCCATGGCGTGGAGTGCCGCGGCGATGTCCTCGTCGTACGTCCCCAAGTCGTCGACGTAACCGGGGGTCTGATGTGGGAGCAGGCTCCGGCCGTACTTCCGGAGGTCCAAGGCGAAGAAGCGTGCGCCGAGGGCTTCGAGGTGCTCCGCCAGCTCACGTTGGAAGAAGTAGTCCGACCACCCGTGCACGTAGAGAACATCGGCTCCGCCCAGTGGACGTCTGTCGGAGCGATGTCGTAGCCCGGTCCGCCACCGTCCTGGCAGCCGATGCGTCGCGGTTCGGCGGACCAAAGTCGCGATGACGGCCCCCTCGTCATCGTCGTCGAGCTGCAGGGGCATCGACTCGAAGTCAGTCCCGAGGACGTCTGATGTCCACGACCCCCGTTGCCGCTGTCGTGTCGGACGCGGAGAGCGGTTAGTTTGTCTCACGCTCGGTGTCGCGGCGTAGTGCTCGTGGACAGAGGCTTCGGGGGCACGACGGAGGTGCGGGTGGGAAGGGCCCCGTCGATGCGAGGCACCGGGACGACCGTGATCTTGATGGTCGGGTCGTCCTGCCGGGCTCGGTCCGGATGCAGTCTGTCGCTCATCTGGTGGCCTCCTCGCGATCGTGTGATGTCGCAAGTTCACGCCGGTGTGACCGCTTCCTGCATCGCCCAAACCGGGCGAACCCATCGCTGACGTCGTTTGGCCTGAGGAGGCTCCCTCCACCGAGCAGCACGCTGGGGAGGAGCAGGAGCGACATCATCGCAGCGCTGTCGGAACCGGTGTACGCCAGAGATCCGTCCGCGTTCGCCGGTTCCCCTGAGCCCCGGCCGACGACGGCACCGGCGGCGCGGTGGAATTCCGTGTCCGTGTCGATGCGGGTGTCAATGCGGGCGTCGGTGTCGGTGTCGGAACGGGTTTGAGCGTGCATGTGATCGTGATGGTGACGAGCTGGACAAGTGGGACGGGCTGGCCCGCGACGGTCGCCTGAAGGATGGTGACGGGTGGCCGGCGTTACGGCGCGGGACGTTTCGCCGTAGCTTCCGTCGTCGCCGCCCTCGCTGACGACACAGGCACCGCCAACCGGGACTCCATCGACTCGTGCCGCGTACTCGTTCTCGACGACCAGTTCAAGCCGCGCATCTGCGCCGAGCTTGAGGGCACTGGCGACCACCGCGCATCGGACGTCGGCGCCGAATTCGTCCGGTCAGATGCCACGAGACGGCACACACCCGCGTCGCGCGAGCGGGATCACGGCCCCTCAACCACAGATCGCCCGATCCGGGTGGTGCCGCGCATGTTCCCTCGCCGTAGACCGGACACCACACCGATAGAAGGGAACATCGCAATGGACTTCTGGTACTGGTTCTGGTCGATCCTCTGGTACAGCCTGCTGGGATTCGCGTTCATCGCGTCGCTGTTCGCGATCTTCGCCGTTCTCGCGGACCTCGTCAGGGACCGAACATTGAACGG
Organism: Curtobacterium sp. PhB130; assembly: GCF_003755165.1. NCBI lineage: Bacteria > Bacillati > Actinomycetota > Actinomycetes > Micrococcales > Microbacteriaceae > Curtobacterium > Curtobacterium sp. PhB130. The sequence continues at coordinate 621,914 of NZ_RKII01000008.1, read as the reverse complement.
TTGGTACAAGGCCATCTGGATGTTCTTCCTGGTGTTCGTACCGTTCCTCACGGTGTTCGTCTACTTCATTGCACGAGGCCGAGGCATGGCCGACCGGCAGGCAGGGGCCGCCGACAAGCAGAAGCAGGCCACGGAGGGCTACATCCGCCATGTCGCCGGATCGTCACCCGCGGACGAGATCGCCAAAGCTCGGACGCTGCTCGAGAACGGTGCAATCACGCAGGCGGAGTTCGAAGCAATCAAGTCCACGGCACTCGGCACCTCCCGTCAGGCCCCCTCGACGCACGCGGCGGTGTGACGGTGACAGCTTTCGACTTCGGCCCCGCCGAGGTGTACATCATTCGATACCCGGGCGTTCTGCCTGACCCAGGAGTGCTCGAAGCACTCGCGGCCCTGGTCGCGGACAGCACGGTACGACTCCTCGACATCCTCGTCGTCTCCCGTGCCGTCGACGGCGCCGTGTCAGTCCTCGAGATCGACGATCTCCCGACCGACGGCGCACTCGGCGAAGTCACACTCGACGCCCGCGGCCTCGCCGGCAACGACGACGTCGACAGCATCGCCGACGGGCTCACCCCCGGCATGTCAGCAGCGATCGCGGTCATCGAACTGCTCTGGGCGAAGAACCTCGCGGAACGCTTCTCAGAGAGCGGCGGCGAACTGCTCGAGACCGTGCGCGTACCGGCCCCAGAACTCAACGAGCTCGCCGCGGCAGCACACATCAAGTGAAAGGGGCAGGACATGCCATTTCGGAGATTCGGAAGACCCGGCCTGCTCGGCCTCGCCGCTCGAACGGCCGTCGTCGCTGGAACGGCCTCAGCGGTCGGCGGCGCGGTTGCGACCCACCAGCAGGAAAATGCGCAACGCCGCGAGGAAGCGAACGCATACGAACTCGAACAGACCATCCCGACCTCGCAAGTTCCAGCACCCTCCCCACCCGGCCCGACCGATCTGATGAGCGAACTCGACCGCCTCAGTGCACTACGCCAGCAGGGTCTGCTCAGCGACCAAGAGTTCACGGCGGCGAAGCAGCGCCTGCTCGCGCCGTAGCCACACCCACGCACTACCCACTCGGAAGAAGGCAGGAAACCATGACCACCACCACAACCTCCGACTCCACCATCGGCGTGTTCGCTTCTAGCGACGAGGCTCTCGCCGCGGTGCAGACCCTCAAGGAAGCCGGCTACGGCGAGGATGTCGTGTCCGTCGTCGGGAAGGGCGTCAAGGACGAGAAGACCGTCCACGGCTGGATCCCCGTCGGCAACCAGGCGGGATCGTTCGGCGGGTGGGGAGCGCTCTGGGGTGCCCTGACCGGCTGGCTGCTCCTCGGGTTTGTGTGGCTGCCGGGCATCGGTTGGGTTGCTGCGGCGGGCTGGCTGGCGAGCACACTGGTCGGTGCCGGCATCGGTGCGGGTCTCGGTGCACTGGTCGGCCTGGCCGTCCCCGAGGAGGAGATTCCGCAGTACGAGGACGACCTCAAAGCCGACCGGTACCTCGTGATCGTCCATGGCGACGCGGCAACGGTCGAGAAGGCGCATCAGCTTATCACTGACGCCGCACCCCTGCGAGCCAACCGCTACAGCGCGTAGAGACCCTCGTCTCCGTCGCTCGCAATCGAAGGGTTCAAACAATGTCCGATCTCATTGTCATCTCGTTTAACGACGAAGCGGAAGCCGTCGCGGCGTACGAGGAAGTGCAACGGCTGCAGGAGGATCTCGTCGTCGAGCTCGCCGGAGTCGCGCTCGTGCGTGCCGATTCCGAGGGCAAGACCCACGTCGAGACACCCGGGCCGGCCGGCAAGGTCGGGGTGGGAGTCGGCACGGGTGCGCTCTTCGGCAGCCTGCTCGGCCTGCTGTTCTTCGTCCCGTTCTTCGGATTCGTCATCGGCGGCGCGCTCGGCGGGCTCATCGCCGGACTCGACAAGACGGGGCTCAACGCTGAGTTCCGGGACCGGGTGAAGTCCGCCGTCGCGGACGGGCGCTCGGCCGTCGTCCTGTACGCGACGAAGATCACCGAGGACAAGTTCGGTGAGGCGCTCCGCGGGTTCGGCGGCACCATCGTGCAGACGTCCCTGTCCGAAGCTGACGAACACGAACTCGCGCACGACATGACCGCGAGCCGGTAACCGGGTCCGCAGCGGACGGGATCACCCATGAGCACCGACGCCGAGGCCGAACTCGCGGCACTCCGGGTCGAGAACGCCCGGTTGCGGGCGGAGCTCGACGCGGCGACGGGGCCCGACCGGCCGGCTCCGGCCCGCCGGGGTCGGGCATGGGTGATCCCGTCGGCTGCGCTCATCGTCATCGGGGCGATCCTCGCCCCGGTCGCCGTGGTGAGCGCGTGGGCAGACCGGCAGCTGACCTCCACCGAGGCCTTCGTGCAGACCTTCGCGCCGCTCGCCCGCGACCAGGCCGTGCAGAGCCTGGTGGTGAGTCGAACGATCGACGCGGTCGACGAGCAGCTCGACGTCCGCGCCCTGACGAAGACGGTGTTCGACGGTGTCGGCCAGCTCGATCTCCCGCCGCGTGCCGCCCAGGCACTCTCAACCCTGCAAGCCCCGGCGGCGGCCGGCGTCGAGGAGCTCGTCCACCAGACCGTGCGGCGGTTCGTCGCGTCCGATGCGTTCGCGGAGCTGTGGCAACGGCTGCTCCGAACCGGCCACACCCAGATGGTGGGGGCCCTGAGCGGTGACGACCGGGCGGCGGTGACGATCGCGGCGGACGGCTCGATCGGGATCCAACTCGGGCCGATCGTGGCCGAGGTCAAGGAGCGGCTCCTCGACCGCGGCATCTCATTCGCGTCCCGTCTCCCCGAAATCGACCGCACCATCGTCGTGGCGTCCTCGGACGCAGCCGTCCGCGCGCAGACCGCGTACGCGCTCGTGCAGGTCACCGCACTGTGGCTCCCGTGGCTCGTCGTCGCCTGCATCGGTGTCGGGGTGGTGATGGCCCGTCGACGGTCCCGAGCGCTCGCGCTGGCCGCCGTCGGTATCGCCGTCGCGATGCTCGTGACCGTGCTGGGTGTCGCGTTCGGCCGCATCGTCACCGTCCGGGCACTCGCTCCGGACCTCATGCCGAGGAACGCCGCCAGGGCCGTGTACGACGCGGCGGTCGCCTTCGTCCTGAGCGCCTCGATCGCCGTCACCGTGCTGGCGCTGTCGGTCGCCGTGGTCGCCTGGTTCTCGGGTTCGTCCCGTCCCGCCGTCCGGGTCCGCGGAGGGTGGAACCGGTTGGCCGCGGCCGCGCGGGGCAGCGCACGAGCCCACGGGGTCACCACCGGACGGGTCGGCGAAGCCGTGTACCGCTGGCGGCTGGTGCTGCGGACGCTCATCGCGCTCGGAGCGGCGGCGGTCATCGTCCTGCACCGGCCACTGCAGCCGGCACTGATCGTGTGGACCCTCGTCGGAGGGCTCGTCGCGGTAGCGACCGTCGAGCTCGTCTCGCGCCCACCCGGCCCTGCCGACACGGCCGGAGTCCCTCCGGACGACGCCGTCCCCGCCGCGCCGGTTCACCCCTGACCGGTACCAGCGCCGACGAACCACGAGGAGACCACCGTGTTGTGGAGAAGACGCAATCACGACACCGCGCCGGTGCCGCCGGCCGCGGACGCGGCCCCGCGCTCGCCGGACGACCGCGCCGGTCTCGGCCGCGGCCTGCGCACCGTCATCGGCCTCGCCTGCGCCGTCGTCGTCGCGTTCGGTTGTGCGCGGTTCGCCCCGATCATCGGCCCGACCGTCCTCGCGCTCGTCGTCACCATCTGCGTGCAACCGGCTCGGGTCTTCCTCGAACGCCTCGGGTTCGCCCGGAGCCTCGCGTCAGCGGTCGTGATCGTCATCGTGCTCGTGGTCACCGTGGCGTTCACCGCCGCGCTCGTGATCTCTCTCGCGCAGTTCGCGACGCTGTTCCCGCAGTACTCCGACCAGTTCGCCGATCTCGAGCAATCGGTCGCCAACGGCCTGGAATCCCTCGGCGTGGGACCGGAGCAGGTCGCAGCGGTCTTCGCCACCTTCGACCCGGGGAAGATCGTCGGCGTGGTGTCCGGTCTCATCGGGAGCGTCTTCGGGTTCGGCTTCTCCACCTTCCTCGTGCTGTCACTCATCGTGTTCATGACCCTCGACGCCGGCTGGGGACACCTCATCGCGGGTCGGCTCCGACCGGCGCGTCCCGGCCTGGTGGAGGCACTGGTCGCGTACACGGTGAGCGTGCGCCGGTACATGCTCGTCACGGCGCTGCTCGGCGCAGCGGTGGCGGCGCTCGACGCGCTGGCGCTGGTGGTCCTCGGGATCCCGGGTGCGCTGCTCTGGGGTCTGCTCGCCTTCATCACCGGGTTCATCCCGAACATCGGCTACTGGATCGGCCTCATCCCCCCAGCGTTCCTCGCACTGCTCGCGTTCGGGTGGCCGACGGCCCTCGCGGTGATCGTCGTCTACGCGGTGATCAACGGTGTCATCCAGTCGGGCCTGCAGCCGCACATCACCGGCTCCGCGGTGTCGTTGAACCAGACGATCTCGTTCCTGTCCGTGGTCGTGTGGTCGGCGCTCCTCGGGCCGCTCGGCGCGATCCTCGCGCTCCCGCTCACGCTCCTCGTCCGCGCGCTCCTCGTCGACGCGAACCCGGACGCACGCTGGATGCGCCCAGCGCTCGGGGACCTCTCCGGGGTCACACCCGCCAAGCGACGCCGACCAGAGCGATGAACGCTGCAACGCTGATTGGTGAACTCCTCCCACAAGCGGTCACGATCGCGATCAGTCCCATACCGGTGATCGCAGTCATCGTGATGCTCCGCACACCGCAAGCATCTCGAGTAGCGGGAGCTTTCGTCGGAGGGTGGGTTCTTGGGGTCCTCCTGCTTCTCACGACGGCAACCATCCTCGCCTCTGCCATAAACACCGTCAGCGAGGACGCATCCCGGCCGATCATCGGCACCCTCAAGATCCTGTTCGGCGCAACGCTCATTGCACTGGCCATCCGGCAGATCCGCCCGCACGGGGCAACAGGATCAGCCCAGGGGCCCCCGCCTTGGCTCAGGACGGTTGAGGCGTTGAAACCCTGGAGGACGACCGGAATCGGACTCGCCCTGGCGTCCGTCAACCCGAAAAACCTCCTGTCGGGTTGCGCCGCGGGTTTGACGATCGGCACGAGCAACGCTGCGATCGGAACGGAGGTTTGGACGATCGGTGTGTTCGTCGCGGTGGCATCAACGACAGTCGCGGGTCCGATCGTGCTCTCCCGGATACTTGGTCGCCGGGCAGACGGGCCGCTGGACCAGATGCGGGTTGAGCTGTCACGCCAGGCCACGGCGATCATGACCGTGCTTTTCCTGATCAGCGGAGTCATCAACATCGGCAGAGGGATTGAGAGTTTCTAATGCGAGTACTTGCCGGGCTCAGCGCGGGTAACTGGCGCACAGAGGCGTTGGCTGGCGTCACCCTCGCTGCCATCGCGATCCCACTCAACATCGGCTACGCGCAGATCGCAGGACTGCCGCCGACCGCCGGTCTCTACGCACTCATCGTGCCTGCCGTGCTGTACGCCCTCTTGGCCTCGAGTCGACAGCTCGTCGCCTCGCCGGACGCAGCCGCAGCGGCGCTCGTCGGGTCCTCGCTCACCGGATTGGTCGCGGCGGACAGCGACACGTACCTGCAACTCGCGTTCGCCCAGGCATTGATCGGCGCGGTGATGTTCGCGCTGTGCGCCGTCCTCAAGCTCGGGTTCCTCGCGAACTTCCTGTCCGCGCCGATCCTCGTCGGGTTCGTCGGCGGCCTCGCGCTCGACATCCTCGTCAGCCAGCTCGCGAAAATGCTCGGCGTCCACATCGACAGCGGCGGCGAGTTCGTGGAGAAAGCCGGTCAGCTGCTCACCGGACTCGGCGGGACCAACCTCTGGTCCGTCCTGATCGCTGTCGCCTCCATAGCGGTGCTCCTCATCGGACGCAGGCTCCGCTCAGTGCCGTGGGCACTCGTGGTCCTCGTCGCGTCGACCGTCGCACTCGTCGTGTTCCACCTGGACGACGCCGGGGTGTCGATCCTGGGAGATGTGCCGGCCGGACCGCCAACCTTCACCTGGCCGCAGATCAGCTTGACGCAATGGTTCCAGGTGGTGCCGAGCGCGCTGGCCCTGACGCTCGTGACCATAGCCGAGGGACTCCTCGTGGCACGTCGTTACGCCGAGCGACACGGCTACCACGACGACCCGAACCGCGACCTGTTCGCGTTCGCCGCCGCCAACCTCAGCGCGGGGGTGACCGGCGGGTTCACCGTTGGCTCCTCCGCCTCGCGTACCGCTGCCATGGACCAAGCCGGATCGCGAACGCAACTGCCCGCCCTCGTCGCCGCGATCCTCACCTTTGTCGTCGTGTGCTTCGGCACGGCCCTCCTGCGAGACATCCCTTCACCGGCGATCGGCGCCATCGTGGCGGTCGCGGTCGTTCCGTTGCTCGGTCTGCGGGAACTCGCGCGTCTCTGGCAGCTCCGGCGCTTCGAGTTCGCCGTCGCGGCGGTGTGCTTCCTCGGGGCGTTGTTCCTCGGCCCGGTGATCGGGGTAGTCATCGCGTTCATCCTGTCTCTCATCGACGTGGTGCGCCGCGCCTCTAACCCGCCGGTCGACGTGCTCACTGGAGACGGAGAACCGCTCGACGCGTTCAGATCAGCGAAGGACGGCGTCTTCACCACGGCTCCGGGCGTCATCGTGCTGCGTTTCGCCGGACCGTTGTTCTTCGGCAACGCACAGCGCTTCGGTGATGCCGTGCGGGCCACCGTCGAGGCAGGCAGGAGCGAACACGTACGGCACCTCGTGCTCGACTGCGAGGCTGTGACGGGGGTGGACACCACAGCTGCAGACGTCATGGGCGACACGCTGGAATGGTGCCGGAATCAGAACCTGACCGTCTCCTACAGTCGGCTCCGCCCCGAACTGCAGGCGGAGCTCGAGGAATTCGCGCTCACCGGCGACGTGACGATCTACTCAAGCAACGCGGCGGCCGTCGCCGCCCTCACGACGTCCGGCCCGAACGACCGCGGGTGACGGAAACGGCATCGCCATCGCAGCCGGCACTGAGCGGCGAACACCTGCCCATCTCCAGGCAGCTTGGTCACCCAATATGGGTGAGAATCGTGCCCCGTTGCGGCGGGAAGCGGTGGAGCCTTACATCACCGGGCATACCGCTCTACTGTCGCAGGGAGATCAAGCCTTCTTCAGGGGAAAGGCGAGTCCATGCAGACAACCATCATGGCCCTCCGCGGAGATACGACGACGGGTCGCGCCCGAGTCCGACGGCGACGGCTCCTGACGCACCTGACGACATTCGGTGAGTCCGACCAACGGCTCCTCACCATCTGGGGACCAGGTGGCATCGGCAAGACAACACTGCTTGAGCAGTGGGAAGACATCCTCATCGCGCGCGGCGTCGTGGTACAGGTCATCCGCGAAGGAGCGCAACGTGACGTTCCCGGCGAGGCCGCCCAAACGTCATCGCCTCCTGGACTCCGGTGGGTGCTCATCGACAACGTGAACGCGCTTGTCGGAGGTCTCGGCGTCGCGCCGCTGGTGAACCTCGTCGCCGCGCTTCCGGAGACCGTCCGTATCGTGATGACGGGTCGGTACGCGCCCGACGGTTTCGCCGAAGTGATCGACGCTGCAGGTGGGGCGTTCTCCTTGCCCCACAAGGACCTCGCCTTCACTTCCGATGAGACTCTTGAACTCGCCCGACAGTGCGGTGTGCCTCTCAGCGTGAGTGACTCAGACATCCTCACCGCTCACGTCGGAGGATGGGCAGCTGGGCTCGGTTTGGCCATGCCGTACCTCGCCGCTGCGTCGAGCACGTCCGCGGCAATCCAGGAATTCGACGGCGACAATCACCAAGTCGCGGACTACCTTGTCCGCCGCATCCTCGACGGGTTGAACGACTCGGATCGCGAGGTGCTGATGCGAGCATCGGTGACGGAGGACGTGCCACTTGACCTTGCTGTGACGCTCACACGACGCCGCGACGCCGGTGCCGTCCTGCAACGCTTGAGTTCACGGCATATGTTCGTTGACGCTGACCGGCAGATCGACGGGTTCCGAATCCACCCGATCCTGGTCGGCTACATGCGGGCGGAGTATCGACGGCGAGATGAATGCGGGGCGATCCAGAACCACGCGGTGGCAGCGCGGTGGTACGAGGAGTCCGGTTCGCACGACGATGCGATGAAGCAAGCAATACAGTCCCGCGACGTCTCCATCCTCGCCGAGCAGCTGGAGCGCTCCGGACTGTTGCTGCTCATGCAGGGGCGCAGCGGCATCGTCGCCAAGGCATTGCGGAAGTTGGAGGGCACGTGCCCGTCCCTCCCGGTGGCAGTGATACGGCTCGCGATGGACGTGCCATCTTTCCCTGACCGCATCGGCGCGACAGATCACATGGCCACGATCAACCGATCGCTCAACGATGCGCCGGACGACGTCGCAGAACGGTGGCGACCGATCATCCGCACCATTTCGGCACTGTTGATCGTCGATCCGGTGGAAGCAGCAACAACGCTCGAGTCGCTCGGTACGTATCTGCGCACGACACCGCTGCCTTCGCTGCCTGCCGCGTTGGGCGTTCGACTCGCGATCGCACACTGCCTGATCGCGACGGACCGATTCGAGGACGCCGAAGCACTACTCCTTTCCGTGCAAGCCGCCGCACACCGAAGCGGGGCCGCGTGGGTGTTCCTCGTCGCCACCGATCTGGCAGCCACGCTCGCCGGCCGACGAGGTGACTGGCGAACGGCCGCCGTGCAAGAACAGCGAATGGCGGCAGTACCGTTCGACACGTCGCCGCCGTACAACCGCGCAACAGCGCGAGCCATGCTGATCAACACGCTGTGCTCCTATGAACGCTGCGAGCCGGTGTCGTTCAAGGCCGTCCACCAGATCGAGACGGCTGATCCCACAGGAACCGAGCTCGGTCTTGGGTTCGAAACGCGATCGCTGCTCCTGCTGCACGCGCTCGATGACCGACGGACAGTGCGGGAGGCGTTCCCACAGCTTCTTGACCTTGTCCGCACCGACGGCGCCGCTCATCCTCGTATCGTCGCTGCCGTTGCGCCCCGCCTCCACGAATGGTCAGGGGTTCTGCACGGCGCAGCCAGCGCCGCCGAGGTCCGCCGTCTGGTTTCCGGCATCCTCGGCAGCGACTCACTGGAGGTCCTGACGATGCGCGTTCGCGAGACGGTCGGAGGAGATCGGACGGCCGAGCACGCGCTCACCGAACGCCTGAGCTTCAAGGATGGCGCGTGGAACGGGACCTCCGTCGTGCAAGGACATCTGGCGGTTGCCGACCGAGCTTTGAGCAGCGGCCGAATGAACGACGCGGCAGACCAAGTACGCCATGCAATGGAAGTCAGCGAGCAGTACGGGTACGCGCGGGAGTTCCTCGCCTGTCAAGGACGGGGAGCAAGGATCGTGTTCGCCACCCAGGGACAACACGGCGGCGTTGAGCCTTACGCCGCCCATCTGCTCACGCTGTGCTCGGTCGCGGACATTCATCTCACGGACGGCGCCGCTTTCGTCCCGCTCACCCGGAAGGAGCGAGAGCTGCTCCTCGAACTCCCGGAGCATCAGACGGTAGGCGTCATCGCAGCGAAGCATCACCTCAGCAGCAACACGGTGAAGACGCACCTGCGGAGCATCTACCTGAAGCTGGCCGTCTCAGGTCGTGCCGATGCTGTCGCAGCAGCAAGGAAGCACGGGTTGATCTGAACTCGATGGCGTGCCCGGTCTCACCCGGAATGTGGGACGCGCCAACCAACCTCAGGTTCGACGATGGGATCGAGCCGGTTGGGAGGAATGGTCAAATGAGCCGTTACGAGTTCCGCTTACCGTACGCCATGTCGGAAACGCTCGCTGCAGCCTTCCCGGAGTTCGAACTGGTTCAGATCGGACCAGCGCAGACCCTGCTAACGGGATCCTTCGGTGATCCGACGGAGGTCCACGCGCTCCTCGAACGCGTGGGCGATCTCGGCCTGGAAATCTCCGAATTCCGTCGAACCGCCGAGTGATGGTTGGCGACACGGCCGTCACTCCCGCCACGAAAGACAATCTCTCGAACCCGAACTCAGCGGACTGCGATGACTTCACCTCAGCCGCCCCGGCACACGTCGGGCGCCGCACCCAAACCTTCGTCAAGCGACTACGCGCGCCTCGCCCTGTGCGGTGATGCCGGTGAGTCGGCGGGCATCGGTGAGGTCCGTGCCGGATGGCGACGAAGGAGTTGATTCGTCCCGGGCGGTGGCGTCTCTAACGTCACCCCGAGGCTCGCTCCCGTACACCGGCTGCTCCCTGCCGGACCCGCCTCGGCGCTGACCCACATCCGAGATGCCGCACAATGGGGGTAGGACGGCTGGTTACCGTCCTAGCGCCCGCGCCTTGAGTTTTCTGATCCTCGGTGCGGCGCGGCTGCCCGCTTTCACTTTCCAGCGAAAGCGGGCAGTACCCTCACGAGGCGTGGCAACGGCCTTCATGGAAGGCGATAGCGATGAGCCCCGCGACGGCGAAGTAGAGCAGCACGACGACGAGGGAGTCCATGCCCATCCCGGCGATGCGCAGCCTCGGTCGGAACATCAACCCGACCGCCGCGTAGACCAGCGTGAGGAGCGCCGCCACGGCGGTCAGCTAGATGTCGCTGGCGTTCGCCTGTGTGAGCAGATCCAGATGTGGCGGCACCGACGGTGATCGCGATCTCCGGCAGGTTCGTCGCCAGGAGGGCACGATGAGTCCGCCTGCCCGTAGCGCCCGGCTCGTATCCGTCGGTGAAGTTGGGGTTATCCCAGCGGATCCGTCCGCTCCGCGGGCACCAGAGGTGACATGCGCCACCGCCCGACCGTGCGGTGGGGCGGTGCCCGCCGGACGAGGGTCGCCACGACGGCGCCTTCGTCGTCGTCCTCGAGCGGTATCCGCAGCGCCTCGTAGCCCGGGCCCAGGACGTCGGGCGCCCAGTCCTCGGTCACCTCGTCACCTCGAAGGGAACACGACGAGGTCTCACAGCGCGGCGTTCGACAGCGCGGCGCCCGGACTCGTTGCACGCACGCAGCTCATTTCGGAGGCGTTCGACCAACGATGGGCTGGCGCGGTGCGCGATGGCGGCGGCACTCCGTGGGTGACTCTGCAGTTCGACACCGCGCAGCAGCGCGAAACTGGTCTGATAGCGATCGAGAATGGAGCGTTCGACGCTCGCCTTCGTCAATGGGCGAACAGCGTCCGCGAGTACGCAAGCCCACTCGTGGTCACGGTACTTCCGCAAGCCGACGCGGATTGGGCGGTCTCTTCAGCCGTCGCCGGCGGCGGCGTGCCTGCGGACGCATCGGCCGCCTGGCGACACGTGCGCGACCTCTTCGCAAAGGCGGGTGCCTCAAACGCTGCGTTCGCGTGGGCGCCTGCGCGAGCAGGGGACGACGAGCAATTCGCTCCTCCCAAGGGTTCGACGGACGCCGTCGTCGTCACGGAACTTCGGCTCAATGGAACCGCGTGGCCCAATGTCTCGTCCGCGCTCGACCTGGCAGCAGAAGCACACCCGGGCGCGCCGCTCATCCTGGTACTCGGCGCGGTGGGCGACTCGGTACAGAAGGCGACGTGGCTTCGGGACGCTCTCGCGCAGGCCGCTGCACGTCCGCGCGTCGAAGCGGTTGTGTACCACGAAGCTGCGCCAGGTTCCTCGGGCGACGACCCCGCGGAGGACTGGTCGGCATCGTCGGACCCTGCGACGACAAAGGTCATGCAGGCCTTCCTGCGGACGGCAGCCGACGGAGACGTGACCCGCAAGGCAGTCTTGAACGCAGCGGAGAGTGCGCGATGACCGCTGTCAGTGGGCGTCGCGTGCGCACCGTCGCCGCCATCGCAGGAGCCCGACGTCGGGAAGGCAGCGTCGTCGGTTCGGTGCGGGTTCCTGCCGTGCTCACCCTGGTGCTCGCCGCGCAGCTCCTCCTGCTCGAGACCCTCCGCAACGGACCGTTCCAGGACGAAGCGCTCTACATCTACGCCGGACACGACATCTGGGCTTCCTGGACAACAGGTAGCGCGCTGACGAGCGACTACTCGGGATTCTTCTCCGGACTGCCGTCGTTCTACCCCGTCATCGCCGCCGGACTCGACGCGGTCGGCGGTCTGGAACTCGCCAGGCTCCTCAGTACCCTCTCGGTGCTCTGGCTAACGGTCGTGGTGTACCTCGTGACCCGGAACCTCATCGGTGCGCGAAGCGGGTTGCTCGCCGCGGCCACATTCGCCGGGGAACCGTCGGTGCTCTTCATCGGGCGCCTCGCCACCTTCGATGCGTTCAGCCTCGCCCTTCTCGGTACCGGGCTGGCCATCGCAACGGCGACTCCGCGGTGGTGGCGCACGCTCCTGCTCGTCGCCGTGATCGTGGCGGCCCCGATCGCGAAGTACGCGACGGCTGCGTTCGTGCCCACTGCAATGGTGTTCTGTGTCGTCCTGCTGCTGCGGCGTGGAGATGCGCGTGCCTTGCGGACGCAACTCATCGTCGCTGGTGCGACGGGGGCGGTAGCGGCCGCTGTCGTCGGGATACTCGCCGTTGAGCAGCCGAAGCTCCTCGCCGGACTGTCTCTGACCACCACCAGCCGGACCGTGCTGCACCGAGAGTCCGCGTCGGATCTTCTCCTGCATGCCCTCCCGCTGTTCGGACCAATAGTGCTCGTGGCGACCGTCGGGCTGGCATGGATGTTCGTTCGGGCACGCTCCGCTGTACCCGGTGACCACCTTCGGACTCGGACTCGGACTCGGACTCGGCGCGGGCCATCGAGATCGCTCGGGAGTCTCGCACTCGCCACGATGCTCATCGCTCCCGTGTACCACGTCGCGACGGGCGAACAAGTGTCGTTCGACAAGCACATGGCCTTCGGCGTGCTGTTCGGAGCCTTCCTCATCGGGTACGCGCTCGAACGCACGACAACCACGCTTCAAATGTCGACCACGCAGATCGCAGCCTTCTCCATCGCCACACTCGTCCTGCTCACCGGCGTTGGACTTCGCGAAGCGAAGCAGCTGTACACAACATGGCCGGACGCCAGCGGCGCAGCGCAGGTCCTCCGGACCGTCGTCCGCTCCGATGACACGCGAGTATTGGCCGAGGAGATGGAGGTCCCACGGTACGAGCTCCGCGACATCGCCTCGGGGTGGCAGTGGACCGGTCTCGATGCATTCACGTACGAGTCGGAGGGAAGCGCGTTGAACGGCGACGCCGCTTACTCTGCGGCTGTCCGTGACCACTACTTCGGGGCGGTGGTCCTCCGATTCGGGCCAAGCGCCGCGACAGCAAGACGCATCAGGATGGAGCTCAAGGGCGATCGGACGTGGGAACGCCTACCCCGCGTGCAATTCTCAACGGCCTACGGTGACGGGGCATACGAGGTCTGGGTGCCACGCTGACTCGCAATCGATGCGCCGATCGGGCGACATCCGCAGAGACCGATGCGTTATCAATCCTGCGGTGATCCGCCGTTCTTGCTCTGCCCACAACTGGGGCGTCGGGCTGGCTCGCCCATCACGCTACGTTGAACAGAACCACAGTCTTGATGGACGCTCAACGAAGGAACCCCCCTCTCCATGATCTCGAAGAAGACGTTCATGGCGGCCGCACTCGGAGGGGCAGTAACGCTGCTCCTCGCCGGCTGCAGTACGTCATCCACCTCCAACGTCGCCGCCGGCGCCGTCAGCGAGTCTGCGACGGCATCACCGACGCCGACCCCGACGACCGTAGAGGCCCTCCCGTTCAACGCCGGCGGGTACCTCGGCGGCAACGCGACACCGACAGTCGACGCCGGGGAAGTCGGCAAGGTCTCTGTCGTGGCCACTGCGCCGCTTGACTCGGACGGCATCGGCAGCGGCACATTGGCGTTCGCGTTCCGCAACAACACATCGGCACCGATCTCCCACGTGGACTTCACCGGCACGGCCACCGCCAGCGGCAAGGTCGTCGCGAGTGGCTCGAGTCAGGACACGATCCCGGCGCAGGTGCAGCCAGGAGAAGCAGGCTTCGGCTACATCTACTTCGAAGACACCTCGTCGATCCCGGAATCCGGAGTGCAGTACGACTTCAAGGCCTCGACGTCGCCAGCGAACACCTCCTCCTACAACACCGCGCCGCTCACCGTCACCCAGGCGGACAACAACGGAACATCCATCATCGGCACAGCAGCGAACAAGACCGGCAAGCCCCTCACCGGGCCGTACTCAGTCGGGATCTACTGCTTCAACGGCGACGCCCTGTCCGCTTCGACCCTCGACTACGCCACGGAGACCGGGGACATCGAGGCGGATGCGACCGTGTCATTCAGCCACGACCTGTACGACACCCCGTGCGACACCTTCGCAATCGGCGTCTCGGGGTGGTTCCAGTGAAGCGGCTAATCGGGCCCATCGCGCTCGCTGCGATCTTGGCACTCACCGGGTGCAGTGCGCCGAACTCCGGGGGCACCGCCGCCGAAGCCACCAGCAACCCCAGCACTGCGGTCGCGTCCACTCCAACTCCGGACCCGGTGGTCATCCCCGATCTGGCTGGGGACTGGAAACAGAACAACTCGGCGAGCGACGACGGGTGGATGACCGCAACCGTGTCCGGGAACACCATCACGGCGAGCTTCGTCACCGATAACGGCGACACCACGTCGCTGTTTTGGGTCGGCTCCTTTACACCTCCCACGGACGACACGACGCCGTACACCTGGACGTCGACGCGAGACAAAGCAGCGACCGAGACCGCGCTGCTGGCGTCGACGGACGCGACGAAAGACTTCATTTACGAAGACGACGAGATCAGCTTCCCTGTGAGCATCGCAGGCAGCACCGCGACCGTTCGACTGTCCAAGAACTAGTCCGCCGGGCGCACTAGTTGGTTTGTGGGAGCCGCTCATGCTCGCGCTGAGCATGAGCGGCTCCCAAGCTGGGGCACCGCAACATCGCGCAGACATACTGAGCGTTATCGGCGCCGTTGGCCGGATTCCGGGTGTCTTTGGCTACGACCAGATGCGGACTGGCACATGCAGTCGGACGCGGCAATCGAGGGGGTGGTGGGGCGGTGCCCTGCTTGCCGAGGTCGGCGACGGACCTCCCCGCTAGAGCCAAGCGTTGCTTCCGAAAACCGCGCCAGAGCACGTCCGTCTTTCGCTTCCGATCCGCGGTAGCGTGGTTGCGGGCTGAGCCAAACATGGGTTGGCCCGCGTTGATGGGAACTCGACAAGAGGGATGGCTGTGTCAAGATCGTGTGCGCGCGGCGGCAGTGACGCAAGTCAAGCAACAAAGAACGTCCTCCTTGCAGAGTCCGGGGGATTTTGTCAGAATCCTGACTGCAACCAGAGCATCTTCAAGACAACCTTTTCTGGGCAAACTGTACATTTCGCGGAGCTCGCGCACATCATCGCTGCGAGCCCCGGCGGTGCTCGTGGTGATGATCGTGTCGGTGAGACCGAGCGAGCGGGCGATGCGAACCTGCTAGTGCTTTGCGCGAACTGCCATAAGGTCGTAGACAAGGCTGACGCTGACTACCCTGTCGATCTACTCCGCGAATGGAAATCTTCGCACCGAGCGAGACTCGACGCAGTATTCGGCGTGCAGACATTCAATGACCGTGAGAGTCTTCGAGGAGCGATCGACCCGCTTCTGCGCCTCAACAAGCTCATTCACGCTGAGTTTGGCCCAGATTCCGCCCCTTTCGTGATGCCATACGATGATCGCGCGGACACTTGGCGGGTCAAAGTGCGCGAAGACATTCTGCCGAACAACCTCACCGTCGTTCGCCTTCTCGAGGTCAACGAGCGGCTTCTGACTGAAGATGAAAGAGAAACTGTGGCAGCTCTCCGTCAGCACGTCTTGGACCTCGAACGACGCCACCTAGGCGAGGCCCCAATTCCCGGAGGATCCCGATGGCCGCGCGGGATGGGCGCCATCGCCGAGCCGCTGGACGTGAACTCATGACGGGCGAGGCTGCACGCGCAGCGAGGTGGCTGAGCTCGAAGTCAGACTCGATCGGGACGTATGAGAACGTTGCTGACAGCTTCGCATGGCTTCAACGCGACGATGGACGCCGTATCGGCCTTGGTGCCCTGGACGACCCGGTGGTTACGGGCTCGATGGTGGCCAGATTGGTTGAGGACTACCCAGAAGCTGAGCTCGTTCTCCTGATGCACAAACCCATACGGGTAGATGGCCTTGCTTTCGTCGAGGCCGATAGTCATGGCGTTGTACTCTGTGACTGGGCAGACGCAATTCGGGCTGTCGATCAGGAGGAGCCGAGCGAGTACGTCAGTCCGAGCATCCGATTTGCGTTCGCTCACATACATGGCCTCTCCAATGTGGTCAAGATTAGCCGGGTTGGCCTAAATCGATTCGAAGTCGAGTGTCGTACAGGTGTTATAAAGTCGGTTGTACTGGATATTGGTTATGAACCAACGACTGCGCAGTTTTTTGACGAGCTTGCGCAGGGTCTTTTTGACTACTACTACTGCACGAACCCGAATGGTGCCGGGCCTGCTCTAGGTCTTTACAAAGCTGCGGCTGATGCGGGCATTGAGGTTTTCGTGAGGCCCGGGCAACTTATGTCCGCACTTGCTAAGACCTGAAGGATTGCGGAACTGGGAGGCGTTACGCCACGTTGTGTCCGCGCACGCCAACGTTCAGGTTTACGGATTCGGGTCGTTTACGCGCGGGGAGTCAAAGTATCGAGACATCGATATTCTCGTGATTTACCGGAATCTAGAGCAGCTACGGGCGTTCCTAAGGGACCTGTATGAGCTTCCCTCGGACCTGCCGGTCGATGTGATCTCCATGACGCCAGAAGAGGAGCGCCATTTTGACTTCATTCGGTCGGAGGGGGCACGCTTGGTCCTCGGTCCTGCCCGCGAAGTTTAAATGTACAATGTGCTTTCTCAGCGTTGCGTGACTCGATGAGCTCGAGCATGGCCGCCTGAGTTGCGAGCGTTAGGGGTTACAACAGCGCTCGCAGCTTTGGTCTGCTATCGCCTGTAACGCCGAGAAGTGTTTTGACAGTAAGTGGGCGCCATCGCAGCTGTTGGGCGAGTGACTCGACAGTGACCCCTTCGGTTGTCGCGTACTCGAACGCGCGTTGCAGCAGTACTGGAATCTCGCCCTCAAACTCGGCGGTCGACAGGTTTGTCAGAAGGTTGGCGGATCGCATGACTTCGATCCGCTGGTACGCGCGCCGGGCGGACGAATCGGAGAGGATGCCGAGTTCGCGGGAGCGGAATATTAGTGCCTTCATCTCTACGCCCCACTTATGGCTCAGCTTGCTTAAGTTGTCCCAATCAATCCGTGGCTTCAGCACGTTTCGCATCGCACGCTCAGGCATGAGAAGCTCGCCTGCGAAAGCATTCGCTTCGCGTTCGATGATGAGCTCTCCGTGGACCTCCTCGCGATGTAGAAGTAGGTGGCCGATCTCGTGCGCGAGGTTAAACCGATGCTTGAAGACGCCTTCGGCGCGGTCCGGCGGCGTTACGACAATTGGCCTCGAGAGTTTGGACGTTGAGAACGCGTCGATGCGTTGTTTCTCTCCTGCGCCGGCGAACGCGGCGAAGACGACAACGACGCCATTCGTCTCAGAAGTCCGAGTGAGGTGTGCAAACGGCTCGTTCAGAGGGATGCCCCAGTGTGTCCGGAGCATGTCCGCTGCGTCTCGGAGCTCGGCCCTAGACCGATCCCGCGAGCTTCCGTTGAGGGTCTGGGGGAGATTGACTTCGGGGAACTGCACCCAGCGTTCCAATGCATGCGTTAGCTCCCACACCTGCTCTGTGAACGCGAGCGCCTTGTTGCGTTGCCCGACGCTCGTGGAGCGCAGCGAGCGAAAGTGCGCGTCGGAACTGTCAAGGGATGTCAGTGGTCGGTCCGGGGCGAAGAATTCGATTGGAACGTCAAGACTGTCCGCCAGTGCGCGAAGTACATCCGCTTTCGGGTTGTGGACACCAGACTCGTACTGCCCAACAGCCGCTGGCGAAACGCCGACCTTCTCAGCGAGCGCCTGCTTCGTCATCATCGTCAAGCGCCTTGCTTGGCGGAGCCGAGCGGGGTCGAAGAGCCGCGCGACATCGTCGGCCTTCGCCGAAGACGGAAACTGGTCAGTCACCCGTGCCACTCTTCTCCTCCTCGGCTCCGTGTTCGGTGCCCTCGTCGACTTCCTCAGGGTTGTCGACGGCTGCCGCGCGGATGCCAAACGTCGGGTTCGGCAGCGGTGCGTTGTCGAATCGGTTGTCGTCGGTGTCGACATCGACGCGTTGCGGGGCGCTCCGATAGAGGTCGAGGTCCACATCGACGTAGTGCTCCCACGTGATGGACTTCGGGGTCTGCAGGCTACCTTGGCCGAGTCCGGCCGCGAGTACTCCCGCTTCTGCGTTGCTGATGTAGGGCACGAGAAGGATCTCGGCGACCTGTCCCTCGGGGATGATCGGCGGCAGTTCGTCCCACTCGGTGCCGTCGTCATCGACGAGCCCCGCGAGATCGAAACCGTGGTTCAGGCTGTAGCGGCGCGCCATCTCGAGGATGCCCTTCCGGATCCGTTGGTCGGCGACGCGTCCGTCCCGAACGGCGCGCTTGAGGCTGTCACCCACCTTGATCGGGTACAGCAGGACGCCGTTGAGGACGACGAGGTCGTAGGGTGCGCCGCGAGGGTGGAAGCGCGTTGCCCCTGGCATGCCGTCGAAGCGGTCGATCAGCTGGTCGTACACGGACAGCCAGAACGTTGCGCCGTATGTGGTGCGCTTGCGAAGCCTGCCTGCGTCCTGAGCGTCGCTAGCGTCGCGGTGGGCGGAGTCGATGCAGCTGAAGACGGCTTCGATGACGTCCTCGGCGTCAGTGCCGAGGAGCTGGCGCAGCCACAAGGGGGTCGAGACCATGAGGTACCTTTCGGGTAGGTGGTGCTCCTGGAGTTCTTGACCTAAGAGTAGCACCTATGCTTCAGATTCGCGCACGATGTGTTCGCTTTTCGTGAGTTTCGTTTTGGCCAGGCGCCAGGGTGCCGCGCGTAGGAGTGGGCCACTCGCAGCGCTCTCCTTCGAGAACCAAATTCTTGTCCAGGCAGGTCAACGCAGGTCCGAAGATGTGATGAGCCGCCTCGCTCGGTCTGGAACGAGACCGTGGAAGAGATCCCCGTAACCCGTGGAACGCCCGTCAGTACTGGGATCCGCGATCCGCGTGATCACTGGCATCCGCGAATAAGCCGAACACCTCGCCAGCCAGCCACCCGGTCAGAACCGTCCTGCGCGGCTACTCTCAGACGGACGCAGCAGCCCTGCGGGACGAAGGCCCCATCCGCTGGCCTTCCGATGAGGATTGGGGTGCTGACCTGCACTGGATCACCGCGAACTTCGGTCTCATCTGGAGCCTCACCGTCACGCACACGGCGCTCGCCGCCGTGCCGATCGTCCTCGGGTTCGTCGTGGCGGTGCCGCTGGGGTGGGTGGCGAACCGTTGGCGCGCAGTTCGATCGGTCATCGTCGGCGGCGGCAGTCTGCTCTACACGATCCCGTCCCTGCCGCTCTTCGTGATCCTCCCGTACCTGCTCGGGACACGCATCACGGATCCCGTCAACATCGTCGTCGGGCTCTCCGTCTACGCGGTCGCCATCATGGTGCGGTTGTCGTCCGACGCGTTCGGCGCCGTCTCGGCGGACGTCATCGACTCGGCCACCTCGGTGGGTTTCTCGGCGTGGCACCGTTTCTGGGCGGTCGAGTTCCCGTTGGCCGGCCCCGTCCTCCTCGCAGGGATGCGGGTGGTCTCCGCGAGCACCGTTGCCCTGGTCTCGGTGGGCGCCCTCGTCGGTTCCGCGAACATCGGCTTCCTGTTCACCGACGGGCGACAGCGGCAGTTCCTCGAAGAGATCCTCGTCGGCGTGGTGGCGAGCCTCGTCATCGCACTGGTCTTCGACGCCGTCCTCGTGGCGATCGGGCGCGTGCTGATGCCGTGGTCGCGTCGAACCCCGCTCCGGCCACGGCGGCGCGCAGCGCTGGCGACGATCGAACGCGGGGCCTGACCGTGCAGTTCTTCCTCAACGCCGTCGCTTGGCTCCTCGACCCGGCGAACTACCGTCCCGGCCTCCAGACTCCGCTCCCGATCCAGGACCGGATCGTCGAGCATCTGCTGTACACGTTCATCTCCGTCGCGATCGCAGCCCTGATCGCGCTTCCACTGGGCTTGTACATCGGCCACACCGGACGCGGACGCGGGTTCGTCATCGCCTTCAGCGGCGGCATGCGCGCCCTGCCGACCCTGGGTCTGCTCGGCACCCTCTTCGTCGTCATCGGGTTGACCGTGCCGTTCACGCAGACCGCGTTCTTCGCGTCCATCATCGCGTTCGTCGTCCTGGCGATCCCGTCGATCCTCGCCGGGGCGTACGCAGGAGTGGAGTCCGTGGATCCGGAGACGGTGGATGCCGCCCGCTCGATCGGGATGACCGAACTGCAGATCGTCTGGAAGGTCGAGATCCCGCTGTCGCTGCCGCTCATCATCGGCGGGATCCGCGCATCGGTCCTGCAGGTCATCGCGACGGTGGTCATCGCGTCGTACGTCTCACTCGGCGGGCTCGGTGCGATCATCTCGACCGGGATCAGCCTGAACGACAACGACCTCATCCTCGGTGGCGCGTTGCTCGTGACGGTGCTCGCCCTCGTGATCGACGGGCTCTTCGCGCTCGCGCAGCGCCTCACCCGACGCGGCCACGAAGCACCGACCCGCCGCCGTCGCACACACGTCCGTACGCTGCCATCCCGGCGCCGCGCGGTGACGGTATCCACCGTCGACGAAAGGGACCACTGATGTTCACAGCAGGCACCACGACACGCATCCTCGCGGGCGTGGTGGCGATCGGAACGATCGTCGCCCTCTCCGGATGTTCCACTTCTGATCCCACGAAGGCGGCTCCAGGCGGCAGCTCCGGATCGGGCAGCACGCCGATCGTGGTCGGTTCGTTCAACTTCCCGGAGAGCGAGATCCTCGGCAACATGTACGCGCTGGCCCTGAAGGACGCGGGGTTCGACGTGACGACCAAGTTCAACCTCGGCCCCAGGCAGACCACGATCCCCGCGCTCAAGGACGGTTCGATCAACCTCATGCCGGAGTACAACGGCAACCTGCTGTTCTTCTACGACACCAAGGCCACCGCGAAGACGACAGCGGACGTCGACGCGGCGCTGAAGACCGAGGTCCCGAGCGACTTCCAGGTGCTCGACCCGTCGCCGGCGCAGGACAAGGACGCGTACGTCGTGACCCAGGCGGAGGCGGCGAAGGAGGGCCTCACGTCGATCTCGGACCTGTCGAAGATCCAGCCGTTCACGCTCGGAGCCAACCCGCAGTTCGGCACACTTCCCTACGGCATCCCCGGGCTCAAGTCGACGTACGGCGTCGACAAGGTGACGTTCAAGTCGATCGAGGACTACGGCGGACCCGACACGGTCAAGGCGCTCGTCGACGACACGGTGCAGGTGGCCGACATCTACACGACGTCGCCCGACCTCGTGACGAAGAAGCTGCTCGTGCTGAAGGACCCCGAGAACTTGATCGCGGCGCAGAACGTCCTGCCGTTCCTCAACAAGAAGATCTCCAGCGCGAAACTCGCTTCGGTGTTGAACAAGATCTCCGCGAAGCTCACCACAGACGACCTCATCGCGCTGCGCAACCGTGTCGAAGGGAGCGAGAAGGCCCAAGCCGCGACCGCGGCGAAGGACTGGCTGACCAAGGAAGGGCTGCTGCGGTAGCCCAGAGTGGGTCGTCGGGTCACGAGCGACGTGCGCGCTGCCGTGCGACGACGATGGTCAGCGTGAGCCCGCCGAGCAGGAGCGCTCCCGCAACGAGTGTGAGCCCGAGCGGGTCGTACCCGGTGAAGGCGAGCGAGCCCGCATCCGCCCAGGGCGATTCCCCACCGTCACCGGTGATCTCCGGCCCTGCGCCAGCACCCGGGTCCGACGGCGGCCCGGCGTCCGGGGCCGGCGTGCCGGTGGGGGTCGGAGTCGGTTGCGCCGTCGGGGTGGGTGTCGGTGTCGGCGACACGGCCGTGTTGACGATGGTGCACACCACGTCGTCACCGCCCTCGACGGTGACCGTCGCGCCGGTGACCCGCGCGCCGACGCACGTCCAGTCGCCAGCCGTGTACCCGTCGGGGCCGCCCGACTCGGAGAGCGTGTAGTCGCCCGCAGCGACGGTCTGGTCGGTCACCGCGGAGCTGCCGCTCTGACCGCTGATGGTCGTGGCCCCGGCACCGGCACCGGCAGCGGTCAGCGTCCAGTCGGACGCGGAGGCCGTGCCGCCGTCGACCTGTTTGACGAGCGTCAGGTTCCCCGTCACGGCATCGGTCGTGACGCACGACACCTCGGCCGCGAAGGGGAAGCCGTGGATCTCACGCGGGGCGGGGCCTGGTCGGGCCGGGACCCCGTGGACGAAGGACGCGGCGATCACGTTGCCCTCGATGTTCTGTGTGACGTCCCACTGCAGGAGGGCACGTGGCGCGTAGATGGTGCCTTCGAGCGCGTCGGCACCGGTGACGTGGACGGTCGTCGCGTCGGGGAAGTTCCACAGCACGAACGGGGCCTGCCCGTTGGTCAGGTTCGCGAGGTTCGGGATGGACCCGTCGAACGACGTCCCGGTGACGTTGACCACCAGCGGGCTGTCCGATCGGGGGAGCCCGTCGAAGGTGAGCTGCCCGAGGGCGTCGAGGTCGGCCGCGGAGACGGTCAGCACGTTCGTCACGCCCGGTCGGATCGCGACACGGGCGGCCGACCCGTCGGGGACGGGGCTGGTGACGGGCGTGCCCTCGTCGTCCGCGAGGGTGGTCGTCGCCGGGCACGTGCCGATGTCGGTCGAGAGCGCGCGGTAGCGGGTGAAGGACGCATCGAAGTCGAGGACCGACGGGTCGGCCAGCCGTGGGACGGTGGCAGCCGGCTCGGCGACGGTCCCCTCGATGCGGGGGATGCTCTCGGCGGTGCCGCCCTCCGGAGCGATCCGGTAGGCGATCGACGCCCCGTTCTGGTCGGCGTCGAACGCGTCGTAGGTCGACGTGTCGCCGACGTGTGTGAGCCCGCCGTTGAGGACACGGAGGATCGCGCCGCTGTCCGCGGGGAACTGGACACCGCCCTGGACGTAGAGGTACGTCGGACGGTCGTCGCCGGGCAGCGTGGGCGCGCCGATCGGGACGCTGCCGGCCGCGATGTTGTAGTCCGTGTCGAACGCCAGGTCCCCGCCCGCGGCGACTGTGCCCTCTGCCTCGTCGGCGGAGAGTGCGACGTCGCCCTGCACGAACACCAGGAATCCCTGGTTCGCCGCGTGGCCGTCGACCGGCACGGTGACGGGGTTGACCGGAGCGACGTCCGCCGCCTGCGCCGGTCCCGCTGAGGCTGCCGTGAGGGCGAACGCCCCGATCGCCGCACCGACGACACCCGTCGCGGTGATCCGACGCACTCGCGTCGCACTGGTCATCTGCTGCTCACGGTCGCATCGACCCTGCTCCACGCCACAGTGATCCCCAACCCCGGGGCCCTGGTTTCCCCGGTCCGCCCGACCGTAGACCCGAGGGCGGTCCCGGCGGGACCGGACCGCTCGATATCGCCCTGTTCGGGTGATGGTCCGTCGCCGCGGCGCGAGTGATCCTGGTCGGCAGGAGGTTCTCGATGGACGTTCTCGGCTGGGTGCTGGTCTCGCTCGTGGTGGCGCTCATCGCGTTCTGGGCGGCAGTGGCGATCATCGTGCTGCGGATGGCCCGCGCCCTCCGACGCAGCACGACCGTCCGGACGATCGGCTGGCGGGTCCGGATGGCGACGACGCCCGGACCACGGCGGACCGCGATCGCGCTCAGGGCGGACCTCGCTCGCACGGTCGAACGGGCGCATGCGGCGCTCGCCTACGCGATCGCGGTCGACCGAGCGGAGCCCGGAGTCCGACGGCTCGTCCTCCGCATCGATGCGGGTGCGGCCTCCGTCGACGGAGCGATCGCGTTCCTCCTGACCGACCACGACGCCGGCCGGGTCGCGGTCGAGCTGCCGGCGCTCCGGAGTCAGGCCGCCGAGCTGTCCGGCATCGTCGACCGTCTCTCGAGCACGATCCGTTCCGTCACCAGCGAGACCGGCGGACGGATCTCGATCCTCCGGGACGACGTCGACCGGGAAGCGGCCGCGCTGGCGGCCGGGACGAATGCGTACCGAGACCTGACACGAAGGGACCGACCGTGAGCAACACCGGACGCCTGAAGGCCATCATGCAGGGCAAGGCCGCCCGAGCGATCGACCGGATGGACGACCCACGCGACGCCCTCGACGACACCTACGACCGTGAGGCCGAGATGCTCCAGCAGGTGCGCCGCGGGATCGCCGACATCGCCACGGCCCGCAAGCGCGTCGAACTCCAGGGACAGGAGGAGGGCGCCCGGTACGCGCGGCTCGGCGAGCAGGCGCGGGAGGCGATCGACCAAGGACGCGAGGACCTCGCTCGGATCGCCCTGGAACGACGGACGTCGGTCGCCGCGCAGGTCGCGACGCTCCGCGTGCAGTTCGAGGGGCTCGAACGCCAGCAGACCCGGCTGCAGGAGACGGAGCAGCGGCTCCGCGAACGGCTCGCGGCGTTCCGGATCGAGAAGGAGACGATCAAGGCCTCCTACGCGGCCTCAGCGGCACAGGTCCGCGTCAACGAGGCGGTCGCCGGCATCAGCGGTCAGTTCGACCAGGCCGCGGCACGGCTCGACCACGCCAGGGAACGCATCGCGCAGATGCAGGCTCGAGCTGCGGCCACCGACGAGCTCCTCGCGACGAACGGCATCCCCGACGTCACGGGCCAACCGGACGCGGACCTCGACCGGCAACTCGGGTCGACGGCGGACCGCTCCGCGATCGACCGGGAACTCGCCGCGTTGCGGGAACGACCCGGGATCGACGGCGACGCTCGGGGCGGTGCCGGGTCCTGGCTCGAGATCGACGGTCCGCGCTGACCCCGGAACGGCCACGGCGGGTCACGGCACCGGGCCGAGGACGGATGTCGGCGCTCCGCCCCCTGGCGCGTCCTTCAGCTCGATGAGGACGGTGTGTGTCGGGGTCGCGCCGGTGTTGCGGCCGGAGTGTCGTTGCGCGGCGAGCCACACGGCCTTCCCGGCGGGGAGCGCGACGTCCACGGTCCGGTCGTCAGCGGCGAGCTGCCGTTCGAACGCGGTCAGCGTCACCATCACGCTGTTCGGGTGCCGGTGCGGGTGGGTCTGGTCGCCCGGCTCGTCCGTGTAGTCCAGCACCCGGACGTGCTCGTTCTCCCACAGCAGCCGGTAGTGCTCCGGGTCCGTCTCCAGGGGATCGTCTGCGGTCATCGTCGACTCGCTTCCGTTCATGTGCGTCGGTGCCCACCATCGTCCTCCGGTCGACGCCGGAACGCCGCGGATCGGGGCACCGGACCGCGCGGAGCGCTCAGCGCGCCGCCGTCGACTCCCGTACGACCAGCTCCACGGGGATGACCACGGGCTCGCCGGGTGCACCCCGGCCCTGCACCTCGTCGAGGAGCATGCTCGCCGCGATCGACCCCTTCGCCGCGACGTCCTGGCGGACGGTCGTCAGCTTCGGCGTGACGTAGTGCGCGACGTCGATGTCGTCGAAGCCGACGATCGACACGTCGCCGGGGACGGAGCGGCCGTCCTGCCGGAGCCCCTCCGTGATGCCGACGGCCAGGATGTCGGCCGTGGCGAACACGGCGGTGACGTGCGGGTGGTCGCCGGCGAGCGCTGCGCCGGCGGTGACGCCGAACTCCCACGTCGGGTCGACGACGACCTGGTCGGCCGGGTCCCATGCCACGCCCGCCTCGAGGTGCGCCTGCAGGAACCCCTCGAAGCGCTGGCGGACCAGGCCCACGTCGGAGAACGCCGGGCTGGCGAACGCGATCCGCCGGTGTCCGAGGGCGAGCAGGTGTTCGGCCGCGAGCCGTCCGCCCTCGCGGTCGTCGGAGCGCACCCCGGTGGTCCGGGTGTTCGCGGAGTAGCTGTCGAGCGCCAGGATCGGGGTGCCGCCGGTCGGTCGGAAACCGTCGACCTCTTCGTCGAGGAACCCGAGCACGACCGCGCCGTCGAGGTTCCAGGACCGCAGTGCGACGTCGACCTCGGCGGTCTCGTTCACGCCGCGGAACAGCAGGTGGTAGCCGCGATCGCGGAGTTGCCGTTCCAGGAACCCGAACACCGCGACGTTGTGCGGACTGAGCACGAGGATGTCGTGTTCGGATGACGGGACGAGCAGGCCGATCAGCCGTGAGGTCTTCGCGGCGAGGCTCCGCGCGGACGCGTTGGCCACGTAGCCGCGCCGATCGACGATGGCGCGGACGCGCTCGATGGTGCCGGCGGAGACCTTGTCGTGGTTGCCGTTCACGACGTTCGAGACCGTCATGAGGCTGACTCCGGCCTCGGCGGCGATGTCCTTGAGGGTGACGGGCACGGGCGGTTCGTTCCTGCTTCGTGAGGGGAGTTGACATCCGGGAGCGGAGCACCATATTGTCACTCCAGCGCCGAGTATAGCGCTAAACCAAATCCGGTCGAGGCACTGTCGCCCGACCGTCGGAAGGACCGGACGATGACGCTCAGCCCGCCCCGTGACACCGCGGCCACGCCCGGCACGTCGGCCTCCGACGAACCCGGTCTGGAGGCTCGGATCGGCTCCACGACGCCGGTCACCGACCAGGAGTGGTGGCGCACCGCCGCGATCTACCAGGTCTACGTGCGCAGCTTCGCGGACGGGAACGGCGACGGGATCGGCGACCTCGCGGGCGTCCGGTCACGGCTCGGGTACCTCGCCGCCCTCGGCATCGACGCGATCTGGTTCACCCCCTGGTACCGCTCACCGCTGGCCGACGGTGGGTACGACGTCGAGGACTACCGCGCGATCCACCCGGACTTCGGCGACGTCGCCGTGGCCGAGGCGCTCATCGCCGAGGCCGCCGCGCTCGGCATCCGCACGATCGTCGACGTGGTCCCGAACCACGTGTCCGACCAGCACGCCTGGTTCCAGGAGGCACTCGCGAGCGAACCGGGCAGCGACGCCCGGGCCCGGTTCTGGTTCCGCGACGGGCTCGGACCGGACGGGGACCTGCCGCCCGGCAACTGGCCGTCGAGCTTCTCCGGCAGCACCTGGACGCGGACCACGGACCCCGACGGCACGCCAGGGCAGTGGTACCTGCACCTGTTCACCCCCGAGCAGCCGGACCTGAACTGGGACCACCCGGACGTCCGGCGTGAGCACGAGGACGTCCTCCGGTTCTGGCTCGACCGCGGGGTCGCCGGTGTCCGGATCGACTCCGCCGCACTCGTGGCGAAGGACCCGGCGCTGCCGGAGATCGTGGGGGAGTACCCCGCCGGGCAGCACCCCAACGTCGACCGCGACGACCTGCACGAGATCTACCGCGGATGGCGTGCGGTCGCGGACGAGTACACCGCGCGTGCGGCGACGGACGACGGGGACACCCTCGGCGACCGGGTCCTCGTGGGGGAGATCTGGTTGGCGGACCTCGAGCGGTTCGCGCTCTACCTGCGGCCCGACGAGATCCACATGGCGTTCAACTTCGACTTCATGGCGCGGCCGTGGGGCGCCGAGGGACTCCGTGCCGCGATCGAGGAGACCCTCGCCGTGCACGGACCCGTCGGCGCCCCGGCGACGTGGGTGCTCTCGAACCACGACGTCACCCGCCCGGTGACCCGGTTCGGGCGCGAGGACAGCGCGTTCGCGTTCGACACCAAGCGGTTCGGGACGCCGAGCGACCTCGTCGTCGGCGCCCGACGTGCCCGGGCCGCCGCGATGCTCGCCGCCGCGCTCCCCGGTGCGCTCTACGTCTACCAGGGCGACGAGCTCGGGCTGCCCGAGGTGGAGGACATCCCGCTCGACCGGATCGAGGACCCGATGCACCACCGTTCCGGGGGTGTCGACCCGGGCCGCGACGGGTGCCGTGTCCCGCTGCCGTGGACGACCGACCCCGCGACGGCCGGCTTCAGCCCCGCCGGGGCCACCGGCGAGCCGTGGCTCCCGCAGCCCGCGGACTGGGGGACGTACTCGGTGGCCGCGCAGCAGGACGACCCCGCGTCGACGCTGTCCCTGTACCGCCGGGTGCTCGAACTCCGCCGTGGCGACGACCTGCAGCACGGCGACCTCGTCTGGGACGACGACGCCCCCGACGTCATCGCGTTCCACCGGGGCGCACTGCTCCACCGCACGAACTGCGGGACGACCGCGGTGCCGCTCCCCGACGACGCCGACGTCCTGCTCGCGAGCGGACCCCTCCCCGACCACACCCTGCCCCCGGACACGAGCGTCTGGCTCACCGTCCGTTCCGCCTGACACAGCACGCACCACCCGACCCGCTCCACGACCAAGAGGACATGACGATGAAGTCACGCACCAGGATCGCGTTCGCCGCGATCGCCACCACCGCAGCGATCGGCATGCTCGCCGGCTGCAGCACCGGATCGAACGCCGCCAGCTCCGACGGGAAGACCAAGATCGTCGTCGCCATCGACGCCGGCCTCGAGAAGCCGGCCAAGGTCGCCTTCCAGAACCAGGTGAAGGCGTTCGAGAAGGCCAACCCGAAGATCACCGTGACGAGCCGTGAGTACACGTGGACCGGCACGACGTTCGCCGCCGAGCTCGCCGGCGGCACGCTGCCGGACGTGTTCACGATCCCGTTCACGGACGGCAAGTCGCTCATCCAGCAGAACCAGATCGCGGACATCTCCGGCCTGGTCTCGAAGCTGCCGTACGCGGAGAAGTTCAACCCGAACGTCGTGAAGAACGGCGAGAACGCGGACGGCGACATCGAAGCCCTCCCCATCGCGGCGTACGGCCAGGCGCTGCACTACAACCGCGACCTGTTCACCCAGGCCGGCCTCGACCCGGACTCGCCGCCGACCACCTGGGCCGAGGTCCGCGCCGACGCGAAGCAGATCGCCGACAAGACCGGCAAGGCCGGCTACGCGACGATGACCCAGGGCAACACGGGCGGCTGGATCCTCACGTCACTGGCCTACGCGATGGGCGGTCGTGCGGAGACCGGCTCCGGCGCGAAGACCAAGGCCACCGTCGACACCGCCGCGTACGAGAAGGCCCTGACGCTCATGCAGGACATGCGGTGGAAGGACGACTCGATGGGCGGCAACTTCCTCTACGACTGGAACGCCATCAACCAGGCGTTCGCCTCCGGCCAGGTCGGCATGTACGTCTCCGGCGGCGGCAACTACGGCTCGCTCGTGTCGCAGAACCAGATCGACCCGAAGTCCTACGGCGAGACGGTCGTGCCCCTCAGCGGGAAGGACGCCGGAGCGCTCGGCGGTGGCACGCTCGCCGCGGTCAGCGCCAAGTCGACCGCCGAGCAGCAGGCCGCAGCGGTCAAGTGGATCGACTTCTACTACATGCAGAAGCTCTTCACGAAGGCCGACGCCCAGCGCGACGCGAAGACCCTCGCCGCCTCCGACCAGCCGGTCGGTGCGCCGCAGGTCCCGGTCTTCGACAAGGCCACCTACGACAAGACCCTCGAGTGGACCAAGGAGTGGATCAACGTGCCGCTCGACCAGATGAAGCCGTACACCGAGCAGCAGTTCGACCAGACGATCGTCCCGGAGCCGGCGAAGAACACGCAGGAGCTCTACGGCCTGCTCGACCCGGTGGTCCAGGCCGTCCTGACGGACAAGTCAGCGGACCCGGCGAAGCTGCTGTCGGACGCGCAGACGCAGATCCAGGCCAAGCTCGATTCGGCCAAGTGAGATGACGACCAACGCAACCGGGTTGCGGGAGCCGCGCCGAGCCTCCCGTCCGGACCCTGACGGTCCTCGGGACCGGCGGCGCACCCCCGCGACCTGGTTGCGTCGGGGTGGGCTCTCGACGCTCGTCTTCGCCCTCCCGCTGATCCTGGTCTTCGGGCTGTTCTCCTGGTGGCCCATCGTCCGCGCGACGGTGATGTCCTTCCAGCAGACGAACCTGGTGACCGCGCCGACGTTCGTCGGTTGGGACAACTTCGCGAACGTCCTGCACGACCCGCTCCTGCCGACGGCCATCGGCAACACCGTGTGGTTCGCGGTGCTGGCCCTGGTGTTCGGCTACCCGCTGCCGCTCGTGATGGCGGTGCTGATGAGCGAGCTCCGTCGGGCGAAGGGCTTCTTCAGCGCCTTGGTCTACCTGCCGGTGGTCGTCCCGCCGGTGGTCGCGGTGCTGCTCTGGAAGTTCTTCTACGACGGATCCGCGACCGGTGTCTTCAACACGATCCTCGGCTTCGTCGGGATCCCGCCGCAGCCGTGGCTGCAGAACGCCGGCACCGCGATGCCGTCCCTGGTGCTCGAGGCGACGTGGGCGGCGGCCGGTGGCACCGTGATCATCTACCTGGCGGCGCTGCTCTCGGTGCCGCCCGAGCTCTACGACGCCGCCGAGGTGGACGGCGCCCGCGTGTGGCGGAAGATCTGGCACGTCACGCTGCCACAGCTCCGCGGCGTGCTGTTCGTGACGCTCATCCTGCAGGTGATCGGGACGGCGCAGGTGTTCCTCGAGCCGTACCTGTTCACCGGCGGCGGGCCGAACAACTCCACCACGACGATCCTGCTGATGATCTACGACTACGCGTTCGCGAACTCGACCGGCGGCGACTACGGATCGGCCACCGCGCTCAGCATCATGCTGGCGATCGTGCTCGCGGCGCTCAGCATCCTGTACTTCCGGCTCACGAAGAAGTGGAGCGTCTGATGACCTCGACGGTTCCCTCCGCACCCGTCCTCGGCTCCGACGACCCCGCCGGTGCGAGCGTCGCACCGGTGCGTCGACCGCCGCTCCGGCCAGTCCGCCGACCGCCGCGTCGGTCGGCGGCCCCGGTGGACAGCACCAGCCGCGGCATCATCGCGCGTGCCGACCGCGGCCGGCGCTCCGTCCGTGCGTCACTGTTCTCGCTGAACGGGCTGCTGCTCATCGGCCTGGTCGGGCTCGGCCTCGGGCCGATGCTCTGGCTCGCCAAGTCCGCGATCACCCCGACCCAGGACACGCTCCGCACGCCGCTCGCGCTGTTCCCGAACGGCGTCGACTGGGCGAACCTCTCCGCGGCCTGGAACGACGTCCACATCAGCCTGTACTTCGGGAACACGCTCGTCCTGGCCATCGGGGCGTGGGTGATGCAGATCCTGGTCGCGACGACCGGCGGCTACGTGCTCTCGATCCTGCGGCCGGCGTACGCGCGCGTGCTCGAGGGCATGGTGCTCTCCACGCTGTTCATCCCGTCGGTGGTGCTGCTCGTCCCGCTGTACCTGACGATCCTGCACCCGCCCGTGATCGGGACGTCGCTCATCAACACGTACTGGGCGGTCTGGCTGCCGGCCGGCGCCAACGCGTTCAACATCCTGCTCGTCAAGCGGTTCTTCGACGCGCTCCCGCGGGAGGTCTTCGAGGCCGCGTCGACCGACGGCGCCGGACCGTTCCGGATGTTCTGGTCGATGGTGCTGCCGATGTCCAAGCCGATCCTCGGGGTGGTGTCCGTGTTCGCGGTCATCAACTCGTGGAAGGACTTCCTGTGGCCGCTGCTCGTCCTGCCGGACCCGGCGCTCCAGCCGCTCTCGGTGCGGCTGCCGAGCATCCAGTCCACGACCGAGCTCGACGTGTTCCTGGCGGCACTGGCGATCTCCACGCTCATCCCGGTGGTGCTGTTCCTCGGGTTCCAGCGGATGTTCCTGAACTCGGCGGGGCTGGGCGGCGCGGTCAAGGGGTGAACCGGCGGTGGTGGGTCCCCTTAGAAGCGGTGTCCGCCGCGGATGCTCCTCAGGCGGTGCTCCCGAGGTCCGAGCCGCGGTGGACGACGTCCTCGGCCGAGGCGCGCATGCCGTTGCCAGCACTGTGCGCCGCGCGCCGGAGGACCTGGAAGGCCTCGTCGATGCGGATGCCACGTCGGAACGCGAGCGCACCCTTCGCCTGCTCCACGACCACGCGCGCCTGGAGGGCGTCCTGGACCTGCTCGTCGAGGCTGTGCAGGCGCCCGCCGTCCCGCTGCCGGACGAGTGCGGCGGAGGCGGCGTCGGCGAGCAGCTGGATCAGCACCACGTCGCTGTCGTCGTGTCCGTCCCGGTGTGCTGCGAAGACGCACAACGAGCCGATCGTCGCGTCCCGCAGCCGGATCGGTTCGGCGAACGTCCCGTGGAGTCCTCGCCCGCGCAGGGTCTCCGTGAACACCGGCCACACCGACTCGTGGGTGGCCACGTCCGGCACGTCGATCGCCTTCCCGGTTCGGTGGCAGTCCACGCACGGGCCCTCGTTCGTGCCGAGCTGCGCCTCCTCCGCGTCGCTGCTGCGCTCGCTGGTCGACGCGATCACGTGCAGGGTGCCGGATGCGTCACCCAGGACGACCCCGGCCTCGGTCGCCGAGGTGAGCTCGACGCACGCAGCGATGACGCGGTCCATCGCGTCGAGGACTTCGAGTTCCGGTTCCAGGACGCTGGTGAGTCCCGCGGACAGGCGCTCGAACCGGTCCGCTCCGCGCGGCTGTTCGTCGGTCGTGCTCATGGCCCGGATCGTACGACCAGACAGATCACGCACCGTTCAGACAGTCCGCGCAACGCGGATGGGCATCGACCCGTTCGTGGTGGTGCTGCTCTCCCTCGCCGGCGTCGCGGGGCTCGTGGCGATCACCGTCTCCTGAGCGGTGAGCACGGCGAGCGCCTCCATCAGGGCACCTCGCTGCGCTTCGTGCAACGGTGCGAACAGGTCCTGGAGCACCTCCGCCGCGATCTCGTGGCCACCGTCGAGTGCTGCGCGGCCGGTGTCGGTGAGGGTGTGCACGAGCGGCACCTGCCGCACTACGCGCAGACGCTCGCGGAGTTCGTCAAGGCGGCGCGGGCATTCGCGCAGGACGCGAAGTCGCAGCTGCGCGAGGAGATGGGGCCGGACTTCGACGACGTCGAGTGGCGGTCGCTGGACCCGCGGCAGTACGACCCGCGGCGGATCGTCCGGGACGCGTTGGCGGCGCCGGCCGAAGCCCTGGTGCCGACCGTCGTCGAGACCGTGCAGGTGACCGCGCCGCGGGTCCGGGCAACCGCGCCGGTCGTTCCGCTGGCAACGGGGGAGGTGGCGCCGTTCGACGCGGAGGGCACGTGAGCGGTGAGCGCTACCGGCACACCCCGCGGAGCACCGCAGCCGGCGTCGCGCCGACCGACACCGTGTGACACCCGGGCCCGACCTCGACCACCGCATCCCCGCCCGTCCGCGTCGCCGGCTGCGACACCCCGTCCACCCACACGCTCGAGCTCGTCCCCGGCACCCGCACGCTTGCACGCGTGGTCGCCGGCACGGACACCGCCACGTCGACCCCGGACCCCACGATCGCGTACCCGGCCCGGATCGTCCCGCGCACGGTCGGCCGCGCGAGCGTCGCGTTCGCGATCCCGCCGGGCTCCGGCGCGACCTCGAACGTGGACCACGAGGGCGTGGTGGCCCGGAGCCCGACGAGGCTCGACACCACGATCGAGGCCGGTGACGCCGCCCACGGGTGGGAGTAGGTCGTGTTCGCCTTGAGGGACAGGTCCCACGCCTCCATCGTCGCGCCGGCACCGACGCGGATCATGTTCGACCAGCTCCGCTTCCCGGTGCTGGTCAGCATCGCGGTCGCCGCCGTGGCCTGGCCGTTCGCGAACAGCCCCGGCACGAGGAACGCGGCGCAGTACACGCTGCAGGCCATGCCGCGGCCGGCGACGTACGCCGCTGCCCGGGTGGCCGTCGACGTGTCGGCGACGCCGGCGGCGAGTGCGAAGGCGCTCGCCTGCACGGCCCAGTGCGCGACGGCACCGCCGCTCGCGGTGAGCCCGTCGCGGTAGGCGCGCTTGGTCGGGTCCCAGAGCCGGGCGTTGATCGCGGTGCGGAGCGCCGCGGCCTGCTTCGTGTACGTCGCGGCGTCGGCGGTCCGGCCGATCGCGGTCGCCAGCTCCGACATCACGACGAGGTCCCGGTACGTCAGCGCGTTCACGACGGTGTTGGTCGTCGTGAACACGTACCCGTCGCGTTCGGCGCCGGGCCAGTCCACGATGTCCTTCGACGAGTCGTGCCGCACCAGGCCGGTCCCCGTGTCGATGTACTTCGTCAGCAGGGTCTTCTGCAGTGCGGCCCAGTTCGCGGAGATCTCGGTGGTGTCGCCGGTCTCCATCCACCGGGCGTGGACGGCGAGGGCGTCGAACAGCGGCCACTCGGTCGGCCAGGTGGCGTTCGCCAGGAGCCACCGCGACGTGTACGCGGCGGCGGCGGAGTCGGTGTCGAGCGCCGCCTGCGCGAGCTGCTCGATGTACGCGTCGGCCTCGTACGGTGCCCGTTCGCGCTCCCACGAGTCGACGTACATGCCGAGCGTGGTGCTCTCGATCGTGGTGGCGGACAGGTCGCGGACCGCGTCGAGCGTGGCGTTGGAGGAGTCGAAGTCGGCGTCGGTCCCGATGGGGGAGTGCAGCGCGACGGCCCGGACGGCGGACGCGGTGACGCCGGACGGCAGCCCGGTGATCTGCACGTACCGGAAGACCCGGAGCCCCCAGCCCGCGATCGTCTGCTTGCCGGGGCGCAGACGGTAGGAATCGACCCAGCGGTTGCCGGCCGTGGTCGTCGCGGCGATGGTCTTCGCCGAGGTCAGGGTCTCGCCGTAGGTCACGGTGACGTTCCGGGCCGCGCTGCTCGACACGGCCAGGCTGATGCCGCCCATCCACGTCCTGCCGAAGTCGACGACGAGCGTGCCGGATGCGGAACGGACGGTCGAGCGCACCGCGTGCGTGGTCTCCACGATCGGCACGAGCGGGGACGCGGTCAGCGCGGCGATCGTCGGGCGGACCTCGGCGGCCCGCCAGCTGCTGTCGTCGAACGCGGCCGTGTCCCAGCCGTCCGGGTACCGGGCCGCGTCGATGTTCTCCGACGGGGCGACGTAGTACCCGGTGCCGACCGAGGCGCCCGGACGGAAGGCGCCGGTGCCGTCGAGCGTGCGCCACGACGATCCGCTCCCGATGACGACACGCGTGCCGTCCTCGTAGGTGACGACGAGCTGGACCAGCAACCGCCGGTCCGCCGTCGTGTAGGCGAGCGCGGCGAGCGCGTTCCGCTGCCCGGCGTGCAGCAGGGACGTGACGTCCGTGCTGTCGTAGCGGACCTCGGTGCCGATGGGCCGCACCGGGCCGGCGGCGGCGAACGACCCGTTCACCGAGAGCCGGTACACGTACTGCCGCGTCGGCGCCGGCGAGGACCCGGTGGACCACACCGTCGCCCAGCGGATCTTCCCGGCGGGCAGGGTGAACGAGGTCCTGGCGAACGTCCAGTCCGGCACGGCCGAGTCGATGAGGCAGCGGCTCCCCTTCGGCACCGACAGGACGCCCGTCGCGCTGAGGGTCGCGCAGGACATGTCGGTCCGGGCGGAGTTCTTCGCGTACACCTGCAGCCCGGACGGCGCGGTGACGGTGAAGACGTTCGCCTGCACCGTCTCCTTCGTGCTGGTCCGGAAGCCGACCAGCCCTCGGCTGAACGTCTTGTCCGTCCGGGTGTCCACGAGCCGCCCGGCGAACCAGGTGCGGATCGTGGAGCCCTGCACCTGGATCCGGATCGCGTACTGGTGCGCCTTCAGCACCTTGGTCTTCAGGGACACCGTCTTCAGCAGCCGGTAGGACCCGTGCACCTGCACGTGCGGGCGGAGCGTCGAGGTCGCCGTGTCGAACTGCCAGAGGTACCCGTTCGCGTCGTCCGACGCGCGGAGGACGATGCCGGTCGGCGACGCGCCCATCATCACCGTCGCGTGCACGGTGTAGTTCGCCCACGCGTCGTACACGCAGTTCGCGCGGACGCCGACCGTCGTCCGCCCGCTCTTCAGCGTCGTGCAGGGCAGGTCCGGGGTCGACGTCGTCCCGCTCGCCGACCAGAGGGCCGCCCCGTCCGAGGACGTGACGCGGAGTCCGGTGATCGATCCCCGCTCCGAAGCGCCGGTGCGGACGCCGACCCACCCCTCGGTGAACGTCGAGTCCCGCCGGTCGTCCACGACCGTCCCGCGGACCGAGGTGACGATCCGGTTCCCCGTGACCACGATGCGGACCGGGAACGCGGAGCCCCGGGTGATGCGGACGCCGGCGTTCGCCAGCCGGATCGCGGGCAGTGCCCGGTAGGCGCCGTTCCGCTGGACGTGCGGCACGAGCGTGTCGTTGTCCGCGCGGAACTGCCACAGGTACCCGTTGCGTGCGTCCTTCGCCCGGAACACCACGCCCATGGCCACCGCGTCCACGGTGACCGTCGCGTCGACGGTGTAGCTCTGCCACGCGGTGGTCGGCTTCGCGGACCAGATCGGCTTCGCGGACCACGCGCTCACCGTGGTGCCGAACGTCGACGGCGTCGCCCACGGCGAGGCGGGGCGGTCGTCGCCGGTGCTCTGCACGCTGAACCAGTACCGCGCCGAGTTCGCCAGGCGCGGTCCCCGGTACGGCACGTTCTGCGTCGCCGCCGACGTCACGTTCCCGGAGTCCCAGACGTCCCCGGTGCCCGCCGCCGCTGCCGCCGGCGACGTGGCCACGACGATCCGGTAGGTGCGCTCCACCGCCGCGTCCGGCACCCATGAGAACCGCACGGTGGCGCTCGGGTCGACCGCCATGGGCGAAGTCGCCCCGTTCACGCGGAGCGCGGTCGGCCGGGAGGCCGGGGTCGGCTCCGGCGTCGGGGTCGCCGTGGGCGTCGGCTCGGGTGGGGCAGTGGTCGTCGGTTCCGGCGTCGGGGTCGCGGTCGCGGACGGCGTCGGTGACTCGGACGGCGTCGGGACATCGGGCGTGGGAGTCGCCGTCGGTGCGCCGGGGTCATCGGGGTCCGTCGGCTGCTCCGACACTTCAGGCGACGGCGACGCGGTCGATCCCGACGGGTCGACGGTGCTCGCGAACGCGGGGGCTGTCGTGACGGCTCCGCTGAGGACGACGACGGCGGCGAGGAGGACGCCGAGCACCGTTCGGGCGCGACGAGGAGGACGAGGACGCATGGACCCGTTCTGGGAAGAGGGCAGACGAAGCAACGGGCCGGACGGCCGATCTCGACCTTATGGAGGATCCCTCGCTTCGAGAACACCCCAGATCAGGTGGCGGGGGCGGGTCGCTGTCCCGCGCCCCGTCCTGGCCCCTTGTCCTGTCCCTGCCGCAGCGCCAGCGCGATCGAGTGCGCAGACGCGGGGCTCCACGACGGGCGATACCTCCGTCTTCTGCGCACTCGATGCGGCGGGCCCGGTCGCGATCAATGACTCGACGCTCGGGTTCGGCGTGAACACCATCGCCCCGTCGACGAGTACTACCGAACCCGCGAGGGCTTCCCGTTCACCGGTCGGATCCACCGCGTCGACATCGACTTCGTCTCGGACGTCGCCGACATCTCACCGAAGGAGAAGGTCCGCCAACACCTCGACATGGACTGGCTTCTGCACACCGACTCCTCCCGACGTCCTTCCTGACCGGCGCGGACCAGAACTGGACCACGGTGCCGGACGGGAGGCACGGGGCGGGCCCGACCCGCGCCTCCCGTCCGGCCCGTCACCATCTGCAGAGCCGCAGCGTCACCACCCGAGGGTGCCGGGTTCGCCCTTGAACGGGCCGACCACCTTCGACGTGATCCAGCCGCCGTAGAAGTCACCGGCCTGGGCGTGGACGGTCTCGCCCGCGACCTCGCAGGAGTCCATCTGGCCGGGGTAGATCGCGACGCGGTCGAGCAGCTCGGCGAAGCCGGGCTCGGGGGTGGGGTAGGTCCAGCCGGCACGGGGGACGGTCGTGTCGCCGCCGTGCACGTCGAAGTAGCTCGCACGTCCCTTGAACTCGCACATGCTCGAGCCGCTCGTGGGGGCGAGCGCTCCCGGCACGAAGTCGGCCGCGGGGATGTAGTAGACGGGCGGGTGGCTCGTCTCCAGGACGCGGACGGCGGACGTGGTGTCCGCGATCGCGACGCCACCGAGTCGTACGACGATCCGCTCGGTGGAGGACTCGACGCGGGGCGGGCGGGGGTAGTCCCAGACGGACTCCTGGCCGGGGCCGGGCTGGACGGGCGCGGGGTGACGGTTCACAGTGACTCCAGGAAGGCGAGGAGGACGTCGTTGAAGGCGTCGGGCTGGTCGAGGTTGGTGGCGTGGCCGGCGTCCTCGATGACGACGACCCTGCCGTTCGGGTTCGCGCCGACGGCTGCCTCGGCGTGGGAGCACGGCCAGAGCTGGCTGTCCCGTCCGGCGACCATCGTGAAGGGGACGTCGAGCCGCTCGACGACGTCGCGCCAGTCCTGCTGGCCGTGGTCGCGGAGCAGGCGGACGGTCTCCGGCGCGTTCGGGGTGCGGACGGCCGGGAATCCGCCGATCCTGGCGATGAGTCGCTGGACGCCGGCGTTCCCCTGGTCGACACGGAGGCCGCGGCCGGTGTCCGGGATGCCCTGGTCGAAGAAGGTGCCGCTGTTCTCCGGCGTCATGCCGTAGAAGCCGTGCGGCCAGTCGTCGGTGTTGATGAGCTTCGGGGTCTGGTCGATGGTCAGGACCCCGGCGATGCCCGCGGTGCCGAACAGGTCGATCGTGGCCCAGATCGTGCTCGCGCCCATGGACTGCCCGACGAGGACGGCGTCCTGCAGGTCGAGGACCTCCAGCAGCTCGTGCAGGTCGGCACCGTGGCGGGCGACCCGCTGACCCCGGAGGGTGTCCTCGCTCTCGCCGTGGCTCCGGCGGTCGAAGGCGACCACCCGGTGCCCGGCGGCGCGGAGGGCGTCCTCCTGCAGTGCCCAGCCCGTCGCGGGCATGGCGTAGCCGGCGACGAGGACGACCGTGCGTCCGCCGGGGCTCGCCGGACCGGAGTCGGTGTACGCGAGGCGGGCGCCGTCCGAGGAGGTGAAGGTGGCGACCATCAGAACGCCTTGCCGGGGTTGAGCGTGCCGGCGGGGTCGAGGGCGTCCTTGACGGAGCGGTGCATCGCGATGACGCGCTCGCCGAGCTCCTGCCGGAGGCCGGGGAGCTTCAACAGCCCGACGCCGTGCTCGCCGGTCACCGTGCCGCCGAGCGCCAGGCAGTCGGCGACGATCCGGTCGAAGGCGGTCTTCGCGCGGTCCTTCGCGGCGGGGTCGTCCTCGGGCGCGATGATCAGCGGGTGCAGGTTGCCGTCACCGGCGTGCGCGATGTTGGCGATCGTGACGTCGTTCGCGGCGGCGGTCGCCTGGATCCGCCGGAGCATCTCGGGGACCGCGCTGCGGGGGACGCAGATGTCCTCGGTCAGGACCGGGCCGAGGCGTTCGAGCGCCGGGTAGGCGAGCCGGCGGGCCTGGAAGAGCCGGTCGATCTCCTCCGGGTCGGTGGCGCGTTCGACGTCGGTGCCACCGGCGTCCCCGAAGACCCGGGCGACGTGGTCGGCGATCTCGTCCCCGGCCGCTCCGCGCTCGTCGATGCGGGCGAGCAAGAGGGTGTCGACCTCGGACGGCAGACCGAGGTGCATCCACTCGTCCACGGCGCGGAGGCAGGTGCGGTCGACGATCTCCAGCGCGGCGGGGATGATCCCGGCGCGGGAGATCGCCGCGACGGCGTCACCGGCGGCGCTGAGGGACGGGAAGTAGCCGATGACGGCGCGTTCGTCGCGGCCGGCGAGGGGGAGGAGCTTCACGGTGACGCTCGTGACGATGCCGAGCGTCCCCTCGGAGCCGACCATCAACGCGGTCAGGTCGTAGCCCGCGACGCCCTTCGCGGTCTTCCGGCCGAGCTGCACCACGGAGCCGTCCGCGAGGACGACGGTGAGCCCGAGGACGTAGTCGCGGGTGACGCCGTACTTGACGCAGCAGATGCCGCCGGCGTTCGTGGCGACGTTGCCGCCGATGGTCGAGATCGCGGAGCTCGCCGGGTCCGGCGGGTACCAGAGGCGGTGCTCGGCGACGGTGGCGCGGAGGGCGTCGTTGATGACGCCGGGCTGGGTGACGGCGTAGCGCTCGTCGGTGTTCACCTCGAGCACGGCGTTCATCAGCTCGAGGGACAGGACGATGCTGTCCGCGACGGCGTTCGCGCCGCCGGAGAGTCCCGTGCCGGCTCCGCGGGGGACGACCCGGACGCCGGCTGCTGCCGCCCAGCGGACCGCGGCGACGACGTCGTCGGTGCTCCGGGCCCGGACGACCGCCAGCGGCCGGGAGAACTCGGCCCACTCGGCGTCGTCGTGGCTGTAGCGCTCGAGCGAGGCCGGGTCGCGGAGGACCTGGTCGGCACCGAGGAGCTCGTCGAGGGCGGCGGTGTCCACCGGGGTGGTGACGGTCATCGTGGGTCCTTCCGGGGTGGTCGGGGCCGACGATACCGCTCGCGTCAGGGGATTCCGCGCGCGTCA
The DNA here is from genome assembly GCF_003755165.1 of Curtobacterium sp. PhB130. NCBI lineage: Bacteria > Bacillati > Actinomycetota > Actinomycetes > Micrococcales > Microbacteriaceae > Curtobacterium > Curtobacterium sp. PhB130. The sequence continues at coordinate 581,624 of NZ_RKII01000008.1, read as the reverse complement.
GGGGATCCCGCTCGCGTCAGGATCCGAGCAGGGAGACGGCGCGGGCGATGACGAGCGCGACCATCACGAACGACGCGGCGGACTGCAGACCCATCAACCCCTTCACCCGGGAGGACAGCGGCATCACGTCAGTGGGGGAGTACGCCGTCGAGTTCGTCAGGGAGAGGTAGAGGTAGTCGACGAAGGAGGGCACCCAGTCGCTCTTCACCGAGGAGCGTCGCTGCACCTCGATGACCGTGTTCTCGTCCTCGTCCTGCGGGAACCGGAAGTCCGCCGGCGGCAGGTCGGCGCGGTGGTCCACACGGCGGGACACCGGGCCTCCGCGGTCGAGCTCCCAGAACAACAGGCCGAACGCCATGATGTTCGTGATCCAGACCTGGAGCGCGGCGAGCAGGTCTGCTGGACCGTTCGGGTGCTCCTGGGACACCAGGACGACGATCAGGATCACCAGTGCCGCCTGGTTCGCGACGACCAGCAGCAGCGCGAGCGCCGTGGACATGGTGCGCGACCAGCGGGTCTGACGGTCGAGCCGGACGGGGTTGAGGATCGTGACCGGGATGAGCAGGACGAGCCCGAGCGCGACCACGCCGAAGCGCAGGGACGCGGGGAACTCGCTCGGCAGGGCGCCGTAGAGGCCGAGCGCGATGAGGACCGCCACGACGGCCGGCCAGCGGAGCTCGGTGCCGACACGGCGGTCCGCCTCGCCCGGTGGGGTCTCGTCGTCCTGCTCTGTGCTGCTGGTGCGTCCGCCGCTCATGCCCCGACCGTACTGCGCGGCCGGACCCGCCAGCGCCGCGCATCGCGGACAGGTGGGGCGTCCGGACCGCCGGTCATCGGACACCTGGCGGCGCTCGGGCGACGCTGGCCTATGGTCAGAACTCGGAACTCCTCCGCAGCACCCTCCCGATCGGACCCGTCATGCCCGCAGTCCTCAGTGACGTCGAGTGCCACCGACGGTTGATGGCGGCGGCGGACGACCTCTTCAACCGCGCCGGGACGACCACGGTGGAACTCGAGGACGTCGCGCTCCGTGCCGGTGTGCCGGCGGGTCGTGCGGCCTCGGTCGTGGTGTCGAAGGACGCCCTCGTCGAGGCGGTCCTCCGCCAGCAGCACGACCGGTGGACCGGCAACCTGCTCCGCGCGGTCGACCCCATCGACGATCCCCGCGACGCGCTCATCGGGATCTTCACGTTCCTCGAGGGCTGGTTCGCCGAGGACGACTTCGCCGGCTGCGTGTTCATCAACGCGTACGGGGAGCTCGGTCGGACGAACCCGCGGGTCCTCGCGATGGTGCGTGACCACACGCGGGTGTTCACCGGGATCGTCGACGACCTCGTGACCAGCGCCGGTCTCCCGGCGATGTTGACGGCCTCGATCGTCCTGCTGGCCGAAGGGGCGCAGGTCGCAGCGGCGACGATGGGCACGGTCGCCCCGGCTCGCGAGGCGCGGACGTCCGCCGCGATGCTCATCGGGCTGTACGGACCGCAGTGACCGGCGCGATCCGGACAGGGACGTGCCACTGAAGGGCTCCGCGTCATCTGCGTGTGTGACGATGCTGTCGTGACCGAGGAAGCCCCTGCCCGCGTGCGCATCGAAGCACGCGGCACCGATCGTGGCGAGGCCGTGGAGATGTTCCGCGAGCTGTACCACGGCCTCCGGTGGTCGGCGGCCGAGGTGGAGGGCCGCCCGTTCTCGTACTCGCACCACGCCATCGGCGACGAGTCGATGACCCTCCGCACCTCGTCCTTCCACGGCGGACGGCTCGACGGTGAGATCCTGCCGACCGGCGACGAGTTCATCGTCAACTGGGTGACGACCGGCGGCGGCGTCGTCGACGTCGGCGCAGCCGAGGTCGCCGTCGCACCGGGGACGCCGGTGCTGTTCCCCGCGGATCGTCCGTTCCGGTTCTCGTACGCCGACTTCGACCAGAAGCTCGTGCACCTCGACCGTGGGCTCGTCGAACGGGTCGCCGCGGAGCAGACGGGCATCGAGCACGGCGACCTCCGGGTGGACGGCGCGGTCGTGCCGGGGCGGGACGCCGTCCGGACCTGGGGGCAGGCGATGGGGTTGATCTCGCGCACCCTGATCGGTGCGCCGGCGTCGCCGTTGCTCCGCGCGGAGATGTCCCGGCTCGCTGCCATCGCGTTCCTCGAGCTCTACCCGCAGCTGCCGGTGTCGCTGCCGCCCGCGCTCCTCGTGCCCGGGAACGCACGGGTGCGCACCGCCGTCGAGTTCATCCACGCGAACGCACACCTGCCGATCACGCCGACCGCAGCCGCGAAGGCGGCGGGCCTCGGGGTCCGAGCGCTGCAGGACGGCTTCCGGCGGGCGCTCGACACGTCGCCGAGCGAGTACCTGCGCGCGGTGCGCCTCGACCACGTGCACTCCGAACTCCGTCGCGCCGACCCCGGCGAGACCAGCGTCAAGGACATCGCGCTCCGCTGGGGGTTCGCGCACCTGGGGCGGTTCTCCGGGGTCTACGCGGAGCGGTTCGGGGAGTACCCGAGCACGACGCTCCGCGCCGTCGACTGACCTCCTCCGCGGTCGGCTGCGCTACTCCGCGGTCATCTGTTCGACGCTCCGCATCGCCGTCGCGAAGATCGTCAGCACCGGGTTCACCCCGCCGTTCGTGACGTGCACCGACCCGTCCGTCACGCGGAGGTTCTCGTGTCCCCACACCCGGCCGAACTCGTCGACGACGGAGTGCGACGGGTCCGACCCCATCCGGAGCGTCCCTGCCTGGTGCTGCCCGCCGGACGGTCCGACCGGAGTGCCCCCGACCTCGACGGCCCGGACGGCTCCGGCGGCGCGGAGCCACGCGGCACTGCGCGCGCTCGTCGCGTCGCGGGCACGCAGGTCCTCCGCGTGCACGCTGCCGCTCAGGCGGGCGACGGGCACGCCGTACCGGTCGGTGACCCCGTCGTCCACGCGGACGCGGGAATCGGCGGAGGTCACCTCCTGGATCGGGCCCATCAGCCGGGCGGTCCAGCGGACCAGGCGGCGCATGCCCGCCTTCGATGCGGTGCCGGCCCGGGGGAGGAGCCCCGCACCGACCAGGTACCGGTAGGTGTTCGACGGGGTGGCGACGAACTCGTTCGCGATCATGCCGCCGCCGACGAGCCCGGCGTTGCCGTGCCGGTGGTCCGTCGTCGCGATGGAGGGGCCGGGGCCGACCAGGTCCTCCACCACGTCGTCGAACACGCCGGTCGCCCCGCCGTACACGTGCCCCTGCAGGTGCCGCCCGACCAGGTCGTTGCCGTTCCCGATGCCGTTCGGTTCCAGGTCGCTCCGGCTGTTCAGGAGCAGCCGTGCGGACTCGATCGCCCCGGCTGCGACGACGATCTCCGCTGCGTCGACGTCGCGCTGCCAGTCCTGGCCGTCCCGGGTGCCGACGAGGGTCACGCCGACGACCCGTCCGGTCGCGTCGGTGCGGAGCCGAGCGGCGCGCGTCCGCAGCACGACCTGCGCGCGGCCGGTGGCGAACGCCCGGGTCAGCATGGTGTTCTGCGAGCCGTTCTTGGCGTCGACCGGGCAGGCGAACCCGACGCACTGGTTGCACCCCGCGCAGGCCCGTCGGCCGAGCCACGGCGTGCTGTTGACCAGCAGCGGGACGTGCACCGTGCCGAAGCCGAGCGCGGACGCCGCCGCCGCGAACCGCTCGCGGGTCGGGCCTGCGGCGACGGCCGGCATCGGGTACGGACGGGAGCGCGGCCCGGACCACCTGCCGTCGTCGATGCCGCCGCTGACCCCGACCTCCCACTCGGCGCGCGAGTAGTACGGCTCCAGGTCGTCGTAGGAGATCGGCCAGTCCCGGAGCGCGCTGCCGTCCGGGACCCCGTACGTCGACGCCATCCGGAAGTCGAGGGGTGCGAACCGCCAGGCCTGCGCCCCGTACACACGGGTGCCGCCGCCGGCGGTGGACGCGTTGTTGTTCCACCCGGGGTCCGCGGGCCGGATCGGCAGCCGGGTGCGGCCGTCGTCGGCGACCCGGACGTCCCGGTCATCGGTCGGGCCCGAGCGCGGCGCGAGGCCCCAGTCGGACCGCGGGTTCCGGAGGTGGTCCTCGGCGAGCGTGCCGATGGTTGGCCAGTCGCCCGCTTCCACCACGAGGACACGGCGTCCGGCTTCGGCCAGGCCGCAGGCAGCCACGCCGCCGCCGGCTCCGGAGCCGATCACGATCGCGTCGTAGCGGTCCTCCAGCGCAGCAGGGTGCACGGTGACCGGCGCCGCCTCGGCGACCGGGACCGTCGTCGGCCACCCGCCGAGGGGCTCCGGCTGCCAGTCGACCATCCGCCACGACGCCGCGCCCGCGTTGCCGCCGTTGCCCGGGTCGGCGTAGAAGCCCCCTGCGACGAGCTCGGCGAACCAGTCCCAGTGCACACTGGCCTCTTCGTGGGCGACCACGTCGTCCAGCCGTTCGGCCCACTCGGGTCGCTCGGCGACCACCGACTCGAGGAACGCCAGGCCACCGGCCTGACTCGCGGACGGGTCCTCGTCGCCGGGGACGACACGGTCCATCAGCGTGGTGAGCCGTTCCTGGGTGGGTGAGAGCACGCCGACTCCTTCGTCAGGGTGAGCAGGGTGGTCGGACGGATCAGTCCAGGCAGAACTCGTTGCCCTCGACGTCCTGCATCACGATGCACGACTCCTCGTCGTCGTCCGCGGGCAGGAGCCGGACGCGCGTGGCGCCGATCGCGACCAGTCGCGCGCACTCGGCCTCCAGCGCATCGAGCCGCTCGGCACCGACGAGCCCGATCCCGACCCGCACGTCGAGGTGCACGCGGTTCTTCACGACCTTGCCCTCCGGCACCTGCTGGAAGTACAGCCGGGGCCCGACGTCGTTCGGGTCGACGCACGACGTCCCCGACTCCTGGACGGTGTACCCGAGCACGTCGGCCCAGAACCGTGCCACCCGTTGCGGGTCGGCGCAGTCGACGGTGACCTGGAACTCCCGCACGCTCGTCATCGCACCACCCTAGTGACACCGGACCGGGTGGGGTGTAGTTTTTGAACATGTTCGAAAATGAGGGGAAGCCGCTCCCGAAGCGGGAGCGCACCCGGGCAGCCATCCGCGCGGTGGCGATCCGGTCGCTGCGGGAGCAGGGCTACGACGCCACCACGATGCGCGGGATCGCGGCAGAGGCCGGGCTCTCCGTCGGCAACGCCTACTACCACTTCCCGACGAAGGACCACCTCGTCCAGGAGCTCTACGTCGACGTGCAGCAGGAGCACCGCGCCGTCGCGCTGCCCCTGCTCGACACCACCGACGACCTCACCGCCCGGATCGGCATCGTGGTCCGCTCGGGCCTGACGAACCTCGCCGCGTACCACGCCATCGCGCCGCAGTTCCTCGCCGCCGCGGTCGCCCCCGACTCGCCGATCAACCCGCTGTCCGCCGAGTCGTCCGAAGCCCGGGACCTGGTGCTCGACCTCTTCCGCCGTGCGGTCGCCGGCGCCCGGCAGAAGCTCCCAGCCGACCTCGCCGAGGACCTGCCGACGGCGCTCTGGACGGGTTACCTGCTGTTCGCGCTGTTCTGGACGTACGACACCTCGCCGGGACAGAGCCGGACGAACCGACTCGTCGACGCGATGCTCGGCGTCCTGCGATTCGCCCTCCCGATGCTCCGGATCCGGCCGTTCCGCACGGCGGTCACCGAGATCGTCGGCATCGTCGCCGGGCGTGCGGCATGAGTGCCACCGCACCGGCGACCTGGACCTGGTCGGACAGCCGGTGGCTCGAGATCCGCGCCTTCGGCTGGATGCTCGGCGTGACCCTGCCGGCGACGGTCGTCATCGGCCTGGTCGGGGCCGGCGCGACGTCCGGCTGGGACGTCGAGACCTCCTTCGGCTCGTGGCTGAGCGCGATCGGCGGCACCGTGGTCTGGATGCTGATGGTCGACGTGGTCGCGTTCCTGCCGACGATGGCGGCCGCACTCGTGGCACTCCCGTTCACGATGCTGCTCGGGCGCGCGATGCGCCCCGTCCGCTCCCGGCTGCTGCAGATCGCTGCGACCTCGGCGCTCGCCGGCGTCCTGGCGGCGCTGCCGCTCGTGGCACTCCCGGACTGGTTCATCATCCTCGGCCCGATCTCGGTGGCGGCGGGCGCCGCCGGCGCGCTCGCCCGCAACGGCGAGTTCCGCCGAGCGGACCGGCTGGCGGCCGCAGCGGTGGCCGCGGCCGCCGCAGCCACGGCTACAGCCGACGCACCCGACGCAGCTGACTCCGACGCACCCGCCGTCACCGCCACGACCGACCCGGCCACCGCGGCGGACCAGACCCCCTGACGGCCTGGAGGCCCGGGTCGGCCCCGCACCGAGCCTCCCGTCCGCCGTCTGCTCGCCCCGGCCGCGGTGCGGAACGCTCCCGCACAACCGAAACCGGCTCGAACCACGCACGTCCGTGGTTCGAGCCGGTTTCCGTTGCGCGCCGCCACGGCGCACCGCCGCCGGGCGCGCTGCGCCTCGTGGATCACCCGACTCCGTGCCCAGGCCGCCCCGAGGAGCGTGAGCACCGCGCGGTGACGACGCCGCACGGATCAGGAGTCAGCATGTACTTCCACGCACAGACCTGGATCAACGACATCGCCCCGGGCGACCCGGACCCCGCAGCCGCGAACGCCCTGCAGGAAGGGCTCGGCGGCCAGTTCGGCGAGATGCGCACGATGATGCAGTACCTCTTCCAGGCGATGAACTTCCGCGGCCCCGCCGCGAAGCCGTTCCGGGACCTCATCCAGGGCGTCGGCACCGAGGAGATCAGCCACGTCGAACTCATCGGCACGACGATCTCCCGCCTGCTCGACGGCGCACCGGGATACACCGGCAAGGTGACCGACCCGGTCGACCAGCCGGGTGCGAAGGGCGCGACGCCGCTCAGCATCGCGCTCGACACCGGCAACATCCACCACTACCTCGTCGGCGCGCAGGGGGCACTGCCCGTGGACTCCGCCGGCAACCCGTGGAGCGGCAGCTACGTCTACAACTCCGGCAACCTGCCGCTCGACCTGCTCTACAACCTGATGCTCGAGTCGACCGGCCGGCTGCAGAAGTGCCGCATCTACGAGATGACGGACAACCCGACGGCGCGGGCGACCGTGGCGTACCTGATCGTCCGTGACCAGGCGCACGAGAACGCCTACGCGAAGGCCCTCGAGGCGCTCGGCGTCGAGTGGAAGTCGCTGCTGCCGATCCCGAAGACGAACGCCGAGCAGTTCCCGGAGGTCAAGGAGCTCGTCGACCTCGGCCTGCAGAGCAAGCAGTACAGCTTCGACCTCGACGGTGCGTCGGAGGCGGCGAAGATCTTCCGCGGAGCGTCGCCCTCGGGGGACGGGACGGACCTGGACGCATCCGAGCAGGCGCCGAAGGGCGCGCCCTCGTTCATCGCCCCGGAGCGGCTGGAGGAGTTCGCGCCGGGTCTCGACGCCGACCTGCTGGCGCTGATCCAGCAGACGGCCGAGCTGGAACTCGACCAGGCGGAGACGCCACTGTACGGGCCGATCGCCTGATCAGAGCTGGAGTGTGCGGTCCACGATCGCGCGGGCGACGTCCGAGAGTCGCCCGCCGGTCGCGGTCGCGTGCGCACGGATCACCCCGAAGGCGTCGTCGATGGACACGCCCTTGACGTGGGAGACCACGCCCTTGGCCTGCTCGATGACCTCGCGCGAACCGATCGCGCGCTGGAGCTGCGCGCTGACGACCTCGTGCTCGCGGAGGGTCCGCTCGTGCAGGATGCCGATCGTCGCGACGTCCGCCAGCGCCCGCGCGATGCGGACGTCCGGCTCGGAGAGGTCGCCGACGGACGAGCCGAACAGGTTGAGCGTGCCGATGACGGAGGAGCGCAGCCGGAGCGGTACGGCGTGGACCGAGCGGACCCCGAGTGCGAGAGCGCCACGCTGGAACGCCGCCCACTCGTCGGGGGCATCCGTGATGTCCGGGCAGGTGATCGTCCGGCCGGTCGCGAAGGACTCCATGCACGGGCCGGCCTCGGCGTCGAGCTGGAGCACCTCGATGAGGCGGCTGGCCTCGGAGGTCGAAGCGATCACCTCGAGCTCACCCCACCCGTTCGCGAGCATGATGCCGGCGGCGTCGATGTCGAGCACCTCGGTGCAGGTCTCGACGAGGGTCTGCAGGAGTTCCACGACGTCGTACGAGTCGACCAGGGTGTCGGCGAGCGTCGCGAAGGTCTCCACGATCCGTGCTTCTCGTTCGGCAGCGGTCATCGGACCTCCTCGATCAGGTCCCCGTGCTTCTCGAACCGGACGGTCCCGGCGAGGATCTCCTCGGCGACCTGCCGCATGGGTGTGCGGCGGGCGAACGCGTGCCCCTGGATGAGCAGGTAGGCGTCCTCGGGGGTGACGTCGAGCTGCGCGAGGACGACCCCGGTGGCCTGGTGCACGACACGACGGGAGAACGGGTTCTGGTCGACGAGTGCTTCGTCCTCGTCCTGGGCGCTGCGGATCGCGCGACGGAGTACCCGTCGGCCCAGTGCGTCGGCGAGGGCCGCGGCCGCCTCGACCTGCGCGCCGCCGAGTTCGGTGGGGCGCGGCGAGTAGATGTCGACCGCGCCGAGGGGGAACGGGCCGAAGACGATCGGGAACGCGAACACCGCGCGGACCGATTCCGCGCGGACGGCGTCGTTGAACGCAGGCCACTCGCGGTTCGGGTTGCCGACGATGTCGCCCTCGAGCACGGGGGCGCGGTGCCGGAGCGCCGTCCAGCACGGTCCCTCGGCGAGGTCGAACTGGATCTCGTCGACGCGGAAGGCCGTGTCGTCGGTCGCCGAGATCGTCTCGCTCGCCACGATGGACCCGAACGAGGACACGGAGACGCCGCCCACGGGGACCGCGCGCTGGAACGGCTCACTGAGGTCGTCGTCCGCGATCTCGGTCGACCGGATCGCGCGGAGTGCACGATCGACTGCGTCATCCATCAGCGTCCTCCTGGTCCGGTTCCGATGCTACCCGCGGGCCCATCCGTGGACTGCCCGGTGGGCTCAGGACGGCCGTCCACGGCGGGAGCTCCGCCGCGGCGTAGGAGCCGTCGGCCTCGGGCACCCGCAGCAGCGGGTTCAGCACGAGCAGCCGGAGCCCGTCGGCGTCACGGACCGCGCCGCGGACGGCGTCGTTGAGCAGGAAGGCGACGAGGTCCTCGGTCCCGCCGTCCGGCCGGTACCCCTGCCACGCGTCGCCACTCCGTTCGGAACGGCGGTGGGCGCTCGCGAGCAGGGCTCCTGGATCCTCGACGTCGATCTCGCAGTCGAGGACCAGGCGGAAGCGCCGCCGGGTGCTGCCCGGCTCCCCGATGGCCGCGACCCGGTCACGTGGCTCGTCGTCGGGTTCGAAGTAGCGCAGCGCGGCGGACGGGGCGCTGCCGTACACGGAGCGGTACTCCGCCGCCATCCGCCCGGCGTTGCTGAAGTGCCAGCGCTGCGCGATCTCGGCGACGGTGCTGTGGTCAGTGGGTCGCGCGGACTGCAGCTCGCGCCGCACGCCGTCGAGCCGGAGCGCGCGGAGGTACCGGCCCGGGGTGACCCCGACCTCGCGCTGGAACGCCTTCTGCAGGCCGCGGGGGGACAGGTGGACGGCCGCTGCGACATCGGGCACCGAGATGCGCTCCTGTGCGTGCTCGTGCAGGAACCGCAGCGCCTCGCGCACGTTGCGCGAGAGCCGTGCGGTGGGCGCCGCCGAACCCGGCTGTACGACGTCCGGCGCCGGAGGTGACACGTCCTCGTCACTCATGACGCCAGCGTACCGATCTCGGTTTGTCAACCCCTGCTCTTGCGCAATCCGTCCGAGCGATACTGGAATCGTCTCGCGGAGGTGTGCGTGGTGCGGGGCCGTTCAGCGCGAGGAGGGGTTGTCATGCGCGGATTCGTCGATGGTCAGGGCCCCGAGGTGGGGGCCTGGCAGGACCGTGACTTCGAGCACGTGTGCGGACCACGGGCGTCCGCCTCGTCGTGTTGACGCGCGTCGGCGACGGACCACACGTCGTCGAGCACCGGGTCGCGGACCGGGCCACGAACGACCGTGCGATCGCGATCCAGCTGTACGAGGACCGCTACCACGCGCAGTGCATCGGGTTCGGGACGGACACCGCGTTCCGCCTGCGGCACCGCTCGATCCGCGACCTGCACGTCGAACTGCTGAACGCCGCCGTGTCGACCGAACGCCACGGCGTCGTGGACCCGGGCGACGGGCTCGTGTTCGGGTGGACGGCGACGGGCGGTGCCCGCATCGGGACCGGGGCCGAGGGGGACGTGACGCTGCCCGGGGTCCCCGAGACGTTCCCGGTGGCCCGACCGTTCTCGTTCTCCGCTCCCGCCGGCGTGCACCACCTCGTGCGGATCGACCTGGCCTTCCTCCGTGCCGTCGGCCGACTCGTGGAACCCGACCTCGGCGACGTGCCGACGCTGAACCGGCGTCCGCGATCCGACGGACTGCCCGGCCTCCGCGCCGCGATCGCCGCCGTGGCGTCGGCCGCGGTCTCGGGCGACGACTCCGCCCTGGTCCGGTCGTCGCTCCAGGTGGAGCTCGCCGAGTCGGTCCTCGCCGTCTTCGGCACCGCGCAGGCCGGCGAGCCGTCGGTCGGCGAGCCGTCGGTCGGTGGTCGCGCTGCGCGACGGACCCTGGAGGCGGCGCGCTCCTGGGCAGCGGCGCACTGCGGCGGACCGGTGACCCTCTCCGACCTCTGCGGCGCCGCGGACGTCAGCGCACGGACGCTGCAGAGTGCGTTCCTGCAGGAGGCCGGTCGATCGCCGATGGCCTTCGTCCAGGACATGCGACTGGACCGCGTGCGGGTCGTCCTCCAGCTCGCCGACCCCGGTGTGGTGACGGTCGGCGGCGTCGCCCGCGACTGGGGGTTCCGGCACATGGGACGGTTCTCCGCGGCCTACGCACAGCGCTTCGGGGAGTTCCCCGCCGAGACGCTCCGGAACGCCCCCACCCGGCGCCTGCGCGTGCGGAGCGAGCGCCGGACGGCCTGAACCTCGGGACGCCGGACCTCGGGACGCCGGACCTCAGGGCACCGGGGCGAGCGACGACGCGGCAGCCGAGAGGTGGACTGTTTCGCCCACCCCGTGCCGCTGCGCGAGCTGGATGACCGCCGCGGCCACCGCAAGGTCCTGCGCCGCGAGCCCGACCGAGTCGAACACCGTGATCTCGTCCTCCGACGCCCGTCCGCTCGCGAGACCGGCGACGACCTCGCCCAGCTCCACGAGTCGCGCGTTCGTCCGGAGTGCGCCCTCGGCGATCGCGAGCACCAGGTCCCCGGACTTCGCGCGCGCAGTCGCCGCGCTGTCCACCACCAGGGTGCCCCTGGCCATCGCGGTCGCGTCGAGCTCGCGGTGCGTCGGACGCGGCCGGGCGCCGACCGCGTTGACGTGCTGTCCACGGTGCAGCCAGGCACCGCGCACGATCGGCTCGACGGACGGGGTGAGCGTGCAGAGCACGTCCGTACGTTCCACCACATCGTGGGGGTCCTCGGCGACGACGACGGCCACGTCCGTCGCTCCGTCACCGGCCTCCGCGAGCTGTTCGCGGAACCGTTCGACGGTCGATGACGAGCGTGACCAGACGACCACCTGCTCGATCGGCCTCACCGCGCTGATCGCGCGGACGTGCTCGATCGCCAGGTTGCCCGCGCCGACCAGGCCGAGGACCCGACTGTCCGGCCGTGCCAGGTGCCGGGTGGCGACCGCCGAGGCCGCCGCAGTCCGGACCCGCGTGATGCCGGCGCCGTCGATGACCGCGATGCACTCGCCTGCCGAGACGGAGGACACCAGGATCGTCGAGCGCTGGCTGGGCAGGGCCGTGCCGACGTTCGCGGGGATGTCCGCCATCAGCTTCACCGCCGCGAAGCCGAGCCGGTCCGACCGGACGGCCATCGGGAGGAACAGGGCGTCGTCGGTGCCACCGAGCGTGACGGGGGCGGGCTGCACCATCGCGCCGGAGCCCAGGTCGGCGTGCACGGCCTCGACCGCAGCGATCGCGTCGACTTCGGGGAGCAGCCGGCGGACGTCGTCGGCTCCGAGGACCAGGGTCACGAGGCGGAACCGACGGCGCTGGTGCTGCCGAGCAACTCCTCCAACGACGGCCGGTGCGTCACCAGTCCGCCCTCGTCGAGGATCCGCATCCACCGGTCCGAGGCGCCTCGGTTGATCGTGACACTGTCCCAGACGCCGCCGTCCGCCATCTGCTGCGCCGCGGAACGGAGGAGGTCGTGGTCCTTGTCGGGCCAGCGCGCGGCGAGGACCTGCTCGATGTCGGCACCGGCTGCACCTGCGGTGATGCGCCGCTCGGCGACGTCGATCGCCGCGACGAATCGTTCGATCTTCTCGCCGAGCTCCGCGACGCGATCGGTGCGCGTGTAGTAGACGCTGTTCGGCATCACGCCCGTGTCCAGGTGGCGGAAGACGACGGTGCCGTCACCGGCGGCCTCGAGCTCCATGGCCGAGACGAGGTCGAGCACGATCGCGTCGCCGAGTCCGGCGCGGTAGAGCTCGATGAGCATCGCGGTCGAGAGGTCGCGGACCCAGCGCGTGGCCGCCGGGTCGAGTCCGGCCTCGCGGATCAGTCCGGCCGTGTACTCGTACGGAGCGCTGCCGCCCGCGCCGGGTGCCAGTGCCACCTTGCCGGCGAGCCAGTCCAGCCCGACCGGCCCGGTCGCGTTCCGCGCGACGATGGTCATCGGGAACTTGTGGTTCAGCTGCCCGACGACGCTCAGCGCACGGGGCGAACCGGCGTACATCGCGGGGACCCAGAGGCCACCGAGAGCGAGGTCGGCCTCGCCGGACTCGAGGTCGTCGAGGACGCCGGTCCACGGGTCGCAGGCCTTCGCGGTCACGGACAGGCCGTGCTCGGCGAAGATGCCGGAGACGTCCGCCACGTACTCGGGGAGGTAGTTGAGGCCGTTCGCGGTCGCGGAGACGGTGAGGGTGTCCATGAGTTCCTCCATGGGGTCGGTGCTGGTACGGGTGCTGGTGGTGCCGGGAGTGCGGGCGCCGGGAGTGCCGACGCCCACGCGCTCAGCGGGACAGGGCGAGCTCGTTGACGTCCTCGAGCGAGCGTCCGCGGGTCTCCGGTGCGAAGCGGGCCGCGAACACGAGGATCGCGTACATCAGTGCCGCCAGGCCGAAGACACCGGCAAAGGCGAACGAGCCGTAGAGGGCGATCGCGAGGAAGGGCATCACCGCGCCGGCGATGTTGCCGATGCCGTTCACGATGCTCGCACCCGAGGCACGGATCGACGTCGGGTAGACCTCGGCGGTCCAGGCTGCGAGCGTGGTGTTCGTCACCATCGTGAAGTACTGGAAGAGCGCACCGAGCACGAGGATCGCGGCAGTGCTGTTGCCGAACGCCGCGAACGCCAGGGCGGTCAGACAGCCGAGGACACCGGCAGCGGTGACGGCGCTCCGCCGCCCGACGCGGTTGGCGATGAGCGCCGCGGTCGTGGCTCCGAGGAGCGAACCGATGTTCATGATCATCGTGTAGAGCAGGCTCTGCGACACCGAGTAGCCGCGCTCGACGAGCAGCGTCGGCATCAGGAAGTTCAGTGTGACCTGCGACCCGAACGCCATCCAGGACGCGACGCCGATCGAGATCGTGCGACGGAGGACCGAGCGGTGGAAGACCGCGGCGGGGGAGGAGTGCAGCTGCTCCGGCGGCAGGTCCGCCTCGGTCAGCTCCACCGGGGGCTTCGCGTCGGTGGGTCGCAGCGAGTTCGACGCGAGGATCGCGAGGGACCGGTTCGCCTCGGCGACGCGGCCCTTCGAGAGCAGGAAGCGCGGGGTCTCCGGCAGGCGGCGACGGTAGAGGACGACGAACAGGGCGGGGACCGCGAGGATGACGAACGTCCAGCGCCACACGTGGTGGTCGCCGCCGAGCGCCGGGGCGAGCGGGCCGAGGAGCAGCAGGAAGAGTCCGTAGGAGATGAAGTTGCCCACGCCGCCGGCACCCACGTTGATCGTCGCGATGAGACCGCCGCGGAAGCGCGTGGCCACCATCTCGGACAGCATCGCGATGCCGATCATGAACTCGCCGCCGATGCCGATGCCGACGATGAAGCGGCTCACGAGGAGCATGTCGTAGTTGAACGAGATCGCGCTGAGCAGTCCGCCCAGCGTGTAGACGAGCAGGTTCAGGCTGAGCGAGAAACGGCGTCCGTAGCGGTCGGCGAGCCAGCCGGCGACGAACCGACCGACCAGACCGCCGAGGACGGTCGCGGTGTTGATCGTGGTGAGCTGGACGTCTCCGATCTGCAGCGAGGCCTTGATGTTGGTGGCCATCGCGCCGACGGAGTTCTGCTCGAGGGTGTCGAAGAACTCCCCGGCGAGGATCAGCATCAAGATCCAGAACTGGGCTCGGGTGAAGCCGATCCGGTCGAGCGAGGAGGCGACGGTACGCGATCCGGACGGCGGGACGGTGGCGGTCGGGGCGGTGGTGCGGGTTACGGCAGTCATGGGTAACTCCACGGATGGGTTCGCGGGGTGAGTCCGATGGGACTGGATTCACGAGGTCATGACTTTTGTATACGAAAACCTGTTTCCGGCTGGTTTCGCGCATGTAAGGTCTCGATTCCGTTCCCGAAGTACCGCTGACTTCGGGGGCCATCGTTTCAGACCGCGGCATTTTTGTATACGTTCCTAGCCAGGGAAGGACCGGCGGTAGATTGCCTCGTCCTTCTCGATGTGCTCGTCCATCAGCAGGCGCGCCTGCATCGGCGATCCGGCCAGGATCGCGGCCGCGACGGCGCCGTGGTCGGTCCAGCTGGAGGTCACCCGGTCCTCGATCTCCTGCTCGAAGCCCCACGCGGTCTGTTCGAGGAGCCGCTCGATCATCTGCTCGAGTCGTGCGTTCCCCGATGCCCTGGCCACGAGCCGGTGGAACTCGAAGATCAGCGGCGGGAGCTCGGCGAAGTGCCCGGCCTCGCCCTCTGACCGGCCGCGTGCGACGACGGCCTGCAACCCGGCGGCCTGGTCGCCCCCGCGTCGTCGGGCGGCCAGGCCGGCGGCGAGCGTCTCGAGCCCGCGGCGGATCTGCATGAGCTCGACGACGACCGCGGTGGAGGTCGACGCGACGGTCACGCCCTTGTACTTCTCGGAGACCACGAACCCCTCGGTCTCGAGCTGCCGGAGCGCCTCGCGGACCGGCACCCGGGAGACGTCGAACCGGGCACCGATGGTGTCCTCCTTCAGGCGGGTGCCGCCGGGGAGCGTGCCGTCGATGATCTCCGCGCGGAGGATCCGGATGACCGAGGCAGCTTTGGAGTCCACGCCCGAATCCTATGCAGGCCGTGTTCTTGCGCATCGTTTGGTCGTGCTCTGCGCCGGGGACCGGGTACCGTACCAGGATGAGTTCCGACACGAACAGCACCACCGAGCCCATCGACGAGGGGCCCGTGGTGACGTTCGCCGACCTGGGGCTCAGCGAGCCCGTCCTCAAGGCCGTCAAGGAGATCGGGTACGAGACCCCCTCCGCGATCCAGGCCGCGACCATCCCGACCCTGCTCGAAGGGCGTGACGTCGTCGGTCTCGCGCAGACCGGTACCGGCAAGACCGCCGCGTTCGCGCTGCCCGTCCTGTCCCGCATGGAAGCCGGCAGCAAGCTGCCCCAGGCCCTCGTGCTCTCCCCGACCCGCGAGCTCGCCCTGCAGGTGTGCGAAGCGTTCGAGCAGTACGCCTCGCACATGCGCGGCGTGCACGTCCTCCCGGTCTACGGCGGGCAGGCGTACGGCGTGCAGCTCTCCGCGCTCCGCCGCGGCGTCGACGTCGTCGTGGGCACCCCTGGTCGCATCATGGACCACATCGCGAAGGGCACGCTCGACCTGTCCGAGCTGAAGTACCTGGTCCTCGACGAAGCCGACGAGATGCTCAAGATGGGCTTCGCGGAGGACGTCGAGACGATCCTCGCCGAGACCCCGGACACCAAGCAGGTCGCGCTCTTCTCGGCGACGATGCCCGCGCAGATCCGCCGCATCTCGAAGCAGTACCTCAACGACCCGGCCGAGATCACGGTCAAGGCGAAGACGACCACGTCCGCCAACACGACGCAGCGCTACCTCATCGTGTCGTACGCGCAGAAGGTCGACGCGCTCACCCGCATCCTGGAGGTGGAGGACTTCGAGGGTCTGATCATCTTCGTCCGCACCAAGAGCGAGACCGAGACCCTGGCCGAGAAGCTCCGCGCCCGCGGGTACGCCGCAGCCGCCATCAGCGGTGACGTGGCCCAGGCCCAGCGCGAGCGCACCGTGAACCAGCTGAAGTCGGGCAAGCTCGACATCCTGGTCGCGACCGACGTCGCCGCCCGAGGCCTCGACGTCGACCGCATCACGCACGTCGTGAACTTCGACATCCCGGTCGACACCGAGTCCTACGTGCACCGCATCGGCCGCACCGGTCGTGCCGGCCGCAGCGGTGCGGCGATCAGCTTCGTCACCCCGCGTGAGCGTCGTCTCCTCGTCGCGATCGAGAAGGCCACGCGCCAGCCCCTCACCGAGATGACGCTGCCCTCGGTCGAGGACGTCAACGTCACCCGCCTGACGCGCTTCGACGACGCCATCACCGCCGCACTCGAGTCGCGTGAGCGCATCGAGGCGTTCCGCGACATCATCGCCCACTACGTCGAGCACCACGACGTCCCCGAGCAGGACGTCGCGGCAGCCCTCGCCGTCGTCGCGCAGGGGGACACCCCGCTGCTCCTCGACCCGGCCGAGGACGCCCTCCGCCGCCAGGTCGAGCGCGACCAGCGTCGCGACGACCGCAAGGGCCGCGAGCGCGAGGCCGACGGTGGCGACCGTCGTCGCCGCTCGGTGCCGATGACCCCGTACCGGATCGAGGTCGGTCGTCGTCACCGCGTCGAGCCGCGCCAGATCGTCGGGGCGCTCGCGAACGAGGGCGGGCTGCGTCGCGACGACTTCGGTGCGATCCGCATCCAGCCGGACTTCTCCATCGTCGAGCTGCCGTCGGACATGCCGGGCGACGTGCTCGACAAGCTCCGCGACACCCGCATCAGCGGTCGTCTCATCGAGATCCAGCCGGACCGCCGCGGTGGCGGCTACCGCCGTGGCCCGCGCGAGGACCGCGACGAGCGTCCGGTGCGCAAGCCGCGCTACTGACCCAGGACGACACGGACGGGAGGCCCGGTGCCAGCTGGCACCGGGCCTCCCGTCTGTCAGTGGGTTGCGTTCTCACCCACCGCACCCGCGCTGGGTGGTCGAAACGTGCGGAGGGGGTCGAAAGGAACGACTGCCAACGCGCGAAACGACGTCCTACGCGCGGAACGACTGCCAACGCGCGGAGCGACGTCCTACGCGCGACCTGACGCGGCGACCCCGGCGGCGGTGCGGCGGCACACCTCGTCCCACGGGGTCGGCTCGATGCCGAAGTGCGCCCGGGCCGCGGTGTCGTCGAGCACGTACGGCGCCGTCCACTGGTACCGCATGTCGGCGATCTCCCGCATCATCGGCGAGACCAACCCGAGCGCACGTAGTGCTCCACCGGGCAGCCGCCGCACGGTCACGGGCGGCTTCCCGGCTGCGGCGAGCACGTCGGTGAGCGCCTCGACCTGCGACCTCGGCGGGTTCGAGGGGACGTTCCAGAGGCGTCCGTGCGCGGACTCGTCGTCGGCGGCGGCGACGAGGGTCCGCGCGACGTCGAGCACGTCCGTGAAGGTGTGCGGCAGGTCGGTGCGGCCGATCATCCACGCGGTCTTCCCCGCGAGGGCACCGGGCAGCACACGGGTGATGTGGCCGTTCGCGCCGATGCCGGGTCCGACGTAGTCCGATGCCCGGACCTCGACGGCGCGGACCCGGCCGGCGCGGTGGGCGTCGAGGGCATCCCGCCACAGCCGCGCCCGGAGGATCCCCTTGTGGTCGGTCGCCGCGTCGGGCAGGTCCTCGCGCATCGGGCCGTCGACGGGGCCGTACGGGTAGAGGTTCCCGGTGATCGCGTACACCGCGCCGGTCCGCTCGGCCGCGGTGAGCAGGGAGGCGGCGAGCGGCGGCCAGGTCCGCTCCCACTGCGTGTAGTCGCCCGGGTTGGCGCAGTTGTAGAGGGCGGCCGCACCCTCGGTCGCCCGGGTGAGTGCCTCGGGGTCCGCAGCGTCCAGGGCGACGTGACCAACGCCCTCCAGGCCGGTGTCACGACCCGAGCGGGTGGCGACCGTGACGTGCTCGCCACGCTCGGCGAGGAGTGCGGCGACGTGCCGGCCGACGGGGCCGGCGCCGATGACCAGGTGGTCCGACATGGGGAGTCCTTCCGTCCGAGAATCGCGAGAGCAGTGCTCTCTGTTCGATGAGCATGACACGCGGTGCCGACCACCGCAAGAGCAGTGCTCTCGGTTGTGTGCAGTGCTCTCGCGTGCCAGGGTGGAGGGATGACAGACCGGCCACCGACCGCACGAGACCTGGCTCGCGAGACGATCCGGGGACGCATCTTGGCTGCCGCACGGGCACGGCTGACCGACGAGGGGCCCGCGCAGCTCAGCCTCCGGGCCGTCGCCCGGGACGTCGGGATGGTGTCCTCCGCGCTCTACCGGTACTTCCCGAGCCGGGACGACCTGCTGACCGCGCTCCTCGTGCAGGACTACGACGAACTCGGAGACGCCGTCGAACGTGCCGACGCCGCGCACAACCGGCAGGACGTCGGCGCACGCTGGCTCGCCGCGTGCCGCGCGGTCCGCGACTGGTCCGTCGCGCACCCCGGCGACTTCGCGCTGCTCTACGGCAGTCCCGTCCCCGGCTACGCGGCCCCGCAGGAGACGATCGAGCCCGCCACGCGCGCGACGATGGTGCTGGTCCGGATCGTGGTCGACGCCATGGCCGGGAGGCCCCTCCCACCGCCCACGGTCAGCCCGGCTCCCCGGCCGGTCGGGTCGGTGGTCGACGGTGCGGCCGCGTACATCCGGTCGCGGGGGATCGCGAAGGACGCGCCCGCCGAGGCCGTGATGCGCACGCTGATGGCCTGGACGGCCGTGTTCGGGACGGTGTCGTTCGAGCTGTTCGGGCACTACGTGGGGTCGGTCTCCGACCACGCGGCGTACTTCGACCTCGTGGTGGAGCGGCTGGCGGCGGACATCGGCTTCTCCGTCGACGTCCATCCCCAGATCGGGGCGGCGGGCTGACAGACGGAGCGGGTCTGGGGTAGACAGGTCCCTACGCCGAGTCCGACCCGACGGACAGGGCGTGACCAACCACCACGCCGCGATCAGGAGACACGTTGCAGCGCACCACGACGGCCGTCGTCGGCTCGGGAGCCCGACGGTGACGGCGCTCGACCTCAGCCGGCAGGACCGCCGGCGCCTCACGCAGAGCACGGCGCGCCGCCGCCTGGTGACCGTCCGGACCGTTGCGGTGCTGGCGTCGCTCGCCGGCATCAACTACGTCGCATGGCGCTGGGTCGCCTCGGTGAACTGGCACTCGTGGTGGATCGCGGTGCCGCTGATCCTCGCCGAGACGTACAGCGTGATCGACTCGCTGCTGTTCGCGTTGGGTGCCTGGAAGCTCCGGGAACGCGGCGAACCACCGACGACCCCGAGCACCGACGTCACCGTCGACGTGTTCATCACCACGTACAACGAGCCGGTCGACCTCGTGATGCGCACCGCGCACGCGGCGAAGGCGATCACGTACCCGCACAGCACGTGGATCCTCGACGACGGCAACCGGCCGGAGATGCGCGACGCTGCCGAGCGCCTCGGGCTCGGCGTGATCACCCGCGGGCAGGACTGGATCGACCGGCCGCGGCACGCCAAGGCGGGCAACCTCAACAACGCGCTGATGGCGACCCAGGGTGAGTTCCTGCTCATCCTGGACGCCGACCAGGTCCCCGACCCGGCGATCCTGGACCGCACGCTCGGGTACTTCAAGGACCCGCGGATGGCGCTCGTCCAGACACCGCAGTGGTTCGAGAACGTGCCCGACGCCGACCTCCTCGGCAGCCAGGCGCCGCTGTTCTACGGCCCGATCCAGCAGTCCAAGGACGGCTGGAACGCGGCGTTCTTCTGCGGGTCGAACGCCATCCTCCGGCGAGAAGCCCTGATGCAGCTCGGCATCTCCCGCTACGTGCGCGAAGTCGAGGCGTCCGTCCAGCGCACGATCAAGACCTCCCGCAAGCTCCTGTCCCGCGCCCGCGAGACCGAGACGGACCCGCGCGTGCTGCGCGCCCTCGACGACGCCGAAGCGGTGGTGGACCGCGCGCGCGACCAGATGGCCGGCAGCGAACCGCTCGGTGACGTCACGTACGAGTTCCAGCGGGGCATCGACGCGATCGCGTTCCGGTTCGCCGCGGCCGACCTCGAGTCGGTGCGGAACGACCTGCAGGAACTCGCCGCGATGTCGACGGACGCCAACACGTTCGCCGGGCTCGACGACGCCGCACTCGACGTCCTCGGGCAGCGGAACGCGTCGCCGGTCGCGGCGATCGAGGCGATCGCCGTGCTCGCCCGCGCCGTCGACGTGAACCGCGGCGACGAGGCCCAGGCGATCATGCCCCTGGCGACGATCTCGGTGACCGAGGACATGGCGACCGCGATGCGCCTGCACGGCCTCGGCTGGAAGTCGGCGTACCACGACGAGATCCTGGCGAAGGGCCTCGCCCCCGAAGACCTGCCGACGATGCTCGTACAGCGGCTCCGCTGGGCGCAGGGCACCATGCAGGTGTTCTTCCGCGAGAACCCGCTCGTGCAGAAGGGCCTGTCGTTCGGACAGCGCCTGATGTACTTCTCCACGATGTGGAGCTACCTGTCCGGCTTCGCGGCCATCGTCTACATCGCGGCCCCGGTGCTCTGCCTGTCGTTCGGGGTCGTCCCCGTGCAGGCCTACAGCGTGGACTTCTTCGCCCGGCTCATCCCGTTCCTGGTGCTCAACCAGCTGCTGTTCTGGGTGGTCGCGGCCGGCAGACCGACGTGGCGCGGGCAGCAGTACTCGCTCGCGCTCTTCCCGGTGTGGATCGAGAGCGTGACGAGCGCGTTCGAGAACGTGTTCCGCGGCAAGCCCCTCGGGTTCCGCGTCACCCCGAAGGTCCGCGACGAGTCCGAGCAGAAGCCGCGCTGGGACCTCGTCCGGCCGCAGCTGATCGCGATGGCCGCGCTCGTCGCCGCGCTGATCCTGATCGGGATCCGGTACCTCGCCGGACAGGCGTCGGGCATCGCGCCGCTCGTGAACACCGCGTGGGTCGTCTTCGACCTGTTCATCTTCAGCATCGTGATCCGTGCGGTGCTGTACCGCGGCCCGGGGACCGGCGTGCAGTCCGAGCACGAGTCGAGCACGGCCGGTGGTCCGCTGTGACGGCCTTCGACGTCGCGTCCTTCGACGTGCCCGCCGTGCCGGAGAGCCTCGACACCGTGCAGGACCGCTTCGGCGCGTGGTGGGCCGGCCTCGGCGTCGACGACATGGCGCACCGCTTCGCGCTCGAGACCGCGCTCGCCGAGATCGCCGCGAACATCGTCGAGCACACCGCTCGCGCCGACCAACAGCAGGGACGCCGCTACTCCGTGGAGCTCACCGCCACCGACCACGAGTTCACCGCGGAGCTCCGTGACAACGGGCTGCCGGTCGACATCGACCTCAGCGCGGTCACGATGGCCGACCTCGACGCCGAGAGCGGCCGCGGGCTCGCACTCGCCATCGCCGCGCTGGACCGCCTCGAACACCGGCACGAACACGGGCACAACGTCTGGACCCTGGTGTGCACACGGTGAGGCGGACGCTCGTCCGTGTCGTGGCGATCCTGGTCACGGTCGGCGTGCTCCTGCTCGGGGGAGCCATCCCGGCGCAGGCGGCGTCGCTGTCGCCGTCCTCGGGGAAGACCTGGTTCGGGCCGGACCTCGACTGGGGATCGGACGCCCCCGACGGGTACGAAGGACGGCTCGGCGCGACGCCCTCGAGCTACGCGGTGGAGATCGACTACCCCGTCGACGCGAGCGCGGAACGGCAGCTGCTGCGCTCCACCCGGGCCGCGGCCGCCCAGGGCGCGACCCTCGTCGTCAGCTTGGAGCCCGACGCCGCGCTCCGGTCGCTGACCGCCGCGGACGCCCGGCACGCGAACACGCTGTTCGAGGAAGCGCACGACCAGTACGACACGCAGGTGCTCGTCCGCTTCGCACCGCAGATGAACGGCACGTGGGTGCGCTGGGGGCAGCAGCCGACGCAGTACGTGCGGGCGTTCCGCGCGCTCGCGACCGCGGTGCACGGCGGCACGTCGGACGCACTGATGGTCTGGTCCCCGTCGTACGGCGCCGGGTACCCGTTCGGCGAGTCCGCCGGGCGCCTGGCGGACCTGTCAGCGACGGACACCGCGAAGCTCGACACCAACGGGGACGGCCAGCTCACCGCCGCCGACGATCCGTACCAGCCCTACTGGCCGGGCGACTCGTCCGTCGACTGGGTCGGCATGTCGATGTTCTTCTTCGGCAAGGGGAAGGCGACCCAGGCGGCCGGTCGGGACGTCCCGCTGACGACGAACGACGTCCCCGTGTCGGGCGAGGTCGCAGCCCGGTTCGACGAGACCTGGGGCTACGACGCCCAGCAGCAGAGCGACTTCTACGACCGCTTCGCCGTGGGACACGACCGGCCGATGCTCCTGGACACCGGTGCGCTGTACGACCACTCGCTCCGGGGCGCGACGGAGCTCGCGGTCAAGCAGGGGTGGTGGCGGCAGGTCTTCAGCGCGATCGAGGACCGCCCGCTCATCCGCGGTGTGACCTTCCTCGAGACGAACCGGCGCGAACCCGAGGCCGGCAACCGCGTTGCCGACTGGCGGGACACCGCGGTGCCGGGGATCGCGGGCTCCTTCCGCACCGACCTGCAGGGCACCGACCGGTTCGTGTTCGGCCCCGTCACCGAGCGGGTCACACCGCAGGACGGCAACGCGGCGACGAACCAGCAGCTCGACACCGGCGGCGACCAGATGGCGTGGATCGTCTGGTTGGCGGTGGGGCTCGCGATCGTGTTCCTGCTGAGCGGGCTGTTCGGCCGACTCCTGCCGAGCTGGCGGTACCCCGACGACGGCAAGCCCGGGCGCGACCTGCGGCTCGACCTGTTCCGCGGGTTCATCATCCTGGCGGTGGTGATCACCCACATCGAGATCGGTGGTCCGTACTCGTACATCACGCTGCACGCGGTCGGGGCGATCACCGGCGCGGAGATGTTCGTGTTCCTCTCCGGCATGGTCCTCGGCATGACCTACCCGCTCGCGATCAAGAAGTTCGGCGAGTGGGTGGCCGCGGTCGGCGCCTGGAAGCGCGCGCGGAAGCAGTACCTCGTCACGCTGGTGGTGATCGCGGTCGTCTTCGCGCTGAGCTTCCTGCCGTTCCTGAACACCGACGCGATCACGACGTTCACGGACCGGGGGACCGGGACCGGCGGCGTCGGCGCCGAGGGACGCGTCTACGACCTGTACCCGAACGCCATGCAACTGCTGGCGTACCCGCCGCCCTGGTACGCCATCCGGCAGTTCCTGCTGCTCGAGATGGGGCCGTGGCCGTTCAACATCATGGGCCTCTTCGTGGTGCTGAGCCTGTTCATCCCGCCGCTGCTCTGGGTGATCCGGCGCGGGTTCTGGTGGGCGGTGCTCATCGGCAGCTGGGCCCTCTACGTCTTCCAGGCGCTGCACCCGGAGTTCCGGCCGCTGAACTCCCAGTTCGAGTCGGTGTTCCCGCTCCTCACCTGGCAGGTCGTGTTCACGCACGGCCTGGTCCTCGGCTACTACCGCCGGCAGATCGTGCGTGCGCTGACCGGACGCCTCGGGAAGGTGCTGATCGGCGTCGGCATCTGCGGCTACGCGGCGTTCCTGGTCTACGTCTGGGCCGCGAACCACTTCGGCTTCACGCCCGTGCCGTTCCCGGCGTCGATGTACGACGACCTCTACAACACGGCGTACCAGCGGGTGGACCTGCAGTGGGGGCGCTTGGTCGACATCGCGTTCTTCGCGATCGTGTCCTACGCGATCCTCACCGTGTTCTGGAAGCCGATCGCGGCGGCGATCGGGTGGCTGTGGATCCCGATCGGGCAGGCGAGTCTCTACGTCTTCGTCTGGCAGGTGTTCTTCGCACTGGCCATCGCGTCGATCCCGGGGGTCGACTGGAGCAACGGGTGGATCGGCGTCGTCACCCACTCGCTGCTGATCCTGCTCGCCTGGTACATGGTGCGGAAGAAGTTCCTGTTCAGCGTGATCCCGCGCTGAAGCTCGCGCCCCCCGCGCCCCCCGCGCCCCCCGCGCCCGCGCGCGTCAGGCCCGCGCCAGCGCCCCCATCTCGCCGACGACGCCCCGCAGCACCGCGGTGAGCTCGTCCCCGTCGGCCACGGTGGTGCGCTGCGCCAGCTCGATGAGCGCGCCCATCACGAGCGTCACCGCCGTGCGGGCGGTCTGCTCGTCGGTGCGCTCGGCGGCGACCCGGATCACGGCACGCCGGGTCGCGGCCATCCAGTCGAGCATCGTCGGCATCACCTCGGGGTGCCGCTCGACGAGGTCACGGGCGCGGTGCCGGTCCTGCGGCAGGGCGACCGTGTGCGCGACCAGGGCGCAGACGTCGGACACGAGGGCGCCGGACGACGCCAGGAACCGCGTCCGGACCGCGGCGGGCACGGTGTTCGGCGGGAACCCGAGCGCCGCGTCCGCCTTCGACGGGAAGTAGTTGAAGAAGGTCCGCGGGGAGACGTGTGCCGCCGCGCAGATCTGCTCGACGGTGACCCCACCGAGGCCGGAGTCCGCCACGAGCCGGAGCGCGGCGTCGTGGATGGCCTGCCGGGTCTGCTGCTTCTTCCGCTCCCGGAGCGAGCACGGCTCCGACTCGGCCACGGTGGGGGTCACGACGTCACCGCCGGACGGTCGGCGTCGAGCCGGTCATCGGCCCGGTGAACGACCCGGCTTCGGCAGCGGCCATCCCGGCCTCCGCCTCGAGCTCGGCCGAAGCGGACATGTCGGCCCGCTCCTGCAGTGCGGAGCGCGCACGGAGCGGCGGCACCCGGAAGAACCAGGTCAGGACGAACGCGAGCAGGATGACCCCGAGCCCGACCCAGTAGATCGTCACGGCGGAGGCGTTGAACCCGCTCATGAACGGACGGGTCAGGCGGCTGTCGGCACCGGTCAGGAACGAGGTGTCGTTCGTGGCCGACGCGCTCGAGTCGTTCGACGAGTCGTTCAGCGACTCGACGATCGTCGGGACGGCCTGGTCGACGTAGTACGAGCGCTGTGCGTCGTCCGACCAGTCGACCACGAGGGCACCGTCGGAGACCGATGCGTGCGCCTTCGACGCGGCTGCGTCGAGTGCGCTGGCCTCGGCGGCCGGGGTGGCCGCTGCGACCTGCTGGTCGATGACGGTCTGTGCTGCCGCAGCCGGGACGGTGCCCGCCGCGACCTGCGCCTGCACCGCTGCGGTGACCTGCTGCGTGACGGCCTGGTCGGCCGCCTGCTTCGCCGCCGTCGTGCCGTCCGCCAGCCCGGCGTCGACCTGCTCCTCGATCGGGGTGACGATCGGCGTCCAGATCTGCCGCATCACGCCACGGTTCGCGGGAGCGGATGCGACGGTGGGGTCGAGCGCCGCATCGAGCGCACTCGTGAGGTCGGCGCGGTTCGCGGTCGCGTGCACGATGTTCGTCGGCATGACCGAGAACAGGATCGACAGCAGCACCGCGGTGCCGAGCGTGCCACCGATCTGGCGGAAGAAGGTCGCGGAGGACGTGGCGACGCCCATGTCACGTGCCTGGACGGACCCCTGCGACGCGAGGGTCAGGGACTGCATCACGGAGCCGAGCCCGAGGCCGATGAGGAACATGCCGATCATCAGGAACCAGAGCGGCTTGTCGATCGACATGAACGTCAGGACGACGTAGCCGGCGGACACCAGCGCGGTGCCGATCACCGGGAAGATCCGGTACCGGCCGACGCGGGCGACGATCTGGCCGGAGGTGATCGACGCGATCATCAGGCCGCCGACGAGCGGCAGCGTCGCGAAGCCGGACTGGGTGGGGCTGAGGCCGACGACGATCTGCAGGTAGAGCGGGATGGTGAGCATCGCGCCGAACATCGCGAACCCGACGAGGAACCCGATCACCGTGGCCATCGAGAACGTGCCGGAGCGGAAGAGCTTCAGCGGGATGATCGCCGCGTCGCCCATCTTCGACTCGATGAGGAGCAGTGCGACGAGGCCGACGACGCCGATCACGTAGCAGGCGATGGCGGCGGCGGAGCCCCAGCCCCAGGTGCGGCCCTGTTCGGCGACGAGGAGCAGCGGGACGAGCGTGACGATGACGGCGGTCGCGCCCCACCAGTCGACCTTCGGCTTCTCGGCCTTGTCGTGCACCTTCGGCAGGTGCAGGAAGACGATCACCATGATCAGCGCGGCGATCCCGATCGGCACGTTGATGAGGAGCACCCAGCGCCAGCCGGTGATGAAGAGGATCTCGCTGGTGCCGGCGAGGAGGCCGCCGATCAGCGGACCGATCACCGAGGAGATGCCGAACACGGCGAGGAAGTACCCCTGGTACTTCGCCCGCTCGCGGGGCGCGAGGATGTCGCCCATGATCGCCAGCGGCAGCGACATCAGCGCGCCGGCGCCGATGCCCTGCACGGCGCGGAAGCCGGCGAGCATGAGCATCGACGTGGACATCGAGGAGAGCACGGCGCCGAGGATGAAGACGACGATGCCGAAGATGTAGAGCGGCCGACGGCCGAAGATGTCGGAGAGCTTGCCGTAGATCGGCGTCGCGATCGTCGAGGTGATCAGGTACGCCGTCGTCACCCACGCCTGCTGGTCGAGGCCGTGCAGGTCGTCGCCGATGGTGCGGATCGCGGTGCCGAACACCGTCTGCCCGAGCGAGGACAGGAACATGCCCGCCATCAGGCCGTAGATGACGAGCAGGATCTGACGGTGCGTCATGAGCGGCTGCTGGCCGTTCCCGGCGCTGCCGGGAGCGGGGGCGCTGTGACGCCCGCGATGCACCGGGACGGGTGCGGTGGCGGTTGACATGGGTTCCTTCGGTTCGATCGGTCGGTCGGCTGCGGGGGAGACCGGACGTGCCGTGCGCGCGGACCCCTGGGGTGGGCGTCGGCACCGGTCTCGACCTTGCAGCGACTGCAAAGTTACACCAGATGCTTCCAGCAAGCAACTAAATTCGGGTCGTACGCTTGGCCACGTGACCGACGACCGCAACGACTCCGAGCGTGCTCTCCGGCAGCAGCTCGACCGCCTCTGGGTCCGGCAGGCGCTCCGCTCCGTCCTGATCGAGGAGCGCGGCGGCCTGGACCCGACGGCGCGGGTGCTCCTGCGGGCCGTCGAACACCTGGGCCCGGTCCGGTCGACGGCCGTCGCGGAACTGACCGGGTTGTCCCGGCCGGTCGTGAGTCGTCGCGTGGCATCGCTCGTGTCGGCCGGTCACCTCGGGACGACACCGGATCCCCAGGACGGGCGCGCGAGCCTGCTCGAGCTCGCGCCAGCGGGGCGTCGCCTGCTGGACCAGCTCGACACCCACGGCGACGAGACCTTCGACGACATCGTGGGGGAGTTCGCCGACGACGACCTGCGCGCCCTCGCGGCGCTGCTCGGCCGGCTGAACGACCGCGCCGACGACGTGCTCCGGGCGGCGGTCCACCGCCGCTGACGCGGACTGTGCGAGGTCGCGGACGGTGTGGCAGGCGCCCGGCCTGGCACGGTGTCCGGAACCTCGCACGGTGCGGAGCCGGCCGCAGACGGACGGGAGGCCCGGTGCCAGCTGGCACCGGGCCTCCCGTCCGTTGTGGGCCGCCGTCTCACCCCGTGGCCGGCACCGCCGCGGTGAGTGCGTTGCGGACCGAGCCCCACGCCGCCAGGCGCTCGCGCGCGGCGTCGTCGCGCTCGGCTGCGAGCGCCTCGGCGTGCGCCCGGTCGAGCACCTCGTCGATCACCACGCGCTGCCCCGACCGGGTCGACGCGATGGCGGCCTCCACCATCGCCAGGCTCATGATGTTCCCGTGGACCTCGCCGTCCGGGGTGGCCCCGGTGCGGAGCGCCCGGACGAAGGAGGAGAGCGCCCCCGCGATCTCCTCGCCGACGCCGTCGGCCGCAGCGGGGGAGCCCAGTGTGCCGTCGAGGTCGCTCGACGGGTCGTGGTCGCCGTCCCAGAGCGCGGTCCCCGCCGCACCCGACGCGCGCCAGTCGCCGTTCCACGACGTCTCCGCGCCGGGCGCGCACCACGAGCCGTCGTAGACGTAGCGGATGTCGTCCTCGAACGTGAACACCGCCGCCGCCGCAGCATCCCCGCGGTACCAGGACCACGACGGGTTGTACGACTCGCAGTACACCGACACGGGATCCCGCTCGAGCACGTAGCGGGCGGAGTCGAACGGGTGGATCGCCATGTCGAGGAGCAGGACGTCGTCCATCTCCTCGCGGAAGCCGCCGAAGTGCGGGGCCTTCGCGAACCGGGTGCTCAGCGTGCCGAGGTCGCCGAGCCCGCGGACGTGCTGCCGGAACGCGACGAGCCGGTCGTTGTAGCGGCGGGACTGGGACACCATGAACAGCACACCGGTGGACTCGGCGGCTGCGGCGAGGGAGAGTGCCTCGGCGACCGTCTGCGCTGCCGGCTTCTCGCCGAGGACCGGCAGGCCGGCGTGCAGGGCCTCGAGCGTGATCGGGTGGTGGGCCACCGGCACCGTGACGTCGAGGACGGCCTCGGCACCGGTCTCCGCCGCGAGTGCGGTGAGGCTCGTGCCGACCGGGATCGACGGGTCCCCGGCCGTCTCCGCGCCGGCGCGTGCTGCGTCGAGGTCCAGGTCGACGATGCCGACGAGTTCGACCTCGGGGTCGGCGGCGACCGTGCCGAGCCAGGCCCGGCCCATGCCGCCGGCGCCGACCTGGACGACGCGGAGGGGCGTCACGCGCGGGCCTCGGCCGGTTCGGTCTCGGTCTCCGCGCCAGTCTCGGTCGCGGTCTCCGTGGCCGGGGCGTCGTCGAACGGGCCGCGGTAGTGCTGGCCCTCGAAGTACTCCCCGAGGTCGTAGCGGCGGAGCGTCGGGATCTCGCGCTCGCGCTCCGGGCGGGCCCACTCGGTCGCGTTCGCGATCACCCGACGGACGTCCTTGTGGTGGTACACGGGGAAGTCCTGGTCGCCGGGGGAGAAGAAGAAGATCTTCCCGAGGCCGCGGCGGTACGTCATGCCGCTCCGGAACACCTCGCCGCCGGTGAAGCCCGAGATGAACACGAGCTCGTCGGGGGTCGGGACGTCGAAGTACTCGCCGTACATCTCCTGCTCGGGGATGACGATCGGGTTCGGCACGCCGCGGGTGATCGGGTGCTGCGGGTTCACGGTCCAGACGAGTTCCTGGTCGTGCTCGCTCCGCCACCGGAGCGTGCACGTCGTGCCCATCAGCTTGCCGAAGATCTTCGACCAGTGGCCGGAGTGCAGGACGACGAGGCCCATGCCGGCGAGCACGTGCTTGTGCACCCGGTCGACCACGGCGTCGTCGACGTCGGCGTGTGCCGCGTGCCCCCACCAGGTGAGGACGTCGGTCTGCGCGAGGACCTCGTCGGTCAGACCGTGCTCGGGTTCCTGCATCGTCGCGGTCCGGACGAGCGCGTCGGGGAGGTTCTCCCGGATGCCGTCCGCGATCGCGCCGTGCATGCCGTCGGGGTACCGGTCCGCGACGTGCTGCTCGACCTGCTCGTGGACGTTCTCGCCCCAGACGGTGATGCGGAGCGGGGTGGTGGTCATGGTGTCGGCCTTCCGGGGTCGTGGTGGTGCTGGGATCACTTGACGGCACCGCCGGTGGCCCCGGCGGCGATGAACTTCTGTGCCACGAGGAGCAGCACGATGGCGGGGATCGACGCCATCACCGCTGCGGCCATGACGGTCGACCAGTCGGCGGTGAAGGTGCCGATGTAGTTGTAGATGCCGAGCGTGATCGGGCGGACGTCACCGGTGGTGGTGAGGGTCAGCGCGAACAGGAAGTCGCTCCACGTGAACAGGAACGTGAACAGCCCCGCGGTGATCAGCGCGTTGAAGCTGATCGGGATGACGACCGAGCGGAACGCCCGGAAGTTGCCGGCACCGTCCACCTTCGCCGCCTCGATGATCGACGGCGGGATGTTCTGCATGAACGCCCGCATGATGAGGATCGCGAACGGGACACCCGCGGTCGAGTCGGCGAGGATCAGCCCGGGGATCGTGTTGAGCAGGCCGAGGTCGTTGTACGCCGCGTACAGCGCGTTCGCGACGACGATGCCGGGGATCATCTGCGAGATGAGGATGCCGAACAGGACGGCCCCGACGCCCTTCACCTTGAACTGGGCGAGCGCGTACGACGCCGGTGTCGCGATCACCAGGCTCACGACCACGCTGCCCAGGGCGATCAGGAGGCTCGTGACGAGCGCCCCGCCCTGGTCCGCGATCGCCTGGGCGTACCCGTGCAGCTGCGCGTGGATCGGGAACCAGGCGGCCTCGATCGCCGGGCCCGCCGGCTGCAGCGAGATGTTGATCATCCAGTAGACGGGGAACAGCATCACGGCGAGGATCAGGATCCCCACGCCGGACAGGATCCACTGCTTCGGGGTGGTGGCGCGGGCGGGTCTCCGGCCCTGGACCGTGAGTGCGCGGGTGCCCAGCGTCGTGGTGCGTGCTGCCTCAGTCATCGACGGCCTTCCGGTTCAGGCGCAGGTACACGATCGCGAACAGCGCGGAGATCACGATGAGGATGTTGCTGAGTGCCGCGCCCTGCCCGAAGTCGAACTGCTTGAACGACAGGTCGTAGGACTGCGTGGCGATGGTCTGGGTGGCGTTCGCCGGGCCGCCGTTCGTCAACCCGAGGATGATGTCGAGCACCTTGATCGTGTAGACGACGCCGAGCACGAGCGTGACGCTGACGACCGGGCGGAGCATCGGCCAGGTGATCGCCCAGAAGGCCTTCCACCCGGTGGCGCCGTCGAGCGACGCCGCCTCGTACAGCTCGGCGGGGATGTCCTGCAGACCGCCGTAGAGGATCGTCGTGTTGAACGGGATGCCGATCCAGATGTTCACGCCGATCACCGTGATGAGGGCGACGGCTGGGCTCGTCAGCCAGGGCACCGAGCCGATCCCGAACACGTTGAGGAACTGGTTGAGGACGCCGGAGTCCTGGTCGAGCATCCACTTCCACACCGCGCTCGAGACGATGAGCGGCAGGAGCCACGGCAGCAGGAGCAGGGAGCGGAGGAGCCCGGAGAGCGGGAAGTTCCGTCGGAAGAACAGCGCGAGCGCGAGCCCGATGACGAACTGACCGACGATGGAGCCGATCGTGAACAGCGCCGTGTTGAGGAGCGCGGTACCGAACAGCTGGGACGAGACGACGGAGACGTAGTTCGCGAGTCCGACCCACGGGGCCTCGCCCGTGTAGAAGGTGCTCGTCGTGTACGCCTGGAAGCTCATGATGATGTTCTTCACGACGGGGTAGCCGAAGAACAGCAGCAGGAAGACGACGGCGGGGAGCAGGAACAGCAGCTGGGCGATCCGCTCGAAGCGGAGGCTCCTGCCGCGCGTTCCCGGCCCCCGGCGCCCGGGCCGCCGGGACGAGGCGGATGCCCCGTCGCCGACGGCCCGCTGCGGGGCGATGGGCTCTGCAGTGCTGGTCATGCTCAGTTGCTCGACTGCGCGTTCTTCAGCGCGTCGGCGGGGGAGTCCTGCCCGGTCAGCGCGGACTGCACGGCGGTGTAGATCTTCGTGGCCGCCTTGGGCCAGTCGGCTCCGAGCTCACCGGTGCGTGCGCGGGCGCTGGCGACCAGGTCGACGAACACCTGCTCCTCCGGGACGTCCTTGCCGAACTGCTCGGCGGCCGACGTCTTCGAGGGGATCGTGTAGCGGAGCTTCGCCATCGCGAGCTGGTTCTTCGCGTCGTTCATGCAGGAGACGACCTTCGCCGCGACCTTCTGCTTGGCGGAGTCGCCGGTGTTCGGGACGGTCCACACCTCGCCGCCGAGCGGGGCGACCGCGGTGTCGCTCGCGGACTGCACCGGGATCTGCGCGATGCCGTAGTCGACCTTCGACGCCTTGAGGCCGGGGATCTGCCACGGGCCGTTGATCATCATCGCGGCCTTGCCGGCCATGAACTGGTCGTTGACGTCCGCCTGCGTCCAGTTCACGACGCTCTTGGACATCGAGCCGTCCTTGACCAGGTCGGTCCAGAGGCCGAGCGCCTCGGCGGTCTTCGTGGTGGCGATGTTCTTCTCGTCGCCGCCGTTGGACCACATGAAGGGCAGGAACTGCCAGGTGCCCTCGTACGTGGCGTTCGCGTCGACCGCGAAGCCGTACTGGCTGCCCGTCGTGAGCTTCGCCGCGTCGGTCTTCAGTTCGTCCCAGGTCTTCGGCGGGGTGATGCCGGCCTTCGCGAGCACGTCCTTGTTGTAGAACAGCGCGATGGTGTTGACGGTCGGGGCGAGGCCGTAGACCTTGCCCTTGTAGGTGCCGGCCTGCAGCACGCCCTTGGCGTAGCCGTCGGTGGAGATGCCGTAGTCGGTGAGCGGCGAGAGCGCACCGGTCTCGGCGATCTGCTGGAGGTCCGGGTTGTCGAGCATGAGGACGTCCGGCAGGGTCTTCGACGACGCCTGCTGGAGGACCTTCTGGATGAGCGAGGCCCCGGGGACCAGGCTCCGCTTGATCGTGACGTCGTTGGCGGCGCCGCACTTGTCGAGGTAGTCGCCGATGACCTTCTTGTCGTTGCCCTGGTTGTAGTAGTCCAGGACGGTGATCGAGGTCACCTTGCCGCCCGATGAGGCGGACGACCCGCCGGAACAACCGGCGAGCACGAGGGGGATGGTCGCCAGCATGGCGACGGCGGTGAGGGCAGGGGCGACCCTGCGGTGTCGAGGCTTCATTGCTTCGCTCTTCTCTGGTGGTGGCCGAGTGCGCCGAAGCTAGCATCTAAGCGCTTCGATAGTAAAGCGCTTAGACGAACTTTTTCCGAGCAGCTCCCCAGTACAGTGAGCGGAGCACACGACAGGAGACGACATGGCGACGATGCAGCAGGTCGCCGACCGGGCGGGGGTCTCCATCGCCACGGTGTCCTTCGTCGTGAACGGCAACAAGCGGGTCTCCCCGGCGACCAGGGACCGGGTGACCGCGGCGATGCGGGAGCTCGGCTACCGGAACAACGTCGTCGCCCGCGCGCTCGCGAGCCGGCGGACGCGGATCATCGCGCTGCTGTTCCCGGTGCTCGAACACCGCCTCGGCCAGACGGCGCTGCAGTTCTTCACGAGCGCCGCGGGTCGTGCGTCCGAGCTCGGGTACCACCTCGTGCTCTGGCCGTCAGCCGCCACCGCCGACGATGTCCGCGACCTGATCTCCGGTGGCCTCGCCGACGGCGTCATCGTGATGGAGGTCACGATGCACGACCCCCGGATCGAGCAGCTCACCCGGATGGACGTGCCGTTCGTGTCGATCGGCCGGACCGCCGACCCCTCCGCGATCTCGTTCGTGGACATCGACTTCGAGCGCACCGTCGAGGACGCGCTCGACCACCTCACCGGCCTCGGGCACCGGCGGATCGGCCTGGTCGTCGAGGACCTCGACGGCACCGCGATGGCGGAGTACGGGCCGAAGGTCCGCTCCGAGGCGGCGTTCCGTGCGTCGGTCGCCCGCCGTGGCATCGCGGGCACCGTCGTGTCGTCCGGTGCCTCGGCGGAGGGCGGGCGTCGCGCGGCGGCGGAGCTCCTCGTCCGCGACCCCGACGTCACCGCGGCCGTCATCATGAAGGACGACTCGAACTTCGGGCTGGTGAGCGGCCTCCGCGCCGGCGGGCGCCGTGTCCCCGAGGACGTCTCGGTGATCGCGATCGTGTCCTCGGACAGCGCCGGCACCGCGACCGAGCCCGTGCTCACGACGCTGAACGCACCGGGGCCGGCGCTCGGCCGTCTCGCGGTCGAGTCCCTCGTCGACCGGCTCGAGGGTGCGTCGACCGACCTGACGCACGCCCTGATCCCGTGCGAGCTCCACGTCGCCGCCTCGACGGCCCCGGCGCCCGCCTGACCGCGGCGCGGGGCGCGCAGCGCGGGCCCGCAGCGGCTGCGTGCGGCGTGCACTGAGCTGGACCGCGCACACGACGGGAGGCCCGGTGCCGACCGGCACCGGGCCTCCCGGCCGTGTGTTCGTCCGCGTGTCCGCGACGTCAGCGTTGACGCGTCGTCTCCGTGAAGAGGTCGTCGAACAGCGTCTGGTCCTCCGGCGGCTGTTCACCGAACTTCCACTTGCGGTGCATCCGACGGAACGTCGTGATGCGGACCGGATCGATGCCCGGTTCGGTGTCGTAGTTGCTCATGGCTGTCCTCCGTCCTGATCCGTTCCCCGTGTTCCCCGCCCGTTCGACGGTACGGCGGTTCGCCTTGCACGGTCCGGAATTAGGTAGAACACTTATGCAACTGCGCACGGTGGACAATCGTTCGGAGCGGTGCCGCGTGCCCTCTACTCTGCCGTTCAGGGGTTGGGTGCGCCGCCGTCGAGCGCGGTGACCACGCGGTCGATGATGCGGACGAACCTGGCCTTGTCACGATCGGAGAAGGAGGACATCAGCTCGTGCAGGTGCTCGTTCGTGCTGTCCATCGCAGCGTGGTAGCGGCGCCGTGTCGTCTCCGTCAGGCCGATGAGTCGGCTCCGGCCGTCCTCCGGGTTCGGGCGACGGACCAGGTGACCGGCCCGCTCGAGTCGATCGACCGCACTGGTGACCGCCGGCCCGGTGATGCCGAGGTGCGAGGCCAGGTCCTTGACGCGGACCGGGCGACTCCCGCTCTCCGCACGGGACACGAACTGCACGAGCGACAGGTCGACACCGGCGACGTCGAGGTCTTCACGGAGCCGGGTCCGCAGCATGGCCAGCGCTCCGTCGAGCCGCGTGAGTGCGGCATCGAGGTCCAGGTCGAGGTCGCTGGCGGTCACCCGGTCGCCTCCTCAGCGCTGGTCGGCTGGGCGACACGATACGCCCAGGGCACCGGGTCAGCGTATCCGGATAACGCGATGGGGCGCGCAGGCAGCGGCACGGCGTGGCGGGCAGCCGCGTGAGCGAACTCATCCGGTTCGAGGTCGCCGGGCGCGACCCCGAGTCGGCGATCCGTGACCTGACGGCGGCCGACGTCGGGCGCGGGTGGACGTCGCGGCGCACCGGCGAGGCGTACTCCTACCGGTACACGGCGGTCGGCGACGACGAGGTGACGATCCGGCGCTGCCGGGTCACCGGGTTCCTCCGCGGCAGCGTGTCGCCGGGGGACCACTACGTCGTCCAGTGGATCACGTCGGGCACGGCGGTCGTCGACGTCGCCGGCGAGCGGCACGACATGTGGCACGATGCGCCGTTGCTCTCCCCGACGGAGCAGGAGTTCGTGTTCAGCGGGACCGACCACGACCAGCGGCTCGTGCACATCGCGCGCTCCCTGGTGCGGGACGTCGCCGCGGAACGCTACGACCTCGGCGACGGGCCGCTCCGCTTCGACCGGACCCGGGCGGACGACGACGCAGGCCTCGGCCCGTGGCACGACGCGCTCGGGGCGCTGTCCCGTGCGCTCCGGGACGGAGTCGACTCGACGGCGTGGGCGGACGCGAAGCGCGGGGTCGCCGCGGCCTTCCTCGGGATGTTCCCGCCGAAGGTGGATGCGTTGCCCGCCGAGCTGTCGGCGCCGAGGAACGCGCGGCTCCGGACGATGGTCGAGTACGTCCACGCGCACGCCCGGGAGACCGTCACGGTCGCGGACCTCGCCGCCGTCGGCGGGCTCAGCGTGCGGTCGGTGCAGGAGTCCTTCGCGCGGGTGCTCGGCGTCTCGCCGCTCACCTACCTCCGCGGGGTCCGGCTCGACCACGTCCGGCAGGACCTGCTCGAGCTCGACCCGCAGTCGGTGACCGTGGGGGACGTGGCGCGGCGGTGGGGGTTCGCGCACCTGGGGCGGTTCTCGGCGGTGTACCTGGAGCGGTTCGGCGAGTACCCGAAGCAGACGCTGCGGCGCTGACGCGGCGCGCGGCCCGCGGTGCGCGCAGCGCTTGCGGTGCGCGCGGTGCCCGGCGCGTGCGTTCCTTCCCATCACGGGTGCGCTGAGAAGGTGAATCGCGCGTGGGCAGTCGGAACTCCGGACCCCCTACGCGCGATTCGACTGCCTACACCGCGGCGCGACGGCGCGACGGCGCGACGGCGCGGCTAAGAGGGGACGGGGCCGGTGCTCTGGCGCACGCGGAGGCTCGTGGACAGCCGGACGTGTTCCGGCGACGGCTCCCCACGGAGCATCGTGAGGAGCATCTCCACGGCGGCGGCACCGAGGTCGGCGAGGGGCTGCGCGACGGTGGTCAGCGGGGGCGTGGTGGTCGAGGCCTGCGGGACGTCGTCGAAGCCGATCACCGACAGGTCCTCGGGGACCCGGAGCCCGAGTGCGGCCGCGGCGTGCAGCACACCGATCGCCGACGAGTCGTTCGCGGCGAACACCGCGGTCGGCCGGTCCGGGATGCTGAGGAGCTCGCGGGCGACGGCGGTGGCCCGGTCCTCCTGGTAGTCGCCGGCGCGGACCAGGTCCTCGTCGACGTGGATGCCGGCGGCGGCGAGCGCCCCCCGGTAGCCCGTCTCGCGCAGCTGTGCCGAGGCGAGGTCGGCGCGCCCGTGGATGTGCGCGATGCGGGTGTGCCCGAGCGCGAGCAGGTGCTCGACGGCGCTCCGTGCGCCGCCCTCGTTGTCGGTGTCGACGGTGGCGTGTCCCTCTGGGCCGGTGTGCGGGTCGATGGCGACGACGGGGATCGAGGAGGTCGGGAGCGCCGTCGTCGGGGTGACGACGATGGCCCCGTCGATGAGGGTGCCGGAGAGCCGGGACAGCGATCGGCGCTCCCAGCCCGGCTGACTGGCGCCCGTCACGAGTCCGGCGTAGGCGAGGAGTTCGTACCCGGTGCCGATCGCCGCTGCGGACACACCGCGGAGGAGCTCGGTGGAGAACGGCTCGAACTCGGGGACGAGGATGCCGATCACGCCGGTCCGCGAACTCCGGAGGCTCCGCGCGACGAGGGAGGTCTCGTAGCCGAGTCGCTCGACCACCTCCTGCACCCGCAGCATCGTCGCCGAGGCCACGCCGTCGCGGTTGTTGATGACCTTCGACACCGTCGGGATCGACACCCCGGCGGCACGTGCGACGTCGGCGATCGTCACGCGGCCCGGGCCGGGGTGCGTGCCGACAGCGGTCTCCATGTGCTCACCGTACCGCTCGAAGCGCGCCGTGGGGACCGGTTCGAGGCCGTTTAGAAAACGTTATCGATATCGATTGACAAGTTGCGTGAGCGCCTGGCACGCTCTCTCCAGCGGCAGCCGATGTCGCGCATGTCAACGACGACACCGAGGAGTTCCACGATGACGAGGAAGATCCGAGCCGCGGCAGCCATCGCGCTGATCGGGGCGACCGCACTCACCGCCGCAGGTTGTTCTGCAGGCAGTGACGCGGCGAGCAGCGACGGCAAGGTCACGATGACCTTCTGGCACAACTCCACCACCGGCCCCGGCAAGGCGTTCTGGGAGAAGACCGTCAAGGACTTCGAGCAGCTGCACCCGAACGTCACGATCAAGATCCAGGCGATCCAGAACGAGGACCTCGACGGCAAGCTCCAGACCGCGCTGAACTCCGGCTCCGCCCCCGACGTGTTCCTGCAGCGCGGCGGCGGCAAGATGGCCGCCATGGTCCAGGCGGGCCAGCTGATGGACATCTCCGGCTCGATCGGCAAGACCGCGAAGGCGCAGATCAGCGACGGCGCGTTCAAGGGCTACGAGAGCGACGGCAAGACCTACGCCATGCCCGTCGACGTCAACCCCGAGGGCATCTGGTACAGCCAGGACCTCTTCGAGCAGGCCGGCATCAAGGGCACCCCGACCACGATGGCCGAGCTGAACGCCGACATCGCCAAGCTCAAGGCCGCGGACATCCAGCCGGTGGCCGTCGGTGCGAAGGACGCATGGCCGGCCGCGCACTGGTACTACAACTTCGCACTCCGTGCCTGCAGCGAGAAGACGCTGAACGGCGCCGCGAAGGACCTGAAGTTCACGAACAGCTGCTGGGAGCAGGCGGGCAAGGACACCAAGGCGTTCTTCGACACCAAGCCCTTCAACGACGGCTACCTCACCACCGCAGCGCAGCAGGGCGCCGGCAGCTCCGCCGGTCTCGTCGCGAACCACAAGGCCGCGATGGAGCTCATGGGCGCCTGGGACCCGGGCGTGATCTCCTCCCTGACCCCGGACGGCAAGCCCCTCGCCGACCTCGGCTTCTTCCCCTTCCCCGAGGTCTCGGGCGGCAAGGGTGCACCTGGTTCGATGATGGGCGCGGTCGACGGGTACTCCTGCTCCGCGAAGGCCCCGAAGGTGCCGTGCACGCAGTTCCTCAACTACATGACCGGCAAGGACGTGCAGGAGGCCTACTACAAGGCCTTCAACGCCATCCCGGCGAACCAGTCGGCGCAGAGCGTCGTGACCGAGCCGTACCTGAAGAACGTCCTCGCGGCGTACAACAAGGCACCGTTCGTCTCGAACTACCTCGACACCCTGTACGGCCAGAACGTCGGCAACGCGCTGAACACCAGCGTCGTGAACCTGCTCGCCGGCAAGGGCAGCGTCGACGACATCGTGACGACGGTCAACCAGGCCGCGGCGAAGGGCTGACGCACCCCATGGCCACCTCGATCGCTCCGCGTCCGCCCCGCTCCGGTGAGCGGGCGGACGCGGGCCGGACCGGGGCCGACGGCACGCAGCCGTCGGCCCCGGCCCCCCGGCCCCGGAAGCCGGCCGCCGACGTCCGCAAGCGGGTCGAGGTCGCCCTGCTCGCCGGACCCGCGACGATCATGTTCGTCGCCTTCGTCATCCTGCCCGTCGGACTCGCCGCGTACTACGGCTTCTACAAGTGGCAGGGCTACGGGGCGCCGACGGACTTCGTCGGGCTCGACAACTACAAGATCATCTTCACCGACCCGGACTTCCGGGGCGTGCTGTGGCACAACCTGTTCATCGTCATCGGGTCGCTCCTCGTCCAGGGACCGATCGCGATCATCCTGGCGTTGCTGCTCAACCAGCGGATCCGCGGCCGCGGCCTCATCCGCGTGCTCATCTTCGTGCCGTACGTCATCTCCGAGGTGATCGTCGGCACCGGGTGGAGCCTGATGCTCTCCTCGGCCGGCGCGGCGAACGACCTGCTGCAGACCCTCGGGCTCGGCGCCCTGCGGAACGACTGGCTCTCGAACCCGGACCTCGCGATCTGGACGCTCCTGGCGATCATCTCGTGGAAGTACATCGGGTTCGCGGTCATCCTGTTCCTCGCCGGGCTGCAGAGCATCCCGGAGGAGCTGTTCGAGGCCGCGCAGCTCGACGGCGCCGGCTACTGGCAGATCCAGCGGCGCATCACGCTGCCGCTGCTCGGCCCGACGCTGCGCATCTGGGCGTTCCTCTCGATCATCGGGTCGCTCCAGCTGTTCGACCTCGTCTACATCATCTGGGGTCAGTACA
This sequence comes from Curtobacterium sp. PhB130, assembly GCF_003755165.1. Lineage (NCBI taxonomy): Bacteria > Bacillati > Actinomycetota > Actinomycetes > Micrococcales > Microbacteriaceae > Curtobacterium > Curtobacterium sp. PhB130. The sequence continues at coordinate 542,198 of NZ_RKII01000008.1, read as the reverse complement.
TCGCCTCCACCGCGGGGACCTCGACGATGGCGACGTACATGGTCGCGAACGGCCGGAACTCCGGCAACTACGGGTACGGCAACGCCGTGGCCGTGGTGATCTTCCTCATCTCGCTGGTCATCGCACTCGTGTACCAGCGGTTCGTCCTGCGCCGCGACACCGCCGGCGCCCTCACCGAGAAGGCCACACGATGACCGCCACCGCATCGATCGTCGCGCCGGGACGCAAGGGCCGGAACCGGGGGCACGAGGGCCCGGTCCGCCGGGAACGGAACCTCGGCACCTACTTCATCGCGCTGCTGTTCATCGCGGTCTGCATCGGCCCCGTGGCGTACATCGTGCTCGGCGGCTTCCGGACCAACGCGCAGATCACGTCGAGCCCGGCCGGCCTGCCCGCGCCCTGGAACTTCGGCAACTACAGCGCCGTGCTCTCCAGCGGCGTGTTCTGGCAGGAGCTCGGGAACTCACTGATCGCGGGCGTCACGACCACCATCGGGGTCGTCGTGCTCGGGCTGATGGTCAGCTTCGTGCTCGCCCGCTACCAGTTCCGCGGCCGCGGTGCGCTGTACTCGCTCTTCGCCGCCGGCCTGATGTTCCCGATCACCGTCGCGATCACGCCGCTCTACCTGCTCGTGAAGGACCTCGGGCTGACCAACAGCCTGGCCGGGGTGATCCTGCCGCAGATCGCGTTCGCGCTGCCCACGACCGTCATCATCCTGGTGCCGTTCCTCCGGGCGATCCCGGACGAGCTCGAGGAAGCAGCTGCGATCGACGGTGCGAGCCGGATCGGGTTCTTCTTCCGGATGGTCGTGCCCCTGTCGCTGCCCGGGGTCGTGACGACCGGCATCCTGGCGTTCATCGGCAGCTGGAACAGCTACATCCTGCCGCTGTTCATCCTCAACGACGCGGCGAACTACACGCTGCCGCTCGGGGTGCAGGCGTTCTCGTCGCAGTACTCCGTGGACACCGCCAAGGTCCTGGCGTTCACCTCGCTGTCGATGATCCCGGCGCTCGCGTTCTTCGCGGTGTTCCAGCGACGCATCGTCGGCGGCCTGACCGGGGCGGTGAAGGGATGACCGCGACGGACGCGACCCGCGTGACGGACGCGCCCACGAGCCTCCAGGCCGGAACGACGGACGCGACCGACACGACGACCGCGACCGCCGCGACCCGCAGCCCCGAGTCCCTCCTCGCCCAGATGACGCTCGAGGAGAAGACCGCCCAGCTCGTCGGCTACTGGCTCGACCAGAACGGCCTCGTCGCCCCCATGCAGGGCGAGATGACCGCAGCGAGCGACGCCGACGCCCCCGCGGCATCGCTCGCGGACATCACCCGCAACGGCCTCGGCCAGTTCACCCGCGTCTACGGCACCCGCCCCGTCGAACCCGACGAGCGCGCCGCGTGGCTGTGGGCGGAGCAGCGCCGTCTGCAGCGCGAGACCCGGCTCGGGATCCCGGCGCTCGTCCACGAGGAGTGCCTCACCGGACTCGCCGCGTGGAAGGCCGCCACGTTCCCGACCCCGCTCGCGTGGGGTGCGTCGTTCGACCCGGACCTCGTCGAGCAGGTCGGTGCGGTCATCGGCCGCTCGATGCGGCAGCTCGGTGTACACCAGGGCCTCGCACCCGTGCTCGACGTCATCCGGGACCCGCGCTGGGGCCGTGTCGACGAGTGCATCGGTGAGGACCCGTACCTGGTCGGCACCGTCGGCACCGCCTACGTCCGCGGGGTGCAGAGCGCCGGCGTCGACGCGACGCTGAAGCACTTCCTCGGGTATTCGGCATCGCAGGCGGGGCGGAACCACGCACCCGTGCACGCCGGCGCCCGGGAGATCGCCGACGTGTTCCTGCCGCCGTTCGAGATGGCGCTGCTCGACGGTGGCGCGCGCAGCGTGATGAACTCCTACGCGGAGATCGACGGCGTGCCCGTCGCCGCGAACGGGTCGCTCCTGACGGACCTGCTGCGCGACCGGCTCGGCTTCGACGGGACCGTCGTCGCGGACTACTTCTCCGTCGCGTTCCTCGAGGTGATGCACGGCATCGCCGCCGACCGGGGCGAGGCCGCTGCAATGGCGCTCGAGGCCGGCATCGACGTCGAGCTGCCCACCGGCGACGCCTACCTGGCACCGCTGGTCGACCGTGTCCGCGCCGGCGACGTCGACGAGGCACTCGTCGACCGCGCCGTCCTGCGCGTGCTGCGGCAGAAGGAGCGGCTCGGCCTGCTCGACCCGGATGCGTACGCGGACGCACCGCCCACCGACGTGGACCTGGACACCCCGGAGCACCAGGCGCTCGCCCGGCGTCTGGCCGAGGAGTCCCTCGTCCTGCTGTCGAACGACGGCGTCCTGCCGCTGGCGTCGTCGACCGCGCGCGTCGCCGTGATCGGCCCGAACGCCGACCGCGCGGAGGCACTGCAGGGCTGCTACTCGTTCGCGAACCACGTGCTCGCGAGCCACCCGGACCTGCCCCTCGGCTTCTCGATCCCGACCGTGTCCGAGGCGCTGTCGCAGGCGCTGTCCGCTGCGGACGTCCGGTTCGCCGCCGGGTGCGCCGTCACCGGGGACGACCGGTCCGGGTTCGACGACGCCGTCGCTGCCGCGACAGCGTCCGAGGTGGCCGTGGTCGTCATCGGCGACCAGGCCGGCCTGTTCGGCCGCGGAACCGTCGGCGAGGGCAACGACTCCGAGTCGCTCGACCTGCCCGGCGTGCAGCGCGAGCTCGTCGAGGCGGTCGTCGCCACCGGCACCCCGACCGTGCTGGTGTTGCTCACCGGCCGTCCGTACGCGATCGGCTGGGCGCTCGACGGCCCCGGACCCCGTCCGTCCGCCGTGGTGCAGGCGTTCTTCCCGGGGGAAGGGGGCGGCCTCGCGATCGCCGACCTGCTCACCGGTGCCACGGAACCGTCGGGCCGTCTGCCCGTCTCGCTGCCCCGGTCCGCCGGCGCACAGCCGTACTCGTACCTGCACCCGCGGCTCGGCGGGGCGTCGGACGTCACCGCGGCCGACTCCACCCCGGTCCGGCCGTTCGGCTTCGGGCTGACGTACACGACGTTCGTGCACGAGGACCTCGTCGTCGACGACGGCGTCACCACCGACGGCACGTTCACCGCGACCGTCACGGTCCGGAACACCGGATCCCGGAGCGGCTCCGACGTCGTGCAGCTCTACGGGCACGACGTGCACGCCAGCGTCACGCGCCCCGTGGCCCAGCTGCTCGGGTACGCCCGGGTGTCGCTCGCGCCGGGGGAGTCCGCCCGGGTCCGCTTCACGGTCCCCGTGCAGCGGTTCGCGTTCACCGACCGGCGGATGCGGAAGGTGGTCGAGCCCGGTGACGTCGAGGTGTGGGTCGCGTCGCACGCGTCGGCATCACGGCCGGGAGGCCCGCTCGACTCCGGCGGGATCGTCGCGGTCTCCGACGGGGCGGCTGCAGAGCCCGTCCCCGGGACGGCCACGGATCGTGCGACCCTGCGGGTCGCCGGGCCGGTGCACGAGGTGTCGCTCGCCGAGCCGCGCGTGGTGCGCTGGACGGTGGACTGACCGCTCGGGCGGAGTCGTCCACAGGTCGCCGGGCCCCCGACCTCCCGTCTGTAGCAAGCGCTACGCTTGCCGGGACGGACGGGGGCCCATGGGTCAGGGGTGGAAGGTCGACGTCGCGGGGGCGCAGTCGAAGATCGACGATGCCGCCGCGGCAGGGACGAGGATGCAGCGCGCCGCGATCGACGTCGAGGGGGCGCTCCGCGACGTGGTCGCCGCGCTGACCGGCAGCGATCCGGTGGGCGCTGCACAGGCGTTCGTCAGCGCACGACAGGGCGACGCGACGGCGGCCGTCCGGACCGTCGAGCGGGGCATCGCCGCTGCCACCGGTGTGATGGCCGCCTTCGCCGAGGCCGACGTGACGATGGCCGACACGGCGACCGCTGCCGCACCCCGCGCCGGTTCCCGAGGGGTGCCCCGATGAGGGCCGGCCTGATCGACGAGTCCGCGCTGCCGACCGTCACCCCGACGGCGGGGCCGGTCAGCGACGGCGCGAGCGCGCTCCGTACCGCGACCGCGCAGGTGCAGCGAAGCGCCGGCGCGGTTCGCGACGGATGGCACGGCATCGGCGGGGTGCTGTCGTCGCCGGGTGCGACGGACGCCCTGCCGGACGCGATGCACGGCGCCACCGAGAAGGCGGACGCACTCGGAGCGGCGGGGGCCGCGGTGGCCTCCGCGCTCGACGTCTTCGCCGAGGAACTCGGCGGCGTGCGGCGGACCAGGCGCGCGCTGCTCGCGGACATCGACGAACTCCGCGCGAAGGTCGCCGCATCCGACGGCGACGACGCGGTGCCCGAGGAGTACCGCGCGCTGAACGACGACCTCCACGGACGAGCCGGACGGCTCAACACCCGGTGGCGGAGCGCGCAGGACGACCTCGGGCAGGCGATCCGCGGACAGATCGGGGGCGGACCGCTGGTGCTGCCGGAGCTCAGCGGGAACACCCTGCCGGCGGTGCTCACCCAGGTCGACTTCGCTGCCGCGTCTCGGGCGTTCCAGGACGCCGCCCGTCTCCCGATGCTCGCCGCCCTCGCCGCGAAGGGGCCGGACGCGCTCGCCCGATGGGCTGCGGACCATCCGGGTGAAGCGCAGCGGATGCTCGACCACCCGCCGAGCACCGGCTCGGTGAAGGCGTGGTGGACGGGTCTCGGAGACGATGAGCGCACCGCCCTCGTCACCGGGCTCTCCGCGGTCGTCGGCAACCTCAACGGCGTGGGGTACGCCGATCGTGGCCGTGCGAACCAGCACACCCTCGACGTCGAGCTGCCGAAGGCCCGTGACCGGTACGACACGCTCACCGCGAGGATCAGCCGTGGGGAGCCCCTCACCGCGGCCGAGGGTGCGGAGTACCAGCGGCTCGCAGACCGCATCGGCGCGCTCGAGGCCCTCGACGAGACGCTCCTCGCCAGCACGCCGGCGGCACCCCGGACGATCGTCGCGCTGACGCTCGGTGAGCCGCCGCTCGCTGCCGTCGCGGTGGGTGACCTCGACACCGCGAGCAACGTGACGGTGGACGTGCCGGGGATGGGGAACACGGTGGCGGGCAGCATGCGTGCCTGGGCCGGTGCCGCCGAGAACCTCTCGCTGGCGCAGCGCTTCGCGGCGGACCAGATCGGCGTGCGTCAGGAGATGGCGACCGTCGCGTGGATCGGCTACGACACCCCCGACATGCCGCCGAGCGCCGAGGTCCTCGCGTCCGCGAAGGCCGAGGCCGGAGCCCGGAACCTCAGCGGTTTCCTCGAGGGCGTCTCCGGCGCCCGCTCCTGGTCGGGTGGCTCGCACCTCTCCGTCGTGGCGCACTCGTACGGCACCACGACCGCCACGCTCGCGGTCGCCAAGACGCCGGTCGCGAACCTCACCCTCCTCGCTTCCGCCGGGGTCGACCCGCGCGTGCCCGACGTTCACGCGGTCGAGGTCCCGCGGGGCCACGTGTGGGCGTCCCAGGGCAAGGAGGACTACATCGCGAACATCGGCCGAGGCGACGTGGAAGTAGCTCGTCCGGCGTTCGGTGGCGACCAACCCATCAACACCGGGAACCCCTTCACCGCGAACCGCGGTCAGGTGCTCGCCCTGCACAGCGCACATCGGCTCAACCCGGGCGACCCGAGCTGGGGCGCCCGGACGTTCTCCTCGAACACCGAGACCATCGACGGGCACCGTTACCCTGGCACTGATGACCACGGGGCGACGCCCGCGACCGAAGCGCGGCTCCGGAGCCAGCCCGTGACCGAGTACGGGTACCTGGATGCGGGGACGTCGCCGCTCAGGAACACCGGCTACACGAGCCTCGGGTACACCCCGACCGGAACGAGGATCCCTTGATCGACCGACGTCACCGACCAACCACGGTCGTCATGGCGGCGCTGGCGTTCGGCTTCGTCGTCGCGGGCTGCGCAACCGACACCTCGCCGAAGGAGCCAGCAATGTCATCGACTGCATCAGGGACGGACTCAGCGGGCGCCAAGCGCGAGTGGGACCGGATGAACGCCGAGGCGGAAGCGACCCAGGCGCTCATCGGGGGTGATTGGCTCTCGGCCGACACTGCGGCTCGATCTTGCGGCGCCAACGGGGCCCAGTGGGTGATTGCGCGGTTCGGCCCGAGCACCGACACGGATGCTCGTGACGCCGCGCTCGACCGCATGGAGACCAGATGGCGCGCAAAGGGATGGGATCCCGTCCGTTCGGACATCACCGGGGACGCCCCTGGGAAGCAGCTCCGGTACCCCGCCGGGAACACGCTCGCGGACGGGTTCTTCATCGAGTTCGGCATCACGGAACACGCGAGCACCCTGCAGCTGCAGACGCCGTGCACGACCGGCGACGCGGACGCGCTCAACCGGGAGAAGTACGGGGAACGCCACACGAACACCCCACCGGACATCCCCGGGACGGCGGCACCGTCGGCGGAGAGCACCTCGTGAGCTCGAGGATCCCCACGGACGGGTACGCGCGGGGGGACGTGACCGATGGACCCGGCCGGAGCTGGTGGATCGCTGGCCCCGGTCTGGTCGCGATCGCGCTCAGCGTCGTGGCGTTCAGCGCGGAGCAGCGCATGCTCGAGCAGGGTTGGGGCTTCGTCGTGAGCGCCGTCGTGCTCCTCGTCCTGCTCATCTGGGTGTCGGTCGCGCTGCGGCGTGTCTCCGGACCACGGCCGGCAGCGCGCGTGATCGGCATCGTCGGGATCGTGGCCGCCGGGGCGTACGTCCTGCAGGTGGCTGCTCTCTACGGAGCGCTCCTGTTCTGGGCAGCCTCGGTCTGACCCCTGTGCAGCACCTCCGCAACCTGGCAGTCGTCAGCGCGATCGCCTTCGCGCTGCTCGTTGCTGGCTGTTCGGGTTCGGGAACGGAGCCGATGATGGCGGATGCGAAGACCGCCGGCGTGGGATCGGCTGAGAGCGCCTGGACCGCGGGGAACGCCCTCGCGGAGTCGACCCAGGATGCGGTGGGCGGGTCCTGGCTCGCGTCCGACTCAGCAGCGGAAGCCTGCGGGGCCGACGGAGCGCGATGGGGGATCACCCGCCTCGGCCCGGGGACCGACAAGCACACGCGTGCGGACACCGTTGACCGGATCGAGCGGTTGTGGCGGAGCGCCGGGTACGAACCCGTGCGTACCCACATCGGCGGCGATGCCCCCGGCACCCAGCTGCGGTACCCGATTGCGGGAACGTTCGACGACGGCTTCTTCATCGAGTTCGGCACGACGGAGTACGGGAGCACAGTCGAGATGCAGACGCCGTGCGCTCCCGGCGACGCAGACGCGCTCAACCGGGAGAAGTACGGGGAACGCCACACGAACACGTCGCCGGACATCCCCGGGACGGCCTCGCCCTCAGCGTCACCGTCGGCGGCGACGACGGGCTGAGCGGCCGGCGAAAGCGACATCGCGCAAGTGAATGCGCGGCGCATCGTCGGGAGTGGTGTCGCTTTTGCCGTGCCGTGCCGCGGCGCGGACGCATTCTGCTGGAGAGCGTGACGATCCCGCTCCTCGGTACGTCTTCTCAACGTGCAGGACACTCCGAACGACGAACAGCCGACGACCGGCTCGCGCTGCCGGAGCGCCTTCGACCGGTGGCGCTGCGACCGGACGGCGGGGCACGGGGGTCCGCATCGATGCCGGACCGCCCGGGCGTCGACCGAGTGGAACGAGCAGGCGTCCGGGCGTCGACTCCGTGGACTGGCTAGACCTGCGCCATCCGCGGCGCCGGTGCCGGTCGCGTCGAGTCCGGTGTCGGCTCCGACCCCGGCGTCGGCTCCGACTGCGGTGCGGTGACCGACGCCACGAGCCCGTCCACGGCGCGGCGCTGGAACTCGTCGAGCGGGATCTCGTGCGCGCCGAACCGGGGCATGTGCTCGGTGATGAACCCGCAGTCGATCATGTCGACGCCGGCACCGAGCTCGCCCATCACGCGGGCGAGGAGGACGGTCCCCGCTCGGCTCTCCCGGTGGAAGATGCTCATGATGCTGAACGTCGAGCCGAGTTCCATGCCCCAGAGCCCGGCGAGCAGCTCGCCGTCGCGGTACGCGGCGCACGCGCGGACGTGTCCGGCGCGGTCGAGTTCCTGCCAGGCCGCGACCACCGCCGGGGTGATCCAGGTCGACTCCCGCTCGGCGCACCCGGCGATCACCGGGTCGAACGGTGCTCGGAGGTCGATCGTCAGGTCACTGTTCCGGCTGTAGCGGCGCACCCGGTCCGGCACGTGCACGCTCTCGGCGTCGATCACGGCGCGCGGCTGGACGAGCGACCACACCACGTCGTCGGGGCGCTCTTCGAGGCCGAGGGGCACGTACCCGCGGAGGTAGTTGCCGAGCACGTCGGCCGGGGTGGCCGCGCCGACGCCGAGCAGCTCCTGGTTCAGCATCCGACGGGTCTCGGAGCCGCTGGCGAGCCGCACGAGTGTCCGTGCTGCGACGTGGGGGAGCCGGCCGAGCTGTCGCGCGGTCACGGAACGGGCGCCGGTGGTGAGCCGGGAGAGGACGGTGCCTGCGCGACGTTGCGCAGGGGACTTCGGGTATCCCATGGTCCGGACACTAGCGCGGAGCACGCTGCGGACGGCAGACGGGAACCCGCAAGAAACCCGCTCGTCGCGGTCATCGCTCGAACCGGTGGAGCGTGCCGGTCGTCGCGCCGTCCGTGGTGCTCAGCGTCATCGTGCTCCCGGAGACCCTGCCGCGGGTGCTGGCACCCACCCCGGAGTCGTCGCCGTCCTGGCACGTGGTGCTGCTGGCGGTGTCGGTCGGGTACAGCCGGACCTGCTCGGTGGTGGAGAACTTCCACGTGCCCGTGCTGGTGCCGCACCCGTCGGACAGCCGGTACGAGTCGTCGGCCCGCAGCGAGAGGTACGGCGACCCCGCCGAGTGGTCGTGCACCCAGTAGCCGATCGGCCGGCCCTGGCCGCCGACGTCCGGGTCGGTCGAGGGATCGAGCGCGAGCGTCGACCCACCGCCCCGGAGCTGCAGCCGTTCGGTCGCGCGGGGCACCCGGGCGGTGTCGGCGGCGAGCACCGCGTCGACCATCTCCGCGCCGGCGCAGGACAGTTCGGCGTGCGGACCGGTGACGACGGTCAGGCGGTTGGCGGCGGTGATCCGCCACGTCCCGTACACGCGGTCGCAGCCGTCCGACGCGCTCCACGACCGGTCCTTCGCGAAGGTGACGAACGGGACCTCCGGTGCGTCGACGTCGTGGTCGAGGACCCACGTGCCCTGCACGGCCTCCCGTGGCGTGTCCGCGTCCGGCCGCGCCCGGTCGCAGCCGCTCACCGTCGCGACCACGCACGTCAGCACGGCGAGGGAACAGAGGAGCCGGGCACCGACGCGGCCCCGGGTTCGGCCGGTCATGAGCGGTGCACGACGACCGGGCAGTGCGCGTGCTGGGCGCACTCCTGGCTGACCGATCCGACGAGGAGCCCGCGGAACCCGCCGAGCCCACGGTTGCCGAGGACGAGGAGTGCTGCGTCCCGGCTGGCGTCGATGAGGACCTCGGCGGGGGACCCCTCGACGAGGTCGCTCGTGACCTCCACGTCGTCGTCGATGAGGTCCTCGGCGGCGTCGAGTGCGGACGACGCCGTCGCCCGGGCATCGCGTTCCGGGGACCAGTGGTCGAAGGGGGCCTCGTCCCGGTTGAGCGCCTTCGGCCACTGCCAGGTGGTGATCACCCGGACCCGGTGGCCGAGCCGGCGTGCCGTGGTCACGGCGAACCGGAGCGCCTGCCCGGACTCGTGCGATCCGTCGACCCCGACGACGATGGTGGGGACACCGGTTGCCTCGGGGTGCTCCACCCCGCGGTGGATGAGGACCGGGCACGGCGCGTGCTGCATGCACGCGGTGCTGACGGAGCCGAGGAGGAGTCCGCGGAACCCGCCGCGCCCGCGACTGCCGACGACGAGGAGCGCGGCGCCGACCGCGGCGGAGAGCAGCACGTCGGCGGCGCTCCCCTCGGCTTCGCGGGTCATCACCTCCGCGCGGTGCGGCCCGGTGTTCTCGAGCAGCTCCGTCGCCTGCTGCCGGATCTCCTCGGCGTCGTGGAGCGGTGACCACGAGCTCCCGACGGGGAGGCTGCTCCAGGTCACCGGCCATCGCCACGACGTGACGACGTCGACCTGCGCGTCGAGGCCGTCCGCCAGCGTGAGCGCTGCCAGGAGTGCAGCGGTGGACTCCTCCGAGCCGTCGAAGCCGACGACGATCTTCCCGAACCGATCCGTGTCCATCGTGACCAGTGGTCCTCTCTCTGTCGTGTGTGGTGTTCAGGACGTCGCGGCCGCGACCAGGGTCGCGGTGACCACGTGCTCGTCGCCGTCGCGGACGACCGTGATGCGGAGGTCGTCACCGGCGTCACGGGTCGCCTCGAGGTGGGCGACCGTGTCCGGGTGGAGGGTGTCGACGCCGCCGATCGCGGTGACCACGTCGCCGGGACGGAGGCCGGCCACCGCGGCGGGGCCGTCGTCGGCCACGGCGGTGAGCTGGAGCCCGACCGCGGTGGCGTCGTCGCGGTGCCGGACCACGACGGGGACCGTCCGGACGCCGAGCGTCGGGTGTGCGACGCGGCCGTCGGCACGGAGCGCCGCGGCGATCGGCCGTGCGACGGCGGCAGGGACGGCGAACCCGATCCCGACGCTGCCGCTGCTGACGCCGCTGGCGCTCGGCACGGTGGCGATCGCGGTGTTGATCCCGACGAGCAGTCCGCGGCAGTCGACGAGAGCACCGCCGGAGTTGCCGGGGTTGATCGCGGCGTCGGTCTGCACGGCGCCGGTGAGGACGGTCGTGCCGCTGCCGTCCCCGGTCGGGACGGGCACGCTCCGGCCGAGCGCGCTGACGATGCCGGTCGTGACGGTGCCGGTCAGCCCGAGCGGTGCGCCGAGTGCGACGACGGGCTCGCCGACGACGAGGTCGTCGGAGTCGCCCCAGCCGAGCGGCGTGAGCGCGCGGTCGGTCTCGGCGCGGAGGACGGCGAGGTCGGTGCGCGGGTCGCGGCCGATGATCGTCGCCGACAGTTCCGTGCCGTCGTCGAGTTCGAGCGAGACGGTGTCGCCGTCGGCCGCCGCGATGACGTGGTCGTTCGTGAGGACGATGCCGGACGCGTCGATGACCTCGCCGCTGCCGGAGCCCTCGCCGGACGCCGACCCGACGCGGATCGTGACCATGCTCGGCAGCACGTGACGGGCGACCTGCGCGGCGTCGCACGTGCCGGTGCCCGCGGGGAGTGCGGCGGCCGTCGTCCCCCGGTCGCCCGCGCGGCTCCCGACGGCCCCGGCTGCCACGCCGATCCCGACGAGCGCGCAGACCACCCCGGTGAACACCAGGACCTGTCGGGTCGTCGGCCGGGTGGTCGACCCCGGTGCGCCGGTCATGCGGGCAGCGGGTCGCGCAGCAGCGGACAGGTCATGCAGTGCCCGCCGCCGCGCCCCCGGCCGAGTTCGGCACCCCGGATCGTCAGGACCTCGATGCCGGCGCCGCCCAGCAGGTCGTTGGTGAGGGTGTTCCGGTCGTAGGCGTACACGACGCCGGGCTCCACGGCGACGACGTTGTTGGCGCTGTCCCACTGCTGGCGTTCCGCGGCGTACTCGTCGCCGCCGGTGTCCACGACCCGGAGCCCGTCGACGCCGAGTGCCGCGGCGACGACGTCGAGGAACGGCGCGGCCTCGTCGGTGACGTGCACCCCGCCGTCCGGCCCCGGTCGCAGCGTGAACGGGTGGATGTGGTCGACGATGGCGCGGTAGACGGTGACCACGTCCCGGTCGGCGAAGGTGAGCACGGTGTCGAGGTGCATCGCCGCCCGGAGCTTCGGCATCCCCGCGACGATCACCCGCTCCGCCTCGCCGCGCGCGAAGAGCGCCGACGCGACCTGGGTGATCGCCTGCCGCGAGGTGCGCTCGCTCATCCCGATGAGGACGACACCGTTGCCGACCGGCAGGACGTCGCCGCCCTCGATGGTCGCCAGGCCCCAGTCCTCGTCCGGGTCGCCCCAGACGTGCCGGTCGAGCGCCGGGGCGAACTCGGGGTGGAACGTGTAGACGGCCTTCATGAGCAGGGTCTCGTCGTGGCGTGCCGGCCAGTACAGCGGGTTCAGCGTGAACACCCCGTTGATCCAACAGGTGGTGTCCCTGGTGTAGAGCATGTTCGGCAGGGGCGGCATGAGGTAGTCGGCGGCCGAGGCGTCCCCGTGCAGCCGGAGGTGGTCCGGGCGCCCCTCGGGGTCGAGGTCCTCGACGTTCAGGCCGCCGATCAGCACGTCCGCGAGCTCGCGGTCGGTGTACCCGCCGAGGTGCTCCAGCGTCGCGTCGACGAGGAGCGGGCCGACCTCGTTCGGCGTGATCTTCCGCTCGAGCAACCAGTCGCGGGCGCCGGGGACGGCGAGCGTCTCCGCGAGCACCTGGTGGAGTTCGAACACCTCGACGTCACGCGACCGCAGGCTCCTGACGAAGTCGCGGTGGTCGTCCTGCGCGTTCTCGACCCAGAGGACGTCGTCGAACAGGAGCGCGTCGTTGTTGCTCGGTGTGAGGCGCCGGTGCGCCAGTCCGGGTTCGCAGACCAGGACCCGGCGGAGCGTGCCGACCTCGGAGTAGGCGCCGAACCGTGGTCCGGACCCGGTCTCCTGGTCGTCGAGCGTGGTGGCTTCGCTGTCCATGGTGCCTCCTCCTGGAGCGTGGTGCATGCGGTGACTAGAGCGTGATGAAACCGGTGACGAGCCCGATGACGGCGACGACGGCGCCCGCGACCGCGACGACGCAGAGGACCACCTCCGGGCCGGTGAACACCCGGAGCGTGCGCTCCCGCCGGGCGATGACGTAGAGCACCGTCGCCGGGGCGTAGATCAGGAACGACAGCAGCAGGTACTGGGGGCCGGCCGCGATGACGAGGAACACCGTGTACACGACCGCGACGAAGGCCGCGACGAGTTGTCGACGTGACAGCCCACCGCTCGGCACGAGGGCCGGGTCGACGTCGCGGTGCGCGCGCCGCGACCACCGCGGGATGCCGTACTGCACCGCGTACAGGGCGGTGAGGAAGTACGGGATCAGCGACAGGGAACTGCAGAGCTCGAGCATCGAGGTGAGCGCGTCGTCGGAGAACATCGTGATGACGAGGAACACCTGGATGAGCCCGCTCGTGAAGGCCAGCGCCATCCAGGGCGTGCCGTGCCGGTTGACCTTGGTCAGGAACCGCGGTGCGTCCTCCTGTCGCGCCGCCTGGTACAGCACCTCGCTCGACATCAGCGTCCAGGCCAGGTACGCACCGAGCACCGAGACGACCAGCCCCACGTTGATGAGGACCGTGCCCCAGGTCCCGACGATCGCGCCGAACACGCCGGCCATCGAGGGCTGGCGCAGACCGCTCAGCTCGGCGGCGGGGAGCGCGGCGAACGACACGAGGGTGACGAGGGCGAAGACGGCGAGGACCCCGAGGAAGCCGCTGATGGTGGCGCGGCCGATGTCCTCGCGCCGGCGCGCGTACCGGGAGTAGACGGTCGCCCCCTCGACACCGAGGAACACGAAGACCGTGACGAGCATCGTCGACCGCACCTGCGAGAACAGCTCCCCGGCGCTCGGCTCCGCGCCGCCCCAGAGGTTCAGCCGGAACGTCTCCCAGTGCGTGCCGACGATCGCCCCGACGATGACGAACAGCAGGATCGGGACGAGCTTCGCGATGGTGACGACGGTGTTGAGGACCGCCGCGTTCTTCGTGCCGCGGAGGACGAACAGGTGGAACGCCCAGAGCATCGCCGAGGTGACGACGACGGAGAGGAGCGTGTCGCCCTCCCCGAAGGCGGGCAGCACCGAGCCGAGGGTCGAACCGATGAGGACCCAGTAGGTGACGTTGCCGACGCAGGCGCTCGCCCAGTAGCCGAACGCGGAGAAGAAGCCGATGTAGTTGCCGAACCCCGCCTTGGCGTAGGCGAAGATGCCGGCGTCGAGGTCCGGCCGGTGCGTCGAGAGTGCCTGGAAGACGAAGACGAGCATCAGCATCCCGACGCCCGCCACGATCCACGCGATCACCGTCGCGACGACGCCGGCTCCTGACGCGAAGTTCCGGGGGAGCGAGAACACGCCGGCACCCACCATCGAACCGACGACCATCGCCGCCAACGCGAGCACGGAGAGCGACTTGTCGCCCTGCGTGCTCGGTGCCTCCTGCTCCTGGACCGTCATGGCAGGTCGACCTCCTCGGAGGCGCCCGACCAGGTCGCGACCACGACCAGCTGGACGACGCCGAAGACGACGAGCACGCAGCTGACGGCGGCGACGGCGAACACCGTGCCGAGTGCCGGCACGTTGATCAGGAGCACCCCGCCGAGGACGCTGAGGACCGCCGCCGTGATGGTCAGGCCGCGGTGGCCGCCGCCGGGGGCGTACAGGAGCGCGATGCCCTCCAACGCCCAGGCGAACCCGGTCACCAGCACGAGGACGCGGATCCCGACCGGCGGGTGCAGGATCGCGATGACCCCGCCGGCGACGACGAGCAGGCCGACGACCACGAGCGCGATCCGCCGCCATCCGGACGACCCGCCGACGGCGACCGCGCGCACGAGCATCGCTCCGCCGGACACCACCAGGTGGATGCCGAACACCCAGACGACCGCGACCACCGTCGCGTGCGGGAGGACCAGGGCGGTGACGCCGGCGAGGACCGCGACCACGCCGACGACGGCGAGCGCGATGCGCAGTCGCCGTTCCGCCGCGTCGTCCGGGACGACGACGGGCTCCTGCCCCGGCGCCCCTGCACCCGCGCCTGCACCACTCACGATCCCCACTGCCCTCTCCGCGCGATGGTCGTCGTGATCCGTGCCGCGCCGATGACAGGACTACATCCGCTCGGGCCGGGCGGGTTCATCCGTTGCGGGTGAATCCGGTGACGCCGATCGGGGGCAGGGTCGCGGCCATGACAGAGCAACCGGTGCCGGCCGACTGGTCGGGTCAGCGTCCCCGCCCGGCGGCGCGGCGAGCACGGCAGGGCGCCGTGCTCGTGGTCCTCGGCGTGGTCGGGTTCATCGTGGCGGTCCTCGTCCTCACCCGTCCCCCCGCCGCGATCGACGCGGAGGTGCACCTCCTCGGCTCGTACATGGTGATGGCGGGACTCCTGCGCATCGGTCGGGCCGGTGCGGGCGACGGCATGGCGATGCCCCGGCGCGTCGTGCACGGCGTCCTCGGGACGTTCGTCCTGGTCGCGGGCGTGGCCGCGGTCGTGCACCCGCCGGGGGAGCTCAGCGCCTGGGTGGTCGTGATCGCGATCGCCTGGGTCCTCGAGGCCGGCGTGGTGCTCACCGGCTCGACCTTCTCGTCCGCGCGTTCCCTGTCCCTGGTCGCCGCGGTCCTGTGCGTCTGCATCGCCGTCGCGCTGCTCCTGTACCCGGTGATCGGGGTGCGCGCGTCGACCGCGTCCAGCGCCGTCTTCCTCGTGCTGTTCTCCGCCGCCCAGCTCTTCGAGGGTGTCCTCACCTGGGTTCCGGCGCGCTACGAGACCCGCAGCGCACCGGGACGTCCTCGGTGAACGTCAGGGACGAGCCGCCAGGAAGGCCGCCTGCCGCTCCCACTGCCGGAAGCCGCCGCCCTCGTGACCGTTGTACGGGTAGACCTCGATGTGCTTGTCGGTCGACGCGAGGGCGTTGTACGCCGCGAAGGTGGTCCGCGGTGGCACCACGTCGTCCATGAGCGCGACGGAGAACAGCGCCGGCGCCGTGATCCGGGCCGCGAAGTTCACGCCGTCGAGGTACGACGCCGTGGTCCACACCGTCTCCGCCGCGTCCCGGTGCACGGCGAGGTAGCGGACGAGTTCCTGGTACGGGTCGCTCGTCGCGACGAGTGCCCCGTGCTCCCAGTCGCAGAGGAACGCGACGTCCGGCATCACCGCGGCAACCGGCCCGACGTGCGCCTCCACCAGTGCCGCCGCCGCGATCGTGATCCCGCCGCCCTGGCTCCCGCCGGTCAGCGCGATCCGCGCCGGGTCGACACCGGGCAGGGTCCGGACGGCGTCGACCAACCGCACCGCGTCGGTGTACACGCGCCGGTAGTAGTGGTCGGCCGCGTCCTCGATCCCGCGCGTCATCCACCCACCGATGTGCGGGCCGGAGCCGTGCGGGTCCGGGGTCTCGCCGCCGCCCCAGCCGCTGCCCTGGCCGCGGGTGTCCATCACGACGTGTACGTACCCGGCGAGGGCCCAGGCGACGCGCTCGCCGGGGAGGGCCCGTCCGCCGTTGTACCCGAGGAACTCGACGACGGCCGGCAGCGGCTCGTCGCCGGCCCCGGCCGGCCTGGTCACCCAGGCGCGGACGGGGTCGGCGGCGAAGCCGGGGAAGACGAGGTCCTCCACGGTGAGCGCGGTCACCGGCGTCACCGCCGGCGTCAGGACCGGCACGGCACCGGCACGTTCCGCCGCCGCCCGAGCCGACGCGATCGTGTCCGCCCAGAACGCGTCGAAGTCGTCCGGACAGCGGACCCCCGGCCGGTGGGTGCGGAGCTCGTCGAGGGGCAGGTCGGTCAGCGGCATCGTGGGGTCCTCCTCAGCGGACGGCGGCGCGGTAGCGCTCGAGCACCTCGGGGTGCGGGTCGGCGGGGACCGTCGTCGTGGCGACCTCCCACGTCGGCAGTGACCCGGTCAGTGCCCATGCTGCCTGACGCGCCGCCCCGGCGGCGACGTACTCGCCGGGTTCCGGCAGGTGCACGTCGCGGCCGAACACCTGCGCAGCGATCGTGCGGACCGCCTCGTTCCGCGCGGCGCCGCCGATGAGCAGCAGGCGTTCGACTCTGACGCCGGACGCCTCGACGGCGGCGAGGCCGTCCGCGAGCGCGCAGAGCATGCCCTCGAACGCAGCCCGGGCCAGGTGCTCCCGGTCGGTCGTCGCCGGCGTCATGCCGAGCAGGGACGCGGTCGCGTCCGGTCGGTTCGGTGTGCGCTCGCCGACGAAGTACGGCACGAGCACGAGACCGTCGGCACCGGTCGGCGCCTCGAGCGCGAGGCGCCCGAGCTCGCCGTGGTCGACGCCGAGCAGGCCGCCGATCACCTCGAGCACGCGGGCCGCGTTGAGTGTCGTGACGATCGGGAGGCGCGACCCGGTTCCGTCGGCGAAGCCCGCCACGGTCCCGCTCGGGTCGGCGAGCCCGGTGTCGGTCACGCCGAAGACGGTCCCGCTGGTCCCGAGGGACACCGCGACGTCGCCTGCGGCGAGTCCGAGGCCGAGCGCGGCTCCGGCGTTGTCGCCGGTGCCGGCCCCGATGACGAGCCCGGCGCGGGCGACCGCGCCGCCGGGGAGTGTCACGTCCGCCGACAGCGTGCCCATCGCCTCGTCCGGTGCGACGACGCGGGGGACCACGACGGCGTCCTCGTCGCCCGTCGTCGCCGTGCGCATCCGTCGCCCGAACGCGAGCTCGAACAGCGCCGGGTCGTAGTCCCGGCGCGCCGGGTCCCAGTACGCCGTACCACTGGCGTCCGAGCCGTCGGTCGCGAGCGCGTCGAGGTCGGGTCCGAGCGGGCTCTCGCCCGCGGGGCCGAACCCGCGCAGCCGCCAGGACAGCCAGTCGTGGGGGAGTGCCACGGCCGCCACCCGGCGTGCGTTCTCCGGCTCGGCGTCGCGGAGCCACCGCAGCTTCGTCCCGGTGAACGACGCCACCGGGACCAGACCCGTCCGGGTGACCCATGCCTCCCGTCCGAGTTCCTCGACCATCTGCGCGGCCGCGTCCGCGCTGCGGACGTCGTTCCAGAGGAGCGCGTCGCGGACGACGCGTCCGTCGGCGTCGAGCACGACCATGCCGTGCTGCTGGCCGGCGATCGCGATGCCCGCCACGTCGTCGAGCCCACCGGCGTCCGCCACGGCGGCGCCGAGGGCGTCCCACCAGTGGCGGGGGTCGACCGAGGTGCCGTCCGGGTGGGACGCGCGCCCGTCGCGGACCACGGCGCCGGTGTCGGCGTCACGGATCGTGACCTTGCAGGACTGGGTCGACGAGTCGACCCCTGCCACCAGTGTCATCAGCTCTCCTCGGCGGTAGGCCGCCTCGGCGCGCGGAATGCGGCCGCTGGCGCGTCCGCTCTCAATTCCGCGCGCCCATGAGGTGCTCGACGGCCAGCTGCTGCAGCCGGACGAAGCCGAAGCCCTTGCCGCCGAAGTAGGCGTCGGCGTCGAAGTCCTCGAACGCGGAGCGGTCGGCCAGGAACGCGTCGTAGGACTCGCCGTCGTTCAGCGTCGGCGTGGACAGCTCGTCGACCTTGGCCGCGGAGAGGGCCGCCTGGACCTCGGGGTCGGCGCGGAACGCCTGCGCACGCTCCTTGAGGAGCAGGTACATGCGCATGTTCGCCGCGGCGGAGTCCCAGACACCGGAGATGTCCTCGGTGCGGGACGGCTTGTAGTCGAAGTGGCGGGGGCCGTCGTAGGCGACACCGCCCTGCGGGGAGCCGTGCTCGAGCAGGTCGACGAGGGAGAACGCGTTCTGCAGGTCGCCGTGGCCGAACACCAGGTCCTGGTCGTACTTGATGCCGCGCTGGCCGTTGAGGTCGATGTGGAAGAGCTTGCCGGAGTAGAGCGCCTGGGCGATGCCCGCCGTGAAGTTCAGCCCGGCCATCTGCTCGTGGCCGACCTCGGGGTTCACGCCGAAGAGCTCCGGACGCTCGAGGGTGTCGATGAACGCGATCGCATGCCCGAGGGTCGGCAGGAGGATGTCGCCGCGGGGCTCGTTCGGCTTCGGCTCGATGGCGAAGCGGATGTCGTAGCCCTTGTCGGTGACGTACTGGGCGAGCAGGTCGACGGACTCCTTGTAGCGGGAGAGCGCGGCCTGCACGTCCTTGGCGCTGTCGTACTCGGCGCCCTCGCGGCCACCCCACATCACGAAGGTCTTCGCGCCGAGCTCGGCGGCGAGGTCGACGTTGCGGAGCACCTTGCGGAGCGCGAAGCGGCGGACCTGCCGGTCGTTGGACGTGAAGCCGCCGTCCTTGAAGACCGGGGCGGAGAAGAGGTTCGTGGTGACCATCGGCACGATGATCCCGGTGGCCTCGAGCGCGCCCTTGAGGCGGTCGATCTGGGTCTGACGCTCGGCGTCGGTCGAGCCGAACGCGAAGAGGTCGTCGTCGTGGAAGGTCAGGCCGTAGGCACCGAGCTCGTCGAGCTTCTCGACCGCCTCGACCACGTCGAGCTGCGGGCGGGTGGGGCCGCCGAAGGGGTCGGAGCCGTTGTAGCCGATGGTCCAGAGACCGAAGGAGAACTTGTCTGCACGGGTGGGCGTCGTTGCCATGATGGTCACCGTTCGTCGTCGAAACAAAATGTTGCCGCGCCCAACATAAGCGTTAGGGTGGATCGTGGCAAGGACGTGATCGCAAGGGAGCGAGCGGATGGCACAGGAACGACTTCGGGTCGCGATGGTGGGACACGGCTTCATGGGAGCCGCCCACTCGCAGGCCTGGCGGACCACCCCGAGGTTCTTCGACCTCGCCGTGGAACCGGAGATGGCGGTGGTCGTCGGGCGTGACCCGGACCGCGCCGAAGCCGCCAGGGTGCGGTACGGCTGGCAGGCAGCGTCGACCGACTGGCGCGCGGTCGTCGCCGACCCGGACATCGACGTCGTCGACGTCGTGTCCCCGGGCTCCTCGCACGTCGAGATCGCGATCGCGGCGCTCGAGGCGGGCAAGCACGTCCTGTGCGAGAAGCCGCTCGCGAACACCGTGGCCGAGGCCGAGGCGATGACGGCCGCCGCCGCAGCCGCCCGGGCACGCGGCGTCCGCGCCATGGTCGGCTTCAGCTACCGCCGGGTGCCCGCGATCGCCTTCGCACGACAGCTCGTGCAAGCCGGCCGCATCGGCACCGTGCGGCAGGTCCGCGCGCTCTACCTGCAGGACTGGCTCGCCGACGCCGACGGACCGATGACGTGGCGGCTCGACAAGTCGCTCGCCGGCTCCGGATCGCTCGGGGACATCGGGGCCCACGCCATCGACCTCGTCGAACACGTCACCGGCGCGCAGCTCGCCAGCGTCTCCGGCACCCTCGAGACCTTCGTGACCGAGCGCCCCCTGCTCGCCGACGGCGTCGGACTCTCCGGCACCGCGTCGAGCGAGCGCGGACAGGTCACCGTCGACGACGCCGCGTTCTTCATCGGCCGGCTCGGCGGCGGTGCGGCCGACGGCGCGATCGGCACGTTCGAGGCGACGCGCTACGCCACCGGGCGGAAGAACGGCCTGACGCTCGAGATCAGCGGCTCCGAGGGCGCCATCCAGTTCGACCTCGAGTCGATGAACGAGCTCCGCCTCTACGAGTCCGCAGGCCCCGCTGGCGAGCAGGGCTTCCGGCGGATCCTCGTCACCGAACCCGAACACCCCTACATGGCCGCGTGGTGGCCGACCGGGCACCTCATCGGGTACGAGCACACCTTCAGCCACCAGGTGAAGGACTTCGTCGACGCGATCGTCGCCGGCACGGACCCCTCGCCCTCGTTCGAGGACGGTCTGCACGTGCAGCGCGTGCTCGACGCCGTCGAACGCAGCGCCGCCGACGGCAGCAGCTGGACGGCCATCCCGTGAACGACGACCAGAAGGGCACCATGCAGCAGCGCCAGGCACTCATCGTCCGAGGCGGGTGGGACGGACACCAACCCGTCGAGACCACCGACGCGTTCGTCCCCTTCCTGCGGGAGCACGGGTTCGACGTCCGCGTGGAGGACTCCACCGCCGTCTACGCCGACGAGGCGTTCATGCGCACCGTCGACCTGATCGTGCAGGTCGTCACGATGTCGACCATCGCCGACGACGAGTTCGCCGGCCTGCAGCGCGCCGTGCTCGCCGGCACCGGGCTCGCCGGGTGGCACGGCGGCATCGCGGACTCGTTCCGCGCCAACGCCGACTACCTGCACATGATCGGCGGGCAGTTCGCGCACCACGCGGCCAAGCCCCCGGCCGAGCGCGCCGGCGACCAGGCCGACAACTACCTGCACTACACGGTGCACATGACGGACCTCGGCCGGACCCACCCGGTCACCGAGGGCATCGCGGACTTCGACCTCGTCACCGAGCAGTACTGGGTGCTGAGCGACGAGTACTGCGACGTGCTCGCCACCACGACGCAGGACGCGCGCGACTTCGACGCGTGGAACCGCCCGGTCACCTCGCCGGCGATCTGGACGCGGCAGTGGGGCGCAGGACGGGTCTTCGTCTCCGCGCCCGGCCACCGGCTCGAGGTCGTCGAGTCCCAGCCGCTCCGCACGGTCATCGAACGGGGACTCCTGTGGGCAGCCCGATGAGCGACGGCGCGGCGCTCCGCGTCGGGATGGTCGGCGTCGGGAACATCAGCCGGCAGTACCTCCAGCACCTCCCCGCCCTGCCGGGGCTGCGGCTCACCGCCGTCGCCGACCTCGACACCGAGCGGGCGGCGATCGTCGCGGCGGAGCAGGGCGTCCTCGCCCTCGGCGTCGACGAACTCCTGGCGCACGAGGACGTCGACGTCGTCCTGAACCTCACGATCCCCGCCGCGCACGCTTCGGTCGCGCTCGCGGCGCTCGCCGCGGGCAAGCACGTCTACGGCGAGAAGCCCCTCGCGACCTCCACCGCCGAGGCCGCCCCGGTGCTCGAGCAGGCGCGCGCCGCCGGACTCCGGGTCGGCAGCGCGCCCGACACCGTCCTCGGCACCGGGATCCAGACCGCCAGGGCCGCACTCGACGACGGCGCGATCGGTGACCCGGTCGGCGCGGCCGTCGCGTGGAGCGCACCCGGTCACGAGCTGTGGCACCCGGCACCCGCGTTCTACTACCAGCCGGGCGGCGGTCCGCTGCTCGACATGGGGCCGTACTACCTGACCAGCCTCGTCGCGTTCTTCGGCCCGGTCGTCCGGGTCAGCGGGAGCGCCACCCGGTCCGCCCGTGCACGCACGGTCGGATCCGGTCCGGACGCGGGTGCCGCGATCCCGGTGGACGTCGACACGCACGTCGTCGCGATCCTCGAGCACGAGGGCGGGGTCGTCTCCACCGTGACCGTCTCCTTCGAGGTCTGGGCCACGCGCTCCCCGCTGTTCGAGGTGTACGGCACGGCCGGCACCCTCGCCGTCCCGGACCCGAACGCGTTCTCCGAGACCGCGTCGATCGCCACCGCCGACGACCGCACGTGGCGGGAACTCCCCGTCCGCGCGGGCTACGCCGACGCCGGGCGCGGGTACGGCCTCGCCGACATGGCGCACGCCATCGCCACCGACCGTCCACACCGGGCGTCCGGGGACCTGGCGTACCACGTGCTCGAGGTGATGGAAGCGGTCGCGACCGCCGCACGGGAACACACCGTGGTGCCCGTGACGTCCCGGCCGGAGCGCGCCGCCACGGTCCCGCTCGACGCGCGACCGGACACCTGGTGACGACGGTCCGACCCGGCCACGGCCCGGGAACCGGCCCGAGACGGAAGGAAGCAGCATGACGGACGAACCACGAGCCTCCCGGCCGGTCACCCTGTTCACCGGCCAGTGGGCGGACCTGCCGTTCGAGGAGGTCGCCCGGCTCGCCGGTGGCTGGGGGTACGACGGACTGGAGATCGCCTGCTGGGGCGACCACCTCGACGTCCGGCGTGCCGCGACCGACCCGGAGTACGTCGCGGACCGCCGCCGGATCCTCGACGACAACGGGCTCGGCGTCTGGACGATCGCGAACCACCTGGTCGGCCAGGCCGTGTGCGACGACCCGATCGACGCCAGGCACCAGGACATCGTGCCGCCGCACGTGTGGGGCGACGGCGACCCCGAGGGCGTCCGGCAGCGGGCCGCCGAGGAACTGCAGTGGACCGCCCGCGCCGCCGCTGCGCTCGGTGTCGACACCGTCACGGGGTTCTCCGGGTCCTCGATCTGGAAGACGGTCGCCGGGTTCCCGCCCGTGCCGCCCGGGATGATCGACGCCGGGTACCAGGACTTCCACGACCGCTGGTCGCCGGTCCTCGACGTCTTCGAGGAGGTCGGGGTGCGGTTCGCGCTCGAGGTCCACCCGTCCGAGATCGCCTACGACTACTGGACCGCGAAGCGCACGCTCGAGGTCTTCGCGGACCGCCCGGCGTTCGGGTTCAACTTCGACCCGTCGCACTTCGTGTGGCAGGACCTCGACCCCGCCGCCTTCCTGCTCGACTTCGCCGACCGGGTGTACCACGTGCACTGCAAGGAGTCGGTGAAGCAGCTCGACGGCCGCAACGGACGGCTCGCGTCGCACCTGCCGTGGGGCGACCCGCGGCGGGGCTGGGACTTCGTCACCGCCGGCCACGGGGACGTGCCGTGGGAGCGGGTGTTCCGTGTGCTGAACCACATCGGCTACACCGGGCCGACGAGCGTCGAGTGGGAGGACGCCGGCATGGACCGGCTCGTCGGCGGCCCGGAGGCACTGGCGTTCATCCGGCGCCTCGGCACGATCGCCCCGCCCGACGCCGCCTTCGACGCGGCGTTCTCGCAGTCGCGGTGAGCGCCGCGCCGATGCCACCAGACGTGCCCCGCGACCCCGTGGCCCGCGAGCCCGTGCCTCGCGAGCCCGTGCCCCGCGAGCCCGTGCCTCGCGAGCCTGTGCCCAGCGCGGACCGGCCTCGGCGGAACACCGCCCGCGTGCTCCGGATCGTGCACGAGGACGGACCGCTGACGCGCGCCGACCTGACCCGCCGCACCGGGCTGAACCGCTCGACGACCCTGGCGCTCGTCGGGGAGCTCGTCGACCTCGGGCTCGTCCGCGAGTCCGAGGGAGCCGCACCCGGCGTCGGCCGTCCGAGCCCCGTCGTCCGGGCGTCCCCGGACGTCGTCGCCGTCGCCGTGACCGTGGAGATCGACGCCGTCACGGTCGCCCTCGTCGGTCTCGACGGCAGCATCCGGCACCGCGTCACCGAGCACACCGACCACCGGCCGGGCGCCGCGGACGCCGTGCGCATCGTCGCCGGGCTCCTCGACGGCCTGCAGGACGTGATGCGGTCGTTCCGCACGGTCGGCATCGGCGTCTCGATCCCCGGCACCGTCCGTGTCGAGGACGGCCTCGTCCGGTACGCCCCGCACCTCGGCTGGCGCGACGAGCCGTTCGCCGGACCCCTCGCCGTCGCGACCGGACGGCCGGTGCGGGTCGCGAACGACGCGAACCTCGGTGCCCGGGCTGAGCACCTCTACGGCAGCGGGCGCGGGGTCCGCGACCTCGTCTACCTCAACGGCGGCGCGAGCGGCATCGGTGGCGGCGTGATCAGCGCCGACCGGCCGCTGAGCGGCGCGGACGGCTACGCGGGCGAGCTCGGGCACACGTTCGTGGCGGACAACGGGATCCGGTGCCACTGCGGTGCGTTCGGGTGTCTCGAGACCGAGGCCTCCCGAGCCGCCCTCGTCGCCGTGACCGGGGTCGACGCGGACGACCTGCCGGCCCTTGCCGCCGCGCTGGACGCCGGGGGTCCCGAGGTCGAGCGGGTCGTGGACCGCCAGGTCGCGGCGCTCGCGACCGGGCTCCGGAACGCGATCCACACCGTCAACCCCGAGGTCGTCGTCCTCGGCGGGTTCCTCGGCGTGCTCCTCGGGCACGTCGGTGACCGGATCGTCACCGCGGTCCGGGCGCAGTCGATGGCGGCGATGGCCGACCGGGTCCGGATCGTGCCCACCGCGCTCGGCGCCGACGTGCTCCTCCGTGGCGCAGCCGAGCTCGGGTTCCGCGACCTGCTCGACGACCCGACCCTCGCCCCGGCCCCCACTCCCACTCCTGATCCCACCTCCACCTCGCAGGAAGCGACCACCCCATGACCACCAGCACCCAGCGCTCCGACACCCAGCGCGGCAGCACCCAGCGCGTCAGCGTCCTGCAGGGCCAGGACGACCTCACCGTGGAGGACCGTCCCGTCCCCGCGGTCGACCCGGGCGACGTCCTCGTCCAGGTCGCCGCGGTCGGCGTCTGCGGCTCCGACGTGCACTACTTCCGGCACGGCCGGATCGGCGACTTCGTCGTCGAGGAGCCCCTCGTCCTCGGCCACGAGCTCTCCGGCACGATCGTCGCCGTCGGCGACGGCGTCGACGCGGGCCGCGTGGGGGAGCGCGTCGCGGTCGAACCGCAGCGCCCCTGTCACCGGTGCGCGCAGTGCCTCGCGGGCCGGTACAACCTCTGCCCGCACATGCGCTTCTACGCGACGCCGCCGGTGGACGGGGCCTTCGCCGAGTACGTCACGATCGAGGCCGAGTTCGCGCACACGCTGCCGGACACCGTCTCGTTCGAGGCCGGCGCGCTCCTCGAACCCCTCTCCGTGGGCATCGCGGCCGTCCGGAAGGCCGGGATCGTCCCCGGCTCCTCGGTCCTCATCGCGGGCGCCGGTCCGATCGGCATCATCTGCGCGCAGGCGGCCAGGGCCTTCGGCGCGTCCCGCATCGTGATCAGCGACCTCGTCGCCGAGCGTCGGGAGCGCGCACTGTGCTACGGCGCGACCGAGGTCGTCGACCCGACCGTGGTGTCCGTCGCGTCCGACATCGCCCCCGTCGACGCGTTCATCGACGCGAGCGGAGCACCCCGCGCGGTCTCCGACGGGATCAAGGCCGTCGGGCCCGCCGGAGCCGCGGTCCTCGTCGGGCTCGGCAACTCCGAGATGACGCTGCCCGTCGAGCACATCCAGAACCTCGAGGTCACGGTCACCGGGATCTTCCGGTACACGAACACGTGGCCGGTCGCCATCGAGCTCGTCGCGTCCGGGCAGGTCGACCTCGACTCGCTCGTCACCGGCCGCTTCGGGCTCGACGACGTCCGCGAGGCCCTCGAGAGCGACACCGATCCGGCGTCCCTGAAGTCCGTCGTCTACCCGGCCGGCGTCCCCGCCGCGTAGCGCGCGTCGCGCGCGGCGCGTGCACACTGCGGACGGGAGGCTCGGCTCGCCACCGGCACCGAGCCTCCCGTCCGGCGCACGGTCGGCACGTGACCCGGAACGGGGCCACCGGTGCGTCACCCGGACGCGCTACGGTTCGCGCATGACCGTCGCTCCACCGCCGCAGCGCACCGACCGGCGCGCCCTCGTGTCCTGGGCCCTCTGGGACTGGGGCTCGGCCGCGTTCAACGCCGTCGTGACGACGTTCGTGTTCAGCACCTACCTGGCGAGCCGCGCGTTCGTGGACCCGGCCCTGGTCGCGGCGGAGGACTCGTCCCGAGCAGCCCGCCAGGCCGTCGAACGGGAGCTCGCCCACAACGCGGCCGTCGTCTCGGCCGCACTGACGATCGCCGGCATCGTGGTCGCGCTCGTCGCCCCGGCGGTCGGACGCCTGGCGGACTCGTCCGGACACCGCCGACGTTCGGTGCTCATCGCGACGATCGGCATCGCGCTGTCCATCGGGGCGATGGTGTTCGTCGCGCCGAGCCAGCCGTTCCTGGTGCTCGGAGCAGCCCTCATCGGCATCGGCACGGTCGCGTACGAGATCGCCTGCGTCGGCTACAACGCGATGCTCGGGCAGGTCGCCTCCGGCCCCCGGACCGGGCGGGTCTCGGCCATCGGCTGGGCGGCCGGGTACTTCGGCGGCATCGTGCTGCTCGTGGTCCTGCTCGTGCTCTGCATCCAGGACTTCGGCGGGTCGGGCACCGCCGGGCTCCTGGACCTGCCCGCGACCGTCGCGACGGGGCAGTGGGACGTCCGCGTCGCGATCGGGATCGCCGCGATCTGGCTCACCGTGAGCTCGATCCCGCTCTTCCTGGTCATCCCCGAGGCCCCCGCCGACCGCACCCGCACCGGCACCCTGTTCTCCGCGTACCGCGACCTCGGCCGGGACATCGCGCGGCTCTGGCGGGAACGGCGGAACGTCCTCGCGTTCCTCATCGCGAGTGCCGTCTTCCGGGACGGCGTCGGTGCGGTGTTCACCTTCGGCGGGATCATCGCCGCGCAGGTCTTCGGGTTCAGCGCGTCCGGAGTGATCGAGTTCGCCATCGTCGCGAACGTCGTGGCCGGGGTCGCGACGGCCCTCTCCGGCCGGCTGGACGACCGCTTCGGCTCCCGCGCGCTCATCACCGTGTCGCTCGTCGGACTCGTCGTCTGCGGCACCGCCGTGCTCTTCGTCGGGAGCGCCCCCGTCGGCTTCTGGGTCCTCGGACTGGCGCTGTGCGTGTTCGTCGGGCCGGTGCAGGCGTCCTCGCGGGCGTACCTGACGCGGCTCGCGACCCCAGGGAAAGAGGGGGAGCTCTTCGGGCTGTACGCCACCACGGGGCGGGCGGCGGCGTTCATCGCGCCGGCGATGTTCGGGATCGCGGTGACGATCGGCGGGTCGACGCGCTTCGGGATCATCGGCATCGTGGTGGTGCTGCTCGCGGGCCTGGTGCTGATGGCGTTCGTGCGGGACGAGGGGCGCGTGCGCTGATCCGACGCGGCACGACGATCCCGCTGTCGTACGACGTCGTCGTTGTCGCCGCTTGCGGCCGCCGCTGTTCCGGGCCGACCCGGTACGACAACCTCGCTGTCGTACGACGTCGTCGTTGTCGCCTCTTGCAGGCACATCGACCCACCCGCGGCCGGGAGGCTCGGCACCGACCCGTCCACAGGCTGCGGATCCGCGCATGGTTCTGCACAGGGCCGTGGCCGGCTCGTGCTCGGAGGCCCGGGTGCGCCAGGATGGGGACATGACCGACCAGCGGATCGCCGTCGTCGTCCTCGCCGCCGGGCAGGGCACGCGCATGAAGTCGTCCACCCCGAAGGTGCTCCACCGGCTCGCCGGCCTGCCCCTCATCGCCCACGTGCTGCGCACCGCCGAGTCGCTCGAGCCCGCGCACATCGCCGTGGTCGTGCGGCACGAGCGTGAACTGGTCGCGGCAGAGGTCACGGAGCGCATGCCCGACGCCATCGTCGTGGACCAGGACGACGTCCCCGGCACCGGGCGCGCGGTCGAAGTCGCGGTGGCAGCGCTGCCCGCCGACTTCGACGGCGCGGTCGTGGTGCTCTCGGGCGACGTGCCGCTCGTCGAAGCCGAGTCGCTCCGTCGCCTCGTCGACGTGCACCACGCCGGCGCGAACGCCGCCACCTTCGTCAGCGCGATCGCTCCGGACCCGACCGGCCTCGGGCGCATCCTGCGCGACGAGCACGGCGGGTTCGCCGGGGTCGTCGAGCACAAGGACGCCACCGACGAACAGCGCGCGATCACGGAGACGAACGCCGGGATCTACGCCTTCGACCTCGCACACCTCCGCACGGTGCTTCCGTCGCTCACCACGGCGAACGTGCAGGGCGAGAAGTACATCACCGATGCACCGGCCCTCATCGCGTCGCGCGGGGGGCGCGTCGACGTCGTCACCTTCGACGACCCCTGGCTCCTCGCCGGCATCAACGACCGCGCGCAGCTCGCGGACGCCGCCCGCGTGCTGAACGACCGCATCGTCCGCCGTCACCAGCTCGCCGGCGTCACCGTGCAGGACCCGACGTCGACCTGGATCGACCTCGACGTCTCGATCGAACCCGACGCCGAGATCCTGCCCGACACGCAGCTCATCGGCGCGACGGCGATCGCGTCGGGGGCGGTCGTCGGACCCGGCACGACCCTCCGCGACACCGAGGTGGGCGTGGGTGCCACCGTGAACCGCACCGACGCCACCCTCGCGGTCATCGGCGACGGCGCTTCCGTCGGACCGTTCGCGTACCTCCGCCCGGGCACGATCCTCGGCGACGGCGGCAAGATCGGCACCTTCGTCGAGACCAAGAACGCGAAGATCGGCCGGGGCAGCAAGGTGCCGCACCTGTCCTACATCGGTGACGCCGAGGTGGGAGAGGACTCGAACATCGGGGCCAACACCATCACTGCGAACTACGACGGCGTCGACAAGCACCGGACCGAGGTCGGGTCGAACGTCCGCACCGGTTCGCACAACGTCTTCGTCGCCCCGGTTAGGATTGGCGACGGGGCGTACACCGGCGCAGGCACCACCGTCCGCAAGGACGTGCCGGCCGGGTCGCTCGCGATCAGCTACGCCCCACAGCGCAACACCGACGACTGGGTCGAAGAACACCGACCCGGCACGCCGGCGGCCGAGGCAGCTCGGCGTGCGCGAGGCGAATGACACCTTCTCGACGGCGATCCGCCGCCACAAGAGGGCCCGGCGACGGGTCCTGGACACACGGCCCCTCGGGGTCAGGGAGTGAGTACGGCACTTGTCCGGAATCAAAACGACCGGCCAGAAACGACTCGTCCTCGTCTCGGGGCGGGCACATCCGGCTCTCTCCGCGGAGATCGCAGAGGAACTCGGCGTCGACCTGGTCCCCACCGATGCCCGGACCTTCGCGAACGGCGAGCTCTACGTCCGCTTCGACGAGTCGGTCCGCGGCTGTGACGCCTTCGTCATCCAGTCGCACACCGCACCGATCAACGAGTGGCTCATGGAGCAGCTCATCATCGTCGATGCCCTGAAGCGTGCCTCGGCGAAGCGCATCACCGTCGTCGCGCCGTTCTACCCCTACGCCCGGCAGGACAAGAAGGGCCGCGGTCGTGAGCCGATCTCGGCGCGACTCGTCGCCGACCTGTTCAAGGCCGCCGGCGCGCACCGGATCATGAGCGTCGACCTGCACGCCGCGCAGATCCAGGGCTTCTTCGACGGCCCGGTCGACCACCTCTTCGCGATGCCGGTGCTCCTCGAGCGCTTCAAGCAGATCCTCGACCCGTCGACGCTCACCGTCGTCTCGCCGGACATGGGGCGCGTCCGCGTCGCTGACATCTGGTCCGAGAAGCTCGGTGCGCCGCTCGCGATCATCCACAAGCGCCGCGACCCGCTCGTCCCGAACCAGGTCAGCGTGCACGAGATCGTCGGTGACGTCTCCGGCCGCTGGTGCCTGCTCGTCGACGACCTCATCGACACCGGCCGCACCATCGCCAAGGCAGCAGAGGCCCTCAAGGCCGCCGGCGCGATCGGTGTCGTCGTCGCCGCGACCCACGCCGTGTTCTCCGACCCCGCCACCGAGCTCCTGCAGAGTGAGTTCATCGACCGAGTCGTCGTCACGGACACGCTCCCGGTGCCGGTGGAGAAGCGCTGGGACCGCCTCGAGATCCTGCCGATCGCGCCGCTCCTCGCCCGCGCCATCCACGAGGTCTTCGACGACGGCTCGGTCACCTCGATGTTCGACGGCGCCGCCTGACGGCTCCCGTGCCACACCCTGCGCGTGACGCCCTCGCCGCCCGACTCCGGGCGGCGGGGAGCGTCTTCGCCGAGGACGAAGCCGATCTCCTCCTGGCCGCCGGCGACGGCGACCCCGCCCGGCTGCGCACCCTGGTCCAGCGTCGACTCGCGGGGGAACCGCTCGAGTACGTCCTGGGCTGGGCCGCGTTCGACGGGCACCGCATCCGTGTGACGCCGGGCGTCTTCGTCCCGCGTGCCCGGACCGCGGTCGTCGTCGAACAGGCCGCTCGGCTCCTGCACCGCTACGACCGGGTGGTCGACCTGTGCTGCGGTGCGGGTGCCATCGCGGTCGCGCTCCTCGAGCGCGTCGGAGCGCTCGACCTCGTCGCGTCCGACATCGACCCGGACGCCGTCGACATCGCCGCGGAGAACATCGGCGACCGCGGGATCGTGGTGCGCGGCGACCTCTTCGCCCCGCTGCCGGACCGGTTCCGCGGGGCCGTCGACGTCATCGCGGTGAACGCCCCGTACGTGCCGACGGACGCCATCGCCACGATGCCGGTCGAAGCACGCGACCACGAGCACCGTGTCGCGCTCGACGGTGGCGGGGACGGCCTCGAACTGCACCGCCGGATCGCCCTCGGCGCGGGAGAGTGGCTGCGTGCAGGCGGTTCGGTCGTCATCGAGGTGTCCGAGGCGCAGGCACCGGCGTCCGCCGCGGCCTTCACCGCTGCCGGCTTCACCGCGCGCATCGAGCACGACGACGACGTCGACGGCACCTGCGTCGTGGCCACCCTCCCGGCCTGAGCCGCGCTGCGCCCGCACGGCCGCGCGCGGCCGCGGGCGCGTCAGCGCGCGGTGAGCGTGACGGTGTCCCAGCCGGTGGCACCGTTCGGCGCCGGCGGTCGCTGGACGCTCGTCTGCACCTCACCGTCGGTGCTCACCGCGCGCACCTGCACCTCGTGCGAGCCCTTCGTGGCGGTCCACCGGTAGACCCACTGCCGCCAGGTGTCGGCGGAGACCGAGTCGGCGAGTTCGGCGTCCTGCCAGTCCTCGGCTCCGACCTTGACCTGCACGGCCTTCACGCCGGTGTGCGGTTGCCAGGCGACGCCGGCGATCGGGACGCGGTCGCCCACCTGCACGGTCGCACCGTTTGCCGGGGTGTCGATGCGGGACTCCAGCTTCACCGGCCCGCGCTCCGACCACCCGCGCGGCGTCCAGTAGCCCTGCGCGTCGGCGAACCGGGTCACCTCCATCTCGGTGACCCACTTCGTCGCCGAGACGTACCCGAAGAGCCCGGGCACGACCATCCGCACCGGGAAGCCGTGCTCCGCCGGCAGCGGGTCGCCGTTCATGCCGACGGCGAGGAGCGCCGCCGTCCCGTCGTCCTGCAGCACGTCGAGGGGGGTACCGGCGGTGAATCCGTCGATACTCCGGGAGAGCACCATGTCGGCGTCACCCGTCGGGGCGGCCTTCGCGAGCAGGTGGCGGATCGGGTAGCCGAGCCACAGTGCGTTGCCGATGAGGCCCCCGCCGACCTCGTTCGACACGCAACTCAGCGTCGCCATGTGCTCTTCGAGGGGAAGTGCCAGCAGGCCGTCCCAGGTCAGTTCGATCTCGTGCTCGACGGCGCCGTGGATGCGGAGGCTCCAGTCGGCCGGGTCGACCGAGGGGACGCGGAGCGCAGTGTCGATCCGGTAGAAGTCGGCGTTCGGCGTGACGTAGGGGGTGATCCCGGTGACGTCGAGGGAGGCTCCGGCCGGTACCGCCGGGGACGCCGTCTTCGGCGCGGGGAGGTGTACCGCTCGTCGGATGGCCGCTGCGCGCTGCATCGCGGCCGAGCCGAGTCGTGCTCCGGTACCGACGAGGAGCGCGAGCGCACCGGCGGTGACCGACCACACGATGAACGCCCGGCGTTCCGGCATGGCGGACGCGGCGCGGGTCGGGGTCGCGGCGACGAGTTCCCACCGGCGGAGTCGGGCCATGACGAGCCGCAGCACCACGACCGCTGCGGCGACGCCGATGATGCTCGGAGCGCCGTCGAACTGGCCGGCACCCGATCGTGTGGTCACCGCGAGGAGTGACAGGACACCACCGGCGGCGAAGACCAGGGCACCGAAGGGTGGCCGGGCGCGCTCGAGGATCCCGGCGCCGGCGGAGATCGCGGTCATCAGGACGGCCATCAGCACGAAGAGCGCGACCTTGTCGCCGGTGCCGAAGAGCGCGACCATGGTGTTCTTCGCGCCGGCCGGGGCGAGGTCGATGACGGCTGAACCGACGGCGACGAGCGGACTGCCGGCACCGCCGAGGACGAGCGCCCCGAGTTCGGCGGCCCCGAGGAACGCGAGCATCGCCACGACACCGGTGACCGCAGCCAGCAGGCGTGGCCGGAGCGACGTTCCGCTGGTGGGCACGTCCTGATCGTAGGTCCGTCGTCCTGTGAACGGTTGGTGCCGTGCGTTCACCCCTCCTCGGTGTCGCCGTGCAGTGCGGCGTGCGAGGATCAGGGTGTGCTGAGCCGACCCGACCGTGTCCCACGGGACGGACGCGCCCGGCACACGTCGTCACCGGCTCGGCGCCTCGCGATCGTGCGCTGGGTCATCGTCGGGGTCTGGGCTGCGCTCCTCGTCGCGCGGATCGTCGTCGTCGCACGGACCCCCGAAGCGGACCTCACGGCGTTCGGCATCGCCGAGGTGATCGTCATCGCGCTCGGGGTGAGCGTGATCCTGGCCGGGGTGCTCCGCATGCAGGGCCTCCGCCGCCGGCGCGAGGACGAGTCGCTCGCGCTGGCCATCCGGCGGATCGACCCCACGGTGTGGCTGGTCCCGGCCGCACCGACGAACGAGCTCCGGACCATGGTCGAGGAAGCGCGGTCCGAGGTCACGCTCGGACACCGCATCACCTGGGCGTTCGGGGCGACCGAGGCGTCCCTGTGGGAACTCGACGAACGGCGGGCGACCCGGCTGCTCGTGATCCGGTGGAGCCGGGTGATGCACGTCGGACTCGAGGACGTGCCGACCCCGTCTGACCGGAACGCCTGCGCGATCGCCATGCACTACGTGCGGGCCGACGACTCGATCGCCGTCGCGACCTTCTACGTCCGGACGGCGCCGGGCTCACGCCGGTTGCTCGGTCGCGGACCGAAGCTCGAGCGGCTCCTCGCCGAGCTCGCACGGGAGCGCATCGTCGCCTGACGGCCTGACGGCCTGACGGCCTGACGGCCTGACGGCCTGACGGCCTGACGGCCTGACGGCCTGACGGCCTGACGGCCTGACGGCCTGACGGCCTGACGGCCTGACGGCCTGACGGCCTGACGGCCTGACGGCCTGACGGCCTGACGGCCTGACGGCCTGACGGCCTGACGGCCTGACGGCCTGACGGCCTGACGGCCGACGGCCGCCCGCCTGCGCCCGCCGCCGCCTGCCCGCCGCCGCACCCCGCCAGCACGCAGAACGGGCCCCGCCGCATGGCGAGACCCGTTCCGTGCGGCAGCGAATCAGTGCGTCGACGGCTCCTGTTCGACCTCGCGACGGTCGTCCTCGGACCACAGCGTGTGGAACGTGCCGTCCTTGTCGATCCGCTGGTACGTGTGCGCACCGAAGAAGTCGCGCTGCCCCTGGATCAGCGACGCGGGCAGCCGTTCGGACGCGAGCGAGTCGAAGTACGACAGCGCGGACGAGAACCCGGGCGCGGGGATCCCCGACGCCGCGGCGATGCCGACGATGCGACGCCAGGCGGCTTCGCCCTCGGCCACCGCGTTCGCGAAGTACGGGTCGACCAGCAACGACTCGAGCGACGGGTTCTTGTCGTAGGCCTCGACGATGCGGTTGAGGAACTGTGCACGGATGATGCAGCCACCGCGCCAGATCTTCGCGACGTTGCCGAGGTTGATGTCCCAGCCGTACTCCTTCGCCCCCGCGATGATCAGGTCGAAGCCCTGCGCGTACGCGACGACCTTCGACGCGTAGAGCGCCGCGCGGACGTCGTCGGCGAAGGTGTCCGGTACCTCGGCGATGGACGGACGGTTCGTGATCGACTTCTGGACCGCTGCACGCTGCGACGGCTTCGACGACACCGCGCGGGCGAACACCGCTTCCCCGATGCCGGACACCGGGATGCCGAGCCCGACCGCGTTCTGCACGGTCCAGACGCCGGTGCCCTTCGACCCCGCTTCGTCGCGGATGACGTCGACGAGCGGCTTGCCCGAGTCGGCGTCCCGCTGCTTGAGGACCTCCACCGTGATCTCGATCAGGTAGGACTCCAGGTCGCCGCCGTTCCACTCCTGGAACACCGCGACGAGGTCTTCGACCGAGAGGCCCCCGACGCGACGGAGCAGGTCGTAGGACTCGGCGATGAGCTGCATGTCGGCGTACTCGATGCCGTTGTGCACCATCTTCACGAAGTGCCCGGCGCCGTCGGTACCGATGTGGGTCACACAAGGCTCGCCCTCGGCGACCGCGGCGATCGACTTGAGGATCGGGCCGAGGGTCTCCCAGGCTTCCTTCGAGCCGCCCGGCATGATCGACGGGCCCTTCAGCGCGCCCTCTTCACCACCGGAGATGCCGGTGCCGACGAAGTTGAGGCCCTTCTCGCGCAGGTCGTGCTCGCGCCGGATGGTGTCGTGGAAGTTCGCGTTGCCGCCATCGACGATGATGTCGCCTTCTTCGAACTTCTCCGCCAGCTGCGAGATCACCGCGTCGGTGCCCTTGCCGGCCTGCACCATGATGATCGCGGTCCGCGGCTTGGACAGGGACGCGACGAAGCCGTCGATGTCCTCCGACGCGATGAAGCCGGCGTCGCCGTGCTCCTTGAGGAGTTCTTCGGTCCGTGCGTATGTGCGGTTGTAGACCGCGACGGTGTTGCCCTCACGCGACGCGAGGTTACGTGCGAGGTTCGACCCCATGACGGCGAGACCGATCACGCCGATGTTCGCCTGTTCGTTGCTGTCAGCCACGTCCACTCCTTTGTCCTGACGTTTGCGCCCAACCTACGGTCCCCGGGCTGTGACCGCATCGGTGTTACGGCAACCTGTGGAGACTGTTCACCGAGTTCCATACGGTGGAGGGATGAGCGACCGATCCGTCCGACCGCCCGTGCTCGTGATGGGCGTCTCCGGCTCCGGCAAGTCGACCGTCGGCGAAGCGCTCGCCGCCGCCCTGCAGGACCGGGGCGAGACGTGCGAGTTCGTGGACGCCGACGGGCTGCACCCCACTGCCAACAAGGAGAAGATGCGGCAGGGGATCCCGCTGACCGACGAGGACCGCTGGCCCTGGCTCGATGCCTGCGCAGCGCGGATCGTCGAGGTCGAGGCGGGCGGCAAGCGCTGCGTGATGGCGAACTCGGCGCTGAAGCGGACGTACCGGGACCGGCTCCGCGACAGCACACCGGACCTCTTCATCGCATATCTGGACGGCTCGGAGGAGCTCATCCACGAGCGCCAGTCGCACCGGCACCACGAGTACATGCCGAACTCGCTGCTCGACTCGCAGTTCGCCACGCTCGAGCGCCCCGAGGCCGACGAGGCCGCCGCGTCGATCCCGATCCACGGTTCCGTGGACGAGACCGTCGCGGCGATCCTCGACGTCCTGCCCTGACTGCTACTTCCGGCTCAGTTCGGACAGGCGTGACCGGTACTCCTCGGCGCTGATCTCGCCGCGCGCGAACCGGTCGGCGAGCACCGACCGTGCGTCGGCGAGCGCGCGCCAGCTG
This sequence comes from Curtobacterium sp. PhB130, assembly GCF_003755165.1. NCBI lineage: Bacteria > Bacillati > Actinomycetota > Actinomycetes > Micrococcales > Microbacteriaceae > Curtobacterium > Curtobacterium sp. PhB130. Next base: position 506,464 of record NZ_RKII01000008.1, on the reverse strand, counting down.
CCGCGGCGGAAGACGCCGAAGACCAGGAACACCACCAGGAACACGAAGAAGAAGAACGCGGGCAAGACGAAGAACGGGAACCCGCCACCGTGCATGTACGGCGCGGCGACGGCGAGTGTGGTGAGCATGAGGGCCTCCTGGGGGCGGTTCGGGTGTCGCAGTTGCGACCCTCCAAGGCTCCGGTCTGGAGGCTCGTCACGCGTCCGCCACCGGACCCCACTTCCGCCTGCTCCCGCGGTCGTAGTGCACGTGGTTCTCCACAGCCGACTACGCCCGGGGGAGTAGTCCACAGGTCCGGCTGGCGCCGGATGCCCCCGATCCGTGCCGACCCTAGGCTCGACGCATGACCACCGACACCGCACTGTCCGACCGCCCCTGGGCCGGTCGACGACGCTTCGCGCGGGTCGGTCGTGTGCTCCCGATCGCCCTCGTGCAGATCGTCGGCACCCTGGTGGCGTCCCGGTTCTCCGGCGGGTTCGCGGACGGCACCGGGCCACCGTGGGCACGGCACGTCGGTGCCGGGGTCGACGCGGTGGCGCTCGGTCCGCTGGCGGTGGCGCTCCTCGTCGCCGGCGTCGTCGTCCTGCCGTTCCGGTGGCGGTGGCCCGTCGCGGTGCTGGCGGTGACGCTCGGCACGACGATCGGCTTCGCGCTGGTCGTCAGCCCCCGCGGTCCCTTCGTCGCGGCGCTCACGATGGCACTCGCGAACGCGTGGTTCCGCGGGCACCGCATCCCGGTCTACGTCGCCGCGGGCATCGCCCAGGTGCTCCTGCCGACGGCGGACACCCTGATGGGTCGGGCGCCGTTCCCGACGGTGACCACGATGACGCTGAGCCTGGCGTGGCTCACGGCGACGATCGCGATCACCGAACTGGTCCGTGTCCGGGTCGCCCGTGCCGTAGATGCCCGGAATGCCCGCGCCGCAGCCGAACGCCAGCGTGCGGACGACGAACGCGTGCGGATCGCCCGGGAACTCCACGACTCCGTCGCGCACAGCATGTCCCTGATCAACCTGCAGGCCGGGGTCGCGTTGCACCTCGGGGCCGAGCGCCCGGAGCAGACGCGGGACTCCCTGACGAACATCCGCGACACCAGCAGGCGGGCCCTGGTCGAACTCCGCACGATCCTCGGTGTGCTCCGCGCCGTCGACGGCCCCGTGGGATCCGAACGCAATCCGACCCCTGGGCTCGACCGGGTGCCCGACCTGGTTGCGCGGGCCAGGGATGCCGGCGTCGTCGTCCGGCTCGATGTCCACGGCGACCCCGGCGCCATCGGTGGGGTCGTCGACCGCAACGCCTTCCGCATCGTGCAGGAGTCCGTGACGAACGTGATGAAGCACGCGCCCGAGCACTCCGCCGTGGTCCTCGTCGACGTCGGCGCGGACTTCCTCGAGATCAGCGTGACCGATGCACCGCGCGCCGTCGTCGGCACGGCGTCCGGCACGGCGTCCGAGCCGGCGCTCCGCCGGACGAGCGCTCCGTCCAGGGAGCACGGCAACGGCATCACCGGCATGCGCGAGCGCGCGGCGGCGGTCGGGGGCAGCCTCGACGCCGGGCCGACAGCGGACGGCGGGTGGCGCGTCGTCGCGCGGTTGCCGATCGAGGAAGCAGGGACCGGATGACCAGTGACACCGCGCCCGCCACCACGCCCGTGCCGGAGCCGATCCGGGTCGTCCTCGTCGACGACCAGGGACTGATCCGCGCCGGCCTCCGAGCGCTCGTCGACGCCGAGCCGGGCATGACGGTCGTCGGCGAGGCACCGGACGGCGCCACGGCCGTCGACGTCGTCACCCGTGAGCGACCCGACGTCGTGCTCATGGACATCCGGATGCCGGGGACCGACGGTCTCGAAGCCACGCGGCGGATCTCCGCGGACCGGGCGCTCGCGGGCGTCCACGTCATCGTCCTCACGACCTTCGAGGAGGACGACTACGTGTTCGAGGCGATCCGCGGCGGCGCTGCGGGGTTCCTCGTCAAGGACACCGAGCCCGCCGAACTCCTCCGGGCGATCCGCACCGTGGTCGCGGGGGAGTCGCTGCTCTCACCCGGAGCCACCCGGTCCCTGGTGGAGGCCTATGCGACCCACGCCAAGCCCGCGTCGCTGGCTCCCGGACTCGACGTCCTGACGGACCGGGAGCGCGAGGTCATGCGACTCGTCGCCGCCGGCCTGACGAACGCCGAGATCGCCGAGCGGCTCTTCGTCAGCCCGGCCACGACGAAGACCCACGTGTCCCGCGCGATGATCAAGCTCGGCGCCAGGGACCGCGCCCAGCTCGTCGTCTTCGCCTACGAGACCGGCCTCGCCACTCCCGGCTGGAGCGCCTGATGCTCCTCGACTGCAAGGCGCCCCGCGATACCAACCTTGATACGCGATGATCCACCTCACGCTGGACGAAGCGCTCCACATCGCTCGGCGCTCGATCGGTGACGACGTCCTGGTGCGCGATCCCGGACTCCTCGAGGCGGCGCTCGCCCGCGCCGCCGCGACCGTCGGTGGACGGGACGCGTACCCCACGCTCGTCGACAAGGCCGCTGCACTCGTGCACTCCGTCGTCCGGAACCGCTCCCTCGTCGACGGGAACAAGCGACTCGGGTTGATGGTCCTCGTCGTGTTCCTCGGGGTGAACGGCCGGACGCTGACGATGTCGAACGGCGAGTCCCACGACTTCATCGTCGCGATCGCCGAGGGCCGTCTCGACGACGTACACACGATCGCGGAGCGCCTGGAGGGGTTCGTCTCGGCACCGTGACACGCGGGGACTGCCGGCGTGGCAACAGGTGGCAACGAGCCCGGTGGTTCCCGAGCCGGAGCAGCATGGGCGCATGGCCTTCAGCGGGATCGGCATCGTCGCCGGAGCGGAACTGACGGAAGCGGCACGACGAGCCGGCGCAGACCACGTCGAACCGGCGATCACGAGCAACCTCGCCGTGCGCGGCGAAGCGCAGCTCGGCGAAGCGCAGCACGGCGGGGCGCAGCACGGCGACCGGTGGCGGAGGAACGAGTTCTACGCGGGACAGCGCTTCCCCTCCTTCGCGCTGTTCGTCCCACCGGACCTGCCGCTCCTCACCGCGGAGCCCGACCGCGTCGACGACTACTTCGCCCAGGTGCTCCCGATGGTCGCCTCGGTCGCGGAACCGGGCGCGGTGATCGTCTTCGGCTCGGGCACCGCCCGGACCGCCCCGGACGGGATGCCCGTCGCGGTGGCACGCGAGCGCTTCGCCCGGGGCGTCCGGTCGGCGCGGGACACCGCCGCGGAGCACGACCTCCGGATCGTCCTCGAGCCGCTGAACCGCAGCGAGACGAACCTCGTCCACACCATCGCCGAGGCGGTGGCGTTCCTCGACGAGCAGGACCTCGGGGACGTCGACGTCGTCGCGGACCTCTTCCACGTCCAGGCGGAGTCGGAGTCCTTCGACGTGGTGCGCGACCTGGCCGCGCGGATCGGCCACGTGCACGTCTCCGACCACGACCGCGAGCCCCCGGGGGACTCCGCATCGGCGTGGCCGTGGCCGGCGTTCCTCGCGGCGGTGCACGACGGCGGCTACCGCGGCCTGGTCTCCCTGGAGTGCCGCTGGGACGAGGACCCGGAGCCGCGGATGGCGGCTGCCCTGGCCCTCGTCCGCGCTGCGACCGAGCACCGCGCTGCGACCGGGCACCGCGCTGCGACCGAGCACCCGGCAACGACGGAGCAGCGTGTCTAGAGCTTGAACGTCGCCTTCGGGATGTCGGACACGATCCGGCGTGCGGTGCGGACGGCGTCCTCCTCGGAGACCTGGTGCGTGACGACGAGCCCGGCCAGGTACGCGGCGTCGGCGCGCCGGGCCATGTCGTGCCGCGCGGGGATGGAGCAGTACGCGCGGGTGTCGTCGATGAACCCGGAGGTCTTCGTGAACGACGCCGAGTCGGTGACGGCGCCCCGGTAGCGTCCGATCGCGGCCGGGGTGTCGATGAACCACCACGGCGCGCCCGCGTAGACGGCGGGGTAGAACCCGGCGAGGGGACCGATCTCCCGGGAGAACACGGTCTCGTCGACGGTGAAGAGCACGAGGTGGAAGCCGGGTGCGGTGCCGAACGCCTCGAGGAGCGGACGCAGGGGCTCGGTGAACGCGCCGACGGCGGGCAGGTCGTGTCCGGTGTCGGGTCCGAAGCGCTCCAGGGTCGGGGTGTGGTGGTTCCGGATCACCCCGGGGTGCAGCTGCATGACGAGTCCGTCGTCGACGCTCATCTCGGCCCAGCGGAAGAGCATGTCGTGCCGGTAGGCGGTGGCGTCCGCCGTGGTGACGGACGACGGGTCGCGGAGCGCCGCGGTGTGGATCCGTTCGCGCTCGGCGGCGGGCAGCGGGGCGGAACCGGCGTCGAGGACCCCGGTGTCGGTGGCCGTGGCGCCGTGCTGGATGAAGTGCTGGCGACGTGCGCGCAGTGCTGCCAGGAGCCCGTGGTGGGAAGCGGTGTCGATGCCGGCGGCCTCGCCGATCGACGTGACCACGTGCCTCCAGTCCGGTCGCGACGGGTCGAAGACGGCGTCCGCGCGGAACGTGGGGACCACCCGGCCGGTGAACGACGGGTCGGCGGCGAGCCGCGCGTGCGCGGCGAGGTCCGCCGTCGGGGCGTCGGTGGTGGCGAGGACCTCGATGCCGAAGGAGTCGAAGAGGGCGCGCGGCCGGAACGAGGGCTCGCGGAGCGCTGCGGCGATGCGGTCGTACTGCGCGTCGGCGTTCGCGGCGGACGGTTCCTGGTCGAGGCCGAACACGTCGTGCAGTTCGGTCTCGAACCAGTACCGGACCGGGGTTCCGAGGAAGTCGTCCCAGTGCGACGCGAGCTGGTGCCAGATCGACCGCCCGCTCGGGGTCGCCTGCGGGTCGCGGCCGAGCGCGTCGAGCGGCACCCCGTTCGCGTGGAGGAGCCGGAGCACGTAGTGGTCGGGCGTGATGAGGAGCGCTGCGGGGTCCGGGAACGGCTCGTCGGCGGCGATCATCGACGCGTCGACGTGGCCGTGGGGGGAGATGATCGGGGCGTCCTTGACCGCGTCGTAGACGGTCCGCGCGATCGTGCGCGTCGCCGGGTCGGCGGGGAACAGCCGGTCGGGGTGCGGGGCGAGCACGGTGGCGGTCGGGGTGTGCTGGGTCATCGTCGACTCCTCAGGGAAGGCGCGCGGCGGCGCGATGGGCGGGCGCGCAACGGCGCGATGGAAGGCGCGCGGCGGCGCGGTCAAGACGCACGCGGACGCGCGGAAGGCGCGGGTCCGGTGGACTCGCGGACGGTCAGGTGGGTGGGCAGCGCGACGGCCCCGCGCATGCGTTCGCCGGGCAGCTGCTCGGCGGGGATGGCGCCGAGCCGACCGAGCAGCATCGTGATCGCGACCCGGCCGGCGCGCTCGATCGGCGACGTCATCGTGGTGAGCGGCGGGTTGCAGAAGTCGGCGCCGAAGATGTCGTCGCAGCCGACGATGCTGATGTCCTCGGGGACGCGGATGCCGCGTTCACGGAGCCGGCCGAGCATGCCGATCGCGATGAGGTCGTTGAAGGCGATGCACGCGGTGGCGCCGGCGTTGACGGCGGCGTCCGCGGCGGCGGCACCGGAGTCGACGAACGGCGCGTGCGGTCCGATCCGGGCGACCCGCACGTCGAGCCGTTTCGCGACCTGCACGAGCGCCTTCCAGCGGCGCTCGTTCGACCACGAGCTGTCCGGGCCGGCGACGTAGAGGACGTCGCGGTGCCCGAGCGACACGAGGTGCTGCACGGCCTGCTCGACCCCGCCGGGGGTGTCGATCAGCACGGAGGGCACGCCGGCCGGGCGGCGGTTGACGACGACGAGCGGGATCCGTTCGGCGTACCGGGCGATCTGCGTGTCGGAGAGGCGGGACGCGGTGAGCACCACGCCGTCGGCCTTCGCGGCGACGGCGCTGAGCGCGGCGGTCTCGGCGTCGGCGGACTCCTCGGTGTCGACGAGCAACTGCGTCCACCCGGCGGCGGCCAGCTGGTGCTGCGTGCCGCGGATGACGTCGAAGTAGAACGGGTTCGTGATGTCGGAGACGAGCACGGCGACCGCGCGGGTGCGCCCGGACGTCAGGGCACGGGCCTGCGAGTTCGGGACGTAGCCGAGTTCGCGTGCGGCTTCCTGGATGCGCTGCTGCGTGGCACGGTTCACGCGATCCGGCATCGAGAGCGCACGGGAGACCGTGGACGGGGCGACTCCGGTGGCGTCGGCCACGTCACGGATCGTGACCCGGCGGGACGTGTCGATCTCGGTCACACGCGGCCTCCTTGACGGGTGGACAGTGCGGAGCGGCGGTGCTCCGATGTCGGAAACGTATTCGGATCTGGCAACAAGTGGCAACCGGTTGCCGGATGTTGCCACGGACGCAACAGTGGTGGTCACCCCGGGCAGTGCCGCCCGGACGGAGGCTCCGAGGAGGAAACCCCCATGAAGACACGGACCCTGATCGGTTCCGTGGTCGTGGTCGCCCTCGCCGCGTTGTCCCTGCAGGGATGCGCGATCGTGAACGGCAGCGGCGACGACCCGAACACCCTCCGCGTGATGATGGGCGCGGACACGACCTACCCCAAGGAACGCAAGCAGTGGCAGCAGGACACGGCCGCTGAGTTCAAGCGCACCACCGGAGCCGACATCCAGTGGGAGACGTACTCCTCTGCACAAGAGGAACTGACCGCCATCCAGACGAGCGTCATCTCCGGGCAGGGCCCGGACGTCTACGCGATCGGCACCACCTTCACCCCGACCGCCTACGCCACCGGCGCCTTCGTCCAGATGGGCGCGAAGGAGTGGAAGGAGGTCGGCGGCAAGGACCAGTTCGATCCGGCGTCCTTCGGGATCTCGGGGCCGAGCGCCTCGAAGCAGATCGGGATCCCGTTCGCCAGCCGTCCCTTCGTGATGGCGGTGAACAAGGACCTCCTCGCGAAGGCCGGGATCACCGAGATGCCGACCACGTGGGACGAGCTCACCGCGGACGCGAAGGCGACCACCAGTGGTGACGTGCACGGCCTGGCCGTCGCGTACGCCGACGGCTTCGACCCGTGGAAGTTCATCTGGGGCATGGCCGAGAACGCCGGCAACACGATCGTGGACGGCAGCAAGGCCGAACTCGACGCGGACGCCGTGCAGAACGCCTACCGCACCTACTTCGACTGGGTGACCGAGGACGGCGTCGTCGACAAGGCCGCGATCGGCTGGAACAACGCACAGGCCCTCGCGCAGTTCACCGACGGCAAGGCCGCGTTCTTCCCGATGACCACCACCACGGCGATCAACTCCTTCAAGGGCACCAAGGTGGACGGCGACTACGAGTTCGCGCTGCTGCCCACCGTGCCCCCGGGTGCGACCGAACGCCCGGCCGACGGGATCGAGGCGGCGAGCATCCTCTCCGGCGACAACTTCGTCGTCGCGGACTACGGCACGAAGCAGGACCTGTCGTTCGACTTCATCAAGCAGGTCAGCTCCAAGAAGGCGCAGCTCGAGTACTACGACCTCTTCGGCAACCTGCCGACGAACGTCGACGCCGCCAAGCAGCTCGCGGACCAGAACCCGCAGCTCAAGCCGATCATCGACGCCGGGAAGCTCTCGAAGCCGACCGCCTTCACCGGGGCGTGGTCCGACATCCAGCTCGCCCTCGTCGACGTCGTCGTGCAGTCGATCCCCTCGCTGAAGAGCGGCGAGGTCACCGACGACCAGCTCCGGAAGCGTCTGCAGGACGCGCAGGAGGACGCCCAGTCCACGCTCGACCGTCAGAAGAACGGAGGTCTGTGATGACGACCACGCAGGCCAAGCCCCAGACGCACCACGAGGTGCGCCCGCACGGCACCACCCCGCTCTACAAGCGCGAGCGTCCGCTCTGGATGCTCATCCCCGGCGGCGTGCTGATGCTCGCCATCATCGTGGTCCCGCTGCTCGTCGGCTTCTGGATCGCGATGCTCGACCTCGACCAGTACACGCTGCGCCAGTGGTTCAGCGCCCCGTTCGTCGGGTTCGCGAACTTCGCCGAGGCGATCACGGACTCGCCGCTCCTGCACTCCATCTGGATCTCGTCGTCGCTCGCGGTGCTCGTCACCGCCGTCACCGTACCGATCGGCGTCGCGGCGGCGATCTCCACCCAGAACCGGTTCCCGGGCCGCGGTCTGGTCCGCTCGATCTACCTCATCCCGTACGTGCTCCCCGCCTTCGTCGTCGGCACGTTCTTCCGGACGATGCTGCAGCCGCAGGGCGTCGTGAACGCGATCTTCCACACCGACGTCCTCTGGCTGAACGGTGCCGCGTCCTACTGGGCCCTCGCCGCGGTCATGGTCTGGACGTCCTGGCCGTTCGTGTACCTGCTCAGCCTGGCGGGCCTCCAGGCCGTCGACCTCGAGGTCCACGAAGCCGCATCGCTCGACGGCGCGACCTGGTGGATCAAGCTCCGCTACGTGGTCTTCCCGTACCTCCGTGGACCGCTCAGCCTCGCGGTGATCATCGCGATCCTGCACAACATCAACAACTTCACGCTGCCGTTCGTGCTGTTCGGCATCCCGCTGCCCTCGAGCGTCGAGGTCATGCCGGTCCTGACGTACATCGCGAGCTTCCAGTCGTTCCGCTTCGGCCTGTCCGCGGCGATGGCGATCTGCTCGCTGGTCATCGTCGCCATCCCGCTGTTCGTCTACCTGCGGGCCGTCCAGCTCGACACCGGTGACGACGCCGGGCCCAGCCGCAAGCAGCGACGCGCCGACCGCGCAACGCTCGCCGCCCCGGCCGCCGCCGACATCGAGGGAGCACGCGCATGAGCGGCTACAGCGCCACCAGGACCCGACCGACCGCAACGCTCACCGAGAGCATCACCTCGGCCGGCAACACCAAGCGCCACAAGCGCCCGTACGACACCGACGTCACCCGGCTCCTGCCGCGCTGGCTGCTCATCGTCGTGATCGCCGTCATCATCGCGTTCATCGCCGTGCCGGTGCTCTACATCGTCTTCGGCTCGGTCAACTCGGACGTCGCGGTCGCCCGCGGCGAGTACTTCCCGTCCGAGTTCACCCTCGCGAACTACGTCGACATCTGGTCGACGGTCGCCCTCGGCGAGGGGCTGGTCAACAGCATCCTGACCGCCGGTGCCGTCGCCGTGGCGAGTGCCGCACTCGCCGTGTCGACCGCCTACGTGCTCGTCCGGTTCCGGTTCCTCGGGCGCCTGACGTTCCTCCGCGGCCTGCTCGCGCTGCAGTCCATCCCCGGCACGCTCCTGCTGCTGCCCGTCTTCGTCGTGTTCTCGAACATCGCGAGTGCGACCGGCGTGCAGATCATCGGCACCCGGTGGGGCCTGTTCGTGACGTACCTGACGTTCGCCCTGCCGTTCTCGACGTGGGTGATGGTCACGTACCTCCGTGGGCTGCCGAAGGAGCTCGAGGAGGCCGCCCGCATCGACGGCGCATCGTCGACGAAGATCCTCACGAAGATCGTGCTGCCGCTCTCGTGGCCGGGCATCGTCGTGTCGGCGATCTTCGCCTTCCTCCTCGGGTGGAACGACGTCCTGTTCTCCACGATCATGACGACCCCGAACACGCGCACCGTCGCCGTGGTCCTGCAGGTGCTCGGCACCACGCAGGAGGGCGGAGCCGTCCCGATCTACGGCCAGATGATGGCTGCCTCCATCGTGTGTGCGGCGCCGGTCGTCGCGCTCTACCTCATCTTCCAGCGGTACCTGGTGGGCGGTCTCACCGCCGGCTCCGTCAAGTGAACCTGGTGGGCGGGCAGAACCCACCAAGGCAGCCGGCTCCGTCGAGTAGCGAGTTGTCCACAGATCGGACGGGAGGCCCGGCGCGCGTCCGCCGCGTCGGCCACCCTGGTCCTCATGAAGGGAACGAAATGACCCAGCTCAGTTGGGAGCTCACCGGCTTCGGTGACGAGATCGACGCCGACCCCGCGATCCAGGTCGCGGTCCTGCAGGCGCTCGGCGCCAGTGCGATCGAGGTCCGGAGCGCCTGGGGGGTGAACGTCGTCGACCTCGACGACGACCAGCTCGCCGGGCTGCACCGCCTGTTCGAAGAACGCGGCCAGACCGTGTCCGCGATCGCATCGCCGATCGGCAAGGTATCCGTCGACGAACCCGTCGAGCACGAGCTCCAGCGACTCGGCCGTGCGATCGCCGCGGCCCACGCGCTCGGCACGAAGTACATCCGGATCTTCTCCTTCTACCACGAGGGCCGCCAGCCGGAGGACGTCCGTGACGCCGTCCTCACGCGGATGCGCGCACTCGCCGAGCTGGCGTCGCGCGAAGGCGTGGTCCTGCTGCACGAGAACGAGAAGGACATCTACGGCGACGTCCCCTCGCGCGTGCTCGACATCGTCGAGAGCGTCGGTTCCCCGGCACTCCGGCTCGCCTGGGACAACGCGAACTACGTCCAGTGCGGCGTCCAGCCGTACACCGACGGCTGGGCGCAGCTCGCCCCGTACGTCGAGTACCTCCAGGTGAAGGACGCCCTCGCCGCCGACTCGTCGGTGGTCCCGGCCGGGGAAGGCGACGGGGAACTCCTCGAGACCCTCACCGCCCTGCGCGACGCCGGGTACTCCGGGTACGCGTCCCTCGAACCGCACCTCAGCGACTTCACCTCCCTCGGCGGCTTCTCCGGCCCCGCGGCGTTCGGCCGCGCGGGACGAGCCCTCCGCACCCTCACCGACCAGATCGGAGTGACCCTGCGATGACCGCAGACACCACAGCACCCCTCAAGCTCGCCGTCGTCGGCGCCGGCGTCATCGGTCGCCACCACGCCCGCGTCGCGCTCGCGAACGACGGCCTCGACGTCGTCGCCCTCGTCGACGCCATCCCCGAAGCCGCCACCAGCGCCGCCGACGAGATCGAGGCATCGGGTGCACCCCGCCCGCTCACCACGTCGACGATCGAAGAAGCCATCGCGCAGACCGACATCGACGTCGTCGCGATCTGCTCCCCGTCCGGCATGCACGTCGCACTCGCCGAAGCGGCGCTCGCCGCGGGCAAACACGTCGTCATCGAGAAGCCGCTCGACACCACGATGCCCCGGGCCCGTCAGATCGCCGCGCTCGCCGCGTCCGCTCGTGACCGCGGCCTCGTCGTCAGCGTGATCAGCCAGCACCGGTTCGACCCGGCCTCGGTCGCCGTGGCGCAGGCCGCGCACGGCGGGGGCTTCGGACGGGTGACCTCCGGCCTCGCGAGCGTCGCCTGGTACCGCTCGCAGGGCTACTACGACTCCGGCGACTGGCGGGGTACCTGGGACCTCGACGGCGGCGGCGCGGTGATGAACCAGGGCGTGCACACCGTCGACCTCCTCGTGTGGACCCTCGGTCGCCCGGTGGAGATCTCCGCCCAGATCGGGCTCCTCGCGCACGACCGGATCGAGGTCGAGGACACGGCGGTCGCCACGGTCCGCTTCGAGAACGGCGCGCTCGGCGTCATCCACTGCACCACCGCCGCGTACCCGGGTCTCTCCGCGCGCTACGCGATCTACGGCACGCACGGGTCCGCCATCGTCGACGACGACCGGCTGGCCTACTTCCACGTCGCGCCGGACGCCGCCACCCTCGAGTCCGCATCGACGACCGCGAACGCCACGGCGGTCGCGGACGCCGTCGACCAGAAGGCCGACATCGTCCCCCCGGAGCACGTCGTCGGCGGCCCGCAGGAGTCAGAGCACTTCCTCGCCGGCCACGGACGCCAGTACAGCGACATCGTGGACGCGATCCGCAACGGGCGGGAACCCGGCGTGACCGTCGACGCCGCGCTGGTCTCGCTGGCCACGGTCCGCGGACTGTACGTCAGCGCGACGCTCGGCCAGCCCGTCCGCATCGACGACGTGATCGAGGGCAAGTACGACGACGTCGTCCCCGTCGTCCCGGCAGCAACCGCAGCAGAAGGAGCGAACCGATGAAGTTCTCCGTGTTCACCGCATCCACCCCGGACTGGACCCCGGAAGCGGCCGCGACGACCCTGGCCGAACAGGGCTGGGACGGCATCGAGTGGCGCATCGTCGACGACCGCCCGGCCGAGGGCACCACGGTGCCGGCCGAGCAGTCCTTCTGGGCGGGCAACAACGCCACGTGGCAGTTCACCGGCATCCAGGACCGCGTCGGCGACATCGCCCGCATCACGGACGCAGCGGGGCTCGAGTACTCCGGCATCGGTGGCTACCAGCAGGCCGCGAACCACGACGGCGTCGAGACGATGCTCCGCGTCACCAGCGAGCTCGGCGCCCGCCAGGTCCGTGTCAGCATGCCGATGTACCGGCAGGAGAAGGAGCGCACCGGCGAGACCTACGCACAGGTCTTCGACCGGACCCGCGCCGACCTCGAGTGGGCGGTGTCCCGCGCGACCGAACTCGGTGTGAAGGCGCTGGTCGAGCTGCACCACATGACGATCACCCCGTCGGCCTCGGCTGCCCTGCGGCTCGTCGACGGCCTCGACCCGGAGCACGTCGGCGTCATCCACGACCTCGGCAACCTCGTCATCGAGGGGCAGGAAGACCACCTCGCCGCGTTCGAGCTCCTCGGCCCGTACCTGGCGCACGTCCACGTGAAGAACGCCCGCTGGGTCGACACCGGCGACACCCGGGCCGACGGCAGCGCCATCTGGCAGAACCAGTGGGCACCGCTCCGTGCCGGTCAGGCATCCGTGTCGGACTACTTCGCGGCGCTCGGCACCCACGGGTACGACGGCTGGGTCACGGTGGAGGACTTCTCCACCGACCTGCCGCTCGCGGCCCGCACCGCGGACAACCTGGCGTACCTCAAGTCGCTCGTCCCGGTGTCGGCATGACCGAGCGCCGTCGCGGCATCGTGCACCTCGGGGTGGGGGCGTTCGCGCGCGCCCACCTCGCCTGGTACACCGAGCACGCGTCCGGAGCGCCGTGGGGGATCACCGCGTTCACCGGGCGCTCGCCGGACGCGGCCGATGCCCTGACGGCGCAGGACTGCCGGTACACCCTGGTCACCCGGGCGGCGGACGGTGACTCCGCCGAGGTGATCGACACGATCGTCGCCGCCCACCCGGGCAGCGACTCCGACGCCTGGACGAACGCGCTCGCGTCCCCGGAGACCGCGATCGTCACACTGACGGTCACGGAGCAGGGCTACCGGTCGGGGGCCGACGTCCCGGCTCGCCTGGTCGCCGGTCTCGACGCCCGACGCCGGGCCGGAGCGGGGCCGATCGCGCTGATCAGCCTCGACAACCTCACGCACAACGGTTCGGTGCTGCGCGACGCGGTCCTCGGTGCCGTGGCCGACGAAGCGCTCCGCGCCTGGATCGACGCGAACGTGTCGTTCCCGAGCTCGATGGTGGACCGGATCACCCCGGCGACCACGGCCGCGGACGTCGCCGGGCTCGACGCGCTGCCCGGGGCGCTCGACGGGGACCGCGTCCCCGTCGTCACCGAGCCCTTCGCGGAGTGGGTGATCGAGGACGCGTTCCCCGGGGTCGAGCGCCCCGCGTGGGAGACCGCCGGCGCGCGCGTCGTCGACGACGTCACCCCCTACGAGCAGCGGAAGCTCTGGCTCCTGAACGGCTCGCACTCCCTGCTCGCCTACCTCGGCCTGCAGCTCGGGCACGAGACCGTCGCCGACGCGATGGCCGACCCGACCTGCCGGACGGCGGTCGAGCAGCTCTGGGACGAAGCCGCGCTCGAGCTGCCCCTCCCCGCCGAGGAGATCGCCGACGCCCGCGCGGCGCTCGTCGACCGGTTCGAGAACCCGCGCATCCGGCACACCCTCACCCAGATCGCCTCCGGCGGTTCCGAGAAGCTGCCCGTCCGGGTCGTGGACGTCCTGCGGCACCGCCTCGCCCGCGACCCGTCGGCCGGCATCGGCCCCGGTGCCGCGACCCTCGTCGCCGCGTGGTGGCTGCACGTGACCACGCAGCCGGAGCTCGTGAACGACCCGGGCGCTCCCGGTGCAGGCTCGGACGTGCACGACGTCCTCGCCGTGATCGCCCCTGACCTCGACACCACCCCCGTCGTCGCCGCGGTGACCGCCGCAGCCGACCGCATCCGCGCGGCCAGTGCCCGCGCATCCGAAGGAGTACCAGCATGACCGACGCCGACCAGGCCCCGACCGGCACCACGAACCCGGCGGCCCCCGTCCCCGGCGCGACGGACGACCGAGCCGCCGACGCGACATCGGGTCGTCCGGACACCTGGCCGTCCGCCGACCGCGGGCAGCTCATCGAGCAGGCCGAGGTGATCGTCACCAGCCCCGACCGCAACTTCGTCACGCTGAAGATCACCACCGCTGACGGCGTCACGGGCCTCGGCGACGCCACGCTGAACGGCCGTGAACTCGCGGCTGCCGCGTACCTGTCCGAGCACGTCGTCCCGCTGCTCATCGGCCGCGATGCCAGTCGCATCGAGGACGCCTGGCAGTTCCTCTACCGCTCGTCGTACTGGCGTCGCGGCCCGGTCACGATGGCCGCGATCGCCGCCGTGGACATGGCGCTCTGGGACATCAAGGCGAAGGTCGCAGGGATGCCGCTCTACCAGCTGCTCGGCGGCGCATCGCGCACCGGGCTGATGGCGTACGGGCACGCCTCCGGCAAGGAACTCCCGGAGCTGTTCGACTCGATCCGCGCGCACCAGGAAGAGGGCTACCGCTCGATCCGCGTGCAGACGGGTGTCCCCGGGCTGGAGTCGATCTACGGCATCGCGTCGAACAAGACCACCGAGGGCAACACCGGCGTCCGGTACGACTTCGAGCCGGCGCAGCGTGGTGCCTTCCCGGCGATGGAGGACTGGGACACCCGCGCGTACCTCCGGCACGTGCCCACCGTGTTCGAAGCCGTCCGCAACGAGTTCGGCCCCGAGCTGCCCCTGCTGCACGACGGCCACCACCGGATGACCCCGCTGCAGGCCGCGAAGCTCGGCAAGTCGCTCGAGCCGTACGACCTGTTCTGGCTCGAGGACTGCACCCCGGCGGAGAACCAGGAAGCCCTGAAGCTCGTCCGGCAGCACACCACGACGCCGCTCGCGATCGGTGAGGTCTTCAACACGGTCTGGGACTTCAAGGACATCATCCGCGACCAGCTCATCGACTACGTCCGCGGTGCCGTCACCCACATGGGCGGCGTGACCCCGCTGAAGAAGACGATGGACTACGCCGCGATGTACCAGATCAAGTCCGGGTTCCACGGGCCGACCGACATCTCGCCGGTCGGGCTCGCGGCGCAGATGCACCTCGGGATGGCGATCCACAACTTCGGCATCCAGGAGTACATGCAGCACGGGGACCGCACGAACCAGGTCTTCCAGCAGACGTTCACGTTCACCGACGGCTACCTGCACCCGGGCGACCAGCCGGGTCTCGGTGTCTCGCTCGACGTGGACGAAGCGGGCAAGTACCCCTACGAGCAGGCGTACCTGCCGTTCAACCGCCTGGCCGACGGCACCGTCCACGACTGGTGAGCGGGCGCGGGTAGCCTCCGGGGCGTGGACATCGACACGCTCGCGGAGGCAGCCCGCGACCTCCTCCGGAGCGCGCCCGCGGACTTCGTCGCCGAACGCACCGCACGGCAGCGGGCCGCCCGGAAGGACGACCGGGACCTCGCGGCAGCGATCGGGAAGCTCCGGAAGCCCGCGCCGGCCGCCTGGGTGATCGACCTCCTGGCAGCGGACGGTTCGCTCGACGAGGCGGTCGACCTCGGCCCCGCGATCCGCGAGGCCCAGGCGAACGCCGACCCGAAGGAGATCGCGGCCCTCCGGCGCCAACGGTCGAGCGTCGTCGGCGCCCTCGCGCAGGCCGGCGCGGACCTCGCGTCCGAAGCGGGACACGAGGTCACCGCAGCGGTGCTCGACCAGGTCCGCGCCACGATCGAGGCCGCGATGGCCGATCCGCACGCGGGGGCGGCGGTCCGCTCGGGACTCCTGGTCCAGCCGCTCGAGAGCGCGGGGTTCGACGACGTCGACCTGGACGGCGCGCTCGCGGTGCCGGACGCGGTCCCCGATGCCTGGTCCGGCAGCGATGCCCCACCCATCCCCATCTCGGAGGGGAGACGCAAGCACAAGCCGCCCCGAGCCTCCCGGCCCAAGCCCCGAGACGAGCCGCAGCCGACCCCGGAACCCGAACCGAGGCGCGACCCCGCTGCCGACCGCCGCGCCGCCCGCCAGGCCGAGACCGCCGCGCGGGCGGAGTCCCGCGATGCCGACGCGGCACTCGACGCGGCCGAGACCGACCTCGAGGCCGCCGAGGAGCGCCGAGCCGAACTCCAGCGCGACCTCGAGCGCGCGACCGCCGAGATCGAGCGCCTCGAACACGCTCGGGACGACGCCGAGGCCGCGAGCGACAGCGCGCGGGAACTCCTCGCCGCCGCGCAACGGCACCGCCGCGACCTCGGCCGCTGACCGTCCCTCATCACCTCGGATGAAAAGCGCCACCGCCGCTCGCTGACCGCCCGAGCGTCCCCATACGCTCGGCGTCATGACCTCCACCCTCCGCCGGTTCCGGCACCTCCTGGCACCCGCTGCCGGCGCCGTGTACCTCGTGCTCTGGATCGTCGCCGAGGCCGGCCGCTCCGGGCTCGCGGACCACGTCCTCGTGGTGTCCGCCCTCGCGGTGGCGATCGGTCTGGCGAACTGGATGCCGTCGACCGCCCTCGGGCTGGTCGTCGTGGTGCCGCTCCTGCAGGCGTTCCGGTTGCTGCACCGGCCGACCGACACGACCTGGCCGGAGTACCTGGCCATCGCGATCGTCGTCGGCATCGTGGGTGCCGGACGGTCGGACCTCCTGCGATGGCTCGCGGTGCCCGTCCTCGCGGTCGCCAGTGTCGCCGCAGCCTGGGCGATGGTCGTCCCCACGGTCGCGGACCCCGACGTGTGGGGGCTCTGGGTCGGCTCGTCGACCGGGACCCGCACGAACCTGGCGTTCATCGCGCTGGCCATCGCCGGGGCGAGCGGCATCGGGTGGGCGATCGGCGTCGCGATCGGCGCGACGTGGCGGATCGGGCTCGCTCGGGTGCGCGTCGTCGAGGCCGAGCGGGAGACCGAGGTGACGACCGGTGAACTCCACGCGGAGCAGGAGCGGGCGCGGATCGCCCGGGACGTGCACGACTCGCTGGCGCACTCGCTCGCGGTCGTCGTGTCGCAGGCCCAGGGGGCCGCGGCGATCGCTGTGCGGGACGAGCACGCGGCGCGGGCGCTGCAGGACATCGCCGATGTGAGCCGCTCGGCACTCGGGGACGTCCGCGCACTCGTGGAACGGATCCAGGGCGCGGGCGACGACGCACGGCATGGTCTCGAGGACGTGCCGCCCCTGGTCGAGGACATGCGCGAGCTCGGGATGACCGCGTCGTTCGAGCAGCACGGCGCACCGTCCGCCGTGGCTCCGGCGGTCGGCTCCGCCGTGCACCGCATCGTCCAGGAGAGCCTGACGAACGTCCTCAAGCACCAGGGCCGGACCGCCACCGCCCGTGTGGTCCTCGACTGGCGCGGTCCGGGCCTCGGCGTCGTGGTGACGTCGACCGGGGGCGCACCGCTCGTCGAACTCGACGGCGCGGGTTCCGGGATCGCCGGGATGCAGGAGCGGGCACGGCTCGCGGGCGGGTGGCTGCGCGCCGGAACCGGTGACGCGGAGCACGAGTGGGTGGTGACGGCGTGGCTGCCGACCGTCGATGCCCCCGCCGTGGCGCCGATGCTCGAGGTCGCACGGTGATCCGCGTCGCCGTCGTCGACGACCAGCGACTCTTCGCCTCCGGCATGCGGATGCTCGTCGACGCCCAGGACGACATGACCTGCGTCGGGACCGCGGCCGACGGCGCCGAGGCCCTCGAGCTCTGTGCCGCCGAGCACCCCGACGTGCTCCTGCTCGACCTCCGGATGCCCGTGATGAACGGCATCGAGACCCTCACTCGCCTGGCTGCTGCGGACGACGACCGGCCCCGCGTGGTCGCCCTGACGACGATCCGCCGCGACGACGCGGTCCTCGCCGCCCTCCGCGCCGGAGCCGCCGCGTTCCTGACGAAGGACGCGCTCCCCGAGGTCGTGACGGCCACCATCCGGGACGTCCACGAGGGCAGGCCGGCGCCGACTGAGTCCGAGGCCCTCGAACTCCTCCGTGCGCAGGGAACCCCTGTCGAGCCGGACCGTCGGGACGAGGTCCTCGACGCCCTCACGGCCCGCGAGCGCGCGGTGTTCCTGCTCGTCGCGAAGGGCCTCAGCAACGCGGAGATCGCCGCGAGCGTGTTCCTCAGCGAGGCCACCGTGAAGACCCACGTCCGCGCCGTGCTGATGAAGCTCGGCCTCCGGAACCGGATCCAGGTCGTCATCACCGCACACGAACGCGGCCTCGTCC
The DNA here is from genome assembly GCF_003755165.1 of Curtobacterium sp. PhB130. Classification (NCBI taxonomy): domain Bacteria; kingdom Bacillati; phylum Actinomycetota; class Actinomycetes; order Micrococcales; family Microbacteriaceae; genus Curtobacterium; species Curtobacterium sp. PhB130. The sequence continues at coordinate 488,182 of NZ_RKII01000008.1, read as the reverse complement.
GCGCCTAGGGGGAACCATGCAGATCACCAGTCGCGCCGCGAAGACCGGCACGCTCGCCCTGGTCGTCATCGGCCTCGCCGCCGGCGTCGTGCACGGCCTGCCCGAGCCCGCCGACGTCGCCGTCTCGCCGACGACCGAACGGGACCCGGGAGCCTGGACGATGCCCCTCGACGGCTACGTCCAGCCAGGTGGCCGGAAGGACACCTACGCACTGAACCTGGTCATCCAGCCGTGTCTCCGCGCGGCCGGCATCGACTTCCCGGTGCCGTGGGCGACGATCGCCGGGCTCGACGCGGTCTCCGACCAGGACGAGACACCGGAGCGGGGCAACACGTCACCCGCCCTCGCCTGGAGCGAACCGCTCGACGCCGAGACAGCTCGGACACGCGGCTACCACGGCCCGTCGACGGTCGGCGCGAACGAGGACGGCATGAAGGCGTGGGGTGAGGACCCGAAGCGGAACGCGGCGTTCGCCGACGCCTCCGAGCAGGAGACCACCCGGTGCTTCCGGCAGGGCTACCGCACGCTCGGCACCGACGACGCGAGCGGCGCCGTGCAGAGCGCCTCGATCGTGGCGAAGGGCTTGACGTACCTCGCCGCGACCGCTGCCCGCGAGGACGACACCGTCGTCGCAGCAGCCGCGAAGTGGCACGCGTGCATGGCGCCGGCCGGGCTCGCGGACCTCCCGGCGTCGCCGAACGGGATGCCCTCGCAGTCGATCCGGATGGACTACGGAACGAACATCTCCTCGACGCCCGTGCAGGACCCGGAGATCACCATCGCGAAGCGGGACGTCGCCTGCCAGGAGTCCTCCGGCTACCGGAGTGCGCTGTACGACGCGGAGTGGAGCCGCCTCCGGCACGTCACGGCGAGCGACGCGTCCGTGCTCCGGAAGGCGGAGGCGGACCAGCTCGCCGTCGATCGCCGACTCGACGCGACGATCCGGCGCCTCGCGCCGGCCGCACCGGCCGACGTCGACTGACGCGCGCCGCGACGATCCGGCGCCTCGCGCCGGCCGCACCGGCCGACGTCGACTGACGCGCGCCGCGACGCGCCGCGCTCCGGGTGCCGGGCGTCGGGCGCCGCGCGTCGGGGGTGGGGAGCTGCCATGGGGGGAGCGCCCCGCGCCCGGCGTGCGTCACCACCGGACGGGAGGCTCGGTGCCGGCGCGCACCGAGCCTCCCGCCCGGCACCCACGCGCGTTCCCACCCATCACGCGCGCACTGGGAACACGAATCGCGCGTAGGAGGTCGAAAGAACCGACCCCCTACGCGCGTTTCGACCCCCTACGCGCGATTCGACCCACTACGCGCGGAACGGCCGCCCCGCACACCCCGCACCGCACATCGTTACCCAACAGTTGTCGTCTTTGACGAACCCCGTTGGAGCGGTCTAATCTCTGACACCATGCTTCGGGCCGGCGATGGTCCGCCGGGGCCGAGCCCCGGGTACAGGACTCGCATCATCGCCGACCTCCCGCTGCCCGCAGCCACTGCGCGGGCAGCGCGGAACGGCGCGCGGCGCACCCCGGAGACATGCCGCGATGCCGGGTCGAGCACTCCGGGGCACACCAGAGAGACGACGCATGTCGGACGTCAACCGCAACCGCGCTGCCACACTCACGCCGCCCAACGGGGTCACCGCCCCACCCAACGACACACCGGCACCGAACGAGGCGCCATCCGCAGGTCCCGGCGACGCCGTCGCTTCCCGGGAGGGCCTCCTCGCCCGCCTCGGCATCCCGCACCCGCTCCGCTGGGGCTTCCTCGGGGTACTCGTGTTCATGACCGGCGACGGCATCGAGTCGAACTTCATCGCCCCGCACATCGCGGGTGCCCTCGGGGCTGGCGGCACCGACAGCGCCGCGATGGTCATCGGGATCTACGGCGTCGCCGTCCTGGTCGCCTCGTACTTCGCGGGCGTGCTCTCCGAACTCTGGGGACCGCGCCGGGTGATGACCATCGGCGCGGCGCTCTGGGTCGTGTTCCAGGTCACGTTCCTCGCGGCGCTGCCGACCGGGTCCGTCGGACTCATCGCGCTGACGTACTTCCTCCGCGGTCTCGGCTTCCCGCTGTTCGCGTTCTCGTTCCTCTGCTGGGTGAACCACACCGTCGCCCGCGAGCGGAACGCCACCGCCGTCGGCTGGTTCTACGTGGTGTTCACGGGAGGCCTGCCGACGCTCGGCTCCCTCATCGCGATCGGCAGCATCCCCGCGTTCGGCGGCGGGGCGACGGGGGAGACCTGGTCGATGGCGCTCTCCCTGCTGTTCGTCGTCGCGGGGTGGGTGTTCGTCCGCTTCGGCGTGCACGAGCGCACCGGCCTCGGGCGCATCGCCCCGCGCGAGCACTCCGCCGCCAGGGTGATCGCGAGCGGCATCGAGGTCTGCATCACGCGCCCCAAGGTCCTGCTGGCCGTCGTGATCCGCCTCGTGAACACGGCGCCGGAGTTCGGCATGTTCGTGATCATGCCGGCCATCATCGGCACCGAGCTCGGCTGGGGGCAGTCGAAGTGGCTCACCATGACCGTCATCGTCTACGCGGGCAACATCGTCTTCAACGCGTTCTTCGGCGCACTCGGCGACCGCATCGGCTGGATCCGCACCGTGAAGTGGTTCGGCATCGCCGCCTCGGCCGTTGGCCTGCTGGCCTGGTGGTACGTCCCGCACCTCGTCCCGGCCGGTTCGGAGTGGGGCTTCTGGCTCGCGACCGCCGCAGGCACCGTCTTCGGCATCATGCTCGCCGGCTTCACGCCGATGGGCGCGATCGTCCCGGCCTTCGCGGGCGAGGAGCGTCGCGGCGCGGCGATGGCGATGTACGCGACCGCGGCTGGCGGGGCCACCTTCCTCGGCAACGCCGTTGTCAGCGCGGTCCTGCCGTGGGGCGGAGCCGGCGGCGTGGTCTGGACGTTCGTCGTCCTCTACGCACTCGCGTTCACGGTCCTGTGCTTCCTCAAGGTGCCACGCGAGGCGGAGGCGTCCGGGCACTAGGCCGGACCGAAGGGCGGACGGGAGGCTCGGTGCCAGCTGGCACCCGGCCTCCCGTCCGCCGTGGATGCGGGTTTTCACCCATCGCGCGCGCGATCGAAAGTCAAAACGCGCGTAGGCGGTCGAAAGAACCGACCCCCTACGCGCGATTCGACCCCCTACGCGCGATTTGACTCCGGGCACGCCCGGGCCGTGTGCGACACGCCCGGATGGGTCCTGCTAGACTTGCGGACGACTTCGGCGAGGGTCGCGTACGCGCGGCCGTGATCGACGCGGTGGGAGACCCGGCTGACCTCTGGGAACGTTCCTCACGCGTGCACGCGTTCGAGTTGCAACACCACAGACCCCACGATGCCGGCATCCCGGTGTCGTTCCCCACACCAGGAGGCACCATGGCCGACTACACCAAGCTCGCAGCGGAAGTCCGCACCAAGTTCGGCAAGGGCGCTGCGCGCAAGATCCGTGCAAGCGACAAGATCCCCGCGGTCGTCTACGGCCACGGCACCGAGCCGGTGCACATCTCGCTGCCGGGTCACGAGACCATGCTGCTCGTCCGTACCGCGAACGCGGTCGTGGACCTCGACATCGACGGCACCGCGCAGCTCGCCCTCGTCAAGGACGTCCAGCGTGACCCGGTGCGCCAGATCATCGAGCACATCGACCTCGTCGTCCTCCGCCGTGGCGAGAAGGTCACCGTCGACGTCCCCGTCGTCATCGAGGGCGAGTCCTTCTCCGGCACCATCCACGTGCAGGACCTCAACACGATCTCGCTGCTCGTCCTCGCGACGGACATCCCCGAGCACGTGGTCGTCGACGTCGAGGGCCTCGAGGACGGCACGCAGATCCACGCATCGCAGCTCACCCTCCCCGAGGGCGCCGAGCTCGAGACCGACGCCGAGGCGCTGGTCGTCGCGATCGTCACCCCGCGCGGCACCGCCGACGACGACGCCGCGGACGAGGCATCGGCTGAGGCCGGCGCCGAGTCCGGTGCCGAGGGCGGCTCCGAGCCGGTCTCCGAGTAACACCCCGTTCGGGACGTCTGGTCGACGCTGGTGACTGATCGTTTGCACGTCGTGGTCGGGCTCGGGAACCCCGGGCCCGACTACGCGGGCAACCGTCACAACGTCGGCCAGATGGTCCTCGACGAACTCGCTGCCCGCATGGGCGCGAGCTTCAAGAAGCACAAGACCCCGAACCAGGTCGCCGAGGGGCGCCTGGTGCCGGGTGGCCCCCGCCTGGTGCTCGCCAAGCCGGGGTCGTTCATGAACACCTCCGGCGGCCCGGTGTCGTCGGTGCTCGGGTTCTACGGCGCCACCGCTGCCGACCTGATCGTCGTGCACGACGAGCTCGACCTGCCGTTCGACACCGTGCGGCTCAAGGGCAACGGTGGACACGGCGGGCACAACGGGCTCCGCGACATCATCAAGGCCACGGGCACGAACGAGTTCGCCCGGGTGCGCGTCGGCATCGGCCGCCCGCCCGGTCGTCAGGACCCGGCCGACTACGTCCTCCGCGACTTCTCCCCGACGGAGAAGAAGTCGCTGCCGATCCTGATCGGCGACGCCGCGGACGCGGTCGAGGCGATCGTGGACCTCGGGCTCGTCGCCGCGCAGCAGCGCGTGCACGCGCCGTCCTGACCTCTGGCGCCCGGCGCTCCGTTCGCCCGTCGCGCACCGGGCGGTCCTTGTCGGACGTCGCCGGTACCATGTCCTGAGTGACGATCTCGGGCATCATCCCTGCGCTCTCGCGCGCCTCCGCGTTCGATCGCGTCCTCCGCGCCGCACCCCGTGACGCCGACTTCTCGGTGGTCGACGGCCTGCGTGTGCCACTGCTCGCCGCGCTGATGGCCGAGCGGAAGGGCCCGCAGTGCGTCCTCGTGATCACGGCCACGGGTCGTGAAGCCGAGGCGGTCCGCGGTGCCGTGTCGAGCTACCTCCCCGAGGCGCAGGTCCTCGAGTTCCCCGCGTGGGAGACCCTGCCGCACGAGCGCCTGTCGCCGAGCGCGCAGACCGTCGGCACGCGCATCGCGACGCTCCGGGCGCTCCAGGCCTGGGACGACGCCCCCGCCGCCGACCGGCCGACCACGGTCGTCGTCGCCAGCGTCCGCGCAGCGCTGCAGCCCATCGCCGGCAACCTCACCGCGCTCGCACCCGTCGTGCTGCGCACCGGGTCGCGGGGCAACGACCTCGGGGCGATCGCCGCGCAGCTGGTCGACCTCGCCTACGCCCGCGTCGACCTGGTCACCCGTCGTGGCGAGTTCGCCGTCCGCGGTGGCATCCTCGACGTCTTCCCGCCGACCGCCGACCACCCGGTCCGCGTCGACTTCTTCGGCGACGAGATCGACGGCATCAAGGCGTTCTCCGTCGCGGACCAGCGCTCGACAGAGGACGACCTCGGCTCCGTCGAGCTGACCGCCTCGCGCGAACTCCTGCTCAGTGACGACGTGCGCCAGCGTGCGCGGGAGATGCTGCACGAGTTCCCGAACCTGTCGCAGATGCTCGCGAAGGTCGCCGAGGGCATCCCGGTGGAGGGCATGGAGTCCCTCGCACCGGCCCTGGTCGAGGAACTCGTCCCGATGACGAACTACCTGCCCGCGGACGCCACCATCGCGGTGTTCTCGCCGGAGCGGGTGAGCGGCCGTGCGCACAGCTTGGCCGAGACGAACCAGGAGTTCCTGCAGGCCGCGTGGAGCGCCGCGGTCGCCGGGGCCCAGGCGCCGATCGACCTCGACGCCGGCAACTTCCTCACCGTCCCGCAGCTCCGTGCCACGCGGGGCGACCGCACCTGGTGGACGGTCTCGCCGTTCGACTCGGGCCTCGACGGACCGCTGAGCGACGCCGACGCCGCGGCCGAGGCGGGGGAGTACGTCCGCGTCCGCGCCGACGCCGTCCCGAGCTTCGCCGGCAGCGCCGACGGGGCCATCGCGCACGTCAAGGGGCTCACCGACGACGGCTGGGCCGTCGTGGTCACCGCACAGGGGCAGGGCCTCGTCGAGCGCGCCGTGCAGGTGCTCGCCGACGCCGGGGTCGCGGCCCGCGCCGAAGCGGTCACCGCGCCGCCGCAGCCCGGCATCGCGATCGTCACGACCGCCGTGGTCGAGCACGGGTTCTCCATCCCGGACCCCCGCATCGCCGTCCTGTCCGAGGCCGAGTTCTACGGCCGCACCGCGCAGCAGGGTGCCCGCACCGTCAAGAAGCTCGCGAGCCGCCGCAAGAACGTCGTCGACCCGCTGCAGCTCAAGCCGGGCGACGTCGTCGTGCACGCCACGCACGGCATCGGCAAGTTCGTCGAGCTCGTCTCGCGCGAGGTGTCGAGCGGCGGGCGCAACGCGGTGAAGACGCAGCGCGAGTACCTCGTGCTCGAGTACGCGCCCTCGAAGCGCGGGTACCCGGGCGACAAGCTCTTCGTGCCGACCGACCAGCTCGACCAGCTCTCCCGGTACGTCGGCGGCGAGTCCCCGACCCTGTCGAAGATGGGCGGCTCCGACTGGTCCGCCGCGAAGTCCAAGGCCCGCAAGGCCGTCCGTGACATCGCCGTCGACCTCGTGAAGCTCTACTCCGCGCGCATGGCCTCGAAGGGGCACGCGTTCGGCCCGGACACCCCGTGGCAGCGCGAGCTCGAAGAAGCGTTCCCGTTCGCCGAGACCGCCGACCAGCTCACCACCATCGACGAGATCAAGCGCGACATGGAGCGCCCGATCCCGATGGACCGCCTGCTCTCCGGCGACGTCGGCTACGGCAAGACCGAGGTCGCGATCCGCGCCGCGTTCAAGGCCGTGCAGGACGGCAAGCAGGTCGCGATGCTCGTCCCGACGACGCTCCTCGTCCGCCAGCACATGGAGACCTTCCAGGAGCGCTTCGCCGGGTTCCCGGTGCACCTCCGCGCGCTCAGCCGGTTCCAGACCGAGAAGGAGTCGAAGGAGACGCTCGCGGGCCTCGCCGACGGCACCGTCGACATCGTCATCGGCACGCACCGGATCCTCTCGCAGGGTGTGCAGTTCAAGGACGTCGGCCTGGTCATCATCGACGAGGAGCAGCGCTTCGGCGTCGAGCACAAGGACCAGCTCAAGAAGCTCAAGACCAACGTGGACGTCCTGGCGATGTCCGCGACGCCGATCCCGCGTTCGCTCGAGATGGCGGTGACGGGCATCCGTGAGATGTCGACCCTCGCCACCCCGCCGGAAGACCGCCACCCCATCCTGACCTTCGTCGGCCCGCAGTCCGACCTGCAGGTGGCCGCGGCGATCCGGCGCGAGATGCTCCGCGAGGGCCAGGTCTTCTACGTGCACAACCGTGTGAAGGACATCCAGTCGGTCGCGGCGCACCTCGCCGAGATCGTCCCGGACGCCCGCATCGCCGTCGCGCACGGGCAGATGTCCGAGCAGACCCTCGAGCAGGTGATGGTCGACTTCTGGGAGCGCCGCTTCGACGTGCTCGTCTCGACGACCATCATCGAGACCGGCCTCGACATCGCGAACGCGAACACGCTCATCATCGACCGCGCCGACAAGTACGGGCTGTCGCAGCTGCACCAGCTCCGTGGCCGTGTCGGTCGTGGACGTGAGCGCGGGTACGCGTACTTCCTCTACGACGCCGACAAGCCCCTCTCCGAGACCGCGCAGGACCGCCTCGAGACCATCGCGGCGAACAACGAGCTCGGCGCGGGCATGCAGGTCGCGATGAAGGACCTCGAGATCCGCGGTGCGGGCAACCTGCTCGGCGGTGAGCAGTCCGGCCACATCGCGGGCGTCGGCTTCGACCTGTACCTCCGGATGATCGGCGAAGCCGTGTCCCAGTTCCGCGGGGACGTCGCCGAGGGGCAGACCGAGCTCCGGCTCGAGATCCCCGTCGACGCGCACATCCCCGAGGACTACGTCGAGTCCGAGCGGCTCCGGCTCGAGGCATACCAGAAGCTCTCCGCCGCCTCCGCCCCGACGGCGCAGCACGACGCGATCGACATGGTGCTGGACGAGCTCACCGACCGGTACGGGCAGCCGCCGCAGGCTGTCCAGACCCTGGTCGAGGTCTCCCGGCTCCGGCGGATGGCGCAGCAGGTCGGGCTCTCCGACGTGGTCGTCATGGGGTCGAACCTGCGCGTCGCGGGCAAGGAGCTCGCCGACTCGTCCCAGGTCCGCCTCAAGCGGATGTACCCCGGCGCGAAGTGGTTCCCGCAGCAGAACGCGTCGAGCATCCCGATGCCGCGCCCGCACGGCGAGGCCCTGCCCGACGACGGCCTGATCGAGTGGGTCGAGAGCATCCTCACCGCGGTCTACGGCGCGGCCGCCCCGGCGGAGGCGCCGGCCGCGTAGCACGCTGCGCCACCCCGGACGGGAGGCCCGGTGCCAGCTGGCACCGGGCCTCCCGTCCGGCGCTGCTCGCGCTCACTGCGCTCGCGTCTGCGCGCGCTCGCGTCTGCGCGCGCTCGCAACCAGCGACAAGACCGTTGTCGTACGACAGCGACCCTGACGTACCGACTCCGCCGAGATCGTTGCGTCCGCAAGCAACGACGAGACCGCTGTCGTACGACAACGAGGGTGTCGTTCCGAGTCCGAGTCCGAGTCCGAGTCCGAGTCCGCGGGCGCCGGGTGTGGCGGGTCGTGGCGGAGGCACCCCGCGGCGCTACTCGGTGGACTCGGCCTCGGAGAGCTCGCGGCGCGCGCGGTACTGGCGCGCCCGGATGCTGACGACGATCGCCGAGGCGACCATCGCGATGCCCGAGCCCACCAGGACCGCGAGCACGCCCTCGTCGACGATCTCCTCGTTCGACGCGAACGCGAGCTCGTTCATCAGCAGCGAGACGGTGAAGCCGATGCCGCCGAGCACCCCGACGGTGACGATCGACATGAACGACAGCGAGGGACGCCCCGGACCGCGGAAGATCCGCGTGGCGACGGACCCGAACAGCGTGATGCCGATCACCTTGCCCACGGGCAGCGCCAGGACGACGGCCCAGAAGGTGGGGGAGAGCTCGCTGATGCCGACGGCGGGGATCATCACCGCAGCCGACGCGAAGGCGAACACCGGCAGGACGATCGCGTTCGACCAGGGCTCCACGCGCTCGTGCAGGGTGTGCCCAGGGCGCCGGGGCAGCACGAGCCCGAGCGCGACCCCGGCGATCGTCGCGTGCACGCCCGAGTGGTACACGAGCCACCAGGTCAGGACGCCGAGCACGACCATCGCCGCGATCATCCAGGCCTGTCCCGGTCGACCGGGACGGAGCATGCGTCCGAGCAGCCAGAACAGGACCAGGACGACGGCGGCACCGCCGAGGGCGAGGAAGTGCGTGTCGTGCGCGAACACCACGGCGATGATGACGATCGCGATGAGGTCGTCGAGCACCGCCAACGCCAGCAGGAACACCCGGAGCGTCGACGGCAGCCCGCGCCCGAACATCGCGAGGACCCCGAGCGCGAACGCGATGTCGGTCGCCGTGGGGATCGGCCAGCCGTGCGTGTACTGCGTGCCGGCGGTCACCGCGAGGTAGATGCCGGCGGGGACCAGCACACCGCCGACGGCCGCGATCGCGGGGACGATCGCGGTCTTCGCGTTCGACAGCTCGCCCACGACGAGTTCGTGCTTCAGCTCGATCGCGACGAGCAGGAAGAACACCGCGAGGAGTCCGTCGCTGATCCAGTGCGCCACCGAGAGGTCGAGGCCCACCGCACCCCAGGGTGCGTGCAGGTGCAGCAGGTGTTCGAGGCCCGGGCCGGCGGGGGTGTTCGCCAGGACGAGGCCGAACACGGCCGCGGTGAGCAGGGCGACGGCGCTGAAGCGGGGGGAGCGGACGACTGCCAGCATGGGACTCCGTACGAGGGTCGGGAAACGGTCCGTCGACCAGACTTCCCGACACGCCACCCGCAACGATACCGGATACTGGCCCGATGACCGCCGTCTCCGACCTCATCGCCGTCGTCGACCGCCTGCTGGACCCGGACGGCGGATGCGTCTGGAACCGCGAGCAGACGCACCGCACCCTCGCGCGGTACGCGGTCGAGGAGGCGTACGAACTCGTCGACGCCATCGAGGACGAGGACGTCGGCGAACTCCGTGAGGAGCTCGGCGACGTGCTGTACCAGGTGGTCCTGCACGCGGGCATCGCCGCACGTGCCGGGGAGTTCGACCTCGAGGACGTGGCGGCGTCCGTGCGGGACAAGATGGTCCGCCGGCACCCGCACGTCTTCGGCGACGAGCGGGCCGACACCGTCGAGGACGTCGTCCGGGTCTGGCGTGCCGCGAAGGCGGCCGAGAAGTCGTCGCGGACGAGTGCGTTCGACGGGGTGCCGCGCGCGATGCCGCCGCTGGAGCGGGCGGTGAAACTGCTGGAACGCCTGGAGGAACGTGGGTCCGCCGACGCGGTGGTCGCGTCCGTCGTGGAGCTGGCCGGGGCTGGTGCCACGCCCGTCGGTGCGTCCGGCGGTCCGGTCGCCACGTCCGACGTCGCGTGGGGCGTGTCGATGCTCGCGTCGATCGCGGCCGCTGAGCGCGACGGGATCGATGCGATCGAGAGCCTCCGCGCGGCGGTGCGGCTGCTGGAGACCGAGGGGCGCGCAGCAGCCGAGGCCTGACCAGCGTCGGACAGCGACGAGCCGAGGCCCGACCGTCGACGAGCAAGACGAGAGTGCGGGCGTCCTCCCAACCCGAAAAAAGGAGGACGCCCGCGAGCGGGCAGACGACGCCACCAGGGATAGTGGCGCCGGCAGGGAAGCCCGCTCGAACCGCGGGGCACACTGCAGCACGTTGCCCACGCGATCGGTTCGGAAGCGGATCAGGCGCTTCATGAACCGAGGTTCTGGATCCAGTATGTCAGTAGGTCGGATGGTCCGCAAGCCCGCGTCGCCGATCTGACAGGATTGACCCATGGCGACGACCGTGACGGCACCCCGTGGCATGCGTGACTTCCTCCCCGCGGACAAGGCGCGTCGCGAGCACGTCCTCGGCGTGATCCGTGGCGTGTACGCGCGGCACGGCTTCGACGAGATCGAGACCCCCGTCGTCGAGGACGCCGCGCGGCTGCACTCCGGGCTCGGCGGGGACAACGAGAAGCTCGCGTTCGGCGTGATGCGGCGCGGCCTCACCATCGAGGACCTCCGGAGCGCCGAGGCCCCGCTCGACCTCGCCGACCTCGGGCTCCGCTTCGACCTCACGGTGCCGCTCGCCCGGTTCTACGCCTCGCACCGCGCGGAGCTGCCGACCGTGTTCCGCTCCGTGCAGATCGCCCCGGTCTGGCGTGCCGAGCGTCCGCAGAAGGGGCGCTACCGGCAGTTCGTGCAGTGCGACATCGACATCCTCGGCGAGCCGGGGCAGCTCGCGGAGATCGAGCTCATCCGCGCCACGACGGCCGCACTCGACGCGCTCGGGATCACCGGGACGTCGATCCGCATCAACGACCGGCGCATCCTCATCGCGCTCCTCGCCTCGTGGGGCGTCACCGACCCGACCGCGGCGGACCGGGCGCTCATCACGATCGACAAGCTCGACAAGATCGGCCCGGACGGCGTCGCCCGCGAACTCGTCGACTCCGTCGGCGTCGACGTCCCCGACCTCGAGCAGACGATCCGTGCACTCGAGGACGCCGACTGGGCGAGCGTGACCGGCGCGCCCTGGCTCGACGCGGACGCGTTCGCCGACCTCCTCCGACTGCGCGAGGCGCTGCCGGGCGTCGACCTCCGCTTCGACCCGACGCTCGTGCGCGGCATGGGGTACTACACGGGGACGATCTTCGAGGTGGCGCACCCGGACTTCGGCTACAGCCTGGGCGGTGGTGGCCGGTACGACGGCATGATCGGTCGCTTCCTCGGCCAGGACGTCCCGGCGGTCGGCTTCTCGCTCGGCTTCGAGCGGCTCGTGGACCTCGTGACCCTGCCGGAAGCGGCGACCTCCGACGCCGTGGTGCTCGTGTACGACAAGGACGTCGACCCGGTGCGGCTCGCGGCGCTCAAGGGCGAGGCGCTCGAGCAGCACCAGCGTGTCCGGCTCGAACGACGGACCAAGAACACGAAGAACCTGCTCGCGGGGCTGGCGGCGCAGGGCTTCGGCGCCTTCGCCACCGTGTACGCCGACACCACCTCGCTCGCGGGTGTGGAGTTCCGCCCGCTCGCCTGAGTTCTCCACAGTCCGTCCGACGCGGCGCGAAACCGTTCACCCGTCGTCGGTAGGATCGACCCCGCAAGAACCACAACCGCAACGTGTAGGGAGTACCCCGTGGCCGTGATCGATGCCGTAGGAGCACGCGAAGTCCTCGATTCCCGAGGCAACCCGACGGTCGAGGTCGAGGTCCTCCTCGACGACGGCGTCGTCTCGCGCGCGCTCGTCCCGTCCGGTGCCTCCACCGGCGCCTTCGAGGCATATGAGCTGCGCGACGGAGACGCATCCCGCTACGGCGGCAAGGGCGTCCTCAAGGCAGTGGAGGCGGTGCTCGACGAGATCGGCCCCGCGCTCGAGGGCTTCGACGCCACCGACCAGCGTCTCGTCGACGCCGCGCTCATCGAGCTCGACGGCACCGAGAACAAGTCGCGCCTCGGTGCGAACGCGATCCTCGGCGCCTCGCTCGCCGTCGCCCGCGCCGCCGCCGACTCGGCCGACCTGCCGCTCTTCCGGTACCTCGGCGGCCCGAACGCGCACACGCTGCCCGTCCCGCTGATGAACGTCGTCAACGGTGGCGCGCACGCCGACACCAACGTCGACATCCAGGAGTTCTTCCTGGTGCCCTACGGCGCCGAGTCGTTCTCCGAAGCGCTCCGCTGGGGCGTCGAGACCTACCACGCCCTCAAGGGCGAGCTGAAGAAGCAGGGCCTGGCGACCGGCCTCGGCGACGAGGGCGGCTTCGCGCCGGAGCTCGCGTCGAACCGTGCGGCGCTCGACTTCCTCGTCGCCGCGATCGAGAAGGCCGGCTTCACCCCGGGCAAGGACATCGCGCTCGGGCTCGACGTCGCCTCCACCGAGTTCTTCGCGGACGGCAAGTACAACTTCGAGGGCAAGCAGCTCTCCTCGCAGGAGTTCACGAGCTACTTCTCCGACCTGGTCGCGAACTACCCGCTCGTCACCATCGAGGACCCGCTGGCCGAGGACGACTGGGAAGGCTGGACCCACCTCACCGCCGAGCTCGGTGGCAAGGTGCAGATCGTCGGCGACGACCTCTACGTCACCAACCCGAAGCGCCTGCAGCGGGGCATCGACGAGAAGGCCGGCAACTCGATCCTGGTCAAGGTGAACCAGATCGGCACGCTGACCGAGACCCTCGACGCGGTGTCGCTCGCGCAGCGCCACGGCATGACAGCGATCCTCTCGCACCGCTCCGGCGAGACCGAGGACACCACCATCGCGGACATCGCGGTGGCTGTCGACGGTGGCCAGATCAAGACCGGCGCCCCGGCCCGCTCGGACCGCGTCGCGAAGTACAACCAGCTCCTCCGCATCGAGGAAGAGCTCGGCGACGCCGCGGTCTACGCCGGCCGCACCGCGTTCCCGCGCGCCGCAGCGCTGTAGGGGCACAGACCCTCTAGCGAGCAGCACACCGGACGCAGGTCGTCCACCCGACGCGCCCCGTGCCTCCCGTCCGCTCATCCGGACCACGGCACGGGGCGCGTCTGCGTGTCGTCCCGTGCGCCCGGCTGGGAAGGGGCCGAAACGCAGGCGCGGCGGCGCGGACCATGCCGACGGCCGGGTTATCGTCGTGACGTGCCCAGCCAGAAGCCCCGCGTCCGCCGCGTCCCCGTGGCGATGCCCGAGGGCGGCACGGCCGAGCAGCCGTGGTACCGCTCGATCCGGTTCTCCGGGTTCAGCCTGCTCATGCTCGCGATCATCGTGCTGTTCGTCGTGGTCCTCGCCCCGTCGCTCCGGACGCTCATCCAGCAGCAGGAGCAGATCGCGCAGCAGCAGCGTGAGGTGGCGGCACAGAAGTCCGACGTCGCGCAGAAGCAGAAGGACGTCGCGCGCTGGGACGACCCCGCCTACATCGAGGCGCAGGCCCGTGACCGGCTGCTCTACGTGTACCCGGGGGAGCAGAGCTTCCTGGTGATGGGCGAGGGCACGAGCACCTCCGACGACTCCCCGACGACGGACTCCGGGACCCCCGTGAGCGCGAAGGTGCAGACGCCGAAGGTGGACTGGGTGCAGGCGATGATGTCGTCCGTGCTGAAGTCCGGCTTGTCCGAGGAGACCACGCAGGAGCTCGTCGCACCCGACGTCTCCGGCACGGGGAACTCCTCGAACTGACCGCCCGTCGTCACACGGTGCGGGGAGCCGCGGAACTCGGGTAGCCTCTTGTACCCGTGACGACCCCTCCGTTCGACCCGCCGTCCGACCACGACGTGCAGGTGGTGTCGGCCCAGCTGGGCCGCCCCGCTCGCGACGTCGTCGGCATCGCGGCACGCTGCGTCTGCGGCAACCCGACGGTGGTCGCCACGAAGCCGCGGCTGTCGAACGGCACACCGTTCCCCACGCTGTACTACCTGTGCCACCCGGCGGCCACCGCTGCCGTCAGCACACTCGAGGCGACCGGGGTCATGCCCGAGCTCGCCGCGCTGCTCGATGCCCCCGACACCGCCGAGCGCTACCGCGCGGCGCACGAGGCCTACCTCGCGGACCGCGAGTCCATCGAGCACGTCGACGAGATCGACGGCATCAGCGCGGGCGGCATGCCCGTCCGCGTGAAGTGCCTGCACGCCCTCGTCGGTCACTCACTCGCTGCCGGACCCGGCGTGAACCCCATCGGCGACCTCGCGCTCGAACGCGCATCGTGGTCGCCCGACCGGTGCGAATGCCGGGCGTATGATGAGGGTGCAGACGCTGGAGTCGGGGCGGGTGGCGGCGAAGTCTGACCAGCCGCCCGGCAACCACCCCCACTCCAAGGAGACCATTCCCCGTGCCCAAGATCCTCGTCGTCGGCGGCGGTTACGCCGGCTTCTACACCGCCTGGAAGCTCGAGAAGCACCTTCGCCAGGGCGAAGCTGAGGTCGTGATGGTGGATCCGCTGCCGTACATGACGTACCAGCCGTTCCTGCCGGAGGTGGCTGCCGGTTCGATCGAGCCGCGCCACGCGGTCGTCTCGCACCGTCGTCACCTCAAGAAGACCCGCGTCGTCACGGCGAAGGTCACGAAGGTCGACCACGCCACGAAGACCGCGACCATCACGCCGGAGATCGGCGAGCCGTGGGAAGAGTCCTACGACCAGATCGTGATGACCGCCGGTGCCGTCTCCCGCACGTTCCCCATCGCGGGCGTCGCGGACGAGGCGATCGGCCTCAAGACCATCGAAGAGGCCGCCGCGATCCGCGACAAGGTCCTCACCAACTTCGCCAAGGCGTCGAACCTGCCGGCCGGTCCCGAGCGTGACCGCCTGCTCACCGTCGTCGTCGTCGGTGGTGGCTTCGCCGGCATCGAGGTGTTCGCCGAGCTCCGCTCGTTCGTCACCGACCTGCTGAAGAGCTACCCGGAGCTGTCCTTCGACGACACGCACTTCCACCTCGTCGAGGCGATGGGCCGAATCATGCCCGAGGTCTCGCTCGAGACCTCGCACTGGGTGCTCAAGAACCTCGCGCAGCGCGGTGCGAACGTGCACCTCGACACGCAGCTCGCCTCGGCCGTCGGTGGCGTCTGCCAGCTCAAGGCCAAGGACGAGTCGATCCAGACGGTCGAGTCCGACCTCATCATCTGGACCGCCGGCGTGATGGCGAACCCGATGGTCAAGGGCACCGACTTCCCGCTCGAGCCGCGCGGCCGCATCACCGTGCAGCCCGACCTCCGCGTCGTCGACGAGGACACGGTCATCGCGGACGCCTGGGCCTGTGGCGACGTCGCAGCCGTGCCGGACCTCACCGGTGGTGGCGTCGGCGGCATGTGCGTGCCGAACGCCCAGCACGCGGTCCGTCAGGCCAAGCAGCTCGCGAAGAACCTCGTCGCGACGCTCCGCGGCGAGGCGACGGTCGACTACAAGCACGAGAACCTCGGCGCCGTCGCGGGTCTCGGCATCGGCATCGGTGTCTTCCAGTCCGGCAAGTTCGCCATGAAGGGCTTCCTCGCCTGGGGCGCGCACCGTGGCTACCACGGCATGGCGATGCCGTCGTGGGAGCGCAAGTGGCGCGTCATCGGCGACTGGGTCGGCGGCTTCTTCCTGGGCCGCGACATCGCGTCCCTCGACGACCGTGAGACCCCGCGCGCCGCGTTCGAGGCGTTCGCGTCCCGTCCGAAGCCCGCCGCGACCGAGGAGCCCGCGGCCGTTGCCGCTCCGGCTCCGGAAGCGGGCACGCCCGCCGGCGCTGCCGGTCCGGCGTACGCCACCCCGGCCGAGGACGTCTCGAAGGACGCCGCTCCGGTCGACGGTGAGAAGGCCACCGCGAAGTAGCACTCCGCTCACGCCGAAGGGCGGTCACCCCACCGGGTGGCCGCCCTTCGGCGTTCGAGGCGTTCGCGTTCGAGCCGTTCGAGGCGTGTGCGCTGGTCGCTAGGCTGTTGCAGCCCGCCCCCGTGGCCCAATCGGTAGAGGCACGCGACTTAAAATCGCTGAGCTGAGGGTTCGAGTCCCTCCGGGGGTACCGATACCGAGCGACTCCGGCGCTGCGACAGCACCGCGGAACGAAACAGCACCGCGGGGATCCCGCGGTGCTGTTTCCGTCTCGTGGTTCCGTGCGCGCCTCAGTGCAGGCGGTAGCCCGTGACCATGGGGCAGGTGAACGGGTCACGCGCCGCGAGCCCGACCCGGTTGAGGTAGGCGACGACGATGCCGTACGACTTGCCGAGGCTCGCCTCGGTGTAGGGGATGTTGTGCTTCTCGCAGTGCGCCTTCACCATCGGCTTCGCGAGGCGCAGGTTCGGCCGCGCCATGCTCGGGAAGAGGTGGTGCTCCGCCTGGTGGTTGAGGCCACCGAAGAGGTGGTCGGCCCAGATGCCGCCCGTGATGTTGCGGGAGGTGCGGACCTGGCGGGAGAGGAAGTCGATGCGGGCGCCCTCCGCGATGATCGGCATGCCCTTGTGGTTCGGCGCGAACGAGCCGCCCATCATCACACCGAAGACGGCTAGCTGGACACCGAGGAACGCGAAGCCGACGCCGAGCGGCATCAGCGTGAAGATCGCCCAGAAGTACAGCGCGAAGCGTGCGACGAGCAGGACGGCCTCGATGATGCGGTCACGCCCGGTGCCCTTGATGTGCTGGCCGGTGACGAGTGCGCGGACCCCGAGGAAGTGCAGGTTCGCGCCTTCCATCGTCAGCAGCGGGAAGAACGCCCAGCCCTGCACACGGGTGAGGTAGCGGAGCAGTCCGCGACGCTCGGCGGCGTCTTCCTCGATGAAGGACACCGTGTCCTGCGCGATGTCGGGGTCCTTGCCGATGGTGTTCGGGTTGCCGTGGTGACGGTTGTGCTTGTTCATCCACCACGTGTAGGAGAGCCCCACGAGGAAGGTGCCGAGCACCCGGCCGGCGTGGTCGTTCCACTTGCGGGAGGCGAACACCTGCCGGTGTGCGGCTTCGTGCGCCAGGAACGCGAACTGGGTGAACAGGGCGCCGAGGACGGCGGCGGGGATCAGCTGGAACCACGAGCCACCGAGCATGGCGACGGCGGCCCAGCAGACGGCGACGAGACCGACGAGCACGGCGAACACGGTCCAGTAGAAGCCGACACGGCGTTCCAGGAGGCCAGCCGAGCGGACCTCTTCGAGGAGGTCCTTGTACGTGGAGGTGCCGGAGGTGGCGCCCGGAGCACGCGGGGTGGTGGGTCGGTACAGGGTCGATGAAGACGGCATGGAGGCTGCTTCCATCAGGAACAGCCCTTCGGCCGAACTCAGAGTTCCCGCAACTGCGGTTCCCCGAAACCTATGGGCTGAACCTGGGCAAGCACCGTGGAGTGCGCGTACCGTTCGGCCGAGGTCGTCCCCCGTCTCGTGGCGATTCCGGGCCGGGAGGTCCCCGCCCGTGAAACACATCATCTACGGCCTTGCGTCCGTGCTCACCACGGACGACGCCGCGTACGCCGTGCTGGAGTACGCCGCCGCCCTCGCCCAGGCCGGTCTGGCCGACACCGTGCACGTCCCGACCGTTGACCGATGGGGCATGGCGACGACGTCGAGCATCCTCCTCGCGCCGGCGATCGGGGTGCTCGTGCAGTCCGCGCCGGACGACGAGCTGCACCCGGAGACCGAGGGGTTCACGACCGAGATGCGGCTGCGGACCCAGGCGGTCCAGACGACCGGCTGAGCGCCCGTGCTCATCGGGGTGACCCGCGACCGTTAGCATGCTCCGGTGGTGGGATTCGGCAGTGCGATCGCGAACCTCCGTGGAGTCCTCCGGCAGCCGGAGGCGCACGTCGAGGTCGTCGACGGCGAGACCGTCCCGGTCGGGATGCTCCTCGGCACGCTCGGCACCCTCCTCCTCGACGCCGGCAGCTCGGTCACCGACGTCCGTTCGGCGCTCGAGAAGGCCCGCGACGCCGCCGGCATCGGCCCGGAACTGGCGGTCGGGGTGCTCCCCGCGCTGGTGATCGTGAGCGAGACCTCGACGGGTGCTGCCACGATCGTGAACGCCGAGGGCGTCGAGCTCTCCTTCCGTCAGGCCGCCAGGGCGAACCGCCTGGTGCTCGGGCTGGAGAGCGGGTCGATCGCCCTCGCCGAGATCCCGGCGCGGGTCCGGGCGATCCGCGACGGCACCCGGCCGCCAGCACCGCTGCCGTGGGTGCTCGGGAACGCGCTGACCTCGGCGGGGCTCGCCGTCGTGTTCCGGTGCCCGTGGTGGGCGATCCTCGTCGCGCTCGGCGTCGGCGCGGTCGTCGGCGTCATCGGGCTGCTGCTCCGCCGGTACCGCGAGGCCGTCGCCGTCGTCCCGTTCCTCGCCGCCTTCGTCTCGACCGCGGTCGTCGGCCTCGTGGCCGCCGGCACCGGGTTCGACCACGTTCCGCTGTTCGCCGTCTGCGCGCCCGTCGCGGTCTTCGTCCCCGGCGCGCTCATCACGAACGCGCTCCTCGAGCTCACCGCGGCCGACATCGTGACCGGGTCGGCCCGGCTCATGCAGGGGCTCATCATCCTCGGGTTCATGGCGGCCGGGATCGCCGCCGGCAGCGCCGTCACCGGCCTGCACGTCGACCCGACGTCGGCCGCCCTGGTGGGGGAGGTCGCGGGGGTCGGCAACGACCTGGCGGGCTGGGAGTCCGTCCCGCCGTACTGGCTGTCCTGGGTCGCCGTCGGGGTGCTCGCCATCGGGATCGGGCTGGTGTTCGGCGCCGGCTGGAAGCTCACGGCCGCGTCGATCGTGGTGATGGTGCTGGCCTACGCGCTCGTGTCCGGCCTCGCGCCGCTCGTCGGGAGCGTCGTCGCGACGGGCATCGCGGCGGCCGTGCTGTTCGTCGCGACGCGGTGGCTCGAGCGGCTCGTGCCGGTGATCCCCGCGACGGTGTCGTTCCTGCCGGCCTTCCTGCTGCTCGTGCCCGGGACCGTCGGGCTCGTCGCCGTCGCCACGTTCGACCCGGAGTCGCTCGCCACGCCCCTCGCGACGTTCGTGAGCCTGTGTGTGGGCACGAAGATCGGCGGGCTGCTGCCCGGCCTCTTCGCCCGCCGCACGCCGACACACTGACGAGCGCGACGAGAGCGCCTCCTGGTCGCGCGACCAGCGCCCCTACGGCTCGATGAAGCGGCCGGCGGCCTGGTCCTCGGCGGCGGTCGCCTTCGCGAGGTAGTGCACCTTCTTGCCCGTCGCGTTGTACGGCAGCTCGGTGACGAACCGGTACCGCCGCGGCCGCTTGTACCGCGCGAGCCCCGGGTGCGTGCCGGTCCACTCCTCGAGCGCCGCCGCCGCGGCCACGTCGTTGGCGGGGAGCCCCTGGTCCGCGCGGATCACGAACGCCACGACCACCTCGCCCCAGCGGTCGTCGGGCACCCCGACCACCACGGAGTCCGCGACGCCCGCGTGCTCCTGCAGCACGGCCTCGACCTGCACCGGGTGCACGTTCTCGCCGCCGGAGATGATCATGTCGTCCTTGCGCCCGACGATCGTCACGCGCTCGTGCTCGTCCCAGGTCGCGAGGTCGCCCGGGTAGAACCAGCCGTTCGCGAACTTCTCCGCCTCGAGCCCCGGGTTCCGGTAGGAGTACCCGGACTTCACGGTGCGCACCGCGAACTCGCCGATCTCGCTGCCGTCCTTCGGCACGGTGTCGCTCGGGTCGGCCAGCTTGTCCGTGTACACCCGGACCACGGCGACGTCGTCGTCGGTGGAGGCGCGGCCGGTCGAGCCGGCACCGTCCGGGAAGTCCTCGGGGCGCAGGAACGTGTTCCAGAAGGTCTCGGTGGTGCCGTAGCCGTTGAAGATCCGCGGGGAGAGCAGCTCCTGGTAGCGGAGCGCCGCTGCCCGGTCGAGCGGTGCGCCCATCGTGACGATGCCGTTCAGGGAGGAGAGGTCTCGCGGTCGGCGCTCCTGCGCGTTCGCGAGCTGCACGAGGTTCGGCGGCGCGCCGATCAGGAAGGTCAGCCGCTCGGACTCGACGAGGTCGAGCACCCGGTCCGGGTCGAAGTGCCGGAGCGTGGTGAGCTCGGCGCCGACGTAGAACACCGGGTTCGGACCGCCCGAGTACAGACCGCCACGGTGGAACAGCGGCGACATGTTGAGCGTCTTGTCGAACGGGCTCAGCGGGAAGTGCATGATGACGTCGTGCGCGCTGAGCACCTCCACCAGGCTCGGCAGCGGAACCGGCTTCGGCCGTCCCGTGGTGCCCGAGGTGTACAGGCGGGTGGTCTCGTCGTACGTGGAGCGCGGCTCGGTGGCGGCGAGCTCGTCGGCAGTGACGGGCTCGTCGGCGAGGAGGTCGGCGAACGGGACGTCGGAGCCGACCGCGGGATCACCGGAGCCGACCACGACGACGTGTGCCGGCCGGTGCGACGCCGAGGTGCGGGCAGCTGCGAGGTCCTCCGCGCGTGCCGCGTCGTACACGAGCACGACGGGGGCGGAGTCGTCGACGATGAAGGCGACCTCGTCGGGTGCGAGCCGGAAGTTCGTCGGCGAGAACACCGCGCCGATCCGGTGGCAGGCCAGGTAGAGCATCGCGAACTCGGGGGAGTTGAACAGCTCCACCATCACGACCGAACCGCGCTCCACCCCGTGCCGGACGAGCCAGCCGCCGACCCGGTCGACCACGTCGCCGAGCTCGGCGTACGTCCACGACCGGTCGGAGTCCGGGTCTCGGAGGGCCGGCCGCGCGGCGAAGCGGTGCGTGTTCCGCGCGAAGCCGTTGGCGTAGGTGTAGCTGCCCTCGAAGACCTCGCGGAAGCGGGTCGGGTCGTAGTCGGATCGGGTCTCGGTCATCGTCGCTCCCTGGCTCGTCCGGTGCTGCCGTCGCACCGTCCGTCAGCGTATCCGCGCGCCGATCCGGGTGGCACGCGCCGCGCTCGGAGACCGGCCGCGTCGGCGACGCGGGTCGCCGTGGCGGAGGTGGGACGAGCCTCCAGGCTGGTCCGGTCCGGTGCTCTGCCGGACGTGCACCCGGTCGGGAGGCGCGGCTCGGCTCAGGCGCGCGTGTCCGGTTCCAGCACGCGCACCCACACCCAGGTGGCGGCCGCGACAGCGACGCACCCGCAGGCGACGACGGCCATCACGACGGGGGAGACGTGCGTGCCGGCGGTGCCGGAGTACACGGCGGCACCGAGCGCGACGCCCACGGCGGCGATCGACGCGTACCGGGTCCGCGAGTGCGCCCAGAGCGCGCCGCCCGCCGAGCCGGGCAGGGGGAGGAGGGTGACCACGAACGAGCCGAGGCCACCGACGCAGAGCGTGATCGCGAACTCCGACACGAGCGAGACCCAGAACCCGGAGCCGAGCGTGAGGCTGTGCAGCACCCACCCCGCTGCGGCGAGGACGAGCAGCGCGGCGGACCGCCAGGTGGCGCTCCGAGCGCAGGCGGCGACCCCGGCCCTGAGGCGCATCGCGCCGGTGTCGACGTCGGTCCGGCCGACCGGGACGAGCAGCACGCCGACCACGACCGCGGGGGAGAGGTCCGCCGTACGGGTGACGGCGCAGGCCACGAGGGCGGTGAGCACGAGCCACGGTGAGACCCGGTAGCCGACCATGTGCCGGTCCGCTCCGGCGGCCCACCGCGTCGCCAGGACCACCCCTGCTGTGAGCACCGCGGTACCGAGGAGGACGGCGATGGCGAGGCGGACGTAGCGCGCCTCGAGTTCGACGCCGACCCCGAGCAGGGTCAGGACGGTGGCGAGCACCACGGCGATGCCGACCGACACCCACCCGGGCAGGGAGTCGTCCCCGCGGCGGCGCTCGGAACGCGGACGGTTCCGGCCGGTGAACGAGGCGAGTCGCAGGGACACGCGGCCGCGGAGCGACCGGGCGACGAGTCGGACCGGGCCCGCGACGAGGAGGAGGAACGCCGCTGCGACGGCCGCGGCGACCAGGAGGGTGCGCCAGGAGAACGAGGACTGGATCGTGGGGACGGTCTGGTCGAACGTCGTCGCGACGGACCAGTCGCCGGCGGGACCGGACCAGTCGATGCCGTGGCCCGCGCCACCGCTCGAACCCGCGCCGGCGCCTGCGCTGCCGTCGCCGGAGCCGTTCCCGCCCGCGCCACCACCGGAGCCGCCCGTGCCCGTGCCCGGTGCACCCGTGCTGCTGCCGTTCCCGCCCGGGTCCGGGGTCGTCCCGCCGGCCGTCGGGCCGCCGGGGGTCGTGTTGCCGGACGCGGTGCTGCCCGGACCGGTGGCGGTGGCACCCGGGGTGCTGCCGGATGCGCCGGCGACCCGGACCACGACGGCGGTCGAGGACGCCGAGTGGTTGCCCGCGGCGTCGTGCTGCAGTGCGGTGACCGATCGTGCGCCCGCGGCGAGCGGGACGCCCCGGGCCGAGCACGACCACGCACCGTCGCTGCCGACGGTCGCACCGCAGACGGGGGCACGGTCGACGTAGACCGTCACCGCGGCCGCGGGCTCCCCGGTCCCGCGCACGGTGAGCGGCTGGCCGGCGACGCGCTGTCCGGTCCGCGGGGCGGTGATCCGAGGCGCTGCCGGTGGCGTCCGGTCGAACGTGACCGAGACCGGGGCGGACGCGGCGCTCCGGAGGTCGGACCGGTAGCCCCGCGCGGTGCTGACGGTCTGGGTGGCCGTCATCGTGACCGTGCCGCTCGGGTGCGGTGCCGCGCCGGTCGACCAGGACACGACCCAGCGGCCGTCGGACCCGACCGTGGCCGTGCGGACCGCGGGCGAGCCGGAGACCGACACGGTCACGGTGGTCCCCGTGTCGCCGCTGCCGACGACCGTGCCGGTGGTGGGGTCCCGCGTGGTGATGGTGGGCGGCACGACGACGTCGGCGGCCGGAGCGTCGGCGGTGTGGCGCGAGGTGTCGGAGACGTCCTGCACCGTGAAGACCTGCTGTGCGCCGGTGTGCACGCGGCCGAAGCAGGACCAGGCGCCGGTGGTGCTCGTCGTCGCCGTGCAGACCGAGGAACTCGTCACCCTCGGATCGATCACGCGGACCCGGTGGCCGGGGGTCGCGGTGCCGTGGAAGCGGCCCGTGGCGCTCGTGAGGTCGCCCGGGTCGGCGATCGTCGGGTCGACGGGCGGTCGGCCGGTCGGCGGGGTGCTCGGGGTCGACGTCGGGGTGCCGGTCGGTGCGGCGCTCGGGCGGGTCAGCGACTGGGTGGGCGCCGGTGTCGGTGTCGGCGTCGCGGGGACTGCGGCTGCGGTGGCGCCGTTCGCCGCCGCGGCAGTGGTGGCTCCCGTCGCGGCCGCGGCGGGCGCGACGCTCAGCGCGAGCAGCGCCGCCGCGAGGGCTGCGGTGAGGCCGCCGAGCACCCCCACGCGGGCACGACGAACGGGGCCGTCGCCCCCGACTGCCCTGGTGTCCACGTCGTCCCCGTGCGTGTTCATGCCCCTCCATCCCACGTGACGACGGCCCATCGGTCAATACACCTCGCGGATGATCCGCGCGATCCGGCCCCTGTCCGGATGCCCGGTGTGCGTGCCTGGGGAATCGCCCGTGAACCACCGCTCGCGCGCGGCAGGCGCACGCAGCGTCGTTAGAATCGTCGATGGCCTGACCTGGCCGAACCCGACCCGACGAGGAGCACTCCCGCATGGACACCGGACTCATCACGACCCTGATCGTCGTCGGCGTGGTGGTCGTGGTCCTCGTGATCGTCGGGATCTACCTCTGGGTCACGTACAACTCGCTCGTCACGCTGAAGGTCCGCGTGGACGAGGCGTGGAGTGACATCTCGGTGCAGCTCAAGCGGCGCGCCGACCTGATCCCCACCATCGTCGACACGGTGAAGGGGTACGCCACCCACGAGAAGGCCGTCTTCACCGACGTCACGAAGGCCCGTGCGGAGACGCTCAGCGCCGGGGACGCGGACGCCGCCTCAGCCGCCGAGGGCCACATGCAGAAGGCGCTGAAGAGCGTGTTCGCCGTGGCCGAGGGCTACCCGCAGCTGCAGTCGAGCCAGAACTTCCTGCAGCTGCAGACCCAGCTCGTCGACACCGAGGACAAGATCCAGTCGGCCCGGCGGTTCTACAACGGCGGGGTCCGCGAGCTCAACACGAAGATCAAGGTCTTCCCGAACTCCACGTTCGCCAAGCGCCGCGGGTTCAGCGAAGCGTCCTTCTTCGAGACCGCCGAGCCCTCGGCGATCGCCGAACCGCCGCGCGTCCAGTTCTGACCCACCGTCCCGGAAGCCGCTGATGTACAGCGCGATCGCGCGGAACAAGCGCAACACCGTCGTCATCGTCCTGGTGTTCCTGGTCATCATCGGTGCGCTCGGGTTCCTCGGCGGGTACCTGGCGGGGAACGTCTCGATCGGCGTCATCGTCCTCGTCGTCGCACTCGGGTACGCCGTGCTGCAGTACTTCACCGCCGCGCGGCAGGCCACCGCCATCGCGGGCGGCATCGAGATCGACCGGAACACCGAGCCGCGGCTCTGGCGGACGGTGGAGAACCTGGCGATCGCCACCGGCATGCCGATGCCCCGTGTCTTCGTCATCCGCGATCCGTCGCCGAACGCCTTCGCGACCGGCCGGGACCCGGAGCACGCGGTCGTGGCCGCGACGACCGGGCTGCTCGAGATCATGGACGACCAGGAGCTCGAGGGCGTCATGGCGCACGAACTCGGACACGTCCGGAACTACGACATCCGGGTGTCGACGATGGTCTTCGGGCTGGTGGTCGCGGTCGGGCTCATCGCCGACGTGCTCCTGCGCATCTCGATCTTCAGCGGACTGTCCGGCGGGCGGAACCGGAACAACGACAACGGCGGCGGCGCGAACCCGATCCTGCTCATCGCCGGGATCGTCGCCGTGATCGTGGCACCGATCGCCGCGATGGGCGTGCAGGCGGCGGTGTCCCGGCAGCGCGAGTACCTCGCCGACGCCACCGGGGCGCTCACCACCCGGCACCCCGAGGGGCTGGCGCGGGCGCTCGAGAAGCTCGGCGCCTACGGGCGGCCGATGCGGACGCAGAACTCCTCGATGGCGCACCTGTGGATCGCGGACCCGATGAAGCCGGGTGTGATGGACCGGCTCTTCTCGACGCACCCGCCGCTGCCGGACCGCATCGCGCGGCTCCGCGGCATCCAGGACCGCTTCTAGCCGACGTCCTGCGCGGCGTCCTGTGCCGCGAGCCCGGCCGGTTCGAGCGGGTCGCCCTCGGCAGGTTCGGGCGCGTCGGCGTCGTCCGCCTCGACGTGGGGCACGAGCGGGACGGCCAGCGCTCCGGCGAGCCGTGCGGCTGCGGTGCCGCGGTCGGTCACCTCGATGTCGTCGAGCCCCTGCCACGCGGCGGCCCGGCGGATCGTCGCGGCCAGGCGCTCCGGGTCGAGCGTGGCGCCGGGCTCTTCCCATGCCGTCCGCACGCGGAGGACCCCGCGCTGCCGGTCGCTCTTGAGGTCGACACGACCGACCAGGGCGTCGTCCTGCAGCACCGGGAGCACGTAGTAGCCGAAGACCCGCTTCGGCGCCGGTGTGTAGATCTCGATCCGGTAGTGGAAGCCGTACATCCGCTCGGCCCGCCGCCGGAACCACACGACGGGGTCGAACGGGCTGAGGACCGCGTCGGTCGTGAGCGCCCGCGGCACCCGGGCCTCGGCATGCATCCACGCGCGCTCGCGCCAGCCCTCCACCTGGACGGGCAGGAGCACGCCGGCGTCCTGCAGTTCGGCGATCGCCGTGCCGGTGTCGTCCGACCGGAGCCGGTAGTAGTCGGCGATGTCCGCCCGCGTGCCGACCCCGAGGGCGCGGGACGCCCGGGCGACGAGTTCGCGGATGGCGTCGGAGCGTGCCGGTGCGGTGTCCAGGAACCCGGCGGGCAGGACCTGTTCGGGCAGCGCGTACACGCGCTCGAACCCGGACCGGCCGGCGCTCACCGCTTCGCCCCAGCGGAACATCTGCTCGAGCCCGAGCTTCACGTCGCTCCAGTCCCACCAGGGACCGCGCCGGACGTTCGACTCGTGCTCGACCGCGCTCGCCGGCATCGGGCCCTCGCTCGCCAGGAGCGCGTGCAGCTCGCGCCGGACCGCCTCGGTGCGGGTGACGCCGTCGATCCGCGTCGGGCCGGCGTCACGCACCCGGAACGCGTCCATCTTCCAGCGGAACAGCCGGAGGTCGTCGCGCGGGATGAACGCCGCTTCGTGGGCCCAGTACTCCAGGTGCGAGCCGCGCTTGGTCAGGGTGAGGCGGTCGAGGGCCTGCCGGTCGTAGGCGCCGAGCCGGGCGAAGAGCGGCAGGTAGTGGCTGCGCTCGAAGACGTTCACCGAGTCGATCTGCAGCAGCCCCAGCCGACCGATCCCGGCGCTGATGCCCCGGGTCGGGACGGTGTCGAGCGGCGGCCGTCCGAATCCCTGCGCGGCGAGTGCGACGCGGCGGGCCTCGGCGGCGGAGAGCGTGGTCCTGGGCACGACTCGACCCTACTGAGCACCGCCGACGTGCGACGCTCTGGTCATATGCCGCATCTGGAACACGTCGGCCGCCGCGCAGATACACTCCAGCCATGGCATGGGGCAGGAAGACGGTCGTCGAACCAGTGGTCGTGGAGCGGAAGTCGCACCCCGACCCCGTGGTCGAGGAGTCGGTGCCCACGGGGATCCGGATCGCCGGCGCGTGGTCCTGGCGGGTCCTCGTCGTCGTCGGCGTGATCGCGCTCTTCATCTGGCTGATGACCATCTTCAGCGAGATCCTGATCCCGTTCCTCGTCGGCATCGTGGTCTCGGCGCTCCTCGTGCCGATCTCGAACTGGATGCAGCGGCACCACGTGCCGAAGTGGCTCGCGATCGTGATCAGCCTGCTCGGCGGTCTCGCGGCCATCGGTGCGCTGCTGTGGCTCGTCGTCGACCAGGTCATCGCGTCGTACCCGTCGCTCCGTGACCGCACGGTGTCGCAGTACGCGAACATCCGCGACCTCGTCCTGAACTCCGGCCTCGGCATCACCCAGAGCGACGTCAACGGGTGGCTCGACGACGGCACGAAGTGGCTGCAGGACAACTCGGCGTCGATCCTGTCCGGCGTCGCGAGCGCCGGCTCGGGGGCGACCCACGCGTTCGAAGCGCTGTTCATCATCCTGTTCACGACGATCTTCCTGCTCGTCGACGGCAAGAACGTCTGGCGCTGGACCGTCCGGCTCTTCCCGAAGAAGGCCCGTGCCGCGGTGGACGGTGCCGGCGTGGCCGGCTGGATCACCCTGACGAGCTTCATCCGGGTGCAGATCTTCGTCGCGTTCGTCGACGCGGTCGGCATCGGCCTCGGTGCGTTCATCGTCGGGCTGTTCTTCGGCGGGATGCCGCTCGTGATCCCGATCGCGGCGTTCGTGTTCCTCGGCGCGTTCATCCCCGTCGTCGGTGCGATCGTCACCGGCTTCCTGGCCGTCTTCGTCGCCCTGATCTTCAACGGGCCGGTCGCCGCGGTCCTGGTGCTCGCGGTCGTCCTGCTGGTCCAGCAGATCGAGGGGCACATCCTCCAGCCGCTCGTGATGGGCAACGCGGTCAAGGTGCACCCGCTCGCGGTCGTCCTCGGCGTCACCGCGGCGTCCGGTCTCGCGGGCATCGCCGGCGCGTTCTTCGCCGTGCCGCTCATCGCCACCCTGAACGCGATGGTCACCACGATCGCGAGCGGTCGCTGGCGCCGGCTCGACTCGGACCACGTCCTCGAAGCGACACCGAAGCGCGGGCAGCACGGGCAGCTGCAGCTGCTGCGCCGACGCCGCCACACCACGCGTGACGACGTCCCGGCTCCCGGCAGCGACAAGGAACCGGCTGCCGCTCCGGGAACCGCCAGCACGAACTGACGTCACGGGTTCGTCAGGACGGGCCGGACCGACGATGATGGGACCGTGACCGACACCACTGCGCCGACGATCCCGACCATCGACGACATCGAGCGGGCGCGCGTGACGATTGCGGGCGTGGCTCGGGTCACCCCGATGGAGACCTCGCAGTTCCTCGCCGAGGTCCTCGGTTCCCCGGTGCACCTGAAGTGCGAGAACCTGCAGCGCACCGGTGCGTACAAGGTCCGGGGCGCCTACAACCGGCTCTCCGCCCTGACCGCCGAGCAGCGCGCGAAGGGCGTCGTCGCCGCGAGCGCGGGCAACCACGCGCAGGGCGTCGCCCTCGCCGCTCGGGAGCTCGGCATCCCGGCGACGATCTTCACGCCGGTCGGGGTGGCGCTGCCGAAGCTGCAGGCCACCCGGCACTACGGCGCCGAGGTCGTGCTCCGCGGGCACTCCGTCGAAGAAGCGCTGTCGGCCGCAAAGGACTTCGCGGCCCGGACCGGCGCCGTGTTCATCCCGCCGTTCGACCACCCCGACGTGATCGCCGGGCAGGGCACGCTCGGCCTCGAGATCGTCGACCAGGTCCCCGACGTCGACACGGTCGTCGTGCCGATCGGCGGCGGCGGTGTGATCTCCGGCATCGCGATCGCCGTGAAGGGCCTCGCCGAGCGTCTCGGGCGGCCGATCCGGGTCATCGGTGTGCAGGCCGAGAACGCAGCGTCGTACCCGGACTCGCTCGACGCCGGCGAACCGGTCACCATCACCACGAGCCCGACCATCGCCGACGGCATCGCGGTCGCCCGCCCCGGCGAACTGAACTTCCCGATCATCCGCGACCTCGTGGACGAGATCGTCACGGTCTCCGACGACGACACCGCCCGGGCCCTCCTGGTCCTCCTCGAGCGCGCGAAGCTCGTGGTCGAAGCCGCCGGTGCGGTGGGCGTCGCGGCGATCATGGCCGGCGCGGTGCGGGACACCGGGCGCACGGTGGTGCTCCTCAGCGGCGGCAACATCGACCCGCTCATGATGGAGCGGGTCATCACGCGCGGGCTCGTCGCCGCGTCGCGCTACATCGGCATCCGGATCATGCTGCCGGACCGTCCGGGGCAGCTCGCCCGGGTCTCGCAGGTCATCTCCGACGCCGGCGCGAACGTGGTGGAGGTCCTGCACACCCGCCACGGCCAGGGGCTCGTGATCAGCGAGGTCGCCCTGGACCTCTCGATCGAGGCCCGCGGCCCCGAGCACGCCGAAGAGGTCATCCAGCGACTCCACGAGGCGGGCTTCCGCCCGGAGCAGCTGCTGCACTGAGGCGGTCGGCTCTCCCGACGACGGACAGGAGGCCCGTGGCGATCCCGCCACGGGCCTCCTGTCGGTGTGGGGTGCGGGCCCTACGGCTCGTAGCGCTCGACGTCCGTCACCTCGACGGTGATCTCCTTGCCGTTCGGCGCGGTGTACGTCGCGGTGTCACCGGCACGGAGACCGACGATCGCGGCACCCACCGGGCTGACCGGGCTGTAGACGGTCAGGTCCGAGCCCTCGGCCACGATCTCGCGGCTGCCGACGAGGAACGTCGACGGGTCGCCGGCGATCGTCGCGGTCACGACGGTGCCGGGTTCGACGGTGCCGTCGAACTCGGCTTCGCTCACCGTGGCGTGCTTGAGGAGCTCGGTGAGGACGCGGATGCGCGCCTCGATCTTGCCCTGCTCGTCCTTGGCCGCGTGGTAGCCGCCGTTCTCCTTGAGGTCGCCTTCTTCGCGCGCGGCTTCGATGCGGCGGGCGATCTCGGCACGGCCTTCGCCGCTCAGCTCCTCGAGCTCAGCGGTGAGACGGTCGTGTGCCTCTTGCGTGAGCCAGATGGCCTGCGTGTCGTTGCTCATGGAAGTCATCCCTTCGGCCATGAAAGAACGAGACCGACCGGAGCGGTCGGTCTCGTCAGGCGAATCACGGCAGTCTAGGGAACCCAGCAGGTGTGGATCAAGCCGGTCACGCCGCGTGTCGTGGTGTTCACCTCGGTTGAGATGGACCGGGTGCGCTCGGTCACCGCGGGGAGCGAGACGACCTTCCAGCCGACGATCGTGTACGACTTGTCGAGCACCTGGATGGCGCAGTCCATCTCGGTGCCCGGGTCGACCGACACCTGCGAGTGCACGACCGCGCGGTGTGCCGAGAGGATCTCGTAGCCCACGTCGTCGCTGTCGATGCCGTGCGAGGTCTGGCCGGGGCCCGCCCAGATCACCCAGGCACCGAACACGACGACGATCGCGGCGGCCGCGGCGATCGCGATCGTCCGGGTCCGGCGGGTACGGCCGGCGGTCCGCCCGTAGCGGTCGTCCAGGGCGGCTGCGGTGGTTCGTGTGGTGCTCGGGTTGTGCTGTTCGGACAGTTCGGGGCTCCCGGGGTGATTATCCTGATCCCAGGGTAGTTCACGGTCTCCGTGGATCACCCGCGTCCCCGATCGAGAACCGTGAGGATCCCCGTGCCACACCGTCTGATGGCCGTCCACGCCCATCCCGACGACGAGTCGAGCAAGGGAGCGGCCACCGCGGCGAAGTACGCGGCCGCGGGCGACGACGTCCTGGTCGTCTCCTGCACCGGCGGCGAAGCCGGCGACATCCTCAACGACCAGCTCGGCGAACCCGCGACCAGTCGAGCGCACCGCGACATGGCGGGCTTCCGCCGCGGGGAGATGGCGGCGGCACAGGCGGCGCTCGGGATCGACCACCTCTGGCTCGGGTACCACGACTCCGGCCTGCCGGACGCGGAGAAGGGCGAGACCGTCCGCCCGGGCACGTTCTCGACCGTCCCGCTCGAGTTCTCGACCGAAGCACTGGTCCGCGTGGTCCGCCGGTTCCGCCCGCACGTGCTCGTCACGTACGACGAGAACGGTGGCTACCCGCACCCGGATCACATCCGCACGCACGAGGTCTCGGTGGCCGCCTGGCGCGACGCCGCCGACCCGGACAAGTACCCGGACGCCGGGGAACCCTGGGCGATCTCGAAGCTGTACTACGAGCGCACCATGAACCCGCGCCGCTTCACCGCCTTCTACGAGGCCCTGAAGGAACGCGACCCGGACAGCCCCCTGGTCCCGCAGCTCGGCGAGTGGGTGGAGCGCTTCGCGGACCGCCCGGACCTCGCGACGACGCACGTGGACGTGCACGAGTACTTCGACGCCCGGGACGCAGCGCTCCGTGCGCACGCGTCCCAGGTGCCGCCCGACAGCCCCTTCTTCTACTGGCCGAACGACCTCCTCGCGACGGTGTGGCCGACCGAGGACTACCAGCTGGTGGAGGCACGTGTGCCCACCGACCTGCCGGAGTCCGACCTCTTCGCGGGGATCCCACCGGAACAGGACGTCAACGCGTGAGCACCATCGCGGCAGTACTCGCCGCCACCCCGAGCCCCAGCCCGACCTCGACCGTCCCGGACGTGGACGTCACACCGGGCGTCGTCGGGTTCATCGCGATCGCCCTCGTCGCCGTCGTGACGATCCTGCTCGTCATCGACATGACCCGCCGCATCCGACGGACCCGCTACCGCGCCGAGATCCGGGAGCGCCTGGAAGCCGAGGCGCGTGGCGAGACCGTCCCCACGGACGAGCCGGGCCGTACCGACGTCGGCGACGACACGGAACGCGGGTAGACGCGACCCATCGGCGGACGGGAGGCCCGTGGCGGTCCCGCCACGGGCCTCCCGTCCGCCCTGTCGGTGCGCTCACTCGCGCGTGGTGGGTCGACCCGCGCGTGGTGAGCGGAATCGCGCGTGGTGGGTCGACCCGCGCGTGGTGGGTTGACTCGCGCGTGGTGGGTGGAATCCGGCGTGGTGGGTCGACCCGCGCGTGGTGAGTCGAATCGCGCGTGGTGAGCGGAATCGCGCGTAGGGAGTGGAATCGCGCGTAGGGGGTGCTGTCTTTCCATCACCTACGCGCGATTCGACTTCCCAGTGCGGGCGTCATGGGAAGGAACGCGCGTGGTGCGCCGCCGGGCGAACCGGGGCCGAGCGTCAACGCACCGGGTGCAGCGCCACCAACAGGATGCCCGCCCACTGCGCCGCGAAGGCGGCGACGGTGAGTGCGTGGAAGACCTCGTGGAAGCCGAAGAACGTCGGCGAGGGGTTCGGCCGCTTGAACCCGTAGACCAGCGCGCCCACGACGTACGCGAGTCCACCGGACAGGACCAGGACCGTCATCGGGACGCTCGCGGCGAAGAGCTGCGGCAGGATCCCGAGGGCCGCGCAGCCGAGCGCGAGGTACAGCGGCACGTAGAGCCACCGGGGTGCGCCGATCCAGAAGACCCGGAAGGCGATGCCGAGGAGCGCGCCGCCCCACATCACCCACAGCACCACGAGCATCAGCGTGTGCGGCAGCGCACACACCGCGACGGGCGTGTACGTCCCCGCGATGAGCAGGAAGATGTTCGTGTGGTCGATGCGCTTCAGGACGCGCTTGACGACCGGCCCCCAGGGGAAGCGGTGGTAGGTCGCGGAGACGCCGAACATGATCAGCGACGTCGCCATGAACACCGCTGAACCGGCCTTCGCGGCGGGTGAGGCGGCGAGGGTGACCAGGACGATCCCCATCGCGACGGCGAACGGGAACGTGCCGAGGTGGATCCACCCACGCCAGGCGGGCCGCTCGTCGACGGCGGTCGCCGCTTCTTCCGTGAACGGGACGTGGGGGAGGGTTCCGGTGTCCAGGTCCTGCTGCATGCTCCGACGATACGGAGGGCCGGCAGACCGACGGCTGGGAGTCCGCACCGAGGTCCGGTGCACTACGCTCGTCGCGTGACGGGCAAGCTGGGTTGGGCGGGACGCGGGATCCTCTACCGCGCGTACCAGCAGCGCATCCGTCGCCAGATCGAGGACGCACCGAAGCCGAAGCACGTCGCGATGATCGTCGACGGGAACCGCCGCTGGGCGAAGCAGCTCGGGCTCGAGACCGCGGCGCACGGCCACCGGGCCGGCGCGGCGAAGATCCCCGAGTTCCTGTCCTGGTGCGACGACCTCGGCGTCCAGGTCGTCACGCTCTACCTGCTCTCCGCGGACAACCTCAAGGGCCGCGGCGGCGACGAACTCGAGCAGCTCATCGGCATCATCGCCGCGCTGGCCGACCGCCTCTCGCACCACCGGTCGTGGCGCGTGCAGCACGTCGGGTCGAACGACGGCCTGCCCGAGGAGCTCGTCACCGCACTGTCCGAGGCCGAGGCACGGAGTGCCGACCACACCGGGCTGCACATCAACCTGGCGGTCGGGTACGGCGGCCGGCGGGAGATCGCGGACGCCATGCGGAGCATCGTCCGGGCGCACGGTGAGGGCGGCGGCACGCTCGACACCCTCGCCGAGGTCCTGACGCCGGAGCTCATCGGCGACCACCTGTACACGCAGGGCCAGCCGGACCCGGACCTGATGATCCGGACCTCGGGGGAGCAGCGCCTGTCGGACTTCATGCTGTGGCAGAGCGCGCACAGCGAGTTCTACTTCGTCGAGGCGTTCTACCCGGACCTGCGCGAGGTCGACTTCCTCCGGGCCGTGCGTGACTTCGGGCTGCGGTCGCGTCGGTTCGGCGGCTGACGCGTCGGGCCCTCCGGTTCGGCTGACGCGCCGATCGCTCCGGTTCGGCGGCCGGGTCGGGTCCCAGTACACTCACAGGGTTCTGCTTCTGTGAAAGGTGCACCACTGTGATCGAGATCGACGAGTACGTCGCCGGCTTCGCCGAGGAACCCGGGTACCTCGACCACGCCGCGTTCGGCCCGGTGCAGACCGCCGTGCTCGAGGAACAGCGGGTCCTCGGCACCATCCAGGAGCACATGCGCTTCGGCGCCATGGAGACGCTCGACGAGCAGGACGCCCGCGTCCGCGCCGTCGCCGCGCGCCTGGTCGGTCGCCGCGCGGACCAGGTCGTCTCGCAGACCGCGACCACCCCCGGGCTCCTGCACACCGCGTTCGGTCTCACCGGCGGCGTGC
Organism: Curtobacterium sp. PhB130; assembly: GCF_003755165.1. Classification (NCBI taxonomy): domain Bacteria; kingdom Bacillati; phylum Actinomycetota; class Actinomycetes; order Micrococcales; family Microbacteriaceae; genus Curtobacterium; species Curtobacterium sp. PhB130. Next base: position 454,014 of record NZ_RKII01000008.1, on the reverse strand, counting down.
TCGTCGCCGCGGACGAGTACCCGTCGATGCCGCTCGCACTCGCCAGCGCCGCGTCCGCCACCGGCGGCCGCGTCCGTCCCGTCGTCATCGAGTCCGGTGCCGGCTGGGTCACGCCGTCCCTCGTCGAGTCCTGGCTGGCAGCCACCCCCGCCTCGCCCGAGGACGCGATCACCGCCGTCGCCGTGTCGCTCGTCGACTGGCGCACCGGGTACCTCGCCGACCTGGCCGGGATCCGCGACGTGATCGGCGACCGCCTGCTCATCGTCGACGCGATCCAGGGCTTCGGCGTGGTCGACGCCCCCTACGAGGTCGCCGACGTCGTCGCCACCGGCGGCCAGAAGTGGCTGCACGCCGGGTGGGGCACCGGCTTCACCGCCTTCAGTGACCGCGCGCTCGAGCGCCTCCAGCCGGCGCTCTCCGGCCCGCACGGCACCACCGGCTGGCCCGTCGAGGTGCCCTCGGTCCGCCCGGGTGCCGCCGGGTTCACGATGACGCGGATCGACCCCGTCGCCCAGGCACGGCTCGCGGTCTCGCTCGAGCGCCTCACGGCCGTGGGGGTCCGGGCGGTGCAGGAGCGCGTCGCGGACCGGGTCGAGCGGGTCTTCGCGATCGCCGACGAGTTCGGGCTCGAGGTCGAGTCGAGCCGCGACCCGGCCGAGCGTGCCGGCATCGTGGTGCTCCGGCCGGCCGAGGGGCGCCTCACCGCGCTGTCCGCCGCGCTGCACAACCACGGGGTGACGACCAGCACCCGGCTCGGGACCGTCCGTGTGTCGGTGTTCGCGTCGACGACGGACGAGACGCTCGACATGTTCCGGGACGCCTGCATCTCCTACGCCACCTCCTTCTAGTCGCGCGGCGGGGCCGGCTCGCCCGCCGTGGGGCCGGCTCGCCCACCTGCGGCGCCGCTCGCTCTCAGGTCCCGTTCACGCGAACGTAACCGAGCGATCCGCGTGTCGGTGGCGACCCTGTCGGTGGCCGGACGTAGCTTTGCCGCATCGGGCACCGCGCCCGATCGAAGCGGCCACAGTCGGTGCTTCGGGACCCGCTCCGTGGCCGTGTCGAGGACAAGGACCGGGTCGTTCGCGGCCCGGGGATGGAGTGGTCGTGACCTCTCAGAACGTCTCCCACGGAACCTCGTCAGCAGCGTCGGTGTCGGCTTCGGTCGACGCGTCGACCAGGACCGCGCAGCGCACCTACGTGCTGGACACCTCGGTCCTGCTGAGCGATCCGCGGGCCCTGTTCCGCTTCGACGAGCACGCCGTGGTGCTGCCCGTCGTGGTCGTCAGTGAACTCGAGTCCAAGCGCAACGACCCGGAGATCGGGTACTTCGCGCGGCAGGCACTCCGCATCCTCGACGAGCTCCGTGTCGAACACGAGCGGCTCGACTTCCCGGTGGCGGTCGGCGCGGGCGGTTCGCTCCGCGTCGAGCTGAACCACTCCAACCAGTCCGTCCTGCCGTCCGGGCTCCAGCTCGGCGACAACGACTCGCGGATCCTCGCGGTCGCGATGAACCTGGCGAACGACGGCCTCGACGTTGTGGTGGTCTCGAAGGACCTCCCACTCCGCGTCAAGGCGGCGTCCGTCGGCCTCGCCGCCGAGGAGTACCGCGCCGAACTCGCCGTCGACTCCGGCTACACGGGCATCGCCGAGCTGCAGGTGTCCGGCGAGCAGATGTCCGACCTCTACGAGCGCGAGGAGATCGCGTCCGCGCAGCTGGCCGGCGTCCCGGTGAACACCGGCGTGGTCATCCACTCCGAGCGCGGATCCGCACTCGGTCGGGTGCACACCGCCGGTTCCGTCGCCCTGGTCCGCGGCGACCGTGAGGTGTTCGGCCTCCGCGGGCGTTCCGCCGAACAGCGTCTCGCGATCGACGCGCTCCTCGACCCGGAGATCGGCATCGTGTCCCTCGGCGGCAGCGCCGGCACGGGGAAGTCGGCGCTCGCCCTGTGCGCCGGTCTCGAGGCGGTGCTCGAACGGCAGCAGCACAAGAAGATCATGGTGTTCCGGCCGCTCTACGCGGTGGGCGGCCAGGAGCTCGGCTTCCTGCCCGGCGACGCGGGCGAGAAGATGAACCCGTGGGCGCAGGCCGTGTACGACACGCTCGGCGCACTGGTCTCCGACAACGTGCTGGACGAAGTGGTCGAGCGCGGCATGCTCGAGGTGCTCCCGCTCACCCACATCCGTGGTCGCTCCCTGCACGACGCCTTCGTGATCGTGGACGAGGCGCAGTCGCTCGAGCGCAACGTGCTCCTCACGATGCTCTCCCGCATCGGGCAGAACTCGCGGGTCGTGCTCACCCACGACGTCGCCCAGCGCGACAACCTGCGGGTCGGTCGGCACGACGGGGTCGCGTCGGTCATCGAGCGGCTCAAGGGACACCCGCTGTTCGCACACGTCACGCTGACGCGGTCCGAGCGCTCGGCGATCGCAGCCCTGGTGACGGAGATGCTCGACTCGCCCGACCTGGTGTAGCGCCGCGCCCGCGGCGCCGCCCGCCGCGGCCGCGCCGCCCGCCGCGGCGGCTGGTGCGGGCCGGACTTGCACAACGGAAACCGCCTCGAACCACGGACGTCCGTGGTTCGAGGCGGTTTCCGTTGTGCGCCGCCAGAACGCGCTGGCCGACGTGGGGACGCCGGGACCGACGGGAGGCCCGGTGCCAGCTGGCACCGGGCCTCCCGTCGGCCGTGTGGTCGCGTCAGCCGTCGTGGTGGCGACGCGCGTCGGCTCAGTTCGGGTGGGTCATGCTGAGGACGTCGAGGGCCTCGTCGAGCTGGGCCTCGGTGACCTCGCCACGCTCGACGTGGCCGAGCGCCACGACCGCTTCGCGGACGGTGATGCCCTCGGCGACGGCGTACTTCGCGACCTTGGCCGCGGCCTCGTAGCCGATGACCCGGTTCAGTGGCGTCACGATCGACGGCGACGACTCCGCGAAGGCGCGGGCGCGTTCGAGGTTCGCCTGGAGCCCGTCGACGGTCTTGTCGGCGAGCACGCGGGAGCTGTTGGCGAGCAGGCGGATCGACTCGAGCAGCGCGGTGCCCATCACCGGGATCGCGACGTTGAGCTCGAAGGCACCGGACGCACCGGCCCAGGAGACCGTGGCGTCGTTGCCGATGACCCGCGCGGCGACCATCAGGGTGGCCTCCGGGATGACCGGGTTCACCTTGCCGGGCATGATCGACGAGCCGGGCTGCAGGTCCGGGATGTGCAGTTCGCCGAGGCCGGTGTTCGGGCCGGAACCCATCCAGCGCAGGTCGTTGTTGATCTTGGTCAGGCTGACGGCGAGGACCTTGAGCGCGCCCGACGCCTCGACGAGGGCGTCACGTGCGCCCTGCGCCTCGAAGTGGTCGAGCGCCTCGGTGATCGGCAGGCCGGTGTCTTCGGCGAGCTGGGCGATGACCCGCTGCGGGAAGCCGGTGGGCGTGTTGATGCCGGTACCGACGGCGGTGCCGCCGAGCGGGACCTCGGCGACGCGGGGGAGCGTGGCGTTGACACGCTCGATGCCGAGACGGATCTGGCGCGCGTACCCGCCGAACTCCTGGCCGAGGGTGACCGGGGTGGCGTCCATCAGGTGCGTGCGGCCCGACTTCACCGCGTCCGCCCAGAGCGTGGACTTGGCCTCGAGCGACTCGGCCAGGTGCGTGAGCGCAGGGACGAGCGACCGGATGAGCGCGTCCGTCACGGCGACGTGGACCGAGGTCGGGAAGACGTCGTTCGAGGACTGCGAGGCGTTCACGTGGTCGTTCGGGTGCACGTCCGTGCCGCTCCGCGACGCGAGGGTCGCCAGGACCTCGTTCATGTTCATGTTCGAGGATGTGCCGCTGCCGGTCTGGTAGACGTCGACCGGGAACTGGTCGTGGTGCTCACCGGCGATGATCGTGTCGGCGGCCTGCACGATGGCGTCCGCGACGGCGGCGTCGACGATGCCCAGCTGGCCGTTCACGATCGCGGCGGCGCGCTTGATACGGGCCAGGGCGACGATCTGCGCCGACTCGAGCCCGGTGCCGGAGATCGGGAAGTTCTCGACGGCGCGCTGCGTCTGCGCGCGGTAGAGCGCGGACGCGGGCACGCGGACCTCGCCCATCGTGTCGTGTTCGATCCGGTAGTCGGTCGTCGCGGGCTGCGTGGTGGTGTCGGTCACGTCGTCGTGGTCCTTCCTGGTGGGGCTGATGTCGTGGATCAGGCGTCGCCCACGACGGTGTCGATCGACACTTCGCCCGTGGTGAGGTCGTAGGTCGCACCGACGACGGCCAATCTACCCTCGGCGATGGCGTCGGACACGGCACCGGAGCGCTCGAGCACGGCGGCGAGCGTGGCTTCGAGGTGGGCGGCTCCGATGGCTTCCTGCGGCAGGTCGGCGTCGGTCGCGCGCACCCGTTCTACGCTCGGGGCGATCGCGTCGACGAGGACCTGCAGGTGCGGTGCGGGGACCGGCTCGCCGGAACGGGCCGCGGCGACGGCGCCGCACTTGGTGTGCCGCAGGACCACGACGAGCGGGGTGCCGAGCGCGACGACCGCGAACTCGATCGAGCCGAGGACGACGTCGTCGACGATCTGGCCGGCGTTGCGGATGGCGAAGACGTCACCGATGCCGGCGTCGAACACGTGCTCGAACGGCACGCGGGAGTCGGAGCAGCCGAGGACCGTGGCGAACGGGGACTGCGAGCCCGCGAGTTCGCTGCGACGCTCGGGGTCGATGCGGCCGGTGCGTCGCTTGTCGGCGGCGAACCGGGCGTTCCCCTCGACGAGGAGACGGAGTGCCTCGGCGGGGGTGGACGCGGCGCGATCGGTCATGGGGTCCTGCTCCTCGGGTTCGGGTGGTGCTGCGCGCTCAGGCGCCGAGCTGCTTCGCCACGGCGGTGGCGATGGTCGTGAAGGACTTCTCGTCCGCCGTGCCGGCGAGCACGATGGTGCTCTTGCCGAAGGTCGCGACGAGCGAGTACGCCTGGTTGCCTGCGTCCTTGCCTTCGTCGCGGCGGTCGTACACGGTCCACTTCGTGCCGCTGATCGTGCGGCTGCCGGTCGCGGCGTGCTGGTCGAGCTGGTTCGCGACCCACGTCGGGTTCGCGCCGATGCCCTGCTGCAGGCCGACGAACTGGTCGTCCGGGGTGAGGAAGCCGACCGTCCAGACGTCGACGCCGTCCGCGGCCCGGTCCTTGTAGTCCGCACGGTTCGACGTGTACGAGCTCGGGAGCGCCGGCGCCGCGAGGGTGACGCCGGGGACGTCCGCCTGCGAGGCGACCTGACGGTAGTCGACGTCACGGTCGACGGTGCTGTCGGGGCGTGCGACGACGGCGACGAGGAAGACCACGATGCCGAGCGATGCGATCAGCGCGAGGACGAGGTTGAACGCGGTCTGGTGCTGCCGACGGGCGCGGCGCGCGGTGTCCTTGCGGGCCCAGGTCTCTTCGGCGGTCTCGGGGCGGCCGAGCTCCGCGACGATCGGGCGGCCGGTCTCGGGGTCGGTCACCGGTCGGCGTCCTCGGTTGCGGCACGGGCGGCGTCGAGTCGGGCGCGCGCGCCGACGAGCCACTCCTCGCAGCGGGCGGCGAGCGCCTCACCGCGTTCCCAGAGCGACAGCGAGCGCTCGAGCGTGGCCGAGCCCTGCTCGAGCTCGGCGACGACGCGCACGAGTTCGTCGCGCGCGGCCTCGTAGCTCAGGGACCGGACGTCGGACTCGGACTGTTCCTCGGATGACACCCCCTGATCCTACCGAGGGTCCACCGACGCTCCGGATCAGCCTTCGCCGTCGGGGCCCGGGCCCTCCGACTCGAGCGTTCCGGTCGCGGTGCCGGCGCCGAGGGTGACCCGGACGTCCGCCCGGCCGTCGAGGTCGGCCGCGGCACGGACGACCGCGCCGTCCGTGGTCTGCACGATGGCGTAGCCGCGACGCAGGGTGTCGCGCGGCGAGAGCGCCCGGAGTCGGCCGGTCAGGTGTCCGACGTCCGAGTGCGACCGCTCGATGCGGCGGTCGAGGAGTTCCCGGGCGCGGGAGAGGTCGCGCGCCACTTCTTCGGCGCGGGTGTCGACGAGCCAGGCGGTGGAGGCGAGCGCCGGACGGGAGCGGAGCGCCGCGATCCGGTCCGCCTCGACCGAGAGGGTGTGCGAGAGCCGCAGCCCGAGCCTGGCCCGGGCCTGCCGGACGTTCGCGAGTTCCTCGGCGACGTCGGGCACCACGCGCTTTGCGGCGTCGGTCGGGGTCGACGCCCGGAGGTCCGCGACCTCGTCGAGGATCGGCCGGTCGGCTTCGTGCCCGATCGCCGAGACGATCGGGGTCGTCGCGGCGGCAGCGGCACGGACGAGTCCTTCGTCGCTGAAGCCGAGCAGGTTCTGGAAGTCGCCGCCACCGCGGGCGATGATGATGACGTCGACCTCGGGGTCGGCGTCGAGTTCCTGGATCGCGGCGGTCACCTCGGCGACGGCACGCTCGCCCTGCACCGCGGCGTGGATCGTCCGGAACTCCACCTGCGGCCAGCGCAGCTGGGCGTTCCGCTTGACGTCCTTCTCGGCGTCGGAGTCCTTGCCGGTGACCAGCCCGATGCGGTGGGGGAGGAACGGCAGCCGACGCTTGCGCGCGGGGTCGAAGAGGCCCTCTTCCGCGAGGGTCCGGCGCAGGCGTTCGAGACGCTCGAGGAGGTCACCGAGGCCGACGTGCTTCATCTCGACGACCTGCATCGTCAGCGAGCCGCCCTTGACCCAGTAGTTCGGCTTGACGGCCGCGACGACCCGCGCGCCCTGCTTCAGGTCGGCGGGGACCCGGGAGCGGACGCTCGACCAGATCGAGAACGACACGGTCGCGTCGACCTCGACGTCCTTGAGCTTGCCGTAGACGTTGCCGCCGGCGACGTTCCACTGCGTGATCTCGCCCTCGACCCAGGCGGTGCCGAGGCGGTCGATCCAGTCCCGCATCTTCGCGCCGAGCAGCGCGACGGGCCACGGGTTGTCGGCCGTCGGGGGTCCCTGTTCGATCGCCATGCGCTCCTCCTGGTGGTGCGGTCCCATCGTGCCGGACACCGCTGACGTGCGCCCAGCCGGTGTCGGTCCCGCTCACCTATCATCGGGGACGTGACGATCACCAACGGCCACTCGGTCCCACTCGCCCCGCCGCGCAGCCCCGCGCCGCGCGGGCGGCTGCGGAACGACCCGGTCACGGGGACGAAGAAGGTCCTGCTCGCAGCGCCCCGCGGGTACTGCGCCGGGGTCGACCGCGCCGTCGTCGCCGTCGAGAAGGCCCTGGAGCAGTACGGCGAACCCGTCTACGTCCGGAAGCAGATCGTCCACAACGTGCACGTCGTGTCGACGCTCGAGCAGCGCGGTGCCGTGTTCGTCGACGACGTCGCCGAGGTGCCCCGCGGATCGCACGTCGTGTTCAGTGCCCACGGCGTCTCGCCCGCGGTCGTCGCCGGTGCCGCCGAGCGCGACCTGCACGCCATCGACGCGACCTGCCCCCTCGTCACGAAGGTGCACCGCGAGGCCACCCGGTTCGCGAAGGCCGAGCGCACGATCATCCTCATCGGGCACACCGGCCACGAAGAGGTCGAGGGCACGATGGGGCACGCACCCGAGCGCACGATCCTGGTGAACGGACCCGAGGACGTCGCCGACCTGGTGGTGGACGACCCCGACAACCTCGTGTGGCTCTCCCAGACCACGCTGAGCGTCGACGAGACGATGGAGACCGTCCGGCTCCTGCGCGAGAAGTTCCCCACCATCGAGAACCCGCCCTCGGACGACATCTGCTACGCCACGCAGAACCGGCAGGTCGCGATCAAGAAGGTCGCCCCGCAGGCCGACCTGGTGATCGTCGTCGGCTCGGCGAACTCGTCGAACAGCGTCCGCCTGGTCGAGGTGGCGTTGGAGCACGGCGCACGTGCGGCCCACCGCGTGGACTACGCGGAGGAGATCCGGCAGGAGTGGCTCGACGGCGTGCTGACCGTCGGCGTCACGAGCGGTGCGTCGGTGCCCGAAGTACTCGTGCACGAGGTGCTCGAGCAGCTGGCGGACGCGGGCTACGGCAGCGTGGAAGAGGTCGTGACCGCGCACGAGGACCTGATGTTCTCCCTGCCCAAGGAACTCCGCACCGACGCGGCGGGCAACCCGACGCGCGCGCTGGGCGGGCGGAACCGGTGAGCGCCGACGACGGGTGGTCCGCGGTCCCGGACCGCGCGGCTCCTGACCACGCCGGCACGGCGGACGTCCGCGTCCAGGGTCGTCCGGCCCCGCAGTACGGCGAGTACGCCCCCGACGGCTGGGTCAACCCGGTCCTCGCGGAGCAGGAACGCCGCGAACAGGCCCGCGCCGCACAGCAGGCAGCCGCCACCGGGGCACCCCGGACGAGCACTGCGCCACCGACGACCACAGCGTCCCGGACGCCCGCTCCGGCCCGGGACCAGGCACCGGCCGACGGCCCCGTCGCCGCCCGCTTCGGCGCATCGCCCGCCGACTTCCTGCTCTCCGTGATGCTGCTCGCGTTCGGGCTCGTCTCGGTCGTGCAGTCGCTGTCCGTCGGCACCGTGGCGTCCGGCGTCGCCCGCGAGCTCGAGCTCCGGTACACGGCACTGTCCGACCCGGGTGAGCTGACGACGGCGGCGATCGTGAGCGCCCTCGGCAGCGTCGTGGTGTTCGTCCTCGTCGCCTGGTGGTCGATCGTCCGTCTCCGCCGCCGGAAGCGCACCGTCTGGGTGCCGCTCCTCGGGGGCGTCGTCGCGACCGTGGTCACGATGTCGGCGTTCCTCACCGTCGTGATGCAGGACGGCCACTTCATGGCGTGGCTCGTGCAGCACGCCGGTTCCTGACCGGGACCCAGACCGGCAAGGCCGAGGCCGAGGCCATGGCCCGGGCCCAAGCCCAGGCCCGGGCCCAGCCGAGGGCCGCCGAGCCAGGGCCCGCCGCCGTCAGCCCGCCAGGAAGCTCGTGACGGCGCCGTGCAGCGCCGCGAGGTCCTCGACGTGCACGAGTTCGCGGACCGAGTGCATCGAGAGCAGCCCGACGCCGATGTCGACCGTGGGGATCCCGAGCCGGGTCGCCGCGATCGGACCGATCGTGGAGCCGCCCGGGATCGTGTTGACGTTCACGAACGGCTGGTACGCCACCCCGGCCGCGTCGCAGGCCGCAGCGAAGACGGCTTCGCCCTTCGCCTCGGTCATGTAGCGCTGGTTCGCGCTGATCTTGAGGAGCGGACCGCCGCCCGGCCGCGGCCGGTTGGTCGGGTCGTGCTTCTCCGCGTAGTTCGGGTGCACCAGGTGCCCGGCGTCGCTCGAGAGCAGCCACGAGGCGCGGAACGCCCGGGCGGCCTCGGAGCGGGTGGCGCCGAGGCCCTCCTGCACGCGGCCGAGGACGTCCTCGAGGAACGGGCCGCCCGCGCCGGACGGGGTCGCGGAGCCGACCTCTTCGTGGTCGAACGCCGCGAACACCGGGATGTGCTCACCGTCGGTCGGGGCGTCGATGATCCCGCGGAGTCCGGCGTGCACGCTGGTGAGGTTGTCCATCCGGCCCGACGCCAGGAACGACCCGTCGATCCCGACCCGCGCGGGAGCCTGCGTGTCGGCCAGGAAGAGGTCCCACGAGACGGCGGTCTCCCCGACGCGGCCGCGGAGCCACTGCAGCGCGTCGACGCCGCCGGCAGCGGTGCCGTCCGTGCCGACCACGGGAAGGGTGTGCCGCTGCCGGTCGATCTCGTTCCCGGCGTTGACGCCGCGGTCGAGGTGGATCGCGAGGTTCGGGATCCGGGCGACGGCGTCGGTGTCGAGCAGCGTGACCGTGCCGTCGGCGTGGACGACCCGGCCGGCGATCCGCAGGTCCCGGTCGAACCACGTCGACAGGATCGGACCGCCGTAGACCTCGACGTTCAACTGCTCCCAGCCGCCGACACGGACGACGGGGTTCGGCTTGATGCGGAAGCCGGGGGAGTCGGTGTGCGCGCCGAGGATGCGGAACGGGGTGGTCGCGGTCGCCCCGGTCGGGACGCGCCAGGCGATCACCGCGCCGTCACGGACGACGACGTACGCGCCGGGCTCGGTCGGCCAGGCGTCCTGCTCGGCGAGCTCGGCGAAGCCGGCGGCGACGAGCCGGTCGCGGGTCACGGCCGCGGCGTGGAACGCCGTCGGCGACTCGGTGACGAAGTGGGCGAACTCGGAGGCGATGGCGTCGACGGTCACCCGACCATCGTGGCACGGGACGCGCCCTGCGGACGCGCCCCGGCCCTCCCGGATGGTGCTCTGGACGTCAGCTCTGGCTGTGACCGGCCGAGCCGAGGATCTTCGCGGCCTCGCCCACGCGGGCGGCCATCGCCGTCTCGGCGACCTTGCCCCATGCGCGCGGGTCGTACTGCTTCTTGTTGCCGACCTCGCCGTCGATCTTCAGGACGCCCTCGTAGTTGGTGAACATCGACCCGGCGATCGAGCGTGTGAACGCGTACTGCGTGTCGGTGTCGATGTTCATCTTGATGACGCCGTTGCGGACCGCCTCGGAGATCTCGTCGTCGGTCGAGCCGGAGCCGCCGTGGAAGACGAGGTCGAGGGGGTTCTCGCCGGTGCCGTGCTTCGCCGCGACCGCTGCCTGGATCTCGCCGAGGAGCTCGGGTCGGAGCTTCACGTTGCCCGGCTTGTAGACGCCGTGCACGTTGCCGAAGGTGAGGGCGGCGATCCAGCGGCCCTTGTCGCCCAGGCCGAGGGCGTCGACGACGCGCTCCACGTCACCGGAGGTCGTGTACAGGGCGTCGTTCGTGCCCTCGTGCTCGACACCGTCCTCCTCGCCGCCGACGACGCCGATCTCGACCTCGAGGATGGCGTTGATGTTGCGGGTCTTCTCGATCATGGTGCGGGCGATCTCGATGTTCTCGTCGAGGGGCACGGCCGAGCCGTCCCACATGTGCGACTGGAAGATCGGGTTGCGGCCGTGGCGGACCTCTTCCTCGCTCGCCGCGATGAGCGGGAGGACGAAGCCGTCGAGGGCGTCCTTCGGGCAGTGGTCCGTGTGCAGCGCCACCGTGATGGGGTAGTTCTTGGCGACCTCGTGCGCGAACTTGGCCATCGCGAGGGCACCGGCGGCACGGTTCTTGACGGTGTGGCCGGCGAAGTAGTCGGCACCACCCGTCGTGACCTGCAGGATGCCGTCCGAGCCGGCCTCGGTGAGGCCCTGGAGGACCGCGTTGATGGTCTGCGACGAGGACACGTTGACCGCGGGGTAGGCGAACTTGCCGGCCTTCGCGCGGTCGATCATCTCGGCGTACTGTTCCGGCGTTGCGATGGGCACGTGGATCTCCTTCGACTCGGTGGCGTCCGAACCGATCGTAGTCAGCCGCTCCGGTGTGTGACCCCGGCACCGCTGAGTAGGCTGGCGGGCGTGACTCCCACCACTGAGACCGGCTCCCTGTTCCTCCAGCCCGACCGCAACCTGGCCCTCGAACTCGTGCGTGCGACGGAGGCAGCGGCGATCCGGGCGCAGCCGTGGGTCGGTCGTGGCGAGAAGAACCTCGCGGACGGCGCTGCCGTCGACGCGATGCGCAAGTTCCTCGGCACGGTGAACTTCGACGGCGTCGTCGTCATCGGTGAGGGCGAGAAGGACAACGCCCCGATGCTCTACAACGGCGAGCACGTCGGCAACGGGCACGGCCCGGCCTGCGACATCGCGGTCGACCCGATCGACGGCACCTCGCTCACCGCCGCCGGCCGGCAGAACGCCATCTCCGTGATGGCCGTCTCGGACCGCGGCTCGATGTACGACCCGTCCGCCGTCTTCTACATGGACAAGATCGCCGCCGGGCCCGATGGCCGCGGTGTCCTCGACCTCGAGAAGCCGATCGGGGAGAACATCCGTGCGCTGGCGAAGGCGAAGCACAAGGACCTCGAGGACATGGTCATCGCCGTGCTCGACCGTCCTCGTCACGACGAGCTGATCCGCGCGATCCGCGCGACCGGTGCCGGTACCCGGCTGCTGCTCGACGGTGACGTCGCCGGTGGCATCGCCGCGGCGCTGCCCGGCTCGCCGATCGACATGTGCGTCGGTGTCGGCGGCACCCCCGAGGGCATCATCACGGCGTGCGCGATCAAGGCGCTCGGTGGTGTGATCCTCGGCAAGCTCCAGCCGAAGGACGACGAGGAGCGTGAGCGCGCCATCGCCGCCGGCCACGACCTGGACAAGGTCCTCGACCAGGACGACCTGGTCACGGGCGACAACACGTTCTTCGTCGCGACGGGTGTCACCGACGGCGTGCTCGTCGACGGTGTCCGCCGCTCGCGCGGGGTCATCCACACCGACTCGCTCGTGCTGCGCTCGCGCTCGAACACGATCCGCCGCATCCAGGCGGACCACCGCGCCGAGAAGTGGTTCTGATCCGCTGACGCCGGCGCGCGCCGCCGGCGAATCCCGCACAACCAAAACCGAACTGAACCACGTGAACACGTGGTTCAGTTCGGTTTTGGTTGTGCGGGAGCGATCCGCACCGCGCGCGGCGGGCGGGCACGCCGGCGCGCGACGGTGCCCGCCGTCGCTAGTCGTCGCGGTCGGCGCCGACGAGCTCGGGCGCGGTGAGCAGGCGCGGCTCGTCCTCGATCGTGGTGGGGTCCGCGATCACCTTCGACTCGTCGAGCAGTGACAGCCGCCGCGCGCTCGGCAGCACCTGGCGTTCGAGCGACCCCACGAACCGGTTGTAGTCCACGACGCTGCCCCGGATCGCCCGCCCGAGCTTGTCCACGTGGCCGGCCATGGTCGACAGGCGGCCGTAGAGCTCCCGCGAGACCCGGAAGAGCTCACGGGCCTCAGCGGTGACGACGTCCTGCTGCCAGGAGAACGCCACCGTCTTGAGGACCGACCACAGCGTGACCGGCGAGGCGAGTGCGACCCGCTTCCGGAAGGCGTGGTCGAGCAGCCCCGGGTCGGCGGCCAGGGCGCTCGCGATGAGCGACTCCGACGGGATGAACGCCACCGTGAGCTCGGGCGAGGCGTCGTACCCGGACCAGTACTCCCGTGCGGCGAGGGCGTCCACGTGGGCGCGCAGTGCCTTGACGTGCTGCGCCATCAGCTGTGTGCGTCGGGCTCCCTCGGCGCCGACGGCGGACGCGGGGATCTCCATCGCCTGCAGGTAGGCGCTGAACGGCACCTTGGCGTCGACGGCGATGCTCTTGCCGCCGGGCAGGTGCACGATCATGTCGGGGCGTGCGGCGCCGGCCGACGTGGTGACGGAGGACTGCACGTCGAAGTCGACGCGTTCCAGGAGTCCCGCCGCCTCGACCACGTTCCGGAGCTGCGTCTCGCCCCAGACCCCGCGGGTGTTGTTGGCGGAGAGTGCGCTCGCGAGCGTCTCCGCGGTGGCTCGCAGACGCTCTTCGGACTCGGCGGCCGATCGCAGCTGCGTCGAGATCGCGCCGTACTGCTCGCTGCGGGAGCGTTCGAGCTCGGCGATCTTGGCGCGCATCACGTCGAGGGTGTCCGCGACGGGGCTGAGCGCGGTGAGCACCTTCGACTCGTCCTGCGCCCGGGCGGACTCGGCGCCGTGCATGCGCTGCACGAGGTGCTCGAGCTCGGCCGCCCGCCGTTCCAGCGAGTCGACCTGTCGCCGGTACTGGGTGTCCTGCGCGTCGAGGCGGTCGTCGGCGTCGCGACGGACCTCTTCCAACCGAGCGCGGAGCGCATCAGCCGTCGCGGAGGCGGCGCCGGCGCGGCTCCGGGCGGACGACCACGCGACGGCGGCGCCCGCGAGCGCGCCGATCAGGAGGCCGATGAGCAGGGCGGGGAAGTCCATGACCAGACCTTCCCAGGACCCACCGACACCCGCTGGCAGGACGCGGGGCGAGCCTCCAGGCCGGCCGGTGCAGCCGTCGAGACGGCGTCCGAAACCATGTCATGACATTAAGCCAAGGAAGGTGTACAGTCGTGATCGTCCGCCGATGAAGCCGCACGGAAGGTCCCTCACGTCGCATGACGAACGAAGCTCCCCACGCCTACGACGTGATCACGATGGGTCGCGTGAGCGTCGACATCTACCCCCAGCAGACGGGCCCGCTCGAGGACGTCGCGACGTTCTCGAAGTCCGTCGGGGGCAGCGCCACGAACGTCGCCATCGCCGCAGCCCGGCACGGCGCCGACGCCGCCGTCATCACCCGCACGGGCAACGACCCGTTCGGTCGGTACATCGCCCGCACGCTCCCGGAGTTCGGCGTCGCCAACGCGTTCATCGACACCGTCGAGGGGCTGAACACCCCCGTCGCCTTCTGCGAGATCTTCCCGCCGGACGACTTCCCGCTCTACTTCTACCGGGCCCCGAAGGCGCCGGACCTGATGATCACCGCGAAGTCCCTCCCGCTGCACGAGATCGAGCGCGCGAAGGTGTTCTGGACCACGGTGACCGGCCTCAGCGAGGAGCCGAGCCGCAGCGCGCACCACGTCGCCTTCCAGGCGCGGACCGAGGCGAAGGCCCCGACAGCCCTCCACACCGTCCTCGACCTGGACTACCGCTCGATGTTCTGGTCCTCGCCGGCAGCCGCGACGCGGGAGGTGGCGGTCGCCCTCGAGCACGCCACCGTCGCCGTGGGCAACCGCGAGGAGTGCGAGGTCGCCGTCGGCGAGACCGACCCGGTCCGCGCGGCCGACGCCCTGCTCGAGCGCGGCGTCGAGATCGCCATCGTCAAGCAGGGGCCGAAGGGCGTCCTCGCGAAGACCCGGGACGAGTTCGTCGAGCTCCGCCCGCACCACATCGACGTCGTCAACGGGCTCGGCTCGGGCGACGGCTTCGGCGGGGCGCTCACCCACGGCCTGCTGCAGGGCTGGGGCCTCGAGCGGATCCTGGCCTTCGCGAACGCGGCCGGTGCCATCGTCGCCACGCGGTTCGAGTGCTCGACGGCGATGCCGACGAGCGACGAGATCGAGACGTTCCTGCAGGAGAACCCGACGGAAGAGGCCATCCATGCCTGAGATCAGCCACGCTGACTTCGCCCGGCTGCGCGACGTCCGCGCCGCCCACCCGGAGCGGGTGCAGGCCGCGCTCGACGGTCGTCGCAAGCGCGACCTGCTCGCCGACGACGGCAAGCTCTTCATCGTCGCCGCCGACCACCCGGCACGCGGTGCCCTGGCCGTGCGGGACGACGAGTCCGCGATGGCGGACCGGTACGACCTGCTCGAACGGCTCGTGGTCGCCGTCAGCCGCCCCGGCGTGGACGGGGTGCTCGGCACGCCGGACATCCTCGAGGACCTGGCGCTCCTCGGCGCCCTCGACGACAAGGTCGTCGTCGGCTCGATGAACCGCGGCGGGCTCCGTGGGGCGTCGTTCGAGATGGACGACCGCTACACCGCGTACTCGGCGCGCTCGATCAAGGACGCCGGCCTCGACTTCGCCAAGCTGCTCGTGCGGATCAACCTCGCCGATGCCGGCACGGCACCGACGCTCGAGGCGACGGCACGGGCGGTCACCGAGGCGGCGGCGAACGGCCTGCCGATCATGCTCGAGCCGTTCATGTCCACCTGGCGGGACGGCAAGGTCGTGAACGACCTGACCGCCGACGCCGTGATCACCTCGATGGCCATCGCCGCGGGCCTCGGCGAGACCAGCGCCTACAGCTGGCTGAAGATCCCCGTCGTCGACGACATGGAGCGGGTGATGGCGGCGACGACGCTGCCGACGCTCCTGCTCGGCGGCGACCCGTCGAGCAAGCCGCTCGAGACGTACGCGAAGTGGGCGGACGCTCTGGCCCTGCCCGGCGTCCGCGGCCTCGTCGTCGGCCGCACCCTGCTGTACCCGCCGGACGGGGACGTCGCCGCCGCGGTGGACGTCGCCGCGGGCCTCGTCCACACCGGCACGAGCACCCACCACGAAGACGTGACCACCACCACTCTCGAAGGAACCAACGCATGACCATCTCGGACACCGTCACCACGACGATCGGCCACTGGATCGACGGCAAGCGCGTCGAGTCCACCTCGGGCAACGCCGCCCCGGTCTACGACCCGGCGATCGGCGTCGCCACGAAGCAGGTCGCCCTCGCGAACGAGGACGAGATCCAGGCGGCGATCGCCAGCGCGAAGGCGGCGTTCCCGGCGTGGGGCAACCTCTCGCTCGCCAAGCGCCAGCAGATCCTCTTCGCGTTCCGCGAGATCCTGAACCGCGACAAGGCCGAGCTCGCCGAGATCATCACCAGCGAGCACGGCAAGGTCATCGACGACGCGCTCGGCGAGATCGCCCGCGGGCAGGAAGTGGTCGAGCTCGCGACGAGCATCCCGCAGCTGCTCAAGGGCGAGTTCAGCGACCAGGTCTCGACCGGCATCGACGTGTACTCGATCCGTCAGCCGCTCGGCGTCGTCGGCATCATCAGCCCGTTCAACTTCCCGGCGATGGTCCCGCTGTGGTTCCTGCCGATCGCGATCGCGGCGGGCAACACCGTGGTGCTGAAGCCGAGCGAGAAGGACCCGAGCGCCGCCATCTGGCTCGCCGAGAAGTTCAAGGAAGCCGGGCTCCCGGACGGCGTCTTCAACGTGCTGAACGGCGACAAGGCCTCCGTCGACGGGCTCCTCACGAGCCCGGACGTCGAGTCGATCTCGTTCGTCGGCTCGACCCCGATCGCGCAGTACGTCTACGAGACCGGCACGAAGCACGGCAAGCGCGTGCAGGCGCTCGGCGGCGCGAAGAACCACATGCTCGTGCTGCCGGACGCCGACCTCGACCTCGTCGCGGACAACGCGATCAACGCGGGCTTCGGCTCCGCCGGTGAGCGCTGCATGGCGATCTCCGTCGTCGTCGCCGTCGAGCCCGTCGCCGACGAGCTCATCGAGAAGATCACGGAGCGCGCGGCCACGCTGCGGATCGGTGACGGTCGTCGCGGCTGCGACATGGGTCCGCTCGTGACGAAGCAGCACCGCGACAAGGTCGCGTCCTACATCGAGGTCGCCGAGCAGGACGGTGCGGTGGTCGTCGTCGACGGCCGCGACGTGCAGCCCGACGGTGACGCGAACGGCTTCTGGCTCGGCCCGACGCTGATCGACCAGGTGCCGACCACCAGCCGCGTCTACACCGAGGAGATCTTCGGCCCGGTGCTGTCGATCGTCCGCGTGGCCACCTACGAAGAGGGCCTCGAGCTCATCAACAGCGGTGCGTTCGGCAACGGCACCGCGATCTTCACCAACGACGGTGGCGCCGCCCGCCGCTTCCAGCGCGACGTGCAGGTCGGCATGATCGGCATCAACGTGCCGATCCCGGTCCCGGTCGCGTACTACTCGTTCGGCGGCTGGAAGAACTCGCTGTTCGGCGACCACAAGGCGTACGGCGCCGACGGCGTGAGCTTCTTCACCCGCCAGAAGGCGATCACGAGCCGCTGGCTGGACCCGTCGCACGGGGGCATCAACCTCGGCTTCCCGTCGAACAACTGACCCGGACGAAGGCGATGACGCAGGAACAGCAGCAGCAGGACTCCTGGTTCGTCCCGCGGGGCAGCCGCCCCGACGCGGGCTGGACCGACGTGGTCGACGGTCGCATCGAGGGGTGGGCGCACACCGGTCTCCGGACCGGGACGCTGACCGACGGCGGCGAGCTGCGCCTCCCGGCCGACGCCGTGGAACGCATCGTCGTGCCGCTGGCCGGCAGCTTCACGGTCACGTACGGCGGCGGCGTGCAGACCCTCGAAGGACGCGCCAGCGTCTTCGACGGTCCGACCGACGTCCTCTACCTCGGATCCGGGACGGAGGCGCGGATCACCGGAGCAGGTCGCGTGGCGGTCGCGGAAGCGCCCACCGACACGGTCAAGCCCACCACGTACCTGCCCCGGCAGGACGTGCCCGTGGAGCTCCGCGGCGCCGGCCAGTCGAGCCGCCAGGTGCACAACTTCGGCACCCCGGCAGCACTCGACGCGGTCAAGTTCATCGTGTGCGAGGTGATCACGCCGGCCGGCAACTGGTCGTCGTACCCGCCCCACAAGCACGACACGAACGTGCCGGGGGAGGAGTCGAACCTCGAGGAGATCTACTACTACGAGTCCGCGGTGACCCGCGGTGCGGAAGGGGTGGCGCCGGAGACCGCCGACCCGTTCGCCCTGCACCGGACCTACGCCTCGGACGACCGCGCGATCGACGAGTTCCGCGAGGTCCGCACCGGCGACATCGCCCTGGTGCCGTACGGCTGGCACGGTCCGGCCGTCGCGGCCCCTGGCTACGACATGTACTACCTCAACGTGATGGCCGGGCCGGATCCGGAGCGCGTCTGGAACATCACCGACGACCCCGCCCACGGCTGGGTCCGCCAGGTGTGGGCGAGCGAGACGCTCGACCCGCGCCTGCCGTACGGCAAGGAGGAAGTCCGATGACGACCACGCGTCGGATGACGGTCGGCCAGGCACTCGTCGAGTTCCTCGCCAACCAGTGGACCGTCGACGGCGACGTCCGCGAACGGACGATCCCGGGGATCTTCGGGATCTTCGGGCACGGCAACGTCGCGGGTCTCGGACAGGCGATCAAGCAGCTCCACGTCGAGCAGCCCGGTCTCCTGCCGTACCACCAGGCCCGCAACGAGCAGGCGATGGTGCACGAGGCCGTCGGATTCGCGCGCATGCACCGCCGCCGTGCGACTTTCGCCTCGACGGCGTCGGTCGGGCCCGGTGCCGCGAACATGCTCACCGCGGCCGCCCTCGCGACCACGAACCGCCTGCCGGCGCTGCTCCTGCCGTCCGACACCTTCGCGACGCGCACCACCGACCCGGTGCTGCAGCAGATCGAGATGCCGCACGACACCTCGATCCAGGTCACGGACGCGTTCCGCCCGCTGTCCCGCTACTTCGACCGCGTCGAGCGTCCGGAGCAGCTGTTCTCGATCGCGCTCGCCGCGATGCGCGTGCTCACCGACCCGGCGGAGACCGGCGCGGTGACGATCGCGTTGCCGGAGGACGTGCAGGCGGAGGAGTTCGACGTCCCCGTCGCGTTCCTGCAGTCGCGGGAGTGGCACATCCGTCGTCCGCTGCCGGAGCACGGACCCCTGGCCCGTGCGGTCGCGGCGATCCGGGACGCGAAGCGCCCGGTGATCGTCGCCGGTGGCGGGGTCCTCTACGCGGACGCTGCTCCCGAGCTCGCCGCGTTCGTCGAGGCGACCGGCATCCCGGTCGGCACCTCGCAGGCGGGTGGCGGCTCGCTCACGTGGGACCACCCGCAGTACCTCGGCGGCATCGGTGCGACCGGCACGGCCGCCGCGAACGCGATCGCCGCCTCCGCAGACGTGGTGATCGGGATCGGCACCCGGTACAGCGACTTCACGACGGCGTCGCGGACCGCGTTCCAGGACCCGGACGTCACGTTCGTCAACGTGAACGTGGCCGCGTTCGACGCGTACAAGCACGGCACGCAGCTGCCGCTGGTCGCCGACGCCCGGGAGGCCCTGGTCGCGTTGACCGCGTCGCTCGCGGACCCGGCGTTCACCGTGGACGCGGAGTACGCCGCGGAGATCGCGTCGCGGAAGCAGGACTGGGACGCCCTGGTGGACGCCGCGTTCGCGCCGTCCGGCAACGCCCTGCCCGGCCAGCCGGAGATCATCGGCGCGGTGCAGGAGGTCTCCGACCCGCGTGACGTCGTGATCCAGGCCGCGGGCTCGCTGCCCGGCGACCTGCACAAGCTGTGGCGCGTGCGGGACGAGCTCGGCTACCACGTCGAGTACGCGTTCTCGTGCATGGGCTACGAGATCGCCGGTGGCATCGGCGTCCGCCGTGGCGCCCCCGACCGGGACGCGATCGTGATGGTCGGCGACGGCTCCTACCTGATGCTGCACACCGAGCTCGTCACGGCCGTGGCCGAGGGCATCAAGATCATCGTCGTGCTCATCCAGAACCACGGCTACGCGTCGATCGGGCACCTGTCCGAGACCGTCGGGTCCGAGCGCTTCGGCACGAAGTACCGCTACCTCGACGAGACCGAGTCCTTCGAGAACGGCGAGCCGCTGCCCGTCGACCTGGCGGCGAACGCGCGCTCCTACGGCGTCGACGTGATCGAGGTCCAGCCCGGGCCCGACGCCATCGAGGACCTCAAGGCCGCGGTGCGCCAGGCGAAGGCGAACGACCACACCACGCTCGTGCACGTCAACTCGGACCCGCTCGTCTACGCCCCCGACGGCGCCGGCTGGTGGGACGTCCCGGTCGCGCAGACCTCGACGCTGCCGAGTACCCAGGCCGCCCGCACCGCCTACGAGCAGCAGGTCGCGAACCAGCGGCCCCTGCTCGGCTGACCCCTCCGACACAGAAAGCGACAGCGACGTCATGACCGACACCGCCACCCCCATCGGCAATCCCTCGACGGACGCAGCGCCGGCCTCCATCCGGATCGGCACCGCGCCGGACTCGTGGGGCGTCTGGTTTCCCGACGACCCGAAGCAGGTCCCGTGGCAGCGCTTCCTCGACGAGGCGGCCGCGGCGGGCTACCAGTGGATCGAGCTCGGCCCGTACGGGTACCTGCCGACCGACCCCGCCCAGCTCTCCGACGAGCTCGAGTCCCGCGGGCTCGAGCTCTCGGCAGGCACGGTCTTCACCGGGTTCCACAAGGGCGAGGACCAGTTCCAGCGCGCGTGGGACCAGGCCGTGGCGGTCGCCGGCCTCGCGTCGAAGCTCGGCGCGGAACACCTCGTGACGATCCCGGACCTCTGGCGCTCCGATGCGACGGAGGAAGTGCTCGAGTCGCGCACGCTGACCGACGAGCAGTGGGAGCGCCTCGGCAAGGGACACGACCAGCTCGGCAAGGCGCTGCTCGAGGAGTACGGCGTCCACCAGCAGTTCCACACGCACGCGGACAGCCACGTCGGGACGTACAAGGAGACGGTGCGCTTCCTCGAGGTCACGAACCCCGAGTACACGAACCTCTGCCTCGACACCGGGCACTTCGCCTACTACGGGGGCGACAACCTGAAGCTGATCGCGGAGCACCCCGAGCGCATCGGCTACCTGCACCTCAAGCAGGTGGACACCGACCTGCTCTTCGACGTGCTGAAGAACGACGTGCCGTTCGCCACCGCCGTGTCCCAGGGCATCATGACCGAGCCCCCGCACGGCGTCCCCGCGCTCGCGCCGATCATCGAGGCGGTCGCGGCGATCAACCCGGACGTCTTCGGCATCGTCGAGCAGGACATGTACGGCTGCTCGGTCGACGCCCCCGGCCCGATCGCCGACCGCACCTTCCAGCACATCCTCGGTTCGACGTCCGCAGCCCGCGCGTCCTGAGCCGTCCACCAGCAGCACTCCACCACCGCAGGAGCACACCATGAGCACCACTGACAACCTCCGCGTCGCCGTCGTCGGCGCGGGCGCGATGGGCAGCGACCACATCCGTCGCATCACCTCGACCATCGCGGGCGCCGACGTCGTCGCGATCGTCGACCCGGACACGGCGCGCGCCACGGCCGCCGCCGCGAAGGCCCCCGGCGCGATCACCGCCGCCTCCTTCGAGGAAGCGCTCGACGCCACCGGGATCGACGCCGTCATCGTCGCGACGCCGGGCTTCCTGCACGAGCCGGTTCTCGTGCCGGCGCTCGAGCGCGGCCTCGCCGTGCTCTGCGAGAAGCCCCTCACGACGAGCGCCGAGGACTCCCTCCGGATCGTGGAGCTCGAGCAGGCCACGGCGGACCGCCCGAAGATCCAGGTCGGCTTCATGCGCCGCTTCGACAAGGGCTACCAGGAGCTCAAGGCGCTCCGCGAGTCCGGCTCGAACGGCGCTCTCCTCGCGCTGCACCACGCGCACCGGAACCCGACCACGCCGCCGAACTTCAGCGAGTCGATGCTCATCCACGACTCGGTGATCCACGAGATCGACATCATCCCGTTCATCACCGGCGAGGCGATCACGAGCGTGGAGGTCAAGAAGCCGCGGAAGAACTCCCTGGCCCCGGCCGACCTGCCCGAGCCGCAGTTCGTCCTGTTCACCACCGAGTCCGGCACCATGGCGATCGTCGAGATCAACGTGAACGCCCAGTTCGGCTACCAGGTGACGACCGACGCCGTCTTCGAGTCCGGCGTGGCGTACATCGGGCGGGAGACCTCGCTGAACCTCGTGTCGCAGGGGGTCTCCGGCCAGGGCGTGACCCCGTCGTTCGTCGAGCGGTTCGGTGCGGCCTACGACGAAGAGGTCCAGCGCTGGGTGGACGCCGCCAAGCAGGGCGGCATCGACGGCCCGAGCGCCTGGGACGGCTACACGGCATCCGTCGTGGCCGAGGTCGCGGTCCGTGCGCAGCAGTCCGGCGCACTCGAGTCGGTCACCTACGCCACCGCGAAGCCGGCGTTCTACGACGCCGGTGCGAACGCACTCGCGGGGGCCTGATGCCGAAGATCGCCCTCGACCCGACCCCCTTCCACCACGACCTGTCGCTGCTGGAGTTCCCGCAGAAGGTCGCGGACCTCGGCTACGAGTACCTGCAGCTGACCCCGCACAAGGACTTCATCCCGTTCTTCCGCCACCCGAAGGCCGACGACGACCTCGTCGACGCCTTCGCCGCGGCGTGCACGGACGCCGGGGTCCAGGTGGCGAGCGTCCTGCCGGTGCTCCGCTGGTCGGGCCCCGACCGTGAGACCCGCGAGACCGCGGTCAAGCAGTGGAAGCGCGTCATCGAGATCACGAAGCGCCTCGGTGTGGACACGATCAACACCGAGTTCTCCGGCCGTCCCGAGCGTGCCGAGGAGTCCGAGGCGCAGTTCTACTGGGCCATGGAGGAGCTCCTGCCGATCATCGAGGACGCGGACCTCCGCGTGCTGATCGACCCCCACCCGGACGACTTCGTCGAGGACGGCCTCGAAGCGCTCCGCGTCATCCGCGGGCTGAACTCGAAGCACGTCGGCTTCGTCTACGTCGCGTGCCACACCTTCCACTACGGCGGGGACATGGACGCGATCATCGACGCCGCCGGCGACTCGCTCCAGCTGGTCCACGTCGCCGACGCCTTCGACCACAACCGGTCGCACGGCCTCCGGTACATCACCAACCCGCCGGGCAACGCCGTGCGTGTCCACCAGCACCTCCCGGTGGGCCAGGGCGACGTCGACTTCGACCGGTTCTGGGCCGCGCTCGACCGCGTGGGGTTCACCGCGCGGGAGGACACGGTCGCCGTGTCGAGCGTCTTCGCCGAGGACGAGAACGCCGACGAGGTCTCGCGCTTCCAACTCGACACGATCACGAAGGGACTGCACCGATGACGAACACCCTCGACACACCGGTCACCACCGAGACCGACGCCCGCCCGGTCACCCGCCAGGCGGCGGAGCAGACCCCGACCGCGCTGTGGAACGACTCCGCCGACCCGCGCGAGCTCGCCACCGCGATCACCGAGTACGGAGCCGTCGGCGCCACCTGCAACCCGGTCATCGCCTACACCTGCATCAAGCAGGACCCGGAGACCTGGGTGCCGCGGATCCGGCAGATCGCAGCCGAGCACCCGACCGCGGGGGAGTCCTGGATCGGCTGGAAGGCCGTCGAGGAGCTCTCGATCGCCGCGGCCGCACAGCTGCTGCCCGCGTTCGAGGCGTCGGGTGGGCGCAACGGCCGGCTCTCGATGCAGACCGACCCGCGCTTCCACCGCGACCAGGACGCACTGGTCGAGCAGGCGGTGCGGTTCTCCGGGCTCGCGCCGAACATCATCGTGAAGATCCCGGCGACGAAGACCGGCATCGCCGCGATCGAGGAAGCGGCCTACCGCGGTGTCTCGATCAACGCGACGGTGTCGTTCTCGGTCGCCCAGGTCGTCGCCGTCGGAGAGGCGATCGAGCGCGCGCTCGACCGTCGCGCCGCCGACGGCCTGCCGGAGCAGGAGTTCGGCCACGTGGTGACGCTGATGGCGGGTCGCCTCGACGACTGGCTGAAGACGGTCGTCAAGCGCGACCACGTCATGATCGACCCCGGGTACCTCGAGTGGGCCGGCGTCGCGGCGGTGAAGAACGCGTACCGGGTCTTCCGGGAGCGCGGCTTCCGATCCCGTGTGCTCGTCGCCGCGTTCCGCAACGCCCTGCAGTGGTCCGAGTTCCAGGGCGGCGACCTCGTGGTCTCCCCGCCCTTCCAGTGGTCGAAGGACATCAACGCGAACGCGTTCCCGTTCCGGCCGGACGCGATCGACGACGAGGTCCCGGCGCACGTGCTCGACGCGCTGCGGAAGGCGACGCCGGAGTTCGCCCGCGGCTACGACGTCGACGGCATGACCATCGACGAGTTCGAGCGGTTCGGCGCGACCGTGACGACGCTCCGCCAGTTCCTGGACGCCGATGCGCAGCTCGACGCGCTGGTGCGCGACATCATCGTGCCGGCCGTCTAGGCAGCGCGCGTCCGACGCGACACCCCACCGGCCTGGAGGCTCGGTGCCAGCTGGCACCGAGCCTCCAGGCCGTCGTGGTGTCGCCGGTCAATCCATGTTAGTTTGTCAGGACAAAGTCCCAGACTGCAGGAGGCGCCATGCCGCTCGTCCGTATCGACCTCGCCACCGGGCGCAGCCCGGAAGCCGTCCGCGCCGTCGCGGACGCGATCCACACCGCCATCGTCGACGTCTACGGGATCCCGCTGCGCGACCGGTTCCAGATCATCACCGAGCACCCGGCGCAGCAGATCATCGCCGAGGACGCGGGGCTCGGCTTCGAGCGCACCGATGGCGTCGTGATGATCCAGGTGTTCACGCAGCGCGGCCGCACGGACGAGGCGAAGACCACGCTCTACGCGGCGATCCACGACGCGCTCGCCGGGATCGGCGTCGCATCGGAGGACGTCTTCATCGGCTACGTCGAGAACGGCCCGCAGGACTGGTCGTTCGGCTTCGGGCGTGCGCAGTACGTCACCGGCGAGCTCGGGGTGCCCGCACTGGCGTGAGGCGCAGCGGACGACGGCCTACTTGTCGACGAGCGTGACCTCGAACGAGTAGCGGTCCGGGCGGTAGCAGTGCACGCCGTACTCGACCGCTCGGCCCGAGGCGTCGTAGGCGGTGCGGCTCATCGTCAGGACGGGGTCGCCGTCCTCGATCTCGAGGAGCCCGGCCTCCTCGTCGGTGACCGCCCGTGCGCCGATCCGCTGCTTCGCGACGCGCATCGTGACGCCGCGGGCACGCAGCAGCTGGTAGAGCCCGTGCGCCTGCAGGTCGGTCTCCGTGATGTCGAGGAACTCCGGCGGCAGGTAGTTCTCGAGGATGGCCATCGGCACGTCCTCGGCGAACCGGACCCGGCGGATGTGCGCGACGATCGTCCCCGGCTCGACACTGAGCGCCTCGGCCACGACGTCCGGCGCCGGCACGTCGTTCCGTTCCAGCAGCGTCGTCGCCGGCTTCTGCGCACCCTGCGCCAGGTCGTCGTAGAGGCTCGTGAGCTCGACCTTGCGCGTCACCGGGCCGTGCACGACCTGCGTGCCGATGCCGCGGCGGCGGACGAGCAGGCCCTTGTCGACCAGGTCCTGGATCGCGCGTCGGATCGTCGGGCGGGACAGGCCGAGCCGTTCACCGAGGGCGATCTCGTTCTCGAGGCGGGCGCCGGGAGGCATCGCGCCGGAGCGGATCGACTCCTCGATGCGCGAGGCGACCTGGAAGTAGAGGGGCATCGGGCCCGACCGGTCCAGGTCCATGAACAGGTCGGACGGCAGCTGGCCTTCGTTGGTCATCTGGGTCCTTCAGGAGGTGCGGGTGCACGGCATCGGTGCCGCGTGGGATTGTCGTGACAATACCATCGGCGTCCGTTCCGTCAGCGCTCCACCGCCGCCTTGAGCTTCGCGAGCCCCTTCTCGAAGTCGCCGCCGAGGAACTTGTCCATGTTGACGAAGACGCCCATCACGCGGGACATCAGGTTCTGCGGGCTCGTCATCGACCAGACGAGGCGTGTGGCCGCATCCGCGTGGTCGGCATCGCTCACGTCCGTCAACCGGAACGCGACCGCGCTGGACGACTTGAACGGTGCGGTGAACTGCAGGTCGACGTCGACCTCTGCCGGGGCGACCTTCGTGATCGCCATCGAACCGGCACCGGCCTTGCGGTTGCCCTTCCACGCGTACGTGGACCCGACCGTGCCCGGGGTGCCGCCGTACTCGCGCTGCAGGGCCGGGTCCTGCCCCTCCCACGGCGACCACTCCACCCAGCGGTGCAGGTCCGCGAGGTACGGGACGATCTCGGACGGGCGCGCGGCGATGACCGTCTCGCGCTGGATCGTGCTGGGGGTCGCCATGCGGTGAGCGTAGCGCTGTGGCGGCCCGGCCGGGAGGTCCGTCGGTCGGTCCGGTCCGGTCAGGCCCGGTCCGGCCTGGTTCGGTCCGGCCTGGTCAGTCCGCGAAGATCATCGGGCGGTTCGAGAGCCGGGGCTGGTTCGCCGCCTTCGGCTTCTCGGCACGGATCCGCACCGGGTTGATCGTCACCCGTGTCGCGGCGCCGAGCGCTTCGACCGTGTCCGCGGCGTGCCGTCCGGCAGCGTGGATCACGATCGCCGCGCACGCTTCGGCGTCCGCCGCGGCGTCGTGGTGCTGGAAGCCCTCGAAGCCGGCGGCCATCGCCGCGACCGGCAGCCGGTACGAGTCGAGCGTGTAGGTCCGCCGGGCGACCTGCAGCGAGCACATCGAGTGGTGCTCGGAGAGCTCGATGCCGGTCGCCGAGCAGCCGCCTGCGATCACACCCATGTCGAACCGGGCGTTGTGCGCCACCAGGACGTCCCCCTCGGCGAACGCGACGAGGTCGGGGTACTGCTGCTCCCACGTCTTCGCGCGGACCACGTCCTCGGCGACGATGCCGTGGATGCGGGTGTTCCACTCGAGGAAGGCGTCGTGCCCGAACGGCGGTCGGATGAACCACGACGCCCGTTCGACGACCTTGCCGGCCCGGACCTTGACGAGTCCGACCGAGCACGCACTGGCGGGCGAGCTGTTCGCGGTCTCGAAGTCGATCGCGGTGAAGTTCAACGGCACGGAACCGATCGTCGCACGGGGCGCCGACATCGCCGGAACGCGGGACGGCGTTGCGCCGGCGCGAGCTCCTCGACGGCGCGGTTCAGCGGCGTCGGGACCGCCGGGAGCCGCGACGGCGTCGTGCAGTGATGCGCCACGTCGCCGTCCGGCGCGCCCGCTGCTCCGCCCAGTACGGGTCGAGGAGGGTCCCGACGAGCTCGAACGCGACCGCTGCGACGTCGAGACGCCAGCGGAGCGGGACGCTCTGGACGTGTGCGGTGAACGCCGCGGCGAAGTCGGTGGTGGTCGGCGGGAACGCGAAGTCGACCGGGAGCGTCACGAGTCGGTGCCGGTCCTCGTCGTCGTGGTCGATCGACGCGTCCTCCGGGTCGTACTCGACGAGGACGTCGGCTTCGAGTTGCGCGAGGACGTCGTGCAAGTCCTCGAGTTCTCGCGGGGGCAACGCCCCGAGCGCGTCGATCGTGTCGGGGGTGAAGTACCGCCGCTGTCCTCGGGCATCGTGCCCCATCGAGTGCACGCCCAGCCGATCGCGTTCGAACCACATGCAGCCAGGCTGCCACGTACAGTTGGGACATGGCGAACGAGACCATGCGACGCCCACTCGTGCTGCTGCTCCAGGGCGCCGGGTACGGACAGCAGGCGCCGCTGTTGTGGTGGTCCCGGAAGATCGCGGCCGACGCCGGATGCGAGGTCATCGCGCCGACCTGGACCGTGGACGAGGCTGCGTCGAGTGCACCCGTCGCGTTCGTCGAGACGGCCGTCCGGTCGGCGATCGGCGAACGCGCGCCCGACCTCGTCATCGCCAAGTCGTTCGGGTGCTTCGCGCTGCCCTGGGCAGTGCGACACGGAGTGCGCGGCGTGTGGCTGACGCCGGTGCTCACGAACGACGACGTGGTCGCCGCGCTGGCGACCGCACCGGACACGCACGTGGCGATCGGGGGGTCGGACGACGGCATGTGGCGGCCGGAACGCGTCTCGCGGACGGCTGCGAGCCTCCAGACCGTCGCCGGCGCCGACCACTCGCTCGAGGTGACCGGTGGGTGGCGCGCATCGCAGCGGGCCCAGGCCGAGGTCTTCGCGACGGTCGCGGCAGCCGTCCAGGCCCTCCACCGTTAGGCTCTACTCCCGTGGCTCTCACCATCGGAATCGTCGGTCTCCCGAACGTCGGCAAGTCGACCCTGTTCAACGCCCTCACCAAGAACCAGGTCCTGGCGGCGAACTACCCGTTCGCCACCATCGAGCCGAACATCGGTGTCGTCAACCTGCCCGACTCGCGGCTCGACCAGCTCGCGACGCTGTTCAACTCGGAGAAGACCGTGCCGGCGCCGGTGTCGTTCGTCGACATCGCGGGCATCGTCAAGGGTGCGAGCGAGGGTGAGGGGCTCGGCAACAAGTTCCTTGCCAACATCCGCGAAGCCGACGCCATCGCGCAGGTCGTCCGCGGATTCGCCGACGACGACGTCGTGCACGTCGCGAACAAGGTCTCGCCCTCCGACGACCTCGAGGTCATCAACACCGAGCTGATCCTCGCCGACATCGAGACCATCGACAAGGCGCTCCCGCGCTACGAGAAGACCGTGAAGCTGAAGCAGGCCGAGCCGATCGTGCTCGAGACCGCTCGCGAAGCGCGCGCCGCCCTGGAGCAGGGCACACTGCTCTCCGCGACCAAGATCGACCTGTCGCCGATCGCCGAGCTCGGCCTCCTCAGTGCGAAGCCGTTCATCTTCGTCTTCAACGTCGACGAGGCGATCCTCACCGACGAGGCACGCAAGGGCGAGCTGTCCGCACTCGTCGCCCCGGCGCAGGCGGTGTTCCTCGACGCGAAGATCGAGTCCGAGCTCATCGACCTCGACCCCGAGGACGCCGCAGAGCTGCTCGAGTCGACCGGCCAGACCGAGTCGGGGCTCGACCAGCTCGCACGCATCGGGTTCGACACCCTCGGACTGCAGACCTACCTCACTGCCGGGCCGAAGGAAGCGCGCGCGTGGACCATCGGCAAGGGCTGGAAGGCTCCCCAGGCGGCCGGCGTCATCCACACCGACTTCGAGAAGGGCTTCATCAAGGCGGAGGTCATCTCCTTCGCCGACCTGATGGAGGCCGGGTCGATCGCCGAGGCGCGTGCGCACGGCAAGGCCCGCATCGAGGGCAAGGACTACGTCATGCAGGACGGCGACGTGGTGGAATTCCGTCACAGCTAGACCTATTGTCGGAGCTGTGAAGCGCGCAGCTCTGTACCTCCGTCAGTCCAAGTCCAGCGAGGCCGGCATCGACCGGCAGCGCGAGCGCACGCGGCAGCTGGCCGAGGACCGCGGCTGGACCGTGGTGGGCGAGTACGAGGACAACGACGTCAGCGCGAGCAAGGCGCGGGGCGCCGGCACGGCGTGGGGCCGGATGCTCGCGGATGCGACGGCAGGGGTGTTCGACGTCGTCGTGGCGCTCGACCTCGACCGGCTCCTCCGGACGACCCGGGACCTGAACGTCCTGATCGACACCGGGGCGAAAGTGATCACGGTCGACGGCGAGCTGAACCTGACGACCGCCGACGGCGAGTTCCGGGCGACCATGCTCGCGTCGATCGCGCGTTTCGAGGTCCGCCGCAAGGGCGAGCGCCAGACCCGGGCGAACGCGCAGCGCGCCGCGGGCGGGGGAGTGCCGAAGGGCGTCCGCCTGACCGGCTACGCGACGGACGGCTCGGTCGTGGAGGACGAGGGCCGCGTCGTGCGCGCGCTCTTCGAGGGCTTCGCTGCCGGGGACACGCTCCGCTCGCTCTCGCGCGAGCACGACCGCACGCCCTCGACAGTCCGGACGATCCTGACGAACCCGCGCTACGCGGGGCGCCGGGTCTACAAGGGTGAGGTCGTCGGCACGGGCTCGTGGGACGCGATCGTGGACGGCGCGACCTTCGACCTCGTGCAGCGCCGCCTCGCGGACCCGCGCCGGCAGACGAACCGCACCGGCTCGACCGCGCGGAAGGCGCTCGGCACGAGCCTCTTCCGGTGCGAGTGCGGCGGGACCGTCCGTACCGCGGGCTCCGGGGGCCGGTACTGGTGCCCCTCGTGCGGCCTCGTGCGGACGATGGCACCCGTGGACGACTTCGTGCTCCGCGTCCTCCAGCGCCGCCTCCAGCAGCCCGATGCCGAGCGTCCGGCCGACGACGCGGCACCGCTCCACGAGGAGGCGCGCTCGCTCCGTGAGCGCCGGGACGGGCTGGCCTCGCTCCTCGCTCGCGGGCTCATGGGGCTCGACGCCGTCGAGGAGCAGGCCTCCGCGCTGACCGTTCAGATCGAGGACGTGGAGCGCCGCATCGACGCCGCGGCCGGCCCCTCGCGGGTGCTCGCGGAGTCCGGCGCCGCGGACGTCGCCGGCCTCTCGCTCGACCGGCAGCGGGCGCTGATCGACGCGCTCCTGGTCGTGACGCTGCACCGCGGGGTGCGCGGACGGCGCGGGTTCGACCCCGACACGGTCACGCTCGAGTGGCGCTGATCTGTACTACAAAAGTGCTACATATTGGCTATAGACAGTCTGCTAGCAGTCATGCTTAGCTAGTCACCAGCGGGAACATCCCGCACCGCGTCAGGCGAAGAATCCGACCCGCGTAAGGCCCACCGTCAGGGGACTGGGCAGCGGAAGGCACGGTTCGCAAACCGACGGTTCGACCTCATTCGAGGAGAACCGACCTTGACCGAAACCACCATGACCGCGCCGCAGGTCGCGTCCCGCCGCCTGGGCGGGTTGCGCCGATCCGGCGGCAGCGCCGAGAAGATCGCAGCCGCGCAGCGCGAGCTGGCCGAAGCGAAGATCACCGCTGCCATCGAGCGCGCCGTGGCCGACGCCCCGCCGCTCACGAGCGAGCAGCGCGACCGCCTCCACCGCATCATCGACGGCGCGCAGCCGACCGTGCTTCACGTCTCCGACGAGCTTCGTGACCGCATGGCCGACTGGGCCGACGACGTGGCGCCCGTCCTCGCAGAAGCCGACGCCGTGCAGGCGGAGTTCGCAGCCGCGAAGGCGGCGACCCGATGACCGCCGAGCGCCCTGAGGGCTGGACCGCCGAGCAGGAGGCCGGCTGGCAGGCGCTGTGCGAGGACGTCGACACCGACGTGTTCGTGCACGGCTACGTGCCGGCAGGTGGCGAGCGCGACTTCGAGGAGTGGCGCCGTCGCCCGCTGACCCCGATGGAGCTGGACTGCCTGAGCAGCCGGCACCCGGGCAGCTACGCCGAGCGCTTCGAGCCCGTGCTGGCCGGTCACGACGTGTGGTCGCCCGACGACGAGGACAGGACATGACGCTGATGAGTAACGAGTGGGACGTCGAGGACTCAGGAGCCGAGGACCACTACGGCTCGATCGAGATTGACCTGAGCGCGTTCGAGAACGCGACGGTCGAGGACTTCGTGCAGCCGGCGCAGCGCCCGCCGCGGCCGGCGACGACGATCCTCGACCTGTACGACGAGATGACCCCGGCCGAGCGGAAGGCGCAGCCGGCCTCGTTCTGGGACGCGCTCCGCGCCGAAAACGCCCGGGTCGAGGCGTGGGACAACGAGTCCTACGGCACGGGCCGGACGACGGTCGCGACGGCCGAGGAGGGCAGCGACGAGCCCACGCCCATGTTCATCGAGCTGACCGACATCGACACCAGCGACCCCGTGCTCGCGACGGTGGGCGCTCGTGTGGACGGCCCGGGGCTCCTGTACGCCGGGGCGGTGAACGGCCTGATCGGTGACCCGGAGCAGGGCAAGAGCCTCGTGGCCGTCGCGCTCGCGCTCCAGACCGTGCACGCGGACGAGGACCGGGGCGTCGTGTGGCTCGACCTCGACCACAACGGGGCGCGTGCGTTCCGCGGCCGGCTTGACTCGTTCGGCGCGACGAAGCTCGACCTCCTGGGGTTCAGCTTCGCGCAGCCCGAGGACAGCGAGGGCGTGCTGGCGCTCGTGGAGTACGTGGTGGCGCACGCCGACGACTACTCGCTCTTCGTGATCGACTCGATCGGTGAGCTTCTGCCGATGTTCGGCGCCAGCTCGGACAGCGCCGACGAGTACACGAAGGTGAACCGGCAGGTCGCGGCCCGGGTCGCGAAGGCCGGGATCGCGGTGCTCACGATCGACCACCTGGCGAAGGGCGCCGACTCTCGAGCCTTCGGTGGCACGGGCACCGTGGCGAAGAAACGGGCGGTCGACGGCGCGCTCTACCGCGTGGAGGCGACCACGCCCTTCGCCCCGACCACGGGCGGCACGGCGACGCTTCGGCTCCTGAAGGACCGGCACGGCTCCGTGCGTGACCTCGCATCCGCGACGTCGGCAGGCGTGCGCGAGCCCGTCGTGACCTCGTTCGTGATCGACGCGGCGGACGGCTCGTGGCACTTCGCGGTGCCGGGGCAGACCCTGACCCCGGACCAGATGAAGTCGCTCCGGGTGAGCGCCGACGCGCAGCTCCTCGACGGCCTGACCCCGCCGCCGACCTCGCAGCGGGACGTGCAGACCCGCATGAAGTGGGGCAGCGACCGAGCCCTCGACGCCCTTCGAGAGTGGCGGTCGAGCCGTGATTGACCAGTGCTCCGGGAGCGCTCCTCAGTGCTCCTCAGGAGCAGGCCCGGGAGTGCTCCTGTGCTCCTCCGACCCTAAGGGAGGAGGAGCACGGAGCACCCGGGAGAGCAGGGCAAGAGCAGGTGTCGAGGCAGGCCGTGCTCCTGGCCCCTCAGGACCGAAGCGACCACCGCTGTGCGCCGAGTGCGGCGTGCGGTTCGTGTGGTTCGAGGAGCAGGGGCTGTGCGGTCGATGCGGCGAGGAGCCGGTCGGCTGCACCGTGCAGGGCTGCACGCGGCGGCACGAGGCGCACGGGCTGTGCGCGCTCCACTACAAGCGACAGGTGCGAACGGGCACCGCAGACGAGAGGTAGGACGACATGGCGATCGTGACGATCAAGCTGGCAGCAGCGCTGACCGACGAGCTGGGCGGTGTGCCGGACGGACTGGCGACGGCGATCCGGCCGCTCCTCGCAGCGCAGCGGGACCAGTTCGTGGCGGCGTGGAACAACGCCAGCGACGAGGCGCGGCAGCGGCCCGCTGACCAGTGGGTGCTCCGCGAGGAGGACCGCGACGTGTTCACCCGGTTCCAGGCCGCGATGCTCGCGGGCACGGAGCCCGGGGACACGGTGGTCGTGGAGCCGGACCCGGAGCCCGTGGTCGAGCCCGTGGAGGACAGCGGGCAGGAGCCGGACAGCGGGGCGGTGAGCGAGCCGTGAGCCGGCACCACGAGAAGTGGCGCAACGGCGAGGGCAAGCGCCAGCGCGCACGGCTGGAGCGCACGCTGCCGCAGCCGTGCTGCCGGTGCGGCCGGCCCGTGCTGCCGACCGACGAGTGGGAGGCGGACCACCTCGTGGCCCTGGTCGGGTGGCCCGAGCACCAGCCCTACCCCGACCACCTGATCAAGCCCGCGCACAAGAGCTGCAACCGCCGAGCCGGTGGCAAGGACGGCGCGAAGATCACGAACAACCGACGACGGGCGAAGTCCGACGCGACGAAAGGGATTCGACCGTGGTGACCGTAGGTTTTGAGAATGACGTGACTCCTCTCGCGGCGCTCTGGGACCGCCTCGGGAACACGTCGTCTGACTCGTTCGGCTCTGGCCTCCAGTCCGGCCTGAACCGTCAGGGGCCGGCGAGCAAGACCGTCAACGTGACCGCGGACCTCTCCGCGTTCAACGCGGACATGGCCTACGCGACCCGCCAGCGGGAAGTCCACATCAGGGCCTACACAGACAACATGGGCGGGACTCGCCAGGGAATGGGTGTGCCGTGAGCAGCAGCTTCACGTCCGACGACGCGATCCTCGCGAGCACGTACGCGTGGGCGGGGACCGCGAACGCCTCGCAGTCGATCGAGTACGTCAACGGCGTCGAGTCTCGTCGGAACCTGATCCTGAACCCGAACTTCGAGGCGAACCTGACCTCGTGGAGCACGTCGACCACGTACGGCGCGGTGACTCGCGACAGCACGGTCTTCCACTCCGGCGCCGCTGGGGCGAAGTTTGTCGCGCCGGTTGGCACGCAGGCGATCGGCCTGTCCTACACCGGAGCAATGCCGGCGATTGCGTCGGGACAGGCCTACAGCCTGAGCTTCTGGGCCATGATCCCCGCAGACCTCACCGCGACCTACACGATGACCGTGAACTACTACGACGCGGCCGGCACCTACCTCTCGGTCCAGTACGCTCCGACGCAGCTCACGACCGCGACCGACTGGACGCGTGTGTCCGTCGCCCTCGCGGTGCCCGCGAACGCCGCGAAGATGACCTTCTCGCTCCTCAACTCGCTGAGCACGAAGGCCACCGTCGCGGAGGTGATCTACGTCGATGACGTGATCCTCCAGGCGGGCTCGACGGCGCTCGACTACTTCGACGGCAACTCGGTCGCGAGAGCGGCGCAGGGCGTGATCCTTCCGCGCCTCGTGACGCAGTGGAACGCGAGCGCGACGACCCGGCACATCGTGCACGAAGTGCTCGGCAACCCGTGGCCGGACGTCACCGTGCAGCCGGCTGGCCCGCGCTCCGGGACCATGGCCGCGATCTTCGACAACGAGGACGACGCGGTCGCGCTCTACACGATGCTCACCGGCACGACGGTAGTGACCTTCTCGGACGACTCGACCTCGTTCCCGACGATGCGGTTCCTGGCGAACGGGCAGATCACCGTGCAGCAGGACGATCAGGACCGGACCGTGTGGGCCGTCACCTTCTCCTACATGGAGGTCCAGTGACTATCCGGACCCTGACCCCGACCGCGGTCCTGAACGTCGGGGCCGCGAAGTACCCGCTCGACGTGAAGACCGCCTCGATCACCGTGGACGAGGGGTTCAGCCCGTACGTCTCCGCGACCCTGACGATCGCGCACCCGGGCCTGACGATCATGGCGCTGATCGACCCGACTCCCACGCCGCGGCGCACGGTCACGCTGACGGCGGTGCAGGGCGGTGACGCGTCGGGCACGGTCACCATGACCCTGAACCTCACCGCGCGGCAGATCGTGGCTGAGAGCGGCGAGGTCGGCCTGAACATCGCGAACGACGAGGCGCGCCTTCAGGACTACAGCCCCGCGAGCCCGCAGAGCCTCGTGGCGAGCACCTACCAGGCGTCCGTCCGGGCGATCGTGAACCGGGTGCTGACCGTCGCGCTCGGCGTGACGACGACGGCGACCGTCGTGTCCGGCGCGGACGTCCCGTTCAAGGCCTACGCCGACGCGCAGAACCTCATGCCGAACGGCAACTTCGAGGTCTCGAGCGGGCAGTGGACGGCGGTCGCCTGCACCCTCGCGCAGGTCACGACGTGGAAGCAGACCGGCACCTACTCGCTCCGGATCACCCCGAACAGCACGGCCACGGGCTCCTACGCCTCGCTCGCGCTCAACCTCACGCCCGGGCAGACCTACACGATGCAGGCCTACCTCCGCGTCGGGGTCGCGCTCACCGGCACCCTGAACGGGGACGCGCTGAAGCTCCAGGCGACGGCGACCCTGAGCGGCGCGACCCGGATCGTGGCGCGTTCGAACGCTGGGACGAACACCCTGAACACGACGAGCGTGCTGACGATGACCTGGACCGTGCCCGCGCTGGCCGAGTCCTCGACGGTCCGGCTGATCAACGGCGCGACCAACTCCAGCGCGAACAACCTCGTCTACTTCGACGCGGTCACGATCTTCGAGGGCGACGGCACCGACACGAACGGGACCGCCCTGGTCTACTTCGACGGCGACACCCCGGACACGGCGGAGTACCGCTACGACTGGGACGGGGACGCCGGCCTGTCCTCCTCGACCCGGACCGCCCTCGTGCAGCGCGAGGCGGACACGCTCGTCTGGCAGCCCGGGACGAACGCGATGGAGTTCCTGCAGCCGATCCTCCAGACCGTCGGGCTCCGGCTCTTCCAAGACATCGGCGGCGCGTGGAAGCTCGCGGACAACGGCTACCGGGACGTGTCGCAGCAGACCCGCGTGGCCTACGGCTACAACCTGTACCGGGCGACGGACCTCGTGAGCCGGACCGCCTCGCAGACCGACGACCTCCCGCTCTTCGCGGACGCCGTCGTGCTCCGGTACACGTGGGAGGACTCGATCACCGGGGCGACGAAGACCGCCTCGGACATCGCAGCGCCGGCCGGGTTCACGAAGCCCTACGTCCTGGAGCTGACCGACACCCCGTTCCCGGGCGCCGGCCGCGCGGCCTACCTCCTCGGTCGGCTGAAGGCGCGCACCCGTCAGCTCGTCGTCGTCGGCGCGATCGACGTGAACGCGCGGCCCGGGCAGGACGCGGTGATCACCACGCTCGACGGCGGCGTGCAGACCGGCTACGTGGACGCGATCACGTGGGACCTCGGCGCAGACGAGATGACCGTCACGACGAAGGCCCTCATCGCCGTCACGTCGGGCTCGATCGGGAACGCCCCGGCAGGACAGACCATCGGCTCGGTCGGCCCCACGACCACCATCGCCGGCTACACGAACTAGGAGCAGATCATGGCAGTAGGAGACGCCGCTGGCGCGGCTGGGCTGAAGACGTACGCGGACTCGCTCCTCGTGACGGACATGGACGTGGCCCTGAACCAGCGCGGGGACGACATCGCCGCGGACCGGACCCGGCTGACCGCCCTGGAGAAGGCGGCGATCAAGACCCCCAAGTTCGCCGTCACCCGCTCGACCAACGGGCAGAACATCGCGCACGCGACCTGGACGCAGCTCACCGCGGGCGCGTGGGCGAGCCCGACGAAGAACGTCGGCGGGTTCACCTGGAGCGGCGGCGTGCTCACGATCCCGCGCGCCGGGGTCTATCAGGTGCTTCTGCACGCGATGTACCGCTCGAACGACTTCGCGAAGGCGGAGGCGGAGGTCACTCGCAACTCGACCAGCGTGGACACGACGGCCACGATCGCCGCCGACGCGTGGGGCGGCGACCGGCCGACGACCGGCTACAGCATCAACACGGCTGTGAACGCGCAGCGGCTCCTCGTGCCGCTGAACGCGGGCGACCTCCTCCGGTGCTACACGATGCAGGAGAACGTGGACAGCAACACCGTCACCCTCGGGCACTGGGCCTTCGACCTGACGTTCGACGTCGTGTGGGTGGACGAGCTGTGACCATGTGGGACGTCGTCGGGAAGCTCGTGGACGACCCCTTCAGCCGGTGGGTCGCCCTCGTGATCTTCGCCGTCGTGCTCGCGGTGCTCGTGTTCCTGTACCTCCGGAAGCGGTTCCGGGCGCTGGGCGAGGACCTGGGCGTGGTGAAGCACGAGGTCAAGAACGACCACAAGACGAACCTCCGGGTCGAGTCCGACGAGCGCCACGAGGAGAACAGCGGGAAGCTCGACACCGCGCTCCGGATGATCGCGACCATGCAGGAGTCGCTGGGCCGGGTCTACGACAAGGCCGAAGCGATCGAGCAGTCGGTCGGGGTGCTGGCCGGCCGGGTGACGACGCTGGAGGACACGACCCCCGGGCGCCCGTTCCAGGCCGGCCGGCACCGCGACGGCTAGAGGTCCGCGAGCGTCGGTAGGTCTTGGACTCCCAGACGCTTCAGCTCTCCGCGGCTCTCGAATTCGTCCACGATCGCGTCGAGGTACTTCGCGGGGATGATGTGTCGGCTGTCGTTCAAGATGCTCACGGGCTCGA
The DNA here is from genome assembly GCF_003755165.1 of Curtobacterium sp. PhB130. Classification (NCBI taxonomy): domain Bacteria; kingdom Bacillati; phylum Actinomycetota; class Actinomycetes; order Micrococcales; family Microbacteriaceae; genus Curtobacterium; species Curtobacterium sp. PhB130. The sequence continues at coordinate 416,516 of NZ_RKII01000008.1, read as the reverse complement.
ACCCGTCAGCCTTCACGACGTTCAGAATGATGTCGTCGAGGTCCCACCAGCCGGCCTGCCGGTTCGCGCCAGTCGCGAATGCGATCACGAAGTCCGGCGAGTACCACCCGCGCTCCTTCAGGAACTTCCGTGTTGGGCCGTCGTACTTCCGCGCGGGCTTGCGTTCGATGCTCGTCACGACTCGACTCCCGTCGATCGGTCGAGGTTGGTCCGGTTGATCCAGTGCCCGCGAGGCCGTCCAGCGGGGCAGAAGTAGTCGAGTTGCCGGTGACTGGACAGCGAGAGCCGCGGATCGCTTCGCTCCGCAAGGGAGACGGGGACATGGTGGGTGGGGCAGAGAGTTTCGCTCATGTCCGCAGTCTCCACACGACCACCGATACCGCGGGTAACGTTTCGGTAACTGAGGTCTAACGGTGACGACACGCGGTGGAGTTCCGCTTCAACAACTGACCCGTGGCTGCGCACGAGCACTTCGGGGTCGGCGCCTGCCGGTTCGATTGAATCGTCAGCATCGGCGGTACCGTTGCGCCATGACGTACACGGTCGACTTCGTCGATGTCTCCACGACAGGCCTCGAGACCTCCCCGGTCGCCGAAGCGCTCGCCGGCCTCCGCGCGAACGAGGCCCGGTACTACAAGAACAAGTACGACCACGTGTTCGTCACGAGCACCGCGGGCGAGGCGCCCGAGGTCGTGGCGTACGTGGCGAAGGTGCTCGACGACGAGCGCGGCATCGTGATCGCGTCGCCGGCACTCGAGGTCTCCGCCTTCGAGGTCGGGGGACTCCGCATGGCCTACGTCTTCTACGAGTCCGGCCTTGCGATCAACGTGATGTACGCCATCGAGGACGGTGGCAAGCGTGCGGTCGGGTTCAAGCTCTCGCTCGGGATGGACGTGCCCGAGGAGCTGTCGGCGTTCAAGTTCGCGCGGCAGCGGTCGAAGCTCGCGGGCGAGATCCGCGGCTCCTACTTCGTCGTCAAGGGCACGTACTGATCAGCGGTTTCGCGCCGGTCAGCCTCGGAGCGTCAGGATCTCGGCGCCGTCCTCGGTGATCGCGATCGTGTGCTCACTGTGCGCCGTCCGTGCGCCCGTCGCGCTCCGGAGGGTCCAACCGTCGTCGTCCGTGACGAGGACGTCAGTGTCCGCCATCACCCACGGTTCGAGCGCGAGCAGGAGCCCTGGTCGGAGCGTGTAGCCGCGTCCGGGGCGGCCGTCGTTCGCGATGTGCGGGTCGCCGTGCATGGTCGAGCCGACACCGTGGCCGCCGAACTCCAGGTTGATCGGGTAGCCGGCCTCGTGCAGGACCGCACCGATCGCCGACGACAGGTCGCCGATCTTCGCGCCGGGCACTGCGGCGGCGATGCCTGCGGCGAGGGCCCGCTCGGTGGTCTCGATCATCGCGAGGTCTTCCGGCACCGCTGCCCTCCCGACGACGAAGCTGACGGCGGAGTCCGCGACGACGCCGTCGAGCGAGACCGCGAGGTCGAGCGTCAGCAGGTCTCCGTCGCGGAGCACCTGGTCGCGGGGGAGCCCGTGCAGGACCGCGTCGTTCACCGATGTGCAGATGTAGTGGCCGAAGGGACCCCGGCCGAACGACGGCGCGTAGTCGACGTAGCAGGACTCCGCGCCGGCCTCGAGGATCATCGCCTTCGCCCACCGGTCGATGTCGAGGAGGTTCGTCCCGACCTGCGCCCGCCCCTGGAGTGCGTGCAGGATCCGGCCGACGAGGGCACCGACGGCTCGTGCGCGGTGGAGTTCGTCCGGCGTGAAGATCTCGATCATGTGCTGCGTTCCGTCCGTGCTGCCAATAACTATCCCGGCAAGACTATACCGGTACTAGTATCGGTCGCATGGTCCGCCTGCCGCTCACTCCCGCTGACGTCGAACGCGGTCAGCGCCTCGGTGCACTGCTCCGTCGGGCTCGTGGTGAGCGGTCGATGCTCGAGGTCGCGATCGACGCGGGAGTCTCGCCGGAGACGTTGCGGAAGATCGAGACCGGTCGCGTGGCCACTCCGGCCTTCCCGACGATCGCCGCGATCGCGGACGTCCTCGGGCTCTCCCTCGACGAGGTGTGGACCGAGATCAGCGCTGCGTCGCGCTCTGCACTCGCCTCCTGACGGTCAATCGATCACCGCGAGGATGACCTGCGGTATCCGTTGTTCGATCACGTCCCAGACGATCTCCGCGCGTGCGGAACGGTAGTCGTGCGACAGGATGTTCCGAGTCTTGCGGACCGCGGCGAGTGACAGCGCGGATGGCAGCCGTGCCGCGCGGTCATCCGGAAGCCGACCGAGCAAGTCGTCGAAGTGGATGATCACCGCTTCTGCTGCCCGGTAGGTGAGGCTCCGTGGTGCGCTGAAGGCATCGCGTCCGAGCTCGACGATCTGTGCGCACTCGGAGAGCAGGTCCACGAAGATCTCCTGGAGTGCGGGCCAGCGGTCGGGCGCCGCGGAGTCGGTTCCGGCGCCGACCCGCGGTCTCCTCGTGAAGGAGCCGGTCACAGGGGGACCGCTTGGTCTCGGACGTGGGAGAAGTGCTCGTCGAAGGTCTGGTCCTCGGTGAGGATGTCGACCTCGAACCCGGTGAGCTGCTCGACCGCATCCGCGAAGCCCCCGAGGTCGAACAACGATGCCCCCGGCTCCAGCGACACGAGCAGGTCGATGTCGCTGTGCTCGTTGTCCTCGCCGCGGACAGTCGATCCGAACACGCGCACGTTCGACAGGTGGAACCGTCCTGCCTCTGCACGGATCACATCAGCGAAGAGCTCCAAGGGAATGCTCGGCCGCAGGCGGGCTGCGGTCAGGAGTCGCTGCAGTGTCTCCGGTCGCGGACGCTTCCGTCCGCTCTCGTACGCCGAGATGGTCGGCTGCTGCATGCCGGCGGCGCGTGCGAGGTCCGTCTGGGACATGCCGATGTCCTCACGAGCGAACTTGATGAGCTCAGATGACCGGTCGAGCAACATACGCGCCTCCCTATAGCCGAGGACTATATCCGACCGAAACTGCCGGAGTGCCGCCGGATGCAACCGTCGCGGAAGATCGAGACCGGTCGTGCCCCAGCCCTCGCTGGGGATGCGACAGTACGTACACGTTTGCGCTGCGCTTTCGCCTGCGTGATGTCGCCCCGAGGCATTCGTGCGCATCGAGCGACATCCCGCTGCCGAATGCGTTGCGCAATTGGCTGGGGGTTGTCGCTTTCCTCGCCGAGACCCGAACCGCCGCACCGCCGCACACGCACACCCGCCGGCCCGGAGCGCAGCGCAGCGCAGCCCACCCCACCTCATCCACCGAACGCATCCACTGGGCGTGCACGGAACCGCCGTGCATACCGTCACGTGGGGAGGTGGAACGTGAAGTACATCAACTACGACGGCAGCGTCATCATGACCGGCGACCTCATCGCCGAAGCGCTCGCTGACTACGCGGCGGTACTCGGAGCGAACGGGCGCACGGACACGGTCCACGTGCCCACGGTCGGAGCGGACGGCGCGATCGAGACGACGACGGTGCTGGTTGGCCCCGCGAGTGAGCTCGTCCTGACTCCGGCGCCGGAGGACGAACTCGACCTGGAGGACCAGGCGTTCATCCGGCGGCTCCGCGACGCCGCAGCGGGAGCGGGCCCCGATCGCCCGCTCAACGCCGACGGCCGGACTCCGTTCGAAGGAGCCGACGGCCCCTGAGCCGCGGTGGCTACCCCGATCGCATCGAGACGCCCCACGAACGACGAAACGCCGCCGGAATCGGCGGCGTTTCGTGTGTTCAGCGGCGTCTCGTGGCCAATGAGGTGCCAGGCGTCAGGCCGCGAGCGCGAGCTCCGAACGACGGATGCTCGCCGCCTGGAGCAGGGTGCGGCTCGACTCGCCGAGCCACGGGCGGCCGGGGACGGTCCAGCCGGCCTCGCCGTCGACCTCGACACGCGTGCCGGGGGTGACGAAGAGGTCGAGCACGTCGACGGGCACGCGCACGAGGTACTCGCGCTGGGTGCCGGCGTCCCGCACGGGGAACTCTGCGATGCGGTCAGGGGAGATGACGGGTGCCGCGGTGGCGGTCCCGAGGATGGTGATTCGTTCGTTGCTGGTCATGGTTGTTGCTTTCTCGTCTTCTGGCGGCCCACGCTGCGGTCCGACGGACGACTGAGTCGCGTCGGTCGCGTGTGTTGGGCACGCGCACGTCGGCATTCGACGTGCTGCTCGGCCTGGTCCGGAGTACGGACGTGCGGCGGAGCGGTGGTCTCGTGGGAATGCGACTCGGGTGAGTCGGCTTCGAGACGGTTCGGTGTGCGCGAGTCAGATGGGTTCGCTGCAATTCACCAAACAAGAACTCTACACGACGTCCCGCAGGAAGTCCATCCACCGATCGTCACCGGCAAGGACGTTGCCCGATCGGTCGAGCCGAGCCGCCGCCGACCCGGGCTTGCGCACGGCCTGATCGTGGACGAGCGCGTGGAACGACCCGGAGAAGTCGAGCCGCGGAACGGCCGCCGTGACCGCGCGGAGATCGGCGGGTGACCAGCGCGGGAAGCCGGCGCCGGAGACGTCGAGGGAGGTGGCGACCTCGAGCAGGTGCCCCTCGAGGTCGAGTACCGGGTCGACGGAGGGCCACATGTGCCGCTCGATGACCTCGCCGACACGACGGGCTCGTTCGCCGCTCCAGCCCGCACCGACTGCGAACACGCTGCCGACGGCGCCGCCCGCGTCCTCGAACGGGACGGTGTGGGCGTCGAAGGACTGCGTCACGCCGAGGTCGTGCAGCATCGTCGCGACGAAGAGCAGCTCACGGTCCGGGTCGAGCGACTCCGCCGTGGCCAGCAGGGATGCCCACGCCCACGAGCGCAGGCAGTGGTTGACGAGCGCCGGCGCGCACCAGGCACGCGCGACCTCGAGCGCCCGTGCGGCGACGGGTGACGGGGGAGTGAGCAGCGCGTCGACATCGAGACCCATGGGCCGACCGTACCGGTCACACATCGGACGGGAGGCCCGTGGCGACTCCGCCACGGGCCTCCCGTCCGTCTGCTGGTTCAGTTCAGGGTCGGGGTGTCCTCCGGCACGACGCCACCGTCGTACAGGTCGGTCGCCAGGTCGCGGAGTGCTCGGAGCGCGACGCGCTGGGTGAGCGGCCCGTAGGAGATGCGGGCGACGCCGAGTGCCTCGTACTCGGCCGCGGGCAGGGCGCCGGGCAGGCCGATCACGGAGAGCTTCCCGCGGCCGAGTCCCTCGACGAGCCGCTCCACGACGTCACGCTGGATCGCACCCGGGACGAACACGAGCGGTGCGCCGGCGTCCAGGAACGCCTTGCCGCGGGCGATCGCGTCCGCGATGCTCTCGTCGATCGGGCGGTCCCCGCCGCGGGCGATGGCGTCCGTGCGGGCGTTCAGCTGGAACGGCACGCCCTCCTGCTCCGCGGCCTTCGTGATGGCGGCGACACGGGCGACGGCCTCGTCGAACGGGCGGAGGCGGTCCTCGACGTTCGCGCCGACGATGCCGAAGCCGATCGCACGACGGATCGTCTCCGCCGGGTCCTCGTACCCGTCGTCGAGGTCGGCGGACACCGGCAGGTCGACGGCCTCGGCGACGATCCGGGCGCCCTGGAGCGCCAGGTCGAGGGGCATCCCGCCGTCCTCGTACCCGTAGGACGCGGCGATCGAGTGCCCGGCGGTCGCGATGGCCCTGGTCTCCGGCAGCGCCGCGAGCGTCTTCGCGCTGATCGCGTCCCACACGTTCACGACGCGCAGGATCTCGGGTGCCTGGTGGAGGGTCTGCAGCGTCGACGCCTTGTCGGCGGTGCTGCTGCTCGTTGTGCTGCTGGTCATGGGACCGACAGTAGGCCGACGGGGTGGCCACCGGCCCCAGCGCGGGCCGCAGACGACGTTCGATGACATCCGGACTCGCGCCGCGCCTCCCGGTCGGTGCATCCTGAGGGCATGGCGAACGACGAGGAGGACCCGGTCGGCACGCTCCGCGGGGTCCGGACGAGCATCAAGTGGACGCGGTACGCGCCCGACGTGCTGCCCCTGTTCGTCGCCGAGATGGACCACGAGGTCGCTCCGGAGATCCGGCAGGCGCTCGTCGAGCGCGTGCAGCAGTCCGACCTCGGGTACCTCGACGGGCCGGGCCCGCTCGCACCGGCCTTCGCCGCGTTCGCCCGGGATCGCTGGGGCTGGGACGTCGACCCCGCCCGCGTGTACCTCGCCACCGATGTCAGCGTCGGCATCGTGGAGACCTTGCGGCTCGCGCTGCCCGACGGCGGCCGCGTCGCGATCACCCCGCCGGTGTACCCGCCGTTCTTCGAGCTCATCGAAGAGGCCCGATGTCAGGTGGAAGAGGTCCCGCTCACGGAGCGCTGGGGCGTCTACCGGCTCGACCTCGAGGGGCTCGAGCGTGCCTTCGCCTCCGGCGTCCGCGTCTTCCTGCTCTGCAACCCGCACAACCCGATCGGGCTCGTCCACGACCGGTCCGACCTGGAGGCCCTGGCCTCGCTGGCCGCGAAGTACGACGTGCTCGTCGTCTCGGACGAGATCCACGCGCCGCTGACCCACCCGGGCGTGCAGTTCACCCCGTTCGCGTCGATCGCTTCCGAGGCGGGGGCGCGGAGCGTCTGCGTCACCTCGGCGAGCAAGGGGTGGAACCTCGCCGGCGTGAAGTGCTCCGTCATCGTCGCCGGCGACGCCGCGACCGCCGAACTCCTCGACACCCTCTGGGAAGAGGTTGCCTGCCGGACGAGCATCCTCGGGCTGCACGCGAACCTCGCGGCGTTCTCGCTCGCCGTCGGGTGGCTCGACGACGTCATCGACCGGATCGTGGCGAACGACCGGCTGCTCGCGAAGCTCCTCGCCGAGCACCTGCCCGGCGTCGTGTACGCACGGCCGCGCGCGGGGTACCTGGCGTGGCTCGACTTCCGCGGGATCGGTCTCGGCGACGACCCGGCCGTGCAGCTCCGGGAGCACGCGTTCGTCGCGCTGAACTCCGGGGTGCCGTTCGGGTCCGAGGGGCGGGGCTTCGCCCGCATCAACCTGGCGTGCTCGCCGGACACCCTGCGCGAGGCGGTGCTGCGGATCGCGGCGGCCTACCCGTCGAGCGCGCAGGAGGCCGTGGTCTGGCACGTCGCCTGACCGCGGCGCGCTGAGGGGCGAGCGGGCCGTCAGGCGTCGAGGTACTGGTTGCGGCCGACGACCCGGATGTGGATGTCGACCTCGCGGGACGGCACCTCTTCGGTGAGGGCCACCCATTCACGTGCGACGAAGCCCACGGCGGGCCAGCGGGTGACCTGGGTCACGAGGAACCCGTCGATGAACACCTGCCACATGCCCTCGTCGCGGACGGCCTGGACCTCGTGCGTCGCCATGCGCCGAGCGTAGCAAGCGCACCCGCGGCGGGGTCAGCCGACGCGCTTGGCGTAGAACCGCAGCAGCGGCGTCTCGCCCGACGGCTTCGACCAGTCCGCGAGCCCGGTGCCGGTGAGCCGCCAGCCGCGCCGCTCGTAGAGGCGCCAGGCAGCGGGTGTCTCCTCCGTGACGTCGAGCCGGATGTGCGGACCCGGCGCGAACCGCTCGGCGGCGTCGAGCAGGCCGTCGGCCAGCCCGCGGGAGCGGTGCGAGGGATCGACGAAGAGCCGGGTGACCTCGGGCATCCGCCCGGGGCCGGGGACGGCGATGCCGACGTGGCCGACGATGCGGTCGTCCTCGACCGCGACCCAGGCGCCGAGGAGGCCCTCGGGGCAGAGCCACGCGCGCGGGTCGTCGGGCCAGGTGGCCGGGTAGCCGTCGGTGTGGACGCGCCAGAGCACCTCGACGAGGGTGTCCAGGTCGGCGTCGGTGCGTTCGGTGATCCGCATGTCCTCAGGCACTGTCGGCCGACTCCTGCGATCCGTCAGCAGGACGGTCGGATCGGTCGTCGAAGAAGTCGGCGGCGCGGAACGCGAACAGCAGGATCGAGACGAGGGACCCGACGACGAACCAGACGATGTCACCGCTGGTCGGACTGGCGACGGCGGTGCGTCCGAAGAGCAGTCCGATCGCGATGACGAAGTTCGCCATGCCCCAGACCACGTTCGTCCGTGCGGACGAGTACCGGCCGAACGGGGTGCGGAACACCAGCCCCGCCGAGCCCGCCACGAAGTGCGGCATGCCGTTCAGCAGTGCCAGCCCAGCGACGGCGAACAGCACGACCCCGACGATCCCCATGCGCTCACCCTACGGGCTGGACGAGCCAGAGGGACGGCCGAGCCCGGGGGACGGCCGAGCCCGGGGGTGGTCAGAGTTCGAGCGCCATGGCGACGTCGGCGCGGACGTACGGGCTCGCATGCCGTTCCTCGGGGCCGAGGTGCCGGAACCCGGTGGTCTCGTAGAGGTGCACGGCGCTCGCCAGCGCGGAGTTCGTCTCGAGCACGAGCCGTCGCGCACCCACGGCGCGGGCGCGGTCGATCGCGTACTGGATGAGTCGACGGCCGGTGCCGTGACCCTGGTGGTCGGCCGCGACGGCCATCTTCACGAGCTCGTACTCGCCGTCGCCGTCACCGACGGGCATGATGCCGACACACCCGACGACGGCATCGTCCATCCGGGCGACGAAGACCGCGCCGCCGGGTTCGACGATCTGGCCGACGGGGTCGCCGAGGAGCTTGCGGTCCTCGTCCTCGAGCGTGAAGAAGCGTTCGATCCACGCTTCGTTCAGTGTCCGGAAGGCGTCGGCGTCGGCGGCCGAGGCCATGTCGCTGATGGTGACGGATGCGGTGTCGGGCATGGTCCCATCCTCGGTCCACCACGAAGTCACGTCCAATACTCGTTCGCGACCATCGATACGCTGGATGCATGGATCACCCGGACGTCGACCTCCGCCAGCTCCGCGCGTTCCTCGCGGTCGCCGACGCGCTGCACTTCGGCCGCGCGGCCGAGGCCCTGCACATCGCCCAGCCCGCGCTCTCGCAGCAGATCCGGCGCACCGAGCGCGCGCTGGGCGTCGACCTGTTCGCCCGGACGTCCAGGAGCGTGGCGCTGACACCGGCAGGGCGCGTGCTCCAGGGCCGCGCGCGCTCGCTCCTCGCCCAGGTGGAGCGGGACCTCGACGAGGCAGTGCGGGTGGGGCGCGGGGAAGCCGGTCGGCTCGACGTGGGCTTCGTCGTCTCGGCGCTGCCGCTCGGCCCGATCGAGCGCGTGCAACGGTTCCGGGAGCGCCACCCGCTGGTCCGCGTGGAGCTCACCGAGGGCTACACGTCCCGGCTCCTCGCGCGCATCGTCCGCGGCGAGCTCGACCTGGCGATCGTCCGCGACCCCGACCCGACCGAGGGCGTGCGGCTGCGGCCGTTCCGGAGCGAGCCGTTCGTCGCCGCGGTCCCGCTCGGGCACCGGTTCGCCCACCGGGCCTCGATCGCGGGGTGGGAACTGCTCGACGACCCGTTCGTGTTCTTCCCCGCCGAGGCCGGGGCCGTCGCGACCGAGCGGAACCTGGCGCCGGTGGTCCGGGACGGCCGGGTGCCCGATGTCGTGCAGGAGGCAACGACCTGGGCGACGGTGCTCCACCTGGTCGGCGCTGGTCTCGGCGTCACAGTTGCTCCGGCGAGTGCGACCCTGGCCGCGCCCGAGACGGTCGTGCTCCTGCCGCTCACGGGGGAGCACCGCAGCGAACTCTGCTGGGCGGCGCGTGCCGACGACGACCGCGAGATCCTCCGTAACTTCGTCGCCGCGGCGGACTGAGCGGCACCGCGGACCGGCCGACCGGCGGACCGGCTGACCGGCGCCCCGGCTACACCGGCAGGACCGGTGCGCGGTGGTCGCCGAGCTCGTCGACGCGCCACGGTCGTGCCCCGGTGAGCGCGAGCCCGAGCTGCGTCAGCGCGAACGACACGTGCGGCTCGACGTCCGGGTCCCACGGCCCTTCGACCCCGATCCCGAACGCCCCGAGTTCATCATCGGCCTCATCGTGCAGGGCGAGGCGCCAGCGCCCGTCACCCTGTTCCTCGACGACGACCCAGCGTGCCGTGCTGAAGCGTCCGGTCACGCCGTCTTCATGATGTCGGCCGTGAAGTTCTGGACACGCTGCAGCAGGGCCTCGCCGCGCATCGCGATCGTCGCCGGCGGGTTCAGGTGGGGCGGCGCGGTGCGGATGAGGAGCGGGCAGCCGAGGTCCTCGCAGATGTAGGTGCCGATCGTGTTGCCGTTCCGGCCGGACTCACCGGCACGCGCCGCGGAGAACAGGCGCACCTGGGTCGCGGGCTGCGGGGAGTGGCAGAACGAGCACATCGCGGCGATCCCGGGGCGGAGCGATCCACCGGCGGAGCGCACGACGATGCCGACGGCTCGTCCGTCGATCCAGGACACGATGTACCCGCGGCGCGCGGCCTGCGGGTCCCGCCAGCCGAGGAACTCGCGGTCGTCCCAGAGCATCTCGTGGAGTCCGGGGATCGGGAGCTGCGCGAGTTCGTCCTGGGTGGCGTTGACGAACGACGAACGGATGTCTGCTTCGGTCAGTGGCTTCACGGTGAGAACACCATATGCCTCGCCTCCGACAGGTGTCCGTTCACCTCAGCCGGGAGGCTCGGATCGCCGCGAGCGCGCTCGTCTCGTCCGCCACCAGCACGGCCCGACGCACCGCGTCACGTCCGATGCGGCGTGCGGCCGCGTCGTCGGCCGCGAACTCGACGAGGACGCGCGTCGAGCGCGCCATGGCGCGTGCACCCGGGATCCACGGGACCGCGCGCTCGATCGACTCCGCGACCGCGACGACGGCCGCGTGGCGCTGGTGCAGGTGCGCTCGTTCGTGGGCGACCACGGCCTCCAGTTCGTCCGTCCGCAACCGGTCTGCGAGACCGGAGCTGACGAGGACGCCACCACTTCGCCCCGGCACTGCGCAGGCCAGGGCGTGTTCGGCCTCCACCACGGCGACGAGGGTGCCGTCGATCTCCCGGTGCGGGGCGGCACCGGAGCGCATCGCCTCCTTGACGGCCCGGTGCTCGGAACCGGGGCGGACCCGCACGGCGATGACGAACGCCAGGACTGCGATGAGCGCGACCCCGATGTTCAGGCCGTGCGAGGGGGAGTCGCCGAGCGCGAACGGATCGGTGACCGGCCGGTTCGCCGTCACCACGAGCGTGATGCCCGCGACGAACCCGAGCGCGCCGAGGACGACCGCGAGCGACCACGAGACCAGCGCGGTGCGCGGCCGGTCGATCGTCCAGGCGGACCTCGTCAGGATCCGTGGCGCGAGGGCGACGACCGCCAGCGCGAGCACGATGAGGACGACGCCGGTGACCACCACGGGAGGGGGACCGTCAGGAGCGGGCGCGGGCGTCGAGGGCGCGGCGGAGGACGTCGAGGTCGTCCGAGGCCAGCGAACCCGTGAACTGGAGGAGTGCGGCTTCCCGGTCGGAGGCGGCCGCCAGAGCGGTCGACATCAACGACGCGGTCTGCTCTTCACGCGAGTGGGTGGCACGGAACGTCAGTGCGGCGTCCGCGTGCTCCTGCCGTTCCACCGCGCCCTTGCGGCCCAGGCGGTCGAGCACGGTGAGGACGGTCGTGAGTGCGGGACGGGGTTCCGGGAAGGCATCCAGCACCTGTCGTGCCGTCAGTCCGCCGTCGGCGGACCAGAGCGCATCGAGCACCGCCTGCTCGAGCTGCCCGCGGGGGCGCTGTCTCTGTCCTGCCACGTGGCCACTCTACGAGATGTCGAACCGGTGGCACGGTTCACATGCCCGTAACGCGATCTCGGTAAGATCTCCGCGGACAACAGAACATCGAGGCCGATCACCCGCCGCGGGAGACGCCGCCCGCCGTCGCTCGCCGACGGCCGAGCGGCACCGAAGGAGCATCCTCCCCGCCAATCTCTCAGGTCCAACACCGCAGCGGACAGGCCACTCTGAAAAGCAGACGCCCGTGCTCCATCGGGGCCGGTCGTCTCGCCCACGGTGAAAGCCGCGGACCTCACGGGCCGCGGTGAAACTCTCAGGCCCATGACAGAGGGGGAGTTCCACCCGGCGATCGTCGTCGGGTGCCGCCCGGCGCTGGCCGGGCCCTGCGCACGCCAGGAGAACTCCGCAATGTCCTCATCCCTCCGTTCGTCCCCGCTCGAAGCGGCGCACGAGTCGGCCGGTGCCACGTTCACCGACTTCGCCGGCTACCGCATGCCGGTCCGGTACTCGTCCGACCTCGCCGAGCACCACGCCGTCCGCCAGGCCGCGGGTGTCTTCGACCTCTCGCACATGGCGGAGATCGGCGTCACCGGCCCCGACGCCGTGGCCTTCCTCGACCACGCGCTCGCCGGGGCGTTCGGCGCGATGACCGTCGGCCGCGCGAAGTACTCGCTCCTGCTCGAGGAGACGGGCGGGATCCTCGACGACCTCGTCGTCTACCGGGTGTCCGAGCACTCGTACCTCGTCGTCGCGAACGCCGCCAACCGTGCCGTCGCCGTGTCCGCGCTGCAGGAACGCGCCGCGGGCTTCGACGTGCAGGTCAGCGACGACTCCGACACCACCGCGCTCGTCGCGATCCAGGGCCCCGCGGCGGCCGGGACGCTCGACGAACTCGTGGTGGAGGACCGGCTGCAGCCCGAGTCGCCGCTCGACGAGCTCCGCTACTACCGGGTGCTGCACGCGATGTTCGACGGCGCCGAGGTGCTCGTCGCCCGGACCGGGTACACCGGCGAGGACGGCTTCGAGATCTACAGCGACCCCGACGTCGCGCCGGCGATCTGGGACGCGCTGCTCGACGCCGGTGCGCCGCGTGGCGTGGTGCCCGCCGGGCTCGCCGCGCGCGACACCCTGCGCCTCGAGGCCGGGATGCCGCTCTACGGGCACGAGCTCACGGTGTCCACCCGCCCGGCGCAGGCCGGACTCGGCCGGGTCGTCGCGAAGGACGGGGCGTTCGTCGGTTCGTCGGGTGTCGAACCCGCGGACGACGCCCCCGTGCTCGTCGGCCTCGTGATGGAGGGCCGCCGTGCCGCCCGCGCCGGGTACCCGGTACTGCTCGACGGCACGGTCGTCGGCTCCGTGACCTCCGGCGCGCTCTCGCCGACGCTCGGGCACCCCGTCGCGATGGCGTTCGTCGACCCGTCCGCGGCCACCGGGGGACAACTCCTCCACATCGACGTCCGCGGAACGGCCATCCCCGCCACCGTCACCGCGTTCCCCTTCTACCGCCGCCCCGCGAAAGGCTGATCCCCATGACCGACCAGACCGCTCTGCAGTACACCAAGGACCACGAGTGGCTCCTCGTCGAGGGTGACGTCGTCACCGTCGGCATCACCGACCACGCCGCCGAGCAGCTCGGTGACGTCGTCTACGTCGAGCTGCCCGCCGTCGGCACCACCGCGACCGCCGGGGACCAGCTCGGTGAGATCGAGTCGACCAAGAGCGTCGGTGAGCTCTTCGCCCCCATCGAGGGCGAGGTCATCGAGGTCAACGACGCCGTCGTCGACGCCCCCGACACGGTCAACCAGGACCCGTTCGGCGCCGGCTGGCTCGTGAAGATCAAGGTCGAGGGCACTTCCTTCCCCGAGGACCTGATGGACCACGACGCGTACCGGGCGTCCATCGCATGACGGACACCGACCTGAACCTCCAGACCACGTTCGCGGACCGGCACATCGGGACCACCCCGGCCGACCAGCGCGTCATGCTCGAGACCGTCGGGCACAGCTCGCTCGATGAACTCGTCCGCGCCGCGATCCCGGCCGCGATCCACGCGGCACCCGTCGCGTCGTCGTCGATCCCGGCGGCGATCGGCGAGACCGAGGCGCTCGCCGAACTCCGCACGGCAGCGTCCCGGAACACCGTCCACCGCGCGATGATCGGCCTCGGGTACTACGGCACCCACACGCCCGCCGTGATCCAGCGCAACGTGCTCGAGAACCCGAGCTGGTACACGGCCTACACGCCGTACCAGCCGGAGATCTCGCAGGGGCGCCTCGAAGCGCTCATCAACTTCCAGACGATGGTCGCCGACCTGACCGGCATGGCCACGGCCGGCGCCTCGATGCTCGACGAGGGCACGGCCGTGGTCGAGGGCATGCTCCTCGCCCGGCGCGCGTCCAAGGTGAAGGGCGACGCGTTCCTCGTCGACACCGACCTGCTGCCGCAGACGCGCGCGCTGCTCGAACACCGCGCGGGGGCCGTCGGCATCACCCTGCGTGCGTTCGACGCCGTCGCCGGACCGTCCGACGACCAGCTCGACGGGGCGTTCGGCGTGGTGCTGCAGTACCCGGGCGCCTCCGGACACGTCGTCGACCCGTCCTCGACCATCGAGCGCGTCCACGCGGGCGGCGGGATCGCTGTGGTCGCGGCGGACCTCCTCGCGATGACGCTCCTCGCGAGCCCGGGCGACCTCGGCGCGGACGTCGCCGTCGGCACGTCACAGCGCTTCGGCGTCCCGCTCGGCTTCGGCGGCCCACACGCCGGGTACCTCGCCGTGCGCGCCGGGCTCGAGCGCCAGCTGCCCGGCCGCCTCGTCGGGGTGTCCTTCGACGCTGCCGGCGGGATGGCCTACCGGCTCAGCCTGCAGACCCGCGAGCAGCACATCCGCCGTGAGAAGGCGACCTCGAACATCTGCACCGCGCAGGTGCTCCTCGCCGTGATGGCCTCGATGTACGCGGTCTACCACGGGCCCGAAGGGCTGCGGTTCATCGCGAACCGCGTGGCCCGCACGGCGACGGCGCTCGCCGATGCCGCTCGTGCCGCCGACGTGCGTGTCGTCCACGACGCGTTCTTCGACACCGTCACGCTCAGCATGCCCGGGCGGGCCGAGGCGGTCGTCAGCGCTGCCCACGACGCCGGCTACCTGCTCCACCTCGTCGACGCCGACACCGTGCTGGTCTCCGTCGACGAGACGACCACGCCCGACGACGTCCGTGTGCTGGCGAGCCTCCTCGCCGGTGGCACCGGTCCGGACCAGCGTGCGGTCGAGACCGCCGTGGCGGACGCGACCCCGAGCCTCCCGTCCGACCTGCTGCGGCAGAGCGAGTACCTGACGCACCCCGTGTTCAGCTCCCACCGGAGCGAGACCCGGATGATGCGCTACCTCAAGCACCTCGCCGACAAGGACTACGCGCTCGACCGCGGCATGATCCCGCTCGGCAGCTGCACGATGAAGCTCAACGCCGCGACCGAGATGGCGGCGGTGACCTGGCCGGAGTTCGCGAACATCCACCCGTTCGCCCCGCGCTCCGACGTCGAGGGCTACCTCGGCATGATCAGCGACCTCGAGACCTGGCTCGCCGAGGTCACCGGGTACGACACCGTCTCCGTCCAGCCGAACGCCGGAAGCCAGGGCGAGCTCGCGGGGCTCCTCGCGATCCGCGGGTACCACCGGTCCCGTGGCGACGAGGCCCGAACGGTCTGCCTCATCCCGTCGAGCGCGCACGGCACGAACGCCGCGTCGGCGGTGCTCGCCGGCATGAAGGTCGTCGTGGTCGCCTGCGACGAGAACGGCAACGTCGAGCTCGCGGACCTCCGCGCCCGCGTGGCCGAGCACGCCGACGCACTCGCCGCGCTGATGATCACGTACCCGTCGACCCACGGCGTGTACGAGCACGACATCCGCGAGATCTGCGACGCGGTGCACGACGCGGGCGGTCAGGTCTACGTCGACGGGGCGAACCTCAACGCACTCCTCGGGCACGCGCGGTTCGGGGACTTCGGCGGCGACGTCTCGCACCTCAACCTGCACAAGACGTTCTGCATCCCGCACGGCGGCGGCGGCCCGGGCGTCGGTCCGGTCGCGGCGAAGGCGCACCTCGCGCCGTTCCTGCCCGGTCACCCGATGGCCCAGGACGAGGACCGCCGGCCGGGGTCGACCTCGGGCGGGCGCTTGGCGCACGCCGGCGGTCCCGTCTCGGCGGCGCCGTACGGCAGCCCGAGCATCCTCCCGATCACCTGGACCTACGTCCGCATGATGGGGCTCGACGGCCTGACCCGTGCGACGGAGACCGCGGTGCTCGGGGCGAACTACATCGCCGCACGACTCCGTGACGCCTTCCCGGTGCTCTACACGGGGGAGTCCGGCCTCGTCGCGCACGAGTGCATCCTCGACCTCCGGCCGCTCCGCGACGCCACCGGCATCACCGTGGACGACGTCGCGAAGCGCCTGGTGGACTACGGCTTCCACGCGCCGACCATGTCGTTCCCGGTCGCCGGCACGCTGATGGTGGAGCCGACCGAGAGCGAAGACCTCGCCGAACTCGACCGCTTCGTCGACGCGATGCTCGCCATCCGCGCCGAGGCCGCCGCCGTCGAACGCGGGGAATGGCCCGCGGACGACAACCCGCTCGTCGGGGCGCCGCACACGGCCGCGTCGGTGATCTCGGGGGAGTGGACGCACGCCTACACGCGGGAGCAGGCGGTGTACCCGCTGCCGGGCATCGCGGAGCGGAAGTACTGGCCGCCGGTGCGCCGCATCGACCAGGCGTACGGGGACCGCAACCTGGTCTGCGCGTGCCCGCCGATCGAGGCGTTCGCGTAGGCCGCAGCCGCAGCCGCAGCCGCAGCCGCAGCCGCACGACCACGGAAGGCCCGGAGCCCCTCGGCTCCGGGCCTTCCGCGCGCCCGGTGCGGGCCGCCGATGTCGCTGCGCAGCCCGGGCTTCCGGCGCCCGCCGACCCCGAACGACATGGTCGCTGTCGTACGACGACCACTTCGTCACCGGTTGTGCCCGCCGGTACTTGCGTGCGCGTTCGGACGACATGGTCGTTGTCGTACGACAGCGAGGTCGTCGTTTCGAGTCCGCCCGCCGCCCGCCCCGCCGCCCGCCCCGCCCGCGCCGCCCGCCCCGCGCCGCCCGCGCCCGCCCCGCCCGCCCCGCCCCGCGCCAGTGGAGCGGTCCGTTTCGTCCAGGGGATGGATCGTTGCGTCCAGCGACCGCACAGCCCACCCACTGCACCGGGCGAGTCACGCCAGTGACGGCGCGGCAGCGCGCCCGCGTGACACGACCCCCGAAGGGGTGGCACACTGCGAAGAACTCTCCAGGGGTGCAACGAAACCCATGCGCATGCAACAAAACAGCATGTTGCGTGGTGAAACGCGGGTATCTTGCAGCATCTCGCAAGGATCATGCAAGTTGGTTACCAGCGTGTAACCGTTCGGCCCAGGGTTTGGTGGGTTCTCAGCCCACTGCCTACAGTGCAAAGGTCAAACGCGCCTGGCGACACCTCTGTGCCCGGCGCGTCCCATGCACCAGGAGGAACCTTTGATCAAGAAGCGCGCTGGGCTCGCAGCCCTCGCCGTGCTCGGGGCCACAGCAATCGCCCTGGCCGGCTGCTCCAGCAACAGTGGCAGCAGCAGCAGCAGTGACTCGAGCTCCGGCTCGACGAACGCGAGCGGCATCGTCACCACGAACGGCAGCGAGCCCCAGAACCCGCTCATCCCCTCGAACACCACCGAGACCGGTGGTGGCAAGATCATCAACTCGATCTTCGAGGGCCTCCGCTCCTACGACGCCGACGGCAAGCCGGTGAACGAGGTCGCGAAGAGCATCACCACGGACGACTCCAAGACGTTCGACATCAAGCTCAACTCGGGCTGGACCTTCACCAACGGTGAGAAGATCACGTCCGAGTCGTTCACGAAGGCGTGGAACTGGGCGGCGCAGAAGTCGAACGCCCAGGGCGCGAGCTACTACTTCGAGAACATCGAGGGCTACAACGCCGACGCCGACGCGAAGCTCACGGGCCTCAAGACGGTCAGCGACACCGAGTTCACGGTGACGCTGAAGGCGGCGCAGTCGGACTTCCCGCTGTCGCTCGGCTACTCGGCGTTCGTCCCGCTGCCCTCCGTCTTCTACGACGACACCAAGGCCTTCGGTGAGAACCCGATCGGCAACGGTCCGTACAAGCTCGACGGCAAGAGCGCCTGGACGCACAACACGGACATCAAGCTCGTCACCAACAAGGACTACGAGGGCAAGCGCAAGCCGAAGAACGGTGGTCTGACGATCACGTTCTACACCTCGCAGGACACCGCGTACTCCGACGCGCAGGGTGGCAACCTCGACATTCTCGACGCCGTGCCGGACTCGGCCTTCGCGAACTACAAGTCGGACTTCCCCGACTCGAACGTGAACCAGCCTGCGGCGATCTTCCAGGGCATCTACCTGCCCTACTACCTCGACCACTGGAAGGGCAAGGAAGGCGAACTCCGCCGCCAGGCCGTTTCGATGTCGATCAACCGCAAGCAGATCACCTCGAAGATCTTCGACGGCACCCGCACCGCGGCCAGCGACTTCACCTCGCCGGTCATCGACGGCTGGTCGAAGAACCTCGACGGCGCTGACGTCCTCAAGTACAACAAGTCCGAAGCCAAGAAGCTCTGGGCCGAGGCCGACAAGATCTCGCCGTACAACGACACCCTCACCATCTCGTACAACGCCGACGGCGGACACGAGGCGTGGGTGACCGCGGTCACGAACAGCATCTCGAACACGCTGGGCATCAAGGCCGAGGGCAAGGCGTACCCGACCTTCCAGGAAGCGCTGGACGTCCAGACGAACGACAAGCTCACGGGCGGTAGCCGCACCGGTTGGCAGGCCGACTACCCGTCGCTGTACAACTTCCTCGGCCCGACCATGGGTGCCGGTTCGTCGAACAACTACTCGCGCTACGCGTCGACCGAGTACAACGACCTGCTCAAGAAGGGTCAGTCGGCCAGCAGCGTCGATGCCGGCAACAAGATCTTCGACCAGGCCCAGGAGCTCCTGCTCAAGGACCTGCCGGAGATCCCGCTCTGGTACTCGAACGTGACCGGTGTCTGGTCTGCCGACAACGTGTCGAACGTCAAGTTCGGCTGGGACTCGGTGCCGCTGTACTACGACGTCGAGGTCAAGAAGTAACCAACTGAGAGCAGGTATCCTGCCTCAGCAGCACCACCGGACGGGGGTTCGGGAGCCACAGGTTCCCGAGCCCCCGTACCGCGGCGGCACCACCTCCCCACAACCCACAGCGGGCGCCGCCCCCGCGTCGGGCAACCGTGTCACCGCACGGAACGTCCACCCTGACGAAATGACTGTGATCCACATGCTCGCTCCGAACCAGGCGGAGATCTGATGCTCTGGTACCTCGGGAAGCGCCTCCTGCAGCTGATCCCCGTGTTCTTCGGTGCCACGTTCCTCATCTACTTCATGGTGTTCTCCCTCCCCGGGGACCCCATCGCAGCGCTCTTCGGCGACCACCAGCCGTCGCCGCAGGTGATCGAACAGATCCGCGCGCAGTACAACCTCGACAAGCCGTTCATCATCCAGTACCTGCTCTGGATCGGCGGCGTGTTCCGCGGCGACCTCGGGGTGACCTACTCGGGCATCCCGGTCAGCCAGCAGCTCGCGCAGGCCTTCCCGATCACGGCCCGGCTCGCGATCCTGTCGCTCGTCTTCGAGGCCGTCGCCGGCATCGTCGTCGGTGTCATCGCCGGCCTCAAGAAGGGCAAGTGGTTCGACGCCACCGCGCTCGTCGTGTCGCTGCTGCTCATCTCGGTCCCGACCTTCGTCGTCGGCTTCGTGCTGCAGTACGTCTTCGGCATCAACCTGGGGCTGTTCCGCGTGACGGTCTCCGGTGACGCGCCGTGGTCCGAGCTCGTGCTCCCGGCGATCGTGCTGGCATCGGTGTCGTTCGCGTACATCGTCCGCCTGACCCGGGCGAGCATCGCGGAGAACATGAGTGCCGACTTCGTCCGCACCGCGACGGCGAAGGGCCTCCCGCGTCGCCGCGTGATCGGTGTGCACATCTTCCGGAACTCGCTCATCCCGGTGGTGACGTACCTCGGCATCGACATCGGCAACCTGATGGTCGGCGCGATCGTGACCGAGGGCATCTTCAACATCCACGGCGTCGGCGGCACGGTCTACCAGGCCGTCAAGCTCGGCCAGGGCCCCACCGTGGTGTCCTTCGTCGCCGTCATGGTCATCATCTTCATGCTCGCCAACCTCCTGGTCGACCTGCTGTACGCCGTCCTGGACCCGAGGATCCGCTATGCCAAGTAACACCGAATCGCGCTCGGCGACGCACTACGTCGCGCCGCTCGAGGAGACGCCGCTCCAGGCGATCGACAACGTCAACGAGGACGAGAAGGCACGGTCGCTCTGGACCGACGCCTGGGAGTCCATGCGCACCCGTCCGACCTTCTGGGTCTCGTCGATCCTGATCGTGCTGATCATCGTCGTCGCGGTGTTCCCCGGGCTCTTCACGCACATCGACCCCCGTGCGTCGAACCTCAACAACAGCGACGAGGGCCCGCGCGCCGGGCACATCCTCGGCTTCACGCGTCAGGGCTACGACACGTACGCCCGCGTGATCTGGGGTGCCCGCAACTCGCTGATCGTCGGCATCGTCGCGACCGTCCTGGTCTCGGTCGTCGGCATCGTGATCGGCGCCCTGGCCGGGTTCTTCGGCGGCTGGCTGGACACGATCGTGTCCCGCATCGGTGACATCTTCTTCTCGATCCCCACCGTCCTCGGTGCGATCGTGATCATGTCCGTGATCCCGGCCCGCAACGCCCTCACGGTGTCGCTGGTGCTCGCGGCCTTCGCCTGGCCGCAGATCGCCCGCATCATGCGCGGTGCGGTGCTCAGTGCGAAGCAGGCCGACTACGTCACCGCCTCGGCGGCGCTCGGGGTCAGCCGGGTCAAGACGCTCGTGCGCCACGTCATCCCGAACTCGCTCGCACCGGTCATCGTCGTCGCGACGGTGTCCCTCGGCACGTTCATCGTCGCGGAGGCCACGCTGTCCTTCCTCGGCATCGGTCTGCCGCCGTCGGCACTGAGCTGGGGCCTCGACATCGGCGCCGCGCAGTCCTCCATCCGGACCAACCCGGCGACGATCTTCTGGCCGTCCGCCGCCCTGTCCATCACCGTGCTCGCGTTCCTCCTCCTCGGTGACGTGGTCCGCGACGCACTCGACCCGAAGGCGAGGGCCCGCCGATGAGCGAGACTCTGACCGAGACGACGGCCCGTCGCGCCGGCAACAGCGGTGCCCCGCTCCTCGAGATCTCCGGGCTCCAGATCGGCTTCAAGACCCAGAGCGGCTTCGTGCAGGCCGTCCGTGGCGTCGACTTCACCCTCGAGCAGGGCGAACGCCTCGCGATCGTGGGCGAGTCCGGCTCCGGCAAGTCGACGAGCGCCCAGGCGATCATCAAGCTCCTGCCCGGCGCCGGCCAGGTGACCGGCGGGTCGATCAAGTTCAACGGTCGCGAGCTCGTCGGTCTCTCCGACAAGGAGATGTCCGATATCCGCGGCAAGGAGATCGGCTACGTCCCGCAGGACCCGATGTCGAACCTCAACCCGCTGTGGACCATCGGGTTCCAGGTCGAGGAGGCGATCCGTGCGAACGGCATGGCCGTCGGCAAGAAGGCCGTCCGCGAGCGTGCGATCGAGGTCCTGAAGGAAGCGGGCCTCGGCGACGCCGCGAACCGCCTCAAGCAGTACCCGCACGAGTTCTCCGGCGGCATGCGCCAGCGCGTGCTCATCGGCATCGGCCTGTCGAGCCGCCCGCAGCTGCTCATCGCGGACGAGCCGACCAGCGCCCTGGACGTCACCGTGCAGCGCGTCATCCTCGACCACCTCGAGACGCTGACTCGTGACTTCGGCACCAGCGTCCTCTTCATCACGCACGACCTCGGCCTCGCCGCCGAGCGCGCCGAGAAGCTCGTCGTGATGTACAAGGGCCAGGTCGTCGAGGCGGGTCCGTCGAAGGAGATCCTCGGCAACCCGCAGCACCCGTACACGCAGCGCCTGGTCGCCGCGGCGCCGTCGCTGGCGAGCCGTCGCATCCAGTCCAAGGTGCAGCACGCGCACGTCGACATCGCCGACGCCGGCAGCGACGACGCCGAGCTGATCGCCCGCGCCCAGGAGCGCGAGCACCAGCCGGCGAAGGACCTCATCGTGGTGAAGAACCTCGAGAAGGTCTACAAGCTGCGCGGCAAGAACCTCGCGAGCCGTGAGCTGAAGGCCGTCGACGACGTGTCGTTCTCGATCCCGAAGGGCACCACCATGGCGCTCGTCGGCGAGTCCGGCTCGGGCAAGTCCACGGTCGCCAAGCTCGTGCTCCAGCTCGAGGACATCACGAGCGGCAGCGTGCAGTTCGACGGCATCGACATCGGGGCGCTGAAGGGCAAGGAGCTCTTCGACTTCCGCCGTCGCGTGCAGCCGGTGTTCCAGGACCCGTACGGGTCGCTGGACCCGATGTACAACGTCGGGAACACCATCGCCGAGCCGCTCGTCACGCACCGCATCGGGGACAAGGCCTCGCGCCGTGCCCGGGTGCGTGAGCTCCTCGACCAGGTGGCCCTGCCGGCATCGATGGTGAACCGCTACCCGAACGAGCTCTCCGGCGGTCAGCGACAGCGCATCGCCGTCGCCCGTGCGCTGGCGCTCAAGCCCGAGGTCATCGTGCTCGACGAGGCGGTCTCCGCCCTCGACGTGCTCGTCCAGGGCCAGATCCTCGACCTGCTCACGGAGCTGCAGTCGGAGCTCGGCCTGACCTACCTGTTCATCACGCACGACCTCGCGGTCGTCCGCCTCGTCGCGGACAACGTGTGCGTGATGCGCAAGGGCCAGATCGTGGAGAAGGCGACGACCGACGAGGTCTTCGCCAACCCGCGCGAGCAGTACACCAGGGACCTCCTCGCGGCGATCCCGGGTGCGTCCTTCGAGTTCGGGCGCTGATCGACCTGACGAACGACGAGGCCGGACGACCGATCGTCCTCCGCGGTGGCCGCGGGGGACTGGTGTCGTCCGGCCTCGTCGCGTTCCTGGGGCTCGCCCTGCTCGTCGACGCGGCGGTCCGGGGCAGCTGGGACGTGGTCCTGCACGCCGTCGGACCGATCGCGGTCATCGTCTGGGGCGTCTGGGTGCTCATGGTCCAGCCGTCCGTCCGGGTCACCGCCGACCGCCTGACGGTGGTCAACCCGCTCCGGGTGACGGTGGTGCCGTGGGGCGCGGTCGCGGACGTCCGGCTGCGGTACCAGATCGTCGTCGAGACCACCGAGCCGCGGAAGCTGACCTGCTGGGGCGGTCCGACCCTGCCCCGGCCGAAGCCCGCCCGGCGCGGCGAGCGGCCCGTGATGCCGACCTCCGCCGAGCTCTCGGTCGTCCTCGACGCCTGGGCGCTCGCACGCGACCGTGGCGCGGCCGACGGCGAAGTGGTCCGGTCCTGGGACCGTACGGCCGTCGTCTCCGGCGTGGTCGCGGTGCTCCTGCTGGTCCTCGCCCTGGTCGCCTGACCGGGGCACGTCACGTCAGCAGCTGACGGACGGGAGGCTCCGCACCGGTCCGGTGCGGAGCCTCCCGTCCGTCAGGTGGAGACGTGACCGCCGCTACACGGCCGCCACCGCGCGCTGCGTGAGCAGGTCGTTCTGGTCGGTCTGGATGCACGCCACGCCACGGCCGTGCACGGCCTGCAGGGACGGGTCGATGCTGCGGCACTGCTCCTGCCGGGTCTCGTCGAGGAGCTGGTAGAGCGGGCACCGGGTGCGGAACCGGCACCCGTCGACCCGCTCGGTCGGCGACGGCAGGTCGCCCTCGAGCAGGATCCGGCCGCGTGCGGCCTCGGCGTCGGGGTCCGGGACGGGCACCGCGGACAGCAGCGCGCGCGTGTAGGGGTGCTGCGGGTCGTCGAAGACCAGGTCGCCCTCGCCGTACTCGACGATGCGACCGAGGTACATCACCGCGACGTCGTCGGCGATGTGCCGGACGACCGACAGGTCGTGCGCCACGAACAGGTACGACAGGCCCAGGCGGTGCTTCAGGTCCTCGAGGAGGTTGATGACACCGGCCTGCACCGAGACGTCGAGCGCGGAGACGGGTTCGTCGAGCACCAGGATCTTCGGCTCGACGATGAGCGCCCGGGCGATGCCGATGCGCTGCCGCTGGCCGCCGGAGAACTCGTGCGGGAACCGGTCGATGTAGCTCGGCTCGAGGCCCACCAGCGCCAGGGAGTCCTGCACACGCTGGCGGATCTCGGCCTTCGGGACACCCTGCACGGTGAGCGGTTCCCCGATCACCGAGCCGATGTCGAGCCGGGGGTCGAGCGACGCCATCGGGTCCTGGAAGACGACCTGGATGTCGCTCCGCAGCGCGAGACGGTCGCGCTTGCTCAGCGTGGCGGTGTCGACGCCGTTCACGGTGATGGAGCCCTGCTGGGCGCCCGCGAGCTCGAGGATCTCCATGATCGTCGTCGTCTTGCCGCAGCCGGACTCGCCGACCAGGCCGAGGACCTTGCCGCGCTTGAGCTCGAGCGAGATGCCGTCGACCGCGTGGACCTCGCCGATCCGCCGACGGAAGACCGCGCCCTTGGTGAGCGGGAAGGTCTTCACGACGTCGTCGAGTCGCAGGACCACGTCGTCGCCGTGGTCCGTCGCGGCCTCTTCGATGTCGTCCGGGCGGGGGAAGATCTCGGAGCGCTCGAGGGTGCCCGCGGCGATCTCGTCGCGGCGGATGCACGCGGCGGTGTGGTCGGGCAGTACGGCGGGGGCGGCGACCGTCGCGCCGGTGGCCAGGTCGGCGACGGAGCCGGGGACGGTCTCCCCGACGGTACCGGCGCCGGCGTTCGTGATGCTCGGCGCCAGGAGTGCCGGTTCGCCGTCACGGCAGGCGTCGATCGCGGCCGGGCAGCGGTCGGCGAACGGACACCCCGTCGGCTGCTGCGTGAGGAGCGGCGGGCGGCCCTCGAGCGGCACGAGCCGCTCCGTGCGGGGCGCCGACATGTTCGGCATCGACCGGAGCAGGCCGATCGTGTACGGCATCACCGGTTCGCGGAACAGGGTCTGCACGGGCGCCGTCTCGACGATCCGGCCGGCGTACATCACGGCGACCCGGTCGGCGTTGCCCGCGACGACCCCGAGGTCGTGGGTGATCAGCACCACGGCGGCGCCGGTCATGTCCTTCGCGGTCTGCAGCACGTCGAGGATCTGCGCCTGGATCGTCACGTCGAGCGCGGTGGTCGGCTCGTCCGCGATGATGAGCTTCGGGTCGTTCGCGATCGCGATGGCGATCATCGCGCGCTGCCGCATGCCGCCGGAGAACTCGTGCGGGAACGCGTCGAGCCGCCGGGCGGCGTTCGGGATGCCGACGACGCGGAGGAGCTCCTCGGCGCGGGTCCGGGCGGCGTGCGCGGTGAGCGACCGGTCGTGCAGGCGGAGCCCCTCGACGATCTGCTGCCCGATCGTGTACACCGGCGTGAGCGCGGACAGCGGGTCCTGGAACACCATCGCGATGTCCCGGCCGCGGAGCTTCGACATCTCGCGGTCGTTCAGGCCGACGAGCTCCTGCCCGTCGTACTTGATGCTGCCCCCGACCTGCGCCGAGGAGGGCAGCAGACCCATCACGGCCATCGAGGACACCGACTTGCCGGAGCCCGACTCGCCGACGATGCCGAGGAACTCGCCCTGGCGGACCTCGTAGTCGACGCCGCGGACGGCGTACACGGGGCGCGAGTTCGCGTTGAACGTGACGGAGAGGTCCGAGACGGAGAGCAGGGGGTCAGTCACGGTTGGCTCCGGAGGTGGGGTCGATGGCGTCGCGCAGGGCGTCGCCGAGCAGGCTCGTGGACAGGACGGTGGCGACGAGGGTCGCGGCGGGGAGGACGAACAGCCACGGCCGGGTCACCGCCGACTGGCTGCCGGCGGCGAGCAGCGTGCCGAGCGAGACGTCCGGCACCTGGATGCCGAAGCCGAAGAAGCTCAGCGTGCTCTCCGCCAGGATCATCGCGCCGACGCCGAGCGTGGCGTCGATGATCAGCAGCGAGGCGACGTTCGGCAGGATGTGCCGGCGGATGATCGTGGACGACGGGACGCCCATGAACCGAGCTGCCTTGACGTAGTCGCGCTCCCGCAGCGACATCGTCTGCCCGCGGATCACGCGGGCCATGATCATCCAGTTGAAGATCGCCAGGCCGACGATGAGCGCCACCCAGGTGAGGTTCTTGAACACCGGGCTGAGGAGCACGAGCGCGTAGAACGACGGGATCACGAGCAGCAGGTCGATCGCCCAGACGATCGCCCGGTCGGCGAACCCGCCGAAGTACCCCGCGATCGCACCGACGATGCCGGCGATCAGCGTCGAACCGGGGCCGGCGATGAGGCCGATCAGCAGCGACTTCTGCAGGCCGACGAGGGTCTGCGCGTAGATGTCCTGGCCGATGTCGTTCGTGCCGAACCAGTGCGACGCGCTCGGGCCCATGCCGAACGCGAGCCCGTCGGAGTCCACCGAGTTCCAGTGGTAGAGCAGCGGGCCGACGAAGGCCCACAGGATGATGAGCAGCAGCGCCGTCGCACCGATCCGGGCGCGCCAGGTGCTGAGCACCTTCCGCCAGAACGGCGTCCGTCGGCTGGTGGCGTCGACGACGTGCGCGGGCACCCCGGCGTTGCCGTCGCCCGGGTCACCGGCGGTGGTCGTGGTGGTGGGGTCGAGAAGCGACACGGGTCACACCCTCACTCGCGGGTCGAGCGCCGCGTACAGGAGATCGGCGAGCGTCCCGGCGATGAGCACCAGGATCGCCGTGAACAGGATCGTCCCGGCCGCTGCGTTGATGTCGTTGTTGGTGATGCTGGTGACGAAGTACTCGCCCATCCCGTGCCAGCTGAACACGAGCTCGGTGACGCTCGCGCCGGTCAGGATCAGACCGAAGGAGTACGCGAAGAACGTGGACATCGGGATGAGCGCGACCCGGACACCGTGCCGCATGATCGCGGAGCCGCGGGTGCGGCCCTTCGAGCGGGCGGTGCGGATGAAGTCGTTCGACAGGACGTCGAGCATCGCGGACCGCTGGTACCGCGAGTAGCTGGCGATCGCGCCGATGGTGAGCGAGATCGTCGGGAGCAGCAGGTGGACGAGCCGGTCGCCGAGGTTGGCGAAGAAGCCGCCTCCGTAGCCGGGCGTGTACTCGCCCGTGAAGCGGATCACCTGCGACCCGACGGCGCTGTTCAGCCCGGTCGCGAGGATCATCAGCACGACCGCGATGACGAACACCGGCGTCGCGAGCACCGCGAACGAGAGGTACGTGGACACCTGGTCGGAGGTCTTGTACTGCCGCACCGCGTTCCACACGCCGAGCAGGACACCGAGGATCGCGCCGAGCAGCGCGCCGATGATGAGCAGCCGGAGGCTCGTGCCGGAGCGGGCGATGATGTCCGCCGTCACCTCGGTGTTCCGCGTGCTGATCCCGAGCGACCCGTGGGTGACGAGGTCGACCCACCAGTTCCAGGTCCGCACCAGGACGGGCACCCCGGGGTCGGCGCCGATCTTCGCGAGCGACGCGTCGATCGTGTTCTGCGGGACCGGGGGGTTCCGTCCGTAGAAGCGAGCTGCCGGATTGAGCGTCGTGCTGGCCAGGATGTATCCCAGCGTCGTCGCGACGATCGTCAGGATCACGTAGTTGACGATCCGTTTCGCGATGAATGCGAGCATTGGCGGTTCCCAGGGGTCGATTGACCGTCCGGCCGGACGGCGCTGTCGGTGGGGACAGCGTAGCCGCCCCGGAGTCATGCTCAGGACGACGGGCGCAACGCTAGACAACGACTGTTACGGACTTGTTTCGATTCCGTACGACCATTCACGGCAACGGCCAAGGTGTGGCTAGGGTCAACTCCCAACAGCCACGGCGACGGGGGTCGCCGTGTTCAGCGCGATCCGCGCGAAACAACGAAAGGGAATCCTCGCCATGCGAATGAGGATCAAAGCAACAGCCGTGTTCGCCGTCGCGGCGGCTTCGGCCATCGTGCTCGCGGGCTGCTCCGGCGGCGGGACGGCTGGTGACGACAGCTCGGCGGTCGCGTCGTCGTCACTGAAGTCGACCGGGTGGAGCACCGCCGATCGCGCCTCGGTCAAGGACGGCGGCTCGCTCACGCTGCCGATCGACTCGGCGCCCGCCAACTGGCAGATCAGCAACCTGGACTCCGGCACCGTCGACGACCAGACGATCGCCGGCACCTACCTCCCGAGCTTCATCCAGTTCAAGGAGAACGGTGAGTGGGAGGCGAACAAGGACTACGTCGACTCGATCAAGCTGACGAAGGACTCGCCCCAGACGGTCGAGATCAAGATCAACCCCAAGGCGGTCTGGTCCGACGGCACCCCGATCACCGAGAAGGACGTCGCGGCGAACTGGAAGGCGCTCAACGGCACCGACCCGGCCTTCGCGCCGCTCGCCACCAACGTCTGGGAAGACGTCGACTCGGTGAAGCAGGGCTCCAGCGCGCAGGACGTCCTCATCACCTTCTCGAAGGTGAACGCGGACTGGCCGTCGGTGTTCTCCTCGATCTACCCCTCCTGGGCGGTCGACACCCCCGACCACTTCAACAAGGCGTGGGCCAAGGGCCCGTACGCGGCCGACGGCAAGACCTACGTCTCCGGTGGTCCGTACATCGTCAAGTCCTTCGACGCCAACGGTGGCGTCGTGACCTTCGCGAAGAACCCGAAGTGGTGGGGTGACGCGCCGAAGCTCGACACGATCATCTTCAAGACGGTCTCCCGTGACGGCGTCGCCCAGGCGTACGCCAACAAGGAGCTCGACGCCTTCAACCTGAACGGCAGCGCGGACAACTACAAGACCGCGAACTCCCGCTCGGACTCGAAGATCGAGCGCTCGCTCGGCACCACGCAGCGCCAGATCACGCTGAACGGCACCGCCGACGTGTTCAAGGACCAGGACGTCCGTCAGGCGTTCGCGCAGGCGATCAACCGCAAGGTCCTCTCGCAGGCGATCCTCTCGCCGGTGAAGAGCCCGGGTGGCGTGCTGAACAGCCTCACCTACCTGCCCGGCCAGAAGGGCTACACCGACCACGCGACCAGCGTGTACGGCTACAGCACCGCCAAGGCGAAGTCGAAGCTCGAGGACGCCGGGTACAAGATCGGCTCCGACGGCTACGCGACCAAGGGCGGCAAGACGCTCGAGGTCCGGTTCGTGATCCCCTCGGACAACCCGAACTCGGCCAACATCGCGCAGCTCGTGCAGCAGCAGACGAAGGCCGCCGGCTTCAAGGTGACGATCGACACCGTCCCGACCGATGACTTCTTCACGAAGTACATCACCACGGACGGCCGCGACTTCGACGCCACGTACTTCGCCTGGCAGGGCACGCCGTTCCCGGTGTCCTCGCTGAAGTCGATCTACTACCCGGCCGACGCCGGTCAGAACTACTCCGGCGTGACGGACTCGTCGCTCGGTGCCGCGTGGGACAAGGCGAACGCCGAGCTCGACGCCACGAAGCGCATCGCCGACGCGAACGCGATCGACAAGAAGATCGTCAAGGTCGCCGGCACCATCCCGCTGTTCGCCGAGCCCTACGCCTGGGGTGTGCGGAAGGACCTCGTGAACTACGGTCCGGCACAGTTCCAGCAGTACTCGGTCAAGTGGCAGGACGTGGGCTACAAGAAGTAACCAGCACCACCAGCGAGGGGCGCGTCACCACGGTGACGCGCCCCTTCGTCGTCCGTGTTCCCTGCTCCGCCCCCGTCCCGTGCAGCGGGTCGAATCGCGCGGAGGGAGTCGAATCGCGCGTAGGGGGTCGGTTCTTTCGACCCGGTACGCGCGATTCGCCTTTCCAACGCGCGTGAGATGGGTGGGAACGTGCGTGGGCAGCGGACGGGAGGCTCGTAGCGGCGCCGCCACGAGCCTCCGGACCGGTGTGGGGTCGCGTCACAGTGCCCACCGCGGCACCGGCCCGTGCCTCCGACCGGTGCGGGGTCGCGTCCCGCGGGCCAGCGGCGGGCGGGTCAGAGGCGGGCGGCGGAGAGCGACGCGGCGATGCCGAGGACGATCATCGCGAGGACGGACCACCCGTGCACCCGGTGCGTGATCGGCTGCCGGGCCACGGACGCCGGGGGCGGGCCGTCCTGCGGGGCGGCCTCGGGGACGAACGCGAGCACCTCGGCGGCCGCGGCGTCGACGCTGACCGGCACCGAGCCTCCCGGCCGGTCGACGCGCAGGCGTGCCGTGGGACGCGGCGCGATCCACGTGCGCCGGTCGGGCTCGTTCGACTGGATCTCCAGGCCGTACTTCGTCCGCACCCCGGTGACCCGCGGCCAGGCGTAGGTGGAGGTGCGGCGGACGTCGACGACCACGAGTGCGTCCGCGGTGAGCTCGAGCCGCGGACGCCAGAGCACGGCCCACGCGACGAACGCGACGAAGACGCTCGGCACCGGGACGAGCCACGCGGACGTGTCCCCGCGGCCCACGAACCCGAGCACGACCAGCACGACCGCGACGACCCAGAGCACGACCGCGAGCGTCCGCATGCCGGGAGCGACGATCCGTGCGGGCTCGGGCGTGGGGGAGTCGCTCATGCGCTCAATCGTAGGAGAGCGAGAGATGCGAGAGTGCCTCCCCGGGAACGTCGGCTGAGCGGACGTGAAACGCCTTGCGCGTACCAGCTGACGACCCGATTTCCCGGGGAGGCCGATCCATCAGGATCTCTCGTACACAAAGCGTCCCGGACTCCGCTTCGAGAGTCAATACCCCACGGGAAGAAAAAACGAGAATCGACACGCCGTGGACGAACAAGAAATATGCGTATGCACCTATCCGACGAGCAGTTCGATCTGTTCGCGGATGACCTCGGCCTTCGGGAAGCGCAATCCGACCAGTCCGACGTGCCGCCAGCGGACGATCCCGTCGGGACCGATCACGAACACGGACCGGCGGAGGCCGATGCCCGGGGCGTTCACGCCGTAGTCGCGGATGACGGAGCCGGCGGTGTCGCTGAGCAGCGGGAAGGTGAGTGAGGAACCGCGGGCGAAGGCCTCGTGCGAGTCGAGCGCCTGCGGGCTGATGCCCCACACCACGGCACCGAGGTCCCCGAACTCGTCGAGCTCTTCCTGGTAGCTGCAGAGCTGGGCGGTGCAGACCGGGGTGGCGTCGCCCGGGTAGAAGGCGAGCACGACCGTCCGGCCGATCTCGGAGTCGATCGCGTACTCGCCGTCGGTCCGCACCCCGTCGCGGACGATCATGCCCGGCAGGGTGAACCTCGGTGCCGGATCGCGGACCGCGGGGATGCTCATGTGCTCACGGTAGGGCCGGGGGAGGGGAGCCGACCCTCGCCGCGCTGTGTGGTGGCTGTGGGAATCAGGAGAACAGCTGCGGGAACGCGTGGGCGACCCACGGGTAGCCCACGAACACCGCGGCGTCGAGCAGGCAGTGCGTGACGATCAGGGGCATCAGCCGTCCCCACTTCGTGTAGATCCAGCCGAACGCGATGCCCATCACGGCGTTGCCGACGAACGCGCCGAAGCCCTGGTAGAGGTGGTAGCTGCCGCGGAGCACCGCGGTGGAGAGGATGATCTGCCACCGGCCCCACCCGATCTCGCCGAGGCGGGCGTACAGGTAGCCGACCACGATCACCTCCTCCTGCAGCCCGGACCGGATCGCCGAGAGCAGCAGCACCGGGATCGTCCACCAGTAGGAGTCGAGCGCCGCCGGGTTCACGTTCACGGTGAACCCGAGCGCGCGGCCCGTGAAGTAGAGCGCGAGCCCGGGGATCCCGATGCACAGCGCGATGAGCACCGGACCGCCGAGGTCCGGCTTCACCCGGAACCGGTCGATGCCGAGCCGGGCCAGGTGCGGGCGGGTGGTCGACCACAGCAGGTAGCAGACCAGCGCGACCGGGGCCAGGTCCACCGCGATGCCGACGAGCTGCCGGGCGAGGTCCACGTACTGGACGGTCGTGGTCGAGGAGTTGAGCGCGGTGGACTGCTGGCCGAGCGGGGTGGTCTGCGACAGGTCGTCGATGATCTGCAGCACCGAGTAGAGCGCGCTGCCGCCGAGCGAGAGCATGAGCACGATCGTGATCTCGACCCACGTTCGCCGTCGGCTCATGCGCTGTACTCCTGTCGGTTGCGAACTACCGGTAGACTGGTGTGTCGGGCGTTCTGCCCACGGGTGCGGTGCCGTCAAAAACACTGGCCCGACACTCTCCCAGAATTTGAAGGATGTCCTGTATGGCGCTCGCCACCCGGTCCGACCTGCGCAACGTCGCCATCGTGGCACACGTCGACCACGGCAAGACCACGCTCGTCGACGCGATGCTCACGCAGACCAACTCGTTCGACGCCCACTTCGAGGGCGAAGACCGCATGATGGACTCGAACGACCTCGAGCGCGAGAAGGGCATCACCATCCTCGCGAAGAACACGTCGGTGCTCTACAACGGCAAGCACGCGACCGAGTTCGGCTCGGACGGCCCCATCACCATCAACGTGATCGACACCCCCGGCCACGCCGACTTCGGCGGTGAGGTCGAGCGCGGCCTCTCCATGGTCGACGGTGTCGTGCTGCTCGTCGACGCGTCGGAAGGCCCGCTGCCCCAGACCCGCTTCGTGCTCCGCAAGGCGCTCGCCGCCAAGCTCCCGGTGATCCTGCTCGTCAACAAGACGGACCGCCCGGACTCCCGCATCGACGAGGTCGTCTCCGAGTCGCAGGACCTCCTCCTCGGCCTCGCGTCCGACCTCTCCGACGAGGTCGACGACCTCGACCTCGACGCGATCCTCGACGTCCCGGTGGTCTACGCCTCTGGCCGCAACGGCGCCGCGTCGCGCAACAAGCCGAACGACGGCGAGCTGCCCGACAACGACGACCTCGAGCCGCTCTTCGAAGCGATCCTCCAGCACGTCCCGGCCCCGAAGTACGACGACGAGCACCCGCTGCAGGCGCACGTCACGAACCTCGACGCCTCGCCGTTCCTCGGTCGCCTCGCGCTCCTGCGCATCTTCCACGGCACCATGAAGAAGGGCCAGACGGTCGCGTGGGTCAAGCACGACGGCACCGTCGTCAACGCCCGCATCACCGAGCTCCTCATCACCAAGGCGCTCGACCGCTACCCGGCCGAGTCCGCGGGCCCCGGCGACATCGTCGCCGTCGCCGGCTTCGACACGATCACCATCGGTGAGACCCTCACCGACCCGGAGGACGTCCGTCCGCTGCCGACCATCACGGTCGACGACCCGGCGATCTCGATGACGATCGGCACGAACACGTCGCCGCTCGTCGGCAAGGTCAAGGGCCACAAGCTGACCGCCCGCATGGTCAAGGAGCGCCTCGACCGCGAGCTCGTCGGCAACGTCTCGCTCAAGGTCCTCGACATCGGGCGCCCCGACGCGTGGGAAGTCCAGGGCCGTGGTGAGCTCGCGCTCGCCATCCTGGTCGAGCAGATGCGTCGCGAGGGCTTCGAGCTCACCGTGGGCAAGCCGCAGGTCGTCACCAAGCGTGACGAGAACGGCAAGCTCCAGGAGCCCTACGAGCACATGACGATCGACACGCCGGAGGAGTACCTCGGCGCGATCACGCAGCTCATGGCCGCCCGCAAGGGCCGCATGGAGAACATGACGAACCACGGCACCGGCTGGGTGCGCATGGAGTTCATCGTCCCGTCGCGCGGCCTGATCGGCTTCCGCACGTCGTTCCTCACCGAGACCCGCGGCACCGGCATCGCCAACGCGATCTCGCACGGCTACGACGAGTGGGCCGGCCCGATCCAGACCCGCATCAACGGCTCGATCGTCTCCGACCGTTCCGGTGTGGTCACGCCGTTCGCCATCACGAACCTCCAGGAGCGGATGACGTTCTTCGTCAACCCCACCGAAGAGGTCTACGAGGGCATGGTCATCGGCGAGAACTCGCGCGCCGACGACATGGACGTGAACATCACCAAGGAGAAGAAGCTCACGAACATGCGTTCGGCGAACGCCGACTCCTTCGAGTCGATGACGCCGTCGCGCCAGCTCTCCCTCGAGGAGTGCCTGGAGTTCGCGCGTGAGGACGAGTGCGTCGAGGTCACCCCCGCCGCCGTCCGCATCCGCAAGGTCGAGCTCGACGCGCAGGCCCGCCAGCGCTCCTACGCTCGCCTGAAGCGCCAGGACGCGTAACGGGTCAGTTCCCGCGTTCGTCGAACGGCCCGGTCACCTCGTCGAGGTGGCCGGGCCGTTCGCGGTTCGTCCTTCGCGTTCAGGAGACCTCGCAGGCGATGCCGTTCGCGACCTCGAACGCCGTGCCGGGCCCGTCGATGTGCACGCCGAACGCGTCGACCTGAACCCGGAACTGTGTGTCGACACCCGTCGGGTACGCGACGAAGAGTTCGCCCTTGCGCATGACCGGTGACGTGCACCGGACGTCGACGGTCCGCGAGGCCGTCCACGACGCGTTGATGTTGCCCGTGATCCACTTGAGCGATTCTCCCGTCGGCGTGACCGCGCCGGTCAGGTTGACCGAGCTCGTCGCTGTCCTGGACTCCGCGATGCTGCACGTGACCCCGTCGCTGAGGACGTAGCACGAAGCCAGCGGGTGGAGCTTGTCGATCCGGCCAGGGGTGGTTGCGAGGTGCTGGACGGTCCGTCGTGGGTTGCTCGACGAGATCCCCGCCGAGCAGCGAGGATCCGAGCCGGACTTGTCGAACACGAACTCGACCCCGGTGCTCGACGCCTGGGACATCGCCGCCCAGGGCAGGCTCGATCGGTTCAGCTGCAGGCCGAGATCGTGCCACTGCCCGTCCTGGACCATGGCGTCCCTGGACGAGACGCGCTCGTCGAGGGTCACCTGGCCGACGAAGTTCTGACCCCAGACGTAGGGGTTGACGTTGCCCTTGCTCCGTCCGTTCGCGGAGATCTTGTAGCGCTCGACCGTCGTGCGCCATCGCGTCCCGTCGCTCGCCAGGCTGAGGACTGCTTCGCCCGTCATCCCGCCCGCCGAGCAGGAAACGGTCCTGGTGACCGACGGCATGTCCTGCGCCGAGGGTGTCGGCGACGAGTGTGCGGGAGGTGCGGCGGCCGCCTGCTCCGCGGGGACCGCGATGAGGGCGGTCGAACCGAGCACGAGGAGGACTCTGGAAACCGTTGTGTGAAATGTCATGCACCCAGTTCTAGTCGCCGTGTGCTGCACGCGCATGGCGCACATGTGAACAGGCGGCGCTACCGTGGTGTGTGTGACCCTCGACCTCCTCTCGCTGTACCAGGACCTCCACGCCCACCCGGAACTCGGGTTCCAGGAGCACCGCACCGCCGGTGTCATCACCGCGAAGCTGCACGAACTGGGCGGCATCGACGTGACCGAAGGCGTCGGCGGCACCGGTGTCGTCGGGGTGCTGACGAACGGCGACGGCCCGGTGATCTGGCTCCGCGCGGACATGGACGGCCTCCCGGTGGAGGAACGGACCGGCCTGCCCTACGCCAGCGAGCACCGCGGCACCGACGAGACCGGCACCGACGTCCCGACGATGCACGCGTGCGGCCACGACATCCACGTCACGTGGTTGCTCGGCACCCTCGAGCGCCTCCTCGCCACCCGCGACGCCTGGTCCGGCACCGTCGTCGCGGTCTTCCAGCCAGCGGAAGAGGTGATCTCCGGCGCCCGCGCGATGGTCGAGGACGGCCTGGTCGACCGGTTCCCGAAGCCCGAGATCGTCCTCGGACAGCACTCCGCCCCGGCCCCGGTCGGCATGGTCGCGGTCGGCTCCGGCCCCGTGATGGCGTCGAGCGACCGGTTCACGATCACGTTCAACGGCCGGGGCGCGCACGGTTCGGCGCCGCAGGCCTCGCTCGACCCGGTCGTCACCGCGGCGTCCGCGGTCGTCCGGCTGCAGACGATCGTCTCGAGAGAGGTGTCGCCGAGCGACGCGGGCGTCGTCACCATCGGCAGCTTCCACGCGGGCACCCGGGCGAACATCATCCCGGACAAGGCCGTCATCGAGATCTCCACCCGGGCCCGCAACGAGGAGACCCGGAACCGGATCATCGCCTCCATCGAGCGCATCGTCCGTGCCGAGAGCGACGCGGGCGGACTCCCGGAACCCACGATCGAGCGCTGGCCCGGTGCCGACGTCCTGGTGAACGACCCCGAGCACGCCGCGCGTGTCCTCGAGGCGATCGCCGCCGCGGTGCCGAAGGCCGTCGACCTCGAGTCGGGGCTCGCGATGGCGTCCGAGGACGTCGGGCAGCTCGCCACCGCCGCCGGTGTGCCGATCGTCTACTGGTTCACCGGCATCACGGACCCGGAGCTGTTCCGCCGGGGCGAGGAGATCCCGAGCAACCACTCGCCCTTCTACGCGCCGCAGGCGGAGACGGCGATCCCGGTCGGCGTCGACGCGCTCGTCGCGGCGGTGCGCGCGTACCTGCGCTGACGGACCTGCGCTGACGGACGTGCGCTGACGGACGTGCGCTGACGCGCATGACGGCCTGGAGGCCCTGGCCGGGCCCGGCGGACAGGTGAGACTCCCAGGGAACTCGCGTCGAGCCTCCCGGCTGGTCGGTTACGGTGCCCGCATGCGCAACGCCCTCCGTTCCCCGCTCATCGCCGCCGTGGCAGCGGGCATCGCCCTGGCCGGTCTCACCGGCTGCTCCTCGGACGCCGTCAAGCAGGCCACGGACCTCGGGTCCTCGGTGGCCTCGGACGTCAGCGAGAGCGTCAAGGGCATCGACGGATCGGCGATCAGCGAGGGCATGTCGAGCATCGCCGGTGGCATCGACGGTGCGCTGGACACCGCCCTCAAGGGCACGAACGTGACCTCGGACGGCAAGGTGCCCGACGGCTTCCCGACGTCGGCCGTCCCGCTCGTGGACGGCACGGTCCTGGGTGGCGGCTCCGGCCCGAACGGCTCCGGCTGGGTCGTGCAGGTGCAGGCATCATCGGTGGACGACTTCGGGACCGCGGCACAGCAGCTCACGGACGCCGGGTTCACCGAGTCGGCGAAGCGTGCGGACTCCTCGAGCGCGTTCGGGATCTTCCGGAGCGACGACCACCGCGTGGTGCTCACGTTCTCGAAGTCCGACGCCGGCGCGACCGCGACGTACATCGTCACCCCGCGGTAGCCGACCGAGGCGCGTCCCGTACCCTGGGAGACGATGTCCAAGGCCCCCGCGACCCGCCCCGAGCGCGTCCTCTTCGTGCACGCCCACCCCGACGACGAGACCCTGTCGTCCGGTGGGACCATCGCCACGCTCCTCGAGCTCGGCGCCGAGGTCACCGTCCTCACGGCGACCCGGGGCGAGCGCGGCGAGATGCTCACGCCGGAACTCGCGCCGCTGTTCGGTGACGGTCGCCGCGTCGCCGCGCACCGGGAGACCGAGATCGCCGGCGCGCTGGCCGCGCTCGGGCGTCCGGCCCACCTGTGGCTCGGCGGGCCGGGAGCCCGTCCGACCGACCTGCCCGAGCGGCGCTACTCCGACTCCGGCATGCAGTGGGGCCCGGACGGCCGCGCCGTCGCGGCGGACGACGCCCCGGCCGACTCGCTGACCATGGCCGACCTCGGCGAGGTCGTCGACGACGTCCGCGCCGCGATCCGGTCGACCCGCGCCGACGCGGTGATCAGCTACGCGGACGACGGCGGCTACGGCCACCCGGACCACGTGCGGGTGCACAACGCCGCCCGGTACGCGGCGAAGGCCGAGGACGTGCCGTTCTCGATGATCGTCGACCCCGACTCCGGTGAGGCGGACGTCACCGTCGACGTCCTGCCCGTGCGGGCGAAGGTCCGCGCGGCGATCGAGCAGTACCGCTCGCAGGTCGCCGTCGACCCGGTGGACCCCGCCGACCCGACCGCGCTGTCCTGGGTGATGCCGCACGGTGTCCGGCAGCACGCGGCGGCGACCGAGGGCTTCCGGCACGACGAGCCGCCCGCCGCGGCCGCTCCCGAGACGTACGCGGACATGTCCCCGGCGGGCAAGGTCACCGCGGTCGTGGTCGCCCTCGTCGTCGGGCTGCTCGCCGGTGGCCTCGGGACGATCACCCACCAGCAGACGCTCGGGGCGTTCCCGATCGGCATCGTCCTCACCACGCTCATCGTGGTCGGCCTGGTCGTCGGCGTGCGGCTGCTCTACCGGTCCCGCGCGATGGTCGCGGCGGTCGGCATCGGGGTGATCGTCGCCACGCAGGTCCTGGTGTCCGTCGGTGGGCAGAGCTCCCCGCTGGTGCTCGCGAACGCCGCCGGGTACGTGTGGACGTTCGGGCCGGCGATCGTCGCGATGCTCGCGCTCGCCTGGCCGGACCTGTCCGGACTGCGGGCGGCGCGCCCAGCCGCGGGCGACGCGGCGACGGGTGTCGCCGGACGGTCAGGGTCGGCCGCACCCCGCGAGTAGACTCGAAGCGCTCGTTTCCGAAGGGAGCACCCCGACCGTGACCTACGTGATCGCCCAGCCCTGTGTCGACGTCAAGGACCGCGCGTGCATCGACGAATGCCCCGTGGACTGCATCTACGAGGGTGACCGCTCGCTCTACATCCACCCGGATGAATGCGTGGACTGCGGTGCGTGCGAACCGGTCTGCCCGGTCGAGGCGATCTACTACGAGGACGACCTCCCGGACCAGTGGGCCGACTACTACAAGGCCAACGTCGAGTTCTTCGACGAGGTCGGTTCCCCCGGCGGAGCGGCGAAGGTCGGCGTGATCCACAAGGACCACCCCGTCGTCGCGGCCGAACCGCCGCGCGGCTGAGCCGGACACGCACGTGGCCCTCGACCTCCCCGACTTCCCCTGGGACCAGCTCGTCCCGTTCAAGCAGCGCGCAGCGGAGCACGAGGGCGGAATCGTCGACCTGAGCGTCGGCTCGCCGGTGGACCCGACGCCCGCGCTCGTCCGCGCCGCCCTCGCCGAGGCCACCGACGCACACGCCTACCCGCAGGTCGCCGGGACCCCCGCGCTCCGTCAGGCGATCGCCGACTGGTACGGCCGCCGGCACGGGGTCGCGCTGCGGGAGGACCAGACCCTGCCGACGATCGGCTCGAAGGAGTTCATCGCCGGGCTCGCGCTCTGGCTCGGCATCGGCCGCGGCGACACCGTCGTGTTCCCGGCCGCCGCGTACCCGACGTACGAACTCGGCGCCGCGCTCGTCGGTGCCACCGCGCTGGCCTCGGACGACCCCGCCGCGTGGCCCGTCGGCACGAAGCTCATCTGGCTGAACTCGCCGGGCAACCCCGACGGCCGCGTCCTCTCCGTCGAGGAACTCCGCGTCGCCGTCGCCCGCGCCCGGGAACTCGGCGCGGTCATCGTCGGGGACGAGTGCTACGCCGAGCTCGGCTGGGAGCCGCCCTACGACGTCACGCCGACGCCGACCATCCTCGACTCCCGCGTGGGGGGGGACTCGCTGGACGGTGTGCTCAGCGTGTACTCGCTCTCGAAGCAGTCGAACCTCGCCGGCTACCGGGCCGCCTTCGTCGCCGGTGACGCCGCGGTCCTCGCCGAGGTGCTCGCCGTCCGCAAGCACACCGGCATGATGCCGCCGCTGCCGGTGCAGCAGGCGATGATCGTGGCGCTCGAGGACACCGCGCACGTGCAGCAGCAGAAGGCGCTGTACCGTGCCCGTCGCGGCATGCTCCGCCGTGCGCTCGAGGGCGCCGGCTTCCGGGTCGACCACAGCGAAGCGGGCCTGTACCTCTGGGCAACGCGCGGCGAACCGGCACTCGACACCGTCGCGTGGCTCGCGGACCGGGGCATCCTCGTCGCCCCGGGGACCTTCTACGGCGCGGCCGGCGGGCAGCACGTGCGGATCGCGCTCACCGCGACCGACGAGCGGATCGCGGCGGCGGCGCAGCGTCTGACCAGCGGTCACCGGCTCGCTTCGTCCTGAACCACCGGAGCGCCGACCACCGAACCGGTCGACCGCTAGTCGTGACTCCCACCAAGTTCGAGGGACCTGGGTGTGCACGAGCGACAGACGGCGCGATTAGGCTGTTGGTGTGACTGACACTGCCAATGACGCTCAGACGACGGCCACACCGCCAACGACGCCCGTCCCCGTGAGTCCCGAAGCCGAGCAGGCGACGGAGACCGCGACGCTGACGTACCCGGGCGGCCAGGCGGAGTTCCCGATCCTGCCGAGCGTCGACGGTGCGTCCACGGTCGACATCTCGACGTTCAAGAAGCAGACCGGGATGAACACGCTCGACTACGGGTTCGTGAACACCGGGTCCACCAAGAGCGCGATCACCTACATCGACGGCGACCAGGGCATCCTGCGCTACCGCGGGTACCCGATCGACCAGGTGGCCTCGAACTGCACCTTCCTCGAAGTCGCCTGGCTCCTGATCTACGGCGAGCTCCCGAACGACGCCGAGCTCGCCGACTTCGACGCGCGCATCCGCCGGCACACGCTGTTGCACGAGGACCTCCGTCGCCTGTTCGACGCCCTCCCGCACTCGGCGCACCCGATGTCCGTCCTCTCCAGCGCCGTCAGCGCCCTGTCGACGTACTACGAGGACGACATGGACGTCGACGACCCGGAGAAGGTCGAGCTGCAGACCGTGCGGCTCCTCGCGAAGCTCCCGGTCATCGCCGCGTACGCGCACAAGAAGTCCATCGGTCAGGCGTTCCTCTACCCGGACAACTCCCTGTCGTTCGTCGACAACTTCCTGCGGCTGAACTTCGGCACCATGGCCGAGACCTACGAGCCGAACCCGGTGCTCTCGAAGGCGCTGGACCGCCTGCTGATCCTGCACGAAGACCACGAGCAGAACGCGTCCACCGCCACCGTCCGGCTGGTCGGCTCGACGAAGGCGAACATGTTCGCCTCGATCTCGGCCGGCATCAACGCCCTGTACGGCCCGCTGCACGGCGGTGCGAACGAAGCCGTGCTCGAGATGCTGCAGCAGATCAAGGACTCCGGCGAGCCCGTGCAGCGCTTCGTCGAGCGGGTGAAGAACAAGGAGCGCGGGGTGAAGCTGATGGGCTTCGGGCACCGCGTCTACAAGAACTACGACCCCCGCGCCAAGCTCGTGAAGGAGTCGGCG
The DNA here is from genome assembly GCF_003755165.1 of Curtobacterium sp. PhB130. NCBI lineage: Bacteria > Bacillati > Actinomycetota > Actinomycetes > Micrococcales > Microbacteriaceae > Curtobacterium > Curtobacterium sp. PhB130. Next base: position 375,858 of record NZ_RKII01000008.1, on the reverse strand, counting down.
GACGAGGTCCTCGAGTCCCTGGGCGTGCAGGACGACCTGCTCGACATCGCCAAGGAGCTCGAGCAGATCGCACTCTCCGACGAGTACTTCATCGAGCGCAAGCTCTACCCGAACGTCGACTTCTACACGGGGATCATCTACAAGGCGATGGGCTTCCCGCCGCGGATGTTCACCGTGCTGTTCGCGATCGGGCGGCTGCCGGGCTGGATCGCCCAGTGGCGCGAGCTCAACAACGACCCGCTCAACAAGATCGGTCGCCCGCAGCAGCTCTACGTCGGCTCGCCGAAGCGGGACCTGCCCGAGCGCTGACGCTGCGGCGGGCGCCCCGGCGCGAGGGCGTCCTTCGCACAACCGAAAGCACCCCGCACCACGCGATCACGTGGTTCGGGGTGCTTTCGGTTGTGCGGGGTCCGGACGGGCGGAGGCGCAACCGGCGGGCGGACCGAGGGCCGGCGGCGGGCCGCGGTGGCGCTACGCGTGCAGCGCGGTGTTGAGCTGGATGCCCTCGCCCTTGCGCTGCAGCGCCTCGACGGCACCCGTCAGGCTGTTGCGGCGGAACAGGACGTTCGGGGCCCCGGAGAGCTCGGCGGCCTTCACCGTCCTGGGGGTGCCGTCCGGGTTCGGCGCGGCCCCGACGAGCACGACCTTCGTGCCGGCGGTGACGTAGAGCCCCGCCTCGATGACGGAGTCGTCGCCGAGTGAGATGCCGAGGCCGGCGTTCGCCCCGAGGAGCGCGCGCTCCCCGAGGGACACCCGGTGCGTGCCGCCGCCGGAGAGCGTGCCCATGATCGACGCGCCGCCACCGATGTCGGTGCCGTTGCCGACGACGACGCCCTGGGAGACGCGGCCCTCGATCATCGCGTCGCCGAGGGTGCCCGCGTTGAAGTTGACGAAGCCCTCGTGCATGACCGTGGTGCCCGGCGCGAGGTGCGCGCCGAGCCGGACCCGGTTCGCGTCCGCGATGCGGACCCGCTCGGGCGTCACGTAGTCGAGCAGGCGGGGGAACTTGTCGATCGCGTGCACCGCGATGCCCGCGCGCTGCAGGGACGGGCGCAGGCGCGTCAGGTCGGCGGGGAGCACGGGCCCGGCGTTCGTCCACGCGACGATGGGCAGGTGCCCGAAGACGCCGTCGAGGTTGATCGTGTTCGGGCGCACGTGCAGGTGGCTGAGCAGGTGCAGGCGGAGGTAGGCGTCCGGGGTGCTCGCGGGTGCCGCATCGATGTCGATCTCGACCGTGACGGCCTCGATCCTGACGCCGCGGCGGGGGTCCTCGCCGATGTGCTCCTGGAGTTCGAGTGGGAAGGCCGCGTCGGCGGGCAGTGCGCCGAGATGGGTCTCCGGGAACCAGGTGTCGAGCTCGGTGCCGTCGGCGGCGACGGTCGCGAGGCCGTGGCCCCAGGCGGAGGTGGGGCGGTCGGTGGTGTCGGTCGTCTCGGTCACGGTTCCAGGGTAGCGAGGGGTGCGCCCGGGTTTCGGCGTACGGCGGCCGGGTCCCGGCGTGCGGCGCCCGGGTCCCGGCGTGCGGCGCCCGGGTCCCGGCGTGCGGCGGCCGGTAGGCTTTCGGCATGCCGGAGCCGCTCGACCTCACCGCCTCGTCCATCGACATCACCCGTGCCATCTGCGACATCGAGTCGGTGTCGGGCAACGAGAAGGCCCTCGCCGACGCGATCGAGGCGGTGCTCGCGCCGCTGCCGCACCTCGAGGTGATCCGCGACGGCGACGCGATCGTCGCGCGGACGCATCTCGGCCGTGACCGCCGCGTCGTCATCGCCGGGCACATCGACACCGTGCCGCTCAACGACAACCTGCCGACGGAGTTCCGGACGGCCGAGGACGGCACCGAGATCCTCTGGGGTCGTGGGACCGTCGACATGAAGGCCGGGTGCGCCGTCCAGCTGAAGCTCGCGTACGACCTCACCGACCCGTCGGTCGACGTCACGTGGGTCTGGTACGACCACGAGGAGGTGTCCGACGCGCTGAACGGCCTCGGCCGCCTCGCCCGCACCCGTCCCGAGCTCCTGACCGGGGACTTCGCGATCCTCGGCGAGCCGTCCGGCGCCCAGATCGAGGGCGGCTGCAACGGCAACCTCCGCGCCGAGGTCCGGGCGTTCGGCAAGCGCTCCCACAGCGCTCGCAGCTGGATCGGCGACAACGCGATCCACAAGGCAGCCCCGATCCTGGCCACCCTGGCGGCGTACGAGCCGCGCACCGTCGAGGTCGACGGGCTCGAGTACCGCGAGGGCCTCAACGCGGTCGGCATCACGGGCGGGATCGCGGGGAACATCATCCCCGACGAGGTGATGGTGCACGTGAACTACCGGTTCGCACCGTCCCGCTCCGCCGAGGAAGCGGTCGCCCACATCCGCGAGCTCTTCGACGGCTACCAGGTGGACATCGTCGACCTCGCCGCCGGCGCCCGCCCCGGGCTCGACGCCCCGCTCGCGCAGCACTTCGTCGAGGCCGTCGGCGGCCCGGCCCCTCGCCCGAAGTACGGCTGGACCGACGTCGCACGGTTCTCCGCGCTCGGCGTGCCCGCGGTCAACTACGGCCCCGGCGAGCCGGTCTTCGCGCACCACGACGACGAGCAGGTCCCCGTGGCGCAGATCACCGCGGTGGAGGACGGTCTGCGTCGGTGGCTGACGGCCTGACGACCGGCTCGTCCCGGGACACCGGCGCCGTGCCGGTGCGCCGGCCCCGCCCGGGTGCGGCTCGGTGGCGTGCGCGCTACCGGGTGGTCCCGTGGTGGCTGCGGATCACGGTCGTGTACGTGCTCGCCCGGATCGTCACGGGCGCGCTGCTCATGTCGTTCGCGCGCATCCAGTCGGCGAACTCGTTCACCCTGCAGCACCCGCACTACCTGTCGTTCGCGTCCATCTGGGACGGCGCCTGGTACCGGGTGATCGCTGCGAACGGGTACCCGTCGACGCTGCCGGTCGACGCCGCCGGGCACGTGACGGAGAACGCGTGGGCGTTCATGCCGGCGTACCCGTTCCTCGTCCGGGCGCTGATGACCCTGACCGGGGCGTCGTTCGAGCTCGTGGCGATCTCGGTGTCACTGCTCTTCGGCTGGGGGTCGGCGCTGGTGTTCCGGCGGCTGATGGGGCGCTTCCTCGACCCGGCCCGGGCGACGTTCGCCACGGTGCTGCTCTGTGTCGCCCCCCTCTCGGTGATGTTCCAGGTCGCCTACGCGGAGTCGATGGGGCTGTGCCTGCTCCTCGTCGCGCTGCTGCTCCTCGTCGAGCGTCGGTTCTGGACGATGCTCCCCGTCGTGCTGCTGCTCGGCATGACGCGGCCGACCGGGCTGGCGTTCGCGCTCCTGATGGTGATGGTCATCGCGGTGTGGGTCGTCCGCCCCGCATGGATCCGGCTCGCGCCGCTGGGCAGCATCCGACAGCTCGTCGCACCGGCTGTCGTCGCGGTGGTGTCCGGCCTGGTGGGGCTCGCGTGGCCCGCCGTCGCGTGGGCGGTCACCGGAGTGCCGCGGGCGTACACGGACACCGAGCTCGCATGGCGCTCGTCGTACATCGGATGGAAGGACCTCGTGCCCTTCGCCCCGTGGATCCAGGGGTTCGGGTGGTGGTTCCGGCAGCCCGCGGGGTCGGTGCTGCTCGTGGTCGTGCTGATCGGCTTCGCGGCGTTCGTGTTCATGCCGCCCGCACGCCGGATCGGCCTCGAGCTCCGGCTGTGGGCCGTCGCGTACCTCGTCTACCTGCTCGCGGTCTTCTTCCCGCAGTCGAGCACGTGGCGCATCCTGCTGCCGATCGCGCCGCTGCTCGGGATCGTGGCGCTGCCCAGGTCCCGCGCCTACCGCGTGCTCGTGGTGGTGCTCTGCGTGGTGCTGCAGTGGGTGTGGATGTACTACTGCTGGTGGGTCGACGGCTACGACTGGACCCCACCGTGATCGGCATCGGCTGACGCGGACGGTGGCACGTCGGGCCGCCAGTTCGCCGCTGCGAGCACCATCGCGTTCACCGTCGCGATGAACGGCACCGCGAAGAACGCCCCGACGACCCCGGCGATCGTGGTGCCCGCGACGACGCCGAGTGCGACGCCGAGCGGGTGCACCTTCACGGCGCTGCCGGTGAGGAACGGGTGCAGGACGTGGCTCTCGAGCTGCTGCACGAGCACCACGATGCCGAGCATGAACAGCGCCGGCACCCATCCGTTGAACACCAACGCGATGAGCACCGCGACGCTCCCGGCGACGATCGCGCCGACCACGGGGACGAACGCGCCGAGGAACACGACCACGCCGATCGGGATCGCCAGCGGCACCTGCAGGATCAGCGCACCGACCACCACGCCGAGCGCGTCCGTGATCGCGACGACGAGCTGCACCCGGATGAAGCTGGTCAGGGTGTGCCAGCCCGCCTCGCCTGCGACGCCGATCCGCGGCCGGGCACGCCGGGGGAAGAGCCGGAGGACCCAGGTCCAGATCCGGCGGCCGTCGATGAGCACGAAGAGGGTCGTGAAGACGACGATGAACAGGCCCTCGAGGACGTGCACCGCACCGGTCCCCGCTGCCTGGAACCCGGACAGGATCGATGCCACGTGCGACTGCAGGTAGTCGAAGCCGTCCGAGATCCACCCGTTGACGTCCTTGGCCGTGATCCCGAACGGTTCGCTGTCGAGCAGGGTCTGCAGCGACCGGACGCTGTGGTGCAGGCGCCGTTCGAGCGACGGCAGGTCGTACCGGATCTGCGCCGTCACCACGAGCGCGAGCGCGCCGATCGCCAGCGCGACGCACACCAGGCTCGAGAGCACCGCCGTCCACTTCGGCCACCGGTGCCGCTGCAGGAACGAGGACATCGGGGCGAGCAGCGCGCAGAGCAGCAGCGCGATGAGGAACGGCACGATGATGTCCTGCAGCACCACCACGAGCGCGATCACGACGGCGAGTGCTGCGGCGACGATGAGCAGCCGCCAGGAGAACGCACCGGCGATGCGGAGACCGACGGGGACGGCGTCGGCTACGGGGTCGGCTGAGGGGTCCGGCGGGCTCGGACGGCGCGTGGAGGGAACGGTCGGCACGTCCACAGACTAGGAATCCGAGCCGCGAAGACGACGGGATCCGCACCCCCCAACCTGGGCGGTTTCGCAGTTCGCCCCCTGGTACGGGATAATGGGCGTGCACATACTGCACGAAAGGGGACATCTGATGGCAGCCATGAAGCCGAGGACCGGTGACGGGCCGATGGAGGCTGTTAAGGAGGGTCGACTCATCATCGTGCGGGTTCCGCTCGAAGGTGGAGGCCGCCTTGTCGTCTCGGTCAACGATGCCGAGGCGAAGGAACTCCACGACGCTCTCGCCGAGGTCGTCTCGGCCTAGTTCGTCGACGCACCACAACAGGCACCAGCCAGCAGGCCCGGGATACTCGTCCCGGGCCTGCTGTCGTCCCGGGTGCTGTCGGGGGTCGTCGGCATGATGGCCCCGTGCCACGATCCCGCCGCCCCGTCCGTCGCGTCGAGGAGTACCCGGCCGACCCGATGCCCCGCGACGTCTGGCCGTCGACGCTCGCCCCGGTCCGGCAGCTCCTCGACGAGGGGATCGACCTGGACACCGTCACGGTCTTCGTCGGCGAGAACGGTGCCGGCAAGTCGACCCTGGTCGAGGCCATCGCGCTCGCCTACGGCATGAGCCCAGAGGGCGGGTCGACGAACTCGGGGCACAGCACCCGACCGAGTGAGTCGCAGCTCTGGGAGCACATCGCCCTGCACCGTGAGCCTGGTGCGCCGAAGGGCGGGTTCTTCCTCCGTGCGGAGACGATGCACGGGTTCTTCACGTACCTCGAGGAGCACCCGGGTGCCCGCCCGGAGCCCGTGTTCCACGAGCGCAGCCACGGCGAGTCGTTCCTCGACTTCGTGATCGACCGGTCGCAGTGGCCAGGCCTCTGGATCCTCGACGAACCGGAGTCGGCGCTGTCGTTCCAGGGGTGCCTGACGCTGATCGGGCTGCTGCAGGCGATCATCGACGACGGCCTCGGGCAGGTGGTGCTGTCGACGCACTCACCGGTGCTCGCGGCGTTCCCCGGCGCCACGATCCACGAGGTGGGGGAGTGGGGCATCCGTCGCAGCTCCTGGGACGACCTCGACCTGGTGCGGAATCAGCGGTCGTTCCTGGCGTCCCCGGAGCGCTACCTGCGCCACCTCGGAGCGGACTAGTTCGTGACCTTGGTCATCTGCAGCAGCCCGTCGCCGGCCGGGGACAGCGCGCTGATGACGGCACCGGACGTCGAGACCTCGGTCAGGAGCAGCCGGAAGTCGGTGGTGGCACGGTCCCGCTTCACCGGGTCCGCGACGCGTCCGCGCCAGAGCGCGTGCGGGACGAGGACGGTCCCACCGAGCCGTGCCAGGCGCAGCCCGTGTTCGACGTACTCGATCACGTGCTCGGGGTCCGCGTCGACGAGCACGACGTCGTAGGACGCCTCGTTCATCCGCGGGAGCACCTGGTTCGCGCGTCCGGGGATGAGCCGCACCCGGGACGGTGCGGTGCCGGCGGCGATGTAGGCGTCGCGGGCGTACTGCTGGTGGTCCACCTCGATGTCGATCGTGGTGAGGGTGGCTTTCGGCGCGCCGCCGAGCAGGTACAGCCCGGACACGCCGAGCCCCGTCCCGATCTCGATGATCGCGGTGGCTCGGGATGCTGCGGCGACGACACCGATCTGGGCACCGATCGCTGGCGAGATCGCCTCGACGCCGAGTTCCAGGGAGTGCTCACGCGCGCGAGCGATCACCTCGGACTCGGAGACGATGTCCTCCGCGAACTTCCAGTTCGACTCTTTCTCTGACACGCACACTCCTCGGACGACAACTCTAGGCCGCAGCACGGTCGGTTCGGGTTAGGCTCGCTCCGTGAACATCCCGCTCGACAAGATCCTGATCATCGGGATCATTGCCGTGCTCCTGCTCGGCCCGCAGCGCCTGCCGATGTACGCGCAGAAGCTCGCCGAGTTCGTGAAGGCCGTCCGACGGTTCGCGGACACCGCGAAGGACCGGATGCGCGAGGAGATGGGGCCGGACTTCGACGACGTCGACTGGCAGAAGCTCGATCCGCGCCAGTACGACCCGCGCCGGATCATCCGTGACGCGCTGCTCGACTCCGCCACCGGTGCGGGAGCGGCAGAGACGGTCCAGGTCACCGCGTCGAAGGTGCGGGCGTCGGCGCCGGTGGTCCCGCTCGCTGCAGGCGAGCAGGCGCCGTACGACGCCGAGTCCACCTAGGAACGATCCGTTCCGGCCCGACACGCGGCCAGGACGACGGACGGGAGGCCCGGTGCCAGCTGGCACCGGGCCTCCCGTCGTGCAGCGGGTCCCGACTACCGAAGGTCGGCCAGGAAGCGGTCGGTCCAGGCCAGGGCGGCCGTCCCCGTCACCGAGCTGCACGTGGCGGACGCGGTGCTCGTCGGGGTGGCGCAGGGGGTGTCGCGGTCGAGCGACCAGGTGTGCACCCCGGCGAGTCCGTGCGCCTTCGCGTACGAGGAGACCGTGTCGGCGTCGGCCAGTGTGAAGACCTCGTCGGAGGCGTCGTTCACGCCGAGCATCGGCGTGACCTCGATCTTCGACGCCGCGATCCCGTAGGTGTGCTGCAGGTTCGTCACCGCCTGGATCGTGGACTGTCCCATCTCGCAGGTGGAGCCGACGACCACGCAGTTCGCGGTGGTGGCGCGTCCGAAGTCCATCGTCATGAGGTTGACGGTGTAGTTCGTCAGCGTCGAGGCCGTGATCGCCTTCACCGTGGCGTCCCCGGTGCTGTTGAGCCCGCCGAAGCTGCCGTCCGACGCGGCGAGGGTCGCCAGCGTGAAGGAGAAGCGCAGGCCCGGGTACTTCGCCTGGGCCAGTGCCGCCGCGCTCACGAGGTTCTGCACGTCGGCCGCGGACTGCCCGCTCTCGATGTCGAAGTCGACGCCGATCATGTGGGGGCTGGCGTACCGCGCGATGAAGCTCTGCAGTGCGGTGCCGGAGCACTTGAACGACCCGGCCGCCCCGCCGGTACTGACGATGTAGTTCACCCCGGCGGCGTCGAGCTTCGGGATGTTGGCGCTCGCGAACGCGTCCGCGGCGACCCCGCCCCAGTTCTCGCTGCCGCAGGTCCCGGTCGCGAAGGCGAGGGTGATGGCCTTCAGGCCGGGCTCCTTGGTCGAGACGAGGCTGTTCGACGAGCCGACGACGGGGATGCGGGTGCCGGTGACGGCGGTGTTCATCACGTTCGTGTTCCAGTCGAGGTTCACCGTGACGTCCTTGTACGGGCTGAAGACCAGCCCGCTCGCCGTGCCCGTGCTGCCGTTGCCGGGCGTCGTGGTCCCGCCGCCGGTCCCACCGCCCGTGCCGCCGCCCCCGGTGCTGCCGCCCGTGCAGGCGCCCGTCGAGGTCCACGGCTGCCCGCTGCCGGTCGCGCCCGAGTGGGTCGCGGGGTCGTCCCCCTGCGTCCACCAGTTCGCGGTGTAGTTCGTGCCGTTCTCGCTGACGGTGGCGCCGCCGTTGTAGGCGGTCCCCGATGCCCACGCGGTCGCGCAGGTGGTGGTGGTCGCGGCGGTGGCGGGGACGGCCGCGAGTGTTCCCCCGACGACCGCTGCTGCCACGGCGCCGATCACGCCGATCCGGATCCTGGTGTTCCTGTTCACCTGAGTGCTCCAGTTCTTCGGCCGACGTCGATGTCGGCACGGTGGATGCCCCTGCGCCCTGATTCCGCAGGAGCATTGTGGAATGTCCCTGCATATTGCTCTCGACAACAGTCGGCGTCCATGAAGAGACGTACAGGGAGCGGGAAGCGGAGCGGGGCCGGAGCACTCGGCTCAGGACAGGGAGAGTCCCAGCTTCCGGCCGGACAGCCCGCGTCCGAGCGCCACGATCCGGTCGGCGATCCCGGTCAGCGCCACGGCGGCCGGGTCGTCCGGGGCACCGAGCACCACGGGTTCGCCGGCGTCGCCACCCTGCCGGAGCGGCACCGAGAGCGGCACGCTGCCGAGCACCGGCACGGGGGAGTCCTGCCCGCGGGAGAGCCGGGCCGCGGTCTCCGCACCGCCGCCTTCACCGAACAGGTGCAGCACGGTGCCGTCGGGCTGCACGAGCCCTGCCATGTTCTCCACGACGCCGATGACCCGCTGCCCGGTCTGTCGCGCCACGATGCCGCTCCGCTCGGCGACGTCCGCCGCCGCGGCCTGTGGGGTCGTCACGACGAGCACCTCGGCGTGCGGCAGGAGCTGCCCGACGGAGATCGCCACGTCCCCGGTGCCGGGCGGCATGTCGAGGAGCAGCACGTCGAGGTCGCCGAACCACACGTCGGTGAGGAACTGGTTCACGGTGCGGTGCAGCATCGGCCCGCGCCAGGACACCGCGGTGGAGGCGTCGTCGACGAACATCCCGATCGAGACGACCTTCACGTCGTGGGCGACCGGCGGCAGGATCATGCTGTCCACCCGGGTCGGGCGCGGTGCGACGCCGCGCTCGTCCGTGAGGCCCATCAACCCGGGGACGCTGAACCCGTGCACGTCGACGTCGACGATCCCGACCCGGAGCCCGCGACGGGCGAGCGCGACGGCCAGGTTCACCGTGACGGTGGACTTGCCGACGCCGCCCTTGCCGCTCGTCACCGCGATCACGCGGGTGAGCGAGTCCGGGGTGAACTGGACACCCTTCGGCCGGCCCTCGCGGAGCCGCGCCGTCAGGGCCGCACGGACCGCCGGGTCCATCACCGACACGTCCACGGACACCGACGACACCCCGTCCACCGAACCGGCGGCGGTGCGGACGTCGCGTTCGATCGTGTCGGCGGCCGGGCACCCGACGATCGTGAGCTGCAGGTCGACGCGCACCGTGCCTCCCGGCTGGACGTCGACACCACGGATCATGTCGAGCTCCGTGACGGGCCGGCGGATCTCCGGGTCGATGACGCGCCCGAGCGCGGTGAGGACCCGCGCGCCGAGCGCCTCGTCGTCCACCGGGTGCGTGGCGTCAGCCACGGACGTCCACCGCGCGCTCCGGGTCGCCGTCGTCGATCGCGTCGCGACGGTCCAGTTCCTCGAGCAGCGAGCGCAGCTCCGCGCGGATGAAGTCCTTCGAGGCCATGTCCCGCATCGCCAGGCGGAGCGCGACGACCTCTCGGGCGAGGTACTCGGTGTCCGCCAGGTTCCGCTCGGCGCGCTGCCGGTCCTGCTCGAACTGCACCCGGTCGCGGTCGTCCTGCCGGTTCTGCGCGAGGAGGATCAGCGGCGCCGCGTACGAGGCCTGCAGCGACAGCACCAGCGTCAGCGCCGTGAAGCCGATGGCCGCGGAGTCGAACTGCAGCTGCTTCGGCGTGAAGACGTTCCAGGCCATCCAGACGACGCAGAAGAGGGTCAGGCCGACCAGGAACCAGGGCGTTCCCATTGCGCGTGCGATGCCTTCGGTCGCGCGACCGAACGCGTCACCGCGGCCCGAGCGCCGACGGGTCGGCAGGACGCGCGTGCGCATGCCCTTGGGGGAGTCGAGACGGGTGTTCTCATCCGTTCGTGCCACGTGTGGTCCTCCTCCCCGCGCTCACGGGGGTCCTACGGCTCTTGGTGCGGGGGCGTGCGGGTTCACCGTCGCCCTGACTTCGCCAGTCGTCCGGCAGGACGTGGTCGAGCACGTCGTCGATCGTCACCACCCCGACCAGACGGTGGGCGTCGTCGACCACGGGGACGGACACGAGGTTGTAGGTCGCCATCACACGCGTGACCTCCGCCGCACTGGCATCGACACGGACCGGTTCGGTCTGCTGGTCGATGAGCGTGCCGAGGCGTTCGTTCGGCGGGTAGCGGAGCATGCGCTGGAAGTGCACCAGCCCGAGGAACCGGCCGGTCGGCGGTTCGTACGGCGGGAGCGTGACGCAGACGCTCGCGCCGAGCGCCGGTGCGAGCTCGTGCCGGCGGATCAACGCGAGCCCCTCGGCCACGGTGGCGTCCGCGGAGACGATCACCGGCTCCGTCGTCATGAGGCCACCCGCGGTGTCCGGCTCGTACTCGAGCAGCATCCGGACGTCCTGCGCCTCTTCCGGCTCCATGAGCTGCAGGAGCGCTTCGCTCCGCTCGTCGGAGAGCTCGGCCAGCAGGTCGGCGGCGTCGTCCGGCTGCATCTGGTCGAGGACGTCGGCGGCGCGGGCGTCCTCGAGCGAGGACAGGATCGCCACCCGCTCGGCGTCCGGCATCTCCTCGAGCACGTCGGCGAGCCGGTCGTCGGGGAGTTCCTCCGCCACCTCGAACCGGCGCTCCGCCGGCAGGTCGAGCAGCGTCGACGCGAGGTCGGCCGGCACCAGGTCCGAGTACGCGGCGATGACGTGCTCGGCGGACTGGGACTCACCGGGGAGCTCGTCCTCGGTGACCTCGTTCCAGGTGGCGAACGTCGTCGGGCCCTTGCCGAACGGCGACGGCGTCGTCTTCGGCTTGCGGAGGAAGAGCTGCGACACCTCCCAGTCGCCCTGGCCACGGTCCTCGATCGCGATGTCCTCGATCGTGGCGCGGATGCGGTCCTTCGTGATGAGCACCTTGCGCCCGAGCATCTCCGCGATCACCCGGACCTCGCCGCCGCGCTGCTCGAAGCGGCGCATGTTGACCAGGCCGGTCGTGATCACCTGCCCGGCGCCGATCGAGGTGATCCGGCCGACGCTGACGAAGATGCGGCGCTTGCCGGGGACCTCGACGATCAACCCCACGACGTGCGGAGGATCGGCCCGCCGGTAGACGACGAGGACGTCCCGGACCCTGCCGACGCGATCGCCCGCGGGGTCGAAGACGGAGCACCCGGCCAGGCGGGCGACGAAGACCTTCGTGGCGCTCACGATCTCAGCGTAGTCGGTCACCCGGTCCGTTCCCTGGCGGTGGCCCGGCCGGTTCCCCGGTGGTGGCCCGGCCGGTTCCCTGGCGGTGGCCCGGCCGGTTCCCCGGTGGTTCTCGTGCGATCGCAAGGGGGACGGTGGATGATGACTGTGTGAGCACTCAGAGCCCCTTCCGCGGTCGCACGGCGCAGGTCTTCCCCACGCTGCCCCGCGGAGACGTCCTCGGCACCTTCGACAGCTACCCCGAAGCGCAGGCGGTGGTGGCGAAGCTCGCCGAGTCCGACTTCCCGGTGAACAAGCTCTCGATCGTCGGCAACGACCTCAAGACCGTCGAGCGCGTCACCGGTAAGATGACCTACGGCCGTGCCGCCCTGGCCGGTGCACTGTCCGGGCTCTGGCTCGGCATCTTCTTCGGCATCGTGCTGACGCTGTTCTCACCGACGGCCGGCGGCCTCATCCTCGCCGCGGCCATCATCGGCGCCGCGTTCGGCATGCTCTACGGCATCGTCTCCTTCGCGATCACGAAGCGGCAGCGGGACTTCACGAGCGTGCACCAGGTGCTCGCCACGAACTACCAGATCATCGTCGACCCGCAGCTCGTCGGGCAGGCGCAGCGGATCCTCGGCCAGTCCGGTGCGACGCCGCACGCCGCGTGGAACCCGGGGCAGCAGTCGGGTGCTCCCGGGTCGCAGTTCCAGGGACCGCCGCAGCAGCAGTCGTGGCGTCCGGGTCCGCCCCAGGGGTCGCCCTACGGTGGGCACTCCACACCCCACAACCAGCCTGGAGGCCCGGCGCAGTCCGGCCCCGCCGCCCCCGCCACGGGTGCGCAGCCGCGCTACGGCACCAACGACGGTCCGCGCTACGGCGAGGTCGCGCAGCCGGGTCAGCCCGGCCAGGCCGCCCAGCCGGTCGCGTCGCAGCAGCCGGCTGCGCCGTCCGCACCGCGTGCCGACGAGCCCCCGCGCTACGGGGAGCGGGTCCCGGGCGCGACGCCTCCGGCGCCGGCGTCGTCCCCCGACGCGCAGGCGCCCGGCGCTTCCGCGCCCGAGGCCCCGTCCCCCGACGACAAGCGCTGACGCGGCGCGCTCCGCGCTCCGCGCTCCGCGCTCCGCGCTCCGCGCTCCGCGCTCCGCGCTCCGCGCTCCGCGCTCCGCGCTCCGCGCCCCGCGCCGCGCTCCCGCCGAGATCGCACTCCGTGTCGCTTCCCCCTCGGGGACCCGACACGGAGTGCGATCTCATGTGCGCTGGGGTGCTGACGGCGCCCCGCGACGCCCGCGCCCCGCGCTCCGCGCCCCGCGCTTGGCGCTCCCGCCGAGATCGCACTCCGTGTCTCTTCCCCCTCGGGGACCCGACACGGAGTGCGATCTCACGTGCGCTGTGGCGCTGACGGCGCCCCGCGACGCCCGCGCTCCGCGCTCCGCGCTCCGCGCTCCGCGCTCCCGCCGAGATCGCACTCCGTGTCGCTTCCCCTTCGGGGACCCGACGCGGAGTGCGATCTCACGTGCGCTGTGGCGCGTACGAGACGGCGGGTGCGGGACGGCCCGCGAGTTCGAGCGGTCACGACACCCCGGAGCCGACCGCCGAGTGGTCACGAGTCGTCCTGCGCGTGGGTGCTGGTCGATGGTTCACGACCGGTCGGCAAGGGGAGCGCGGGGTGTTGCGACCGGTCGGCAGGGGCACGGGATCGGCGAAGCGGCCGGCGCTAGAGGACCTTCGAGTAGCAGGCGGAGAGCGGGGCGCCGACGTAGGGGCCGAAGTTCGCGATGCGGGTGAACCCCTCGCGCTCGTAGAACCGGATCGCGCGCTTCTGCTCCGTGCCGGTCTCGAGCACGAGCGCCGGTGACCCGAGGTCGAGCGCCGCTTCTTCCAGGCGCCGGAGGATCCCCGTCGCGACACCCGCACCGCGGGACTCCCGCCGCACGTACATCCGCTTGATCTCGGTCACGCCGTCCTCGACGACGCGCAGGCCCCCGCACCCGAGCGGTGTGCCGTCGGCGTCCCGCGCAACGAAGAACACCGCGATGGACTCCGCGGTCGGCTTCGCACCCGGCTCGGTGTCCCCGCCGTAGGTGCTGTCGATCTCGATGCGCTGGGCAGCGCGCAGCCGCATGGCGTCCGGTGAGTCGAAGTGCTCGACGTCGATCGCGATCTGCTGCGGGGAGGTGCTCTGCGGTGTCGCCTCGGGTGTGCTCACCCGCTCAGGCTAGCGCCCGGTGCGGGCGATCCACCCCTCCACTTCCGAGGGGGTCCTGGGGATGCCGATCGACAGGTTCTCGGCACCGTCGGCGGTCACGAGGATGTCGTCCTCGATGCGGATGCCGATGCCGCGGAACTCCTCGGGGACGGTCAGGTCGTCCTGCTGGAAGTACAGACCGGGCTCGATCGTGAACACCATGCCGGGCTCGATGACGCCGTCGATGTACATCTCACGACGGGCCTTCGCACAGTCGTGGACGTCGAGGCCGAGGTGGTGGCTCGTGCCGTGCACCATGTAACGGCGGTGGAACTGGTTGTCCGGCTGCAGCGACTCTTCCGCGGAGACCGGCAGGAAGCCCCACTCGGCGGTCTTCCGCGCGATGACGTCCATCGCGGTGGCGTGCACCTGCCGGAAGGTGATGCCCGGCTTGACGATCGCGAACGCGGCGTCGGCGGCTTCGAGCACGGCGTCGTAGACCAGGCGCTGCACGTCGGTGAACGTCCCGCTGACCGGGAGCGTGCGGGTGATGTCGGCCGTGTAGAACGAGTCGACCTCGACGCCGGCGTCGATGAGGATCAGGTCGCCGGGCTGGACGGCGCCGTCGTTCCGGGTCCAGTGCAGGATGCAGGCGTGGTGCCCGGACGCGGCGATCGTGTCGTACCCCACTGTGTTGCCGTCGGCGCGTGCTCGGCGGTTGAACGTTCCCTCGACGATGCGTTCCCCACGGGGGTGGGCGAGCACCGCGTCGAAGTCGGCGATGACGTCGTCGAAGCCGTGCTTGGTCGCGTCGACTGCCTTGCGGAGCTCGTTGACCTCGAACGGGTCCTTCACGAGACGGAGCTCGGAGAGGTCGCGGGCCAGGACGTCGTCGGAAGCGGGAGCGTCGTCGGACTCGGCCAGGCCACCGACAGGGGAGCCGATCCGGTCGTCGAGCGCGCGGGTGAGGTCGGCGTCGGCGTCGCGGACGACCAGCACGGAGTCGTCGAGGGCGTCCGAGACACCCGCGAAGTCACCGAGGTCGGCCGTCGCGAGACCGAGGTCCGCAGCGACTTCGGCCAGCGACGGACGCGGCCCGACCCAGAACTCGCCGATCTCGGGGTTCGCGTAGAACTCTTCCGAGTCGCGCCCGGCGGTGGCGCGGAAGTACAGGGTGGCGTCGTGCCCGGAGTCGTTCGGGGTCATCACGAGGACGGAACCGACGACGGTGTCGGTGCCCCACCCGGTCAGGTGCGCGAACGCGGAGTGCGGGCGGAACGGGTAGTCGCAGTCGTTCGAGCGGACCTTCGCCTGCCCGGCGGGCACCACGATCGTGCGTCCGGGGTGCAGCTCGGAGATGCGTGCCCGGCGTGCGGCGGCGAACGTCGCCTGCTCGCGTGCAGCGGGTACGGGGCGGTCCCGCTCGGCCCACTGGGACCCGATGAAGTCCTTGAAGGTCGAGGAGCCGGGGGTGGTGGAGCGGTTGCTCGTCGCGCGGGGAGTCGTGTCGGCCATGCCCCCATCATCGCACCGCGCCAGCCCCTCGGCCTGTGCACCCGCTCACCTGTGGATAGCATTGTGCCGTGCCCGACCCGTTCATCGACCTGCACGCGCACTCGAGTGTCTCCGACGGCACCGAGCCGCCCGCCGCGCTCGTCCGGGCCGCAGCCGCTGCCGGCCTCGACGCCGTCGCGCTGACCGACCACGACACCACGTCGGGCTGGGCCGAGGCGACGGCCGCCGCGCGCGAGCTCCCGCTGACGCTCGTCCCCGGCCTCGAGCTGAGCACCCGTGTCGGGTACCGGAGCGTGCACGTCCTCGGGTACCTCGTCGACCCCGAGGACCCCGCGCTCGTCGCGGAGACCACCCGCATCCGGGACGGACGGCTCGCCCGCGCGCGTCGCATGGTCGAGCGCATCGGCCAGGACCACCCGATCACCTGGGACGACGTCATCGCGCAGGCCAGCCCCGGTGCGACGATCGGCCGGCCACACATCGCCGACGCGCTCGTCGCACGCGGCCTCGAGTCCGACCGCAGTGCGGCGTTCCGCGGGATCCTGCACCCGGCCTCCGGCTACTACGAACCGCACGAGGCTCCGACCCCGCTCCGGGGCGTCGAACTCATCCGCGGCGCCGGCGGCGTGCCCGTGATCGCGCACCCGGCAGCGACCTCACGGGGCATCGTCATCGACGAAGCCGCCCTCCGGGAGCTCGTCGACGCCGGGCTCGGTGGCCTCGAGGTCGACCACCGCGAGAACCTCGCCCACGGCAAGCGCACCCTGCTCGAGTGGGCGGACCGCTACGACCTGTTCGTCACGGGTTCCAGCGACTACCACGGCACCGGCAAGCCGAACCGGCTCGGCGAGCACCGGACGTCCCGGCGCGCCTTCGACGAGATCCTCGCGCAGGCCACCGGCAGCGCCCCGGTCGTCGGCCCCGGCTCGCGCCTGGCCTGACCGACTGCTGCCGGAACGCGACAGTGCCCGTGGGTGAGACCCACGGGCACTGTCGCGTTCACGAAGTCCTTCCGGATGACCGGACGGGAGGCGCTACTCGCCGTCCGACGCCGGCTGCGGCGACGAGGCGGTCGCTTCGCCCCCGGTGCCGGCCCCGCGACGACGGCGACGACGACGACGCTTGGTCGCGGCACCGTCACCGTCGGTGCTGTCCGGACCCGTGCTCTCGACCTTGGGCGCGGAGTCCGCCGCCTGCGCTGCCGGGCGATCCGAGCCTCCGGTCCGGGTGCGACGACGCGGACGCGAGTCGCCGGACTCACCGGAGCCGTCCGACTGGCGCGGCTGGCGCGGAGGCCGTGAGCTGCTGCGCTCCGGCGCACCCGCCGTGGCGGCGTGCGACGACGAGCCGGGCAGACGGCCCTTGGTGCCCTGCGGGATGTCGAGTTCCTCGAACAGGTGCGGCGACGACGAGTAGGTCTCGACGGGCTCGGGGATGCCGAACTCGAGGGCCTTGTCGATCAGCGTCCACTTGTGCAGGTCGTCCCAGTCCACGAACGTGACCGCGATGCCCGTCTTGCCCGCGCGACCGGTACGACCGGCGCGGTGCAGGTACGTGTCCGGGTCGTCCGGGATCGTGTGGTTGATCACGTGCGTGACGTCGTCCACGTCGATGCCGCGGGCCGCGACGTCGGTGGCGATGAGCACGTCGCGCTTGCCGGCCTTGAACGCCGCCATCGCGCGCTCGCGCTGCTCCTGGTTGAGGTCGCCGTGCACCGCTGCGGCGTTGAACCCGCGGTCCTTCAGTTCCTCGACCAGCTTCGCCGCCGCACGCTTGGTGCGGGTGAAGATCACGGTCTTGCCGCGGCCGTTCGCCTGCAGGATGCGGGCGATGACCTCGTCCTTGTCGAGCGAGTGCGCGCGGTAGATGAGGTGCTTGATGTTGGCCTGCATGAGGCCCTCGTCCGGGTCCGTGGCGCGGATGTGCACCGGACGCGACATGAAGCGACGGGCGAGCGCGACGATCGGCGCCGGCATGGTCGCCGAGAACAGCATCGTGTGGCGCACGTCGGGCACGGCCTGGAAGATCCGCTCGATGTCCGAGAGGAACCCGAGGTCGAGCATGCGGTCGGCCTCGTCGAGGACGACTTCCTGCACGTGGGAGAGGTCGAGCAGTCGCTGACGCTGCAGGTCGATCAGGCGCCCGGGGGTGCCGACGACGATCTGCGCGCCAGCCTTGAGCTGTTCGATCTGGCCTTCGTACGCCTTGCCGCCGTAGATCGAGACGATCGTGGTGGAGCGGTTCGAGGTCGCGAGTTCGAGGTCCTCGGTCACCTGGACCGCGAGTTCACGGGTCGGGACGACCACGAGGGCCTTCACGCCGTGCGCGGGGTCGGCGCCGAGACGCTGGATGAGGGGGAGGCCGAACCCGAAGGTCTTGCCGGTCCCGGTCTTGGCCTGGCCGATGATGTCCTGGCCGGTGAGGGCGAGCGGGATCGTCTGCTCCTGGATCGGGAAGGGCTCGATGATGCCCTTGCCGGCGAGCGCATCGACGATGTCCTGCTCGATGTTGAGGTCTGAGAAAGTCAAAAAGGTCACCCTGTCCTATCGGGGAGTCCGAACCAGTCTACCGGCGCGCGGAGCGGACGGGTCCTTCCCCCTATGCTGGAGGCGTGGTGTCGTGGTGGAACCGGAAGCGCGCGGCGCAGCTCGCAGCAGCATGGCTCGCGTCGCGGAACCCGAAGAACCCCGCGCAGGTGGAGCGCCTGCAGCTCGACGACGTCAGCCCCGAGCTCGACGTCTACCTCGGGCAGGCCGCCTACCTCCAGCTCTCGCTGTACGAGACGATGGGCCGCGCCGGAGCGTCGGCGCCGACCCTGTCCGGACGGCTGGTCACCGGCGTGCTCGCCACGACCGCGCTCGACCGGCACCGGTCGATCGTCGCCGAGATCGAGCGGACCGGAGCCGACCCGGCCGAGCTGATGGCGCCGCACCGGGAAGCCATCGACCTGTTCCTCGACCGGACGAGCGGTGCGGACTGGTACGAGTCGATGCTGACGGGCTACGTCACCGCCGGCATCCTCAACGACCTCTTCGCGAACCTGCTGCGCTCACTGCCGAACGACGTGCAGCAGCGGCTGCAGGGCGTGTTCGACGCGCGCGAAGAAGCGGCCGTCGTCGAGGAGCTCAGCGCGCGCATCGACGAGGAACCGCAGGTGTCGTCCCGGCTGGCGATGTGGGGACGACGGCTCGTGGGTGACACGTTGCTCGTCGCACGGTCGGCGCTGGCGTCGCACGCGCGCGAGGACCAATCGCGGCTGGAGCCGGTCTGGACCGAGCTGATCGCGACGCACACCCGGCGGATGGACGCCCTCGGGCTCACGGCCTGAGGGCAGCGCTGCTGCTGGCAGCGCCGCGGGCAGTGTCCGGCCTGCTCAGGCGCGGCGTGTCGCTCCGGCGCCGCCGCGGTTCTTGACCGACTCGTAGAAGGCGGCGTCGTTCGCGGTGCGGCGTCGGCCGAGCAGCCACTCCGCGGCGAGAGCGACGACCCCCGCGCCGACGAGTGCGACGACCCAGATCCAGGTGGCGTCGTACTGCCAGCCGGCCCAGGTCAGCACTTCCCAGAGGACGGCGGCGGTGATCCCGCCGACCGTCGGGCCGAGCAGCTGACCACGCGTCGAGCGCAACGGCAGCAGCACGTGCGCGATGGCACCGCAGATCAGGCCGCCGAGGATCGCGAAGAGGAGTTCCACGCCGGTGCTACGCGACGAAGCCGATGCGGCGGGCTTCTTCGGAGCCGAACTCGACGTAGGCCAGCGCTGCGGCGGCGACCACGTACTTGCGGCCCTTCTCGTCCTGCAGTGCGAGGTGCGTCTGGGATGCGAGCGCCTCGGAGACGGCCTTCTCGATCTCTTCCGCGGTCTGCTTCGTCTCGAAGGCGATCTCGCGCGGGCTGTTGATGATGCCGATCTTGATGTCCACGTGCTCACCATATCCGAGCCGTGTTCGGCGGGACCCTCCGTTCGCCTTGGGCGCACGGCGCACGGCGTCCGGCGCGCGGCGTGCGGAGTGCGGCGTCCGGCGCACCGCCGGTCGGTCACCGGAGATGTCGGTCGCCCTCGGTACGGTACGGACGTGCCCACGACCACGCTGACGCCAGCACCCGCGCCGACGCAGGGGTCCCGCGCGCTGGTCGCGGACCCCGGGCAGGCAGCGGTCCTCGCGCTGCCCGACGGTGTGCACGCAGCGGTGATCGGCGCACCCGGAACCGGCAAGACCTCGACGCTCGCCCGCCTCGTCGCCACCCGGCTCCGGCGTCCCGACGCGATCACCCCCGACGGCCACGCGACGGTGCTCGCCCTGACCTCCTCGCGCACCGCGGCGACCGCGCTCCGCGACCACCTCGCGGTGACGGTCGAGCGGGTCACGCCCGGCGCGCTCGCCCGCACCGTGAACTCCCTGGCCTTCCAGATCGTCGCGTTCGCCGCGGCCGCCCAGGGTCAGTCCGCGCCGACCCTCCTCACCGGTGGCGAACAGGACCGGATCCTCGCCGACCTGCTCGCCGGCCACGAGACCGACGGCACCGGCCCGGACTGGCCGCAGCCGATCACCGCCGTCGTCCGGGAACGCGCCGGGTTCCGGACCGCACTCCGCGACGTGATGATGCGCGCGGTCGCCGCCGGCGTCGAACCGGACGACATGCGCGAGCTCGCGGACGAGAAGGGCCGGCCGGAGTGGCGGGCGGTCGGTGACCTCGTGGACGAGTACCGGGCCGCGTTGACCGCCTTCCGGACGACGAGCCTCGACGCCGCGGAGCTCGTCGCCTTCGCCACCGCCGCCGTGCTCCGCGGGGAGCTCCCGCCCGCGGTGGCCGCACTGCGGCTCGTGGTCGTCGACGACACGCAGGAACTCGTCGAGGGGGAGATCGCGCTCCTCGGTGCGCTGGCTCGCTCCGGCGTCCAGGTCGTCGCGTTCGGCGATCCGGACATCGCGGCGTCGGCCTTCCGCGGTGCGGAGCCCGACGTCCTCGGCCGGCTCGCGTCCCGGCTCGGTGTCGCGCACGTGCAGGACGTCGTGCTCGGGACCGTGCACCGGCACCCCGCGCCGATCCGGGCGCTCGTCAGCGGGATCACCGGACGCGTCGGGGCCGCCGCGGCGGGGCGGCAGCGGACCGCGCTCGCCCGCGACACCGACGGCCGGCCGGACTCCGTGCTGCACCTCGAGGGCGGCAGTCGTTCCGCGCTCGTGGTCGCCGTCGCCCGTCGGCTGCGCGAGCACCACCTGATGGACGGCGTCCCGTGGCACCGCATGGTGGTCGTGACGCGCAGTGGCGCGGCCATCCCCGAACTCGTCCGTGCCCTCTCCGTCGCCGAGGTCCCCGCCACCGCGGGTGCCGCGCCGACCCGACCCCGCGACGACTCCGCCGCCCGGTCGTTGATCGACGCCGCGGCGGTCTCGCTGGGGGTGCTGCCGCTCGACGCCGACCTCGCGACCGCGTTCGCGACCGGGCCCCTCGGCGGGCTCGACACGCTCGCGATGCGGCGGCTCCGGCTCGCGCTCCGGCGTGAAGAACTGGCCGGCGGCGGCACCCGCACCGCGGACGAACTGCTCGTCGACGCGCTCGGGGCTCCGGAGCGGCTCGTCACCGTCGACGCCGCCTTCGCCCGCCGTGCCACCCGCCTCGCCCGGAGCCTCGTCCAGGCCCGCGCCGACGCCGAGTCCGGTGCCAGCATCGAGGAGATCCTCTGGGGCCTCTGGGAGCGCAGCGGTCTCGCCGGCATCTGGGGCGGCCAGTCGCTCGCGGGTGGTGTCGGTGCCGGCGAGGCCGACCGGCACCTCGACGCCGTGGTCGGGCTGTTCACCGCGGCGAAGCGCTTCGTCGAGCGCACGCCGGACGCCCCCGCGCGGGTCTTCGTCGACGACCTGCTCGGAGCCGACCTGCCCGAGGACAGCATCGGCCCGGACCGGACCGCCGGGCGTGTCCGCGTGCTCACCCCGTCCGCGACGATCGGGCTCGAGTGCGACGTCGTCGTGGTGCTCGGCCTGCAGGACGGCGTGTGGCCGAACACCCGGGTCCGGGGCAGCCTCCTCGACCCGGACGGACTGGTCCGCGCCGCTGCCGGGACCGACCACGACGTCGTGGACGACCGCGCCGCCGTGATCGCCGACGAGCTCCGGCTGTTCGCCCGGGCGGTCTCCCGCGCCACGACCCAGGTGGTCATCGGGACGATCGCCAACGACGACGAGTCCCCGTCCCCGTTCGTCCGGCTCGTGCCCGTGCCGCCGGACCGCCAGCCCACCGCGCACCCGCTCTCACTCCGGGGACTCGCGGGTTCGCTCCGCCGTCGGGTGGTGGCGACCGGTGACCACGAGGCGGCCTCCGCACTCGCGCGCCTGGCCGAGGCCGAGGTCCCCGGCGCATCGCCCGACGACTGGTACGGCACCGCCGAGCCGACGACGGAAGACCCGCTCGTCGACCTGGACGGAGCCGCCGTCGAGGACCCGGTCAGCGGCGAGCTCGTCCCGCCCACCGTCGGGGTCTCCCCGTCGCGGATCGGCACCTTCGAGGAGTGCCCCGTGCACTGGTTCGTGCAGACGTTCGGTGGCGGCGCACCGAGCCCGGCGATGGGCATCGGCACGATCGTGCACGAGGCGATGGAGCACGCGACCGAGATCGACGTCGAGTCGCTGTGGGAACGGGTCGAGTCCCGGTGGGGTGAGCTGACGTTCGAGTCCCCGTGGATCGGCGACCGTGAACGCGCCAGGACGCGTCGGATGATCGAGGGGCTCAGCGACTACCTGCGCACGTTCGCCAGCGCCGGACGGCAGCTGCTCGGCGCCGAGACCTCGTTCGCCCTCGTCACCGGCCCGGCACGGGTGCGCGGCAGCATCGACCGCATCGAGATCGACCCCGACGGCCGCGTCAGCGTCGTCGACCTGAAGACCGGCCGGAGCATGCCGAGCGAGAAGAACGACATGCCCGAGCACCCGCAGCTCGGTGCCTACCAGCTCGCGGTGGAGGACGGCGCGGTCGAGGGCGTCCCGGCCGGGTCGCCGATGACCGATGCCCGGCTCGTCTTCGTGCAGAACCCGAAGGGCGGGCACGCCTACTCGGAGCGGACCCAGCACGCGTTCGACCCCGACGCGCGCGAGTCCTACCGGGAACGGCTGCACGAGGTCGCCAGGGGCATGGCCGGCCGCACGTTCGTCGCCAACGTCGACGACCACTGCGAGAAGGCACGCACCGGTGTCGAGTGCCGGATCCACGTGGTGGGAGAGGTGACGTGGTGACCGACGAACTGCTCGAGGACGACGTCCTGGTCCGGCACGGCGCGGATGCGATCGCCGACGCACTCGGCCGTCCGCGCCCGACCGAGCAGCAGCGCGCCGTCATCGAGTCACCCCTCGCACCGGCCCTCGTCGTCGCCGGCGCCGGCAGCGGCAAGACCGAGACCATGGCGTCGCGGGTCGTCTGGCTGCTCGCCAACGGCCACGTGCGCCCGGACGAGATCCTCGGACTCACCTTCACCCGCAAGGCGGCGGGGGAGCTCTCGATCCGGATCAACGACCGGATCCGGGCGCTCGAGGACGCCGGCCTGATCACTGCCGGCGACGCCTTCGAAGCCCCGACCGTGTCCACCTACAACGCCTTCGCGAACAGTGTCTTCCGCGAGAACGCGCTGCTGGTCGGGCGCGACGGCGAGTCCCAGGTGCTCACCGAACCGTCCGCGTGGCAGCTGGCACGCCGGGTCGTGGTCGCCGCCCGGGACGACCGGCTCGCCGGCCTCGACCGCAACGTCGACACGATCACCGCGGCCGTCGTCGCGCTCGCCGGAGCAGCGTCGGAGCACCTCGTCGAGCCCGAGCGGCTGCGGCGCTTCGCGATCGAGTTCTCCGAGCTGCTCGAGCTCCCCGGCAACCGCGGGAAGCCGTACGCCGCGATCACCGCGGCCGTGGCGGCGATCGGGGCACTGGAGCCGCTGACCGACCTGGTCGAGGAGTTCCGCCGCCAGAAGGTCGACCGCGGCTTCGTGGAGTTCTCCGACCAGATCGCGCTGGCCCTCGCCGCCGCCGAGGCCGCACCGCGCGTGGTCGACGACCTCCGGGGGCGGTTCAGGGTGGTCCTCCTCGACGAGTACCAGGACACCTCCGTGGTGCAGACCCGGTTCCTGGCACGGCTGTTCCACGACCACCCGGTGATGGCCGTCGGGGACCCGCACCAATCGATCTACGGGTTCCGCGGCGCGAGCGCGGCGAACCTGGCCCGGTTCCCGCGGGACTTCGGACGCGCTGGCGACGCTGGCGACGCTGGCGCCGCCGCTCCGCGCACGTTCGCCCTCTCGACGAGCTGGCGGAACCCGGTCGACGTCCTCGCCGGGGCCAACGCCGTCGTCGCGCCCCTGTCCGAGGCGTCCGAGGTCGACGTGGAGCGCCTGTCACCACGGCCCGGCGCCGACGCCGGTGTCGTGCACGCCGTCTTCACCGAGACCCTGCCCGAAGAAGCGGCCGCCGTGGCCGCCTGGTTCGAGGACCACCGCCGCCGGAACCCGGGCGGCTCGATGGCGCTGCTCCTCCGTGCCCGGAAGGACCTCGCGGCCTTCACCGGGGCACTCGGGCAGCGGGGAGTGCCGTACCACGTGCTCGGCACCGGGGGACTGCTCCAGCGTCCGGAGATCGTCGACCTTGTGGCGTGCCTCCGGGTGCTCCACGACCCGGCCGCCGGCAACGACCTGATCCGGCTCCTCGCCGGGGCCCGCTGGCGGGTGGGTGCGGCGGACGTCGTCGCGCTGCACGGCCTGGCGCAGTGGCTGTTCAAGCGGGACCACACGCAGCAGCGCCTCGACGACGAGGTGACCGCCGCCTTCCGCGCGTCGGTCGCGGTCGGCGAGCACGGCTCGGTCGTGGACGCCCTGGACTTCGTCGCGGTCGCGCCGGACGAGCACGGCGCCCTGCAGGGGATCACCCCGGCCGGCCGCGACCGGATGCGCCGCCTCGGGCAGCAGCTCGCCGCGCTCCGGTCCCGTGCCGCCGGGGACCTGGTCGACTTCGTCACCCTGGTGATCCAGGAGATGCACCTCGACATCGAGGTCGCCGCGCACGAGCAGGGGAGCGGTGCGTACCTCGACGCCTTCGTCGACGAACTCGCCGGGTTCGTGGGGACGGACGACCGCGCGGACCTCGGCGCGTTCCTCGGCTGGATCGACGCCGCAGCGCGCCGTGACGACATGGGTCCCCGATCCGAGGAGCCCGAGGCCGGGACCGTGCAGATCCTGACGATCCACGGCTCGAAGGGGCTCGAGTGGGACGCGGTCGCGGTGCCCCGGATGGTCGAGGGTGCGCTGCCCGCCCGCCCGCAGGAAGGGTCATCGGGGTGGATCGGGTTCGGACGCCTCCCGTACGAGTTCCGCGGTGACGCGGACGAGCTCCCGCGCCTGGACTGGCGGGGGCACGACGCCCAGAAGGACGTCACGCTCGCGATCGAGGCATTCAAGGACGAGGTGAAGGCCCGCAACGAGGAAGAGGAGCGCCGGCTGACGTACGTCGCGCTGACCCGGTCACGTCACGAGCTGCTGGTGAGTGGCTCGTTCTGGGCCGGCGGGGTGAAGCCGATGCAGCCGAGCCGGTACCTCGCGGACCTCGTCGACGCCGGCGTGGTCGCGGCCGACCGGATCCCGGAGACCACCGAGCACGAGGAGAACCCCCTCGGCGACGCCGGCGCGACCCAGGAGTGGCCGCACGTCCCGTTCGGGAACCGTGCGCCGCGCGTCGCCGCCGCGGCCGACCGGGTCCGGAACGCGAACCCCGGTGCGGCCGGACGCTTCGCCGCGGACATCGACCTGCTGCTCGCGGAGCGCCGCGCTGCCCGGTCCGCGAAGCACCGCGTGGTGGTCCCGCACCGGGTGCCGGCGTCCGGGTTCAAGGACTACCTCACCGAGCCCGACGCCGTCGCGGAACGCCTGCGCCGGCCGATGCCCGAGCGCCCCTACCGCGCCACCCGGCTCGGCACCCTGTTCCACCAGTGGGTCGAGCTCCGTGCGCGCTCCGGTGGGGCGCTCGAGACGCTCGGATCGCCGGAACTGCTCGACGTGTGGGACGGCGAGCTCGACGCCGACCCGGACGAGTCGGCCGCTCCCGATGCGGCGGTCAGCGACGACGACGCGCGGCGTCTCGGCGAGTTCCAGGAGACGTTCGCCCGGTCACGCTGGGCGGGTCTGACCCCGGTCGAGGTCGAGCGGGAGATCCACATCCCGTTCCTCGGGCACAGCGTGGTCTGCAAGCTCGACGCCGTCTACGAGATCGACGGGCGGATCGAGGTGGTCGACTGGAAGACCGGCAAGGCACCGTCCGGAGCGACCGACCTGGAACGCCGGCAGCTGCAGCTCGCGCTGTACCGCGTCGCCTACGCCGAGTTCACCGGGCGCCCGATCGCGGACGTCGACGCGGTGTTCTACTTCGTGGCGGACGACCTGGAGATCCGGCCGGCGGAGCTGCTCGACCGTGCGGGGCTCGAACGTGCCTGGGACGCCGCGATCGGCTGACGCGACGTGCGGGACGGACCCGCACCGTGCCTCCAGGCCGCGAATGCCGGAAAAGCCGGAAAAGCCGGAGAAGCCGAGAATGCCGGAACGGCCGCGTCAGCCGTGCCGACGTTCGGTCGACGACAGCAGCTGCTCGACCTCGCCGATCTCCATCGTCTCCGGTGACACCGACTGCAGCGGCGCTGCCGACGGTGCGTGCACCGCGTCGACGAGACGGTGCATCATCGCGACGGCGTCGTCGACGACCGAGGTGCTCTTCGCCTGCACGCCGTGCAGGAGCCACTGCGCCGTCTCGAGCTCGTGGTAGACCCGGGCCCGCTGGGCGAGCTGGCGGTCTCGGCCGCCACCGTTCGCCTCGTAGGCGCTGAGCACGGTGTCGAAGGCGTCGCGACGGCCGGCGAGCACCCACGCCAGGTCCTTCGCCGGGTCGCCGAGTCGGAGCTCGCCCCAGCCGAGGACACCGGTGACGTCGTCGCCCTGCACGAGCAGGACGTCTGGGCCGAGTGCACCGTGCACGACGGTCGGCGTGAACTGCCACAGCTGCTGGTCGCGCGCGGCGCCCTCCCAGCGGTCCTGCAGCGCGGCCGGCACGAGCTTGGTCGCGACGGCACGGTCCATCACGGACACGGCGGAACGGAGGACCTCGAAGGGGGTGAGGGAGGGCAGGCCGGCGTCGGTCACGAAGCTGGTCGGCAGCAGGTGGATCGCCGCGATGGCACGACCGACGCTGGTGGCGAGGTCCGGACGCTCGCCGAGGGCGCCGAGCGACGGGTGGCTGCCGGGGACGAACCCGGTCACGATGGCGCGGGTCGAGCCGATCGGCGCCTGACCGCGGTACTCGGGGACCGCGAACGGGAGGCGCGACCTGATCCCGGCGCTCAGCGCACGGATCGCGAGGAGGTCGGCCGACTGCCGCGCTTCGGCCCGCTGGTTCCGGGGGCGGCGGATCGCCGACTCGATGCCGTCCGAGTCGCGGAGGACCGCCGACTCGTAGTCACCGGCCGCGACCGAGCCGAGGGTGCGCGTGCCCGTGACGACGAGTCCGGGCACGGCCGTCGTCGCCAACGCCGCTAGAGTGAACTGGGATCCCGCCATGCCCCACAGGGTAGGTCCGCCGACGTCTGGATCGGTGCGCGCCACGCTGGTCCGGTCCCGACACGACACCGACCCGAGGAGTCATCCGTGACCGTGGAGTTCGCCGCCCGGCTGCCGCTCGCCCGCAACGAGCTCGACCGTGATGCCGAGTACCGCAGCACGCCCGGCCTCGGACGGGTGCTGCGCGACGACGAGGCGACCCGCTTCCTGCCGGTGCACGGCGCCGCGATGCTCCGGAACCCGGACGGCACGCTGCGGTTCGTCGCCGCGGCCGACGTGCCCGAGGGGGCACCGTTGGTCTACCTCGGCCGTTCCGTGTCCGACGCCGCCGACGCTCCGGCCGGCACCCGGTTCGCCGCGGTCCTCGTCGACGCCGACACCGCCGCGCGGATCGAGCCCGAGGACGCCGCCTGGGAGAGCCTCCGGATGTTCGGCACCGAGCTGTCCCCGCGTGACCAGGGCCTCGCGGTCGAGGCCGTGGCGATGGCGAACTGGCACGCGGTGCACGGCTTCTCGCCCCGCACCGGCTCGAGCACGGAGGTGGTCACCGGCGGCTGGGTCCGCCGCGACGACCAGGGCCACGAGCTCTTCCCCCGCACCGACGCCGCGATCATCGTGGGTGTCGTCGACGCCGACGACCGCATCCTGCTCGGGTCGAACGCCGCGTGGGACCAGGACCGGTACTCGCTGCTCGCCGGGTTCGTCGAGCCCGGGGAGTCGCTCGAGGACGCCGTCCGCCGCGAGGTGTTCGAGGAGTCCGGCGTGCACGTCGAGGAGCCTGAGTACCTCGGATCCCAGCCGTGGCCGTTCCCGGCGTCGCTGATGGTCGGGTTCCGTGCCCGTGCGGTGGACGGCGACCCGTCGACCGCCCGCCCGGACGGCGTGGAGATCCTCGACGTCCGCTGGTTCTCTCGTGAGGACATCCGCGAGCGTGCCGGCGACACCCTGCTCCTGCCCGGACGGACGTCGATCGCCCGGGCGATCATCGAGGAGTGGTACGGCGGCCCGCTGGACCTGCCGTGAGCACCACCCCGGCCGGGCCGACACCACCCTCCCCGGAGGCGCTGCTCGCAGCGCTCGACGCGGAGCAGCGCACCGTCGCGACGACCCTCCTCGGCCCCGTTGCCGTCCTCGCCGGCGCCGGGACCGGCAAGACGCGGGCCATCACGCACCGGATCGCCTACGGCGTCGCCACCGGCACCTACTCGCCGGCGCACGTCCTCGCACTGACGTTCACCACCCGGGCGGCCGGTGAACTCCGGTCCCGCCTCCGCGCGCTCGGCGCCGGGAGCGTGCAGGCGCGGACCTTCCACGCCGCCGCGATGTCGCAGCTGAGCTACTTCTGGCCGGACACCGTCGGCGGCCACGCGCCGAAGATCGTCGAGTCCAAGGCGCGGATGATCGCGCACGCCGCGGACACGATCGGGATGCACGTCGACAAGCCGGTGCTCCGGGACCTCGCGGCCGAGGTGGAGTGGCGGAAGGTCCAGCGGCTCACCCTCGACGAGTACGAGGCGGCGGCCGTCGACCGGGTGATGCCGCGCGAGACCAGTCCGGCGCGCGTCATCGACCTGATGCGCGCGTACGAGCGGCTCAAGGACGACCGCCGGCAGATGGACTTCGAGGACGTCCTGCTCGCCACCCTCGGCATGGTCGAGACCGAACCGCGCGTCGCCAGCTACGTCCGGCAGCAGTACCGGTTCTTCGTGGTCGACGAGTACCAGGACGTCTCGCCCGTCCAGCACGACCTGCTCCGGGCGTGGCTGGGCGATCGGCAGGACCTCTGCGTCGTCGGCGACGCAAGCCAGACGATCTACTCCTTCGCGGGCGCGTCCAGCAAGTACCTGCTCGGCTTCGGGTCGGAGTTCCCGCGGGGGTCCGTGCTGCGGCTCGAGCGGAACTACCGGTCCACGCGAGAGGTCGTCAACGCCGCCAACGCGTTGATGCGCGGCCGACCCGGAGCACTCGACCTCGCGGCGCAGGACCCGGTGCCCGGCCCCGAGCCCGTCGTGGTGCCCTGCGTGCACGACGGCGACGAGGCTGCGACGATCGCACGCCGGATCACGGACCTGGTCAGCGAGGGCGGTGCCTACGGCGACTGCGCCGTCCTGTTCCGTGTCGGCGCCCAGTCCGCAGCGCTCGAGGCGGCCCTCGGCCGGTCCGGGATCCCGTACCGGGTGCAGGGCGGCACCCGGTTCTTCGACCGTCCCGAGGTGAAGCTCGCCGTGCACCACATGCGCGGTGAGGCGATCCGGCAGACCGACGACGAACTGACCCGGCGCGTGGGCCTGGTGCTGCAGGTCAGTGGGTGGACCCCGACCCCGCCGGAGGGCACCGGCGCGGTCCGCGAGCAGTGGGACGCGCTGCAGGCGATCATGGGCCTCGCCGAGGACGCCCCCGCGGGCACGACGATGCAGCAGTTCACCCAGGACCTGGTCGACCGGGCAGCGACCCACCACGAGCCCGAACTCGACGCCGTCACACTCGCGACGCTGCACTCGTCCAAGGGCCTGGAGTGGCCGAACGTCGTCATCGCCGGTGCCGCCGAGGGCCTGCTCCCGATCTCGCACGCCACCACCGACGCCGAGGTCGACGAAGAGCGCCGGCTGTTCTACGTCGGACTCACCCGAGCCCGCCGGACGGTCACGATCACGTGGTCACGACAGGGGTCCACTCGGGGCGGAGCGCGCGCTCCGAGCCGGTTCCTGGCAGCGATCGACACGCACACCGGGGGTGCGGCCGCGCCGGCCGACGCGACACGCTGAGGTCGTCGCGGTCGAAGACGAGCTGGTCGTCGCCGGGGACGGAGGCGCGCCGCGGCAACCGCTCGACGACGAGACGGGTGACCGCTGCGGCCACCGCGCCGACCCGGTACGGCGAGAGCGGCGCGGCCGGCCGCCCCCACACCTGCGCGGCGATCGCCGGCCAGGTCGGGTCGTCGTCGACGTGCGCGTACTCGAGACACTGCATGCACGGCCCCGCGCCGGGGACCAGGAACGGGCCGACCCGGATGCGCCCGTCGCTCACGACCACCGGCAGGTGCGGGGTGCCGCGACGGGTCCACGCCGAACGGAGCGCCGGGTCGACGACGTGGTCGGCCACCACGACCGCGGTCTTCGGTTCCGGGTCCGGCACCGTGACCGGACCGCCGCGCCGGGCCGTGGTCCGGACCACGGTCACACCTTCCCCGGTCAGGAACGTGTCGAGCGTGTCGGGCAGTGCGCCGACCCCGTGGACCTCGACGCGGACCAGGGGTTCCGGGAGCATGTCGAGCACCGCCGGGCTCGCCGCGCCGAGGACCCGTGCCGCGACCTCTGGCCGGCACCCGACGCTGCCCGCGACCCCGGCGAGGGCGTCCCGGCCGGTCTCGCGCCGGAGTGCGAGGAGGAAGCGTTCCTCGGCCGTGGTGGGGACGCCGACCACGGCGCGCGGCGGGTCGACGCCGAGCTGCACGGTGACCGGGTCACGCCAGACGAACTCGAGCGTCGGATCGATGCGGATGCCCATGGGTCCACCGTGGCGGACGGGACCGGGCGTCGGGGCGCGACCGTCGGATCTGTGGACAACCACGTTGCCCACAGCCGGTCGGGTGCCGGCGGCGATCCGAGCCTCCAGGCCGGACCACCGCGGCCCGTCGGCCGGACGGGACCACCACCGCGGCCCGTCGGCCGGACGGGACCACCACCGCGACCTGTCGGCCGGACGGGACCACCACCGCGGCCCGTCGGCCGGACGGGACTAGCGGGGGCCGTCCTCGGGAGCCGGACCGGCGTCGGGACCGTCATCGTCGGACACCCCGCCCGACTCGTCCTCCCGCGGACGCGACCCCGTCGAGTCGTTCAGCAGGTCCTCGAGCGCACGGTCGAACTCGTCGTCCTCCGGCGTCTGCCCCGGGTTCCGGAGCCGCGCCACCAGTGCGTCCGGTGCGTCGATGTCATCGGAGACGGGCACCAGGTCGAAGTGCTCCCAGAGCGCGTCGCGCTGCTCGGCACCGAGCTCGTCGGTGACCCGTTGCCACATCGCCGCGGCCTCACGGAGACGGCGGGGGCGCAGCTCCAGCCCGACGAGCGTCGCGAACGCGGACTCGGCGGGGCCACCGGCGGCACGGCGGCGGCGGACGGTCTCGGCGATCGCACCGGACCGGGGGAGCCGCGCGGTGGCGGCGGCGGTGACGGTGTCGACCCAGCCCTCGACGAGCGCGAGCATCGTCTCGAGGCGGGCGAGCGCGGCGTCCTGCTCGGGGGTGCGCGGCGGGATCAGCGCACCGGACGCCAGGGCGTCGCGGAGCTGCTCCTGGTCGGTGGGGTCGATGTCGGCCGCGAGTTCCTCGACCCGGTCGAACGGGATGTGGATGCCGCGGGCGTACTCGGTGATCGAGGAGATGATGTGCAGCCGCAGCCAGCGCGCCGACCGGAACAGCCGGGCGTGCGCGAGCTCGCGCACCGCGAGGTAGATCCGGACCTCGTCCACGGGGACGTCGAGGCCCTCGGCGAACTCGGCGACGTTCTGCGGCAGGAGCGCCGCGACCTGCTCGTCGAGGAGCGGGATCCCGACGTCGCCGCCGGACACGACCTCCTTCGAGAGCTGCCCGACGACCTGGCCGAGCTGGATCGCGAAGAGTGCGCCGCCCACGCCGCGCATCGCCTTCGAGACGTCACCGAGCATGGCCTTCAGCTCTTCCGGCGCGCGCTGGTCGATCGCCTCGGTGAGGGCGTCGGCGATGCTCGCCGCGACCGGCTCGGCGATCTGCGACCAGACCGGCGCGGTCGCCTTCGCCCACTGCTCCCGCGTGTACAGGCTCGGCGTCGCGGTGAGCTCGGCGACGCTCGTGACCTCGTCCAGCCAGAGCGCCGCGACCTGGAACGCCTGGTCGCTCGCCTGGCTCGTCGCCGGGTCGACACCGTGCGCGCCGTCCTTGGCGATCGCGACCGCGCGCTCGGCGGTCACCGAGAAGTCGATGCCGTCGCCGCCGTTCTGGGCGGCCTGCTGGAGCTGGCTCATCAGGTTCGCGACGAAGGCGGGGTCGTTGGGCAGACCGGCGGCACCGGCGAGCTGTGACGGGTCGATCTGCCCCTCGCCGGCGAGGAGCTTGCGGAGCATCTCCTGGAAGTCGTCGTCCGGCCCCGGCTGCGGTTCATCAGGCATGCCGACTACGCTAATCCCCGCTCGTGGGACCGGACCTGGGACGGCCCCGTGGGAACGCCCATCCGGCTGCGCCGAGGGCGAACAGCCCCTCCGGCAGGAAGGGCGAGCAGGTGGGCGGTCGGCCCGCATGCGTCCCTCCGGAAGGACCCCGTTGACCCTCTTCGCGCCCGCGCCCCGTCGTCGCTCCCGCACCCGGACCGTTGGCTGGGCCTTCGTGATCGGGGCCGTCGTGCTCGCGATCATCGCCAGCGTCCTGCCGAGCCCGTACGTCATCGAGCTGCCCGGCCCCGTGTTCAACACGATCGGCACGCAGCAGCAGGGGACCGGCAAGGACGCGAAGGACGTCAAGCTGATCCAGGTCGACGGGCACCCGACGTACCCGACGTCCGGCGCGCTCGACATGCTCACCGTGAGCGTCGAGGGCACGGCCACACAGCGTCCGGCGTGGACGAGCGTGATCCGCGCGCTGTTCACCAAGTCGCAGGCCGTCGTCCCCGCCTCGGCGATCTACCCACCCGGCACCACGACCGAGCAGGTGAACGAGCAGGACGCCGCCGACATGACGAACTCGCAGCAGTCCGCCGTGGCCGCTGCCCTGATCCAGCAGGGGACGACGATCCCCACGGAGCTCGAGGTGGGGACGGTCGGCAAGGACACCGCGGCCGACGGCGTGATCGAGAAGGGCGACGTGATCACGGCGTTCGACGGCACCTCGCTGACGACGAACGCGGACGCGACGACGCTCCGCGACCTGGTCGGCAAGCACGGCACCTCGTCGCCGGCGACCGTGACGATCACCCGTGACGGGAAGTCCGAGGACGTCCAGGTCACGCCGCGCGAGCAGAGCGGCACCGCGCTCCTCGGCGTCGGGGTCGTCGAGCACTACGACTTCCCGTTCGACGTCTCGATCAAGCTGCAGGACGTCGGCGGACCCTCCGCCGGCATGATGTTCGCGCTCGGGATCATCGACGAGATCACACCGGGCAAGCTCAACGGCGGCAAGCACGTGGCCGGCACCGGCACCATCACCGCGGACGGCGAGGTCGGGGCCATCGGCGGGATCCGGCAGAAGCTGTACGGCGCGAAGGACGCGGGAGCGACCGTCTTCCTCGCGCCGGCGTCGAACTGTGACGAGGTCGTCGGGCACGTCCCGGACGGGCTCGACGTCTACGCCGTGAAGACGCTGGACCAGGCGGTCACCGACCTCGACACGATCGCGAGCGGGAAGAGCACGGCCGGTCTCGCCACCTGCGGCTCCTGAGACGGTCGGCGTCGACCCGGCTCGCGTTCCCGGGGTGGTCGTCACCGCACCGGACGGGAGGCCCTGGCCGTCATCCTGAGATCGGGTACAGGTTCGCAGTCGGTCCGGTCCAATAGGATCGTGAGCACTGACGGCCCGGTGCGCCGGGCCGCCGGTCCGACACGTCTGGAGCACATCACGTGACGACTGCCTCGTCCACCTCGTCCACCGCGGGACGGCGTTCGCCGCGTGTCCCGATCGTGGTCACGATCATCGTGCTCGCTGCACTGGTGATCGCCTTCTTCATCTTCGCCAGCCTGTACACCGACTACGCGTGGTTCGCGCAGCTCGGGTTCCAGCAGGTCCTGACCACCAGGTGGATCGCAGGGACGGCGATGTTCTTCGCCGGGTTCCTCGGCATGGCCGTCCCGGTGTACCTGAGCATCCTGCTGGCGTTCCGGTTCCGGCCGGTCTACGCGAAGCTCGGCTCGCAGCTGGACCGCTACCAGCAGGTCATCGAGCCGCTCCGCCGCGTCGTGATGATCGGCATCCCGGTCGTCCTCGGCATCTTCGCCGGGCTCGCGACGGCGCCGCGCTGGAGCATGGTGCTCGAGTACTTCAACCGGACCCCGTTCGGCCAGAAGGACCCGCAGTTCGGACTCGACATCGGGTTCTACGTCTTCGAGCTGCCGTTCTGGCGCTCGGTCGTGGCGTACTCGTCCGCGGTCGTGCTGATCGCCGGCCTCGCCGCACTCGCCGCGTGCTACCTCTACGGCGCCATGCGCTTCGGTGGGCGAGAGGTCCGCATCTCGCGCGCCGCCCGCGTCCAGCTCGCGATCACCGCCGCCGTCTACATCGCGCTGCAGGCCGTCAGTCTCTGGCTCGACCAGTACGCGGCCCTCACGAAGAGCAACTCGCTGATCACCGGTGCGCAGTACACCGAGGTCAACGCCACCATCCCGGGCCGCGAGATCATGGCGGGCATCGCCGCGATCGTCGCGCTCCTGTTCATCGTCACCGCGATCATCGGCCGCTGGCGGATCTCCATCGTCGGCACCGGGCTGCTCCTGGTCTCCGCCATCGTGATCGGCGGCATCTACCCGTGGATCGTCCAGCGTCTGCAGGTCGCGCCGTCGGAGCGCTCGTTCGAGTCCGCGTACATCCAGCGGAACATCGACGCCACCCGTGACGCCTACGGGGTCGCCGGCGTCAAGGAGTCGAACTACGACGCCACCACTGAGACGGCCACCGGCGCCCTGGCGGAAGACGCCCAGACCACGACGAACATCCGCCTGATCGACCCGAAGATCGTGTCGGACACGTTCAGCCAGCTGCAGCAGTCGCGGCAGTACTACCAGTTCCCGGACGAGCTCGACGTCGACCGCTACGACATCAAGGGCCAGACCGAGGACACCGTCATCGCGGTCCGCGACATCGACCTCGACGGCCTCAGCGCCGCGGCGAACACGCAGTACAACCGCACGTTCGTCTACACCCACGGCTTCGGCGTCACGGCGGCCTACGGCAACCAGCGCGCCAGCGACGGCAAGCCGGTGTTCCTCGAGTCGGGCATCCCGACCACCGGTGCCCTCGGCGACTACCAGCAGCGCGTGTACTTCGGTGAGACCTCGCCGCCGTACTCGATCGTCGGTGCGCCGAAGGGCTCGAAGAACGTCGAGCTCGACTACCCGTCCGGCTCCGACGACTCGAACGACGCCAACGGCGGCAACGCGACCACCACCTACCAGGGCAACGGCGGCCCGAGCATCGGGAACTTCTTCAACCGGCTCGTCTACGCGGCGAA
The DNA here is from genome assembly GCF_003755165.1 of Curtobacterium sp. PhB130. NCBI lineage: Bacteria > Bacillati > Actinomycetota > Actinomycetes > Micrococcales > Microbacteriaceae > Curtobacterium > Curtobacterium sp. PhB130. The sequence continues at coordinate 340,618 of NZ_RKII01000008.1, read as the reverse complement.
GTTCCAGTCGGAGCAGATCCTGCTCTCGAACGCGGTGAACCAGGACTCGCAGATCCTCTACGACCGTGACCCGATCACCCGCGTGAAGAAGGTCGCGCCGTACCTGACGCTGGACAGCGACGCCTACCCGGCGATCGTCGACCACCGGCTGCAGTGGATCGTGGACGGCTACACGACCAGTGACGCGTACCCGTACTCGCAGAGCCAGAGCCTGTCGGACAGCATCAACGGCACCGAGTCCTCGACCTACCGCACCGACCAGGTCAACTACATCCGGAACTCGGTCAAGGCCACCGTCGACGCCTACACGGGCAAGGTCACCCTCTACACGTGGGACACCAAGGACCCGGTGCTGAAGACGTGGCAGAAGATCTTCCCGACGTCGATGAAGTCCGTGTCCTCGATGAGCGCCGAGCTCCTCGACCACGTGCGCTACCCGACCGACCTCTTCAAGGTGCAGCGGTCGATCCTCGGGACGTACCACGTCACCAACGCGAACTCGTTCTACTCCGGAGACGACGCGTGGACGACACCGTCCGACCCCACCAGCGGGTCGAACGACAGCGACACCACCGCGACCGACTCCACGACGACGACCAACGCGCTCGGGACCCAGACGACGACCGCCAAGGCCGACCAACAGGACCCGTACTACCTGACGATGAAGGTACCGGGGCAGGGGACCGCCTACACGCTCTACACGACGTACATACCCCAGCAGACGGGGTCGAACGCGCGGAACGTGCTGACCGGGTACCTCGCCGTCGACTCCGACGCCGGAGGGGCCGGCAAGGGCAAACGCTCGTCCGGCTACGGGAAGCTCACACTGCTGACGATCCCGAAGACGGACAACATCCCCGGCCCGCTCCAGGTGCAGAACCTGTTCAACTCCGACACCACCGTGTCGCAGGAGCTGAACATCCTGAAACGCGGGAACAGCACCGTGAAGCAGGGCAACCTGCTCACGCTGCCGGTCGGTGGCGGGTTCCTCTACGTCCAGCCCGTCTACGTCCAGTCGACGTCGAGTGGCTCGTACCCGCTGCTGCAGAAGGTCCTCGTGGCCTTCGGTGACAAGATCGCGTTCGAGGACACCCTCGACGAGGCGCTGAACCAGCTCTTCGGTGGTGACTCCGGTGCGGCCGCGGGTGACCAGGGCGCGGCGAACGGGTCCGGGTCCTCGGGCTCCGGTTCCGACTCCGGGTCCTCGGACAGCGGCTCCGGCTCCGGGTCGACCGACTCCGGGTCGACCGGGTCCTCCGGGTCCTCCGGGTCCTCCGGTTCGACGGGCACGGGCACCACGCCGAGCCCGGCGCTGCAGCAGGCCCTGTCGGACGCGAACGCTGCGCTGCAGGACCGGACGCAGGCCTACGCGGACAACGACCTCGTCGCCGCGGCGGAGGCGGACAAGCGTCTGCAGGAGGCCATCCAGGCCGCGATCGACGCCGAGGGTGACAGCAGCTCGGGCAACTGACACACGGGCGGGGCGCTCGATTTGGCGCCCCGCCCGTACCCGTGTAGGCTTATCAACGTGCCGCGGGGTGGAGCAGTTCGGTAGCTCGCTGGGCTCATAACCCAGAGGTCGTAGGTTCAAATCCTGCCCCCGCAACCAACGCGACACAGAAGCCCCGGTCCTCACGGACCGGGGCTTCTTCGTGTGCCCGGCGCCTGGTGCCCGTCGCCTGGCGTCGCCTGGTGCCCGCCGCCTGGTGCCTGGTGCCGCCGCCGCCGCCGCCGCCCGCCGTCGCCGAGTCCGCAGACGCCGCCGCCGCACCGCCGGTACCGGAGTCGTCGCGCCGCTCCGTCCGCCCGTGCCGCGCCCGTCCCAGTCCCGCTCGGGCCCGGCTGCGTTGAGCGGGCGAAATGCCGCGGTACCCACCGCGGGGGCCCGGGCATTTCGCCCGCTCGGCCCTGCCTGCGCCGAGCGGGCGAAGTGCCAGAGTGCCCATGCGCCGGGACCCTGGTCTTTCGCCCGCTCGGCCCCCGGGTGGTTGAGCGGGCGGAATGCCGCGGTGTCCGCCCGGCGGGGCCTGGTCTTTCGCCCGCTCGTCGGCTCGTCGGGTCGTGGGCTCGGCGGCTCGCGGGTCGAGCGGGCGAAATGGCGGGGTGGGCTCGCGGGGAACGCGGGCATTTCGCCCGCTCGGCTGCGAGGCGCGGCGCTGCGAGGCGCGGGGCGGGGCGGGCGGGAGGCCCGGGGCGGGCGTGCGCCGGGCCTCCCGTCCGGATGCGGTCGCGATCAGCCGGCGCGCTTGCCACGGACACCGTGGCCGAGTGCGTCGATCCGGGCCAGTTCCTCCGGCGTGAAGGTCACGTCGGCGGCGGCGACGTTCTCGGCCACGCGTCCGGGGTTCCGCGATCCCGGGATCGGGACGATGTCATCTCGCTGCGCGAGGATCCACGCGAGGGCAAGCTGGGAGAGCGAGATCCCCTTCGCGGCCGCGAGCTCGGTCAGTCCGGCGACGACGCCGGCGTTCGCGTCGTAGTGTTCCGGCGCCCACCAGTCGAGGAACTGACGGATGTCGTCCGGGGCGTACGCGCTCCGCGGTCCGACCGCGCCGCTGAGGAACCCACGTGCCAGGGGTGAGTACGCGACCAGGCCGACCCCGAGTTCGTCGACGACGGGGAACAGGTCCTCGGACTCGCGCGAGAAGATCGAGTACTCCGTCTGCAGCACCGAGATCGGGTGCACGGCGTTCGCGCGTCGGATGCTCTCGGCGTCGGTGTTGGAGAGCCCGAGGAACCGGACCTTGCCGGCCTGGACGTACTCCTGCATGACGCCGACGACGTCCTCGATCGGGACCGCGGGGTCGTGGATGTGCTGGTAGAGCAGGTCGATCGAGTCCGTGCCGAGGTTGCGGAGGCTCGTGTCGACGACCTCGCGGATGTGGTCGAGCTGCGAGTTCGGCGCGTAGGTCTCCGGGGTGAACCCGAACTTTGTCGCGATGGTGACCTCGTCACGGATCGGTGCCAGGGCCGTGCCGAGGAGCTGCTCACCGGTTCCCCATCCGTAGAGCTCGGCGGTGTCGAAGTGGGTGACCCCGAGTTCGTGGGCGCGGCGGATGGCAGCGATCGACTCGGTGTCGTCGCCCGGCCCGTAGGCGTACGTCGTGCCCATGGCGCCGTAGCCGATCGAGCCGACGACGAGCCCCTGCTGGCCGAGGGTGCGTTGCTGCATGTGCTGTCCTTTCGAGACATGGAGAGCGGTACAGGTGGCACTGTACGCCGGAAATGGCAGAGGGTGACACAACTGGCGTTTGCTGCCAGGTCGCTAGACTCGAAGCGTGAGCGACACGAGCACGGAACCGCGCCCTGGTCTGCGGGACATCACCCGCGACGCCGTGCGCGCGCGTATCGCAGCCGTCGCGATCGCCCGGTTCGACGCCGACGGGTTCGAGCGCGTCACCGTGGAACAGATCGCTGCCGAAGCCGGGATCTCCGCGCGGAGCTTCCACCGGTACTTCCCCGCGAAGGAGGACGCTGTCATCGGCGACCCGGCGCGCCATCGCGGAGCCCTCGCCGAGGCGTTCCGCGCACGACCGTCGGACGAGCCGGTGTGGACCGCGCTCCGTGAAGCGTTCGTGCAGATGGTCGCTCGTGGCGGTGAGGACTCCGAGACGGGGCGACGTTCCGTCCGTGTGATGACGAGCGCGCCGTCCCTCCGAGCCAGGAACCTCGAGAAGCACCAGGCATGGGCGGACGTCCTCACACCGTTGGTCGCCCGGCGCATCGACGGCACGGACGATGACCTCGACCTGCGTGCGCGGACGATCGTGCAGGCAGCGCTGGGGTGCTTCGACGTCGCGATCACCACGTGGGCGACCGAGGCCGACGACGATGTGGTCGGCATCCTGCGGCGGGCGTTCGACGTTCTGGACGTCCGACGGAGCTGACCGGGCCGGTCCGGTGTCGGCCGGTTAGCCTTGCTCCGTGACGACCCTGACGATCGCAGCCGAGCAGTTCGCCCCCGTCGACGACCCGGTGGCGAACCTCGAGACGGTTCGCAACGCCGCGGTCGAGGCCGCAGCACGTGGCGCCGACCTGCTCGTCACACCCGAGTACACGTCGTACTTCACCGCGGAGATCGACGACGACTTCGTGGCTGCTGCCCAGCCGATGGACGGCCCGTTCGTGACCGGCCTCCGACAGGTCGCCCGGGACACCGGCGTCGCGCTCGTCGTCGGCACCGCGGAGGCCACGGACCGACCGGAGCGCTTCCGGAACACCCTCGTCGCGATCGGTGCAGACGGAGCCGTCCTGCAGACGTACCGGAAGGTGCACCTCTACGACGCGTTCGGCTCCCGAGAGTCCGACCGCATCGAGCCCGGCGACCCGTCACAGCTCCCCGTGTTCGAACTCGGCGGCGTGCGGATCGGGCTGGAGACGTGCTACGACCTCCGTTTCCCGGAGGTCACACGGCGACTGGCCGCGGCGTCGGTGGACGTGGTGCTGCTCCCCGCTGAATGGGTCCGCGGTCCGGGCAAGGAGCACCACTGGCGCACGCTGCTGACGGCCAGGGCGATCGAGAACACGATCTGGGTCGTCGGCGTCGGGCAGGCACCGCCGGTGGGGATCGGGGGATCGGTGGTGCTGGACCCGGCTGGCGTGGCCACCGCGGCACTCGGTGCGGCCCCCGGCATGCTCGTCGCGACGGTGGACACGGCCGTCACCGACGAGGTCCGGCGGGTCAACCCCTCGTTGTCACTGCGTCGCTACGACGTCACGGAGCGCTGAGGCCACCCGGGCCAGCCATCAGGTCACGGGCATCGGGCCCGGTCCGTCAGGAGCGCTGCGAGCCGCCGGTCAGGTGACGGGCGCCGAGCCCCGCGAGCCGGCCGGCCGCGTCCTCGAGCACCGATCGACGCTTGCAGAACGCGAAGCGCACGAGCGAGCGGTACCCGGCGGCGTGGTCGGGTCGGACGAAGGCGGAGACCGGCACACCGACGACCCCGGCGAGGGTGGGGAGTTCGAGGCAGAACGCCCGCGCGTCCTCGTACCCGAGGGGCGCTGTGTCGGCGATGACGAAGTACCCGCCGTCGGGGCGCATCACCTCGAAGCCCGCGGCGGTCAGCCCCGCGGCCAGCACCCGGTGCTTCGCCGCGAGATCCGCCGCGATCCCGGCGAACACCTCGTCAGGGAGACGCAGTCCGGCCGCGACCGCGGGCTGGAACGGGGCGCCGTTGACGAACGTCAGGAACTGCTTCACCGATGTGATCGCGTCGACCAGGGCCGGAGGAGCCGTGAGCCAGCCGATCTTCCAGCCCGTGGTGCTGAAGGTCTTCCCAGCGCTCGAGATCGTCACGGTCCGTTCCCGAGCACCCGGGAGCGTGGCGATGGGGACATGCGGGACGTCGAAGGTCAGGTGCTCGTAGACCTCGTCGGTGATGACCAGGGCGTCGTACCGTGCCGCGAGCTCGACGACCCTCCGGAGCACCTCGGTGGGGAGGATGCGGCCGGTCGGGTTGTGCGGGGTGTTGACGAGGACGGCGCGTGTCCGGTCCGAGAACGCCGCACGGAGCGTGTCGTCGTCGGGCAGGAAGTCGGGTGCGGTGAGCGGGACGGTGACGTGTGTGCCGCCCGCGAGGCTGATCAGCGCCCCGTACGCGTCGTAGAAGGGCTCGAACGTGATCACCTCGTCGCCGGGTTCGACGAGGGCGAGGAGCGTCGCGGCGAGTGCTTCGGTCGCACCGGCGGTCACGAGGACCTCTCGATCGGGATCGACCTCGATGCCGTACCACCGGCGTTGGTGCTCTGCGATCGCCAGGCGCAGATCGGGAGTACCGCGCCCTGGCGGGTACTGGTTCACGCCGTCGCGGATCGCGCGCACAGCAGCGTCGAGGACCTCGGCGGGGCCGTCCTCGTCGGGGAAGCCCTGCCCGAGGTTGATCGCGCCGGTACGCGCTGCCAGGGCACTCATCTCGGCGAACACCGTCGGCGCGGGGACGCCGTCCGGGCCGAGGAGCATCGCGCCCTCCGCGGCGCGCAACCAGGGTCCTGACTGCCGCATGTGGTTCCCTCCGACGAGCGCTCACGCTGAACGGACCCCAACTTAGTGCGTGCCGACGCGCGGGCCCGGGAGTCGATCCACAGCCGACGCATAAGATCGCCATAGTGCACTCGCAGGGCCGTCAGGAGCACTGCCCAGGTGCGTGCGACAGACTGCACGAGCTTGAAAGGAGCACGTCCAGCATGACCGACACCACGCCCAACGGGCACGGCGACGACAACCGTCCGGACGACACGACCCCCGAGGTCGCCGCCGACGATGCCGCGCAGCAGGCGGGCGACGCTGGTGCGTCGACGCCGAGCGACTCCGAGACCACCGCGACCGGGACGGGGAGCCCCGACGAGCACGCGCGTCACGCTGATGCCGACCACACCGACGTGATCGATCCGGTGCCGGCGAACGAGACGAACCAGTACACGGCGCCGTACCCCACGACGCAGTACGACCAAGACCAGGGCCAGGGCCAGCAGGGCGGCTACGGCCAGGACCACTCGCCCTACGGCGCAGGGTCCGGCCAGGCGAGCGACTACGGCCAGACGAGTCAGTACGGCCAAACGAGTCAGTACGGCCAGACCAGCCAGTACGGCCAGACCAGCCAGTACGGCCAGACCAGCCAGTACGGCCAGCAGGACCGTCCTCGGTACGGCGAGTACGCGCAGCCGGCGTCGTCGCAGGCGCCGGGGTCCGCGAGCGAACAGTCCGCCTACGGACAGCAGCCCTCCGGGCAGCCACAGTACGACCAGTCCGCCTACGGCCAGCAGCAGTACGGGCAGCAGCAGTACGGCCAGCAGTCCTACGGACAGCAGTCGTACTCCCAGCCCGCCGGCCAGCAGCAGTACGGCCAGTCCGCCCAGGCTCCCTCGTCCTCCTTCGGCGACGACCAGCGACCCGACGGCTCCGACCGCACCAACGGCTACTACTTCTCCGGCGCAGCAGCGACCGGAGCGGGTGCAGGCGCTGCCACGGACACCGCCACGAAGCCGAAGTCCACGCGTTCCCGCATCGTCCTGCCCCTCGTGGGCGGCCTCATCGTCGGCGCGCTCGTCGGCGGGGCTGCCGGTGGTGGCTGGGTGGCGGCGACCTCGAACGGCGGCACCTCCTCGAGCTCCTCGAGCTCCAGTGGTGGCAACCTGACGGTCAACGACTACAACTCGGCGACGGTCGTCACCGCGGTCGCCGCGCAGGCCACTCCCTCGGTCGTGACGATCAACGTGTCGTCCTCGAGCGAGGCCGGCACCGGCTCCGGCGTGGTCCTCAGCAAGGACGGCTACATCGTCACGAACACCCACGTGGTGACGCTCGACGGCGACAGCTCGACGGGGACCATCCAGGTCACCACGTCGGACGGCAAGATCTACGCCGGCAAGCTCGTCGGCACCGACCCGACGGTCGACCTCGCGGTGATCAAGATCGACGCGAGCGACCTGAAGCCGATGTCGTTCGCGGACTCCTCGAAGCTCAACGTCGGCGACACCGCGGTCGCGATCGGCGCTCCGCTCGGTCTGTCGAACACCGTCACCGACGGCATCGTGTCGACCCTGAACCGCAGCATCCAGGTCACCTCGAGCGACCCGAACGCCGGCGGCGACTCGAACGAGGGCCAGGGCAACAACGGCAACGGCCCGTTCGACTTCTGGGGCAACGGCGACAACGGCTCGAGCACCGGCACCACCGCCACGGTGTCGCTCCCGGTCATCCAGACCGACGCGTCCATCAACCCGGGGAACTCGGGCGGCGCGCTGCTCGACTCCAAGGGCAAGCTGATCGGCATCAACGTCGCGATCGCGAGTGCCGGCAGCACGGACTCGTCCGACTCCCAGTCGGGCAGCATCGGCGTCGGCTTCTCGATCCCGGCGAACCTGGTGAAGCGGGTCGCGAACGAGATCATCGACAACGGCTCGGCGACGCACGGTCTGCTCGGAGCGACGGTCGGCGACGCGAACGAGGACGCCAAGGCCACCCAGATGGGTGCGCTCATCAAGTCGGTGTCCTCCGGCGGCGCGGCTTCCGGAGCGGGCCTGCAGAAGGGCGACGTCGTCACGAAGATCGGCAACGCGACCGTCTCGGACGCGACCGACCTCACGGCGCAGGTGCGGTACTTCGCCGGTGGCGCGAAGACGACGATCACCTACGTGCGCAACGGCCAGTCCCACGAGGCTGACGTGACCCTCGGGACCTACGACAGCAAGAGCTGACGCAACCCCAGATCGGACGGGAGGCTCGGTGCCAGTCGGCACCGGGCCTCCCGTCCGTCGTCAGCCCCGCAGCACCGCCCCGCCGACCCCGCCCCGCGCGCTCGCTCGCTCTCGCACGAGCGGGCGAAATGCCCGGGTGGGGCGCGGGGCGGACCGTGGTGTTTCGCCCGCTCGGCGGGGCGGGCGGTGGTGTGTGTGGTGAGCGGGCGAAATGCCCGGGTGGGGTGCGGGGCGGACCGTGGTGTTTCGCCCGCTCGGCGGGGCGGGCGTTCGTGTGTGTGGTGAGTGGGCGAAATGCCCGGGTGGGGTGCGGGGTGGACCGTGGTGTTTCGCCCGCTCGGCGGAGTGGGCGTTCGTGTGTGTGGTGAGCGGGTGAAATGCCCGGGTGGGGTGCGGGGCGGACCGTGGTGTTTCGCCCGCTCGGCGGGGGCGGGCGGTGGTGGGGGAGCGCGCAGGTGGGGCGCTCGGCCTCTTGATAGGCTGCGAGTCGCTCACCGCCAGGACCCCGAGGAACGCATGCAGACAGACGGACAGCCCCTGCCGGGCGTCTCGTACGTGATGCCCGTCCTCAACGAGGTCACCGAGGTCCGGGCCGCCGTCGCGAGTCTGCTCGAGCAGGACTACGCCGGGCCGTTCGAGGTCGTCCTCGCACTCGGACCCTCGATCGACGGCACGAACGAACTCGTCGCCGAGATGAGTGCCGCCGACCCCCGGATCCGCGCCGTCGAGAACCCCGTCGGCTCGACGCCGGCCGGCCTGAACGTGGCGATCCGCGCGTCCGAGCACCCGATCGTGGTCCGTGTCGACGCGCACTCGGTGCTGCCCAAGGAGTACACGCGGATCGCGGTGCGGACCCTGACGGAGTCCGGTGCGGACAACGTCGGCGGCATCATGCGCGCCGAGGGCCGCACGCCGTTCGAGAAGGCCGTGGCGCTCGCGTACGGTAGCCGCGTCGGCCTCGGCGGCACCCCGCACCACGTCGGCGGACAGGCGGGACCGGCCGAGACCGCGTACCTCGGCGTATTCCGCCGAGACCGGCTCTTCGCGGTCGGTCTCTTCGACGAGGGCATCAAGCGCGGCCAGGACTGGGAACTCAACCGGCGGCTGCGCACGACCGGCGGCACGGTGTGGTTCACGCCGGAACTCGTCGTGACCTACCGCCCGCGGCCGAGCCTCAAACGCCTGATCCGGCAGTTCGTGGCGACCGGCCTCTGGCGGGGTGAACTGGCTCGACGGTTCCCCGCGAACAACGGCCTCCGGTACTTCGTCCCGCCGGCCATGGTGGCCGCGGTCGGACTCGGCCTGGTCGCCGGGATCGTCGGCGTGATCGGCGCCCTGTTCCACAGCGGTGCCGCCTGGGCGATGCTCGGGTTCGCGGTGCCAGCGGTCTACCTGCTCTTCGTCGTCGTGGGCACCGTCGCGGTCTCGCGGCGATCCGACGCCGCCACACTGGGCTGGCTGCTCGTCGTGCTGCCCTGCATCCACATCGGCTGGGGGGTCGGGTTCATCGTCGGGTTCCTGACGCGGACCTCCGAGCTGACGACCCACACCGGACGGTGACCTCCTTGCCCGACCTCCAGCCCGAACCCGCCGAGCGCGGCTACGCCCACCCGACCTCGATCGCCGAGCTCCGTGCCGTGGCACAGCCGGACGAGGTCCGGTCCCGCGCCAACGCGGAGCACTGGACGGCGTCGCTGTACCTGCGGGACATCTCCCCGTACCTGACGTGGGTGCTCCTGAAGACCCGGATCAGCGCGAACCAGGTCACCGGCCTGATGATCCTGGTCGGGTGGTCCGTCGCCGCGGCGCTGCTCATCCCGGGGATCTGGGGTGCGGCGCTCGCGCTCGTGCTCGGGCAGCTCCAGATGCTCGTCGACTGCTCCGACGGCGAGGTCGCGCGGTGGCGCGGGACCCGTTCGCCGGCCGGGGTCTTCCTCGACAAGGTCGGGCACTACACGACCGAGGGACTCATCCCGGTCGCGCTCGGCATCCGGGCGGCCACCTGGCCGATCCACGACGCGGACTGGATGTGGACCACGATCGGCTGCGCACTCGGCCTGGTGATCGTCTGGAACAAGGCGCTGAACGACATGGTCCACGTGGCTCGCGCGAACTCCGGGCTCGACAAGCTCGTCGATCGTCGGGACGCCTCGACCGCACCGTCCGGTCGACGCCTGGCCTCCCTGCGACGGATCGCGCGCTTCCTGCCGTTCCACCGTCTGTACCACTCCGTCGAGCTCTCGATGCTCGCCTTCGTGTTCGCGCTGCTCGGGCTCGTCATCGGCGATCCCCTGGCAGACCGGATCCTCGTCGGGGTCCTGCTGCCGCTGGCCGTGATCGCGACCGTCGGGCACTTCCTGGCGATCATCTCCTCCAAGCGGGTGCGGGCATGACGCCGGGCACGGTCCGCCGGAACGCGGTCCCGCACCGAGAGCGCCCGCGCGTCGCCGTCGTGAGCCTGACCCAGGGGACGCGTCCGGAAGACCTGCGCCGCGGGCTGGAGAGCGTCCTCGCACAGCGCGACGTCGAGCTCGACGTCGTCTGCGTCGGCAACGGCTGGGAGCCCGTCGGCCTGCCCGAGGGTGTCCGGGCCCTGGCGCTGCCGGAGAACGTCGGCATCCCCGCCGGTCGGAACGCAGGCGCTGCGGTCGTCGACGGCGACTACGTGTTCTTCCTCGACGACGACGCGTCCGTCCCCTCGGACACGTTCCTGCGCGACGCGATCGCCCTGTTCGAGCGGGACCCGTCCCTCGGGTTGGTGCAGCCCCGCGTGGTCGATCCGTCCGGCGCCGCGAGTCCGCTCCGCTGGGTGCCCCGGATCCGCAAGGGCGACCCGACGGAGTCGTCGCCGGTCTTCTCGGTGTGGGAGGGCGCGGTCGTGCTGCCGATGGACGTGTACCGCGTCGTCGGCGGCTGGGGAGCGCCGTACTTCTACGCGCACGAGGGCATCGAGCTCGCATGGCGGGTGTGGGACGCCGGACGACGGGCCTGGTACGCCGGGGACCTCATCGCGCACCACCCCGCGATCGACCCGGCACGGCACACCGAGTACTACCGTCTGAACGCCCGGAACCGGGTCTGGCTGGCCCGCCGCAACCTGCCACCGCTGCTGCGCCCGCTCTACGTCGGCTCGTGGGCCGCGATCCAGACCGCCCGCTGGTGGCGGCACCCGGCACGGTTGCGGGTCTGGATCGGTGGCGTCCGCGAAGGCTGGAGCACCGACTGCGGTCCGGCGACGCCCATGGGCTGGCTGACGATCGGCCGGATGACCATCGCCGGTCGCCCGCCGATCGTCTGAGCCCCACCACGAGAGAGAGGTCCGCATGCCGATCACCAACGACGTCCGCACGGCGTTCCGCCTCGCCCGTCGGCTCCTGCGCTCGCGCAGCCAGCGACGCCAGCTGACCCGGCGCCTGTCGGCGGAGCAGCCCCTGGTACCCGGCAGCATCGAGATCGCGGTGTACTTCGCCGACGGCCCCGTGAACATGTACCAGGTCCGGCAGTGGTACGCACCGCTCGCCGAGCTGTCCCGCACGCACCCGGTCGCGATCGTCTCGCGCAGCCCCGGCACCATGCTGACGCTGCTCGACGAAGCACCCGTGCGGTCGGTGTACGCCCGTCAGGTGGTCGACCTCGAGCAGTTCGTGGACGAGCAGGCACCCAAGGTGGTGCTCTACGTCAACCAGAACGCCCGCAACTTCCAGATGATGCGGTACGGGCGGATGTGGCACGTCTTCGTCAACCACGGCGAGAGCGACAAGATGTACATGACGACGAACCAGTTCAAGGCGTACGACTACGCCCTGATCGCTGGTGACGCCGCTCGTGACCGCTTGGACGAGGCCCTGTGGGACTACGACCTGGATCGGCGCGCGATCGCGATCGGCCGTCCGCAGGCCGACCACTTCGCCGGGGAACCGCCGTACCCGCACGACGATCGCACAGTGGTGCTCTACGCGCCGACGTGGGAGGGAGACCGCGCTGCCGCGGCCTACGGGTCGATCGCGAGCCACGGCACCACCATCGCGGAGCGCGTGCTCGCGTCGCCCCGGCACCGACTGGTGTACCGGCCGCACCCGCGGAGCGGCGTTCGGGATGCGGAGTACAAGGCCGCCCACGAGCGCATCGTCGCCGCCATCGCTGCGGCGAACACGGCCGATCCGTCCGCGCACCACGTGTTCGACGACGGGGCGGAACTCGGCTGGCAGCTCGCCGACGCCGACGTCGCCATCACCGACATCAGCGCCATGATCTACGACCGCCTGGCCGTGGGCAAGCCGCTCATCGTGACCCGGCCGGTCGCCCCCGAGGCGGACGTCGACGAGCGAGGGTACCTGGCAGCCGCGAACTGGCTGCTGGCACCCGACGCCGACGACGTGGTCGCCCGGGTGGACGCGGCGGCGCACGACGCCGATGAACTGGCGCAGCTGCAGCACTGGGCGACGCGGTACTTCGGCGACACGACACCGGGAACGGCCACGGCCCGCTTCCACGACGCGATCGAGCGGCTGCTCGCGCGCTGGCACGAGGTCGCCCGGGAGCGTCAGGGGCGCTGAGGTCGGCGGGACGTCACGGGGCGAGACCGGGGCCGGCGAGGGACATCCGCCAGAGGTACTCGGATCGATCCGGACGGCGCCAGCGGACGATGACGACGCCCGTCTCTTCCAAGGAGACGCCGAAGACCGCGATCGCGATGCTGCGTCCGGGGTCGAGGTGGCGGACGACGAGCGGCGGACAGTAGCCCGTCCCGAGGTGCGTGAGGCTCAGGCCGTCGATCGGTTCATCGCTGATGTTGACGAGGTCGTATCGGTGTGGCGCATGGGTACGGTCGACCGCGAAGGGGACCGCGTAGGCGGTGGGTGTTGGGTGCATGGGGGGAACGTTAGGGGGAGGGTCCGACGCTGGGGGCCGGGATTCGCCCGGGGGACCTCGGCCTGTGGAGGGGGGTCCTGGCGGGCGTGGTTGTGGTGGGACGGGGACACCCCGGGGTCAGACGCCGTACTCCGCGTTGTACCGCTTCAGGGCTTCCTCGATGGGCCCGTCGAGCTGCAACCGGCCCTTGTCGAGGTACAGGCCGCGCTGGCAGAACCGGCGCAGGTCCTTGTCGTTGTGGGAGACGAAGAAGAGCGTCCGACCGCCCGCGAGGAGCTCCTCGATGCGCTTGTAGCACTTCTCGCGGAAGGCCTTGTCGCCGACCGCCAGGACCTCGTCGACGAGGATCACCGGCTCGTCGAGGCGCGAGATCACCGCGAACGCGATCCGGACCTTCATGCCGCTGGAGAGGTGCTTGTAGGGGGTGTCGACGAAGTCGCCGATCTCGGCGAAGTCGATGATCTCGTCGAAGCTGTCGCGGATCTCCGCTCGGGACATCCCGTGCAGCCCGGCGGTCAGGTAGACGTTGTCCCGGACGGTCAGGTCGCCGACGAACCCGCCGGTGATCTCGATGAGCGGAGCGACGCCCGCGCCGACGCGGACCCGGCCTTCGTCGGGGAGCATCACCTGGGCGACGAGCTTCAGGAGCGTCGACTTGCCCTGGCCGTTCCGCCCGACGACGCCGATGGCCTCTCCGGGGCGGACGTCGAACGAGACGTGCCGCAGGGCCCAGAACTCGTCGCCGCGCTTCCGGCGGTTGCTGCCGGCGAACAGGTCCTTGAAGCTGCGACTGGCACGCCGGTTCCGCTTGAACCGGATGCCGGCGTCCGTGACGGAGATCACCGGGGCCACGGTCTTCGTCTGACCGGTCGACTGCGTGGCGGTCATCAGAGCTCCTTGAGGACGCGGTGCTCGCTGCGCTGGAACACCAGGAGCCCGACGGTGACCACGATGGCCGTGGTCACGACGGAGGCGAGGACCTGGAACCAGTCGAGCTGGCTCGGGAAGAACGCGGAGCGGTAGATGCCGAAGATGCCCGTCAGCGGGTTGATCGCCGCCAGGTCGTGGAGGGTGTCCGGCAGCGCGCTCGGGCCGTAGATGATCGGGGACGCGTAGAAGGCGAAGCGGAGCACCAGCTTCACGGCGCGTTCGAGGTCGCGGAAGAACACCACGAGCGGGGCGACGATGAGGCCGATGCCGTAGACCAGCGCCGCCTGCAGCACGATCGCGAACGGGTAGAGCACGACCTGCCAGTGCACCTGTGCTCCGGTCGCGATCACGAAGATCGCGAGGACCGGGATGCTCAGGAGGAACTCGATGCCCTTCGACGCGTCGATCCGCAGGACCCAGATGCTCCGGGGGATCGTGGTCGACCGGATGAGCTTCGACTCCTTGATGAAGGCCCGGGTCGAGTCGGAGACCGCGCCGGTGAACCACATCCACGGCAGGAGTGCCGCGAGGAGGAAGACGATGTAGGGCTCTTCGCCGACCGATCCACGGTGGAAGACCTGGGTGAAGACGAACCAGTAGATCGCCGACATCACCAGCGGGTCGAGGATCGACCAGAAGTAGCCGAGCACCGAGGTCGAGTACCGCACCCGCAGGTCGCGCTTGGTCAGCAACCAGAGCGCATGACGATAGCGCCGACCGGAGCTCCGGGTCGCCGCTGGTGCGGCGGCCACGGGCGCGGTCGGCGCACTCGCTGTCGTCATGGGGTCCTTCCGGCCTGGATCGCCGAGAGGAGACCGGCTGCTCAGGCGAACAGGTTGTTCGCGCGCTCGAGGTCCTCGGCGAAGTCGATCTCGACCGCGTACAGGTCGGAGATGTCGATCGGCGTCCAGCGTAGCCCGTCCTCACCGATGGCAGCCTCGATGCCGCCCTCGAAGTACTCCTGGTCGTCGACGCGACCGAGCTGACGGATCAGGGCCTGCTTGTCGGCCGAGGAGACGTAGTTGATGCCGACCGCTTCGCCGAGGCCGCCGACGACCTGCTTCGAGAGCTTGTGGATGAAGCCCTCCGCGTCGACGGTGTACTTGACTTCTTCGTCGGACACCTTCTCGGTGTTGACGCTCACGAAGGACCGGTCCTGGTCCATCATGTCGGCCGCACGGACGAGCGCACGGGGGTCGAAGACGACGTCGCCGTTCATCCAGAGGACCCCGCCCTTGCCCGTGGCCTTCAGCGCACGGAGGAGGCTCTTCGAGGTGTTGGTGGAGTCGTAGGACTCGTTGTAGACGAAGTTCGCTTCCGGGAACGCCTCGACGATGTACTCCGACTTGTAGCCGACGACGACCGTGATGCGGGCGCTCGAACCGAACGCGGCCCGGATGTTCTCGAACTGCTGCTGCATGATGGTGCGGCCGTCGCTGAGCTCGGTGAGCGGCTTCGGCAGGCTGCGCCCGAGGCGGCTGCCCATCCCCGCTGCGAGGATGACGATCTGCGTGGTCATACTGGTCCCTTCCGGTGTCCGCCCGCGCGCCCTTGGGCACGGACAGGCCACGTCGAGTCTGCTCGCAGTCGATCCGAATCAGCCGAGAGTCGCGCCACCGTCACGTCGTGGACGGCGGAGAACCCCGGCCGTGTGCACGGTCCGAGCAGGTTTCCAAGTGGTGAACACTCCGTCGTGTCCCGGTGAATCATACGGAACGACCCCGCGCCGGGGTACGTGCTGAGCGGGTTCGTAGTCATTTCGTGACACTGGGTGTCCGCCCCCGCCGATGTCCCCACCGCGTTGGTACGGTTGGGCCGTGGCTGCAGCAGGGGACGACGAGGACGTGTACGCCACGTCCGACGCTGCGTGGCTCACCGAGGTCGACGACGAGGTGGACGAGCTCGACGAGCTCGACGACACCGATCAAGACGACCAGGACGACCAGGACGACCAGGACGACGGGGACGACACGGCCGACGACACGGCCGGCGTCTCGACACACCGCGACACGGGGGACAGCGATGCGGACGACCGCCCCGACCAGGACGGCATGACGGACGACAGCACCACCAGGACCGACGACCGGACGAGGGTCGACGACACCTCGACCGGCGACGACGCGCGAGCGACCGAGGGGACGGGAGCTCTGCCTGCGGCCGCAGCGTCGACCACGACGAAGCCGAGCACGGCGAAGAAGCCCCGCGCCAAACGCCCGAGCCGCGCGACACGCCCGCAGGGCGCCGCGGCCGCGGGAACGGCCGGCACGGACAAGACGACCAGCGCGACCAGCGACACGACGCAGGGTGACGTCGTGACGGACACCGAGCCTCCCGTCCGTGCCGACGGAACAGGCACTGCCGAGCCCCGCACCGCCGAGCCCCGCACCGCCGAGCCCCGCACCGCCGAGCCCCGCGCCGACGCGACCACGCAGACCAAGCCGGCACCGAAGAAGAAGGCCCGCACCACGGCGCCCAAGCAGGCCCCGAAGCAGCAGCCGGTGGTCCTCCGTGCGAGCGGCCTCGTGAAGCGGTACGGGCAGACGCTCGCCGCCGACGAGGTCGACCTCGAGATCCGCCAGGGCTCGATCTTCGGCGTCGTCGGCCCGAACGGCGCCGGCAAGACCACGACCCTGTCGATGCTCACCGGCCTCCTGCGCCCGGACGCCGGCACGGCGACGGTGCTCGACCACGACGTCTGGGCGGACCCCGCCGCGGCGAAGCGGTCCATGGGGGTGCTGCCCGACCGGCTGCGGCTGTTCGACCGGCTCACCGGCGCGCAGCTGCTCTTCTACTCGGCGACGCTCCGCGGGATCGACGGCAAGACCGCCAGGGCCCGCAGCTCCGACCTCGCCGAGGCGTTCGGGCTGGGCGACGCGCTCGGCCGTCCGGTCGCGGACTACTCCGTCGGCATGGCGAAGAAGATCGCCCTCGCCGCCACGCTGATCCACTCGCCGCGCGTGCTCGTGCTCGACGAACCGTTCGAGTCCGTCGACCCGGTCAGCGCGGCGACCATCACCGAGATCCTCCGCCGCTACACGCAGGGCGGTGGCACGGTCGTGCTGTCGAGTCACTCGATGGAGCTCGTCCAGCGCACCTGCGACTCGGTCGCCATCATCGTCGGGGGCAAGGTGCTCGCGTCGGGCACCATGGCCCAGGTCCGTGGCCGCAAGAGCCTCGAGGACAAGTTCGTCGAACTCGCGGGTGGCCGCGTCGTCGCGGAGAGCATGGAATGGTTGCACAGCTTCTCCGGCTGAGGGCCGACCTGCTCGCGGGCGAGGTCCGCGGGAGCGCCAGGCGTTCGGTCCTCGTCGTCGTCGGCAGTCTGGCCGGACTCGTCGCCGCGGTGCTCATCGGAATCGCGATGTCGTCCCTGCGCACGGCCGATCCCGCGGTGGCGCGCGCCGCCATCGTCCCGGTCGGCACCCTGATCACGGTCGGGTTCACGATCATCCCGCTCGCCGTCGGCGGTGCGGACCAGTTCGACCCGCGACGGTTCGCGGTGTTCGGCGTCGGTCGCCGCGACCTGGCGATCGGTCTCGCCGTGGCAGGGCTGGTCGGGGTCCCGGTCGTCGGGGTCGCGATCGTCGCGGTGTCCCAGTCCGTGGCGTGGATGCGCGGTGCCGGCACGGGTGTGCTCGGCGTCGTCGCGGCGCTGATCGTGATCGCCACCTGTGGGCTGCTCGTCCGCGTCGGCTGCACGGTCGGCTCGTGGCTGATCGGGTCACACCGGCCGAGCCGTGACGCCGGCTGGCTCGTCGCCCTGGTCGTCGTCGTGCTCGTCATCCCGACCGTCTCGCTGCTGCTCCGTGTCGACTGGCTGAACCCCCGGAGCGCCGAGCTCCAGCGGATCGCGGACATCGCCGGGTGGACCCCGTGGGGTGCCGCGTGGGCGGTCCCCGCCGACGTCGCCTCCGGGCACACCGGTGAGGGCATCGTGAAGCTGCTCCTCGCGCTGGTGGTCCTCGGGCTCCTCGTCGCCGCGTGGTGGGGACTCGTCGGCCGGATGCTCGTCACCGTCGACGACCGCACCGCGGTGCGGAGCTACCGGACGCTCGGCTGGTTCGACCGGCTCGGGGCGACCCCGGTCGCCGCGGTCGCCGCCCGTGCGCTGACCTACTGGGGGCGTGACCCGCGGTACCGCACCTCGTACCTGATCCTGCTGTTCGTGCCGATCGTGGTCGTCCCGCTCGGGGTCGCCGGGGTGCCGTGGCACTGGACGGCGCTCATCCCGCTGCCGCTGATGGCCGTCATCGCCGGGTTCCTCCCGCACAACGACGTCTCGTACGACAACACCGCGGTGTGGCTGCACGTCGCGTCCGGTGCGCCCGGGTGGAGCGACCGTCTCGGCCGGCTGACCCCGGTGATCGTCGTCGGCGTCCCCGCGATCGTCGCGGGGTCGGCGCTGTCCGCGTGGCTGTTCGGCGACTGGGTCGCGTTCCCGGTGCTCATCGGCGTCTGCGTGGCCGCGCTCTTCGCCGGACTCGGCATCTCCAGCGTCGTGTCCGTGCTGCTGCCCTACCCGACCGTCCGCCCGGGGGACCGGCCGTTCCAGCAGCCGCAGGCCGCCGGGGTGGTCTCCACCGTGTCGCAGTCCACGACGATCATCGGGATCCTGCTGTTCTCGGTCCCGGCGGGCTGGCTCGGGGTGCTGGCGCTCTCCGACGGTGCGGAGCCGTGGGCGGTCCTGACGCTGGTGGTCGGCGCGGGTGTCGGCATCGTGGTGCTCGGCATCGGCGTGGTCGCGGGCGGGAAGCTCTTCGACCGGCACGGGCCGGACCTGCTGGCCGCGGCGCAGCGGAACTAGACGCGCACCGCCGCGGCGCAGCGGAACAAGACGCGCACCGCCGCGGCGCAGCGGAACGAGACGCGAGCAGCACGCAGCGAGCAGCACGCAAGGGAGCCGGACCCGACGTACCCTGGTGTCATGAGCATGACGGAACCCGGTGGCGGCGGACTCGACGTGATGGACCGCGAGCTCGAGAAGCTCCTCGAGGAAGAGGCGATCGAGCCCGGCGACCACGAGCGCTTCTCGCACTACGTCAAGAAGGACAAGATCCTGCAGTCCGCGCTGAGCGGCAAGCCGGTGAAGGCCCTGTGCGGCAAGAAGTGGATCCCGGGCCGTGACCCGGAGAAGTTCCCGGTCTGCCCGGACTGCAAGGCCATCTACGAGAAGATGAAGGCCGAGTAGCCGCTCACACGATGAGCGTCGGGATCGCCGGGTCGCCCCGCCCGATCCGCGACGCGTCCGCCGGCAGCTCGGCCTTGGCGCCCTTGTGGTGTGCGCGTGCGGCCTCGACCCCGCGGACCCCGAGGAACGCCGGGTCGACCTCGCCGTGGGTGACGACGGGCACCAGCAGCGGCCGCTCGTCCGGCCCGACCGAGCCGGAGGTCCGCACGACCTCCGCCGTGGCGATCCCGTTGCGCAGGCGACGCCCGGCGTCCTTCCGGCCGCCGATCGACGCCTTGTCGGCGGACTTCTTCGCCACCGACACCCACTCGCCGGCGGCGGTGTGGTGGGCGACGAGCTTGAAGACCATGCCGGCGGCCGGGTGTCCGGACCCGGAGACGACGGACGTGCCGACACCGTAGGAGTCGACGGGGGCCGCGCGGAGTGCCGCGATCGTGTACTCGTCGAGGTCGTTCGTCACGGTGATCTTGGTGTTCGTCGCGCCGAGCCGGTCGAGCTGGCCGCGGACCGAGGCGACGACGGACGGCAGGTCGCCGCTGTCGATGCGGACCGCGCCGAGCTTGCCGTTCGTCAGCCGCACGGCGGTGTCGACGGCGGCCTCGATGTCGTACGTGTCGACGAGGAGCGTGGTGCCGTCGCCGAGCGCGTCGAGCTGCGAGCGGAACGCCGCTTCCTCGGAGTCGTGCAGGAGCGTGAAGGCGTGCGCTGCGGTGCCCATCGTCGGGATGCCCCAGCTGCGGCCCGCCTCGAGGTTGCTCGTCGCGCCGAACCCGGCGATGTACGCGGCGCGGGCAGCGGCGACCGCGTTCCACTCACCCGTGCGGCGGGAGCCCATCTCGGCGAGCGGGCGGTGGTCGGCGGCGGACACCATCCGTGCAGCCGCCGAGGCGATCGCGGAGTCGGCGTTGAAGATCGACAGGGCCAGGGTCTCGAGGACGACGGCTTCGGCGAAGGTGCCCTCGATCTGCAGCACGGGGGAGTTCGGGAAGAAGACCTCGCCCTCGCGGTACGCGCGGACGTCGCCGGTGAACCGGTAGTCGGCGAGCCAGGTCGCGGTACCGGCGTCGATGACGCCGCGGTCCCGCAGGAACCCGATCTCCTCGTCCCCGAAGCGGAAGTCGGTGAGGGCGGTGAGGAAGCGGCCGAGCCCGGCAGCGACGCCGTAGCGGCGCCCGTCCGGCAGCCGTCGGGTGAACACCTCGAACACGCAGCGGCGGTCGGCGGTGCCGTCCTTCAGGGCCGCGTCGACCATGGTGAGTTCGTACTGGTCCGTCAGGAGCGCGCTGGTCACGTCTCCGACACTAGTCAGGGCACCGGCCTGGAGGCTGTGCTGACGTGGACCTGTCGGCGTGCGTCGGTACGCTGGTCCCGTGACGGATGCACCGATCGGAGTCTTCGACAGCGGCGTCGGCGGCCTGACGGTCGCCCGGGCGATCATCGACCAGCTGCCGCGCGAGAGCATCCGGTACGTCGGCGACACCGTGCACTCGCCGTACGGCCCGAAGCCCATCGCGGACGTCCGCCGCTACGCGTTGCAGGTGATGGACGACCTCGTCGAGCAGGGCGTCAAGGCCCTCGTCATCGCGTGCAACACCGCGTCCTCCGCCGTGCTCCGGGACGCCCGCGAACGCTACGAACAGGCGTACGGCATCCCGGTGGTCGAGGTCATCCAGCCCGCCGCCCGCGCGGCCGTCAAGCAGACCAGGACCGGGCGGATCGGGGTGATCGGCACGGTCGGCACGATCGGGTCGCGCTCCTACGAGGACGCCTTCGCCGTGGCCTCCGACGTGTCGCTGACGCTCGCCGCGTGCCCGCGGTTCGTGGAGTTCGTCGAGGCCGGGGACACCTCCTCACCCGAGCTCCGTGAGATCGCCGCCGGGTACCTCGCGCCGATCCGGGCCGCCGACGTCGACACGCTCGTCCTCGGGTGCACGCACTACCCGTTGATGTCCGCGGCGATCCAGTACGTGATGGGCCCGGACATCACGCTGGTGTCCAGCGCGGAGGAAACGGCGAGCGACGTCTACCGCCGGCTCGTCGAGCACGGCCTCGAACGGACCACCACCGAACCCCCGACCTACGCGTTCGAGGCGACCGGCGACGACAAGGCCGGGTTCCTCCGGCTCGCCCGCCGGTTCCTCGGCCCCGAGATCGTCAGCGTCGGCCACCTCGAGACCGGCGCCATCACGTTGCCACGTCCCCACGACCCCGCGGCGACCAGCCGCTCGGCGTGACCAGCTCCGACAACCCGCACCGAGCCTCCAGGCCGGATCGAAAGGACCCCATGACCACCCGCATCGACGGTCGCACGACCACCGACCACCGTCCCGTCACCATCGAACGTGGCTGGAGCACCCAGGCCGAGGGCAGCGCCCTCATCTCCTTCGGCAACACGAAGGTGCTCTGCACCGCGTCCTTCACCAACGGCGTCCCGCGCTGGATGGCCGGCAAGGGCACCGGCTGGGTCACCGCCGAGTACTCGATGCTCCCGCGCTCCACGAACGAGCGCATGCAGCGCGAGTCGATCAAGGGCAAGGTCGGCGGTCGCACGCACGAGATCTCCCGCCTGATCGGGCGCTCGCTCCGTGCCGTCGTGGACATGAAGGGCCTCGGCGAGAACACCCTGGTGCTCGACTGCGACGTGCTGCAGGCCGACGGCGGCACCCGCACGGCGTCCATCACCGGCGCGTACGTCGCGATGGCGGACGCGATCGAGTGGGGCCGTGGCAAGGGCTTCATCGCGAAGAAGGCCACGCCGCTGGTCGACAGCGTGCAGGCGATCTCGGTCGGCATCGTCGGGGGTGTGCCGATGCTCGACCTGGCGTACACCGAGGACTCCGCCGCCGACACCGACATGAACATCGTCACGACCGGCTCCGGCAAGTTCATCGAGGTGCAGGGCACCGCCGAGCACGCGCCGTTCGACCGCGACGAGCTGAACGTGCTGCTCGACCTCGGGCTCGCCGGCAACGCCTCGTTGGCGGCGATCCAGCGCGACGCACTGGGGCTCGCGTGACCGGCACCGTCGTCCTGGCGACCCACAACAAGGGGAAGGTGGTCGAACTGCGGGAGATCCTCGGCGACGCCCTCGGATCCGGTGTGGAGCTGCAGGGCTACGACGGCCCCGAGCCCGTCGAGGACGGCGACACCTACGCGGCGAACGCGCTCATCAAGGCGCGTGCGGCGGTGGTGCACACCGGGCTGCCGGCACTCGCGGACGACTCCGGGATCGCGGTCGACGTGCTCGGCGGCGCCCCCGGCATCAACTCCGCGCGCTACGCGGGGACCCGGGTGGACGCGGACAACATCGACCTGCTGCTGCGGAACCTGGACGGTGTCGTGGAGCGGACCGCGGCGTTCGTGTGCGCGGCCGCGTTCGTGACGCCCGCCGGTGTGGAGCACGTGGTCGAGGCCGTGTGGAACGGCGAGGTGCTGACCGAGCGTCGCGGTGACGGTGGCCACGGGTACGACCCGGTCTTCAAGCCGGACGACGCCGATCGGTCGTCGGCGGAGTTGACGCGCGCGGAGAAGAACGCGCTGTCGCACCGTGCGAAGGCGTTCCGCGGGATCGCCCCGATCGTGCGCGAGTACTTCGGCGCGTAGCGCGGGGTCGCCCGTGCGGCCGCCCGCGGTGCGGCTTGCTCCCGCACAACCAAGAGCACCTCGCGCCGCGGGATCCCGTGGTGCGAGGTGCTTTCGGTTGTGCGGGGCGTCGGCTCCTGGCCGAGGTGGCTACTCGGCGGACTGCTTCTTCGCCTTGCGGGCGTTGCGGAGGTACGTCAGCGCCATCGGCACGACGGTCACGACGACCGCGAGCAGCAGGATGACGTCGATGTACTCGCGGACGATGTGCGCCACGAAGGGGATGTGCCCGATGAAGTAGCCGAGGAACGTCACGCCGACGCCCCAGACCACGGCGCCGATGGCGTTGTAGAGCGAGTACTTCTTGTAGTCCATCCGGCCGACACCCGCGGCGATCGGCGCGAAGGTGCGCACGACCGGCACGAAGCGGGCGAGGATGACGGCGAGGGCGCCGAACCGGTGGAAGAAGGCGTTTGTGCGGTCGACGTTCGCCTTGGAGAACAGACCGCTCTCCTTGCGCTCGAAGATCGGCGGACCGGCCTTCTTCCCGATGTAGTACCCGAGCTCGCCGCCGAGGAACGCCGCGGCGCCGATCATCAGCGCTGCGACCCAGACAGGGATGCCGCCGATCTCCCCGCCGCGGTCGAACGCGAAGAGGCCCGTGATCACGAGCAGGCTGTCGCCGGGGAAGATGAAGCCGATCAGCAGGCCGGTCTCGGCGAAGACGATCGCGCACACGACGAGCACGGCGACGGCCCCGAAGTGGTCGAGGATGTACTGCGGATCCAGCCAGGGGATCAGGGCGAGTGCGACGGAGTGCATGCTTCTTCCGGTCGTGCTGGTGCGGTGACGGGAAGGTCACCCGCACGACGAGAGTACCGTGCGGGTCCGGACGGGCCGTCCTCCGGCGGTATGACATGCGCGAGCACGCAGGCTCGGTGCGGCGGCCTGCGTGTGGCGGCCAGCGTGCGAGTGTGCGTGCGTCCTCGGTGCGGAAGGAGGGACTCGAACCCTCACGCCTGGGGCACAGGAACCTAAATCCTGCGTGTCTACCGATTCCACCACTCCCGCGAGCACCGACATCGTACCGGCCGCCCCGCCACCGCGGCGTGCGTGGCGGGGGCGCCCCCGGCCTCCCGGCCGTGAACCGCGCAGCGCCGCGCGCTCAGCGCAAGCGGCGGGGCAGGTACCGGGGAACGTAGCGGATGAGGACGCCGGCGCCGACGAGGCCGAGGACGCCCATCACCCCGCTGGCGATCGCGATCGACGCCACCGCGGTGATGCCGGAGATGACGAGCGGTGCCGCCGCCTGCCCGAAGTCGCCGGTGAACCGCCACGCGCCGAGGAACGGCGCCGGGTCGTCCCGTGGTGCGAGGTCCGCCCCGAGCGTCATCAGGATCCCGGACCCGACGCCGTTCGCCAGCGACATGCCCATCGCGATCCCGACGAACCAGCCGACGCGGGCGTCCAGGTGCCCGCTCCACGCGAGCAGGAAGTAGCTGACGCTGAGCCCGAGCATGCAGGGGAGCGCACTCGCGAGCCGTCCCCAGCGGTCCATGATCTGGCCGCTCGTGTAGAAGAGCGCGAAGTCGACGGCGCCGGCGATGCCGATGATCAACGCGGCCGTGGCGTCGTCGAGGCCGACGCTCACCGCCCAGAGCGGCAGGATGACCTGTCGCCCGGCGCGCATCGCGCCGATCAGGCCGGCGCCGCTCCCGAGTCGGAGCAGCACGCTCCGGTTCGCCCGGATCGTGCGGAAGAGGCCGTGCGACTCCTGCTGCACGAGGATCGCGCCGGTGTCGGTCGCGTCGACGGCGTCGCCGTCCGGACGGGAGGCCCGGCTCGGCCACCGCAGACCGCGGACGCCCGTCGCGGGGTCGCGCAGCACGACGAGGGTCACCGCCGCCGCGATGCAGCAGACGATGTGGATCCAGAAGGCGCTCTGCGTCGTGCCGGTCAGGTGCACGACGCCCGCGGCGATGAAGGGGCCGACGAAGTACCCGAAGCGGAACACGCCGCCGAGGCTGGAGAGCGCGCGGGCCCGGATGCGGACCGGGATCGCGGTGGTCATGTAGGCGTGCCGGGCGAGCGCGAACACCGCGGTGGAGACACCGACCAGGAAGACGCCGATCGCGAGCACCACCGGGTTCGGCGCCGCCGTGCACACCAGCAGGCCGACGACCGAGACCAGTGCGGCGCCGATCATCGCGTTGCGCTCGCCGATCCGGGCGACGACCACGCCGGAGGGCACGTCGCCGATGAGCTCCCCGACGAGGATCAGCGACGCGACGAACCCGGCGATCGCCAGGCTCGCACCGAGCGAGTCCGCGGCGATCGGGATGATCGGGATGATGGCGCCCTCGCCGATGGCGAAGAGCGCAGCAGGCAGGAACCCGGACAACAGGACGGACCGGAAGTCGAATGAGTCGTTCTCGGTCGTGGCCATCGCGCGATCAACCGTACGCCAGCGGTACCGGTTGCACGGCGGGTTACCCTTGACGCATGCGTGTTCTGGCGGCGATGAGCGGTGGTGTCGACTCGGCGGTGGCCGCGGCCAGGGCGGTCGACGCCGGCCACGACGTGGTCGGGGTGCACCTGGCGCTGAGCCGGATGCCCGGGACCCTCCGCACCGGCAGCCGCGGGTGCTGCACCATCGAGGACTCGATGGACGCCCAGCGCGCGGCCTCGGCCCTCGGCATCCCGTACTACGTGTGGGACTTCTCGGCCCGGTTCAAGGAAGACGTCGTCGACGACTTCGTGGCCGAGTACCAGGCCGGCCGGACCCCGAACCCCTGCATGCGGTGCAACGAGCGCATCAAGTTCGCCGCGCTCCTCGAGAAGGCGCTCGCCCTCGGGTTCGACGCGGTCTGCACCGGGCACTACGCCTCGATCGTCACCCTGGCGGACGGCTCGCGGGAGCTCCACCGCTCGGCCGCGTGGGCGAAGGACCAGTCGTACGTGCTCGGCGTGCTCACCGCCGAGCAGCTCCAGCACGCGATGTTCCCGCTCGGGGCCACCCCCTCCAAGGACGAGGTCCGCGCCGAGGCCGCTGCACGCGGACTGACCGTCGCGCAGAAGCCGGACTCCTACGACATCTGCTTCATCCCGGACGGCGACACCCGCGGGTGGCTGGCCGACCGCGTGGGCACCGCCCCGGGTGAGGTCGTCGAGCGCGACGGCACGGTCGTCGGCACGCACGAGGGCGCGACCGGCTACACCGTCGGGCAGCGCCGCGGACTCGCACTCGGCCGCCCGGCACCGGACGGCAAGCCGCGCTTCGTGCTCGAGATCCGCCCGAAGGACAACACCGTCGTCGTCGGACCGAAGGAGGCGCTCGCCGTCTCCTCGATGTCCGGGTCGCGGTTCACCTGGGCGGGTGCGGCCCCGGCCGACCCCGCCACGCCGTTCTCCTGCGACGTGCAGATCCGCGCGCACGCCGACCCGGTGCCCGCGACGGCCCGGGTGACCGACGGCACGCTCGTGATCGACGTCGACGAGCCGCTGCACGGTGTCGCACCCGGGCAGACGGCCGTCGTGTACGTCGGGACCCGGGTCCTCGGGCAGTGCACCATCGACACCACGGTCAGCGCGGTCCCGGTCGACGCCTGACGTCCCGGGTCGGTGGTCCACGGTAGAACTGTGGGTATGAGCGAGACCGACGCCACGTTCGAGACCATCGACCCCGAGGGGCTCGACGCCGCCCAGGCCGCGCGTGAGGTCGACCGCCTGCGCTCGACGATCAACGAACTCCGGCACGGCTACTACGAGGGGAACGCCTCGACCGCCTCGGACGCCGAGTACGACGCGTTCGTGCACCGTCTCGACGCGATCGAGCGGCGCTTCCCGGAACTCCTCACCGAGGACAGCCCGACGCAGACGGTGGGCGGGCAGGCCGAGACCACGCAGTTCGCCCCGGTCGAGCACGCGGAGCGCATGCTCTCGCTCGACAACGTCTTCTCGCCGGAAGAACTCACCGACTGGGCGATCAAGGTCCAGCGGGACGCGGGGGCCGAGCGTGTCCGGTTCCTCACCGAGCTGAAGATCGACGGTCTCGCGATCAACCTCCGCTACGAGAACGGGCGCCTCGTCACGGCGGCCACCCGCGGTGACGGTGTCGTCGGGGAAGACGTCACCGGCAACGTCCGCACGATGGGCACCATCCCGGACCGTCTGTCCGGCTCCGGCCACCCGCCCCTGGTGGAGGTGCGGGGCGAGATCTTCTTCCCGGTCGAGCAGTTCGACGAGCTGAACGCCAAGCAGCTCGCAGCGGGGGAGCGCCTCTTCGCCAACCCGCGGAACGCCGCAGCGGGCTCCCTCCGGCAGAAGGAAGAGGGCAAGTCCGCCGCCAAGCGTGAACTCATGGTCGACCGGCTGCGGCGCCTGCGGATGCTCGTGCACGGCATCGGTGCGTGGCCGGTGCGCGAACTCGAGCGCGACACCGACGTGCGCTCCCAGTCCGAGGTCTACGAGCTCCTGCACACCTGGGGGCTGCCGACCGGGACCCACCACCGGGTGTTCGACACCATCGACGACGTGCTCGGCTTCGTCAAGGACTACGGGGAGCGCCGCGCGTCCGTCGAGCACCAGATCGACGGCATCGTCATCAAGGTCGACGACCTCGGCCTGCACGAGGAACTCGGCTCGACGTCCCGCGCACCACGGTGGGCGATCGCGTACAAGTACCCGCCGGAAGAAGTGCACACGAAGCTCCTCGACATCGTCGTGAGCGTCGGGCGGACCGGTCGGGCCACGCCGTTCGCCGTGATGGCCCCGGCCGAGGTGGCCGGGTCGGTGGTGCGGCAGGCGACGCTGCACAACCAGCAGGTCGTGAAGGCGAAGGGCGTGCTCATCGGGGACACCGTCGTCCTCCGGAAGGCCGGGGACGTCATCCCCGAGGTGCTCGGCCCGGTGGTGGAACTGCGGGACGGCAGCGAACGCGAGTTCGTGATGCCGACCGCGTGCCCGGAGTGCGGCACCACGCTCGCCCCCGCCAAGGAAGGAGACATCGACCTCCGCTGCCCGAACGCCCGCAGCTGCCCCGCCCAGGTCCGGGGGCGCGTCGAGCACATCGCCTCCCGCGGGTCGCTCGACATCGAGGGCCTCGGTGAGGTCGCCGCGGCAGCCCTCACCCAACCGCTCCACCCGGAGGTCCCGCCGCTCGTCACCGAAGCGGGGTTGTTCGACCTGACGATGGAGGACATCGTCCCGATCGAGGTGATCGTCCGCGACGCCGAGACCGGCATGGAGAAGACCGACGACGACGGCACCCCGAAGCGCGTGACGCCGTTCAGCCGGGCGCGCAAGAAGACCGACCCGCCCTTCGACGCCGCTGCCCGTGGGGCCGAGTACACCGGCGAACCGAGCCGGTACCCGTCGAAGAACGCGTTCGAGATGCTCGCGAACATCGACGCCGCGAAGACGAAGCCGCTCTGGCGCATCCTGGTCGGCCTGAGCATCCGCCACGTCGGGCCCGTCGCCGCGCGGGCGCTCGCGAACCACTTCGGTTCCCTCGACGCGATCCGGTCCGCGTCGCGTGAGGACCTGGCGGCGGTGGACGGGGTCGGCAGGATCATCGCGGACGCCCTCCTCGACTGGTTCGAGGTCGACTGGCACCGCGAGATCATCGACCGCTGGACCGCGGCGGGTGTGCAGTTCACGACCCCGGGGCACCCGGGGCCGGGCGCGGCGAGCACCGAGGGCGGTGTCCTCAGCGGCCTCACGGTGGTCGCGACCGGCTCGCTGGAGGGGTACAGCCGGGAAGGTGCGCAGGAGGCCATCATCGCCGCCGGCGGCAAGGCGGCATCGAGCGTCAGCAAGAAGACCGACTTCGTTGCGGCCGGTCCCGGTGCCGGATCGAAGCTGACGAAGGCCGAGCAGCTCGGCGTGCGGATCATCGACGCCGAGCAGTTCCGGCTCCTCGTGACCGAGGGACCGGACGCCCTGCCCGAGCCACCGACGGCGACGGCCGATGCGCCGGAGGCGCCGGCCGCGGACTGACACCGGTCCATGAGCACGCCGACGGTCTGTCCGCACACCGCGACTCGCTGCTCCTTGCACCCAGTTCAGGGGGCAAGTTGCATCGAGCACGACCGGTTCCGGCCCGTCTTCCTTACACTCGACAGAGCATCACCTGTCGTCTGCAGGGGGACGATGGGAAGGCCTTCCCGGGGGAGACCGGTTTGCTGCTCGTCGCCGCTGCTCTGATCACCGCCTCGATGCACTCGCTCGGAGTGGTCGAGTCGCCGGTCGCGCCCGCGACCACATCCGTCGCGATCGTCCGGACCGCCGCGATCGTCCACGACCCCGCCACGGCCTCCCGACCGGTCATGACCGGGGGACAGGACACGGTCGACACCGCCGATCTCCGGGCGGCCAGGGGGCGGACGTTCCTCGACGACCTCGTCGCCATCGCCCCGGACCGCCTGGCGCACGCGGCCACGGAGGCGGACGTGGTCGCGACGGCGATGGACCACCCGCCGACCGCCGCCGAGGTCACGACCTGGTGGTCCGGTCTCGCGTCCGCGGATCGCGCACGGCTCGAACGGGACGCCCCGGTGGTCGTCGGCAACCTGGACGGCGTGCCGTACACGGTGCGCGACCACGTCAACCGGGCGGTGCTCGCCGCCGGGCTCGCGGACCCGCACACCGCGGCGTCGGAATCCGCGATGCTCGGGCAGGTCCGGGAGTCCCTCCGCCGCGTCGCCGACACCCCGCCGAAGTCGCTGATCACGCTCGACACCCGCGGCGCCGGTCGCGCCGCGATCGCTATCGGCGACCTCGACACCGCGGCGGACGTGACGGTCGTCGTCCCGGGGATGTTCTTCACGGTCACCGGGCAGATGGTCGACTTCACCGCGACCGCCGGGGACCTGTACGCGGAGCAGGCGACGCTCGCGCCGGTCGCCGCACCGGCGTCGGGGACGGGTGTCGCGGTGGTCGCCTGGATGGGGTACCGCACGCCGGACCTGTCGAACATCCTCTCGCTCGACCTCGCGAAGACCGGTGCGGCCCGGCTCGAGCGCACCGTCGACGGCATCCGCGAACTCCGTGACGGTCAGCAGCCGCGGCTCGGGATCGTCGCGCACTCCTACGGCTCGACGACGGCGCTGATGGCCCTGGCGTCCGGGCACATGAGCGCGGACAGCCTGACGGTGCTCGGGTCACCGGGCAGCGACGTCACGAACGCCTCCGAGCTCGCGGTGTCCTCGGGCGAGGTGTTCGTCGGGGGCGCGCACTGGGACCCGATCGCCGGTTCCGGGTACTTCGGCACCGACCCGGGCGTCGCCGGCTTCGGCTCGACGGTCCTCGACCTCGCCGGCGGTGTCGACCCGGAGGACGCCGGGGACCTGTTCCGCCGACCGGTCGGGCACAACGACTACCTGAAGCCCGGCACCGCGTCGCTCCACGACGTGGCGCTGATCGCGGTCGGCCGTGGCGACATGGTTCGCGACGGGATCCGCCAGGGCAACGGCCGCGGCGAGGGCGTCGTCGGGGCGTCCCCGGACATGTACCTCGTCCGACCGCAGGACCTGCAGCCACGCGACTGAGTGTGAACCTGAGGACCGGTGCAGCTTCTGCGGCGGTCGGAGCGGTCTCGACCCAGGGCGGCTCCCTACCGTGCTCCCATGCGTGTAGTGCGGTGGCCCGGCGCCCTCCTGATGTTCGTCGTGATGTCCGTGCTCGCCGGGCTCCTCGTCGCCGTCGCCGTGACCCCGGCCGTCGCCGTGGCCGGGGAGGGGGCCTCCGGTGCCGCCGCGTTCTTCGAGGACCTGCCGAGCTACCTCGACGTGCAGACCCCGCAGCAGGTCTCCACCGTCTACGCGAAGCAGGGCGGCAAGGACGTCAAGATCGCGTCCTTCTACGCCGAGAACCGCACGAACGTCGACTCGAGCGCGATCGCCACGACCCTGAAGCAGGCGGCGATCGACACCGAGGACCCGCGGTACTACGACGAGGGCGGCATCGACGTCATCGGCACCCTGCGCGGCGCGGCCGCGACGGTCGTCGGCGGCGACGTCCAGGGCGGGTCGAGCATCACGCAGCAGTACGTCAAGAACGTCCTCGTGCAGCAGTGCGAGCAGCTCACCGGCAAGGACGCCGCAGCGACGAAGGCCAAGATCGCGGCCTGCTACGAGGACGCCGCCGGGGTCACCCCGCAGCGCAAGCTCCAGGAGATGCGGTACGCGATCGCCGTGAACAAGAAGTACTCCAAGTCGGAGATCCTCACCGGCTACCTCAACATCGTCGGGCTCGGCGGCCGGGTCTACGGCGCCGAGGCCGGGGCGGAGTACTACTTCGGCGTCCACGCGAAGGACCTGTCGCTCGTGCAGTCGGCGACGCTCGTCGCGATCCTCAACAACCCCTCGAACCTGCGCATCGACCAGCCGAGCAACGCCGACAACGGCACGGCGAACGGGTACGCGGCGACGAAGGCCCGTCGTGACTACGTCCTCCAGCGGATGTACGCGCACCACTCCATCACGAAGGCCGACGAGACCGCGGCGATCGCGACCCCGGTGCAGCCGAAGATCACCGAGACGGCGAACGGCTGCTCCTCCGCCGCGACGAACTACGACGCCGGCTACTTCTGCGACTACGTGCGCGACCAGGTGCTGCAGGACCCGGCGTTCGGCAAGACCTCCGCGGAGCGCATCGCCACCCTCGACACCAAGGGCCTGGAGATCCACACCTCGCTCGACCTCGACCTGCAGTCCCAGGCGCAGAACGCGCTGTCGTCGTACGTGCCGACCTCGATGGCCGGCGTCGACGCGGGCGGCTCGAACGTGACGGTCGAGCCCGGCACCGGCCGGATCATGTCGATGGTGCAGAACACCACGTACACACAGGGCGACAGCACCGCGGCCGGCACGACGGCGGTGAACTACAGCGCGGACACCGCGTACGGCAACTCCGGCGGGTTCCAGACCGGGTCCACGTTCAAGGTGTTCACCCTCGCCGAGTGGCTCGCCACCGGGCACACCCTCTCCCAGTCGGTGGCGACGAGTCAGCACGACTACCCGACGTCCGAGTTCACGAACTCGTGCGCGAACATCGCCGGCCCGGACTGGTCGGTGGCGAACGCCGAGTCGGTGCCGGCCTCGATGACGGTGCAGGCCGCCACCGCCGAGTCCATCAACACCGCGTTCGCGGCGATGGGCAAGCAGCTCGACCTCTGCGAGATCGCGAACCTCGCCGAGTCGATGGGCATCCACACCGCGGCGGGGAAGGCGATCAGCTCCGTGCCGTCGATGATCCTCGGCACGAACAACCTGTCGCCGATCGACCTCGCCGAGGCCTACGCGGGCTTCGCGAACGGCGGCATCGTGTGCACCCCGACCGCGATCGACTCCGTCACCGAGGCGGACGGCACGAAGATCACCCCGACGCCCGCGTCCTGCACGCGCGGCGTGGACTCCGACGTCGCGGGCACGGTCGACTACGCGCTGCAGTCCGTGCTGACCGGTGCGGGGACGGCCGCGAGCGCGAACCCCGGCGACGCGACGCCGAAGTTCGCCAAGACGGGCACCACCGACGGCGACGTGCAGAACTGGCTCGTCGCGTCGTCGACGAAGTACACGAACGCGACCTGGATCGGCAACGTGCAGGGCAACGTGCGCCTCGCGAACTGGCCGTTCCTGCAGGGGACGACCGGGTACAGCGCGAAGTTCGGGGTGGGGAAGTCGATGATGACCTACCTCGACGCGCAGTACGGCGGCGATGCGCTGCCGACACCGAGCCAGTCGATGATCGGCGCGTCGTCGAAGAGCAGCAGCAGCACCAGCAGCACCACGAGCGGCAGCACCACCGGCGGCGCCACCGGGACGAACAGCGGCGGCAGCACCACGAAGAGCGGCGGCACGAGCGGCGGCACCAGCGGCGGCGACAGCGGCAAGTGACGCGCTCGGTAGACTGGTCGGCATGCCTGACATCACGAGCGAGCAGGTCGCCCACCTGGCGAACCTCGCACGTATCGCCCTCACGCCCGCCGAGATCGAGAAGCTGACCGGGGAGCTGTCGCACATCGTCGACAGCGTCGCGAAGGTGACCGAGGTCGCCACGCCGGACGTCCCCGCCACCAGCCACCCGGTCGCCCTCGCGAACGTCCTCCGACCCGACGTGGTCGGCGCGACGCTGACGCAGGAGCAGGCGCTCTCCGGGGCGCCCGACACGGACGGCGAACGGTTCCGCGTGACGGCGATCCTGGGAGAAGAGCAGTGACCGACGACATCACCCGCCTCAGCGCGGCCGCGCTCGCCGACGCCCTGGTGGCGCGCGACGTCTCCAGCGTCGAGGCGACCCAGGCGCACCTGGACCGCATCGCGGCCGTCGACCCCGACGTGCACGCGTTCCTGCACGTCAACGAGAACGCCATCGGCGTCGCGAAGTCGATCGACTCCCGTCGTGCGGCCGGCGACGACCTCGGCGCGCTCGCCGGTGTGCCGGTCGCCATCAAGGACGTCCTCTGCACCATCGACATGCCGTCGACCTCCGGCTCGAAGATCCTCGAGGGCTGGGTGCCGCCGTACGACGCCACCACGGTGCTGAAGCTCCGTCGGGCCGGCATGGTGCCGCTCGGCAAGACCAACATGGACGAGTTCGCGATGGGCTCGACGACCGAGTTCTCGGCGTACGGCCCGACGCACAACCCGTGGGACCTCGGCCGGATCCCCGGCGGCTCCGGTGGTGGCTCTGCCGCTGCCGTCGCCGCGTTCGAAGCACCGCTCGCCCTCGGCTCCGACACGGGCGGCTCGATCCGTCAGCCGGGTGCCGTGACGGGCACCGTCGGCGTGAAGCCGACGTACGGCGGGGTCAGCCGCTACGGCGCGATCGCGCTGGCGTCGAGCCTCGACCAGGTCGGCCCGGTCGCCCGCACCGTCCTCGACGCCGCGCTCCTGCACGACGTCATCGGTGGGCACGACCCGAAGGACTCCACGTCCATCCCGGAGGCGTGGCCGTCGTTCGCGGCAGCCGCCCGTGACGGCCTGCAGGCGGACACGCTGAAGGGCCTGCGCGTCGGCGTGGTCAAGGAGCTCGCGGGTGGGGACGGCTTCCAGGCCGGCGTCACGCAGCGCTTCCAGGAGACGGTCGCGATCCTCGAGGCCGCCGGTGCGGTGGTCGTCGAGATCGATGCCCCCTCCTTCGCCTACGCGATCAGCGCGTACTACCTGATCCTGCCGGCAGAAGCGTCCTCGAACCTCGCGAAGTTCGACTCGGTCCGGTTCGGCCTCCGCGTCACGCCCGAGGGCGGTGCGACCGTCGAGGACGTGATGGCCGCGACGCGCGAAGCCGGCTTCGGGCCGGAGGTCAAGCGCCGCATCATCCTCGGCACCTACGCGCTCAGCGCCGGCTACTACGACGCCTACTACGGCAGCGCGCAGAAGGTCCGGACGCTCGTGCAGCGGGACTTCGACAAGGCGTTCGAGCGTGTCGACCTGCTCATCAGCCCGTCGGCCCCGACGACCGCGTTCCCCCTCGGCGAGCGGCTCGACGACCCGTTGGCGATGTACCTCAACGACCTCACCACGATCCCGGCGAACCTCGCCGGCGTGCCCGGCATGAGCATCCCGAACGGCCTCGCGCCCGAGGACGGCCTGCCGACCGGCGTGCAGCTGATGGCGCCGCAGCGCGAGGACGCCCGCCTGTACCGCTACGGCGCGGCGCTGGAGCGCCTGCTCGAGCAGCAGTGGGGTGCCCCGCTCATCGAACGGATCCCGGACCTCGACGCAAGTCAGCAGTCGGCAGCAGAGGAAGGCGTGGTCTGATGGCCGCCAAGGACGCACTCATGGACTTCGACGAGGCGCTCGAGCGCTTCGAGCCGGTCCTCGGCTTCGAGGTGCACGTCGAGCTCGCGACGAAGACGAAGATGTTCTCCGACGCCCCGAACTTCTTCGGCGGCGAGCCCAACACGAACGTCACCCCGGTGGACCTCGGGCTGCCCGGGTCGCTCCCCGTGGTGAACGAGCAGGCCGTGCGCTTCTCGATCAACCTCGGGCTCGCGCTCGGCTGCTCGATCGCCGAGTCCTCGCGGTTCGCCCGGAAGAACTACTACTACCCGGACAACCCGAAGAACTACCAGATCTCGCAGTACGACGAGCCCATCGCCTTCGAGGGGGAGGTCGAGGTCGAGCTCGCCGACGGCACCCTGTTCCAGGTGCCGATCGAGCGTGCCCACATGGAAGAGGACGCGGGCAAGCTGACGCACGTCGGCGGTGCGACCGGTCGCATCCAGGGCGCCGAGTACTCCCTGGTGGACTACAACCGCGCCGGGGTCCCGCTCGTCGAGATCGTCACGAAGCCGATCTTCGGCGCCGCGCACCGTGCCCCCGAGCTCGGTGCCGCCTACGTCCAGGTCATCCGTGACCTGGTCCGGGCGCTCGGCGTCTCCGAGGCCCGCATGGAGCGTGGCAACCTGCGCTGCGACGCGAACATCTCGCTCCGCCCGTGGGGCCAGGAGAAGCTCGGCACCCGCACCGAGACGAAGAACGTCAACTCGTTCCGCGCCGTCGAGCGTGCCATCCGCTACGAGATCCAGCGTCAGGCCGCGATCCTCGCGGACGGCGGCACGATCACGCAGGAGACCCGGCACTGGCACGAGGACACCGGTCGCACGTCGGCCGGCCGTCCGAAGTCGGACGCCGACGACTACCGGTACTTCCCGGAGCCGGACCTGCTGCCCGTGATCCCGGACAAGGCGATGATCGAGGAGCTCCGCGCGTCCCTGCCGGAGGCCCCTGTCGCCCGTCGTCGTCGCCTCAAGGGCGAGTTCGGGTTCGCGGACCTCGAGTTCCAGGACGTCGTGAACGGCGGGCTCCTCGACGAGGTCGAGGCCACGGTCGCCGCCGGCGCCCCGGCCCAGGCCGCGCGCAAGTGGTGGACCGGCGAGATCAGCCGCGTCGCGAACACGCAGGACGCCGCCCCCGGCGACCTGGTGTCGCCCGCACACGTCGCCGAACTCATCACCCTCGTGGAGTCCGGCGAGCTGACCGACCGTCTGGCCCGCCAGGTGCTCGAGGGCGTCATCGCCGGAGAGGGTTCGCCCGCAGCCGTCGTCGAGTCGCGCGGACTCAAGGTCGTCTCGGACGACTCCGCCCTCACCGTCGCCGTCGACGAGGCACTGGCGGCGCAGCCGGACGTGCTCGCGAAGATCCGCGACGGGAAGGTCCAGGCCGCCGGCGCGATCATCGGTGCGGTCATGAAGTCGATGGAGGGCCAGGCGGACGCGGCGCGCGTCCGTGAGCTGGTCCTGGAGCGCGCGCAGGCGTAGCGACCAGAGCGGACGGGAGGCACGGTGCGGGTCCGCACCGTGCCTCCCGTCGTTCCTGGGGACACGTCCACGGCCCGGTGACAGGATGAGGCGTGTCCGCAACGATCCGTGCCATCGGCACCGCCGTCCCCCCGACGACGCTCGACCAGGCCGCCGTGCGCGACCTGTTCACCGCGCAGCCCGACCTCGGTCGGCTCGGTCGCCGCATCGTCCCAGCGGCCTTCGACGCCTCGGCGGTGGAGCACCGGCACACCGTCCTGACGGACCTCGACCCCGCCGGAGCGCCCGGCGCGTTCCGCGACGCCGACGGGGTCCTGCACTCGCCGTCGACCGGGACCCGCAACGACCGGTACCGCGAGCTCGCGCCGCCGCTGTTCGTCGCCTCCGCCCGGGACGCCCTCGAGCGCTCCGGGGTGGACCCGGCCGAGGTCACCCACGTCGTGACCGTGTCCTGCACGGGGTTCACGCAACCGGGCCCGGACCTGGCGATCGTCGAGGAACTCGGCCTGCGCCGCACGGTGTTCCGGCAGCACGTCGGCTTCATGGGCTGCTTCGCCGCGTTCCCCGCCCTCCGCATCGCTGCCGCGTTCGCCGAGTCCGACCCGACCGCCGTCGTGCTCGTGGTCTGCGCCGAGCTCTGCACGCTGCACGTCCGGGCGTCGGACGACCCGGACCAGATCGTCGCGAACAGCGTCTTCGGTGACGGCGCGGCCGCGGCGGTCGTCACGGCGGAGGGCCCCGGGCTCCGGCTCGACCGGTTCGCGACCACGGTCGTCCCCGAGGGGGCGTCGGAGATGGCGTGGAACATCGGCGACGAGGGCTTCGAGATGGTCCTCAGCACCGCCGTCCCCAAGCTCGTCGGCGCCACCGTCGCGGAGGCCGTCGCACCGCTCCTCGACGGACCAGCCGCGGACGTCCCGATCTGGGCCGTGCACCCGGGCGGACGCGCCATCCTCGACCGGACGCAGGACGCCCTCGCCCTGCCCGACGCCGCGATGGCGAGCAGCCGTGCCGTCCTCCGTGACCACGGGAACATGTCGAGCGCCACCGTGCTCTTCGTGCTGCGGGACGCGTTCGACGCCGGGATCGAGGACGGGGCCTCTGTCGTCGCGCTCGCCTTCGGGCCGGGCCTCACCGTCGAGAGCGCCCGCCTGACCGCCGTCGGGACCCGTGTCGCCGAGGCGATCGCGGCTCCGGACCTGGCCGTGGAGTACCGGTGAGGCGACGCACCGAGGCCGGACCGGGCCTCCCGGCCGTCGACCTGCGCACCCGCGACCTGGAGCTGCGGGAGCTGATGGACGACCCGGACTGTGACCCGCGCGCCCTCGCGCGGACGTTCCGGCGGTTCGCCGTCGTGAACTCGCTCGTCAGCGGATGGCGGGCCGCGTGGCGGACCCACGTCGTCCCGGCGCTGCCGGCGAACGGGCGCGGCCGTGTGCTCGACCTCGGTTGTGGCGGCGGCGACCTCGCCCGCGCGCTGGTGCGCTGGGCGGCGAGCGACGGGTTCGACGTCGAGGTGGTCGGCATCGACCCCGATCCCCGTGCCATCGCCGCGGCGACGCGCTCGACGCCGCGCGGAGTGACCTTCCGCGAGCAGTCGAGCGGCGACCTCGTCGCGGCCGGGGAGCGGTTCGACGTGGTGGTCTCGAACCACGTGCTGCACCACCTCGGCGACGAGGAGCGTGCGGGGTTCCTGGCCGACTCCGAGCGGCTCGCGACGACGCGGAGCCTGCACTCGGACATCCGGCGGTCGCCCGCGGCCTACCGGGCGTACGCGCTCGGGTCGGCCCTGGTGGCCGCAGGGACCTTCGTGCGCGTGGACGGGCTCCGCTCGATCCGGCGGAGCTTCACGCTGCCGGAGCTGCACGCGGCGCTGCCCACGGGGTGGCGGGCGGAGGCGGCGGCACCGCACCGGGTGCTCGCGATCCGCGACGCCTGAGGGGCGGACGCTGGTCAGGCCCGTTCGGCACCGCCTGGCGCACGAGCTCGGCGTGGAGGTCGGCAGCCGCTGACCTGTGGAGAACTCATGGGGGTGCGGGTCGGCTAGCGTCGGGGCATGGTGTCCCCTCGCCTCCACCGGGTCGCGGTGCTCGTGCTCGACGGAGCGAAGCCGCTCGACGTCGGGATCCCGGCGCAGGTGTTCTCGAACCGGCCGAGCATGCCGTACGAGGTCCGGGTGTGCGGTCCGCGTGCCGGTCGGGTCGCCGGAGGGGACGGCATGGCGTACGCCGTCGACCACGGGCTCGAGGCGTTCGACTGGGCGGACACCGTGTTCGTGCCCGGCTACCGGTACCCGGCCGACACGCCGCCACCCGACTCCGTCGTCGCGGCACTCGTCCGGGCGCACGAGCGCGGGACCCGGATCGCGGCGATCTCCACGGGAGCGTTCGCACTCGCGGCCGCGGGGCTGCTCGACGGGCGCCGGGCGACGACGCACTGGCACTACACCCGCGTCCTCCGCGACCGGTACCCCGCCGTCGAGGTCGACGAGAACGTGCTCTTCGTCGACGCCGGCACGGTCCTGACGAGCGCGGGCGCCGCGAGCGGGATCGACCTGTGCCTGCACCTGGTGCGGCGGGACCACGGCGTCGCGCTGTCGAACCACGTCGCCCGGCGGCTGGTCAGCGCCCCGTACCGGAGCGGCGGGCAGGCGCAGTACGTCCCGCGGAGCGTCCCGGAACCCCTCGGGGACGTCTTCGCGGAGACCCGGGAGTGGGCACTCCGTCACCTCGCCGACCCGCTCACGCTCGATGTCCTCGCCCGGAACGCCACGGTGTCGCCGCGCACGTTCTCACGCCGCTTCGTGGACGACACCGGGTACACGCCGATGCAGTGGGTGCTGCGGGCGCGGGTCGACCTGGCGCGCGAGCTGCTGGAGCGCACCGACCTCGGGGTGGACCAGGTCGCGGCGCGGGCCGGGCTCGGGTCCGACGCGAACCTGCGGACCCACTTCCGCCGCGTGCTCGGGACCTCGCCGACGGAGTACCGGCGCACGTTCCAGGACTGACGCACCCGCCAGGGCCTCGGAGATGGTGGCGAGATCCTTGCGGACCCTGGCTGTCCTGCCACTGGAGCCGTGCCTCCAGGCCCGTGAGCATGGTCAGCGGAACGAAAGGAACCCCCATGACCCGCATCGGGATCAACGGCTTCGGCCGGATCGGCCGCAACACCCTCCGCGCACTCATCGCCCGGGGCGGTGACGACCTCGACGTCGTCGCCGTCAACGACCTGACCGCACCGGAGACCCTCGCTCACCTGTTCCGCTACGACTCCGCGCTCGGACCCTTCGACGGCACCGTCGAGGTCGACGGCGACGCCCTCGTGATCGACGGCCGACGGATCCGCGTCCTCGCCTCCCGCGAGCCCGCCGACCTGCCGTGGGGTGACCTCGGCGTCGAGGTCGTCCTCGAGTCCACCGGCCGCTTCACGGCCCGGGACGCCGCCGCCGCGCACCTGACGGCCGGCGCGCAGCGGGTGCTGATCAGCGCGCCCGCGACCGGTGCGGACGCGACGATCGCCTACGGCGTGAACTCGGACACCTTCGACCCGGCGGTCCACACCGTGATCAGCAACGCGAGCTGCACCACGAACGCGCTCGCACCGCTGGCGTCGGTGCTCGACGACCTCGCCGGCATCGAGCACGGGTTCATGACGACCGTGCACGCGTACACGCAGGAGCAGAACCTGCAGGACGGACCGCACCGCGACCTGCGCCGTGCCCGTGCGGCCGGGGTGAACATCGTGCCGACCACCACCGGTGCCGCGAAGGCGATCGGTCTGGTGCTCCCGCGACTCGACGGCAAGCTGTCCGGGGACGCCATCCGCGTGCCGGTGCCCGTCGGGTCGATCGTCGAGCTGAACACCGTCGTCGCGCGGGACGTCACCGTCGAGCAGGTGAACGAGGCGTACCGGGCCGCTGCTGCCGGGCCGCTCGCCGGGGTGCTGGCGTTCACGGCGGACCCGATCGTGTCGACGGACATCACCGGGCGGAGTGAGTCGAGCGTGTTCGACTCCCTGCTCACCCGGGTCGACGGCGGGCGGCACGTGAAGGTCGTCGCCTGGTACGACAACGAGTGGGGCTTCTCGAACCGGGTCGTCGACACGCTCGGGATGCTCGCGCGCGCGGGCGCGGGCGCGCCGGCGGCGGCGGTCTAGCCGGAGCGGTCGCGCAAAGCGACAGTGCTCGCCCGTCTCCGGGGCGAGCACTGTCGCTTTCCGCGACCAGACCGGCCGCGGCTACGCGATGCGCGCCGTCGTGGACGCGAAGGACCGCGACAGCACCGCGGCCCGGTACCGCTCGAGCGCCGCGGGCTCCGCGCCGACGGACTCCAGCGCCGCGAGCCCCGCACCGAGCACCGGGGGAGCGGTCACCCACGTGGGCACCGCGCCCGGCACGCGGGCCGCCAACCCGCCGACGACCGCGTCGACGAGCAGCGGGTGCCGGGCGGCGAGCACGCCCCCGCCGAGGACGACGGGGACCGACGAACCGGCGGCGCCGAGGCCGAGCCGCCCGAGGGCGACCGACGCCAGCAGCACGATCTCCTCCGCCTGCCGCGCCACGACCCCGGCGGCGACCGGGTCGCCCGTGGCGGCGACCTCGAAGAGCACGGGGCAGAGCCGGTTGAACACGCTCTGGTCGAGGCGGCCGAAGTGGACGGCCTCGGTGACCTCGCGGACGGTGCCGAGCCCGAGTGCTGCCGGGACCGCAGCCGTCAGCGCCGTCGCCGGTCCGCGGCCGTCCTCCGCCCGGGCCGCGTGCCAGAGCGCCCGGTTGCCGAGGTACGCGCCACCGCCCCAGTCGCCGGACACGTCCCCGATCGCCGGGAACCGCGAGGTCGCACCGTCGGCCCGCACCGCGAGCGCGTTGATGCCGGTGCCGCACACCACCGCGGCGGCGTCCGGCGACAGGGTGCCGGCGCGGAGCAGCGCGAACAGGTCGTTGTCGAGGACGTCCGGCGCCCCGCCGTCCTGCGCCCAGTGCTGCAGCGCCGCCGTGGCCGCGGTGATCTCGTCGGGCAGGTCGAGCCCCGCGAGGTACACGTGCGTGGTCAGGACGCGCGCACCGTCGAGCGCGTGGACGACCCGCCCGCGGACGTCGTCGAGGATCGGTCCGGCGAGCTCCCACCCGCGGGTCTGCGGGTTCGACCCGGGCCCGCGGGCGTGGCCGACGAGGGTGCCGTCGAGGGCGATCGCGACGACGTCGGTCTTGCTGCCGCCGCCGTCCACGGCGAGCACCACGTCCGGCGCACGGCCGGCGTCCGTGGCGCCCCCGTCCGGCGCACGGCCCACGTCCGACGGGCCGCTCGCGTCCGTCGTGTCGCGGGTCGGCCTGGAGGCCGGGGTCACCCTCGCCCCGCCGCCGCGGCTCAGCCCGCCCACGTCACCTGCTCCGATCGCGTCCACGGCAGGTGTTCCGCGTTCGCGGCCAGCAGCAGGTCGGTCAGCTTCTCGGCCTTGTCCACCTGTCCGACGAGGGGGTGCGCCCACATCGCGCGGAGCACGCGGTCGCGTCCGCCGTGCACGGCCGCGTCGAGCGCGAGCCGCTCGTACCCGGCGACGTGCGACACGAGCCCGACCATGTCCGCGTCGAGCGGCGCGACCGGCAGGGGGGTGATCGCCTGCCGGGTCACGCGGGCCGGGACCTCGATCACGTGGTCGTCGGGCAGGAACGGGAAGGTGCCGTCGTTCCGGACGTTGAGCACCTGCACGTCACCGCGGTCGCCGAGGATCGAGGACAGCACGTCGATCGCCGCCTCCGAGTAGTACGCACCGCCGCGCTGCTCGAGCTCGGCGGGCTTCGTGACCACGGACTCGTCGGCGTACTTCGCGAGCAGGGCACGCTCGGTCGCCATCACGGCCTCGGCGCGGGTCGGCTCGTGGAGCTGTTCCTCGAGCACGATGTCGTGGCTGTAGAAGTAGCGCAGGTAGTACGACGGGATCGCGTGCTGCAGGCGGAGCAGGTCCGGGTGCATGTGCACGCTCTCGGCGGTGCGGTCGAGGGCGTCGGCGCCGAGCAGGTCGTCGAGGACGTCACGGGTCCGGCCGTCGGCGTCGGTGACGTGCACGCCGCGCTCCCACGTCAGGTGGTTCAGCCCGACGTGGTCGAGCCGGACCGCGGACGGTGCGACCTGGAACTCCGCGGCGAACCGGCGCTGGAAGCCGATCGCGACGTTGCAGAGCCCGACGGCGCGGTGCCCGGCCTCGAGGAGCGCGCGGGTGACGATGCCGACCGGGTTCGTGAAGTCGACGATCCAGGCGTCCGGCTTGGCGTGCTTCCGGACGAGTTCGGCGTACTCCAGGACCACGGGCACGGTGCGGAGCGCCTTGGCGAACCCGCCCGGCCCCGTCGTCTCCTGTCCGATGCAGCAGGCCTCGTGCGGCCAGGTCTCGTCCTGCTGCCGTGCAGCCTGCCCGCCGATGCGGAGTTGGAACATCACGGCGTCGGCGTCGCTGACCCCGGCGACGACGTCGTCGGTGACGTGCACGGTGCCGGGGTGCCCGGCGTGTGCGAACATGCGCTTCGCCACACCGCCGACGAGTTCGCGGCGGACGGGGTCGGGGTCGACGAGCCAGAGCTCGTCGATGGGGAGCTGGTCGCGGAGCCGGGCGAAGCCGTCCACGAGTTCGGGGGTGTAGGTGGAACCGCCACCGATGACTGCGAGTTTCACTGTGGTGCTTATCCCTTCACGCCGGTGAGCGCGATGCCCTCGACGAATGCCTTCTGTGCGAAGAAGAAGATGACGACGACCGGGACCATGACGACGACGGTCATCGCCATCGTCATCGACCAGTCGGTACCGTGCTGCCCGCGGAACGTGGCGAGCCCGTACGCCACCGGCCAGGCGGCCTGGTTCTCGGACGCGTAGAGGAGCGGGCCGTAGTAGTCGTTCCACGAGTTGAAGAACATGAAGATCGCCGCTGATGCGATGCCGGGCCGGGCCATCGGCACGATGATGCGCCAGAGCACGCGCCACTCACCGCAGCCGTCGATCCGTGCGGCGTCGCCGTACTCCTTCGGGATCGTCATGAAGAACTGCCGGAGCAGGAAGATGCTGAACGCGTCCCCGAGCAGGTTCGGCAGGATCAGCGGCCAGAGCGTGCCCGTCAGGTGCAGGTGCGACCACATCACGTAGACCGGCACCGCGGTGACCTGCGGGGGCAGGAGCATCGCGACGATGATCACCGTGAAGATCAGGTTCGCGCCCTTGAACTTGATCTGCGCCAGCGCGTACGCGGCCGGCACCGAGCTGACGAGCATGAACGCGGTCGCGAGCACGGCGTAGAGGGCCGAGTTGCCGAACCACTGCGCGAGCGGCAGTTCGGTGAAGACCCTGGCGTAGTTCGAGAAGTCGAACGGCCGCGGCAGGATCGA
This sequence comes from Curtobacterium sp. PhB130, assembly GCF_003755165.1. Taxonomy (NCBI): domain Bacteria; kingdom Bacillati; phylum Actinomycetota; class Actinomycetes; order Micrococcales; family Microbacteriaceae; genus Curtobacterium; species Curtobacterium sp. PhB130. The sequence continues at coordinate 297,214 of NZ_RKII01000008.1, read as the reverse complement.
CGCCGTCAGCGCCTGGTTGCTCGACATCAGCGAGGTCAGGATCACGAAGACGATCGGGGCGAGGGTGACGACACCGAGCGCGACGAGTGCGGCGTGCTCGGCGATCCAGAGCAGCAGGCTGCGACGCGGCCCGCGGGCTGCTCCGGGCGCTGCGCCACGGGGTGCCCGGGCGAGCGGCGACTGGGAGACGGCGGTCATCAGGACTCCTCCGGCCGGAACACACTGATCCGGCGCATCGTGAACACGAGCACGATCGCGGTGATCACGAACAGCACGACGGCCATCGCGGACGCGTAGCCGAACTGGAAGTTCGCGAACCCGTGCTGGTAGAGCAGCTCGGTGTAGGTCAGCAGCGACGTGCCCGGGTACCCGAGCTGCGCCGCCGTCCCACCGCCGATCGTGGCCTTGCCACTCGCGACACCCGAGGCGACCGCGGCCTCCGTGAAGTACTGCAGCGCCGCGATCACCCCCGTCACCGCAGCGAAGCCGATCACCGGGGCGATCGTCGGCAGCGTGATGTGCCGCACCTGCTGGACGCCGTTCGCCCCGTCGAGCGACGCCGCCTCGTAGAGGTCGCGCGGCACGTCGAGGAGCGACGCCAGGAAGATGATCATGATGTCGCCCATCACCCAGACGCCCATGATCACGAGCGAGGGCTTCGACCACGACGGGTCGTTGAACCACAGCGGACCGTCGATGCCGAACACCCGGAGGATCTGGTTGACCGGCCCGGTGCCGGGGTTGAACAGGAACACGAACGCCACGACGCTCGCGACCGGCGGGACCAGGGCGGGCAGGTAGAACAGCGTCCGCCAGAACCCCGTCGCGGTCTTCGCCCGGCTGAGCAGCCCGGCGACGAGGAGCCCGCACACGATCCGCACGGGCACCAGGATGACGACGAACCAGAGCGTGTTCAGGGCCGCTGCGCCGACCTGCGGGTCCTGGGTGAACAGGAACCGGTAGTTCAGCAGGCCGACGAACTGCGGCTCCTGCAGCTGGTTGTAGCGGGTGAACGAGTAGAAGATCGACGCCACCAGCGGGTACGCGAAGAACACCACGAGGCCCAGCAGAGCCGGCGCGAGCATCGTCAGCGCGACGAGTCGGCGGCGGGAGTCGGCGGAGCGGCGCCGACGGGGCGGAGCCGTGGCGGGCACCGGACCCGACCCCGTCGGGCCCGCGGGCCGGGAGGAACGGGCGAGCCGCGCCTCCCGGCCGGAGACGGTCTTGGTGGGGACGCTCATCACGGACCAGCCAGCTGGTTCGCGTTGTCGATGTCGGAGTCCAGCTTCTTGAGCTTGGCGTCGAGGTCGCCGCCGTTCTCCTGGTACGCCTGCCAGAACTTCGTGAAGGTGCCGATGTACGCGGCGCCGTCCGCCGTGGCGGGCGAGGTCATCGTGTCCTTGTTCCCGGCGACGTCGACGAAGGTCTTGTAGTTGGCGTCGACCTCGAGGTCGGGGGAGGTCAGCGCGGAGGTGAGGGTCGGGATGTTCTTCAGCCCGTTGCCCATCGTGACCTGCGCGTCCGTGTTCGTGGACAGGTACTCCAGCAGCGCCCAGGCGAGCTCCGGGTTCTTCGAGCCCTTCGCGATGCCCGCGACGTTGCCCGCGATGTACGTCGAGCCGTAGTTGCCGAGCCCGTCCATCACCGGGGTCGGCGCGGTGCCGTAGTCCAGGTCCGGCTTCTGGTCCTTGATGAACGCGGTGCGGTACTCACCGTCGATCTGCATCGCGACCTGCCCGGTCTGGAACGCGTTGTCCGCGGCGAACTCCTGGCCGAGGCCGGACGTGAACGCCTTGAGCTTGTCGTAGCCGATCGCGTCGACGAAGCCCTTCTGCCACTCGATGAGCTTCTTCCAGGCGGCGGAGGTGCCGATCTCGCTGTTGCCCTTGCTGTCCAGCCAGGTGCCGTCGATCATCGGTGCCCAGTGCTCGGGCGAGTTCTCGTAGAAGTCGATGAGCGGGTTGAAGCCGAGCTGCTTGATCGAGCCGTCCGCGTTGTACGTCGTCATCTTCAGCGCGTCGGTCTTGAGCTCGTCGAGCGTCTTCGGCGGCGTGCTGATGCCGGCGGCCTGCATGGCGGGCTTGTTGTACATCAGCGCGCTGACGTCGGCGAGGGCCGGGAGCGTGCACCGGGTGCCCTTGTACTCGGTGTAGCCCTGCACGGCCTTCGGGATGTCGGACAGGTCCACCTTGTCGCGCTTGATGTACGGCGACAGGTCGCGGAAGGCGCCCGAGGAGCAGAAGCTCCCGACGATCGCGGTCGAGTAGGACAGGCCGACGTCGATGTTCTGCCCGGACGAGATCGCCTTCTGCAGCTTCTCGTCGTCCTGGCCGGCGTGGATGTCGACCGTGACGTCGGGGTTCGCCTTCTCGAAGCCGGCGACGGCCTTCTTGACGACGCCGGCTTCACGGCCGGTGAAGAAGTGCCACAGGGACACGGTGCCCTTGAGGGTCTTCGGGGCGCTCTCGTCGATGGACGCCGCGCTGCTGCCGGAACTGCAGCCGGCGACGACGAGCGCGCCGGTGGCGGCGACGGCGGTGGCGGTGAGGATCCGCCTGAGGTGCGTGCGGGGGAGTGACACGGGATGACTCGCTCTCTGGTCTCGCTCCGAGGCGTCCGGTGGACGCCGCACGGACGTGCGGCGCCGGTTCCGGGCGCGCCGAAGAGCCCTCTGGCAGGGCTGGGGTGTGGCTCGAGTGGTGCCGGTACAGGAGGTGGAGCTGGCGGTTGGTGCTGGCTCAGGCGCGCTGGACGGGATCCGGTTCGGTCGCATCGTCACTGATGCGGTCGAGCCGGTCCGCGAGCGCGGTGCGCACGACGTCGATGAGGACGTGACGTGCGCCGTGCAGGACGGGTGTGTCGGGGACACCGGGCGCCACCACGGCGGTGGACCAGCGGGAGCGGGTCCGGAGCCAGGCGGTCACGGCGGCGGCCAGGGCGGGACCGCCCGCGATCCCGGTCGGGCCGTGCAGGACGACCGTCTCGGGATCGGCGACGGCGAGCGCGGGGAGCACGTTGTGCCCGACGCGCTCGCCGAGGGCGGTCGTGAAGGGGTGCTGCTCGGGGAGGCCGGGCAGCTGCGGGAGCACCTGGCGCCAGTCGGCAGCGGTGCCGTCCGGTGCGGTGATCCCGTGTTCGGCGGCGAGCGCGGTGATCGCGGTCTCGGAGATGAGGTCCGCGACGATCGTGGCCGTCGGGTCGAGGGGGAGCGCGTCGGCGGGCACGCTCAGGTAGCCGATCTCACCCGCGGCGCCGGATGCTCCGGCGTGCAGGCGGCCGCCGAGGTCGAGGGCCATGCCGAGGCCCTCCGCCATCCACAGCAGGGCGAAGGAGCCGAGCGCGCGGCCGGCGCCCATGTTCCGTTCGGCGATCGCGGCGAGGTTCGCGTCGTTCTCCACGACGACCTGCACACCGAGCGCCCTGGAGAGCGTGGCCGACACCTGTTCGCGCGGCCAGCCGGGCAGCCCGTCGGTGAAGATGAGGGTGTCGGTGGCGTGGTCGACGGACGCCTGGACGCCCACGGCGACGGCGGTGACCAGGTCCGGGTCGACGCCGGCGGCTGCTGCGGCGCGGCCGACCGCGGCGGCGACGATGTCCTCGCCGGGGGCGCGCACCTCCGCGTCGCTCATCCGGTGCTCGGCCACGGGGTAGGTGCGCCCGGTGGCGTCGACCACGGTGGAGCGGACGTCGACGAGCTGGACGTCCACGGCGACGGCGAGGTCCCGGTCGGTCGTCGCGCCGTACACGACGGCGCTCGGGCCGCGGCGGCCGGTCTGGGTCTCGGTGCCGGCTTCGTGGATCAGCCCGGCCGCTTCGAGCCGGCGGATGATCTCGGCGGCGGTCGGCTTGCTCAGCCCGGTGCGCTGCGCGATCTCGTTCCGGGTCATCGGGCCGTCGTCGAGGAGCATGCCGAGGGCGGCGCGGTCGTTGAGCACGCGCAGCAGGGCGGGCTGCCCGGGGGTGCGTCCTCGTGTGGTCATGTCGAGGACTGTAACGGACAACCTTCTTTACTGAAAGGTTTGTTCACAGTTCCGAAACACGCGTTCCGTTCCGCGAAACACGCCGGGGGTCCGGGGCGGGGCGTGGCGTGGCGGGGTCAGCGGGTCGAATCGCGCGTGGTGAGTCGAATCGCGCGTAGGCGGTCGGAAGTTCCGACCTCCCACGCGCGATTCACCTTCCCACCGCAAGCGTCATGGGTGAGAACGCGCGGTGCACCTACGGGCGCAGCAGCACCTTGATCGCGCGGCGCTCGTCCATCGCGGCGTAGGCCTCAGCGGCCTCGTCGAGCGGGAGCTCCAGGTCGAAGACCTTGCCGGGGTCGATCGCGCCGGACAGGACGTCCGGCAGCAGCTCCGGGATGTACGCCCGCGCCGGGGCCATCCCGCCGCCGACGGTGATGTTCGTGTCGAAGAGGTACCGCATCCCGATGGTCGGCACCCCGTGCGGGACGCCGACGAAGCCGAGCGCGCCACCGGGCCGGACGACGTGCAGTGCCTGGTCCATGCTCTGCTCGGTGCCGACCGCCTCGACCGCGCAGTCCGCCAGGTCGCCGCCGAGCAGGTCCCGGACCGCCTGCACGCCCTCGTCGCCGCGGGTCTCGACGATGTCGGTCGCACCGAACTCCCGTGCGAGCGCCTGCCGGTCCGCGTGCCGGCTCATCGCGATGATGCGCTCGGCGCCGAGGCGCTTCGCCGCGAGGACCGCGCAGAGCCCGACGGCGCCGTCACCGACCACGACGACGGTCTTGCCGGGGCCGACGCCCGCGGAGACCGCGGCGTGGTGCCCGGTGGAGAACACGTCGGACAGCGTCAGGAGCGACGGGACGAGCGCTGGGTCGACCGGTCCGGGGACGACGACCAGGGTCGCCGAGGCGTCGGGGACGCGGACGTACTCCGCCTGCGCGCCGCCGACCGGGTCGCCGTAGGCGTCCTTCCCGCCGAAGCCGGAGAGGTGCTCGCAGCCGGAGGTCATGCCGTTGCGGCACGCCTGGCAGGTGCCCTCGTTCATGGTGAAGGGGGAGATCACGAAGTCGCCGACCGCGATGCCGGTGACCTCGGCCCCGACCGCGGTGACCTCGCCGACCATCTCGTGGCCGATCGGTCGGGCGTGCTTGGTCTCGGTGACTCCGCGGTAGGGCCAGAGGTCCGACCCGCACACGCAGGCTGCGGCGACCTTGACGACGACGTCGCGCTGGCTGATCAGCTCGGGCTGGTCGAGGTCCTCGACGCGGATGTCGCGAGGGGCGTGGATGACTGCTGCGCGCACGGGCGTGCCTTTCCGTTCTGTGGTTCGTTCGGGCGCGGGAACGCGCCGTCCGCCAGCGCCGTTGCGGGACCACTCGACAGTACCCTCGTGCGGGTGGACGACGACCGGTACGGCAGCGACGTGCTCTCGGGCGACTGGCGCTCGAAGGGCGTGAACAAGGTGCGGCAGGTGCCGCTCGAACGCGACATGGTGCTGGAGGACCCGGCATCCGGGTGGGCCGGCGCCGTCGTCGGGCTCGAGGCCGGCAACGTCTTCCTCGAGGACTGGAAGGGCCGCACCCGCGCCTTCCCCTTCGACGGGCAGTTCCTGCTCGAGGGCGAGCTCGTCACGCTGGGTCGGCCGCAGGCGCCGGTCGGGCGGTCTGCCGCAGCTGCTCCGCCGGCCAGGAGGCCCGGTGCCGGTCCCACGGTCAGACATGCGTCCGACGGTGGTCGGCTCCGGACCGCCTCGGGTTCCTTCGCGGTCGAGTCGCAGCGCGCGCGGATCGCGCTGCCCTCCCGGATCATGGTCGAGGGCAAGCACGACGCCGAACTGGTGGAGAAGGTCTGGGGAGCGGACCTCCGCGTCGAGGGCGTCGTCGTCGAGGAACTGTCCGGCGTCGACAACCTGGCGGAGGTGCTCGACGAGTTCCGGCCGTCACGGGAGCGTCGCGTCGGGGTGCTCGTCGACCACCTGGTCCCCGGGTCGAAGGAGTCCCGGTTCGCGGACGCCGTGATGCGCGGGAAGTGGGGAGCCCACGTGCTCGTCGTGGGGCACCCCTTCGTGGACGTCTGGCAGTCGGTCAAGCCCGCGCGGGTGGGGCTGACGGCCTGGCCGACGATCCCGCGGTCGATCGAGTGGAAGAAGGGGATCTGCCAGGCGCTCGGGTGGCCGAACGCCGAGCAGGCCGACATCGCCAGGGCCTGGCAGCGGATCCTCGGGCAGGTGCGGACCTTCGCCGACCTGGAGCCGGCGCTGCTCGGGCGCGTCGAGGAGCTCATCGACTTCGTCACCGAGCCGACCGCATAGCGCCGCTCCGGGCGCGCAGTCCGTATCGTTGGACCATGGACGGCATCGACGGGCGCGTGCGGAACGCCGTCGACGTCTGGCTGCGGTGGCTCCCACGGTGGCAGATCGGCACCGCCCGACCGCGCACCCGCATCTGCCGGAAGTGCACCGGGTCGCCGATCGCCAGCGCCGCGGGGTTCGGACCGGACGTGCCGCACCCCGTGCAGCACGCCCTGATCGGCCGCATCTCGACCATCATCGAGGACTCGGTCGACGACTACACCGCGAAGAACCTGCCGCTGCTGCAGCGTGAGCTCGAGCGCGCCGCAGCACGGAAGCGGCACGAGGGGTACCAGCCGGCGGAGGGGCTCTCGCCCGAGTTCCAGGGGCTCGACGTCGATCCGCAGCCGCAAGAGGGAGCGCCGTTCCTCTTCACGCTCGAGGGGCTCGCGGGCACCGGGGCGTCACAGGCCGCGCCGCGCGAACCGCTGTCGGACGAGGCGAAGGCGGCGCTCCGTCACGAGATCGACCTCTCCGACGAGTGCGCACGGTCGACCGGCACTGCCGTGTGCCTCGCGCTGATCGACCACAGACCGCGGATCACCGAGGCCGTGGAGCGTCTCGTCGAGCCGCAGATCGAAGCACTGGTGTCGGACATGTTCCGCGGGCTCGACGGGGAGGGGTCGCGCGGAGGCCTGTTCTGACGGAGGGCCGCGCGTCGTGCCCGCCGTTCGTGGCTACCGGCGGACGAGCGTCCGTCCCGGGACGACCGTTCCTCGGAGGGAGCGGTGCTCCACCGGCCGTGTCGGGTCGTCGATGCGGCCGATGACGAGGTCGATGGCCTCCCGCCCGATGCGGTCGACGGGTTGCTGCAGCGTCGTGAACCCGATCCAGTCGTTCGCGAGCGGGTAGACGCCGTCGAAACCGGTCACCGAGACGTCACCGGGGACGTCGATGCCGCGCTTCGCGAGGGCATCGCACACGTCGAGCATCATCCGGTCCGTCGGGCACATCACCGCGGTCGTGCCGGAGAGTTCCATCGTCTCGATGACGTCAGCCGCGATGTCGTCGGCGGGACGGACGAAGCTCGCGTCGATGTCGACCGTCGCGATGCCGCGTTCGCGCAACCGTCCGACCATCGCGCGGGAACGAGCATGCTGCGTGAGTGCGTTGTCGATGGGGACGGTGAGCACGACGACCTTCCGGTGTCCGGCGTCGGCAACGGCATCGGCGATCCGTGCGCCACCGTCGGCCTCGTCGCAGTACACGCTCGACAGGGCCGGATGGAGCTCCGGTCGACCGGCCACCACGGTCGCGATCCGTGGTGCGAACTCGGCGATGTCAGACGAGGGCAGCAGGCCGCTGCAGACGACGAGCCCGTCGACCCGCATCGACACCAGGGCTGCGAGCGCCGACTTCTCGTCCTCGACGCGTCCGACACCGGTGGTGGTGACGACGCGGTACCCGAGCTCGGAGGCCCGTTGTTCCATGACCGCGTGCAGGGCGGTGTAGAGCATCGAGGAGGCGTCACGGACGAGCATGCCGATGGTGTTGGTCCGTCCGCTGACGAGACCCCTGGCCATCGCGTTCGCGACGTAGCCGAGCTCGGCGACCGCGCGCTCGACACGTTCACGGGTCTCGTCGGAGAACCGGCCGGAACCGGACAGCACGCGGCTCACTGCGGACTTCGACACGCCGGCTCGTGCCGCGACGTCGAGGATCGTCGGTTGCGTTCCCCGTGTGCCGTTCACGTGCCGGGAGTGACGCCCGGGCTGTTCGACGGGTCCGCTGCCGGGTCGCCCTTCGTCGGGTCGCCGAGGGCGGGGGCGGATGTGCTCCTCCGTGCGGCCACCGCGCGCAGGACGCCGCGGGCGACGAGCCGCCAACCGAGCAGGAAGATCCCGAGGACGACCGTGGCGACGATGAGGAACGAGATCGGGAGCGGGTTGCCGTCCACGACGCCCTGTCCCGTCGCGACCCGGATCGCCATGCCGACGAAGACGGTCAGGATCCACGCGACGACCCCGGTCGGCCAGGTCTTCAGCGGTCGAGCCCATGCCCCGCTCGTGACGTAGGCGATCGCCCAGCCGGCGAGGAACGGGTACGCGGTGGTCCACAGCGCGCCGATGGAGTTCGTCTCCCCGTGCGAGGAACGCCCGATGAGGGCGAACACCACGATGAGCACGACGTCGATGACGGCTGCGAGCCAGCCCCAGGTGCGATCGGTCACGACGCCATTCTCGCAGCCCTCCTCGACGTAGCGCGCACCGCAGCGTTCACCGGGGCTGCACGGGCGGGGCACCCGCCGTTCACCGGGCAGCGCCACACTCGACCACGGTGCGGGAACGTTCCCGCACCACACCGCACCACCACCCGCACCACATCACCCCCACCCCACGAACCAGGGAGAACATCGACGTGAAGACCCGAGTCCTCGCCGGCCTCGCGATCGCGGCCGCCGCGACCGTCGCACTGTCGGGCTGCGTGCAGAGCGCCAACGCCTCGAACGCCGCCGACTCCAGCAGCGGCACAGTCAACCTCACCGTGTTCATCAGCGGCGACACGAACGTCCAGGACCTCTGGGAGAAGTCGCTCATCCCCGCCTTCGAGAAGGCGAACCCGAAGATCCACGTCAGCACGAGCATCGACCTGCACGGCGAGCACGACGCCCAGACCCAGGCGAACCTCGCGACCGCCGTCAAGGCCGGTAAGTCCGTCGCGTACGACCTGGTCGACGCCGGCTTCGTCACCACCGCGGGCAAGGCCGGCCTGATGGCGAAGGTCAGCGACAGCAGCATCCCGAACCTCGAGGACGTCCCCGAGGCGACGAAGGAGCAGGGCGGCACGAGCGCGATCCCGTACCGGGCCTCGAGCGTGCTGCTCGCCTACGACTCGACGAAGGTCACGGACGCCCCGGAGACCCTCGACGACCTCCTCGCCTGGATCAAGGCCAACCCGGGCCAGTTCGCGTACAACTCCCCGTCCTCGGGTGGCTCCGGCGGCTCGTTCGTCGCCACGGTCCTCGCGAAGTACCTGTCGGCGTCCGAGCAGGAGACGATGCAGACGACGTACGACAAGTCGCTCGAGTCGAAGTGGGACGAGGGCTTCGCGAAGCTCGAGGCCCTCGGCTCCTCGATGTACCAGAAGGGCGTCTACCCGAACGGCAACGACCAGGTCGTGCAGCTCCTCGGCAGCGGCCAGATCTCGATGGCGCCGGTCTGGAGCGACCAGTTCATCACCTCGCAGAAGACCGGCGTGATCCCGAAGACGGTCAAGGCGATCCAGATCGCCGACCCGTCGTTCACCGGCAGCGCGAGCTTCCTCGGCATCCCGAAGACGGAGCCGGCGGCGAAGAAGGCCGCTGCCGAAGAACTCGCCGACTTCGTCCTGAGCTCGAAGGGCCAGCAGCTCGTCGCGAGTGCCGTCTCCGGTTACCCGGTCATCCCGCTCGACTCGCTGCCGAAGTCGGTCGCGGACCAGTTCGCGGACGCGAACCCGTCGAAGCTCCGCCTCGGGTTCCAGAGCGACTTCGCCGCCGACATGAACGCGGCGTGGGACGCGAAGGTCCCGCAGTGACGCAGATCACCGACCGGGAGGCCCGCGGCGACTCCGCCACGGGCCTCCCGCCCGTCCCCGCTCGCGTCGAGGGCACGCCCGGGCAGCCGAGCCAGCGCACGCCCGGGCAGCCCGGCCGGAGCACGCCCGGACAGCCGGGCCGGGCCGAGGAGCGGACCGGCCGCCGTCGGCGGGTCCAGGGCATCGCCCTCGTCGCCGCGCCGGTCCTCGTCGTGGTCCTGTTCGTCGGCGTCCCGGTGGTGAACGCCGCGCTCTTCAGCCTCGGGTTCACCGGCGGCCTGAACCAGGCACTCGCGGACATCGGCCAGGACACCGTGCACGGCTTCTCGCTCGCGGTCTACGGCACGCTGCTCGGCAACCCGGTGTTCCTCCGTGACCTCGCCGCCACGCTCGGCGTCACCGCGCTGTCCACCGGCCTGACGATCGCGCTGGCGGTCGTCGTCGCGGTGATCCTGCGGCTCCGCGGCGGCGTCGTCGGGAAGACGCTCAGCGTGCTGGCCGTCGTGCCGATCTTCGTCCCGGTCGTCATCGCGAGCTGGTCGATCCTGACGTTCACCGACGCGCAGGGCTTCCTCCGGAGCATCGCGGCGCAGTTCGGGATGGACTTCCCGGTCTGGGGGTACACCCTCGTCGCCGTCGTCTTCGGCAGCGTCTGGACGAGCCTGCCGTTCGCGGTGCTGATGATCGCCGGTGCCCTCCAGGGGACGCCGGACGCCCTCATCGAGGCCGCGAAGGACGCCGGCGCGAGCACGTGGCGGGTGGTCTGGCAGGTGCTCCTGCCGATGGCGACGACGCCGATCGTCATCGCCGTGACCTTCACCGTCATCGGGGTCCTCGGCTCGTTCACGGTGCCGTACTTCACCGGCCCGAACGCCCCGACGATGCTCGGTGTCGACATCTCCAAGTACTTCCAGGCGTACAACCGACCGCAGCAGTCGACCGCGATGGCCTTCATCGTGTTCGCGTTCGCCGCGGCGGCCAGCGTCTTCTACCTCCGCTCGACGGTGCGTTCGAACGCGGGCGAACTGCAGAAGGAGCCTTCGTGATCAAGCGACTCACCGGCACCACCCTGGTCTGGGCGACCGCGGTCGTGCTCGCGGTGTTCATCGCCGGCCCCCTGCTGTGGCTCGCCGCGCGCGCGTTCGCCACGTCGTGGACGTACCCGAACCTGTTGCCGGACGGCTGGACCATGCAGTGGTGGGGGACGGTCTTCGAGGACCCGTCCCTCGGCGTCGCGGTGCAGAACTCGCTCGTGCTCGCGCCGCTGACGGTCCTCATCGCCGCGGTGATCTGCCTCCCCGCGGCCTGGGCGATCAGCCGCATCGAGTTCCCGGGGCGGCGGATCGTCCTCGTCGGGCTGTTCGCGACGAACGCGTTCCCGAAGATGGGGCTCTTCGTGACGATGTCCGCGATGTTCACGGCCCTGAACCTGATGAACACCGTCACCGGCATCCTGATCGTGCACGTCCTCGGGTGCGTGGTGTTCATGACGTGGCTGCCCGCCGCGGCGTTCTCGGCGGTTCCGCGGTCGCTCGAGGAAGCGGCTCGCGACGCCGGGGCGAGCCGTTGGCGGACGTTCTGGAGCGTGACCTTCCCGATCGCCTGGCCCGGGATCCTCGTCGCCGCGGTGATGTCGTTCCTGGCGTCCTTCGACGAGGCCCAGGGCACGTACCTCGTCGGCGCCCCGACCTACATGACGATGCCGACCGCGATGTACTCCCTCGTCCTGAACTCGCCACGACAGGTCTCGGCGGTCTTCGCGATCGCGCTGAGCATCCCGTCGGTGGTGCTCATGACGCTCGCCCGGAAGCACATCATGGGCGGCCGCCTCGCGGACGGCTTCCAGATCCGATGACCCTCACCAGCACGAAAGGCGACCCCATGACGGACACGACGCTCGTCGCGGAACCCGCACCGAGCCTCCAGACCGACATCCCGACCACCGACGGACTGGCGCTGCGCGGTCTGCGGAAGACACTCGGCGGCCGCGACGTGGTCGCCGGGATCGACCTCGACGTCGCGAAGGGCGAGCTGGTCTCGCTCCTCGGGCCGTCCGGCTGCGGCAAGACGACCACGCTCCGCATGGTGGCCGGCTTCCTCGCCGTGGACGGCGGCACGGTCGCCATGGGCGGCCGCGACGTCACCCCGCTCGGGCCGGAACGCCGTCCGAGCGCGATGGTGTTCCAGAACTACGCGCTGTGGCCGCACATGACGGTGACCCAGAACGTGGCCTTCCCGCTCCGGACCCGTCGTGTGCCGAAGGCGCAGATCGCGGACCGGGTGCGAGCGGCGCTCGACCTCGTCGGGCTGACGCACCACGCGACCTCGAAGCCGACGGCGATCTCCGGCGGCGAGCAGCAGCGCGTCGCGCTCGCTCGTGCGATCGTCCAGGAGCCGGACGTGCTGCTCCTCGACGAGCCGCTGTCGAACCTCGACGCGAAGCTCCGGGTGAGCGTGCGCGACGAGATCCGGCGCATCCAGCAGCGCCTCGGCATCACGACCGTGATCGTCACCCACGACCAGGACGAGGCGCTCAGTGTCTCGGACCGGATCGCGGTGATGCACGACGGACGGATCGAGCAGGTCGCGGCGCCGGCGGACCTCTACGCGGCTCCGGCGACGCGCTTCGTCGCGTCGTTCATCGGCTCGACCAGCACGGTCTCCGGCGCGTTCCTCGCCGCGGTCACGACGCCGTCCGCCGCGGGCGACGAGGTCCTGGTCCGCCCGGAAGCAGTGACGTTGGTCGCGGACGGCCCCGTCACCGCGACGGTGTCCCGGGTGCTCATGCGCGGCCACTTCGCCGAGGTCGTCCTCACGGCCGGCGAGGCGGAGCTCCGCTCCTTCGTCACCGGCCCGCCACCGGTGGTCGGCAGCACCACCGGTGTCCGGATCGGTGCCGTCCTCGTCTACCGCTCCGGCGTCCTGGTCGGGGGCACGCGATGAGCGCGGAGGTCGTGCAGGCGGTCGCCGTCACCCCGGACGGGAGGCCCGGTGTGCGTCCGCCACGGCTCGTCGCGCACCGCGGTGCGCCGCGGGTCCGCCGGGAGAACACGCTGCCCGCCGTCGCGGTCGCCGAGGCGCTCGGCGCCGACGCGATCGAGGTCGACGTCCGGCGCACCGCCGACGGGGTCGCGGTGCTCCTGCACGACGAGACCCTCGGCCGGATGTGGGGCGACGCGCGGCGCATCGCGGACGTGTCCTGGTGCGACGTGGCGCGGCTCGGGAACGGCCTCGACCGGATCCCGCGGCTCGACGCCGTGCTGGAGCGCCTCGACGGATGCCGGTCGACGCTCCTCGTCGACCTGACCTCGGCGGCGGACGCGCTGGTGGCGGCGAACACCGTCGCTGCGTTCGCCGGCGCCGTGTCGGTGGCGTGGTGCGGTGCGCCCGAGGCGATGATCGCGGTCCGGTCGGTGCTGCCGGACGCCGACGTGTGGCTGGCGTGGGAGTCGCTCGACCCGCCGACGCCGGCGGACATGGTCGGGCTCGCGCCGGCGACGCTGAACCTCGACGTGGCGTTCCTCACCCCGGCCACCGTGCGGGCGGCGCACGAGCTCGGTCTGCAGGTGTCCGTGTGGACCGTCGACGACGTCGAGCCGGCGATCTGGGCGGCGCGGCTCGGTGTCGACTCGATCACGACGAACGACGTCGGCCCGGTGCGGGCCGCGCTCGAGGCGGCCGAGCGAGACGGGTGGCCGGACGCCGTCCGCGAGCCGACCGAGGCCGAGGTGGCGTCGCGCGCGCAGGCGCTCGCCCACCGGATCGCGCACGAGGTGATCGCGTTCACACGGGAGCACCCCGTCGGCTCCGTGACCACGAAGGCGCACGTCGCGGACCTGGTCACCGACGTCGACCGGCTCGTCGAACAGCACGTCCGCGGCCGGGTCCGCGCGGTGTTCCCGACGCACGGCTTCACCGGGGAGGAGTACGGCGCGGCGCCCGGGGACAAGCACCGGTGGTACCTCGACCCCGTCGACGGCACGACGAACCTGGCGAACGGCATCCCGTGGACCAGCATGTCGCTCTGCCTCACGCGGAGCGGGCACCCGGTCGTCGGCGTCGTCGCGGACCCGTGGCGCGGCGAGGTGCTCGAAGCACGGCGTGGACGCGGTGCCACGATCCGGGACCGGCAGCTCCGGCTCGACGACACCCCGCGGCCGCTCGCCGGCGCCGTCGTCGGGACCGAACTCGACGGGCACCTGCCGTGGCCGGGCTTCGGGACGTTCCTCGATGCGCTCGCCGCCCGCTCCTGCACGCTCCGGGTGCTCGGCTCCGGGACGCTCACGATCGCGCAGGTCGCGGCGGGCCGGGGGATCGGCGGGTGCGTGTCGGCGTTCGACCCGGTCGACCACGGGGCCGCGGTGCTCCTCGTGCACGAGGCCGGCGGCGTCGTGATGACGGCGGACGGCCCGGTCGACGGGTTCCCGCCGGTCGGGGTGCCGTTCCTGGTGGCGCACCCCGGGGCGGCCGACGAGCTGCACGCCGTGTGGGTGGACGCGCTGCGCGGGTGACCCGGGCGCCGCGGCGGCGGGTGACCGGCCGCGGGTGACCGGGCGCTGCGGCGGCGGGTGACCGGCCGCTGCGGCGGCGGGGCGGTCAGGCCTGGGCGATCCGCACCATGTTGCCGGCGGGGTCGCGGACCGCGGCGTCGCGGACACCCCAGAACTGCTCGGTGGGTTCCTGCAGCACCTCGGCGTCGGCGCTCGCCGTGATCCGGTCGAAGACCGCGTCGAGGTCCGTGACGCGGAGCTGCAGCATCGACAGCGCCCCCTTCGCCAGGAGCGCGGCGATCGCGTCGCCGTCCGCCTGGGACCGGCCGGCGTGCGGTTCGGAGAGCACCAGCTCGAGGTCCGGGTGCGTGTCGCTCACGAGGGTCACCCAGCGGAACCCGCCGTTCTCGACCTCGTTGCGGACGGAGAAGCCGATCGCGTCGCGGTAGAAGGCGACGGCGGCGTCGATGTCGTCGGCGAGCACGTGCACGCCGCTGATCTGGATCGTCATGCGAGCGACACTAGGTCCCGGCGGGGGCGGCGCGCTTCTCCAGAACTGCTCGGACCGGCCGGGTGACGACCATCGCGTGGCAGCTCCACACCCCGGCGAGGTCGGAGTGGTCGGCGGCGCGGTACTCGGTCGGCGTCATGCCGACGAGCTCCGCGAACCGGGACGAGAACGACCCGAGACTCGTACAGCCCACGGCCACGCAGACGTCGGTGACGCTCATGTCCCCGGCGCGGAGGAGTGCCTGGGCGCGTTCGATCCGTCGGGTCATCAGGTACGCGTAGGGGGTCTCGCCGTACGCGTCGCGGAAGCGGCGGCTGAAGTGCGCGGTCGACATGAACGCCCCGGCGGCGAGCGCGGGGACGTCGAGCGGTTCGGCGTACTCGCGGTCCATCCGGCTGCGGGCACGGCGCAGGCGACGGAGCTCCTCGACGTCGGCGGTCATGGTGGCATCCTCCTCCTCGTGGCGTGGCCCTCGTGTTCTGGGGCGAACTCTGTGCGGGCACTCAGTCACCCGTCGATCGGCGACCCTACTGTGGCAGCCACGGACATCGTGCCCGCACCCGAAGGAGCATCACCATGGGATTCCTCGACCGTCTGCTCGGCCGTGAAGACCGATCGCAGCAGCAGCAGCAGCAGCAGCAGGGCTGGAACGCGCAGCAGCCGCAGGGCTACCGGTACGGGCAGCAGTCGTACGACGCCGCGCCGGCCGGGGGTGGTGCCGGGGCTCGCCCCGAGGACCAGCAGGCCGTGGACCGGTACCGCTACCTGCTCCGGACGGCCCCGCCCGAGCGCATCGAGGAAGTGCACGCCGAGGCCTTCGAGCGACTCACCCCCGAGCAGCGCCGGATGGTCTACGACGAGTTCACCCGCACCGCGCCGCCCGGTGACGCGCCCCGTGGTGACGACGCCCGCTCGCTCGCGCAGTCGGCGACCCGTTCGGAGATCCGCCAGCCCGGGTTCATGGAACGGTCGCTCGGCGGGATGAACGGCGGGACGAACGGTGGCATGGGCGGCGGCTTCGGGCAGCGTCAGGGGCCGTCGTTCGGCAGCATGATCGGCGCCTCGATCCTCGGCACCGTGGCCGGCTACGTCATCGGGTCGACCCTGATGAGCGCCTTCCTGCCCGATCCGTCCTCCTTCGACGGTGGTACGGACGCATCGGGGGATGCGAGTGACGGTGGTTCGGGGGACACTGGGGCCGAGAACGCGTCGTGGGACGACAGCGGCTCCGGCTCTGACTTCGGTGGCGGTGGCGGTGGTGGTTTCGACGACTTCGGTGGTGACTTCGGCGGCGGCTTCGACGTCTGATCCCGCGGTCTGCTCCGAACCGGAATACTGATACATTCCATGTTCGACAAGGGAGCGGCATGGCCATCATCGAAGCCTCAGGGCTGACCAAGACCTACCGATCGAAGTCGGGACCCGTCCACGCGCTCGCCGGACTCGACCTCTCGGTGCCGCAGGGCACCGTGAAGGCGCTGCTCGGACCGAACGGGGCCGGCAAGACCACGACGGTCAAGGTGCTCACGACGCTCATCAAGCCGGACAGCGGTTCGGCGTCCATCGCGGGGATCGACGTCGTCGCGGACCCGCAGGCCACCCGGCGCTCGATCGGTGTCTCGGGGCAGTACGCCGCGGTCGACGAGAACCTCACCGGGTTCGAGAACCTCGAGATGATCGGCCGGCTCTACCACCTCGGTGGCAAGGCCTCCCGGCAGCGGGCCCGCGAACTCATCGACGTGTTCGACCTGTCCGAGGCCGGCGACCGTCCCGTGAAGGGCTTCTCCGGCGGCATGCGGCGACGGATCGACCTCGCGGGCGCGCTCGTGATGAACCCGAGCGTGCTCTTCCTCGACGAACCGACGACCGGACTCGACCCGCGGAGCCGCTTGGCGCTGTGGGGCATCATCGAGGACCTCGTCGCCGAGGGAGCAACCGTGCTGCTGACCACGCAGTACCTCGAGGAAGCCGACCGGCTGGCCGACGACATCGCGGTGATCGACGACGGGACGGTGATCGCCGAGGGCACCTCCGACCACCTCAAGGCCCAGGTCGGCGGGCACCGGGTCGTGGTCACGCTCGTCGACGACAGCGACGGCGACGCCACCACGACGGTCCTCCGCCGCTACGGCGTCGGCGAGGTGGAGATCTCCGGCGACGGCCGCACCCGTGCCATCGCGGTCGACGCCGGTCCGTCGGCGCTGCAGCGCGTGCTCGCCGACCTCGGCGACGCGGGCATCGACCTCCACGACGCCGGGATGCGCCGGCCGACCCTCGACGACGTGTTCCTCCGGCTCACCGGGCACGCCGCGACGGAAGACGACGGCGACGCCGCCCCCGCGAAGCAGTCGAAGCAGAAGGAGGCGGCACGATGACCGCCACGATCACCGCGCCGGGCCGACAGCTGCCCGTCGTCGTCACCTCACCGGTCGCCGTCTGGTTCGAGGACGGCTGGACCGTCACGAAGCGGAACCTGATCAAGCTCAAGCGGTCGCCGGACATGCTCGTGTTCGCGGTCCTGCAGCCGATCATGTTCGTCCTGCTCTTCAGCCAGGTGTACGGCGGCGCGATCTCGGTCGAGGGCACCGACTACACGCAGTTCCTGATGGCGGGGATCTTCGCCCAGACGGTCGTCTTCGGCGCCACGTTCTCCGGCTCCGCGATGGCGCAGGACCTCAAGGAAGGGCTCATCGACCGGTTCCGCACCCTGCCGATGTCCTCGTCCGCGGTGCTCGTCGGCCGGACCAACAGCGACCTCGTGCTCAACACGATCTCGATGGTCATCATGATGCTCACCGGCGTGGCGGTCGGGTGGCGCGTGAACTCGTCGCCGCTGGAGTTCCTCGCCGGCGTCGCACTGCTGCTGCTCTTCAGCTACGCCTTCAGCTGGGTGATGGCGCTGCTCGGCATGAGCGTGAAGACACCGGAGGTGATCAACAACGCGTCGTTCATGATCCTGTTCCCGCTGACGTTCATCTCGAACGCGTTCGTGCCGAGCGACACGCTGCCGCTGGTGCTCCGCGTGTTCGCCGAGTGGAACCCGGTGTCCTCCCTGGTGCAGGCGGCTCGACAGCTGTTCGGCAACGTCGGATCGGCCCCCGTGCCGGACATCTGGACGATGCAGCACCCGATCACGACGGTGCTCATCGGCATCGCGGTGATGCTCGTCGTCTTCGTGCCGTGGTCGGTGAACAAGTACACGCGGATCAGCTCGAAGTAGTGCTCAGAGCAGCTTCCGCTGGAGTGCCCACGCCGTCAGCTCGTGGCGGTTGGACAGCTGGAGCTTCCGCAGGACCTTCGAGACGTGCGTCTCGACGGTCTTCACGGAGATGAACAGGTCTCCGGCGACCTCCTTGTACGCGTAGCCGCGGGCGATCAGCCGCATCACCTCCTGTTCCCGCGCCGACAACCGGTCGAGCTCGGAGTCGACCTGCGCGGTCTCCCCGCTCACCGCGCCGAACGCGTCGAGGACGAACCCGGCGAGCCGCGGCGAGAACACGGCGTCCCCCTCGGCGATCCGGCGGACCGCCTCGGCGACGTCGGTGCTCGAGGAGCTCTTCGTGATGTAGCCGCGGGCTCCGGCTCGGATCACCCGCACGACGTCCTCGGCCGCGTCGGAGACGCTCAGGGCGAGGAACCGGGTGTCCGGGTGCCCCGGCGCGGACCGCGTGATCACCTCGGCGCCGCCACCGCCCGCTCCGCCGGGCAGGTGGACGTCGAGGAGGACGACGCGCGGCGCGGTCGTGGCGACGAGGTCGACCGCCTCGTCGACCGTCGCGGCCTCACCGACGACCTGGAGGCTCGGTGGCAGTCCGGCGCGCACGCCGGCTCGGAAGATGGAGTGGTCGTCGACGATCGCGACGGTCAGCGGGCTGGCGTGCTCGGTCACGGGGTCTCCTTCGTCGCACGGTCCTCGGCGGGGTGGGCGCGCACATCGCCGTGGGGGAGTGGCAGCGTGAGCCGGACCTCGGCCCCGGTGCGTCCAGGACCCGGCCCGATGGTCGCCGTCCCGCCCAGCCGGCGCATCCGACCGATGATCGACTCACGGACGCCGTACCGGCCCTCCGGGATCGCCGTCGCGTCGAACCCCGGTCCGCGGTCGCCGACACTGACCTCGACGCGGTCGGCCGCGGTCTCGGCGTACACGCTCACGGTGCCGCCCGCGTGCCGAGCGGCGTTCAGCACGGCTTCGCGCGCGGCGGCGACGAGCCCGTCCGGCAGGTCGGAGCGGGCGGGCCCGATCGCGATCACCTCGACGCGCACCGGGTACTCGGTCTCGATCTCGGCGCCGACCGCGCGGAGCTGCGCGCCGAGGTCGCTCGTCGGCTCTTCCTGGTCCGTGAACAGCCAGGAGCGCAGCTCGCGTTCCTGGGCCCTGGCGAGTCGAGCGGCGTCGGAGCCCGGCTCGGCCCGCTGCTGGATGAGCGCCAGCGTCTGGAGCACCGAGTCGTGCAGGTGCGCGGCCATCTCGGCGCGTTCGACCTCGCGAACGCGGCCCGCGCGTTCCTCCGCGAGGTCCCTGACCAGTCGGACCACCCACGGTGCGACCACCACGGCGACACCGAGCAGGACGGCGGTGGCGGCGGTCAGCACCGTCCACACGTTCGGGTGCGTGCTCGAGGTGAAGAAGAGCAGGATGCCGAGCACGACGAGCACGAGCGCGCCGAGGGCCCGGACGACGACCGCGGAGGACCCCGCCGAGCGGACGTCCCGGAGGGCGTCGAGCTGCCGCCAGGCGAGCGCGGCACCGGTCGCGACGACGATCCCGGGCACGACGAACTCCAGCGGCACGTCCACACCGAGCCGGGCAGCGACCATCGCCCCGCCGGCGGCGAGGAGGGCGGCGCCGAGCAGGATCTCCACCACCGGTGCCCGTCGTCGGTGCGCATCAGCGGCCGTCGCCGGCTCGGTCAGCATCGCCGTGCGGGCCGTCGGTGTCGCCGGTCCCTGCGTCGGGGTCGTCGCCCAGAGCCACGCGTAGAGCAGGACCCCCGCGCCGCCGCACACCGCGAGCACGGCCGTGGCCAGGCGCACCGTGCCGACCGGGATCCCGGTGTGCGCGGCGAACCCGGCGCAGACGCCACCGACGACCCGGAGGGCCGGTCGGGACATGCTGGCGGTCGGCATGGGGCAATCCTGGCACCACGGGCACCGGGACCGTCGTCCTCGGGGCAGGGATCAGGGGACGATCAGGGCGAACCCCGATGGCGTCGACGTCCCGGTGGCACGAGGCTGGTGCCCATGACACAGCAGGAGACCGGCGGCCCCGCGTCGGCGACACGTTTCTTCGACTGGATCCGGGGCGTCCACGTCGTCCGCTCGGACGACCGCTGGCTCGCCGGCGTCTGCGGCGCCGTCGCCCAGCGCACCGGGCTCGACCCGCTCGTCGTGCGTGGCGTCGCGATCGTCGTCGCGCTGCTCGGCGGACCGGTGTTCCTCGCCTACGCCGCGGGCTGGGCGCTCCTGCCCGACACCGAGGGACGGATCCACGCCGAGCGACTGGTCCGCGGGGTGTTCGACCCCGCCGTCGTCGCGATCGGCGTCCTCGTGGTGCTGACCTTCGTGCCGGCCGTGCAGGGCATCTGGTGGCAGGGCGTCCCGGTGGCGTGGGGCATGCCCGACTGGCTCTCGGCGACCCTCGGCACCGCGTGGACGATCGTCCTGGTCGGTGGCGCGGTGTGGCTCGTCGTGGTGCTCGCCCGTCGTGGCCCACGGCCACCGGACGGACAGGACACCGCCGGAGCCGCCACGCGACGCGACATCTGGACCAGCGCCGACGAGCCGTCCACGGCGGACGCGAGCGATGCCTCCTGGCGGTGGACCGCGCCCGCCACCGAGGCGGACCGGAGCCGTCAGCACCAGGAACGGGTGCGGGCCGAGCGGGCGCGAGCGGCGGAGCGGCGCACGGAGCGTGCGGAGCGCCAGCCGGGCGCACCGTTCGTCGCCGTGAGCATCGGCATCGCCCTGGTGGCCGGTGCCGGGGTCGCGGTCTGGGCCCAGCAGACGGACCTGCCGATCGCCGTGCTCGGCATCGCCGCCGCGGTCGCCGTGCTCGCCGTCGCGACGATCGTCGCCGGCGTCCGCGGACGGGAGAGCGGCGGGCTCGGGTTCTTCTCCACCGTCGGCGTCGTGGCGCTGGTCGTCACCGGGATCCTGCCCGGAGGCACGCAGGTCACGGTGATCGGTGGGACGACCTGGCGGGTCGACGACGTCGGGCAGGGCGTCGAGCGGAACTACGCGATGCTCGTCGGTGGTCCGACGCTCGACCTGCGCGGGCTGGACGAGGCCGACGGGGGCGGGCGGGTCACCCTGTGGCTCGGAGCCGGGGGAGCCGAGGTCCTGCTGCCGGCCGACGCCCCGGTGCGGGTGCACGTGAGCGGCGTCGGCTACGGCGTCGACACCGACACCGACACCGACACGGACGGGGACGGGGACGACGACCTGGGCGGCGTCCTCGGGACCACGACCGTCGAGAACCGGGCGGCGCGGACGGCGGCGGCCGCCGACGTCACGACCGTGCAGGTGTGGATCGTCGGCGGGGGCGTCGACGTGCCCCGCGCCGTCCGAGTGGACCAGTGAGGAACGAGCACATGACGAACGAGCACATGACGAACGAGCACTTGACGAACGACGACCCGACCACGTCCACCCCGGTCCCGGCACCGCGACCCCGACCCTCGGCACGCTTCGGGACGATCTTCTGGGGCGTCCTGCTCCTCGTCTTCGCCGCGGCGATGGCGGTCACGGCGCTCCCGTGGTTCTCGGTGGACCCGACGACGCTCGCGCTGGGCGCCTGCATCGCCGCGGGGGTGCTGCTCGTGGTCGCCGGCATCGCATCGGTGATCGCCAGGCCGAAGCGCTGATCGACCGGCCGCGCCGGTCGACCGAGCGCTGATCGTCCAGCCGGCACGCGGATCGATGCGCCACGGCCTACCATCGTGACCGTGACCGCGACAGACGCCGAGCGAGCCGCGGAACGCGACGCGACTGGCCCCGCCCCGGACCGCGGCACTCGCATGCGCCGCTGGATGCTCCACGGCTCCGAACAGGGTGCGTCCCACCAGGGGCCGCACCAGGTCGAGGTGGAGAAGACCCACTCGTGGTGGCGGGTCATGTGCCTCACCGGCGTCGACTACTTCTCCACGCTCGGGTACCAGCCCGCCATCGCGGCGCTCGCCGCGGGACTCCTGTCACCGATCGCGACCATCGTGCTCGTGCTCGTCACGCTGTTCGGTGCGCTGCCGGTCTACCGCCGCGTCGCCCAGGACAGCTTCCGCGGTGCCGGATCGATCATGATGCTCGAGAAGCTGCTGCCGTGGTGGGCGGGCAAGCTGTTCGTGCTGGTGCTGCTCGGGTTCGCCGTGACGGACTTCATGATCACGATGACCCTCTCCGCCGCGGACGCCACGGCGCACATCGCCGAGAACCCGTTCACGCCGCACTGGTTCACCGAGATCCCGGTGCCGCTGACCCTGGCGCTGCTGCTCCTGCTCGGCGTCGTGTTCCTCCGCGGTTTCAAGGAGGCGATCGGCATCGCCGTCGGACTGGTCGCCGTCTACCTGGTGCTCAACGCGGTCGTCGTGGTCGTCGCGCTCTGGCACGTGTTCGAGCGACCGACCGTGGCGAGCGACTGGTGGAGCGGCCTGACGGCCGAGCACAGCAACCCCCTCGTGATGATCGGGATCGCGCTCGTCGTGTTCCCGAAGCTCGCGCTCGGCCTGTCCGGGTTCGAGACCGGTGTCGCGGTGATGCCGCAGGTGCGGGGCGACGCCGACGACGCCACCGGCCCCCGACCGGAGGGCCGCATCCGCGGGACCAAACGGCTGCTCACCGTCGCGGCGGTGATCATGAGCACGTTCCTCATCACCTCCTCGATCGTCACGACCTTCCTCATCCCCCAGCACGAGTTCCAGCCGGGCGGCGGTGCGAACGGTCGTGCGCTGGCGTACCTGGCGCACGAGTACCTCGGGGGCGTGTTCGGGTCGGTGTACGACTTCTCGACGGTCGCGATCCTGTGGTTCGCGGGCGCGAGTGCGATGGCCGGGCTGCTGAACCTGGTGCCCCGGTTCCTGCCGCGCTACGGCATGGCGCCGCAGTGGGCCAGGGCGACCCGGCCCCTCGTCATCATCTTCACGCTCATCGCCTTCCTCATCACGATCATCTTCCAGGCGAACGTCGACGCGCAGGGCGGCGCGTACGCCACGGGGGTGCTCGTCCTCATCACGAGCGCCGCGGTCGCGGTGACCCTCTCCGCCCGACGCCGGCAGCAGCGGAAGCGGATGGTCGCGTACGCCGTGATCGCGCTGGTGTTCATCTACACGACCATCGCGAACGTCTTCGAGCGGCCCGACGGCGTGCGGATCGCCACGGTGTTCATCGTCGCGATCGTCGTCGTGTCCCTGGTGTCCCGGGTCCGGCGGTCGTTCGAACTCCGCGCGTCCTCCATCGAGCTGGACGCCACCGCCCGGCAGTTCGTCGAGGCCGACGCCGACCAGTTCAGCGCCGTGTGCATCATCGCGAACGAGCCGGGCGCCGGGACCGCCGAGGCGTACCGGTCGAAGGGGCGCGAGGAACGTCGCGACTCCGGCATCCCCGCCCGGGTCCCGACGATGTTCCTCGAGGTGCTGCCCGCCGACTCGTCGGACTTCGAGGAGGACCTCGTCGTCGAGGGGCACGTCATCCACGGGTTCCGCGTGCTCAAGGTGCGCTCCGGGAACGTCCCGAACACGATCGCCTCGACCCTCCTCGCGATCCGGGACATCGCCGGGGTCGTCCCGAGCATCTACTTCGAGTGGAACGAGGGCTCCCCGATCCGGAACGCGATCCGCTTCGTGTTCACGGGCGTCGGGGACGTCGCACCGGTGACCCGCGAGGTCCTGCGCGAAGCGGAACCCGAGGTGACGCGGCGACCGAGCGTCCACGTGTCGTGACCGGCGCGGTCGAGGCGAGCCGAGCCTCCCGTCCGCTCGCCGGCGTGACCGCGATCGCGGTCGCCGCCGTCGTCTGGGGGACCACCGGGACCGCGACCCACTTCGCGCCGGGCGTGCCGGCGTCCGTGTTCGGCGCCGTGACGTTCGGGCTCGGCGGCCTCGTGCTCGCCGCCGCGGCCGGGCGTGGCACGATCCGCGCCCTCACCGCGAGCGGCACCAGGGGCTGGGCATGGCTCGGGGCGGCCTCACTCGCCGTGTACGCGGTGACGTTCTACGCGGCGCTGGCCGACGCGGGGGTGGCGCTCGGCACGACGGTCGCGATCGGGTCGTCGCCGGTGTTCGCGGGACTCGTCGAGTGGGCGGCGGAGCACCGGCGGCCGACGCTGCGCTGGGGTGTGGCGACGCTCGTGAGCGTGGTCGGGATGGTCGTCGTGACGCTCGCGCGGCCCGGGGGCAACGGCGCCTCGGGGGCGCTGCCGGTCGGGCTGGCGTGCGCGCTCGTGGCCGGCCTCACGTACGCGCTGTACTCGTGGGCGATCGCACGGGGGATGGGCGCGGCGTCGGGTGCCGTCGGGACGCTTCCCGGTGGGCCGGGCGTCGAGATCGCGGAGCGGGCGCGGCCGAGCGAGCAGGGCCTCGTCGGCGCGGTGTTCGGGCTCGCCGCGGTCCCGCTCGTGGTGCTCGCGGTGGTGGTCGGGCACGACGCGCTCGTGGTCGCCGGGAACTGGCCGGTGTTCCTGTACCTCGCGCTCGTGCCGACGGTCCTCGGGCACTCGCTGTACGCGCTCGGGCTCCGGACGGTCAGCGCTTCGGGCGCGACGCTGCTGTCGTTGCTCGAGCCCGTCGTGGCCGCGGTGCTCGCCGTGCTCGTGGTCGGCGAGCACCTCGGTGCCGTGGGCTGGGCGGGCATCGTGCTCGTCGTGCTCGGGCTCGCGCTGCTGGCGCTGCCCGCGCGGCGCGCGCGGCGCTGACGCGCGCACGCTGCAGACGGACCCGCGCGCGCTACCCCTCGAGGATCGCGTCGCGCACCTTGCGGCGCAGCACCTTGCCGATCATCGAGCGGGGGAGGTCCTCCACGACGACGACCCGGCGCGGCACCTTGTACGCCGCCAGGTGCTCCCGGGCGTAGGCCCGCAGCGCGTCGGCGTCGAACGAGGCCGGGTCACGCGGCACCACCGCGGCGACGACCTGCTCGTTGCCCGCCTGGGTGATGCCGACGACCGCGACCTCCCGGACGCTCGGGTGCTTGACCAGGGCGTCCTCGACCTCGGACGGCGAGACGTTGAAGCCGCCCGTGATGATGAGCTCCTTGAGCCGGTCCACGATCCGCACGTACCCGTCCGCGTCGATCGCGACGATGTCCCCGGTGCGGAACCAGCCGTCCGGGGTGAAGACCTCGTCGGTGGCCTCGGCCTTGCCCCAGTACCCGCTGAACACCTGCGGCCCGCGCACCTGCAGCTCGCCGGACTCGTCGACGCCGAGGACCCGGGTGGCGTCGTCCGGGTCGGCGACGCGGGCCTCGGTCGAGGGGAACGGCAGCCCGATCGTCCCGAGCCGCCGGGCGTCGGACACCGGGTTCGCCATGATGACCGGGGAGCACTCGGAGAGCCCGTAGCCCTCGACGAGGTACCCGCCGGTGCGCGCCTCCCACGGCTCGACGATGTCCTGCGACAGCGGCATCGCGCCGGAGATCCCGATCTCGATCCCCTGCAGGGAGACCTTCTTCGAGTCGGCGGCGTGCTGGAGCCGGGCGTAGATCGGCGGCACGGCCGGCAGGAACGTCGGCGGGTGCTGCTTCATGGCGGTGAGCACGAGGTCCGGGTCGAACGCCGGGAACAGCACCAGCCGGGAGGCCATGCTCATCGCGAAGGTCAGGCAGAGCGTCAGCCCGTACGCGTGGAACATCGGCAGGATCGCGTAGACGACGCTGCCGTCGCCGGGCTGGATCTGCGGCACCCAGGCCCGGGCCTGCGCGGCGTTCGCGATGAGGTTCCGGTGCGTGAGCACGGCGCCCTTCGGGGTGCCCATCGTGCCGGAGGTGTACTGGATGAGCGCGGTGTCCGTCGTCGCCGGACGCGGGTGCTTCCGGGGCAGCCGCCGCGACGCGACGAGGTCGTCCCACTTCGTGGTGCCACGGACCTTCGTCGTGAGCTTCGCGCGGGACTCCCGGGCCTTCGCAACGGGCAGGGTCAGCGCGAGCCGGGTGCTCCGCGGCATCGCCTTCGTCAGGTCGACCGACACGATCGCGTCGAGCCGGACGTCGGACGGGAACTCCTGCAGCGTGGCGACGGACTTGTCCCACGCGATGACGACCCGGGCGCCGTGGTCCTCGAACTGGTGGCGGAGCTCCCGCGGCGTGTACAGCGGGTTGTGCTCGACGACGATCGCGCCGAGCCGCAGGACCGCGTAGAACGCCACGACGTGCTGCGGGCAGTTCGGCAGCACCAGGGCCACGCGGTCACCGGCCGTGACGCCGAGCTTCCGGAGCCCGTTCGCCGCGCGGACGATCTGGTCCTCGAGTTCGGCGTACGTCGTCGTGCGCTTGAAGAACTCGAGGGCGACCTTCTTCGGGAACCGCTTCGCCGACTGCTCCACCAGGTCGACGAGCGAACCGGTCGGCTCCTCGATGTCGTGGGGGACGCCGGGGGCGTAGGCGGCAAGCCAGGGACGGGGCGTGTCGATGCTCACCCGTCCAACCTAGCTGGCGTGCCCGGGGCAATGTCAGGAGCACGACGGACGATGGGCGCATGTCCTTCGTCACCGACGCCTTCCGCTCCCGGCTCAACACCACGTTCACCGGCGGCGCGACCGAGCGTCCCGCGTGGGTGGACGAACTCGAACAGGGCGACGACGCGGGCTTCTTCGGCCCCGGCTCCGCGACCTGGGCGGTGCACGGCGGCAAGCAGACGATCGTCGCGGGCGTCCGGGCGCTCCTCGTCCAGGCGCTGCACCCGGGTGCGCTCGCCGGCGTCGCCGACCACTCCCGCTACCGCGAGGACCCCTTCGGCCGCCTCGCCGGCACGATCCGCTGGATCTACACCGTCTCCCACGGCGACACCGCGACGGCCCGTGGCGCGAGCGAGTGGGTCCTGCGCCTGCACGAGAAGGTCCGGGGGCAGTACGTCGACGGCCACGGTGTCACGCGTGACTACACCGCGAACGACCCCGACCTGGCCCGCTGGGTGCACCTCGCCTTCACCGACGCCTTCCTCCGAGCCGCCGAGCAGTGGGGCGACCCCATCCCGGGCGGCGCCGACGCCTACGTCCGGGAATGGGCCATCGCCGGACGGCTCATGCGTGTCGAGGACCCGCCGGAGTCCGAGGCGGAGCTCCGCGGCCAGATGAACGGGTACCTCGACCGCGGGGAGCTCGCCGTGACGCCGCGCACCCGGGACGTCGTCCGCTTCATCAGGAACCCGCCGCTCGCGCGCATGCTCCGGCCGGGCTACCAGGCGCTGTTCCAGGGCGCCGCGTCGACGCTCGACCCGCGGCACCGGTCGATGCTCGGGCTGCGAGCGCCCTCGCTCGGCCCCCTCGAGTTCCCGGTCGGGCGGACGACGGGCCTCGTCCTCGACGGCATCGGCGCGGTGCTCGGCAACCAGACCGGCAGCGAGCGCGCAGCGCTCGTGCGCATCGCGCGGCTGGAGCGCTCGGCCGCGTCACCAGCGGACCCGGTGGGGTAGGACCCGGCTCACGACCGGACGGGAGGCCCGGTGCCAGCTGGCACCGGGCCTCCCGTCCGTCACGTGGTGACGTCAGAAACCGGACGGCACCCGGGGCGTGTACGCGGACTCGAGCCGCGTCACCTCGTCCTCGGTGAGGTCGATCGACGCGGCTGCGACGGCGTCGTCGATGTGGTGCTCCTTCGTCGCGCCGACGATCGGCGCGGACACGGCGCTCTTGCCGGCCACCCACGCGAGGGCGATCTGGGCCATGCTCACGCCGCGGTCCGTGGCGATCTGCTCGACCGTGCCGACGATCGCGCGGTTGGCGTCCTCGTCCTGGCGGTAAAGGGTCTTGCCGAACTGGTCGGTGTCGGCACGGGAACCCGAGCCCTGCGCGTCCCACGGGCGGGTGACCTTGCCGCGGGCGAGGGGGCTCCACGGGATCACCCCGACACCGGTGTGCTCGCAGAACGGGTGCATCTCGCGCTCTTCCTCGCGCTCGAGCAGGTTGTACTGGTCCTGCATGGACACGAACTTCGTCCACCCGTGCAGCTCGGCGGTGTGCTGCATCTCGGCGAACTGCCACGCCCACATGCTGCTCGCGCCGATGTAGCGCGCCTTGCCCGACTTGACGACGTCGTGGAGCGCTTCCATCGTCTCCTCGACCGGGGTGTTCGGGTCGAAGCGGTGGATCTGGTAGACGTCGACGTAGTCGGTGCCGAGGCGGGTCAGGGACGCGTCGATCTCGTGCATGATCGCGACGCGGGAGAGCCCGGCACCGTTTCGGCCGGGACGCATCCGGTTGAAGACCTTCGTGAGGACCTGGACGTCCTCGCGCGGGCCGAGCTCGCGGAGCAGCGTGCCGGTGATCTCCTCGCTGGAGCCGTCGGAGTAGACGTTGGCGGTGTCGAAGGTCGTGATGCCGGCGTCGAAGGCCCGACGGACGAACGGGCGGGCCTCGTCGATGCCGACGCTCCACTCGTGGGAGCCCTTCGTCGGGTCGCCGTAGGACATCATCCCGAGGACGACGTTGCTGATCTCGAGGCCGGTGCCACTGAGGCGGGTCGTGCTGATGCTCATGCAGCCACTCTGGCATCGCGGCCTGTGACGGCGAGCAGGCGGACCTGCAGCGGTGCGTCCTCGCCGACCTCGACGGGGGCCGCGTAGAGGCCGGTGGCCGCGAGGGACTCGATCTGCGGTTCGAAGTGCCTCCAGACGGCTTCGACGAGTTCGTCGGGCAGCGCGTCGTCGCTCCCGGTGGCACGGGCGAGGTCCCACGTGTGGATCGTGATGTCGCTCGTCTGCTCCGCGAGGTACTCGCCCGCGGTCACGACGTCCGTCGCGAGGTGCACCGGGGTGTCCTTCGGGGCGCGCTGCCAGGCCTCGGTGGCGGCGCCGGCGAAGCGCTGCCACTCCGTCACGAGGTCGTCGCCGATCGGTTCCAGGTCGGCCTCGGCCTGGGCGTAGTCGCACCCGGTGAGGAGGAGCGGGATCCAGCGCTGCTCGTCGACCACGTGGGCGACGAGGTCCCTGGTGGTCCACTCGGAGTCGGGCGTCGGCGCGTCCCATTCGGTGACGGCGGCGACGCGGCGGCCGAACTCGGCTGCGGCGAGGGCCTGCAACGCGATCCAGTCGGTGGCCATGGTGGTGCTCCTTGTTCGAGGGGGCGTGCGTGTGTGCTGCGTGCGTGCTGCGCGTGCTGGGTGCTCGTGCGTGCGTGCGTGCGGGCGTGCGGGCGTGCGTGCGTGCTGCGTGCGTGCGTGCGTGCTGGTGCTGTGTGCTGCGTGCGTGCTGGTGCTGTGCGCTGCGTGCGTGCTGGTGCTGTGCGTGAACCGGCGCACGATGCCCGGGATTCCCGGCGTGCCGCCGTGCTGCCCACCGTACGCGCTGCGCGCCCCGCCCCGCGGCCCGCCCCACCGTGCACGAGCGGGCGAAATGCCGCGGTGCACGGGGCGGGCGGCCCGGGTGTTTCGCCCGCTCGAGCGGATGCGGAGTCGAGCGGCGCCCTCGTCCGACCGCCCGCGCGCGCGCCGGGGGCGCCGGGGGCGCCGAGCGGGCGAAATGCCGCGGTGCATCGCGCGGGCGGCCCGGGTGTTTCGCCCGCTCGAGTGGATGCGGAGTCGAGCGGCGTCCTCGTCCGACCGCCCGCGCGCGCCGGGGGCGCCGGGGGTGCCGAGCGGGCGAAATGCCGCGGTGCACGGGGCGGGCGGCCCGGGTGTTTCGCCCGCTCGAGTGGGCGTGCGTTGCGGACGCCGGGCACGACGAAGCCCCGGCGCCGGGATGGCGTCGGGGCTTCGACTAGGGGGAGGGCTGCCGTGCGGCTCGGGGCCGCAGTCAGGCAGCGGTTGTCGTTCGAGGGTCAGGCCGCCTGGAGGACGAACTGGACGTCGAGGTTGATGGTGACGTCGTTGCCGAGGGTGAAGCCGCCGGCCTCGAGCGCTGCGTTCCAGTTCACGCCGAACTCGGTCCGGTCGATCTTGGTCGTCGCCTCGGCGCCGAACTTGACCTGGCCGTAGCCGTCGGTCGTGAAGCCGCCGAGCTCGGCCTTGAGGACGACCGGCTTGGTGACGCCGCGGAGGGTCAGGTCACCGGCGATGTGCAGGTTGTCGCCCTTGGCCTCGATGCCGGTGGAACGGAAGGTGAGCTGCGGGTGCTCCTCCGTGAGGAAGAAGTCGCTCGTCTTGAGGTGCTGGTCGCGCTGCTCCTGGCCCGTGTTGATGGACGCGACGTCGATGTTCGCCTCGACGGTCGACTCGAGCGGGTTCTCAGCGGTGACGACGGTCGCGTCGAAGTTCTCGAACTTGCCCTTCACCTTGCTGATCGCCAGGTGGCGGACGGAGAAGGTGACCTCGGAGTGGGTCGGGTCGATCTTCCAGGTGCCGGTCTGGTAGCCGGGAACGGTGTCAGCGGTGAGCGTCATGGTGGTGTCCTTCCGGGACGACGGAGTTCGTGGTGCGACGCGAGCGAACCGGAGCCCCGATCCATGCGCCCGCATCGAAGTTGATGCTACGCCATTGTGCACCCAATTGGTTGAAGCGTCAACCAATGTTCATCGGA
This sequence comes from Curtobacterium sp. PhB130, assembly GCF_003755165.1. Classification (NCBI taxonomy): domain Bacteria; kingdom Bacillati; phylum Actinomycetota; class Actinomycetes; order Micrococcales; family Microbacteriaceae; genus Curtobacterium; species Curtobacterium sp. PhB130. Next base: position 266,733 of record NZ_RKII01000008.1, on the reverse strand, counting down.
GCGCCGTCGACCGCGTGTCGTGGCGTCCAGCGGTACCGACGTCGAGCAGCCGACGGATGCGCCAGACGAAGCGGTCCACGTTCCGTCCGAGGTCGTCCGCGGTCGATCGGACCAGCCACCAGTCGACGTCCTTCAGGTGTTCACCACGGGTGAGGTCCTTCTTGAACGTGCCTGGATCGGTTCGGTGGAGGTCGCTCTCGTACTCGATCGCCACTCGGGCTTCCGGGTACGCGAGATCGACGCAGGCGATCCAGACTCCGTCGACCACGACGTCGTGGTTCAGGGCCGGTTCGGGGAGTCCACGGCGAACGAGTGCGAGTCGCGTTCTGGTCTCTCCTGGGGACCGCGATCCCACCCGGATCTCGAGGAGCGCCGCGCGCAGTTTCACGATGCCCCTGATCCGTCGACGGCGCCGAACCGCTGCGGTCAACTCGTCGACGGTCAGCCATCCGAGCCAGCCCACGAGTGCATCGCCGGCGACGATGAGCTCGTCGAGGGTGAGGAGGGTCGCGAGCGCGACGAACGTGTCGGCCGGATGACTGATCGGCACCCCGCGCGCGTGTGACCAGCGCACCGTGCCGTACCGCGCGCGGTGTCCGACGGCACCACGGACGCGGAGTGCCTGGTCGACGCCGATCGTCGTGACGTGCAGCCGGAGATCCCGTTCGATCCGTCGGGGGAGCGGGACGCCGATGATCGCCGCAGCGGTGACATGGCTGAAGACCTGGTCTGCTCGCAGCCGCGGGGCGAGCGCTCGAGCACGTTCCTCGGTGGTTCCTGGCGGCGCCGGGGAGCGCACCCCGTGGTACGGACGGACGAGGTCTCGCGCGTCGAGTCGGCCTCGGGGAACCCCTCGGTGGAGTGCGTTGCGTACGCGGAACGAGGCATTGCGGAGTGCCGACGGGAGTCGACGTCTGGCGGTCATCTCCACATGCTCGTGGGGGACTGCAGTCGAGGTGGTGAGTCGAGCCTCCACGGTGGATCGTCGAGACCGTCACTCGCTTGTGGAGGAGGCGCCCCGGAAGTCGAGCGGGCGGAATGCCAGTGTCCGACGGCGGACGGACCCGGGTATTTCGCCCGCTCGACCTCCCCCCCGTCCCTCCCGCTCGACCTCCCCCGTCCCTCCCGCTCGACCTCCCCCTCCCGCGGGAGCGCGGCCGCGGCGCGCGGCGCGGCCGCGCGGCGCGCCCCGCGGGAGGCCCCGCGGGGGCCTCCCGCGGCGCCGGGCGCGCGCGGTAGCGTCGGAGCATGGAATTCAGGTACCTCGGCAACTCCGGCCTCAAGATCTCCGAGATCACGTACGGCAACTGGCTCACCCACGGCTCGCAGGTCGAGAACGACGTCGCCACCCAGTGTGTCCGGGCAGCGCTCGACGCCGGCATCACCACGTTCGACACCGCGGACACATACGCCAACACGGCGGCGGAGACGGTCCTCGGCGAAGCGCTCAAGGGGGAGCGTCGTGCCGGCCTCGAGGTCTTCACGAAGGTCTACTGGCCCACCGGCCCGAAGCAGCACAACGACGTCGGCCTCTCCCGCAAGCACATCATGGAGTCGATCAACGGCTCGCTGACCCGCCTCCAGACGGACTACGTCGACCTCTACCAGGCGCACCGCTACGACTACGAGACCCCGCTCGAAGAGACCATGCAGGCCTTCGCCGACGTGGTGCGACAGGGCAAGGCGCTCTACATCGGCGTCTCCGAGTGGACCGCGGAGCAGATCCGCGCGGGCGCGTCGCTCGCGAAGGAGCTCGGCTTCCAGCTCATCTCGAACCAGCCGCAGTACTCGATGCTCTGGCGGGTCATCGAGGGCGAGGTCGTCCCCACCTCGAAGGAGCTCGGCCTGTCCCAGATCGTCTGGTCGCCGATCGCGCAGGGTGTGCTGACGGGCAAGTACAAGCCCGGCCAGCCGCTGCCCGAGGGCTCCCGCGCCACGGACGAGAAGGGCGGCGCGGACATGATCAAGCGGTTCATGCGCGACGAGGTCCTCGAGGCCGTGCAGCGCCTGCAGCCGGTCGCCGACCAGGCCGGCCTGACCCTCGCCCAGCTCGCGATCGCGTGGACGCTGCAGAACGAGAACGTGGCCAGCGCGATCGTCGGGGCCTCCCGTCCGTCGCAGGTCACGGACAACGTCAAGGCCGCGGGCGTGACGCTCGACGCCGATGCACTGCGTGCCATCGACGAAGCGCTCGGCGACATCCCGGAACGCGACTCCTCGAAGAGCGTGAGCCCGACCTCGCGCCCCGCGTAGACGCGACCCACTGCAGACGGGAGGCACGGTGCCAGCTGGCACCGTGCCTCCCGTCCGCAGTTGCGGACCGCACCACGCGTACCCCGGATGAACAATGCGTGTCGCGCGTCTGGCAGACCCCTGGGTAAGTACGTACCCCGCCCAAACCCAGACGAGAAGCCCCCCGAATCGGGGGCATGACCTCGACCGACACCCTCGTTGTGGTGCCACCTGAACGGGTGACACCCGCAGGCCGGTTCGCGACCCTGATCGCGACCGCCCGCCAACTCGTGTCCTTCGGCGCCATCGGCGCGTTCTGCTTCCTCGTCGACCTCGGCGTCTACAACCTGCTGCGCGCCACGGTGCTCGACGACAAGCCGATCGGCGCGAAGGTCGCCTCGGCCGTCGTCTCGACGGCCGTCGCGTACGTCCTCAACCGCTTCATCACGTTCCGCGCCGAGCGCACCACCGGACGTCGGGAGACGATCCGCGAGGGCCTGCTGTTCGCGCTCACGAACCTGATCGGCCTCGGCATCGCCGCCGGGTGCCTCTACGTCTCGCACTACCTCCTCGGATTCACCTCCACCCTCGCCGACAACGTCGCCGGCAACGGGGTCGGCCTGGTCCTCGGCACCGCGTTCCGGTTCGCCGCGTACAAGGCACTCGTCTTCCGTTCCCGGGACGCACGTCGCACGAAGGAGATCCTCGAATGACACCGCTGAGCACGTTGACCATCGCTGCGGGGCCACTGCTGCAGCCGAAGGACCAGTCCGGCACGTCGGGGAACGTCCCGAACCGGGGCACCACGGACGTCCCGACGGGAGGCTCGGGTCAGGTCCCGCACGCCGCCTGGTCGGTGGGCGAGTGGATCGGCTACAGCGCCCTCATCGCCATCTCCGTCCTGCTCACGCTGGTCGCGCTGTCCACCCTGTGGTGGATGCTGCACGCCTGGCGTTCGCGCTCCGCGCTCCGCGCGACGAGCTTCAGCCAGACGCCGCGTCCCGCGGCGCACCGCTTCACGCTCCTGGTGCCCGGCCGGCACGAGGAGGACGTGATGGGGCAGACGCTCGACATGCTCGCCACGCAGGACCACCCCGACTTCGAGATCATCGCGATCGTCGGCGAGGACGACCCCGGCACCGATCGGGTCGTCCGCGAGGCCGCTGCCCGCCACCCCGGGCTGATCAAGGTGGTCGTCGACGACACCCTGCCGAAGAACAAGCCGAAGGCGATGAACCTGGCGCTGCAGCACGCCACCGGTGACGTCGTGGGCGTGTTCGACGCGGAGGACGAGGTGTACCCGCACCTGCTCACCCTGGTCGACTCCCGGTTCCAGGAGACCGGCGCCGACGTCGTGCAGGGCGGCGTGCAGCTGATGAACTTCAAGTCCAGCTGGTGGTCGCTCCGGAACGTCCTCGAGTACTACTTCTGGTTCCGCTCGCGTCTGCACTTCCACGCCGAGTCGAAGTTCATCCCGCTCGGCGGCAACACCGTCTTCGTGACGAAGGAGCGCCTGGACTGGTCGAACGGCTGGGACGCGCACTGCCTCGCCGAGGACTGCGAGCTCGGAGTCCGGCTCTCCGCCGACGGCGCCAAGGTCGTCGTGGCGTACAGCCCGGAGGCGGTCACCCGCGAGGAGACCCCGCCGACCTTCGCGTCCCTCCTGAAGCAGCGCACCCGCTGGAACCAGGGCTTCCTGCAGGTCCTGGAGAAGGGGGAGTGGAAGAAGCTCCCGACGCTGAAGCAGCGCTTCTTCGCCCGCTACCTGCTCACGATGCCGTTCATCCAGGCGGCGACCGGGCTGCTCATCCCGCTCAGCGTGGTCATGATCGCGTTCGTGAAGGTCCCGACGGCGATCGCCCTGGTCTCGTTCATCCCGCTCGCCCCGACGCTGATGCTCCTGGCGGTGGAGATCGCCGGGCTCGGCGAGTTCGGGCGTCTCTACAAGGAGAAGGTCCGGATCCGCGACTACGTGAAGCTCGTCCTCGGCCTGATCCCGTACCAGGTCTTCCTCGCCGCGGCGGCCGTCCGAGCCGTGATCCGGCACGCCCGGAAGCAGAACGGCTGGGAGAAGACGGAGCACACCGGGCAGCACCGCACCCCGGTGCAGCAGCCCGAGGTGGTCGGCTTCCCGTCCGCCGTCACCAGCCCCGAGCCGGTCTTCGCGACCGCCGGCTCGTCGACCAGCGCCGGAGGTACCCGATGACCGCCAGCATCACCCACACGACCGGCATCCCGGTCCGGGGGACCACCACCGCCACCGGTGTGCGCCTCTGGTTCCAGGTGCACGCCCGGAGCCTCGCGTGGCTCCTCCCCGTCGTGGCGATCGCCGCGGTGGTGCAGGCCTGGAACATGGGCGGCATCCCGCAGCGCATCGACGACGAGGGCACGTACACCGCCCAGGCGTGGGCGATCACCCACCTCGGCGAACTGACCCACTACACGTACTGGTACGACCACCCGCCGCTCGGCTGGATCCAGATCGCCGGCTACACGTCGCTGACGGGAGCGTTCGCGCGGTACCCGTTCGCGGTCGAGGCCGCGCGTGAGGCGATGGTGTTCTTCGCCGCCGTCTCCGCGGTGCTGGTGTTCGTGCTGGCCCGACGCCTCGGCACCGCCCGTCCGACCGCCGCGATCGCGGTGCTCGTCTTCGGCCTGTCGCCGCTCGCGCTGCAGTACCACCGCACGGTCTACATCGACAACGTCGCGACCCCGTGGCTCCTCGCCGCGTTCGTGCTGGTGCTCAGCCGCCGGCAGCAGCTCGCGGGCTTCGTCGGCGCGGCCGCCTGCCTCGGCGTCGCGGTGCTCAGCAAGGAGACCTACCTGCTGGCGCTGCCGTTCCTGGTCTGGATGGCGTTCCGCCGTGCCGACCCGAGCACCCGCCGGTACACGCTCAGCGTCGCCGGCGCGGTCCTCGCCGTGATCGGTGGCGGGTACATCCTGCTCGCCGCGGTGAAGGGCGAGCTCCTGCCGAGCGCCGGCAAGGTCAGCCTGCTCGAGGGCGTGACCTACCAGCTCGGCAGCCGCGAGGCGAGCGGGTCGCTCTTCACCGGCGGCAGCCTGGCGAACGAGGCGGCGTCGCAGTGGTGGGCGCTCGACCCGGTGTTCATCGTGCTCGGCTCGGCCGCCGCGATCGTCGGGGTCTTCCTGCGCCGCGTCCGCCCGATCGCCGCGATGCTCGTGTTCCTCCTCGCGATGATGTTCCGTCCGAACGGGTACCTGCCCGTGCCGTACGTGATCATGCTCGTGCCGTTCGCCGCGCTCCTCGTCGCCTACGTCGGCGAGCGGGCCGTCCTCGCCCTGAGCGGGATCACCGCCTTCCGCGCCCGGACCCGCTTCCGCGGGGTCTCGCGTCGCGCCCTCGGCGGTGCGTGGGCGCTCGTCACCGTCGCCGCGCTCGTGGCCGCCGTGCCGCTCTGGGGCTCGCAGCTCCGCGGGTTCCTCGTCACCGACCTCGACAAGCCGATGGCGCAGGCGGAGAACTGGATCGGCGACAACGTCGACAAGCGCTCCCGGATGCTCGTCGACGACGCGATGTGGGTCGACCTGGTGAACGACGGCTTCGCCCGGAACAACGTGGTCTGGTACTACAAGCTCGACACCGACGGAGCCGTGGAGAAGCAGTCGCCCAACGGCTGGAAGGACTCCGACTACGTCGTCACGACGGACTCGATGCGCACCGGCGGGAACTCGTCCTCGGACGTCCGTCAGGCGATCGCGAACTCCACGAGCGTCGCGACCTTCGGTACCGGCAACCAGGCCGTCGACGTCCGGCAGATCCACCCGCAGGGCGAGACCACCGCGAAGCAGGAGATCACGAAGGCCACCGACCAGCGGAAGACGCTCGGCACGCAGCTCGCCGAGAACCCGGCACTCGAGGCCGACTCCGGGACGAAGTCGCAGTTCCGCGCCGGCCAGGTCGACTCCCGGGCGATGATCGCGCTCGGCCAGGTCCTCGCCGACCGGTCCGTGCGGGTCGACCGCTTCACCCCGATGACCGGCGAGACCGGCCAGGCCTTCCGCCGCGTGGTCCTGCACGCGTCGAGCACACAGACCGCGAGCCGGACCGAGCAGACCCTCGAGGCCATGTCCAGCGCCTTCCGCCCGACCTCGGTCGAACGCGACGGCGACACCCTGACGATCGTCTTCCCGACGACCGACCCGACGAGCACCGCGGTCAGCGCATCGTGACCGCCGCCCCCGTGTGCGTCCCGTGCACGAGCCCCGTGAGCGGGCTCCCGTGCACTAGCCCCGTGCGCGGGCTCCCGTGAGCGGGCGAAACACCACGGTCGGCGGCACGACCACCCCGGCATTTCGCCCGCTCGCGGAGCGCGCGCGGCCCTGACCCGGAACGACCAGCACCACCCGACCCGAAGGAGCACCACCATGAACGCCACCGCACGCACCTCCCGCCGTCGCGTCGCCGTCGTCGGCGCCCTGGCCGCGACCCTCGTCGCCGCGACCGTCGGCCTCGCCGCACCCCAGGCCGCCAGCGCCGCGACCGCCGACGAGGGCTGGCTCCGCGTCGGCCACCTCTCCCCGGACACGAAGGGCGTCGACGTCGAACTGTCGAGCCTGTCCGGCGGCAAGAAGGTCTTCGAGCTCGACGACGTCACCTACGGCCAGGTGAGCCCGTACCAGGAGCTCGCCGCCGGCACCTACGTGCTCTCGATGCGCGCCTCGGACGCACCGGACTCGACCCCGGTGATCTCCACCGACGTCACGGTGCAGGGCGGCGACGCGAGCACCGTCGTCGCGTACGGCAAGAACAAGTCGCTGAAGACCGCGGCGTTCTCCGACGACCTCGCCCAGCCCGGTGACGGCAAGGCGAAGCTCCGGCTCGTCCAGGCCGCGACCACGGCGAAGAAGGTCGACGTCACCGCGGACGGCACCGACGTCGCCACGAACGCCGCGTTCGGTACCGCCACCGAGTACGCCACCGTGGACGCCGGCAAGTGGGACCTCGACATCGCGGGGAGCGGCCAGACCGGCACCGCGGACGTCGACCTCAAGGGCAACACCGTCTCCACCCTGTTCGTCCTCGACAACAGCGCGGGCGACCTGACGATCGTGCCCGTGACCGACGCTGCTGCCACCGCGGCGACGCCGAAGGGCGGGGTCCAGACCGGCGGTGGCGGCACGGCCGCCGACCGCCCGGCAACGGGGTTCCTGCACGCGGTGGTGCGCGTGTTCCGCGGACTGTTCCACTGATCCGGACGGAGGCCCGGATCGCCGCCGCCGATCCGCTGACGTGATCCGAGCCTCCCGTCCGCTGCCCCAGCCAGCCCGTCGTCCACGGCGACCAGCCCGTCGTCCACGTCAACCAGCAGAGAGCAGGCCAGCATGACCCGCAGGAACTGGATCCCCGTCACCGCCGTCGGCCTCGCCGCGGTCCTCGTCGCCGGCGGCATCGCCGTCGCGGCGGTCCGACCCTGGTCGGACCCCGCATCGGACGCCGGTGGCGCGTCGACCCCGACCTCGACCACCGCGCCGGACGGCACCCGCTCCGCCGCCGAGCTGCGTGCCGCGTTCCTCGACCGGTACGAGCAGGACGGCCGCATCGTCCGCACCGACCAGGGCGACGACACGGTCAGCGAGGGGCAGGCGTACGGCCTGCTCATCGCCTACGCCTCGGGTGACCGTGAGCGCTTCGGTGACATCTGGAAGTGGACGGCGAAGCACATGCTCACCGACGACGACCTGCTCGCATGGCGCTGGACGACCGACGGCGGCATCGCCGACGGGCAGTCCGCGAGCGACGCCGACCTCGACACCGCCCGGGCCCTCGTGCTCGCCGGGTCGTCGTGGGGGAACGACACCTACACGAAGGCCGGCAAGCGGATGGCCGCCGCCGTGCTCGAGCACGAGACCGCGACGACGGACCTCGGGCGGATCCTGCTGCCCGGGCCGTGGGCGGACTCGGAGCCGTACCGGTACGACGCCTCGTACGCGTCGCCCGCCGCCTACCGGGTGCTCGCATCCGCCACCGGGGACGACCGCTGGAAGGGGCTCGAAGCGGGCTCCCGGGCCGTCACGAAGGCCGTGCTCGAGAAGTCCGACCTGCCGAGCGACTGGTCGCAGGTGCACGCCGACGGCAGCGTCGACCCGATGCCGGCGACCGGGAACGACGCCCGGGTGCTGTACGGCTACGACGCGATGCGGATGCCGCTCCGGTACGCCGAGGCGTGCACGAGCGCCGACCGTTCCCTCGCGGCGTCGATCGCGCCGACGCTCCGCCGGACGACGCAGCTCGCGGCGCAGCTCGACCTGGGCGGCACGGCCGTGACCGGGGACAGGAGTGCGCTGGCGTACGTCGCGCGTGCCGCTGCCGAGCAGGCCGCCGGCTCCACCGCTGCGGCCGCGAAGGACGTCGACCGGGCCGACCGGACCGCTGCGACGACGCCGACGTACTACGGCGACGCGTGGGCGGCGCTCGGGGCGACGATGCTCACCTCCGACGTGCTCGGCGGGTGCGCGACCTCGGCCGGAGGCGCGTCGTGACCGGGCGGCGGTCGGCGCGTGGGCCTGCTGGTCCGGTTCGCGGTCTTCGGCGTCGGTGGGTGGCCGTGGGGGCTGCCGCTGCTGCGGTCGTCATCGCGGGGGCCGTCGTGACGGGGGTCGCGTTCGCCTCCGGATCGGGTTCCGGCCCGGTCGCGGGTGCGTCGGCGGCGTCGTCGTCGTCGGCGTCGTCTGGGGCCGGGTCGTCTGGGGCCGGGTCGTCCGGTTCGTCGGCCTCGGCTGCCGCGGGGGACCGGGACACGACCGGGTTCCAGGACCCGGCCGCACCCGCAGCGAAGTCCGACGCCACCCCGACCCGCGTGACGATCCCGGCGATCGGCGTGGACGCCTCGCTCGAGGACCTGCACCGCGGATCCGCCGGCGAACTGGACCCGCCGAAGGGCTGGGACAACGCCGGGTGGTTCAGCGACGGGATCGTCCCCGGCGAGGTCGGCCCCGCGGTCATCGCCGGACACGTGGACAGCCCCACGAGCGCCGCGGTGTTCTTCCGCCTCGACGAACTCGTGTCCGGCGACGAGATCCACGTCGCGATGTCCGACGGCAGCACCCGGACCTTCACCGTCCAGGACACCGAGCGGGCCTCGAAGTCCGCCTTCCCGACGAGCGACGTCTACGGCACCACCCCCACCCCGCAACTCCGCCTGATCACGTGCGACGGCACGTTCGACACGGCCACCGGGCACTACACGGACAACCTGATCGTGTTCGCATCCCTGTCCGACAGCTGATCCAGCACCCGACCGATACCTTCGACACGGAACTTCGAGGAGCACCATGAGCGAGACCCTGGTCATCATCCCGACCTACGACGAGGCGGAGAACGTCCGCCCCATCGTGTCGCGTACCCTTGCAGCGACCGACGACACGGTTCACGTGCTCGTCGTCGACGACAACTCGCCCGACGGCACCGGCGACATCGCGGACTCGATCGCCGCCTCGACCGATCGTGTCCACGTGCTGCACCGCACCGTCAAGGACGGCCTCGGCGGCGCGTACCTGTCCGGCTTCGCGTGGGGCCTCGAACACGGGTACGACAAGCTCGTCGAGATGGACGCCGACGGCTCGCACCACCCGGAGTACCTGCCGTGGCTGATCGAGCTGGCGGACACGAACGACCTCGTCCTCGGGTCCCGCTGGATCAAGGGCGGCGAGGTCGAGAACTGGCCCTGGTACCGGGAGCTCCTGTCCCGCGGCGGCAACCTCTACACACGACTCGCACTCGGCATCGCGGTCCGGGACGCCACCGGTGGGTTCCGGGTGTTCACGTCCGAGGCGCTCCGGCGGATCGACCTCGACGGCATCGCCTCGAAGGGGTACTGCTTCCAGGTCGACCTGTGCTGGCGCGCCCTCGAGGCCGGGCTCCAGGTCGTCGAGACCCCGATCACCTTCACCGAGCGGGAGTTCGGCGTCTCGAAGATGAGCGGGAACATCGTCCGGGAGAGCCTGACCCTGGTCACGAAGTGGGGCATCGACCGGCGCCTCCGCGAGGCCCGGGCGCTCGCCAAGGAGCACAAGCCGCTGCCGTCGGTGCGCCGCAACGCGCACGCGGTGTCCAACCCGATCCACTGACGAGCGCGCGGCGCTGGCGCTCGCGCTGCGCTCGCGCTGCGGAGTTTCCGCCGGAGTGGTCCCGGAAAGCGACAGTGCTCGGCCGGATTCCGGTCGAGCACTGTCGCTTTCGCGCACCACTCCGGCCCCTCGCTCGAGCGGCACGGAGCGTGACTACCGCAGCACGACCACCCCGCGGCCGGTGAACCGGACGCAGTCGGTCGCGACCGAGGCCTCACCGAACGCGTACAGGACCTCTCCGGTCGCGCCGGGCACCGGGACCTCGGCCGCGTCGTCGAGGAAGTTCACCACGACGTGCACCGGTGCTGCGGTCGGCCCGAGGAGCCCGCGCGTGAGGACGAGCCAGCGCCGTTCCTCACTGATGCGGACGGCGTTCGCCTCGTGGCGGTCGTCGACGAAGGCCTCGTCGGTACGCCGCAGCGCGACGAGGACCCGGTAGGCGCGGAGGATCGCCGTGCCCCGGTCCGACGTCACGTCGGACCAGTCGAGCTTCGAGTTCTGGAACGTCGACGGGTCCTGGGGGTCCGGCACGACCGACTCGTCCCAGCCGTGCTCCGCGAACTCCGCGATCCGTCCTTCTGCGGTGGCCTTGCCGAGTTCCGGCTCGGGGTGCGAGGTGAAGAACTGCCACGGGGTCGTCGCGGCGAACTCCTCGCCCATGAAGAGCATCGGCGTGAACGGGCCGAGCAGCGTCAGGGCCGCCGCGATGACCAGGCCCTCGTCGGACAACGATGCGGCGAGACGATCGCCGGCCGCGCGGTTGCCGATCTGGTCGTGGTTCTGGTTCGCGACGACGAGTGCCGTCGCGGGGGAGGTGCCGCGGTCGATGGGCCGCCCGTGCCGCTTGCCGCGGAACGAGGACCACGTGCCGTCGTGGAAGAAGCCGTCCCGCAGTACCTTCGCGAGCGCCGACAGCGGGGCGAAGTCGGCGTAGTAGCCGTTCGTCTCCCCGGTCAGCGCCACGTGCACGGCGTGGTGGAAGTCGTCGGACCACTGCCCCACGAGCCCGTACCCCGCGGCTTCGCGAGGCCGGAACATGACCGGGTCGTTGAGGTCCGACTCCGCGATGAGCGAGAGCGGCTTGCCGACGAAGGACGCGTACGCATCCGTCTCCGACGCCATGTCGGCCAGCACGTGCGGCCGGGAGGTGTCCCGGATCGCGTGCACCGCGTCGAGCCGGAGCCCGTCGACGTGGTGGTCCCGGAACCACATCCGCACGTTGTCGAGGACGTACCGACGGACCTCCGGGTGCTCGACGTTCACCGAGTCACCCCACGTGTTCGCGAGCCCCTGCACCAGGTACGGCCCGTACAGCGGCAGGTAGTTGCCGCTCGGTCCGAGGTGGTTGTAGACGACGTCCTGGATGACGCCGAGGCCCAGCGCGTGCGCGGTGTCGACGAAGCGGTCGTAGGCGTCCGGGCCGCCGTACGGTGCGTGCACCGCGTACCAGGCGACGCCGTCGTAGCCCCAGTTCCACTCGCCGTTGACGCCGTTCACCGGCAGGAGCTCGACGAACTCGACACCGAGCTCCACGAGGTGGTCGAGCTGTTCGGCGGCTGCGTCGAGCGTGCCCTCGGGGGTGAAGGTGCCGACGTGCATCTCGTAGATCACCGCGCCGCGGGCCGGCCGACCGGTCCACGACTCGTCGGTCCACGCGAACCGCGCCGGGTCCACGACCTCCGACGGACCGTGTACGCCGTCCGGCTGGTACCGGCTGCGGGGATCGGAGCGGACGGCGTCGTCGTCGCCGATGCGGAACCCGTACCGGGCACCGACCACGGGGACGATCTCGTCGGTGCGCCACCAGTCGTCGTCGCCCCGGGTCAGCGGGTACTCGGTGCCGTCGACGACCAGGCGGACCCGCTCGGGGTCCGGCGCCCACACGGCGTAGCGGTCGGGTGCGGTCATGCGTGGCCCTCCAGGATGTCGATCTCCGCCTGTTCGGGCGTCTCGGTCGAGTCGGTCCGGCTCGGATCCGGCGTCGGTGCGGTCTCAGCCGGACGGGAGGCGCGCCCCGCGTCCGCCCCGGTCGCCGCGTCGGCGACGTGGCCGGTCTCGTCCACGTCCGCCGCCGGGACCAGCAGGGCCACGGGGTAGGTGGTGAGCAGCTCGGACAGTGCGATGCCCCTGGAGGCCGGGACGGGCCTCCCGGTCAGGAGGTCGACGCGGTCGACGGGAGCCGGGTGGATGAGCGTGTCGCCCCACCCGCCGACCCGTGCCAGCCCGATCGGGAGTCGGGTGGCGACCGTGACGGCGCCGCCGCGGTCGAACGCGACGACGTGGTCGGCCGCGCTGCCGGTGGCCTCGATCGGGAGGTACCGGGTGAACAGCTCCGGCCGGTCACGGCGGAGGCGCAGGGCACGGCTGGTGACCAGGAGCTTCGCGGCGCCGTCGATGCCGATGGACGGCAGGACCTCGGGCCCGTCGTCGTCGGGGCCGTCGAGTTCGGCGAGGAGGTGCCGGCGTTCGGCGTAGTCCACCGGGCGCCGGTTGTCCGGGTCGACGAGGGAGCGGTCCCAGAGCTCGGTGCCCTGGTAGACGTCCGGGACGCCGGGCGCGGTGAGCTGGACGAGCTTCACGCCGAGGCCGTTCGACCAGCCGGCAGCATCGATCCGCTGGTCCAGGTCGTCGAGCAGTGCGACCACGGCGGGATCGTCGAAGGACGCATCGACGAGCGCGTGCATGCGGCCCTCGAAGTCCTCGTCCGGTTCCGTCCAGGTCGTGCTGTTCCCCGCTTCGCGCGCGGCCTTCTCGGCGTAGGCGTGCAGTCGTTCGCGCGAGGCCGGACGGGCGCCGACGATCGCCTGCCAGAGCAGGTTCGCGAAGACCTCGTCCTCGAGCGGGGCGAGGGCGTGCAGTCGCTGGAAGGTCTCCGTCCACTCGTCGCCGAGCTCGGCGAGCACCGCGATCCGGGCGCGGGTGTCCTCGCTGCGCTTCGTGTCGTGGGTGGTGAGCGTCGTCATCGTGTGGGGCCAGCTGGCGAGGCGCTCGCGCTGCGCGGCGTGGAACTCGTCCGGACCGACCGAGAAGATGCTCGGGTCGCCGCCCACCTCGCTCAGGGAGCTGAGCTTCGCGGTGCGGTAGAAGGCGGTGTCCTCGACGCCCTTCGCCATCACCATGCCGCTGGTCTGCTGGAGCCGGATCGCGGCGGCGTTCGACGGGTCGACGAGCGCCGGGGCGATCCGGTCGATGACGTCGTCGAGGTCGGGGCGGGTCTCGGCGGCGAGCTCGAGGGCGGTGAGGAGGTGGTGCGCGCCCTCGGGGAGGTAGGTGCGGTAGACGTCGAACGACGCGATGACCTCGGCGAGGGCATCGACGACGCGGGCGTGGTCGAGGTCCTGCGCCGTGCCGTCCGCTTCGAGGAGCCGCGCGAGCCGCTCGACCTCACTGCCGAGGATGCCCTCGGCGATCCCGCGCCGGGTGTCGTGCGTCAGCGCCTGCCAGTCGGCGGGCTCGGCGTCCACGGTCGCCCAGAGCGGTTCCTCACCACGGGGGTCGACGAACAGCCGGTCGACGATGCCGAGCGCGTCGTAGCCGGTGGTGCCGTCCACCGGCCAGCTCGCCGGGAGCTCCTCACCCGGCTCGAGGATCTTCTCGACGAGCGTGTAGGCACCGTCGGTCAGTTCGTGGAGGTCCTGGAGGTAGCCGGCCGGGTCGTACAGCCCGTCCGGGTGGTCGATCCGGAGGCCGTCGACGAGGCCGTCCCGGAACCACTCCCCGACGAGGACGTGCGAGGCCGCGAAGACCTCGGGGTCCTCGACGCGGATCGCGGCGAGGGTGTTCACCGCGAAGAACCGGCGGTAGTTCAGGTCGTGGTCGGCGCGCTTCCAGTGCACGAACTCGTAGTGCTGCCGGGCGTGCACCGCGGCGACGGCGTCCGGGCCGCTGTCGTCGTCGTGCACCGTCCCGGGTGCGGTCGGGTACGCGGTCGTGCCGACGAGGAGCACGGCGGGCTGCCGGGTCGTGTCGAGCGTGACGGCATCCAGCAGCCGGTCGTCGAGCACCGGGATCCGGATCTTGCCGTCGCCGGCCTGCCAGTCGACGTCGAACGCCGGCGCGACCGGGGAGCCCTGGCCCTGTTCGAGCAGGGACCACCACCACGGGTTGCTCTCCGGCGTCGCGACGCCGACGTGGTTCGGGACGACGTCCACCAGCACGCCGAGGCCCGCCGCGTGGGCCGCCTCGGTCAGCGCGCGGAAGGCGTCGTCCCCGCCGCGCTCGGCGTCGATCCGGGTGTGGTCGACCACGTCGTAGCCGTGGTTCGAACCGGGCTCCGCCTGCAGCACGGGGGAGAGGTAGAGCCAGTCGGCGCCGAGGTCCCGCACGTAATCGACGACGTCGGCCGCCGCGGCCAGGTCGAAGTCGGGCGAGACCTGGAGCCGGTACGTCGACACCGGCACACGGCTGGTCATCGGGTCGTCCCACCCTGCGCGGTGCCGCTCGGAGCCGTCGAACCGGCCGGGTTCGCCGGGGTCACCGCGTCCTGCGGTGCGCGCGGTGCCGGGGCGCCGGCCGTCTGGGTCTCCGCGGGGGTGACCGTGACCTCGTGGTCGGGCTCGGCGCGGAGCACGATCATCGAGCGGGCCGGGACGTCGAGCGGCGTGCCGGCGCCGAGGACTTCCTCGCGGGCACCGGGGTCGGCGGTGTCGATCCGCACGGTCCAACCCGGCGAGTACTCCTCCGGGGGCAGCGTGAACGTCACGACGTCGTCGTGGGCGTTGAAGTACGTGATGAACGCGACGTCGGTCACCCGGTCCCCGCGGGAGTCACGTCCGCGGATGCCCTCGCCGTTCAGGTACATGCCGACGCTCTTGCCGAATCCGGAGTCCCAGTCCTCGGGCTCCATCGCGTCACCCGACGGGGTCAGCCACACGACGTCCGGCAGCGGCTCGTCCTGCCCGCGGCGCACCGGGCGCCCGTTGAAGTACCGGGTGCGACGGAACGTCGGGTGGTCGTGCCGGAGCTTCGTGACGTCGGCCGTGAACTGGATGAGGTCGTCGTCCGCGGTGTCCCAGTCGATCCAGCTCAGCTCGGAGTCCTGCGCGTAGACGTTGTTGTTGCCGGACTGCGAGCGGCCGAGTTCGTCACCGTGGGCGATCATCGGGACGCCCTGGCTGAGGAGCAGCGTCGCGATGAAGTTCCGGCGACGCTGCAGCCGGAGCGCGTTCACCGCTTCGTCGTCCGTCGGGCCCTCCACCCCGGAGTTCCACGACCGGTTGTGGCTCTCGCCGTCGTTGTTGTCCTCGCCGTTGGCTTCGTTGTGCTTCTCGTTGTAGGCGACGAGGTCGTACAGCGTGAAGCCGTCGTGCGCGGTGATGAAGTTGATGCTCGCCTTGGGGGTGCGGCCGTCGTGCTCGTAGAGGTCGGCGGAGCCGGAGATCCGGGAGGCGAACTCGCCGAGGGTCGAGGACTCGCCCCGCCAGAAGTCGCGCACGGTGTCGCGGTACTTGCCGTTCCACTCCGACCACTGCGGCGGGAAGTTGCCGACCTGGTAGCCACCGGGGCCGACGTCCCACGGCTCGGCGATCAGCTTCACCTGGGACACGATCGGGTCCTGCTGGACGAGTTCGAAGAAGGCCGAGAGCCGGTCGACCTCGTAGAACTCACGGGCCAGCGCCGACGCGAGGTCGAAGCGGAAGCCGTCGACGTGCATCTCGGTCACCCAGTACCGGAGCGAGTCCATGATGAGCTGCAGCGAGTGCGGGTGTCCCACGTTGAGCGAGTTGCCGGTGCCCGTGTAGTCCATGTAGTAGCGCTTGTCGTCGTCCATCAAGCGGTAGTACGCGGCGTTGTCGATGCCGCGGAACGACAGGGTCGGGCCCATGTGGTTGCCCTCGGCGGTGTGGTTGTAGACCACGTCGAGGACGACCTCGATCCCCGCACGGTGGAGCTCGCGCACCATCGTCTTGAACTCCTGCACCTGCTGGCCCTGGTCGCCCGAGGACGAGTAGTGCGAGTGCGGCGCGAAGAACCCGATGGTGTTGTAGCCCCAGTAGTTCGAGAGGCCCTTGTCCTGCAGCGTCGAGTCGTTCACGAACTGGTGCACGGGCATCAGTTCGAGCGTCGTGATCCCGAGTCGCTGCAGGTGCTCGATGACCGCCGGGTGGGAGACGCCGGCGTAGGTGCCGCGCTGGTCTTCCGGAACTGCCGGGTGCGTCTCGGTGAGGCCCTTCACATGGGCCTCGTAGATCACGGTCTCGCCGTACGGGGTGCGCGGTGCGCGGTCGCCCTGCCAGTCGAAGAACGGGTTGATCACCACGCCCTTGACCATGTGCGCCGCGGAGTCCTCGTCGTTCCGGGAGTCCGGGTCGCCGAACGTGTACGAGAAGAGGGACTGGTCCCAGTCGATCTCGCCGCTCGTCGCCTTCGCGTACGGGTCGAGGAGGAGCTTCTCCGGGTTGCAGCGTGCGCCGGTCGCCGGGTCGTACGGACCGGTGACGCGGAAGCCGTAGAGCTGTCCGGGGCCGACGTTCGGCAGGTAGGCGTGCCAGACGTACGCGTCGACCTCGACGAGGGGAACGCGTTCCTCGTTGCCGTCCTCGTCGAAGAGACAGAGCTCCACGCGCTCTGCGACCTCGCTGAACAGCGCGAAGTTCGTGCCGCTGCCGTCGTAGGTCGCGCCGAGCGGGTAGGGGTTGCCGGGCCAGGTGTGCAAACGATCCTCCTGAGATGGGTCCTGCCAAAGGTATCGACGGGTCCCTGTGCTGTCCGCCGCGCACGCAGGTCTGTGGGCGAACGGCGTCCATCCACAGCGGAGTAGCGTCGCCGGCATGGCCAACATCGTCACGCAGATCGCAGACAAGGTCCGTCCCATCGGCGTCTCCACGAACTACGGGGAACCGGTCGAGGTCGGCGACCAGACACTCATCCCGGTGTCCCTCGGGTGGTTCGGCTTCGGGGGCGGCGGGGACGGCGACGACAACGGTGGCGGCGGGGGCGGCGGCGTCTCCGTGCCGATCGGCGCGTACATCCGTCGCCCGGGCAAGGACCTCGAGTTCGAGCCCAACCTCATCTCGCTCGTCGCCGTCAGCATCCCGCTGGTCTGGGTGACCGGCACGGTGCTCCGGAAGCTCGTCCGCGTCCTGAAGAAGTAGCCCCCGTCACAGGGCCGAGGGCAGCGGTACACTGCCAGGACACACACGGGAGTCCGGGATCGCCGGGCTGAGAGGGAGCGAGCAGCGCTCCGACCGTCGAACCTGATCCGGGTCATGCCGGCGCAGGGAGGAGTCCTGACAGATGCCTACGAGCACGCCGTCCACCGTCCGAACCACCCCCACGTCCGCCGCGCCGAAGCGGTCGCTCCGCTGGCGGGTCGTCGACATCGTCGTGGCGAGCGTGCTCGCCGTCGCGGTCGGCGTCGTCTTCAAGCTCTGGGAGTTCGGCTACGAGCCCCTCTCCGCAGCGGTCGCCCTGCTGCTCCCCGGGACCCAGGCGCTCTTCGGCGGCGTCTGGCTCCTCGCCGGACCCATCGTCGCGCTCGTCGTCCGGAAGCCCGGCGCCGCGCTCTTCGCCGAGATCGTCGCGGCCAGCGTCGAGGCGCTCCTCGGGACGCAGTGGGGCTGGAGCACCCTCGAAGCGGGCCTCGTGCAGGGCCTCGGCGCCGAGATCGTGCTCGCGCTGTTCCTGTACCGCGTGTACCGCCTCCCGGTGGTCGTCCTCGCCGGAGCCGCAGCCGGCCTCGCGATGGGCATCAACGACTCGGTGCTCTGGTACGCGGGGTACGACGCCGCGTTCAAGACCGTCTACATCGTCTGCGGCACGATCTCGGGTGCCGTGATCGCCGGCATCGGGTCGTGGCTGATCGTCCGGGCACTCGCGCGCACCGGGGTGCTGTCCTCCTTCGCGGTCGGTCGCGAGCACACCCGACGCCGTCCCGGCTCCTCGGCAGCGTGAGCACGCCGGGCGTGCACCCGGCCCGGATCGCGTTCCACGACTGGGGCTGGCGGTACGCCGACCGCGACGCCTGGGCCGTCCGCGGCGTCGACCTCGTCGTCGAGCCGGGGGAGCGCGTCGCGATCGTCGGCCCCTCCGGCGCCGGGAAGTCGACGCTCCTCCGGGCCGTCGCCGCGGTGCTGCCGGACGAGCCGGACCCCGAGGACGACACCGCCGCCGCCGCGCAGGGCACCGTGCTCGTCGACGGAGCGGCACCCGAGTCCGTCCGCGGCCGCGTGGGACTCGTGATGCAGGACCCCGAGGCGCACACCGTGATGTCCCGCGTCGGCGACGACGTGGCGTTCGGGTGCGAGAACACCGGCGTCCCGCGTGGCGAGACGTGGGAGCGGGTCCGGTCGGCACTCGACGTCGTCGGGCTCGACCTGGCGCTCGACCGGTCCACCACCATGCTCTCCGGCGGGCAGCGGCAACGGCTTGCGCTCGCCGGGGTGCTCGCGATGCGCCCGGGTGCCCTCGTCCTCGACGAGCCGTGCGCGAACCTCGACCCCGCGGGCGTCACCCAGGTGCACGACGCCGTGGAGGCCCTGCTCGCCGACACCGGCGCGACCCTCCTCGTGGTTGAGCACCGGATCGGCACCTGGCTCGACCTGGTCGACCGTCTCGTGCTCCTCGAGCCCGGCGGAGGTGTGGTCGCCGACGGGCCGCCCGCCGAGGTGCTCGTGGCCCACGGCGCCGCCCTGACCGCGGCCGGCGTGTGGGTCCCCGGTGCCGAACCCGCGAGGGGTTCCGCGCGCACACCCGCTCGCACTCCGGGTCGAGCGGGCGAAACACCCGGGTCCGCCGCGGCCCTCACCCGGGCATTTCGCCCGCTCGAGTCCGCGCCCGGTCGAGCGGGCGAAATACCGGCGTCCGCCGAGGCCCCCGCCCGGGCATTTCGCCCGCTCGACGGGGGCGGCCCGCTCGCCGAGGGCGGCCCGCAGGACGAGGGCGGCCCGCGCGAAGCGCCCGACGCGGCGCTCCTCGTCGCGGAGCGACTCGGGACCGCGCGGGGCAAACGGCAGCGCGTCGGGAGCGGCATCGACCTCCGGGTCCGCGCCGGCCGGGTCCTCGCGATCACCGGGCCGAACGGCGTCGGCAAGTCCACGCTCGGCCTCACGCTCGCCGGACTCCTCCGCCCCGCCGACGGCACCCTCCGTGCGACCGAGGCCCTGAGCACCACCACCGCCACGACCGCTCCGCACGCCTGGTCCAGCCGCGAGCTCGCCGCCCGCATCGGCACCGTCTTCCAGGACCCCGAGCACCAGTTCGTCGCCCGCACCGTCCGCGAGGAACTCGCCGCCGGCCCGAGGGCCCTCGGCATGCCGGACACGGACCAGCGCGTGGACGAACTGCTCGACGCGTTCGGGCTCCGGCACCTCGCGGACGCGAACCCCTTCACGCTCTCGGGTGGGGAGGCTCGGCGCCTCGCGATCGGCACCGTCGTCGCGACGAGGCCCCCGGTCATCGTGCTCGACGAACCGACCTCGGGGCAGGACCGCGCGACGTGGCAGGCGGTGGTCGACCGGCTCGGAGCCCTTGCGGACGCCGGGACAGCGGTGGTCGCCGTGACCCACGACCGCGACCTGGTCCGGGCCCTGGACGCGGACGAACTCGTCCTGAGCGCGACGGGCGCGACGAGCGCGACGGGCGCGACGGGCGCGACGGGCGCGACGAGCGCGACGAGCGCGACGACCGCGACGACCGCGACCGCGCCCACCCGACCCCGGTCCGAGGTCCCGCGGTGACCGCCCCCGCGACGCAGGCGGCCCCGTCGAGCCGAGCCGAGCCTCCCGTCCGGCCCGTCCGAGGCGTGCGCGCCGTCCAACCGGTGGCCACGCTCCTCGGCGTGCTCGGCCTCGGCCTGTGCCTGGTGCTGAGCCTCGACGTGGTGTCCGCCGCGGTCGCGCTGGGACTCGAGCTCGCCCTGCTGCCGATCCTCCGCATCCCGGTGCGGACGCTGCTCCTCCGGACGTCTCCGGTGCTCCTCGCGGTCCCCCTGACCGGCGTGAGCATCGCGCTCTACGGGCGGGCCTCCGGACGGGAGTGGCTCGACCTCGGCTTCGTCCACGTCACCGACGGGTCCCTGCTGCTCGCGGTCGCGACGATGCTCCGTGTGCTCGCGGTGGGGGTGCCGAGCATCGCGCTGTTCATCCGGGTGGATCCCACGGACCTCGCGGACGGGCTGGCACAGATCCTGCGGCTGCCGGCCCGCTTCGTGCTCGGAGCGCTGGCGGCGATCCGGATGATGACGCTCCTGGTCGACGACTGGCGGCAGCTCGCGATGGCCCGGCGGGCACGGGGACTGGCGGACACCGGGCGGCTGCGGCGTGGTGCCTCGATGGCGTTCGCGCTGCTGGTGCTGGCGTTGCGACGGGCGACGACCCTGGCGGTCGCGATGGAGTCGCGCGGGTTCGGTGCGCCCGGTCGTCGGACGTGGGCCAGGCCAGCCGGGTTCGGCGGGCGCGAGTGGGCGATGATCGCGGTCCTGGTCGGGATCGGCCTGGTGTCGATCGCGGTGTCGGTCGCTGCGGGGACGTGGCGTGGCTGAATCGCGCGAGGGCGGCACCGGCCGCACCGGCCGCACCGGCCCCGTCGGCCCCGTCGGTCCCGTCGGGCCCGTCTGCCCCGTCCACACCGGCCTGGAGGCTCGCCCCGACCCCGCAACGGAACTCGCCTCGCGCGCACGGTCGGCTGCTCGGGCATCCGGCCGCCGGTCCGTCGTCCTGGTCGACGGGCGCTCCGGGACCGGGAAGACCACGCTCGGGAACGCCCTGGGCGACGCGCTCGGATGCCGGGTCGTGCACCTGGACGACCTCTACCCGGGCTGGGACGGCCTCGCCGACGCTGCCGAGGCCGTGGTCCGCGACGTCCTCGGACCGCCGTCGGGGTACCGGCGGTGGGACTGGGAGACGTCGGCGCCCGCGGGGTGGGTGTCGCTCGAACCCGGCGCGCCGCTCGTCATCGAGGGGTGCGGGTCCCTGTCCCGCGCCTCGGCACCGCTCGCCACGCTCCGGGTGTGGATGACCGCCGAGGACGGGCTGCGCAAGCGGCGGGCGCTCGACCGGGACGGCGCGGTGTTCGCGGCGGAGTGGGAGCGGTGGGCACTCCAGGAGGACGCGTTCATCGCGGCGGAGGACCCGCGCGCATCGGCGGACGTGGTGCTCGGGACGTAGCGGTCCGGTGGCGTTGCGGTCTGGTTGGCTCGCTACGCCCAGCCGAGCTCGTGCAGGCGCTCGTCGTCGATGCCGTACCAGTGGCCGATCTCGTGGACGAGGGTGGTGTGCACCTCGTCGCGGAGTTCTTCCTCGGTGTCGCACTCCGCCAGGTGCTGCTTCCGGAACACCACGATCCGGTCGGGCAGCTCGCCGAAGCCGTACTGCCCGCGCTCGGTCTGGGCGACGCCGTCGTAGATGCCGAACAGCTCCGAGCCGTCCTCCGGTTCGTCCTCGACCACGAACACCACGTTGTCGAGGCCGTCGACCATCTCGTCGGGGAGCAGGTCGAGCTCGTCGGTCACGAGGGCCTCGAACGCGTCGGCGGACATCTCCATCACGGCACGATCGTGGCACATCCGCCTGGACGACGACGAAGGCCCCCGTCTCGCGACGAGGGCCTTCGGGCGTGTTCATGCACTTCGGTCGTGCTCATGAACATTGGGGTGAGTAACGGGGCTCGAACCCGCGACCTCCTAGACCACAACCAGGCGCTCTACCAGCTGAGCTATACCCACCATGTCCGCCCGGCGTGCCGGGCAACCACTCAATAGTAGTACACGCAGGAGGGTCCTCGGGACACTACTCGGCGGTCTGCTCCGCGCCGGCGTCCGCGGTCTGTGCGCTCGTGTCCGCGCTCTGCTCCGCGCTGGCGTCCGCGGTCTGCGGCGCCAGGCGGGGTGCCCACGACTCCACCACCTCGGCCGAGATCGCCTTCACGTCCTCCGTGGTCGGCCCGGGCTCCGCGACGAACCCGGCGCGGCGGTAGTACTCGAGCTCGCGGATCGACTCGAGGATGTCCGCGAGCGCCCGGTGCCCACCGTGCTTCTCCGGCGCGTTGAAGTACACGCGTGGGAACCAGCGGCGGCAGAGCTCCTTGATGCTCGACACGTCGACGCTGCGGTAGTGCAGGTGCCCGTCGACCCGCGGCATGTACTTCGCGAGGAAGGCACGGTCGGTCCCGATGGTGTTGCCGGCCAGGGGTGCTGAGCCCTCGGCGGGGACGTGGGCGAGGATGTACTCGAGCACCTGGTACTCGGCGTCCGCCAGGGACACGCCGTTCGGGATCTCCTCGATGAGGCCCGACTTGACGTGCATGTTCGTCACGAACTCGTTCATGTTGTCGAGCGCCGACTGGTCCGGCTTGATCACGATGTCGAACCCGGGGTGCACGGGGTTCAGGTCGAAGTCGGTGATGACCACGGCCACCTCCACGAGTTCGTCGACCTCGATGTCGAGGCCCGTCATCTCGCAGTCGATCCAGACGAGGCGGTCATTCGCGGTTGCCATGGCATCGATCCTATTCCCGGCCGGGCGCGGCCCTGGACCCGACCGCCTGGAGGCCCGGTGTCGGCCCGCCGCGCCCGCCCGGGCCTCCAGGCGGTCGCCGCCCCGCTGCCGGGCCTGCGGCCCGGCTGCGCTCGCCCGCCCGCCTCGTCGAACGGGCGAAATGCCCGGGTGGCCCGCTCGGCGGACCCGGGCATTTCGCCCGCTCGTGCGCCCGCCCGCCAGCAGCGCTCGCGCCCCGGGCCGATCGCGTCCTCCGGGACGACGAACGGGCGAAATGCCCGAGTCGACCTCGTGGTGGACCCGGGCATTTCGCCCGTTGGACGGAACGCGCGCTCACGCGGTTCGGACGGGACCCGAACGTGGCACCGCGCCCGCGCCCGCGCCCGCGCCGCGCCGCCCGCCCGCGCCCTACGCCATCTCGCCCGCGCCGATGGCCTCGGCCTCGACGGGCTCCGCCTCCGCGCCGTCGTCGACCCGCCGCAGCACCCGAGCGGTCACCAGCGTGACGACGAACGCGACCGTGACCGACGCCCCGGCGAACACGTAGGCAGCCGAGGGTGAGTACGCGTCAGCGAGGAGCGTGGCGACCGGCGGGGCGATCGCGCCACCGATGAAGCGGACGGCCGAGTACGCGCTCGATGCGACGGAGCGGGGGAGGTCCGTCGCCTCCATCACGCACTCCGTGAGCACCGTGTTGAGGACACCGAGCACGAGTCCGCCGATGACCACGCAGATGATGAGCCCGACCTGCGACCGCACGACGATCGCGGCGGCGAAGAGGTCCAGCGCGAGCAGGGGCAGCGCGATCCGCAGCACCGTCGTCCGACGGAGCCGGGCGGTGAGCATCGGCGCGACCCAGACCGAGGTGATCGCCAGGCCGACGCCCCAGCCGAAGAACGTGAACCCGATCCCGAGCGCCCCGAATCCGAGCGGGAAGGGCGTGTAGGCGAGCAGGACGAAGAACCCGATGTTGTAGAACAGCGCGGTCGCGGCGAGTGCGGCGAGTGCCGGCCGGGCGAGGGCACGGAACGGCGCGGAGAGCTTCGTCGGGGTGGGCTTCTCGAGGCCGGAGGACTTCAGCAGGACGACGATGGCGATGAACGCGACGGCCATCAGGGTCGTGACGCCGAAGAACGGACCGCGCCAGCTGATCGAGCCGAGCAGGCCGCCGACGAGCGGGCCGATCGCGATGCCGAGGCCGAGCGCGGCCTCGTACAGGATGATCGCGGAGGCCGTGCCGCCGGAAGCGGCGCCGACGATGGTGGCGAGCGCGGTGGAGATGAACAGCGCGTTCCCGAGTCCCCAGCCGGCGCGGAAGTCGATGATCGTCCACACGTCGTTCGACACCGCGGCGAGCACCGAGAACACCACGATGAGGGCGAGCCCGATCATCAGGGTCTTCTTCGCGCCGATGCGGCTCGACACCCAGCTGGTGAAGAACATCGCGACGCCGGTGACGGCGAGGTAGCTGGTGAACAGGAGCTCGGTCTGTGCCGGGGTCGCCTTGAGGGACGCCGCGATCGCCGGGAGGATCGGGTCCACCAGGCCGATGCCCATGAAGGCGACGACGCAGGCGAACGCGATCGCCCAGACCGCCTTGGACTGCTTCAGGATGCTGCCCTTCTGCGAAGGAGCGTGGGCAGGGGCGTGCGCGTTCACGCGGTGATCTCCGTTCTGGTCCTCGATGCGATGAGGGCCGATGCTTCGTGCAGGACGTCCCACTGGTCGTCGTCGAGGTCCGCGAACACCGGGCCGACGGTGCGCGTCAGGGTGACGCGCCACTCCGCCAGGCGGGCGATCCCCGCGTCGGTGATCTCGATGAGCTGGCCGCGGGAGTCCCCGGGGTCGACGGACCGTGAGACGAGGTCGTCGGCGAGCATGCCGGCGACGAGGCGGGTCATGGTGGGCTGGGACACGCGGGACGCCTTCGCGAGTTCGCCGAGCCGGAGCGGCTGGTCGGTCTCGAGGATGCCGAGCGTGCGCCACACCGCGGGGGACGTCGTGTTCCCCGTGGACTGGACGGCGGTGCGGATCAGGCGGTTCACGGACACCAGGAGCGTCTCGATCGTCTGCTCGCGCGATGTTTCCATAGCAGAACTATATAGCGTTGCTATGAATCAGGCAACAGGTCGCCCCTGGTAGACAAGAGGCATGAGCGACATCACCATCCACGAGGGCGACGAGTACACCGCCATCTTCCACCAGGGCCCCTTCGACGGGACGACGGACACCCGCACCGCCACCGGCGACGCGGTCGAGGACGAGGTCACGGTGTTCGCGGACGTCGAAGGCCTGCAGACCGCCTTCACCTACAAGGCCACGCACACCCGTCAGGTCCTCGACCAGACCTCCGTCGACTACACCTGGGTCCCGAGCGAGTCCGACCCGGTCGACGACCTGCAGGACCGCGGCGACCGCAGCGGCGAGTTCGACCGGGAGTAGTCCGACCCGCCCCGACGTTGCAGGACGACATGCAGCTCGACCTCTGGACTTCCGCCTTCTGTGCGCCGTGCGCCGCCGCCCGCCGGGTGGCAGCCGACGCAGCGCGGCTCGTCCCGGGGCTCGACGTCGTCGAGCGTGACGTCGCGGCACACCCGGACGACGCAGAAGACCTCGGCATCCGGTCCACCCCCACGATCATCGTGCGGCGGGCGGACGGAGCCGAGGTCTTCCGTTCTCCCGGGGTCCCTTCGCGCGATCAGCTGCTGATGGCGGTCGCGCGCGCCGTCGACTGACGGCTCGGCTGGTCGCGGCTGGTTGCGTTCCAAACGGGCCGGACGGGAGGCTCGGATCACCTTTCCCACGCGCTGACCGCCCGACGGTGGTCACCGCGAGCGCGTGACCGTCGCCGTGCGCGCGTGCGCGGGTGCGCCGGTCGAGCGGGCGAAATGCCCGGGTCCGCGGCCGGGGTGACCAGGGTGTTTCGCCCGCTCGACCGAACGGGCGAATCACCCGGTTCGCGACAGGGGTGAGCGCGGGTCGCGCGTGCGCCGGTCGAGCGGGCGAAATGCCCGGGTCCGCGGCCGGGGCGACCAGGGTGTTTCGCCCGCTCGACGGGGCGGGCGGGTCCGAGGTCGGCGGAGTAACGGTGTGCGAGCTCACCGCGGGGAGCGCGGCTCGATCGGTAGGGTCGTCAGGTGCTCGGAGCGGAAGACGTCCTCGACCCACCGCCGCGGCGTGTGCTCGTGGCCGGGACCACCGGCGTCGGCAAGACGACCACAGCGGGGCGGATCGCTCGGGCGCTCGGCATCCCGCACACCGAGATCGACAGCCTCTTCCACGGACCGGACTGGGAGCCGCGTCCGACGTTCGAGGCGGACGTCGACGCCTACTCCGCCGAACCTGCCTGGGTCACCGAGTGGCAGTACAGCCAGGTACGGGCGATGCTGGCAGCCCGGGCCGACACCCTCGTCTGGCTCGACCTGCCGGTCCCGGTGGCGTTCTGGCGGCTGCTGCGGCGGACGGTCCGTCGTCGGGTCCGCCGGATCGAGCTGTGGAACGGGAACGTCGAGCCCCCGCTCTGGACCTTCTTCACGAACCGCGACCACATCATCCGCTGGGGGATGCGCACACGGCGGAAGATGCAGCAGATGGTCCCGGCGGTGGAACGGACGGCACCGCACCTGCGCATCGTGCGGCTCCGCTCCCGAGCGGACGTCGACGCGTGGGTCGATCGCCTGCCGCGCCCGTCGGAATAGAATCGTGGGCGTCCGCCTCCGTAGCTCAGTGGATAGAGCAGGTGGTTTCTACCCACCGTGCCGCGGGTTCGATTCCTGCCGGGGGCACCGACGACGAGGGCCGCCATCCGATCGGATGGCGGCCCTCGTGTCGAGCTGGAACGGATCGACTACTCGTCGTCCTCCGCGCGGCGACGCAGCTCGTTCGCGCTGATCGGCTGCGTGTGCGTCGCTTCGGAGGTCTCGTTCGAATCGGCGGGCTCGACGGGCGCGTCCGCGATCCGAGTCGGCACCGAGGTGGTGTTCGGCGTTGCGGCGGCGTCGATGGGGCCCGCGGTGAGCTTGCCCGGCTCGTCGCCTCGTACGTCGTTGCGGGGCGCGTCGTCCACCACATCGGTGTTGTCGTCATCCGACTGGTTCGACGTGGGAGCCGGGGACCGGGGGGACCCGAGCGCCGGGCGCACCGGGGTCTGGTCGTCGCCGTAGGGACGCGTCACCCCGTCGCCGTACGACCGCGTCTGACCGTCCGAGATCGGAGTGGTCGCGTTCGGATCCGTCGTCCGGACCGGGGTGTCGGCGTTCCGGGTGGCACTGAACGCAGCGGCCCCGGCCGGCGCGACCGCGGCCGTGGACGCGGCGGCTGCGGGGGTGCCCTGCGGGGCGGGGGAGGGAGTGCCTCCCGGGCGGGGTGCAGCGGGGCGGAGCGACGTCGTCGTGGGAGTCGGGGCGGGCGTCGTCGGTGCCGCTGCCGGACGCTTGGCGTCCGTCTGGTCGGCGCTCCAGTCCTGCTGACGCTTGATCAGGTCGGCATCCGGGTCGGGCGACTCGAACTTCCAGCGCTCGAGGTCGCTCTTGAACAGCTTGCGGGCGCGACCGGGACGGGCCTGCCAGTCGAGGAGGCGGTCACGGAACTCCGCGAGCGACTGCTCCGCCTGGAAGCTGAAGGTCGAGGAGTTCTTCTTGATGTCGGCGATCTCGTGCTGCGCCCAGTTCGCCGCGAGCGGCGCGCCGGCGATCGGCAGGAGTCGGAGACGGATGTCGGCGTCCTCGGCGAGGTGGTCGGCGTAGTTCCGCTCGTCGTGCCCGAGCGTGCCCCACGTCGCGGCCTTGCGCGCGGCGGAGATGATCGCGGCGACCGCCGCGTTCTTCGATTCACGCTCCTGCAGCGACACGACGCGCTTGGTGGCGCCGCGGCCGATGAGCGCCGCGACGACACCGGCCACGATGATCGCCACGAAGGGGATCAGCGCTCCGGAGATCACGCGCCAGCCCGTGTCCGACGCGGTCCAGTCGATGAAGTCGTTCCACCAGTCCATGCGCGCACCATATCCACGTGTGGGTCGGTTCCAGGGGAGATCGGGCGGCGTTCCGTCCATCCGGTCGCACTTGATTCCAATGTGGAACATCATGCGAGAGGCGTCAGGATCACCAGCGGAGGCAGTCCACAGCGTCGTCCGCGGACCACACGTTGGGGAGTTCGACGAAGCGGCGTTCGGCAGCGACGTACCGACGCGCCCGGTAGGCGGTGTCGCCTGCGACGTCGACGCGGTCGACGTAGCCGACGATCTCGCCGTTCGCACGGGTGACGCGGGCGAGGTCGTCCCGCACGTCGAGGATCCGGAGGTCGCCGCGGGAGCGGGCGACGGGGTGCGCAGTGCGGATGCGCAGGCTGGGTTCGATCGTGGTCTGCATCGTGGTGCCTCCTGTTCCGTGTCGGTGACGTTCGTGTCGTCGACGCCGAGGTCGGTGACGTTCGGGTCGGTGTGGTGACGACGGTACGGGCGACCACTGACACGCTGGAGGTCAGCTGGACGACCGGGGAACAGTGCGGACCCGAAGTGTGTTGTGGAGGAGGTGTCCCCCAACTCGGAGCTCTCCGGAGCCCAGGAAGGCTAGGTTGTGCCCATGACCACGTTCGTGCTCGCAGGTGGATGTTTCTGGTGTCTCGACGCCGTGTACCGCACGCTCCAGGGTGTGCAGGACGTCGTGTCCGGCTACATCGGAGGGACCGTCGATGACCCCTCGTACGAGCTGGTGTGCACCGGCAGGACCGGGCACGCCGAAGCCGTCGCAGTGACCTTCGACGAGTCGGTCATCCCCGCTGACGTCATCCTCGACGTCTTCTTCACGCTCCACGACCCGCGCCAGCTCAACCGGCAGGGTGCCGACGTCGGCACGCAGTACCGCTCGGCGATGTTCCCCGCGGACGACGAGCAGCGCGCACTGTTCGAGAAGGCGATCGAGCGCGCGTCGGACATCTGGGACGGCGGGATCGTCACGACGATCGAGCCGCTCACGACGTTCTTCCCGGCGGAGGACTACCACCAGGACTTCTTCGCGAAGAACCCCGGCCAGGGCTACTGCCTCGCGGTGGCGCTGCCGAAGGTGAACAAGGTCCGCAAGGCCTACAGTCAGTACATCCTGGCGTCCTGAACCACGGGCGTCGGGGCCACAAGGAGGTGGTCGCACGATGACGAACAACACGACGACGACGACGAACGACACGACGACGGCAGGGACGTGGGTCGCGGTCGGACCGGCGGGCGCGGTGGGCAGCATCCATCGCGCGCCGGACGGTTTCCGGGTCGAGCTCTACGGTCACCGTGGCGCCAGGAGCGGGACGTACCCGACCCTGGAGACGGCGAAGGGCGCGGTCCACGCGGCACTCGGACCGCTCGCGTCGCGTCCGGAGTTCCACGCGCACTGACCGGTGACGGTCCGGTGCGTCCCGGCAGGACCGGCCTGGAGGCTCGGGGGACTCCTCCTCCACAGGTCACCTGATCGGGTCAACACCCCACACATCGAGCCTCGGCCCGCCTCGGCGGTCCGGGGCTCGATGACGATCGGTGCATGAACGACACCATCACCATCTGCGGCATCGTCGCGACCGAGCCGCGTCACCTCGTCACCGAGACCGGCATCGCCATCACGAGCATGCGTCTGGCATCGCCGTCCCGTCGCTGGGACCGTGCCAACGCCACCTGGACCAACGGTCCGACCAACTGGTTCACCGTCACGGCCTTCCGGTCCCTCGCCGCGAACGCGCACAAGTCGCTGAAGAAGGGCGACCGCATCATCGTGACCGGGCGGGTCCGCATCCGGACGTGGGAACGCGACGGCCGCGGCGGGACCTCGATCGAGATCGACGCCGAGGGCCTCGGGCACGACCTGGCGTGGGGGATCAGCAACTGGATCCGGGTCCCGCGCCACGCCTCGGAAGCATCGGCGGCGCCGGGGAGTAGTCCGCGGGTGAACCTCGCCACGGGAGAGGTCGGCGGAGCCGACGCCGGACCGCGTGCCGAGGTCGGATCGCGGGATGCCGATGCGCAGCGCGATGCCGACGCGCAGCGCGATGCCGACGCGCACCTCGGCGGAGGCCATCACGACGAACTGCCCGAAGCCGCTGCGGCAGCTGCCGCAACGGAGGCACTGCACGGCGACGACGTGCATCCCGTCTTCGCGCCGCCCGCCGACCTCGACGTCGCATGAGCGTCGGGTCGGCGGTCACGCTGGGGCGCAGGTTGCTCGCATGCAGCGGGCTGCTCGGGGCGCTGCTCCGCGGACCGCTCCGCGGACTGATGCGCGGACTGATCCGCGGAGCGGACCGCCCGTTCCTAGTACGCCTGCGCGATCATCGCGATGCCGGCCACCTCGGTCGTGTCCCAGTTGCCGCCCTTCGGCAGCCCGGTGACCCGGCCGTCGATCCAGAAGCTCGCACCCTGGTTCTTCGCGGAGTTGAACTGCCGCGCCTTCAGCCCGTGGAACGAGAACCCGGTGTTCCAGGTCCCGGCGAGACCGATCTGGCCCGGGTGCGCGCCGACCGTGATCTTCACGTCGCGGATCGACGAGTGCACGACGTCCCCGTTGAGCCGCGCGTTGCCCTCGGCGTTGAAGAAGAACCGGCCCTGCAGCTTCATCGACACCGCAGCGATCGTGTGCCCGTTCACCAGGAACGTGGCGACGTCGTTCTGGTACCACCGCATCTGCACCGGGGTGAGGTTGTGGGACGCCGCGCCCAGGTACCCGTACGTGAACTTCCCGTTCTGCACGCGCTCCCAGATGTAGCGCGGGTTGCCCTTGCTCGTGGCCGAGCCCTTGTCGGACTGGATCCCCACCGCGAAGGCGTTGTTGTGGGCGTCGTGCACGTTGATGTACGACGAGTACCCGGTCCCGGAGCCGTTCTCCGAGATGTTGGCGGAGTACACCATGTACGGCGTCCCGTGCGGGGCGACGGTGGCGGCGGACGCGGACGCGCCACCGGGGACGACGAGACCGACGAAGAGGGCGAGTGCCCCGACGGCGGGCAGGACGATGCGACGAAGTCGAGTGGTCGACATGAACGTGTTCCTTCGGTCAGTTCGCGTCGGGTGTGCCGGACGAGGTTCCTGGGGGTCGTCCGGCCGCGAGGGGGTGGGTCTCACGGAGCAGGGCGAAGTCACGCTACGTCGATCACCGCGAGATGAACACCCCCCGTCGGCGCGACACGGCGCTGAGCGGACAGGGCACTACGGCCGGTAGGCTGGTCCGCTGAGTCGCTCGACGAACAGGATTGGGTTTTCACGTTTTGGCTGAGTACATCTACCAGATGGTCCGCGCCCGCAAGGCGGTCGGCGACAAGCTGATCCTCGACGACGTCACGATGTCGTTCCTCCCCGGTGCCAAGATCGGCGTCGTGGGACCGAACGGTGCCGGTAAGTCGACGATCCTCAAGATCATGGCGGGGCTCGACACCCCCTCCAACGGTGAGGCCAAGCTCACGCCGGGCTTCACCGTCGGCATCCTCATGCAGGAGCCCGAGCTCGACGAGACCAAGACGGTCCTCGAGAACGTCCAGGAAGGCGTCGGCCCGATCAAGGACAAGCTCGACCGCTTCAACGAGATCTCCGCGTTGATGGCCGAGCCGGATGCCGACTTCGACGCGCTCCTCGCCGAGATGGGCACCCTGCAGGAAGAGATCGACGCCGCTGACGCGTGGGACCTCGACTCGCAGCTCGAGCAGGCCATGGCCGCGCTCCAGTGCCCCCCGGGGGACGAGCTCGTCACGCACCTCTCCGGTGGTGAGAAGCGCCGCGTCGCGCTCTGCAAGCTCCTGCTCCAGAAGCCCGACCTGCTCCTCCTCGACGAGCCCACCAACCACCTCGACGCCGAGAGCGTGCAGTGGCTCGAGCAGCACCTGCAGCAGTACCACGGTGCCGTCCTGGCCGTGACCCACGACCGGTACTTCCTCGACCACGTCGCGCAGTGGATCGCCGAGGTCGACCGCGGTCGCCTGTACCCGTACGAGGGCAACTACTCGACCTACCTCGAGAAGAAGCGTGCCCGCCTCGAAGTCCAGGGCAAGAAGGACGCCAAGCTGGCGAAGCGCCTGTCCTCCGAACTCGACTGGGTGCGCAGCAACACGAAGGGCCGCCAGGCGAAGTCCAAGGCCCGTCTCGCCCGCTACGAGGAGATGGTGACCGAGGCCGAGCGCACGCGGAAGCTCGACTTCGAGGAGATCGTGATCCCGGTCGGCCCCCGACTCGGCTCGCAGGTCATCGACGCCGAGAAGCTGCACAAGCAGTTCGGTGAGCGCGTCATCATCGACGACCTGTCGTTCACGCTGCCCCGCAACGGCATCGTCGGGGTGATCGGCCCGAACGGCGTCGGCAAGACGACCCTGTTCAAGACGATCGTGGGCCTCGAGCCGCTCGACGGCGGCACGCTGAAGATCGGCGAGACGGTCGACATCTCCTACGTCGACCAGAGCCGTGGCGGCATCGACCCGAACAAGAACCTGTGGGAGGTCGTGTCCGACGGGCTCGACTACATCCAGGTCGGGAAGACCGAGATCCCCTCTCGCGCCTACGTGTCGCAGTTCGGGTTCAAGGGTCCGGACCAGCAGAAGCGTGCGGGCATCCTCTCGGGTGGTGAGCGCAACCGTCTGAACCTCGCGCTCACGCTCAAGCAGGGCGGCAACCTGCTGCTCCTCGACGAACCGACCAACGACCTGGACGTCGAGACCCTCGGCAGCCTCGAGAACGCGCTCCTGGAGTACCCCGGTTGTGCCGTGGTGATCACGCACGACCGGTGGTTCCTCGACCGCATCGCGACCCACATCCTCGCGTGGGAAGGCCTGAACGAGGACGGCACGCCGAACTGGTACTGGTTCGAGGGCAACTTCGAGGCGTACGAGGAGAACAAGATCGAGCGTCTCGGCGCCGACGCCGCGAAGCCGGGTCGCGCGACGTACCGCAAGCTCACGCGGGACTGACCCCGTGGCGAGGCTGCACGCGCCGGTCCGCATCCGCTGGAGTGACATCGACGCCTACGGGCACGTGAACAACTCGGCGATGCTGCGCCTGCTCGAAGAAGCCCGTGTGCTCGCGTTCTGGGCGCCGGACCCCGACGAGGTCGACGAGTCGGGGTCCGCGCCGGAGCCGATCATCGACGGGCGCCCCGGCTCGGGCACGATGACCGTGATCGCGGCGCAGCGGCTCGAGTACCTCGCGTCGACCCCGTACTTCCGGCGTCCGCTGGACATCCAGCTGTGGATCGGGCGGATCGGGGGCGCGAGCCTCGACATCTCGTACGAGGTCTGGTCCCCTGCGGGTCACGAGCCCGCGGAGCTGTACACGCGGGCGACGACGGCGCTGGTGATGGTGGACGCGACGACGAACCGCCCGCGGCGACTCACCCCGGCCGAGCGTGCAGCGTGTGAGCCGTACGTCGAGGACCCGGTGGTCTTCTCCCGTCCGTAGAACGGCCGGAGCGAGGACCCGGTGGTCTTCTCCCGTCCGTAGAACGGCGGAGCAATCCCGTGCCTCAGCGCGGGATGCGCATCATCCCCTCCTGCGCGACACTCGCCAGCAGGCGTCCGTCGCGGGAGAACATCCGACCGAACGCGAGTCCCCGGCCGCCCTGCGCGCTCGGGGACTCCTGCGTGTACAGGATCCACTCGTCGGCCCGGCCGTCCCGGTGCCACCACATCGCGTGGTCGAGGCTCGCGCTCTTGACCCCCGGAGTTCCCCAGGCGACGCCGTGCCGGCGCATGATCGGCTCGAGGATCGACAGGTCGCTCGCGTAGGCCAGGACCGCTCGGTGCAGTGCCGGGTCCGCGGGGAGGTCGCCCTGCACCCGGAACCAGACGGCCTGGTGCGGCACGTGTTCGCCCTGGACGTCGACGAAGACCGGGCCCTCGACGTGCCGGAGGTCGATCGACCGTTCGGCCCAGGCACGGGCGACGGGGTGGTCGATCGCGGACAGGATCGACGCGGCCGAGGGGAGCGACTCCGGTGACGGCGTGTCGACGGGGAACGGGTCCTGGTGCTCGACCCCGTCGTCCTCGGTCTGGAACGACGCGATCATCGAGAAGATCGGCACACCGTTCTGGTACGCCTGCGCTCGACGTGCGGCGAAGGAGCGGCCGTCGTGGATGCGCTCGACGCCGAACGTGATCGGCGTCTCGATGTCGCCCGGGCGGAGGAAGTACCCGTGGACCGAGTGGATGGCCCGGTCCTCGATGGTGGACTGCGCCGCGACGATGCACTGTGCCAGGACCTGCCCGCCGAAGACCCGTCCGCCGGGGGACCAGTGGCTCGCCCCGGTCAGGATCGTCTCGCGCGTCGACGCGCCCGTGTCCTCGAGTCGCAGGGTCCGCAGGAAGTCCGGTTCGCCGTTCACCACTCCCGCAGTCTACGAACGACCGGGTCGCGCCGCGCGGACCCCGAGCTGACAGCGCGTCCCGGTAGGATCGGCGACGACATGAGCACCTCGTTCACGCTGCCCGACGCCGCCTCCTTGGGAGACCTCCGCACGTACCTCGGACGTGCTGCGCGCGTCGAGGACGGCTCCGTCCGACTCATCGCCGACTCGGGGGTGCTCGCGGTCTACACGGCGATCATGTACCCGATCGGCCTGCTCGACGAGCTCCCGACCGTCCTCGGCCTGCGCACCTTCTCGCTGACGCAGCCCGCGTCCATCGACGCGGTCGTGCCGCTGGCGTCGTTCCAGGAACGGCTCCGGCTGCTCGCCGAGGCGCAGGACGCCGAGCACGCCGAAGGCGCGGACCCCACCCGTGCCACCCCGATCGAGGTCGAGCTCCCGCACGAGGTCCACACGGTCACCTGGGCGGCGATCTCCCCGCCCCGCGGCGGCTGGATCCCGCTGCCGGACATCTCGGCCGAGCTCCTCCGCCGTGCCGCGAAGGCCGGCATCGCCGAGGTCGCCGACGCCGTCCCGACCAATGCCGGAGAAGCGATCGTCCGCAAGGTCCGTTCCGAGGTCTGGGGTGCGCCCATCCCGGGCATCGAGCACGTCCCGGCCGGTGCGGGCTTCGCGGGGGAGAGCCTCGGGTTCCTCGGGCACGACCCGGTGCGGTTGTTCGAGACCGGCCCGTGGAGCCGCCTGACGACGTCGCGGGGCCACGTCCTGGTGAAGCGTCGCGCCTGGACCCTCGCCTCCTAACGAGCACCGAGCACCGACCAGCGACCGACGAGCACCGACCGGCGACAAGCGACCGGCGAGCACTGACCAGCGACCGGCGAGCACCGACCGCCGAGCACCCACCAGCGCCGGACCAGCGCGTGGTTGGCTGGGACCATGCACGTCTTCCTGACCGGCGCGTCCGGCTACATCGGGTCCTCCGTCCTCCGCGCACTCGTCGCCCGTGGGCACGACGTCACCGCGATCGTCCGCTCCGACCAGAAGGCGCAGGCAGTCCGTGACGCCGGCGGCCGGGCGCTCGTCGAGGACGTCACCGACACCGACGTGGTCGAGCGGCTCGCGCACGAGGCCGACGCCGTCGTGCACACCGCGAGTGCGAAGGACGTCGACGAGGCCTTCATCGCCACCGTGCTCGGCGCGTTGGAGGGTACCCCGAAGCCCTTCGTCCACACGGGTGGCATCTTCACCTTCGGCAACTCGACCGACATCTCCGAGCAGTCCCCGGCGTCACCGCCCGCGATGACGGCGTGGCGCGGTGCGAACGAGGCCGTGGTCCGCGCGAGCTCCGTGCGCACCACGATCGTCGCTCCCGGCATCGTGTACGGGCACGGTGCGGGCATCCCGGCGATGTTCGTCGGCGACGGCGAGCACGAGGTCCGCCTGGTCGGGGACGGCTCCGAG
The DNA here is from genome assembly GCF_003755165.1 of Curtobacterium sp. PhB130. Taxonomy (NCBI): domain Bacteria; kingdom Bacillati; phylum Actinomycetota; class Actinomycetes; order Micrococcales; family Microbacteriaceae; genus Curtobacterium; species Curtobacterium sp. PhB130. Next base: position 231,200 of record NZ_RKII01000008.1, on the reverse strand, counting down.
CGGTGGGCGACGGTGCACACGGACGACCTCGGCGCGCTCTACGTGCTCGCGCTCGAGCGCGGTGAGCAGGACGGCTACGTCCTGGCGGCGACGGGCGACAACCCGACGGTCCGGGAGATCGCCGAGGCGGCGGCGCACGGCTCGCCGGTGGTGGCGGAGAGCGTCGACGAGTCGCGTGCGCGGCTCGGTACCGAGTACGCGGACGCGCTCCTCATGCACCAGGAGTGCTCGGGCGCACATGCGCGTGCCGCCTACGGCTGGCAGCCGACGCGTCCGAGCCTGCTCGAGGACCTGGCCACGGGCTCCTACGCGCGCTGACACACCGCACTCGCGGCGAGACGCCGCACACTCGGCGAGACGCCGCCGGATCAGGCGGCGTCTCGGCCACAGAACGGCGCATCGCAGGCGGGGCGGCGTCTCGACGCGGGTGCGGCACCGTGGACGTGACCGGATGACGGACGGGAGGCCCGGTGCCAGCTGGCACCGGGCCTCCCGTCCCTGCGGGCGTGCGCCCGGATCGTCCGTCAGTCGAACGCGTTGGTCATCGCGTGCGCGGCGCGGTCGAGGTACGCCCACAGCTCCGCCTCGTCGAGCGGCGCGAGCCCCAGGGACTCGACCGCTTCGCGCATGTGGTGCAGCCAGCGCTCCCGCGCCTCCGAGGTGATGCGGAACGGCATGTGCCGCATGCGCAGGCGCGGGTGGCCGCGCTCCTCGCTGTAGGTGCCGGGGCCGCCCCAGTACTGCTGCAGGAAGAGCGACAGGCGTGAGATCGCGCCCTCGAGGTCGTCCTGTGGGTACATCGGCCAGATCACGTCGTCGGTCTGGACGCCGTCGTAGAAGCGGCGCACCAGGCGGTCGAACGTCGGGGCACCGCCGATGCGCTCGAAGAGGGATCCGGTCGCCGACGCGCCGCCCATCCCCACCCGGAGGGTGATCGGCTGTGCGGGCACGCCGCCGGGGCCGGTTGGCAGACCCGGGGCAGGAGTGTCGGTCATCGGTCGTCCTTCCGGGGCTCGGTCCGGTCGGTCTCGATCGGCTGCCCGTACACGTTCGTCTTCTTGCCGCGCCGGGGCTTCGTCGGTGCCGGCGTCGGCTGGGTCCTGACGGCGCGCAACCCGTTGATGGAGGTCGCGTTCTCCCAGCCCTGGGGCATGATCATCGCCATCGCGGGGAGGGTGATGCCGATCTCGTCGACCGCCTGCTTCAGGCGGATGCGGAGTTCACGGCCGACGACGTCGAGCTCGGACGCGCGGGTCTTCACGACCAGGCGGAACACCATGCCCGTGTCGCTGATGGACTGCAGCCCCCAGATCTCGGGCTTCTCGACGATGCGCTGCCGCCAGCGGGGCTCCTGGGACATCCGGACGGCCGCCGCGAGCAGGGCGTCCTGCACCGCGTCGACGTCGGTGTCGTAGGGCACGGTGATGTCGACGAGCACCCGCGACCAACCCTGCGAGAGGTTGCCGACGCGCAGGATCTGCCCGTTCGGGACGAACCACAGGATGCCGTTCACGTCACGGATCTGCATGACCCGCAGCCCGACGTTCTCGACCACGCCGGTCGCCTGCCCGGTGTCGACGACGTCGCCGACGCCGGCCTGGTCCTCGAGGATCATGAAGATCCCGGAGAGCAGGTCCTTCACGATCGACTGCGCACCGACGGCCAGACCCGCGGCGACGAGGGAGGCACCGCCGACGATGCCGACCGCGGCGTTCGGGATCACCTGCGGGATGATGATGACGAGCGCGATGACGACCACGATCACGGTCGCGAGGTTCTCCAGCACACTGCCGAGCGTCCGGGTGCGCTGGACGACACGCGCGGTCTGGACGGGCGAGGCGATGAGCGCCTGCGTGTCCGTCGCTCCCTGGCGCTTCTTCACGCCGTTCACGACGCGGTCGACGATGCCCTTGATCGAGTGCCGGAGGATCACCCGGAGGATGATCGCCGCGAGGATCGTGATGACGATCACGATCGGGACGTGCCAGGTCTCCACGAACTGGGTGAACGCGTTCGAGATGAGCTTCGAGGTGTCGTCTGCAGCGGAGGTCATATCCGGTCGATGCTAAAGGGCGGGGCCTTGGCGCTCCTGGATGAACGCCAAGGCCCCGCCGATCGGGTTCAGACTCAGGCGTCCGCGGCCTGGACCCGCAGGGCACGCTCGGTGCCCGCCAGGTTCTCGGTCACGATGCGACGGAGCGCCGGGGTCTCCGGGTGCGCGTCGAGCCATGCGGTCGCGGCGTCACGGAGCTCGACCGATGCGAGCGGCGCCGGGTAGAGCCCGGTGACGATCGTGTCGGCGATGTGGTAGCTCCGCTCGGCCCAGATGCGCGTCAGCACGTCGAAGTACTTCGCGACGAGGCCCTCGAGCACGACCGGCGAGTTCGCGTGCTGGAACCCGACCGTCGTCTGGCGCACGATCGCGTTCGGCAGCGCGTCCGAGTCGACGAGCGAGGAGAACGCCGCGAGCTTGCCCTCGGCGGTGGGGATCGTCGCGCGTGCCCGAGCGGCGGCCTGCTCGCCCGAGGCGGTGCGATCCGCCGCGAGCTCGGCATCCACCTCGGCGTCGCCGGCGGCACCCGCGAGGACAAGGCCCTCGAGGAGCTCCCAGCGCAGGTCGGTGTCGATCTCGAGCCCGCTCAGCGTGACCGAGCCGTCGCGGAGCCCGGACAGCGTCGCGACGTGTTCCGGCGTGGAGGCGATCTGCGCGAAGAACTTCACGAACTGGAACTGTGCGTCCGAGCCGGCCTCGGCCGAGGCCGCGAGCTGCCAGAGCGTCTCGCCCACGGTGCGGATCGTGGCGTCGGCCTTCGCCGGTGCGACGTAGTTCCGTGCGGTGAGGAGCAGCTGCGAGAGCGTCGTGCGGATCGTCGTCGACTCGGTCTCGGTCGCGATGTTGCCGAGCACGAGGCGGACGTAGTCGCTGGCGGGGGACTCGGCGTCGCGGGTGGCGTCCCACATCGCGCCCCACACGATCGAACGCGCGAGCGGGTTCGCGATCGAGGCGAGGTGCTCGATCGCGGTGCGGCGGGACTGCTCGTCGAGACGGATCTTGGCGTACGCCAGGTCGTCGTCGTTGAGGAGCACGAGGTCGCCGCGGTGCTGGCCGACGAGCTCGGGGACTTCGGTGCGGGCACCGTCGACGTCGATCTCGACGCGGTGGATGCGCTCGAGCTTGCCGCCGGAGGACGCGGTGTCAGCGCCGAACGGTGCGTCGGCGTCCTGCTGGAACGTGTAAACGCCGATCGCGAGGCGGTGCGGGCGGAGCGTCGGGTAGTCCGCCGGTGCTTCCTGCAGCACCGCGAACGACGTGATCACGCCGGACTCGTCGGTCTCGATCTCCGGGCGGAGCGTGTTCACCCCGGCGGTCTCGAGCCACAGCTTCGACCACTCGGTGAGCTCACGGCCGCTCGTGGTCTCGAGCTCGACGAGCAGGTCCTTGAGCTCGGTGTTGGAGTGGTGGTGCTTCTTGAAGTACGCGGACACCCCGGCGAAGAACGCGTCGATGCCGACCCACGCCACGAGCTGCTTCAGGACGGAGCCGCCCTTGGCGTACGTGATGCCGTCGAAGTTGACCTGCACGTCTTCGAGGTCGTTGATCGTCGCGACGATCGGGTGGGTCGAGGGGAGCTGGTCCTGGCGGTAGGCCCAGGACTTCTCCATCGCCTGGAACGTCGTCCAGGCCTCGGTCCACTCGGTGGCCTCAGCGGTGGCGATCGTCGACGCCCACTCGGCGAAGGACTCGTTCAGCCAGAGGTCGTTCCACCACTTCATCGTGACGAGGTCGCCGAACCACATGTGCGCGAGCTCGTGCAGGATCGTGACGACCCGGCGCTCCTTGATGGCGTCCGTGACCTTCGAGCGGAAGACGTAGGTCTCGGTGAAGGTCACCGCGCCGGCGTTCTCCATCGCACCCGCGTTGAACTCGGGCACGAACAGCTGGTCGTACTTCTCGAACGGGTACGGGACGTCGAACTTGTCCTCGTAGTAGGTGAAGCCCTTGCGCGTGATGTCGAACACGTACTCGGGGTCCAGGTACCCGGCGAGCGACTTCCGCGCGAAGATGCCGAGGGGGATGGTGCGGCCGTCGCTCGAGGTCAGCTCACTGCGGACGACTTCGTACGGACCGGCGACGAGCGCGGTGATGTAGCTCGAGATCCGGGTGGTGGGCGGGAAGGCCCACGTGGCGATCTCGCCGTCGACGCGGGGCTCGGGCGTGGGGGAGTTCGAGACGACCTGCCAGCGCGACGGTGCGGTGACGGTGAAGGTGAACTCGGCCTTGAGGTCGGGCTGCTCGAACACCGCGAACATCCGGCGGGAGTCGGGCACCTCGAACTGGGAGTACAGGTAGACCTCGTCGTCGACGGGGTCCACGAAGCGGTGGAGGCCCTCACCGGTGTTCGTGTAGAGGGCGTCGGCCACGACCACGAGCTCGTTCTCGGCCTGCAGGTCGGCGAGCTGGATGCGGACGCCGTCGTTCACGGCCGCGACGTCGAGCGCGGTGCCGTTCAGTTCGACGGAGTGCACGGCCTTCGTGATCGCGTCGATGAAGGTCGACGCACCGGGCGTCGCGGTGAAGCGCACCCGGGTGGTGCTGCCGAAGGACTCGGCCCCACGGGTGAGGTCGAGCTCGACGTCGTACGACTGCACGTCGACGATCGCGGCACGTTCCTGGGCTTCGATACGGGTGAGGTTCTCTCCTGGCACGGACGCTCCATGGTTGCTGGCGCGGACGGTCGATGTCCGCGCATCGGTGTTCCCGCATGGCGTCGTGCACCGGCGGGACGTGTGAGAGCCAGCCTAGCGAGCGCGCGTACGCTCGCACCGTGACCGAGACGACTGTGGACAACCCGACCGCGACCAGCCCGACGACGACCCCTGTGGAGTTCTGGTTCGACCCGAACTGCCCGTGGGCCTGGATGACGAGCCGCTGGGTCGGCGAGGTCGAGGCGCAGCGTCCGCTCGACGTGACCTGGAAGGTGATGAGCCTCTTCGTCCTCAACGAGGACCAGGACGTCCCGCCGGAGTACCAGGAGCGCCTGGCCGCCGGCCAGGTCTACCCGCGCCTCGTGACCGCGGCGAAGCTCCGGCTCGGCGACGGCATCGTCAAGCCGCTCTACGACGCGCTCGGCGAGCACATCCACCACCGCCAGGAGAAGAACCCGGAGGAGGTCGTCCCGGCCGTCCTCGCCGAACTCGGCCTGGACGCCGACCTCGCCGAGTACGCGTGGAGCGACGAGGTCGACGCGGCGACACGTGCGAGCCACCGCGACGGCATCGAGCGCGTCGGCCAGGACGTCGGCACCCCCGTCATCGCCGTCGAGGGCACGGCCTTCTTCGGTCCGGTCATCTCGCCGGCCCCGAAGGGCCAGCAGGCCCTCGACCTCTGGGACGGCGTCGTCGCCGCCGCCCGCTACCCGGGCTTCTTCGAACTCAAGCGCTCGCGCACGGTCGGCCCGGTCTTCGACACCGTCGACTGACGGGAGGCCCGGCGCCCGTCCGGCAGACACCCTGCGGAAGCGTCCTCCGCGCCCTGGTAGTGTTCCTCCCGTCCGGTGAAGTATCAGGGGCCGCGAACACCGATCGGACGTACGGATGAGCTCGCTCGTCTCGCCCGCGGCGCTCGACGAGGTCCGCCTGGACATGGGCGCGCTGCTCGCGGCCGCCGATGCGCTCCGCGCCGCGGCGGGTGAGGTCGCCACGGGCTCGGAGGAAGGCGATCGTTCGTGGTCCACCATGCCGGCAGGCTTCGACATGCCCGGCGTCAGCAGTGCGATGCCGTTGATGACTCGTCGCTCGTCGGCGGTCGCCGCGGCGCTCGCGGACAGCGCAGACTCCCTGCACGGAGTGCTCGACGCCGCGTCGTTCGAGTTCACCGAGCTCAAGAGCAGGCGGGCTGCGCTCGTCGAGCGGATCGAGTCGTTCACGTCCGAGGTGGGCTCCGCCGTGGCTCACCACGACGGAGCTCTGCCAGAGTCGCCGGTCGTACCCACGCCTTGGCCACAGGTAGAGGCGCTCGCAGTCGAGAACGCTGCCCTGACCCATGCCGTTGACTCGTGGAACGAGCACTGGCGTGACTGGCAGCAACGCCTCGCCTCTCGTGTCCGGCGCATCGCCGGGGGAGAGACGACTGCCGGTCTCGCAACGGACGGGACCGACGTCCGGACCGCGAGCCTCGTGGCGCCGATCCCCCTTCCGGGCTTCCCGTCAACGCCGTTCCAGTTCCCGTGGCCGTGGCTCGGTGCAGCCGGCGGCGCTGCTGCGGGCACGGGGAGCGCTGCCGGCGGTCTCTCGGCGCTGGGTCCGTTGGGCATCCTGTTCGGACTCAGCGGTGACACGAAACGGGGACAGCGCTCCCCACCGAGAGGTGGACACGCCTGAAGAAGTCGTGCAGGCCTGGCGTGACATCAGCCGCGGGGGGAAGGTCGCAGCGGACTCCACGCCGGATCGCATCGCAGTGGTGCTTCCGGACGGGACTCGCGTCCAGTATCGACGAGACAGCAGGTCCGGTGGTCCGGTCGTCGAAGTCCAGCGCCATGGCGCGAAGCCCGTCAAACTGCACATGCCCAAGGGGGCGGACGCCCACGATCTGCCCGATGACGCGAAACCAGAGGGACTCGATTGAACGAACTGACCTACTACGTCCTTGCGACGACCCACAGTGGTACGGGCGAGAACCTCTGGGGTTGGACGGCAACCTTCGAGATCGAGCGACACCGGCCCCGCGAAGAGACGCGCGAATGGATCCTCGACAACCTTCGTGATCTGCTCGCTGAGGGGCTCGTGTCCGTGGGCAACTACGAGCCGGACGGACCCGGACGTGCAGGCTGGGACGAATGGCAGGGCACTCCTGACGAGATCGTCGAACGAGTCGCTGCGATCTACACCCTGGAGACGGGGGAAGTCGAGGTGCCGTTCTGGCCCTGCTACATCATGGACACCCCGAAGGGCGATGCCCTGTTCGAATCCGAGCGCGCCCGTCGGATCGCTGCCGGTCTCGATCCCATGGCGAGGGACGACGGTATCTGGGACCAGGACGGCAACGTCATCGAGGCGCACGGCGACGAGATCGTGCTCTGACGCCAAAGCCCGCGCCGACCCGCGTCCGCGGCCCCGGCGCGGTCAGTCCAGCGGCAACCGCATCAACGTCAGGTCGAGCCACCGGTCGAACTTCCGCCCGACCTCCGGCAGCACGGCAACGACCTCGAACCCGAGCCGCTCGTGCAGCGCGATCGACCCGGTGTTGGCGCTGCAGATCCCGGCCATCATCACGTGCAGGTCCTGCGCCCGGGCGTGTTCCACGAGCGCGCGCATGAGCACCGAGGCGATCCCGCGCCCGCGGAACGCCGGGACCACGTACACGCTGTGCTCGACGGTGTGCCGGTACCCCGGGTGCGGCCGGAACGGGCCGTACGTCACGTAGCCGGCGACGACCCCGTCGACCTCGGCGACGTACACCGGCAGTCCCGCGGCGCGACGGTCCGCGAGCCAGGTGTCGAACCAGGGGCGGGGGTTCGGGACGTCCTGCCAGATCGCGGTGGTGTGCAGGACGGCATCGACGTGCAGCGCGTGGACGACGTCGAGGTCGCGCGGCTCGCAGTCGCGCACGAGCACGTCCGGCTCCGAGGACCGACCATTCGTCGCATATGCTGTCGCCATGTCTCAGATCGTAGACGATGAGCGGCTGCTCGGCGAACGGCTCCAGTCCCTCCGCACCGAACGCGGGTGGAGCCTCACCGAGCTCGCCGAGGAGTCCGGCGTCTCCCGCGCGATGATCAACCGCGTCGAACGCGGTGTCTCGAGCCCCACGGCGACGATCCTCGGACGCCTCTCGGGTGCCTTCGGGATGACCATCTCGCAACTGCTCGACGAGGGCCAGGGGCACCACCGCGACACGGAGCCGGGAACCCCCGAGGACGCGACCGGCGTCCAGCGCGGCGCGACCGCCGACCACTGGACCGATCCCGAGACCGGGTACCGCCGCCGTCCCGTGTCGAGCGCGGACTTCCCCGTGGACGTGACCGAGGTGCGCCTCCCGGCCGGTCGTTCCGTGACGTACCCGGCGTCCGCGTACGCGTTCCTGCGGCACTGCATCTGGGTGGTCGAGGGCGAGCTGGAGCTCGTCGTCGGCGGGGAACCCGTCGCGCTCGCAGCGGGGGACCGCATCGAGCTGGGGGACCCGGCGGAGGTGACCTACCGGAACCCCGGCGACGACGACTGCCGGTACGTCGTCATCGTGGCCAGGGGCACCCGCGGTCGGGAATAGGATCGGGACCATGCGCATCCACCTCGGAACGGACCACGCCGGCCTCGAGTTCAGCAAGACCCTCGCCGCCCACCTGACCGACGCCGGTCACGACGTCGTGGACCACGGTCCGACCGAGTACGACGCGCTCGACGACTACCCCTCGTTCTGCATCAACGCCGCGCACGCCGTCGTGCAGGACCAGCTGGCCGGCGTCCAGGCGCTCGGCGTCGTGTTCGGCGGTTCGGGCAACGGCGAGCAGATCGCCGCGAACAAGGTCACCGGCATCCGGGCCGCACTGGTGTGGAACGAGTCCACCGCGCTCCTGGCCCGCCAGCACAACGACGCGAACGTCATCTCGATCGGTGCGCGCCAGCACACCGAGGCCGAGGTCATCGACTTCGTCGACCTGTTCATCGCCGAGCCGTTCTCGGGTGAGGAGCGCCACGCCCGCCGGATCGCGCAGCTCGCCGAGTACGAGCAGACCGGTGTCATCGCCGGCAAGCAGATCGACGCGTAAGGCACGACGAGTACACAGGTCCCATGCCCGAGGGTCACTCCGTCCACCGCATCGCCAACCAGTTCACCCGGCACTTCGTCGGCAAGCGTTGCGAGGTGTCGAGTCCGCAGGGCCGGTTCGCCGCGGGCGCCGCGCAGCTCGACGGCAAGCGCATGATCGCGGCCCGCGCGGTCGGCAAGCAGATGTTCCTCGAGTTCGAGGGCGACCTGTTCCTCCGCGTCCACCTCGGGCTCTACGGGGCGTGGGACTTCGCGGGGGACCTCTCGACGGCGACCGCGCTGTCCTCCGACGCCGACGGCGAGGAGTCGTTGACCTCGATCGGCGCACCCCGCCTGGCGCGGTACCGGATGGCCGAGCAGGAGAAGGTCGAGGACCCGATCGAAGCGTTCCCGCCGGACCCGGTGGGCCAGGTGCGCGTGCGGCTCCTCACCGAGGACACCGTCGCCGACCTCCGCGGCCCGACCGCGTGCGTGGTCGAGAACCCGACCGAGGTGCAGCAGGCGCTCGACAAGCTCGGCCCCGATCCGATCAACGACGACGGTCCGGAGGCCGAGAAGATCTTCGTGGACAACGTCCGGAAGCGGAACGTCGCAATCGGGCAGCTGCTCATGGACCAGGCCGTGGTGAGCGGCATCGGCAACATCTACCGCGCCGAGCTGCTGTTCCGGCAGCGGATCGACCCGTACAAGGTCGGCAAGAAGATCACCGTCAAGCAGGCGAAGGCGCTCTGGGCGGACTGGTCGAAGCTCCTGCACGACGGAGTCCGGGACGGCCTGATGATGACGATGGACGGGCTGTCCGAGGCGGAGTACAAGAAGGCGCAGAAGTCCCGGAAGGACCGGCACTGGGTCTACCACCGCACCGGCGAGCCCTGCCGGGTGTGCGGCACCGAGATCCGGATGGCGGAGATGGCCGGCCGGAAGCTCTACTGGTGCCCCAAGGACCAGAAGTAGCCGCGGCGCCTACAGGTCCCGGTACGTCCACCGCCCCGCGACCGCCGTCGCCAGCACCGGCATCGTCCGGAGCGACGCCGAGGACGCAGCGAGCGGGTCGGCCGCGACGAGCACCAGGTCCGCGACGTCCCCGACGGACACGCCGACCCGTCCGTCGGTCGACCCCGTCCACGCGGTGAGCGCGGAGAGCCGCTCCGCCGGGTGCCACGGCTCGCGCCCGTCCCGGTCGCGCCCGACCGCCGCGGCGAGCGACACCCACGGGTCGAGCGGCGCCACCGGGGCGTCGGACCCGAGGAGCACGCGGGCCCCGGCCCGGGCGAGCGACGCGAACGCGAACGCCCGGTCGGTGTTCCCCGCCCAGTGGCGGTCGGCGATGTCCCGGTCGTCCATCGCGTGCTCCGGCTGCACCGACGCCGCGACCCCGAGTCGCGCGAACCGCTCGACGTCGGTGTCGACGAGGAGCTGCGCGTGCTCGATGGTGCCCCGGGTGCCGACGGCCTCGAAGACGTCGAGCGCCAGGGTGTTGGCCCGGTCGCCGATGGCGTGGATCGCGGGGGTGAGCCCGGCGAGGACGGCCCGGCGCGTGATGGCGACGAGGTCCTCGAACGGCCAGGCGAGCACGCCCTCGCCGGAGTGCAGTGCCGCGGTCCTGGTGCCGAGCGACCCGTCGGTGACGACCTTGAACGGCCCCATCGTGAGGAGTCCCCTGGTGCCGTCGATGACGTCCCCGGTGCGCAACCCACGGTCGATCGCGGCGTCGAGCTCCGCCGGGTACACCCCGGAGGACACCCGGAGCGCGTCTGTGCCGCCGTGGATCCGGCGGACCCACCGGTCCAGCCCGAAGCGCATCTCCAGGTCGACGATGCTCCCGAGGCCCCGGGCGGCGCCCGCCTCGACCGCGTCGGCGACGTAGCCGTCGAGCACCGCGTCCGGGACCTGCGAGAGGGCACCGGTCACGTCGAACGCGTCCTGTTCGCGGAGGACGCCGTCCTCGCCGGCGGCGAGCGGGCGGCCGAGGATCCCGGAGAAGTGCGCGAGGGCGAGCGCGTTGCACCAGACGGCGTGCAGGTCGCCGCTGATGACGACCGCCGGGAGGCCCGGTGCGGCCCCGTCGAGCAGCGCACGTCGGGCGGGGGTCGGCCACAGACCGTCCCGGTAGCCGTGTCCGATGAGGACCGGATCCGAGACACCGGTGCGCGCCACCTCGGCCAGCAGGGCTGCCGTGGCCTCGGCGGAGTCGCACGCGGAGACGTCGACCCGGCGGCGGACGAGCGCCCACTGGTCGAAGTGGGTGTGGTGGTCGCGGAGGGCCGGGCCGAGCCAGGCCCCGTCGGCCTCGACGACGTCGGTGTCGGGACCGGACGCGTCGAGCGTGCCGGCCGGTGCGACCTCGACGACGACACCGTCCCGGACCAGCACGTCGGCAGGGGCCCCTGAGGTGCCCACCCGCCGGACGGTGCGCAGCAGGATCTCGGTCACCAGGCCTCCCGTCCGCCCTGGTCGTCGGGGGAGGCGGACCGGACCCGCTCCATCTCGTCGGCGAGCGCCGGCGACGCGTACGGGCCGTCCCCGCGGAGGCCCGCGATGACGTCGTCGACCACCTCGGGGGCCTTGTTCTGGGACAGCTTCGCGCGGGCGTCGAACCGGGTGACCCGGATGCGGATCCCCACGGTGCCCTTCGCGATCCGCCTGGCGGTGTCCTCGTCGACGTCGAGGGACACCGGCTCGGGCATCTCCCGCTCGAAGTGGTCGACGAGTTCGCCGAGGACCCGGAAGTTCTCCTCGTCGGTGAGGATCTCCGGGACGCCCCAGAGGTGCGCGGTGACGTGGTTCCAGGTCGGCACGAACTGCGACGCCGGGTACCAGGCGGGGGAGACGTAGCCGTGCGGTCCCTGCACGATGACGAGCACCTCGTGCTGGCCGAGTTCGTGCGCGAGTTCGTCGGGCCGGCCGACGTGCGAGACGAGGACGATCTCGTCGTCCGTGGTCGTCTCGAGGAGGAACGGGTAGTGCGACGCGACGATCCCCGCGGCGGTGTGCGACACGATCGTGGCCCACGGGTTGCCGTCCACGAGGCGCTTGACCTCGTCGGCCTCGGTCATCAGGAAGTGGGGCGTGTGTCGCATGCACGTCAGCGTGGCACAGGACCTCCGGCGAGCGCGAGGGCTGCCGTTTCCCCGGTGTTTCGGAACGGTAAATGTTTCAGAGCGCATTGAAAGAACTATTGCCTCGGAGCACCGAGCGGGCCTAGCTTCACTTCTCAACGACGACCCGAGGAGAGATCATGCGACGCAGGACGATGGCCGCGTTGGCCGCAGCGGCCACGCTGGCACTGGTGGCGACGGGGTGTTCCTCGAGCGGGAACGCCGACTCCGCCTCCGGTTCGGGCAGCACGCTCGTGTACGCCACCGGCGAGCCCGACCACCTCACGCCCGGCCGCCAGACGGTCGCGTTCGACCAGGTGATGAGCCTGTTCGCCCCGCTCACCCAGACCGACGCGAAGGGCACGCTCCACGACGTCGCCGCGAAGAGCGTCGAGAGCGACGACGCCACCACGTGGACGATCACGCTCCGCGACGGGTGGAAGTTCCAGAACGGCGAGGAGGTCACGCCGGAGAGCTACGTGAAGGCGTGGAACTACGTCGCCTACGGCCCGAACGCGTGGGAGAACAGCGGCCAGCTCGCGTCGATCGTCGGGTACTCGGACCTCAACCCGGCGAAGGGCACCCCGACGACGAAGGAGATGTCCGGGCTGAAGGTCACCGGCGACGACACCTTCACGGTCACCCTCACCCACGCGGACAGCCAGTTCCCGCTGCAGCTCAGCCAGGCGCAGACCGCGTTCTACCCGATGCCCGCGGCCGCGTACGACGACATCAAGGCGTACGACAAGAAGCCGATCGGCAACGGCCCGTACGAGATGACGAAGGCGTGGAAGGCGAACCAGGAGTTCACCGTCACCGCGTGGAAGGGCTACGAGGGCACGAAGCCCACGACCACGAACGTCACCTTCCGCAGCTACTCCGACATGAACACCGCCTACACCGACGTCCTCGCCGGGAACGCGGACGTGCTCTTCCTGCCGACCGACAAGATGACGAGCGCGAAGTCGGACTTCGGCGACAAGCTGCACTCCTTCGACGCCCCCGGCATCGACTACATCGGCTTCCCGCTCTGGGACGAGCGTTACTCCAACGCCGACGTGCGTCGAGCGATCTCGATGTCGATCAACCGCGAGCAGGTGAACAAGGCGATCTACGGCGGCCTGTACGACCCCGCCACCGCCCTCACGCCGCCGTCGATGTCCGGCACGCAGGAGGGCATCTGCGGTGACGCGTGCGAGTTCGACCCGGCAGCCGCGAAGAAGCTCCTGGCCAGCGCCGGCGGCTTCGACGGCACCATCACCCTCGTCTACCCGGGCGGCAACGGCCTCGACTCGCTGTACGAGGCGTACGCCAACCAGATCCGCCAGAACCTCGGGGTCGACGCCGAGGCGAAGGCCACCACCGACTGGGCCTCGTACTACTCCGAGCTGACCGACAAGAAGATCGAGGGCCCGCACTTCGGCCACTGGGGTGCGCTCTACATCAGCCAGCAGAACACCCTCCGCGCCCTGTTCACCACCGCCGGTGGCTGCGCCGCCTGCACGGGCTACTACCAGGACGACACCGTCGACTCGCTGCTCGCGAAGGCGGACTCGGCCGGGTCGCAGTCCGAGGCGAACGAGTACTACAACCAGACGCAGGAGGCCGTGCTCAAGGACTTCCCGATCGTCCCGACGTTCTTCGACAAGTACTCCTACGTCACGAGCGACAAGGTCACGAAGCTCCCCGCGGTCGCCGGCAGCCCGGTCATCGCCAAGATCGCCGTGAAGTAGGGGCAGGGGCACCACCGCATGGACAAGGACACCATCCTCCGGCTCGTCGCCGAGGTCCCCGACCACGACGGCTTCCCGCTCGTCGACGACCTGCACGCACGGTTCGACGCGCTCGCCGCAGCGCACCCCGACCGGGTCACCGTGACCCGGATCGGGACCAGCCGGCTCGGGGAACCCCTCAACGCGTACCGCGTCGGGGCGGGGTCGCACACGGCCGTGATCGTCGGGGGCGTGCACCCCAACGAACCGATCGGCTCGTGGACCGCGCTCCACCTCGCCACCACGATGGCCGAGGACCCGGACACTGCGGCGGCACTCGACACGACGTGGCACATCGTGCCGACGATCGACCCGGACGGCATGCGGCTCAACGAGGCGTGGTTCCACGACCCGCACGACCGGGTGTTCTACTCGCGGCACTTCTACCGGCCGGCCCCGGACAGCCAGGTGGAGTGGACGTTCCCGAACAGCTACAAGTCGGTGTACTTCGACCAGGTGCTGCCGGAGACGCTCGCGTTCATGCGGCTCATCGACGACACCGAACCGGACCTCCTCGTCTCGCTGCACAACGGCGAGATGGGCGGCGTCTACTACTACCTCTCCGAGGACCTGCCGGACGTGATCGACGTCCTGCACGCGGTGCCGGCCGCGCTCGGGCTGCCCCTCGACACCGGGGAGCCGGAGTCGCCCTTCCTCCGCGAGCTCGCCCCGGCGGTGTTCGCGATGGACGGGATCGAGGAGGCGTACGACTACCTCGAGGAGCTCGGCGTCGACCCGGGGGAGCACATCCACGGGGCGTCGAGCGCATCGTGGGCGCTCCGGCACGGCGCACTGTGCATGGTCGCGGAGCTGCCGTACTGGAGTCACCCGGACGCCGACGACCAGACCCCGACGGACGAGTCGTACGCCGACCTGCTCCGCCGGTGCGCCGACGAGCTCGGGGCGTCGGGGACGGAGCTGCAGGAGATCCTCGACACCGCGTCGCCGATGCTGACCATCGAGACGCCGTTCCTCGAGGGCTCCCGCGCCTTCATCCCGATGCTCGTGTCGACGCCGGAGACGGACCACGCCCGGGCCGACCGGGAACCCGCCGACCGGATGGCCACCGTCGCCGAACGCTTCGGCTGCGAGGACCTCGTCCGCTGCTTCCGGCTCCGCTACGGCGGCATGCTGCTCCGGGCGCTCGAGGCGGAGACGACCGCCGGCACGGCGTCCGCGCCGCTCCGGCGCCTCCGCGACCGGCTGGCCGAGCGGTACGCGCTCTGGCAGGCGGACGCGGTGAGCGACGCCGCACCGATCCCGGTGCGCAAGCTGGTGGGGGTGCAGTACGGGGCGATCCTCGCCTGCGCGAGCCACGTCGCGGAGCCGACCCGCGCCTCCCGTCCGCGTCTGGTCACCACGAACCAGCCGGGAGGCTCGTGATGCGTCCGGCGCTCGCCGTCGGCCGCCGGATCGGCGGCCTGGCGATCGTGTTCCTCGGGGTCACGTTCCTCATCTACGCGATGACTTTCGCGCTGCCAGGCGACCCGATCCGGGCGCTCGGCGGGGACCGGCCGCTCACCGAGTCGGTGGTGCGGGCACTCCGCGCCGAGTACCACCTCGACCAGCCGCTGTGGCTGCAGTACGTGCAGTACCTCGGTGGACTGTTCCGCGGCGACTTCGGCACCGACTTCAACGGCCAGTCCGTCGGCGCGCAGATGGCGTCGCGGTGGCCGGTCACGATCACCCTCGCGCTGACCGCGTGGGCGCTGGAGATCGTCCTCGGCATCGGGTTCGGGGTGTTCTCGGCGCTGAAGCGCGGCACCGTGCTCGACAAGACCGTCCTCGTCGGCACGATCGTCGTCGGAGCGGTCCCGGTGTTCGTCCTCGGCGTCGCCCTCCAGCTCGTGTTCTCCGTCCGGCTGCACTGGTTCCCGGTCGCGGGCGCCACCGCGGGGTGGCCGACCGCGTACGTCCTGCCCGCGTTCGTGATCGCACTGTTCGGCCTCGCCGCGGTGTCCCGGCTGACCAGGACGTCGATGATCGAGACGCTCGACGCCGACTACGTCCGGACCGCCCGCGCGAAGGGGCTCACGCCCGGCCGGGTCGTCGGTGTGCACGTGATGCGCAACTCGCTCATCCCCACCGCCACCTACCTGGCGACCGACCTCGGGTACCTGATGGGCGGCACCGTCATCATCGAGGGCATCTTCAACCTGCCGGGTGTCGGGAACCTGCTGTTCCAGGGCATCCGGTCGCACGAGGGAGCCGTGGTCGTCGGGATCTCGACCGCCCTCATCCTGGTGTTCCTCGTCACGAGCGTGCTCGTCGACCTGCTGCACGCCGCCCTCGACCCGCGCGTCCGATCGGGAGCCGCCGCATGACCACCTCCGCCATCGGCGCCACCGTCGAACCCGTCATCGCCGCCCGGCGTCGCCCGCTCGCCGCCGCGGCCCGGACGCCCGGCTTCTGGGTGCCGGCAGCGGTGCTCGTCGTCATCCTGGCGATCGCCGCGTTCCCGCAGCTCTTCGCGGGGCTGTTCGGGCACGGCGACCCCCGGGTGTGCGACCTCGGCCGGAGCGGGGACCCCGCGTCCGCCGGGCACCCGTTCGGGTTCGACCTGCAGGGGTGCGACGTGTACGCGAACGTGATCTACGGCACGCGGTCGTCCATCTCGGTCGCGGTGCTCACCACGGTGCTCGCCGGGATGGTCGCCCTCGTGGTCGGGACCGTCGCGGGCATGGTCGGCGGGTGGGTCGACGCGGTGCTCGCCCGCCTCACCGACGTGTTCCTCGGGTTCCCGTTCCTCCTCGGCGCCGTCGTCGTCCTCAACAGCGTCGGCGAGCGCTCGGTGCTGACGGTGTCCCTCGTGCTGGCGCTGTTCGGCTGGCCGACGATGGCGCGGCTCGTGCGCTCGAGCGTCCGGGGCGTCCGGAACGCCGAGTTCGTGCTGGCCGCCCGCACGATGGGGCTCTCCACGTGGCGGATCACGACCAGGTACGTGCTGCCGTCGTCGGTCTCGCCGCTGCTCGTCCTCGCCACGATCACCGTCGGTGGCGTGATCGTCTCCGAGTCGTCGCTGACGTACCTCGGCATCGGGCTGGAGAGCCCGGCGATCTCCTGGGGGCTGCAGCTCTCCGCGGCGACGTCGCAGTTCCTGCGTGCACCGCACATGCTCATCGCCCCGGCGACGTTCCTCGCCGTGACCGTCCTCGCGGTGATCGCGCTCGGCGACACCCTGCGCGCCGCACTCGACCCGCGTCGACGCTGACGGCAGTCTTGACCCCTGTGACCCCTGTGACCCGTTCTCGAAAGGACACCCTGTGACCGACACCGCCGTCGCGCTCGACGCGTACCGGAAGACCCTGCCCTACATCCGTGACTGGGTGGCGTACAAGGTGTGGCAACTGCGGGTGCCCGGCGTGCAGGTCGCGATCGGGTTCCAGGGCGAGGAGCTGTTCTCCGAGGCGTGGGGCTACGCCGACGTCGAGGCCGGCCGCCGCCTGACGACGAACGACCTGTTCCGGATCGCCTCGCACTCGAAGACGTTCACGTCGACCGCGCTGCTGCTCCTCGCCGAGCGTGGGTCCCTGCGCCTCGACGACACCGTGGGCACGTACGTCCCGGCGCTCGTCGACGGCGGGTCCCCGATCGCGGACGCCACCATCCGGGAGCTCATGGAGATGGGTGCCGGTGTGATCCGTGACGGGCACGACGGTGACTACTGGTCCCTGAAGCGGCCGTTCCCGGACGAGTCCGAACTCCTGGCGCTCGTGCTCGACCGCGGACAGAAGGTCCCAGCCGGGTCCTCGTTCAACTACTCCAACCTCGGGTACTCGCTCCTCGGGCTCGTCATCGCCGCGGTCACCGGGCGGACGTACAACGAGTTCGTCCGCGAGGCGATCGTCGAACCCCTCGGCCTCCGGAACACCGGCCCGGACTGGGACCCATCGCGCGAGGACGACTTCGTCATCGGGTACTCCGGCTTCCACGTGGCGCGCACCCGGCAGCGGATCGCGCACGTCGACACCCGCGCGATGGCCGCGGCGACCGGCTTCCACGGCACCGCGTCCGACCTGGTCCGGTACTTCTCCGCCCACGTCCTCGGACAGGGCGACCTGCTCAGCGACCACTCGAAGCGCCTCGCGCAGCGGAAGTCGTGGAGCGCGACCGAGGAGGACCCGGCAGCCCGCGGCTACGGTGCCGGCTTCATCGTCGACCGCATCGACGGCCGCGAGGTCCGCGGCCACTCGGGCGGCTTCCCCGGGCACATCACCCAGTCCCTGTTCGACCCGGCGTCCTCGCTGGTCGTGTCCGTGATGACGAGTTCGGCCGCCGGCCCCGCGACGCTCCTCGCCACCGGCATCCTGCACCTCCTCGACGCCGCGGCCGACACCGCGGCACCCGGGGCGGCCGTCACGGAGGACGCCGTCGCCGCGCGCTACACCGGTCGGTACGCGAACCCGTGGGGCGTCACCGACGTCGCCCGCGTCGGGGACCGTCTCCTCGCGATCGACCCGTCCGGCCCGGACCCGCTGGAGTCCCCGACGCGCCTCGAGCCCGTCGACGCCGACACCCTCCGGATGACGCACGGCAACCGGTTCGGCTCCGTCGACGAGGACATCACGTTCACCCGCGACGCCGAGGGCGCCGTCACCGGCATCCGCGGCAGCGGCGGGATGAGCGAGGAGCCGTGGTCGATCCCGGAGGAGACCCCCGACGTCGCGGCAGGCCTGGCGTGAGCACCACGCAGGCGGGGGACGCGCGCGACGACCTGCACCTCGAACCGGAGCGCCAGGCGTTCGTCGAGGAGTTCGCGATCATGCTCGCCGACGGTGCGGGCATGCCGTTGACGGACGCTCGGGTGCTCGGCTACCTGATCATGACCCGCGCGCCGTCCTCGTCGTCCGCGGATCTGCAGGCCGCGCTCGGCGCGAGCTCTGGCTCGGTGTCGACGGCGACCAGGCGGCTCGCGGACGCCGGGTTCGTGAAGCGCGTCACGGTGCCGGGGGAGCGGAGCCACTTCTTCCGCGCCGAGACCGACGTGTGGGGCAGCTGGCTGGCCGGGGAGCGGAAGTACCTCGACCGGCAGCGGGACATCATCGCCCGCGGGCTCGCGGTCGTCGAGCAGGACGGCCACACCGGCGACGGCGACGTCGACGCCCCGGTCCGTGAGCGCCTCCGCAACGGCCGCGACTACATGCAGTGGCTCAACGGCCACCACCGGAAGATGCTCGAGGACTGGGAGGCGTTCAAGGCCGCCCGGGACACGGGCGACGACGCACCAGGGACGGACTGACATGACCGAGCCGCGCGAGCACGTCCTCGTGGTCGACCACCTCACCGTGACGTTCGACGTCGAGGGTGAGGTCGTCCGCGCCGTCGACGACGCGTCCTTCACCGTGGGGCGCGGTGAGGTCGTCGCCGTCGTCGGCGAGTCCGGCTCGGGCAAGAGCATGACGGCCATGACGGCGATGGGCATCGCCCCGGAGGGAGCGCGGGCGTCCGGCACGATCCGCCTCGCCGGCGTAGACGTCCTCACCGCGGGGGAGCAGCGTCTCCGCGAGGTCCGCGGCCGCCGCGTCTCGATGATCTTCCAGGACCCGTCCGCGGCCCTCAACCCGGTGTTCACGATCGGCTTCCAGCTCGCCGAGGCCGTCCGGCGCGCCGACGCGTCCCTCGACCGCTCGGCCGTCCGCGAGCGCTCCCTCGACCTCCTCCGCGCGGTCGAGGTCCCCGAGCCCGAACGGCGGCTCGGCCAGTACCCGCACGAGCTCTCCGGCGGGCAGTGCCAGCGCGTGATGATCGCGATGGCGCTCGCCGCCGACCCCGAGCTCCTCATCGCCGACGAGCCGACGACCGCCCTCGACGTCACCGTCCAGGCCGAGGTCCTCGACGTCCTCCGCGCGCTCCGGGAGCGCACCGGCACCGCGATCCTCCTGATCACCCACGACATGGGTGTCGTCGCGGACATCGCGGACCGCGTCGTCGTGATGCGCCGCGGCCAGGTCGTCGAGTCCGGCACCGCGAGCGCCGTCTTCGCGGCCCCGGACGCGGACTACACGCGGGAACTGCTCGCTGCGGTCCCACGCATGACCCCGCACGGGTCGGAGGACCGGCTCGCCCCCGCGACGCCGCGCCCGTCGACGGTCCTCGACGTCCAGGGCCTCGTGGTCGAGTACGGCGGTGCGTTGCGTCGCCGGTTCCGCGCGGTCGACGACGTGTCGTTCACGGTCGGACGCGGCGAGATCGTCGGCCTCGTGGGGGAGTCCGGCAGCGGCAAGACGACCATCGGGCGGGCAGCCGTCGGCCTCGCCCCGATCACCGCGGGCACGATCGCCGTCGACGGCACGGACGTGTCCGGCGCGAGCCGTGCCGACCGCCGCACGATGCGCCGCCGCGTCGGGGTCGTCTTCCAGAACCCGCTCCGTTCCCTCAACCCGCGCTACACGGTGGGGCAGACGGTGGCCGAGCCGCTCCGCCAGATCCTCCGGCTCTCCGCCGCGGAGACGGGCGAACGCGTCGAGCGGTTGCTCGCCGACGTCGGCCTCGACGGCGGGTACCGGGAGCGTTTCCCGCACGAACTCTCCGGAGGCCAACGCCAACGCGTCGCCATCGCCCGCGCCGTGGCACTCGACCCGGCGCTCCTCATCGCGGACGAGCCGACGAGCGCCCTCGACGTGTCGGTCCAGGCCCGCGTGCTCGACGTGTTCCGCGAGCTCCAGGAGCGCCTCGGGTTCGCGTGCCTCTTCGTCACCCACGACCTCGCCGTCGTGGACACCCTCTGTGACCGCGTCGTCGTCCTGCACCAGGGCCGCGTCGCCGAGCAGGGCACGTGCGACGCGATCCTCCGCGCCCCGCAGGACCCGTACACCCGCCGACTCATCCAGGCGGCCCCGGTCCCCGACCCCGAGGAGCAGGCCACCCGCCGCGCCGCGCGCCTCGCGACACGCGCCGCCTGACCCGTCCCGCCGCCGCGCCGCCTGGCCCGTCCCGCCGCCGCGCCGCCTGGCCCGTCCCGCCGTCCCGCCGTCCCGCCGCCTCCGGACTCCGTCCCGCCGTTCACAACCGGATCCCGCCCCCCACACAGCCGCCCACCAGCCGACCCCGTTCACCGGCGCCAGGCTGACCGGGCTCGCCGCCCCCCCCGCCGGTCCGCGGCGAGGACGTTTTCGTTTTCCAATTTGGCCGATCCGGTTCACGAACCCCGGGGTTCGTGCACCGGATCGGTCAATCGAGAATCCGAAAACGTGTCTCCGTGCCCCGCAGGCGCGGCAGGGACGACTCGACGCGATCGAGGGTCCGACGCATCGCCCGGACGGAGGGGAACCCGGAGCCGGCCGCCACCTCGGCCGGATCGGCGCCGGCCAGCAGGTCCCGGCGGACCGGCAGGGTGCGGAACCACCGCGAGAACTCGTCGGGACCGAGTCCGGTCTCGGTGCGGAAACGGCGCCGGAGCGTGCGTTCCGAGGTGTTCGCGAGGGCCGCGAGCTCGGGGACCGTCGGGGGTGGCCCGGGGTCGGCGATCGCGTTGATGCAGCGGGTCAGGCTGTTGTCACGGAGCACGGGCGGCCGCCAGGTGCTGAGCGCCGTCGTCACGACCATCTCGGCCAGCGCGTCCTGGGGCGGGCCGGGCCACCGCTGCCCGACGAGGGAGCCGAGGTGCCGGAGGGTCAGGACGACGTCGGAGCCGGTGTCCCAGCCGTTGTCCTGCGGCTGCATCGTGGTGAGCAGCTCCGGGAGGCCGAGCACCTCGGGCATCAGCGGGCCGAACGCGACCTCGCCGTGGTGCACCCCGACCGCCGGGAACAGTGGGTCGTCGACACGGGGCGGCGGGTTCCGCGCACTGCGGGTGCCGACCCAGATCGGTGCGCAGCCGGCGAGGACCGCGACGCCGCCGGGTTCGAGGACCTCGTCGACGTCGCCGCGTCCCACCCAGACGCGCTCGATCTCCGTGGCGATCCACGTGTGGTGGACCCGGCCCGTCGGGAAGTCGTGGGTCCAGGCGGAGGCGAGATCGGCCTCCAGTCCGGCGCCGTAGGTGACCCGCATGCCGACCGCACCGTACATCGCGCGGAGCGCGTCACCCACCGGCCACCGTCAGCGCACGTCGGCGGTGGACCAGAGGTACCGCGCGCCCGCGCGGACCGGACGGAGCAGTGGTCCGACGAAGAGCAGCGCCGCGGCCACGAACGCGGCGAACTGGCCGATCGCGGGGATGGCGAAGAGCACGGTGAGCATGCTCTGCGGGGTCCCGGGCAGGGTGCCCAGCCAGATCGCGAGGCCGCCGAACAGCCAGACGAACGCGCCGACCGCGATGACCCAGCCCGCGACTCGCGAGGCGCCGGTGCCGCGGCGGAGCACCATGACGCCGAAGGTGATGAGCAGGGCTTCCGAGGTGATGAGCAGGATCGTCGTGATCGGGAACGAGAGCGGACCGAGCGGTGCCCAGGACAGCGCGGAGCAGAGCGCGGACAGTGCGAACCCGAGCGAGGTGCGGTCACCGCGGCGCCATGCGGACACGGCCACCACGACCGCCGCCAGCCCGCCCACGACGGCGGCTCCGACGAGGACCGGTTGTCCCGGATCCCACTGCGTCAGCACCACCTGTCCGGCGACCGGGCCGAGCGCTGGTGCCAGCGCGGCGACCACCGCGGCGAGTGCGATCCATCGATCCCTGACAGCAGCGTCCATGGGTTCAGGGTAGGGGTAACCCCACCCCCGATCCGGGAGCGGGCAGTATTGGGGAGAAGTCCCGTGTTCACGAGGCTTGAGTCATGACCGACACCGACCGTCTCGACCAGGCACCCACCGTGCCGCTGGACGACGCAGTACCGCCAGGAGCCACGACGCCCATGCCCGCGCAGCCGCCGACCCCGACCGCGGGCGAGTTCTACCGCGACGCGTGGAAGCGCCTGCCGCGGGACTTCGGGTACATGGCGCTGACGGCGGTGCTCCTCTGCACGCTGTACTTCGCGTTCCCGGCCGCGGTGCTCGGCGGTGGGTTCCGCGACCTGTTCAACCCGTTCGTCCTGCTGATGTTCTTCATCGCGCTGTTCGTCGCTCGGTGGCTCGGCCAGTTCGAGCGGCTCCGCATCTCGTGGGCCGACCCGCGGCCGATCCGCCCCGTCGACTGGACGCCGCGCTGGCAGCAGAACTGGTGGGCGCGCACCGGCTCGGCCGTGGCGAACCCGCACTACTGGCTGTACCTGCTGCACGCAGCCGTGGTCTACCCGCTCGCCGCGCTCGTCACGGTCGGGGCCGGCGCGGTCCTCATCGCCGGGTTCTTCGGGCCGATCGTCGCCGGGTTCACCGCGCTCCGCTGGGGCTGGCAGATCAACGAGTGGCTGATGCTCAACAGCATCGACTCGAACTGGGCGTGGATCCTCGGGGCGCTCGCCTGCGCAGTGAGCATGGCGGCCTCGGTCGTGCTGTTCCCGCTCTGGGCGCGCGGCTCGGTGATCGCGCACTACTGGATCGACTTCGGGCTGCTCGGTGGGTTCCGCGCCGAGGTGCTCGAGCAGCGCGTGGCGGGGCTGCAGGCCTCCCGTGCCGGGGCGGTCACGGCCGAGGGGCAGGCGCTCCGACAGATCGAACGCGACCTGCACGACGGTCCGCAGCAGCGCCTCGTCCGGCTCCGGATGGACCTGTCGGCGGCCGAGCGAGCGTTCGAGAAGGACCCGGCGGCGGCGAAGCAGCTCATCGGGGAAGCGTCCGAGCACGCGAAGGACGCCCTCGACGAACTCCGTGCCCTGTCCCGCGGGTTCGCGCCGCCGATCCTGCTCGACCGGGGACTCGTCGCCGCGCTCGAGGCCCTCGTCGCCCGCACGCCGATCCCGGTCGGGCTGGAGATCCGCCTGCCGGACGGCCTCGAACTCGCGACCGAGATCCAGCGCAACGTGTACTTCACGGTCTCCGAGCTCCTCACGAACACCACGAAGCACGCCGGCGCCCGGGCCGCGGGGGTCTACCTCGGGCTCGTCGTGGACGCCTCCTCGGTCTGGTACCTCACCGTGAGCGTCACCGACGACGGCATCGGGGGTGCCAGCGTGCAGGAGGGCCACGGGATCGAGGGGCTGATGGGCAGGATGCGGGCGCTCGACGGAGAGCTCACGGTGTCGAGCCCGACGGGAGGCCCGACCGAAGCGACCGCTCGGATCCCGCTCGGCGCCCTCAACGGGGTCCCGACGACTCGATGATGTCAATGTTCCGTATGTGAAATACGAGTGCTACGTTCTTCTCGTACGGCCGTGCACCTGACAGTGATCCTTCGAGAAGAGAGAACACGAACATGCAGAAGAAGCTCGCAACCGCCGCGGCGACCGCAGTCGCCGCCGCGACCATCATCGGTGGCATCGGGTTCGGGACGGTGGCCGCGAACGCGGCACCCGTCACCACCGCCGCCTCCGCCAGCTCGACCGCGGCGCAGTCGCCACTCACGGTGAACGTCGACTCGGTCGACACGGAAGCGCGCACCGCGGTGCTCTCCGGGACGGCCACCCCCGGTGCCGCCATCGACCTCACCATCGCGGAGACCGGTGCCGGGTCCGTCGTCTTCGCCGATGCCGACGGCAACTGGTCCGGCACCGTCAAGGACCTGCCGTCCGCGATCAGCAAGGTGCACGTGACGCAGTTCATGGACGGCATCGACTCCGAGACGGTCGACGTCTGGGTGATGCTGCCCGACGTGTGAGCCCCCCGCCCGCACTAGTCTTGTGGGCATGAGCGACGGCCCGGATGCAGCACGCATCCGGGCCGTCGTCGTCGACGACGCGGTCCTGCTCCGCGAAGGGCTCGCCCGCGTCCTGCGCGAAGCCGGGATCGAGGTGGTCGGGCAGCACGCCGACGCCGTCTCGTTCCTGGCGACCCTGCCCGCGGGGGCGCCTGACGTCGTCATCATGGACGTCCGGATGCCGCCGACCTTCACCGACGAAGGCGTCCGCGCCGCCGTCGAGACCCGCCGACTCGCACCGGGCACCGGCGTGCTCCTGCTCTCGCAGTACGTCGAGGCGACCTACGCCGAGGACCTCCTCGCGTCCGGGTCCTCCGGTGTCGGGTACCTCCTCAAGGACCGCGTGACCCGGCTCGAGGAGATCGACGACGCCGTCCGCCGCGTCGCCTCGGGCGGGACCGTGCTCGACCCCGAGGTCGTGACGCAGCTGATGAGCCGCCGCCGCGACCCGCTCGCGGCGCTGACACCCCGCGAGCGTGAGGTCCTCGGGCTGATGGCCGAGGGCCGGACG
This sequence comes from Curtobacterium sp. PhB130, assembly GCF_003755165.1. Lineage (NCBI taxonomy): Bacteria > Bacillati > Actinomycetota > Actinomycetes > Micrococcales > Microbacteriaceae > Curtobacterium > Curtobacterium sp. PhB130. Next base: position 206,383 of record NZ_RKII01000008.1, on the reverse strand, counting down.
AACGCGGCGATCGCCCGCGCGCTCGTGATCGGTACCGGCGCCGTCGAGAAGCACGTCTCGAGCATCTTCGCCAAGCTCGCGCTCGAGGACACCGGCGAGGACCACCGCCGCGTGCTCGCCGTCCTCGCGTACCTCGGATGACGCGTGTCCCCGCGCCGCTCCTGGCGCTCGCCGCGATCGTCTCCGTGCAGCTCGGCGCCGCGATCGCGAAGACCCGCTTCGACGAGGTCGGCTCCGTCGGGGCCGCGACGCTCCGGCTCGTGATCGGCGCGCTCGTGCTGGCGCTGGTGGTCCGTCCTCGTGTCCGGCACTGGCACCGTGCGCAGTGGTCCGGCGCGATCGGACTGGGGCTCGCGCTCGGCGGGATGAACGTCTTCATCTACCTGGCCTTCGCGTCGATCCCGATCGGTGTCGCCGTGACGATCGAGTTCCTCGGGCCGCTCGCCCTCTCCCTCGCGCACACGCGCCGGTGGCGCGACGCGCTCTGGGCGGCACTCGCGCTGGCCGGCGTCGTGCTGCTCGGGATCGGCCCGTCCGCGGTGACCGAACTCGGCGGCGTCGCGTTCGCCGTGGCCGCTGCCGTGTGCTGGGCCGGCTACATCGTGATGAACCGCCACGTCGGTGCGATCATCCCGGGCGTCGACGGGCTCGCGGTGTCGATGCTCGTGGCGATGCTGGTCTCGCTGCCGTTCGGGCTGCGCACCGCGGTCGCCGGGGTCGTGGCGGACCCGACGCTCCTGATCGTGTTCGGCGCCGTCGCCGTGCTCTCGAGCGTGCTGCCGTACGCCCTCGAGATGCTCGCGCTCCGCCGGATGCCGACGCGGGTGTTCGGCGTGCTGCAGAGTCTCGGCCCGGCCGTCGCTGCACTCGCCGGACTCCTGGTCCTGCACGAGGCGCTGTCGCTCGTCGAGGTGGTGGCGCTCGCGTGCGTGACCGCCGCGAGCGTCGGGGTGACGGTCTACTCCTCGCGGAGGAAGTCCGCGTAGGTGGGTTCGTGCTGGTCGCCCGACAGCAGTGACGGGTCGTTCACACGTCGATCGACGTAGGCGGCGATGACCTCGGGCGGGGTGAGCACGTGTGCCACCCAGGACGGCACGTCATGGGCTTTCATGGTGCCTCCTTCCGGTTGTGACACTCGCGGACGGATGTCTTGATTGTCGAGTTTCTTCGTGGACCGGGACTCATTGAACGATCTCGTGCCGGTCGTCGAGAGTCAATCGGATGCGTCATCTGGACTGCCCCGTGCGGTCCCGGTCCGCTCGTTCCGCGCGCAGGACCCGGTGCTTGACGGCCGATCGCCACACCCACGCCTCGGCCTGCTGCCCGAACTGCGCCCACTCGACGAGCACCGCGTCGCGCGTCCAGCTCTTCGCGAAGGCCTTCACCCGCACGTGGAAGGTCGGGAACTGGATCCATGCCCAGACGGCCATCGGGGTGACCGCGTGGCAGACGTCCGGGCCGCGGGCGTCCTCGGACAGTGAGTAGGCGCGCGGACGTTCGACCTCCGGGTGTTCCGGGGGCTGCCACCGGTTCTCGCGACGCCGTCCCACGAGACGTATTCGAACGTGTGTTCGAATGGTTCGTCAAGTCCGCCGGACGGCTGCGCCGGTCGCGTCGGCACGGGTCCGCGTGTCGTGCGACCCGGCCTGGAGGCTCGGGTCGGCTCCGCCCGCTGCCGTACGGTGACGGGATGGATGCGGTGGCATGGGCGCGGTCGGTCCTCGCGGAGCGGGGCACGGACGTCCTCGGGGTCGAGGAGGTCCGACGACGCGCGTGGAGCACGATCTGGCGCGTGTCCACCGCGGACGGCGACCTCTTCCTGAAGACCGCGCCGGACGGGGTCGCGGCCGAGCCGGCGCTGCTCGACGTCCTCGCACTCCACGGCGTCCCGCACGTGCAGCGTCCGGTCGCGGCGGCGGGGCGGCACGTGCTCCTGCCCGACGGCGGACCGATCGTCCGGCTCGCCGCGGACCGCGACACCGTGTGGCTCGACGTGATGCGCCACTACGCCGAGGTCCAGTGGGCGACCGAGCCCGCCGCGGCCGCGGACCTCGTGGTGGCCGGCGTCCCGGACCTCCGGCTGCCGGTGCTGCCCGGCGTCGCCGCCGAACTCGTCGCGCGCTGGGCGCCGGAGCACCGGGGGATCGTGCCGCTGCTCACCGACGCGGCCGTCGAGCTCGACGAGCTCATGCCGATGACGACGCTCGAGCACGGCGACCTGCACGTGGGCAACGCGTTCGTGCGCGGAGCCGTCCCGTTCGACTGGGGCGATGCCTGCGTGTCGCACCCGTTCCTCAGCCTGCTCGTCGCGGGGCGTGACGGTGCGCCTGGTGGGGTCGAGGCGTACCTCGAGACGTTCTTCGGCGAACCGGGCGCGGCGGACGACCCGGACGTGCAGCACATCGTGGGGCTCGCGACGACGCTCGGGGTCGTGTCCCGGGTGCTGAGCTGGCAGCGGGCGATCGACGCGTCGGGGGACGAGATGCCCGAGAGCTACCGGAGCGCTCCGCGGGAGTGGCTCGAGACCCTCGTGGAGGGGATGACGGGAATCGAGGATCGACGCAGCGCCGGTCTGGAATCGTGGAGGGGATGACGGGAATCGAACCCGCGTAGCCAGTTTGGAAGACTGGGGCTCTACCATTGAGCTACATCCCCGCGCCTGCGCTCGAGGCGCAGCCCCACCACTGTAGCGGACGAACGACATGCAAGCGGACGGACCAGCCCTCGTGATCCTGCCGCGACCGGACGAGTCGTCGCAGCGCACGATCAAGCGCTCACGGGTTCTCTCGTACGTGCTCGTCGCCCTCGCCGCGGTCGTCCTCTCCCTGCGTCCGGACCTGTTCGGGGACCCGCAGGCACAGCCGTGGCACGCGCTCCTGCACGTGTGGCGGATCGTCCTCGGCATCGTGCTGGCGCTCGCCGCGCTCGGTGTCCAGGTCCTCGTCGGGGTGCAGTGGCGCCGCGGCTTGCGACAGACCGGTGAAGCTCCCGGGAACCGGACACCCGCGGACCGCTAGACTCATCGGCGTCGCATGCGCCCCACCGGTGTGCGCGAGCACCCTGGCCCATGCAAACGGGGCGTAGCTCAGCTTGGTAGAGCGCCCGCTTTGGGAGCGGGAGGTCGCAGGTTCAACTCCTGTCGCCCCGACCAGGACCCACACCACCGCCAACCATCAGGAGAATCCCCCTTGGCCAACAGCACCGTCGACAAGGTGAGCGAGACCCGCGTCAAGCTCACGGTGAACGTGACGCCGGAAGAGCTCAAGCCGAGCATCGACCACGCGTACAAGCACATCGCAGAGCAGATCAACATCCCCGGCTTCCGCAAGGGCAAGGTCCCGCCGGCGATCGTCGACCAGCGTGTCGGCCGCGGCGAGGTCCTGAACCACGCCGTCGGTGACGCCATCGACACCTTCTACCGCCAGGCGGTCGAAGAGCAGGAGCTGCGCATCCTCGGCCGTGCCGAGGCCGACGTCTCCGAGCTGCCGAACGTCAACGACTTCACCGGCGACCTCGTCCTCACCTTCGAGGTGGACGTGCGTCCCGAGTTCGACCTCCCCGACTACAGCTCCTACGAGCTGACCGTCGACGCGGTCGAGGTCTCCGACGAGGAGATCGAGGAGGAGCTGCAGAACCTGCGCACCCGCTTCGGCACGCTCGTCACGGTCGACCGCCCGGCGACGAAGGGCGACTTCGCCCAGATCGACCTCACCGCCACCATCGGTGACGACGAGGTCGACTCCGCCACGGGTGTCTCCTACGAGCTCGGCTCGGGCGACCTGCTCGAGGGCATCGACGAGGCGCTCGAGTCCCTCACCGCCGGCGAGTCCACCACCTTCGAGTCCAAGCTCGTCGGTGGCGACCGCGAAGGCGAGACCGCTCAGATCGCCGTGACCGTCACCGCCGTCAAGGAGCGCGAGCTCCCCGAGGCCGACGACGAGTTCGCGCAGATCGCCAGCCAGTTCGACACCATCGACGAGCTCAAGGCGGACCTGAAGGAGCAGATCGCGAAGTCCAAGACCTTCGGTCAGGGCGCCGCTGCTCGCGACAAGCTCGTCGAGAAGCTCCTCGAGGACGTGGACATCCCGATCTCGGAGAAGCTCATCGAGGACGAGGTGCACCGTCACCTCGAGCAGGAGAACCGCCTCGAGGACGACGAGCACCGCGCCGAGGTCGCCGAGTCCAGCGAGAAGGCCTTCCGCTCGCAGATCCTCCTCGACTCCATCGCCGAGAAGGAGTCGATCCAGGTCTCGCAGGAAGAGCTCACGCAGTACCTGATCCAGGCTGCCGCGCAGTACGGCATGGAGCCGGGCGAGTTCATCAAGGTCATCGACCAGAACGGGCAGATCCCCGGCATGGTCGGCGAGGTCGCCCGCTCGAAGGCCGTCGCCACGGTCCTCGCGCAGGTCACGGTGAAGGACTCCAACGGCGAGCCGGTCGACCTGTCCGCGTTCACCGCGGGTGTCGCCCAGCCGGCCACGGTCGACGCGGAGTAGTCCGGCAGTCGACGCGAGCAGCGTCTCGGACGGGAGGCACGGTGCCAGTCGGCACCGTGCCTCCCGTCCGTTTCTGCCTCGTTCACCGCGACCCGCATTGCCGACAGCGAACAGGCGCGAACTGCTGCGTTGCAACCGATAAGTTCGACATCAAGCGACAACTGAACGGGAGCTTTTCCATGGCCGAAGCAACACTGAACCCCAGTGTTTTTGACCGCCTTCTGAGAGACCGGATCGTGTGGCTCGGCTCCGAGGTCCGCGACGACAACTCGAACGAGATCGCAGCCAAGCTGCTGCTGCTCGCCGCCGAGGACCCTGAGAAGGACATCTACCTCTACATCAACTCGCCCGGTGGCTCGATCACCGCGGGCATGGCGATCTACGACACGATGCAGTTCGTGCCGAACGACATCGTCACCGTGGGCATCGGCCTCGCCGCCTCGATGGGGCAGTTCCTGCTCTCGTCGGGCACGCCCGGCAAGCGCTACATCACCCCGAACGCCCGTGTGCTCCTGCACCAGCCGTCCGGTGGCTTCGGCGGGACCGCCGCGGACATCCAGACGCAGGCGAAGGTCATCCTCGACATGAAGCAGCGCATGGCCGAGCTGACCGCCGAGCAGACCGGCAAGTCGATCGAGCAGGTCCTCAAGGACAACGACCGCGACAACTGGTTCACGGCGCAGGAAGCCCTGGACTACGGCTTCGTCGACCACCTCCGTGCGTCGTCGGCCGAGGTCATCGGTGGTGGCGGGACCGTCAACGACGGCGAGACCCCCACGCCGGCCGCCGACCCCGACGCCCAGTCCTGATCCCCACCGAAGAAAAGGAAACGAGAATGCATCTCCCCATGCTCGGTGGCGCGCAGAACGTCCCGGCTCCCACTGATCGGTACATCCTCCCGAGCTTCGAAGAGCGCACGGCCTACGGCTACAAGCGTCAGGACCCGTACGCGAAGCTGTTCGAGGACCGCATCGTGTTCCTCGGCGTCCAGGTCGACGACGCGTCGGCCGACGACGTCATGGCCCAGCTGCTCGTGCTCGAGTCGATGGACCCGGACCGCGACATCGTGATGTACATCAACTCGCCCGGTGGCTCGTTCACCGCGATGACGGCGATCTACGACACGATGCAGTACATCCGCCCGCAGATCCAGACGGTGTGCCTCGGCCAGGCCGCTTCGGCCGCGTCGGTGCTCCTCGCCGCCGGCACGCCGGGCAAGCGTCTCGCGCTGCCGAACGCCCGTGTGCTCATCCACCAGCCCGCGACCCAGCAGGGTGGCGGTCAGGCGTCCGACATCGAGATCCAGGCGGCGGAGATCCTCCGCATGCGCACCTGGCTCGAGGAGACGCTGTCGAAGCACTCCAACAAGACGGCCGAGCAGGTCAACCACGACATCGAGCGCGACAAGATCATGTCCGCTGCGGAAGCCGTGGAGTACGGCCTGATCGACCAGGTGCTGACGAGCCGGAAGAACCTCCCGGCCCTCGTCAAGTAGCGCACACGCGAAGGGCCCCACACCGGATGGTGTGGGGCCCTTCGTCGTTCCGGCTAGTGCTCGTCGGGGTCCGGGGCGTCGCATCGCGTCCGTGAGATCGCATTCGGTGTCACATCGGGTCACGTGGAGCGACACGAGCTGCGATCTCACCGGCAGGACGGACCTCGCCGGGAGCGCATCACTCGTCGTCGGGGTCCTCGGCGGGACGGCGGCGGACCAGGAGCAGGACCGCGACGATCGCGGCGACGACGACCAGGCCGCCGGCACCGATCCAGATCGCGTCGGAGGTCGACGAGTCGGTGTCGCCCGAGGCCGTGCCCGTCGTGGCCGCCTCGCTCGCTGAACCGCTCGTGGCGCAGGTCGGCGGGGTCGCGGAGCCCTTCGCGGCGGTGAACCCGGCCGGGGCCTTCCACGTGAAGGCGTACTCGTCCGAGACGGTGTGCCCGTCGGCGGAGACGATCTGCCACTCGACCTCGTACTTCCCCGAGGCGCCGAGGGCGGCCTTCGTGGTCATCGAGGGGCCGTCGATGTCGACGCAGCCGTTCTCGTAGTACCGCTTGTCGGGCCCGACGATCCGGAAGGCGAAGCCCGACCCGGAGCCGCCGATGTCGAGGAGCTTGTCGTTCGTGGTGATCTCGAACGCGTCCGGCAGGGACGTCAGTGTGCCGTCGACCTTCGGCGTCGACGCGATCATGTAGTTGTGCGCGCTGGCCGGGCCGGCGAGCCCGAGGACGGCACCACCCGCGATGGCGAGGGTCGTGGCGGACGCGGCCACGAGCCTCCAGGCCGGGTGGGGCCGGCGCCGGTCCGGACGGGACGTCACCCGTCCCCGAGCGGCCGTCACTTGGTGCTGCGCCGGCGGGTCGCCGCCACCGCGACGACCAGACCGGCAGCGCCGAGGACCAGGCCGCCGAGACCGAGGAAGCGGCCGACCAGGTCGGGCTGCGTGCCGGTGGAGGGGGCGGCCGCGGCGGTGGTCGCCGCGTCGCTGGCTGCTGCCGGCTCGTCGTCGCCGTCGGCGGCGGTGGACGCGGCGGTCAGCGTGATCGAGGGCGCCGGGTGCTCGGGCTCGGCCTGACCGGCCTTCTGCACCTGGTCCCACTCGGTGGAGCCCTTCTCGCACGTCTGCGTGACGGGGAGGGCGACGACGTCACCGGCCTTGCCGTCCGGCAGTGAGAAGGAGAGCGAGAAGGTGTCGCGCTCGTCGGCGGGGAGCGGGGTCTTCGCCGTGTAGGTGACGCTCGTGACGCGCTCACCGGCGTCCTCGGCGGACTCGTCGTCGGCCGAGGCGGACGGGCTCGTGTACGGCTCCGTGGTCTTCGTGAGGTCCCAGTTCGGGTTGACCGTCGGCGTGACCTCGATCACGGAGGACGGGACGTGGAACTGCAGCGTCGTGGTGGGGGAGCCGTCGCAGCCGTGCGGGACGGAGAACGTGGCCGTCGTGTAGGAGCCCGCCGCGGTGGAGGTGCTCGTCGCCTCGACGTGGGCGCTCGCGGATGCGGCGGTGCCGAGGACGATGGCGGCCACGACGCCGAGGGTCGCTGCTCCGCCGACGGCGAGACGCTTCTGCATGGGGTGGTTCCTTCCGGGACGCGTGCTCTACAACTTGTAGAAGATCCGAGGACAACTTAGCAGGACCGAACGCCCTGGGCGAACGCGCCGCCGGAAACGCGCCCGGCGTCGCCGTGAGTGTCGCCGGTTGCGGTTAGGCTCGACAACACGACGACCTCGTGGACGCGAACCGGCGTGCACGTCGACCAGGGAAGGCCGGAGCATGGCACGCATCGGAGAGAGCGCTGACCTCCTCAAGTGCTCCTTCTGTGGCAAGAGCCAGAAGCAGGTACAACAGCTGATCGCCGGTCCCGGCGTCTACATCTGTGACGAATGCGTCGAACTCTGCAACGAGATCATCGAAGAGCGTCTGGCGGAAGCCAGCGACGAGACCGGCAGCGGTGAGTTCGAACTCCCCAAGCCGCGCGAGATCTTCGACTTCCTGCAGGAGTACGTCATCGGGCAGGACCCGGCGAAGCGCGCCCTGGCGGTGGCGGTCTACAACCACTACAAGCGCATCCGCGCACAGGGGCAGATCACCGCAGCCGAAGACCGCGACGACGTCGAGATCGCCAAGTCGAACATCCTGCTCATCGGGCCGACCGGCTGCGGGAAGACCTACCTCGCGCAGACCCTCGCCAAGCGCCTCAACGTGCCGTTCGCGGTCGCTGACGCCACCGCCCTGACCGAAGCCGGGTACGTCGGCGAAGACGTCGAGAACATCCTCCTCAAGCTCATCCAGGCCGCGGACTACGACGTCAAGCGGGCCGAGACGGGCATCATCTACATCGACGAGGTCGACAAGATCGCGCGCAAGGCGGAGAACCCGTCGATCACGCGCGACGTCTCCGGCGAAGGCGTGCAGCAGGCGCTGCTCAAGATCCTCGAAGGCACGGTCGCCTCAGTGCCGCCGCAGGGTGGCCGGAAGCACCCGCACCAGGAGTTCATCCAGATCGACACGACGAACGTGCTGTTCATCGTGGCCGGTGCGTTCGCGGGGCTCGAAGAGATCGTGTCCTCCCGCGTGGGCAAGCGCGGCATCGGGTTCGGTGCGCAGCTGCACAGCCCGCTCGACCAGCAGGACCTCTACGCCGACGTGCTGCCGGAAGACCTCCACAAGTTCGGGCTCATCCCCGAGTTCATCGGTCGTCTCCCCGTCGTCACCACGGTGTCGCAGCTCGACCAGTCCGCGCTCATGCAGATCCTCACCGAGCCGAAGAACGCGCTCGTCCGCCAGTACCAGCGGATGTTCCAGATCGACGGCGTCGAGCTGGAGTTCGACCAGGGCGCGCTCGAAGCGATCGCCGACCTGGCCGTGCTGCGGCAGACCGGTGCTCGTGGTCTCCGCGCGATCATGGAAGAAGTGCTCGGGCCGATCATGTTCGACGTGCCCTCGGACGACGACGTCGCCCGGGTGGTCGTCACGCGCGAGTCGGTGCTCGAGAACGCGGCGCCGACGATCGTGCCGCGGCCGCGGGCGAAGCGCGTCGAGAAGTCCGCGTAGGCGTTCCGCCACGCACGAAGGGCCCGCACCGTGTCGGTGTGGGCCCTTCTGCTGTGTGGCGCGGGTGCGCGTGCGCGGTGCCGGCGGCGGGCGCGGGGTTCGCGTGCGCGGTGCCGGGCGCGGGGTTCGCGCGCGGTGCCGACCGCGGGGTTCGCGTGCGTTCCTTCCCATCACGCCCGCTGTGGGAAGGCGAATCGCGCGTAGGGGGCCAGAACTTCTGACCGCCTACGCGCGATTCGACTGCCTACGCGGGGAACTGCCCACGCGGTGAACTTCCTACGCGGGGAACTGCCCCGCCCCCGCGCCCGCGCTACTGCAGGCCGCGGCGGCGGAGCAGGGGGCCGACCTCGGCGTCGCGGCCGCGGAACTCGCGGAAGGCCTCGATCGGGTCCTTCGACCCGCCGACTCCGAGCACCATCGTGGCGAAGCGACGCCCGGCAGCGCGGTCGAGTCCACCGTGGTCGCGGAACCACTCCACGGTGTCGGCGTCGAGCACCTCGCTCCAGATGTACCCGTAGTAGCCGGCGTCGTACCCGCCGGAGAACGTGTGGGCGAAGTACGTCGACGAGTAGCGCGGCGGGACCGCGGCGACGTCGATGCCGGCGTCCGCGAGGGCCTGGCGCTCGAAGGCCTCGACGTCGGTCACGGCGTCGGCCTCAGCCTTGGAGAGCCGGTGCCAGGCTTGGTCGAGCAGAGCCGCGGCGAGGTACTCGGTGGTGCCGAACCCCTCGTTGAAGCCCGCCGAGTCGCTCAGCCCGAGGACGAGCTCCGGCGGCATCGGCTCACCGGTCTCGTGGTGCTTGGCGTAGTTCGCCAGGACCTCCGGCCAGGAGACCCACATCTCGTTGACCTGGCTCGGGAACTCGACGAAGTCCCGCTCGACGTTCGTGCCCGAGAAGCGCGGGTAGGTCGTCCGGGCGATGAGACCGTGCAGCGCGTGGCCGAACTCGTGGAAGAGCGTCTCGACCTCGTCCTGGATGAGGAGCGTCGGGGAACCGGCCGCGGGCTTGGCGACGTTGAGGTTGTTCACGACGACGGGCAGCGTGCCCATCAGTGCCGACTGCTCGACGACCGGGTTCATCCAGGCGCCACCGCGCTTGCCGTCCCGCGTGTAGAGGTCGAGCAGGTACAGGCCGACGGGGGTGTCGTCCTCGTCGGTGACCTCGAACACGCGGACCTCGTCGTTGTACCCGTGGAGGTCCGGGCGCTCGGCGAACTTCAGCCCGTAGAGCGCGTTCGCGGCGAAGAAGACGCCGTCGTGCAGGACCCGGTCCGCCTCGAGGTAGGGGCGGGTGGCCGAGCTGTCCGCCGCGAACTGCTCGCCGCGGAGGATCTCCGTCGCGTACGCCCAGTCCCACGCCTCGACGTCGAAGCCGACGGTCTGGGAGCGGACGGCACGCTCGTCGTCGGCGTTCGCCGCAGCGGCACCGACCAGCGAGGACAGCAGCCCGTCGACGGCCTCGGGAGTGCCGGCGGTCTCGTCGGCGGTGACCACGGCGGCGTGGTTCGGGAAGCCGAGCAGTTCGGCACGCTCGGCACGGAGCCGGACGATGCGGAGCAGGACGTCCCGGTTGTCGTGCTCGTTGCCACGGCGACCGCGGGAGAGCGAGGCGCGCATGATGCGTTCGCGGAGGTCGCGGTCGGCCAGGGACGCCAGCCACGGGTGGCCGGTGTAGAGCGGCAACGTGATGAGCCAGCCGTCCAGGCCGCGGTCGGCTGCGGCACCGGCGGCGGCGGACTTGGCGCCGTCGTCGAGGCCGGTGAGCGACTCCTCCGACGTGACGTGCACCGCGAGGTCGTTCGTCTCGTCGAGCAGGTTGCGCTCGAACGTGGTCGTGAGGGTGGAGAGCTCCTGGTTGATCGCGGTGAGGCGCTCCTTGCCGGCGTCGTCGAGGCCGGCGCCCGCCAGGGTCATCTCGGTGAAGGTGCGCTCCACGAGGCGCAGGTCCTCTCCCTCGAGCCCGGTCTCGGGGGCGCTGTCGCGCACGGCCCCGACGCGCTCGTAGAGCCGGGAGTCGAGGGTGATCGCGTCGCGGTGGGCTGCGAGGAGCGGTGAGACCTCGGCCTCGATGTCGTGCAGCTCCGGCGTGGAGTCCGCCGAGGAGAGCGTGAAGAACACCATGCTCACGCGGGAGAGCAGCTGCCCGGTCCGCTCGAGCGCCACGAGCGTGTTCTCGAACGTCGGGGCGTCCGGGTTCGTGGCGATCGCCTCGACCTCGGCACGCTGCGCTCGGATCCCGGCGTCGAAGCCCGGACGGTGGTGCTCGAGCCGGACCTGGTCGAACGGGGGGAGTGCGTAGGGGAGGGTGCTCGGTTCGTCGAACGGCGTCGTCATCACCCCACCCTAGCTACGCGGTTGCGGCGTCGATCAGCGTGGCCGCCGCGCGCCGTGCGTGCCGGGCGGGGGCCGCGTCTCCGGCGATGGCCGCCGTGGTCTGCGCCCCCTCGGCCAGCAGGGCCAGCTGCGCGGCGAGCTCCTCGGCGAGGGCCGGATCCGACACCGCCGTCCGCGTGAGTCCGGCGACGTAGTGCTGGAATGACTCCTTGTGTGCGCGGGCGATCTCCGCGACCGCTGGGGAGGTCGCGCCGAGCTCCCCGAAGGCGTTGATGAAGCCGCACCCGCGGAAGGTGGCGTCGCCGAACCAGGACTCGAGGAAGTCGTACATCGCGAGGAGCTTGTCGCGCGGGGTCGTCGCGGCGTCGACCGCCTGGGCCAGGCCGTGCTCCCAGTACTCGTGCCGGCCGGCGAGCACCGCGGCGATGAGGGAGTCCTTGCCGGGGAAGGCGGCGTAGAGCTTCTTCAGCGAGACGCCCGCGCCGGTCCGGATCTCGTCCATGCCGACGGACTGGATCCCGCGCGTGTAGAAGAGCTCGTCCGCGACGTCGACGATGTGCGCCCGGGTGTCCGGTTCGATGGTGACTGCCATGGTGCATCCCTTCTCCACTGCCCGTCCACCGCGCCGACTTGCGCTGGGAACGATCGTTCTCTAGTGTAGCGGACACCGTGGAGAACGACCGTTCTCCGACCGGAACGAATGCCGAAGGAAGGCAAGACCATGGGCGAGATCACCGTCGGGACCGAGAACAGCGTCGACATCCAGCTGCACTACGAGGACAAGGGCACCGGGCAGCCGATCGTGCTGATCCACGGCTTCCCGCTCGACGGCAACTCGTGGGAAGGCCAGGTCCCGCCGCTCCTCGACGCCGGCTACCGCGTGATCACCTACGACCGTCGCGGGTTCGGCCAGTCCTCGCAGCCGTCGACCGGGTACGACTACGACACGTTCGCCGACGACCTGCACACGGTCCTCGAGACCCTCGACCTGCACGACGTGATCCTGGTCGGCTTCTCGATGGGCACCGGCGAGATCGCCCGCTACATCGGCCGCCACGGTGAGGACCGGATCGCGAAGGTCGCGTTCCTGGCTTCCCTCGAGCCGTACCTGGCGATCACGGACGACAACCCCGACGGTGGCGCGCCGATGTCGTTCTTCGAGGGCGTCTCCGCGGATGTGGAGAAGGACCGGTACGCGTACTTCACGAACTTCTACCAGGACTTCTTCAACCTGTCGGAGAACCTCGGCAGCCGGATCTCCGAGGAAGCCGTCCGCAACGCGTGGAACGTCGCCGCTGGCTCCGGTGCGATCGCATCCGCTGCAGCACCCCTGACCTGGCCGACGGACTTCCGTCAGGACATCCCGAAGGTCACCGTCCCGGCGCTCATCGTGCACGGCACGGCGGACAACATCCTGCCGATCGACGCCACCGGCCGCCGCTTCACGAAGGCCCTGCCGCACGCGCAGTACGTCGAGATCGAGGGTGCACCCCACGGCCTGCTCACCACGCACACCGCCGAGGTGAACGAGGTCCTGCTCGGCTGGCTCGCCCAGGCCTGACCCCGCACAACCGAAACCGGCTCGAACCGCGGAACTCCGTGGTTCGAGCCGGTTTTCGTTGTGCGCCGCCGAGCGGCACCGCCGCCGCGCGAGCGGGCCAGCGCGCGAGCGAGCGCCGCCGCGCGCGCGCCGCCGCGCGCCTCAGTCCTCTTCGGGGGCGTCGTCCGGGTTCGTCACCTGGGCGTGCCCGGCGTCGTCGAGGTGGATCGACGTGCCGTCGTCCAGCTCGACCCGGGGCTTGCCCTCCAGGTAGGTGAGCGTCCACCCCCACCCCGTCGTGTCGACCGACTCCGCGGCCAACTCGTCCTCGACGGACCGCACCGCCACGACCAACGCTGCATCGAGCCGTGATGGTGCCGACGCACCCACGTTCCAGCGCGTACCCAACTGCATCCGAGCCTCCTGGCCGTCGATGGTGAACCGAGACGAACGCGACCCTACGCGGGCTGCTCGGCCAGCTCGATCTCGGTCACCTCGAGCACGTCACCGTCCACGAACGACAGGTCCTGGATGCGGCCGACGGCCGCCAGGTCGACCGCCGCGCGCTCGACGAGCTCGCGGGTCGTGGCCGGGGCCGCGACGACGGCACGCGTCACCGGCGTCTTCTGGGACGCCTTGGCGGCCGTCTTGGCGCCACGGATCCCGATGAGCGCCTGCCCGACGGCGGCGAGCAGACCGGTCTCGGCCGCGTCGACCGGCAGGTCGGCAGCGGTCGGCCAGGAGGCCCGGTGCACGCTGGTGTCGTGGGTCCACGCCCACACTTCCTCCGTCGCGAACGGCAGGAACGGTGCCAGGAGACGGAGCAGCACGTCGATGGCGGCGCGCAGCGCCAGGACGGCGCTCGCCTGGGTCTCGTGCGTCGAGTCCGGCGCGGTGCCGTACGCACGCTCCTTGACGAGCTCGAGGTAGTCGTCGCAGAAGGTCCAGAAGAACCGCTCCGTGACCTCGAGTGCGCGGGCGTGGTCGAAGCCCTCGAACGCGGTGGTGGCCTGCTCGAGCGTGGTGCGGAGCGCGGCGAGCATGTCGATGTCGAGCGCCTCGGTGACGCGCGTGGCGCCGGAGGGCAGCTCGAAGCCGTAGACGAACTTCGCCGCGTTGAGGACCTTGATCGCCAGACGGCGGCCGACCTTGATCTGCTTCGGGTTCTGCGGGTCGAAGGCCGCGTCGGTGCCGAGCTTGGACGATGCGGCCCAGTAGCGGACCGCGTCGGCGCCGTGCTGCTCGAGGATCGCGAGCGGCGTGACGACGTTGCCCTTCGACTTCGACATCTTCTTGCGGTCCGGGTCCACGATGAAGCCGGAGATCGAGGCGTGCTTCCACGGCACGACGTCGGCCTCGAGCTGGCTGCGGAGGACCGTCGTGAAGAGCCACGTGCGGATGATGTCCTGGGCCTGCGGGCGGACGTCGTACGGGTAGACGAGGCCGTAGAGCTCCGGGTCGGTCTCCCACTTGCCCGCGAGCTGCGGGGTCAGGGACGAGGTCGCCCAGGTGTCCATCACGTCGAGTTCGCCCTGGAATCCGCCGGGGACGCCGCGCTGGTCCTCGGTGTAGCCGGGGGCGGGCTCGGACGCCGGGTCGACGGGGAGCTGCGTTTCGGTCGGGACGATCGGCTGGTCGAAGACCGGGTTGCCGTCGGCGTCGAGCGGGTACCAGACCGGCAGCGGCACGCCGAAGAAGCGCTGGCGGGAGATCAGCCAGTCGCCGGACAGGCCGCCGACCCAGTTGTCGTAGCGGACCCGCATGAAGTCCGGGTGGAAGGCGATCTCCTCGCCGCGCTGCCGGAGCGTGGCCTTGAGCGACTCGTCGCGGGCGCCGTTGACGATGTACCACTGGCGGGTCGAGACGATCTCGAGCGGCTTGTCGCCCTTCTCGAAGAACTTCACCGGGTGCTGGATCGTCTTCACGTCGCCGACGAGCTCGCCGGACGCGGTGAGGGCGTCGACGACGACCTTCTTCGCGGAGAACACGGTCTTGCCGGCGAGCTCGGCGTAGAGGGCCTTGCCGCCCTCGGACTCGATCCACGACGGCTCGTCCGAGCGGACGCGGCCGTCGAAGCCGATGATGGCGCGGTTCGGCAGCTGCAGCTCGCGCCACCACACGACGTCGGTGGTGTCACCGAAGGTGCAGACCATCGCGATGCCGGCGCCCTTGTCCTTCTGCGCGAGGTGGTGAGCGAGCACCGGGACCTCGACGTCGAACAGGGGGGAGCGGACCGTGGTGCCGAAGAGGTCCTGGAAGCGCTCGTCGTCCGGGTGCGCGACGAGGGCGACGCAGGCGGGGAGGAGCTCGGGGCGGGTGGTCTGGATGACGATGTCACCGCTGCCGTCCGACTTGTGGAACGCGATGCCGTGGTACGCGCCGGGCATCTCCTTGTCCTCGAGCTCGGCCTGCGCCACCGCGGTGCGGAAGGTGACGTCCCAGAGCGTCGGGGCGTCGGCCTGGTAGGCCTCGCCGCGCTCGAGGTTCCGCAGGAAGGCGCGCTGGGCGCTCGCGCGGGAGGTGTCGTCGATGGTGCGGTACGACTGCGTCCAGTCGACCGACAGGCCGAGCGTGCGGAAGAGGTGCTCGAACTGCTGCTCGTCCTGCACCGTCAGGCGCTCGCACAGCTCGATGAAGTTGCGGCGCGAGATCGGGACCTGGTCGGCCGCCTTGCTCGACTTGTTGTCGCCGCCTTCGAACGGCGGGACGAACGTGCCGTCGTAGGGGAGCTGCGGGTCGCAGCGGACGCCGTAGTAGTTCTGCACGCGACGCTCGGTGGGGAGACCGTTGTCGTCCCAGCCCATCGGGTAGAAGACGTGCTTGCCGCGCATGCGCTCGAACCGGGCCTTGAGGTCGGTGTGCGTGTACGAGAACACGTGCCCGATGTGCAGCGAGCCGGAGGCGGTGGGCGGCGGCGTGTCGATCGAGTAGACCTGGCTGCGGTCCGCGGCGGCGGAGCGATCGAAGCGGTAGGTGCCGTCCTGGTCCCAGACGGGGCCCCAGACCTGCTCGAGTCCGTCGACGGTGGGCTTGTCGGGCATGGGCTTGGTCATGGCTGCGCCTTTCGATCGCTATGTGCGGCACCGAGTCCGTGATGAGGTGCCTGAGTGTCCACGCGTGACGCGCGGTGCAGCAATCGTACCGGGCGGCTGGATCCGGCGTGGGTCGGCCTGTTCGCGGGATGCGGACAAGGCGGATCACACCTGATATTCCATGAAGAGCGGGCAGCTGGTAGTCTGTCGGAGTTTGTTCGGCGAGCCGTCGGTGTTCGCAGTCCTGCGATGTCGCTCTTCTCGTCGGACTCCCGAAGGCAGCCACAGCAACCGGAGGACGATTTGGCACCGAACAACGCACCCCACCCGCACGGCGACCGGCCGGTCCGGTCGAAGGGCGCCGCGAAGCGCGCACGCCGCAAGCTCACCACGGGCGACGTCACCGTCGTCGAGGAGTCGCTCCTCAAGCGCGCCGTCGCCGCAGCAGCGCTCGGCAACGCGATGGAGTGGTTCGACTTCGGCATCTTCGCGTACCTGACGGTCACCATCTCGAAGGTGTTCCTGCCCGAGGGCGACCCGGCCGCGAACCTCGTCGCCACGTTCGGCTTCTTCGCCGCGGCCTTCATCGTCCGTCCGATCGGCGGCGCGGTGTTCGGCCCGATCGGCGACAAGATCGGCCGCCAGAAGGTCCTCGCGCTGACGATGATCCTGATGGCCGCCGGCACGCTCATGATCGGTCTGATCCCGTCGTACAGCTCGATCGGGTTCTGGGCACCGGTGCTGCTCCTCGTCGCCCGCTTCGTGCAGGGCTTCTCGACTGGTGGTGAGTACGGCGGCGCCGCGACGTTCATCGCCGAGTACTCCCCGGACAAGCGCCGCGGGTTCATGGGCTCCTGGCTCGAGTTCGGCACGCTCGCCGGGTACGTGCTCGGTGCCTCCATCGTCACCGGCCTGCAGTTCGGCCTCTCCGAGGACGCCCTGCTCAGCTGGGGCTGGCGCATCCCGTTCATCATCGCCGGCCCGCTCGGTCTGATCGGGCTCTACCTGCGTCTGAAGCTCGAGGAGACCCCGGCCTTCCAGAAGCAGCAGGAAGAAGCGGCCGAGCGCGAGTCGCAGAAGACGCCGTTCCTCAAGCTCTTCGCGGAGAACTGGCGTGCGCTCATCATCTGCATCGGCCTGGTCCTGGTCTTCAACGTGACCGACTACATGCTGCTGTCGTACATGCCGACCTACCTCGAGCAGAACCTCGGGCAGAACGCCACGTTCGGGCTGATCCTCATCGTCATCGTGATGATCCTGATGATGGTCGTGATCACCTTCGGCGGCCGGCTGTCCGACAAGTTCGGGCGTCGTCCGGTGCTCGCCGCCGGCTGCATCGGCTTCTTCCTGTTCTCGTGGCCGGCTCTGCAGCTCGTGCAGACCGGTACCGGCGTCGGCGTGTTCTTCGGCCTGCTGATCCTCGGTGTCGTGCTCGTCACGTTCACCTCGACGATGCCCTCGACGCTCCCCGCGCTGTTCCCGACGATCATCCGCTACGGCGCCCTGGCGATCGCGTTCAACGTGTCGGTGTCGCTCTTCGGTGGGACGACCCCGCTCGCGACCGCCGCGCTGATCAACGGCGCGAAGGACGCGGGCTTCGGCTGGGCCGAGGACATCCCCGCGTTCTACCTGATGGCCGCAGCGCTCATCGGGCTCGTGGCGGTGTACTTCACGAAGGAGACCGCGAGCACGCCGCTCATGGGCTCCGGCCCGACGGTCGCCTCGGAGGCAGAGGTCGCCCAGGTCATCGACGAGTACAACGACCCGTCGTCGGAGTTCGCGCAGTCGGACTGGGCGAAGGAGTTCTCGACGAGCGAGATCCCGGTGATCTCCAGTTCGGCGAGCGCCTCGTCGGACAACGACAAGGCCACGTCCGGCAGCTGACCGGCTCCGGCACCGGCCTGGAGGCCCGACTCACCACACGGGACGCCGTCACCCCCGCGAGACACCGCGGGAGGTGGCGGCGTCTCGCGGTGAGTGGGGCGTCTCGCGGGGAGCGCGGCGTCTCGCGCGGAGCGCGGTCGCGCGCTGCGCGCCGTCGCTACGCCGCGGCCGCGGCCGGGCCAGCCGACAGCCGTTCGGCGGCGCGGAGGAGCTCCGCCGTCACCGGGTGCTCCGGGTGTGCGAACACGTCGGCGGCGGGTCCGTGCTCGATGGCCGCGCCCTCGTGCATCACCAGCACGTCGTCGGCGATGCGCCGCACCGCACGGAGATCGTGCGACACGAACACCATCGCCACCCCGGTGGTGTCCCTGAGCCGTTCGAGCAGCGTCAGCACCGCGTCCTGCACGGTGGCGTCGAGTGCCGTCACGGGTTCGTCGAGCACCAGCACCGCGGGGTCGGTCGCCAGCGCCCTGGCGATCGCGAGTCGCTGCCGCTGCCCGCCGGAGAGCGTCAGCGGTGACCGGTCGCGGAGCGCCGGGTCGAGGTCGACCTGCCGGAGCGCGGCGTCCACCCGGTCCCCGAGCTCGCCCGTCGCCCGCCGGGCGTTGCCGTCGGTGAACGCGTCCGCGAGTACCCGCTCCACGCTCCAGCGCTCGTCGAAGGTCGCGCCGGGGTCCTGCACCACGGCGGACACCCGGGTGCGGCGGGCACGGCGGTCCCGTTCGGGGAGCGGCGCCCACGGTTCGCCGTCGAGCGTGACCGTGCCGGCGTCGGGCGCCTCGAGGCCGAGCAGCATCCGGACGAGGGTGGTCTTGCCGGAGCCGGACGCGCCGACGACGCCGAGCGAGCGGCCACGCTCGAGCGTGAACGACACGCCCGTGACGGCGTCCACCCGGTCGTACGACTTCGACAGCTCCCGCGCCTCGAGCACCGCGTGGCCCGACCTCGCACCGTGCGACCCGGCACCCGCGCCCGCGCCCGCGCTCGCACCGTGCGACCCGGCACCCGCGGCGCCCCTCGCACCGTGCGACCCGGCACCTGCGCCGGCCGCCGCGACCAGCGCCCGCGTCGCCGCGTGCACCGGGGACCGCAGGACCGCCGCGACGGCTCCTTCCTCCACGACGCGCCCCGCGTCCATCACCACGACGCGGTCCGCCCACCCCGCGACGAGCCCCAGGTCGTGCGTCACGACGAGCAGCCCCGCGCCGCGCTCCTGCGCCGCCCGCAGCTGCTCCATCACCCGCACGGCGATCCCCGCGTCGAGCGCCGTCGTCGGCTCGTCCGCGATCACGAGCGCCGGGGACCCGATCGTGGCGGCGGCGATGAGTGCCCGCTGCCGCATCCCCCCGGAGAGCGTCCCCGCGAGCCGTCCGTCGGACGCGATCGCCGGGTCGAGACCGACCCCGGCGAGCGCGGAGCGCACGGCGTCCACGCGCTCACGTGCGCTCA
Organism: Curtobacterium sp. PhB130; assembly: GCF_003755165.1. Taxonomy (NCBI): domain Bacteria; kingdom Bacillati; phylum Actinomycetota; class Actinomycetes; order Micrococcales; family Microbacteriaceae; genus Curtobacterium; species Curtobacterium sp. PhB130. Next base: position 187,097 of record NZ_RKII01000008.1, on the reverse strand, counting down.
TCGCGGTGTGCAGCCGGAGGGTGTCGTCGACCTCGCGCCCGACGGGACGGAGCGGGTCCAACGCGCCGAGGGCCTCCTGTCCGACGTATCCGACACGTGCGCCGCGCACCGAACGCCACCGTCGGTCGGAGAACGCGCGCACGTCGAGGCCGGCGACCTCGAGCCCGTCGGCGCGGACGGCGGAACCGGGCGCGGACAGGCCGAGGAGCGCGCGGACGGTGACGGTCTTGCCCGAGCCGGACGCGCCGACCAGGGCGACGCACTCGCCGGCGGCGACGGCGAGGGCGACGTCCCGGACGAGCGGTGTGCCGCCGACCGCCACGGAGAGTCCTCGTGCTTCGACGACGTTCATCGGGTTGCTCCAGTGGGTCGGAGGGCCCGGCCGAGCACCGTCACCGCGGTCGCGAGCACGACGATCGCGAGGCCGGGGAAGGTGCTCATCCAGGGTGCTGTCTGCAGGTAGGTCCGGCCGTCGGCGAGCATCGCGCCCCACTCCGGGGCCGGTGGTGGCGTGCCGACGCCGAGGTAGCTGAGGGCGGAGGCCCAGACGATCGCCTGGCCGACGCCGAGTGTGCCCACGGCGACGATCGGCCAGAGCGCGGCGGGCAGGACGTGCCGGAGGACGATGCGCGCGGGGGAGCGACCCTGCAGCACGGCGGTCTCGACCACCTGCGAGGACCGCGCGGTCCGCACCAGCCCGCGGACGATGCGCGCGTAGCCGGGAGCGGTCGCGAACCCGACGGCGAGCATCGCGGGCACCGGACCGGGGCCGGTCACGGCGATGACGACGAGCGCCACGAGGAGCAGCGGGAGGGCGAACGCGACCTCGGTCACGCGGCCGACGACGGCGTCGACCATGCGGCCCCCGAGTCCGGCGACGACGCCGAGCACGATGCCGACGCCTCCGCCGACGAGGGTGGCGACGACGCCGACCAGGAGGCTCGCGCGGGTGCCGGCGACGACCCGGGCCAGGACGTCCCGGCCGGACTCGTCGGTGCCGAAGAGGTGCCCGGCGCCGGGTGGCAGGAGCGCCTCGGCCGGGTGCACCGCCAGCGGGTGTGCGCCGCCGAGGAGCGCCGGCCACGCGGCTGCGACGACGGCGAGCGCCACGACGGCGGCGGCGACGGTGCCGGCGGGGCCGAGGGCGCGGGTGCGTCCGGGTCGCGTCGGCGGGTCTGCCGCGGTCGCACCGGCCTGGAGGCTCGGCTCGGCGATCCCGCTCATCGCGCGTCCGCCCCGTGGCCGGGACCGCGCTGGCTCGTGCGCGGGTCGACGGCGCGCTCGACGAGGTCGGCGACCGCGAGCACCACGACGTAGGCCGCCGCGGAGACGAGTGCGATCCCGGCAACCAGGGGCATGTCCCGCTGGGTGACGGCGGTCACGAGCGCCCGGCCGATGCCGGGCAGCGCGAAGACCGACTCGACGACGACGGCGCCGGACACGAGCGACCCGAAGGCCCAGGCGGACAGCGCGATCCCGGGGAGCGCGGCGTGCCGGAGCAGGTGCCGGCCGAAGAGCCCCGCGCGGGTCTCGCCACGGCCGCGGGCGGCGAGCGCGAACGCCGAGCGTTGGGCGTCCACCACGCCGTCCCGGACGGTCTCGGCGAGGTAGCCGGCGACCGGGACCGCGACCGTCAGCACGGGCAGGACCCATCCGCGGACGCTGCCGTCGCTGACCGCGGGCACCCAGCCGAGCGCGCTCGCGAACACCACGATGAGGACGCTGCCGAGCCAGAAGTGCGGGGTGACGCTCGCGGTCACGGAGATCGCGCTGGTCAGGGTCGCGGCGACCCTGCCGCGCTGGGTCGACCACCACGCGGCGACGATCGCGAGCACCCAGGCGACGACGAGCCCGGCGACCGCGAGCGTCAGCGTGACCGGCAGCTGCTGGCCGAGCAGCGTCGCGACCGGGGTCCGGAAGGCGTACGAGTCACCGAGCTGTCCGGTCGCCAGGCGTCCGAGGAACACCGCGTACTGCACGATGACGGGTCGGTCGAACCCGTAGTCCGCGCGGACCTGGGCGACCGCCGCGGCCGAGGCCTGCGACCCGGGGCCGCCGAGGACCGCGAGCGCGGGGTCGCCGGGGATGAGCCGGATCGCGACGAACACGATCGTCGCGACGGCCCAGAGCACCCCGATGCCGCCGAGCAGTCGGCGGAGTGCCCACCAGACCCAGCTCAGCGGTCGATCCATGCGGTGCCGAACCACGGCGTCGAGACGGCGGTCGTCCGGATCCCGTGCACGGCCGAGCGGTACAGGAAGTGGTTCTGCTGGTCGTAGAGCGGCAGCACCGTCCGGGATTCCAGGATCCGCTGCTGCGCTTCCTCGTAGAGGCTGCCGCGTGTGCTGGTGTCGGACGTCTGCGCCGCCTGCTCCAGCAGCGCGTCGACCTTCGGGTCGTCGAGCTGGGCGAGGTTCGCGAAGTACCCCGACGGCGCCGGGGTGATGCTCGCGGAGTCGTAGAGGATCCGGAGCACGTCAGCCCCGACCTTCGTGTACGGGGCACTGACGACGTCGTACTGGTTCTTCGCGAGGGCGGCGTACCAGCTGGACAGGTCGAGTTCCTCGAGCTGGACCTTGATGCCGACCTTCGCCTCCGATGCCTGGATCTGCTGGAACAGGCTGCGCTCGGCCGGCACCGACTGGTTGGTCGACACCGGGAACGTCACCGTGAGCTGCTTGCCGTCCTTCTGCCGGATGCCGTCCGAGCCGACCTTCCAGCCGGCGTCGTCGAGGAGCTGCTCCGCCGTGCTCGGGCTGTACCGGAACAGGCTCTTGTCGGAGTACCCGAACGGTTCGACGCTGGAGAGCGCCGAGTACGAGCGCTTCGCGGTGCCGAGGAACAGCGACTGCACGCCCGGGTTGATCTCCGCGCCGGCGATGAACGCCTTGCGCACGGCTTCGTCCTGGAACACGCCGTGGCCGGAGTTCAGCTCGAGGCGGTTCGAGGCGCCGGGGCGCGGGGCGTCGAGGTCGCGGATCGTGGACTTCGCCGACGCGGCCTTGAGCTGGTCGGGCTGGGCGTTGTCGATGACGTCGACCTGCCCGGACTGCAGCGCCGCGTACCGGGACGTCGAGTCGGGGAGGAAGCGCCACGTGATGCCGGACAGCCGCGGCTTCGTCGTGCCCCAGTAGTCGTCGTTCTCCGCGAGGGTGACGCGGTCGCCGTGCTTCCAGTTCGTGATCGTGAAGGGGCCGGTGCCGACGGGCGACTCGCAGTTCACCGCCTGCGTGCGCTGGAGCGCCTTCGGGGACTCCATGCCCACCCACGGCTGCGAGAACGACTCGAGGAGCGCACTGTCCGGACGGCTGAGCGACAGCGTGACGGTGTGGTCGTCGGTCGCGGTGGCCTTCTCGATGGACTGCAGGGCGAGGTACCCCGTGCTCGACGCCGTCGCCGGGTCCTGCACGTGCTCGATGTTCGCCACGACCGCGGCGGCGTCGAACGGGGTGCCGTCGGTGAACGTGACGTCGTCGCGGAGCGTGAACGTCAGGGTCTTCCCGTCGTCGCTCGTCGTCCACTTCGTGGCGAGGGACGGGGTCGGCTTGCCGTCGTCGAGTCCGACGAGTTCCTCGATGTACTGGGTCGACAGCAGCGCCTGCGGGTAGTTGCCGCCGACGTGCGGGTCGAGGCAGGTCGGTTCGGCGTCACCGGACGCGTACGTCAGCGTGCCGCCGGTGACGGGCGAGCTGCTCGTCGTGCTCGTGCCGGCGCCGGTGCACGCGGTCAGGGCGAGGAGGAGCGCGGTGGCACCCGCGACGAGGCCCGCGGCTCGGGTACGGCGTTTCTGTACTGGGTCCAAGATCATGGCTGGACGAGTCTAGCTGTTTACTGGGGACCATGGACGAACCGATCCGCCGCGGGGGACGGCCGCGACGCTCGAGTGCCGAGGTGCTCGCGGACGCCGCCGCGGAGCTGTTCCTCGAGCAGGGCTACGCCGGCACCACCGTGGACCACATCGCCGCGCGCGCCGGGGTCAGCCGGGCGACGTTCTTCAACTACTTCCCGGCGAAGTCGGACGTGATGTGGCTCGAGCTCGACGCCGCCGTCGCCGCGCTGCCGGCCCTGCTGGCGGAATCCGCCGAGCCGTCGGCCGTGCGCGCCGTCGAGGAGGCGCTCCTCGCCGCCGCCCGCGCCCACGATCCGGAGCGCGTGCCGTGGGCGGTCGCACAGGCCGAGGTGATGGGCATCGGGCAGGAGCTCGTCGCGAGCGTCGCCGCGCGGGTGACGGCGCAGCACGACGCGGTCGCCGCGTTCGTCGCGCGCCGCACGGGGGAGTACCCGGGGTCGCTCTGGCCGCAGACGGTGTCGGGCGCGATGCTCGGCGCGGCCGCTGCGGCGTTCGGGGTGTGGGTCGCCGACGGGGTGGCCCGCCGGCCGCTCGTCGAGTACGTCGGCGCCGCGCTGACCCCGGTGGCTGCCGGACTCGACGCCCGCTGACGCGACGCCCGCGCGCTCCCGCCCGCTCCCGCCCGCTCCCGCCCGCTCCCGCCCGCTGACGCGGCGCCCGCGCTCCGCGGTGCGGACCGGCGTCGCACAACGGAAACCGGCTCGAACCGCGGACGTGCGTGGTTCGAGCCGGTTTCCGTTGTGCTGCGCCGTGCGACACCGCGGGCGGCCGCGCCGCCGCGCTAGTCGGTGCGGAGCGTGCCGGCCCCGCCGGACGCCACGTCCTCCACGGTGCCGTCCCGCACGACCTCGGGCACGTCGCCGTCGGTCGGCATCAGCGACTCGTCGCCCGGCAGGCTCAGGGTGAGGACGGCCTCCTCGATGTACTGGCTCTCCTCGAGGGACTTCTCGACCTCGCGCAGGCGGACCGCGACGTGCGACTCGTCCTCGTTGCCGATGAGGTCGATCGCCGCGACGAGGTACACCCGGGACGGCCCGACGAACTCCAGGTGCAGGTACGTGACGCGGTCGATCTGCGGGCGCCCGAGCAGCTCGACGAGCACCGCGTTCTCCAGCTCCGGCGACGTGCTCTCGCCGAGCAGGAACCGGCGGTTGCGGTCGATCAGGATGATCGCCACGACCCCGAGCAGGACACCGATCGCGATGGAGCCGATCGCGTCGAACACCGCCAGCCCCGTGATCTGGTGGAGGAACACCCCGAGGAACGCGACCACGAGACCGATCAGCGCGGCGGCGTCCTCGGCGAACACGGCCCGGAGCGTCGGGTTCGACGACTGCAGCACCTGCCGGAGCACCGGCACCCGGCGCTTCCGGGCGGCGCCGTGGGCCTGCCGGTACGCCTGCAGGAAGCTCGTCCCCTCGAGGCAGAACGACAGCGCGAGCACGATGTAGTTCAGCAGGACGTCGTCGGCGGGCCCGGTGTCCCCGAGCTCGCTGATGCCGTGGTAGATCGACACGATCGCGCCAGCGGTGAACAGCCCGAACGCCGCGAACATCGACCAGATGTAGGTCTCCCGCCCGTACCCGAGCGGGTGCGCGCTGTCCCGCTTCCGGGCACCGCGTCGTTCGGCCACGAGCAGGAAGACCTCGTTCCCGGTGTCGGCCCACGAGTGCGCCGCCTCCGCGACCATCGACGCGGATCCGGACAGCATCGAGGCGATGGTCTTGGCGATCGCGACGAGCAGGTTCGCGCCGAACGCGATGACGACGGTGAGGGAGGACTCGGGACGGTCCTGCTGTTCAGACGAGGGCATCTCTCAAGCATGCTCTCGTCCGCTAAACTCGTGTTCCAAGAGCACCGATCCGGCCATCACCGGGGAGCTTCCGGAAGAACGCGGGACGCGCGAGCGGATCGTCAGTAGAGCCGGACGGGTTCGGGACCGTCACCATCCCCGACGACGAGCGGTCGCACCGGCGTGTGCGGCAAGCGAGGTGGTACCGCGGAGCGTGCTCCGTCCTCGTGGAGAGCAACCGAACCCACAGGAGCAACCGGTGCGATACCCACTGAACCGCGATGCAGTCGACGCTGCCGGCGTCACCCCCTCGCCGTCCTTCCCTGACGTCGAGCAGGGCATCCTCGCCTTCTGGAAGGGCGACGACACCTTCCAGGCGTCGATCGACCGCCGTGACGGCTGCGACGAGTGGGTCTTCTACGACGGCCCGCCGTTCGCGAACGGCCTGCCGCACTACGGGCACCTGCTGACCGGGTACGCGAAGGACGTCTTCCCGCGCTACCAGACGATGCGCGGCAAGCAGGTGCACCGTCGCTTCGGCTGGGACACCCACGGGCTGCCCGCCGAGCTCGAGGCGATGCGCCAGCTCGGCATCACCGAGAAGCACCAGATCGACGAGATGGGCGTCGACGTCTTCAACGCCGCCGCGAAGAAGTCCGTGCTGCAGTACACCGACGAGTGGCAGCAGTACGTCACCCGCCAGGCGCGCTGGGTGGACTTCGAGGACGACTACAAGACCCTCGACGTGACCTTCATGGAGAGCGTCCTCTGGGCGTGGAAGCAGCTGTGGGACAAGGGCCTGGCGTACGAGGGCTTCCGGGTCCTGCCGTACTGCTGGAACGACCAGACCCCGCTGTCGAACCACGAGCTGCGCATGGACGACGACGTCTACCAGATGCGTCAGGACCAGTCCGTGACGGTCTCGTTCCCGCTCGAGGGCGCGCGCGCTGCGGAGCTGGGGCTCGACGGCGTGCGTGCGCTCGCCTGGACGACGACCCCCTGGACGCTCCCGACGAACGCCGCGTTGGCCGTCGGGCCCGCGGTCTCGTACGTGGTGCTGCCCGCCGGGCCGGGAGGCTCGGCTGACGGTGGCGCCGCCGGCTCCGTCTCCTACATGCTCGCCGCCGACACCGTGGCGGCCTACGCGAAGGACCTCGGCTACGAATCGGCGGAGGCCGCTGTCGCGGCGGTCACGCGCGAGCTGCAGGGCTCCGAGCTCGACGGCGTCCGGTACGAGCGCCTGTTCGACTTCCTCGCCGAGACCGAGGGCATGGAGCACGCCTGGCAGATCCTCGTCGCCGACTACGTCGAGACGGGCGAGGGCACCGGCATCGTGCACCAGGCCCCGGCGTACGGCGCCGACGACCAGGTGGTCTGCGCGGCGGCCGGCATCCCGGTCGTGCTCTCCCTCGACGAGGGCGGTGTCTTCACGTCGCAGTTCCCGCTCGTCGCCGGGCAGCTCTGGTCGGACGCGAACAAGCCGCTGACGAAGGCCGTGAAGGACGCCGGACGGCTCCTCCGCCAGGCCTCGTACGAGCACAGCTACCCGCACTGCTGGCGCTGCCGCAGGCCCCTCATCTACAAGGCCGTGTCGTCCTGGTTCGTCCGGGTCACCGAGTTCCGCGACCGGATGGGCGAGCTCAACGAGGACATCACCTGGGTGCCGGAGAACGTCAAGGACGGCCAGTTCGGCAAGTGGGTCGGCAACGCCATCGACTGGTCGGTGTCGCGCAACCGCTACTTCGGCACGCCGATCCCGGTCTGGGTCTCCGACGACCCCGAGTACCCGCGCACCGACGTGTACGGCTCGCTCGCGGACATCGAGCGCGACTTCGGCCGGCTGCCGCTGAACGGCGACGGTGAGGTCGACCTGCACCGTCCGTTCATCGACGACCTGACCCGCCCGAACCCGGACGACCCCACCGGGAAGTCCACGATGCGCCGGATCTCCGACGTGTTCGACGTCTGGTTCGACTCCGGGTCGATGCCGTACGCGCAGGTGCACTACCCGTTCGAGAACCGGGAGTGGTTCGACAGCCACAACCCGGCCGACTTCATCGTCGAGTACATCGGGCAGACCCGCGGCTGGTTCTACGTCATGCACGTGCTCTCCACCGCGCTGTTCGACCGGCCCGCGTTCACGAACGTGATCAGCCACGGCATCGTCCTCGGCTCCGACGGGCAGAAGATGTCGAAGTCGCTCCGGAACTACCCCGACGTCTCCGAGGTGTTCGACCGCGACGGTGCCGACGCGATGCGCTGGTTCCTGATGTCCTCGTCGGTGATCCGTGGCGGCAACCTCGTCGTCACCGAAGAGGGCATCCGCCAGGGCGTCCGCGAGTTCCTGCTGCCGTTCTGGTCGACGTACTACTTCTTCACGCTGTACGCGAATGCGTCGGGGCCCGATGGCTACCAGGCGTCGCGCCGGACGGACTCGACCGACGTGCTCGACCGGTACCTGCTCGCGAAGACCCGCGTGCTCGTGACCGACGTGACGACGCACCTCGACGCGCTCGACACCCCGCTCGCCGCCCAGGCGATCCGCGACTTCGCCGACGTGCTGACGAACTGGTACGTCCGACGCTCGCGGGACAAGTTCTGGCTCGGCGCCGAGTCGAGCGACTCGGCGAAGGCCGCGTTCGACACGCTGTACACCGTGCTCGAGACCCTCGCCCGGGTCGCCGCACCGCTCGCACCGCTCGTCTCGGAGGAGGTCTGGAAGGGTCTCACCGGCGACCGCAGCGTGCACCTGACGGACTTCCCGAGCCCGGAGGAGTTCCCCGCGGACGACGCCCTCGTCGCCGCGATGGACCGCGTGCGTGACGTGGCGTCGAAGGGGCTCGCGCTCCGCAAGGCCACCGGCAAGCGCGTCCGGCTGCCGCTCGCGACGCTGACGCTCGTCGTGCCGGACACCGCCGCCGTCGAGCCGTTCGCGGACATCCTCCGCGACGAGCTCAACGTGAAGCGCGTCGTCCTGGAGACCCAGGCCGAGGAGTCCCTGGCGCAGTACGGCATCGAGCGGAAGCTCACCGTGAACGCCCGCGCCGCCGGACCCCGCATCGGCAAGGCCGTGCAGCAGGTCATCCCGGCCGCCAAGCGTGGCGACTGGGCGGCGACGGAGACCGGCGTCACCGTCGGCGGGATCGACCTCGTCGAGGGCGAGTTCACGCTCGACCTCACCGTGGCCGACGCGTCGAACGCCGTGGCCTTCCTCGACGGCGGCGGCTTCGTGGTGCTCGACACCGTGACCACGCCCGAGCTGGAGGCCGAGGGGCTGGCCCGTGACGTCGTCCGTGCCGTCCAGCAGGCCCGCCGTGACGCCGACCTGGACGTCAGCGACCGCATCGTCCTGACGCTCCGTGCCGACGAGACGGCCGAGGCAGCGGTGCAGGCGCACCAGGAGCTCATCGCGAACGAGACCCTGGCGACGACCCTGCAGCTCGTGGCAGCGGTGTTCGCGAAGGAAGACCCGGCCACCGAGGTCGGCGACGGTGCCAAGGTGACCGTGGAGGTGGAGCGCGCATGAGCGACAGCTACGACAGCAACGACCGCGACGACCGCGACGAGTTCGGGGAGACCACGCCGGACGGGATCGAGATCCCGGTCGGACCGGCCGGGGACACCGACCCCGGCGACGCCGTGCCCTACGGGGGCGACGACGACGAGGTCCGCCGCGTCGAGGCCGCCCTGTACGCCCGGATCGGCGAGCAGTCACCCGAGCACCGCCTGACCGCGACCCGTCGTGCCGTCGAGCTCCTCGGCGACCCGCACCTGGCGTACCCGGTGATCCACGTCACGGGGACGAACGGCAAGACGTCGACCGCCCGGATGACCGAGAGCATCGTCCGCGCGCACGGCCTGCGCACCGGACTCATGACGAGCCCGCACCTGGTGTCCATCCGGGAGCGCATCGTCATCGACGGGCAGCCGATCGCTCCGGACCGGTTCGTGGAGAACTGGGACGACATCACCCCGATCCTGGCGATGACCGACCAGGAGCTCGCCGACAAGGGCGAACTCCCGCTGACGTTCTTCGAGGCGCTCACGGTGCTCGCGCTGGCGTGCTTCGCCGAGGCGCCCGTCGACGTCGCCGTGATCGAGGTGGGCATGGGCGGCGAGTGGGACTCCACGAACGTCGTGCAGAGCCAGGTCGCGGTGCTGACCCCGATCGCGATCGACCACGCGAAGCAGCTCGGCAACACCGTCGCCGAGATCGCCCGCACCAAGTCCGGGATCATCAAGCCGTCCTCGGCCGTCGTGTCGAGCGCGCAGGTCCCCGAGGCGCTCGCCGAACTCGTGCGTGCCGCTGAGCTCACCGAGTCGACGCTCGCCGTCGAGGGCACCGGGTTCTCCGTGGTCGACGTGACCCCGGCCGTCGGTGGACAGCTCATCACCGTCCAGGGTGTTGCCGGTCGCTACGACGACCTGTTCCTCCCGCTGTTCGGCGTGCACCAGGCCCACAACGCCGCGGTCGCGATCGCCGCCGTCGAGTCCTTCATCGGCCGCGGGACCCAGGCCCTCGACGAGGACGTCCTCAGCGAGGGCCTCGCCGGTGCCACGAGCCCCGGCCGCCTGCAGCCCATCGCGCAGGACCCGACCGTGGTCGTCGACGCCGCACACAACCCGCACGGCGCGAAGGCCCTGGCCGACGCGCTGCCCGTCGCGTTCCCGTCGGAGCACGTCGTCGGTGTCGTCGGGATCCTCGCCGACAAGGACGCCCGCGGGTTCGTCCGCGCGCTCAAGGACACGATCGCGACGTTCGTGGTCACGCAGCCGCCGGGGGAGCGTGCGCTCGACGCGGACGAGTTCGCCCGGATCGTCGTCGACGAGGTCGGGAACGACCGCGTGGTCGTCGAGCCCTCGCTCACCCAGGCGCTGCAGGAAGCGCGCGACCTGGCCGACGAGGCGGAAGCCGAGGACGCCATGGTGCTCGTCGCCGGCTCCATCGTGATGGTGGGTGCGGTCATGGACCTGGTCCACGGAGAGGGTGAGGCGAAGTGACGGACGCGCGCGGAGCCTCCAGGCCGGGTCGTCAGCCGCGGCAGCGACGTGAGCGTGGCGCGCAGGAGAGCCTGACCTCGATCGCCCTCGTGCTCGAGGCGATCATGTTCTTCTTCCCGATGCTCGTCGTCTTCGGCAAGCACACGCTGCCCGCCGGGTGGGCGTTCGGCGGGGGCATCGGCGCGATGATCGTGCTGGCGCTCGCGTCGCGTCTGACCGGTACCCGCGCCGGTGTATGGTTCGGGTGGCTGCTGCAGGCGGCCATCCTCGCCACCGGCTTCATCGAGCCGTTCATGTTCGTGGTGGGCCTGGTGTTCCTGGCGCTGTGGATCTTCTGCTTCGTCAAGGGCGGTCAGCTCGACCGCCAGAACGCCGCCCGTCGCGCCGCTGCCGAGGACTGACCACATCCACCCCCGAACCTCAGGGAGTACCGCTGTGTCCGACTTCGAAGAGACCCTCGTCCTCGTCAAGCCCGACGGCGTCGCCCGCCAGCTCACCGGTGAGATCCTCCGCCGGATCGAGGCCAAGGGCTACGAGATCGTCGACCTGAAGATGATCACCGCGCCGCGCGACCTGCTCGACGCGCACTACGAGGAGCACCAGGGCAAGCCGTTCTTCGAGCCGCTCGTCGAGTTCATGCAGTCCGGTCCGGTCGTCGCCGTGCGCGTCGCCGGCAACGCGGCGATCGCGGGCTTCCGCTCGCTCGCCGGCACCACCGACCCGACCTCGGCCGCGCCGGGCACCATCCGTGGTGACCTCGGTCGCGACTGGGGCCTCAAGGTCCAGCAGAACCTGGTGCACGGCTCGGACAGCCCCGAGTCCGCTGCACGCGAACTCGCGCTCTGGTTCGCGTGACCCGCGCCGCCTGACCCGCACCGCCTGCGGCCCGCGGCCCGCGGCCGCTGGCGGTCCGCACAACCGAGAGCAGCCCGCACCATGGATTCCCGTGGTGCGGGCTGCTCTCGGTTGTGCGCCGGTGCAGGCCGCCCGCGCGCGCGCCCGCGCGCCCGCCCGCGCCCGCGCGTGGCCGCGTCGGTGACCGCCTGGAGGCGCGGTGCCGGTCCGCCGGACCGGCACCGGGCCTCCAGGCGGTTCCGTCTGGATCCGCACAACGGAAGACGGCCCGCACCACGTGATCTCGTGGTGCGGGCCGTCTTTGGTTGTGCGGCGCGCGTTCGCGCCGCGGACGCTGGCGCTCGCTCGCTCGCGCTAGCTGGCGCTCACGTTCTGCTCGACGAACGCGGCGAACGCGTCGGTGTCGGTCAGTGTGCCGCTGTACTGCTTGCCGTTGACGAGCACGAGCGGGGTGCCGGTGAGCTTGTCGAGCGACGAGTTCGGGATCTTCTCGGTGAGCGCCCGGTTCGTGGCGTCACCGACCCACCCGGCGAACTTCTGGTCGGTGATGCAGGACGCGATGTCCTTGTCCGTCGCGCCGGCCTTCTTCGCGATCGAGGCGAGCTTCGCGTTCGAGAGACCGCGGGTGTTCTCCGACGGCTGGTTCTCGTAGAACGCGGCGTTCACGTCGAGGAAGGCGTCGGGCTGGTAGTTCGCGACACACGCGGCGGCCGCAGCGGCCCGGGTGGAGTACTTCGAGCCGAGCGAGGAGCGGTCGAGCAGGTTGAAGGGGTGCATCTCGAGCGTGGCGGACCCGCTCTGGACCCACTGCTTGATCTGCGTCATCTGCGCGGTCTCGAACTGGTTGCAGTACGGGCACATGTAGTCCTCGTACACGGTGATGTTCGCGAGGGAGTCGTCCTGCTTCGTGGCGGTCGGCTTGCCGCCCTCGGGGATGGCCTTCGTCGTCACGGGGACGATCTGGCTGTTCTCGCCCTGGAAGAGGATGCCGTCGCTCGCCATGTTCTTCGGTCCGGGGCCCGCGGGCTGGATCGAGTTGGCGATCACCAGCACGACGACCGCGATCACGGCGAGACCACCGACGATGATGCCGCTGATCGTCAGGGTGCGGTTGCGGCGCCGGCGGGACTTCTCCTTCTCGCGCTGGGCGGCGGCACGTTCCCGTGCGGCGTTCCGGCGAGCCTTCTTGCTGCTCTCGTTGTCGCTCATCGGGAACGAGCGTAACGGCTGACGACGCGCCGACGGGCCCTCCTGGCTGAGAAGAGTCCAGGAATCAGGTGACGTGTCACCGAACTGCGGCGGCTCAGAGCGAGGTCAGCACCGTCGGGAACATGATCAGGACGACCACCACGATGACCAGGTAGTTCGCGAGCGGGATCGCCCAGCAGAACGGCAACAGTGCCTTCCCGATGCGCTGACCGCGGGCACCGAACGTGCCGCGGGACATGTTCCAGACCGTGAAGACCCAGAACATCGGGATCGTCATCGCCCAGACGAGCATGCACCAGGGGCAGAGCGCGCCGATGGACCAGACGGTCTGTGTGAAGAGCCACGTGACGAACACCCAGGCCAGGAACACGCCCGCGTTGAACACGATCCAGAACCACCGCGTCCCGCGGAAGCCCGCGAGCAGGACCACCCCGACGGCGATCGGCGCGACGAAGCCCATCAGCCCGAGCAGCGGGTTCGGGAAGCCGAACAGGTGCCCCTGCGAGCTCGCCATCACGTCCGAGCAACTGATGAACGGACTGGCGTCACAACTGAGGACCGCGTCCGGGTTCGCGTACTTCTCGAACTCGTCGAGCACCAGCCGGAACGCCGCGTACAAGGCGACCGCGCCGGTCACGAGCAGCAGGACCGCGATGGCGACCGGGCGACGGGTGGCTGGTGCAGTCGTACTCACAGCGTCATCATGACACGACGGCTCCGCGCCTTCCCGGGCGTCGCGTGCGATAATCACAGGGTCGGGTGGGAGATCCACCCGACGACGAGAGCTTTCCGGGCACCAGCCCGGACGATCAGGCACGGTGAGAGCGTGCCGTGACCGGACGACGCGTCACTCCGACGCCGAGCCGAGCGGGGCCGGGTGCTCCGCACGGAACGAGCGCGGACCGCACAAGATGTCGACGCCGGACGGTCACTGACCAGCGAGTGTGGGTGGCGTCGCCGCCGCCCGCCACAACTACAGAATTCCCGCCGCCCCTCGGGGTGGGAGCGGGGCCGAGGAGTGCACCAGTCCATGGTGGAGCAGAACGAGAACAACGGAACGAACAACCACGACGACGCCGCACCGAAGCGACGGGGCCGCCTGTTCGGCGGTCGCCGCGCCCGGTCCGGCCAGGAGGCCCGTGGCGGGTCGACCGAGTCGACCGACGCGGTCGACACGGTCACCGACCAGGGCACCGAGACGGTCGCGCAGACCGACCAGACCGCGACGCCCGAGGCGAGCAGTGCCTCCCGTCCGGTCGAGGACGGCACCGCGACCGACGCGACGGTCTCCGTCGAGGTGTCGGTCGCGACCGCGACGACGGACGCGCCGAGCGACGTCAGCACACTGACCGGTGACTTGCCGGTCGTCGCCGAGCCCGGTGAGGCCGAGCCCGATGACGCCGGTGCCGCTGATGCCGGCGCCGCCGCTGCTGCCGAGGCGACCGCCGTCGCCGAGTCCGCCGCGCAGGACACCGAGGCCGAGGCCGAGGTCGCCGAGCAGCCGGACGAGACGCCCGCGGCGCCCGAGCCGGAAACGCCGAAGGCGACCTCGACGCTCAGCCTGATCTTCCACGCGCCGGTCCTGCCGGAGCTGCCCACCCGCGCCGCCCGCCCAGAGCGCGACGACCGCTGGGACGACGAGGACGACGACGTCCAGGGCGGCAGCCGTCGCCGGACCCGCCGTCGTGGCTCGAGCGCCGACCGCGAACCGCGCGACCACCGCGAGCCCCGTGACCACCAGGAGCCGCGCCGCCGCGAGGTCGAGCTCATCACCGAGCCGCAGCGCATCAAGGGCTCCACCCGCCTCGAGGCGAAGAAGCAGCGCCGCCGTGACGGCCGCGATGCCGGACGCCGGCGCCAGGTCGTGACCGAGGACGAGTTCCTCGCCCGCCGCGAGAGCGTCGACCGCCAGATGATCGTCCGCTCGAGCGCGCAGAAGATCGAGATCGGTGTCATCGAGGACAACGTCCTCGCCGAGCACTACGTCACCAAGTCGCACAACGTCTCGCTCATCGGCAACGTCTACCTCGGCAAGGTGCAGAACGTCCTGCCGTCGATGGAAGCCGCGTTCGTCGACATCGGCCGCGGCCGGAACGCCGTGCTCTACGCCGGTGAGGTCGACTGGAACTCCGTCGAGACCGGCAACCACGGTCGTCGCATCGAAGCCGCGCTGAAGCCGGGTGACAAGGTCCTCGTGCAGGTCACGAAGGACCCGGTCGGCCACAAGGGCGCCCGGCTGACCAGCCAGGTCTCGCTGCCCGGCCGGTACCTGGTGTACGTGCCGAACGGCTCGATGAACGGCATCTCGCGGAAGCTCCCGGACACCGAGCGTGCCCGCCTGAAGAAGATCCTCAAGGAAGTGCTGCCGGAGCACGCGGGCGTCATCGTCCGCACCGCTGCCGAAGGTGCGACCGAGGAGCAGCTCACCCGCGACGTCCAGCGCCTCACCGCGCAGTGGGAAGCCATCCAGAAGAAGGTCGAGAACGGTCACGCGCCGGTCATGCTCCACTCGGAGCCGGACCTTCTCGTCAAGATCGTGCGCGACGTCTTCAACGAGGACTTCACGAAGCTGATCATCGACGGCGACGCCGCGCGCGAGACCATCGACGAGTACCTCACCGCCGTGGCGCCGGACCTCAAGGACCGCGTCGAGCTGTACGACGGCCCGGACTCATTCGAGGAGTACCGCCTCAACGAGCAGATCGAGAAGGCGCTCGACCGCAAGGTCTGGCTGCCCTCCGGTGGTTCGCTCGTCATCGACCGCACCGAGGCCATGACGGTCATCGACGTCAACACGGGCAAGTTCGTCGGCTCCGGGGGCAACCTCGAGGAGACCGTCACGAAGAACAACCTCGAGGCCGCCGAGGAGATCGTCCGTCAGCTCCGCCTGCGCGACATCGGCGGCATCATCGTCGTCGACTTCATCGACATGGTGCTCGAGACGAACCGGGACCTCGTGCTCCGTCGTCTCGTCGAGTGCCTCAGCCGCGACCGCACCAAGCACCAGGTCGCCGAGGTCACCTCGCTCGGCCTCGTGCAGATGACCCGCAAGAAGATCGGCGTCGGGCTCCGCGAGTCGCTCGACGAGGTCAACGCCAAGGTCAACGACAACAACGCGGACGCCGGCCCCTCGAAGGGTCGCCGCAAGGGTCGTGGCAACGGGTCCGACAACGGGTCGAACGGCAACGGGTCGAACGGCAACGGTTCCACCGGGAACGGGAACGGCTCCAACGGGAACGCCTCGCGCGGCAACGGCGGGTCCGGGGCCGGCGGCCACAACGGTGGCGAGTCGAAGTCGGCACAGGCGCACCAGATCACGGACGACGTGAAGAACGCGCTGTCCCGGATCGCCGCGTCCACCCTCGCGCACGAGGAAGAGGCCGCCGCTTCGGCGCCCTCGTCCCCGGCCACGGTCGAGTCCCCGGTGTCAGCGCCCTCCTCGTCGTCGCCCGAGGCGTCCGAGCCGCAGGGGGAGTCCTCCGGTGGGTCGAAGCGCCGCCGCCGTCGTGGTGGCCGTGCGAGCTCCGAGCAGTCCGCGCCGACGACCGACGACGGCATCCTGACGGTGTCCGCACCGGCTGCCGCGCCTGCTGCTGCTCCGGCCGCCGCTGCTCCGGCCGCCGCGCCGGCTGCTGCCGCCACGCCGGCGGTCGCGCCCGAGGCCACGGCCCCGGCAGCGCCGACGCGCCGTCGTGTCTCGTCCTCGGCGCCGGTCACCCCGACGGACACCACCGTCGCGATCCTCGACATCCCGGTCGCGGTGACGAAGCGCGAGCCCCGCAAGGCGCCCGACGCCGACTCGCTCCTCGACTCGGTGCTGCAGGCGCTCCCGGAGCCCAAGCAGCCCGGTCAGGGCCGAGCACGCTCGCGTCGGGTGTCGTCCGGCAGCATCAGCGCTCCGGCGACCTCGGGGGAGACCCCGACCGACGACGGCCCCGTGATCCTGGGGAACTGAGCGTGAGCGGTCCGGAGCAGCGTCCGGGGGACGACCGGGGGTACTACGGCGCCGGGTGGCAGCAGCAGCCGCAGCAGCCGCCCGCACAGCAGCCGCAGGGTGGTGGGTACGGCACCGGGCCGTACGCACCCCCGCGGCCGCCCCGCACGCCGCGTGCGCCGGGGAGCCCGACCACGGTGTTCGCGCCGGGAGCCTCGGCATCCGCCGCTGCCGGTGCGGCGATCGCCGTCGTCGCGGTCCTGGCGGTCCAGGCCGCCTCCGGGCTCGTCGGGATGATCGGGACGAGCCTGTACATCGGGCCGTTCGGGTCCTACGGCGGCCAGAGCGTGGTGCTCGGCTTCGCGACCGCGGTGTTCCTCAGCCCCTTCCCGTTCTACGCGGGGGCCTTCCTCGGGCTGGCCTTCCTGACGCCGATCACCCGACGCAGCCCGCTGCCCGTCGTGCTGCTCCGCGCCGTGCTCGGCGGTGCCGCGGGGACCGTCGCGCTGGCGCTCGTGGGGGTCTTCACGGGGGCGTACGGGGCGATCGGGTCCGGGCCGAAGCGGCTCGTCATCGACGTCCTCACCTCCCCGGTGCAGCGCGGCATCCCGCTGACCGTGATGCTCCTCGCGACGGCCACCGTGGCGTGGCTGTGGCTCGGCCGCCCTCGTGGTGGTCGTCCCGGTGCCGGCGCTCCCGGCACCCCGGGCACGGTCCGCCCGGCGGACGCGGTGCCTGCGACGAGCTTCGCGCCCCCGCAGCAGCAGCAGGCGCAGCAGCAGACGCAGCAGCAGCAGGCACCCCAGGCGCCGCAGCAGTCCGCGCCGCCCGCGAACCCGTGGGGACCGCCGGCCGCGCGCTGAGCGCACCGCGGGGGCCGGAGCGCGGCGGTCGACCCGCCGTCTCCCGGCCCGCACCCGCGAGCCGGGGCCGAGCCGCGCCTCCAGGCCGGTCGTCAGTACGCGCGCCGTCAGTGCGCGCGCTTGTCGCGCTGCGCGACCCGCAGCCCACTGGCGATGAGCCGCAGGACCAGCTCGCGCCCGGTGACCGGCGTGGCCCCCAGCGACACGAGTTCCTCGTAGCGCGCGAGGGGCACGTCGTAGTGGTCGTGGTCGAACGCACGGCGTGGCACACCGGCACGTGCCGCGAAGTCGTGGAGTTCCGCGTACGATAGGTCACTGACGAGGTGCGACCACACGGTTTCGTGTGCGGGCCACGTCGGCGGGTCGATCAACACGGTCACTCAGACATGCTACGTGCGTGTCGCCGTTTGACCGGACCCATGCCCATCGAGTATTCTCGATCCCTGGTGTCACTGTGCGGTCTGGTCAATCGGCCCTGCTGCCTGTGTCGCCGATCACCGGTTCCCACCGGCCAGATCGCGCCTGGGCACCCGAGACTTCCCTCAAGCAGAGTTACGTAAGGATTTCCACGTGGTTTACGCAGTAGTGCGCGCCGGCGGCCGTCAGGAGAAGGTCGAGGTCGGCACGATCATCACCATCGATCGCGCCAAGGCCGATGACAAGGGCAACATCGAGCTCGCGCCCGTGCTCCTCGTGGACGGTGACAACATCACCTCCGCCGCGACCGACCTGGCCAAGGTGACCGTCACCGCCGAGGTGCTCGAGGACCTCCGCGGCAAGAAGGTCATCATCCAGAAGTTCAAGAACAAGACCGGTTACAAGAAGCGCCAGGGCTTCCGCGCGGAACTCACGCGCGTCAAGGTCACGAAGATCGCGTAAGGCGGGAGTAGACAATGGCACACAAGAAGGGTGCGAGTTCCACTCGCAACGGTCGCGACTCGAACGCACAGCGCCTCGGCGTGAAGCGGTTCGGTGGCGAAGTCGTCAACGCCGGTGAGATCATCGTCCGCCAGCGCGGCACGCACTTCCACCCGGGCGCGAACGTCGGTCGCGGTGGCGACGACACGCTGTTCGCCCTCGCAGCCGGCTCGGTCGAGTTCGGCACCAAGGGTGGCCGCAAGGTCATCAACATCGTCAACGCGTAAGCACCACTGACGACGCAGTACTTCAGGAGGAGGGGCAGGCCGAGTGCCTGCCCCTCCTTCCCATTTCTACGAAAGAGTGACACCCGATGGCGACGTTCGTCGACGACGTGATCCTGCACCTCAGCGCGGGGAACGGCGGCAACGGCTGCGTGTCCGTTCGTCGCGAGAAGTTCAAGCCGCTTGCCGGCCCGGACGGCGGCAACGGCGGTGACGGTGGGGACATCGTCCTCGTCGCCGACCCCCAGGTCACGACCCTGCTCGGCTACCACCGGTCGCCGCACCGCTCCAGCAAGAACGGTCAGCCCGGCATGGGCGACATGCGCAGCGGGGTCTCCGGTGAGGTCCTCGAGCTGCCCGTGCCCGTCGGCACCGTGGTGTACGAGGACAACGGCGACCTGCTCGCCGACATGACCGAGCCCGGCATGCGCGTCGTCGTGGCCCAGGGCGGTCAGGGTGGTCTCGGCAACGCCGCACTCGCGACCACGAAGCGCAAGGCCCCCGGGTTCGCGCTCCTCGGCACCGAAGGCGAAGGCGGCGACGTCCGGCTCGAGCTGAAGACCATCGCCGACGTCGCACTCGTCGGGTACCCGAGCGCCGGCAAGTCCTCGCTCATCGCCGCGATCTCCGCCGCGAAGCCGAAGATCGCGGACTACCCGTTCACGACCCTCACCCCGAACCTCGGCGTCGTCGAGTCCGGTGAGGTGCGCTTCACCGTCGCCGACGTCCCCGGGCTGATCGAGGGCGCATCGGAGGGCAAGGGCCTCGGCCTCGAGTTCCTCCGCCACGTCGAGCGCTGCGAGGTGCTCCTGCACGTCATCGACTGCGCCACGCTCGACCCGGGCCGCGACCCGATCAGCGACCTCGACGTGCTGCTCCGCGAGCTCGAGCGGTACCCGGTGCCGGAGGGGCAGGTGCCGCTCCTCGAGCGCCCCCAGCTCATCGCGCTCAACAAGATCGACGTCCCGGACGCCGCGGAACTCGCCGCGTTCGTCACCCCCGAGCTCGAAGCCCGCGGCTACCGCGTCTTCGCGATCTCGACCGCGTCCCACCAGGGCCTCCGCGAGCTCTCGTTCGCGCTGGGTGGCATCGTCGAGCAGGCCCGCGCGGCGAAGGCGTCCGAGCCCGCAGCCGAGCGCATCATCATCCGTCCGAAGGCCGTCGATGCCAAGGGCGGGTTCACGGTCAAGGCCGAGGGTGGCGAGGAGCACCGCTTCTACCGCGTCCGCGGGTCGAAGCCGGAGCGCTGGGTGCAGCAGACCGACTTCGAGAACGAAGAGGCGATCGGCTACCTCGCCGACCGGCTCGCCAAGCTCGGCGTCGAGGACGGCCTGTTCAAGGCCGGCGCCGTCGCGGGGTCGACCGTCGTCATCGGCGGCGACGGCGGCATGATCTTCGACTGGGAGCCGACGCTCACGTCCACCGCGGAGCTCATCACGAGCGCCCGCGGAACGGATGCCCGTGTCGACATGAACATGCGCCCGACCCGCAACCAGCGTCGCGAAGAGTACTTCGAGCGCATGGACGCCAAGGCCGCAGCACGTGCCGAGCTCGAGCAGGAGCGCGTCTCCGGGCTCTGGGCGGACGACGGAGACAGCGCGGCCAGCGGCAGCGCGGCCGGCGACGACGGCAGCGACAGCAGGGACTGATCCGGGCATGACCGACACGACGAACCGCACCGCGCTCGGCACCGTCCGGGAGCGCTCGGACATCCCGCGCGCCCGCCGGATCGTCGTGAAGGTCGGTTCCTCGTCGGTCAGCGGTGAGAACACCGGGCAGATCGGTGCCCTCGTCGACGCCCTGGCCGCAGCGTACGGGCGGGGGACCGAGGTCGTGCTCGTCTCCTCGGGGGCGATCGCGACCGGGTTCCCGTTCCTCGGGCTCGAGGGCCGACCCGACGACCTCGCCACCCAGCAGGCGGCGGCGGCCACCGGGCAGAACGTCCTGATGTTCCGGTACCAGCAGCAGCTCGACCGGCACGACGTCGTCGCGGCGCAGATCCTGCTGACCGCGGGGGACCTGCAGAACCCCACGCACCGGGTGAACGCGCAGCGTGCGATCGACCGGCTGCTCGCGCTCCGGGTGCTCCCGATCGTCAACGAGAACGACACGGTCGCCACGCACGAGATCCGCTTCGGCGACAACGACCGGCTCGCGGCCCTGGTGGCGCGGCTGCTCGGCGCCGACGCGCTCGTGCTGCTCTCCGACGTCGAAGCCCTGTACACGCGGCCGCCGGAGCTGCCGGGGGCCACCCGCATCGACGAGGTCCCGTTCGGCGACGAGCTCGCCGGGGTCACGTTCGGATCGGTGGGCAAGTCCGGGGTCGGCACCGGGGGAGCCGGCACGAAGGTCGCCGCGGCCCGGCTCGCCGCGGAGGCGGGCACGTCGGTCCTCGTGACGGCGACCGCGCTCGTGGAGCAGGCACTGGCGGGCGAGCCCGTCGGCACCTGGTTCCACGCGGCCCCACGTCCCTGACGGGCGTCGCGCACCGTCACGGTGCTGGTGGCCGACCTACAATCGAGCCATGTCGCTGACCGCACCCGCACCGACCCTCACGGACAAGCTCGTCGCGTCACGCGCTGCGGCCGCCGCACTCGCGACGGCGACCACCGCGGTCAAGGACAGCGCGCTCCGAGCCATCGCCCGAGCGGTCCGGGCCGCGACCGACGAGATCGTCGCCGCGAACCACGGTGACCTCGTCGCCGGTGAGGACAGCGGGCTCTCCGGTGGCCTGCTCGACCGGCTGCGGCTCGACCCCGCCCGGATCGAAGCGCTCGCGGTCGCGGTGGAGCACGTGGTCGGTCTCACCGACCCGGTCGGGCAGTCGGTCCGCGGGTCCGTCCTGCCGAACGGCCTGCAGCTCTCCCAGGTCCGGGTCCCGTTCGGGGTCGTCGGTGCGATCTACGAAGCGCGTCCGAACGTCACGGTGGACATCGCCAGCCTCGCCCTGAAGAGCGGCAACGCGGTCGTGCTCCGCGGCGGGTCCGCTGCCGAGCGCACGAACGCGGTGCTCGTCGCCCGGCTGCAGGACGCCGTCGAGTCCGTCGGGCTCCCGCGGGCGGTCGTGCAGACGATCGACGAGTTCGGGCGGCAGGGCGCGACCGAACTGATGCGTGCCCGCGGGCTGGTCGACGTGCTCATCCCGCGGGGCAGCGCGTCGCTCATCCAGACGGTGGTCACCGAGTCGCAGGTCCCCGTGATCGAGACCGGCGCCGGCGTCGTGCACGTCTTCCTCGACGAGTCCGCGCCGCTCGACCGCTCCGTCGACATCGTGCTGAACAGCAAGGTGCAGCGCCCGAGCGTGTGCAACGCCCTCGAGACGCTGCTGGTGCACCGGTCCGCCGCGGAACGGCTCCTCCCGACGCTCGCCGCCCGGCTCCGTGCCGCGGGCGTGACGCTCCGCGGGGACGACGAGACCCGGGCGATCGTGCCGGGCGTGCTCCGGGCCACGGACGTCGACTGGGCCACGGAGTCGATGGACCTCGACCTGTCGATCCGCGTCGTGCCGGACGTCGACGCCGCGATGGCGCACATCGCGCAGTGGTCCACGCACCACACCGAGTCCATCGTCACGAACGACGTCGACACGGCGGAGCGGTTCCTCGCCGCGGTCGACTCGGCGGTCGTGATGGTGAACGCGTCGACGCGTTTCACCGACGGCGGCGAGTTCGGCTTCGGCGCCGAGGTCGGCATCTCCACGCAGAAGTTGCACGCCAGGGGGCCGATGGGGCTGCCCGAACTGACCAGCACGAAGTGGGTCGTGCGCGGACAGGGCCAGATCCGCGGCTAGACTGGTCCGCAGCCTTCCTCGACCGATCGGAGCATCGCACCATGACCCTCCTCGCTGAAGCCGCCGAGCACGCCTCGTCGGTCCCCGCGTTCATCTTCCCGGTCGTGGCTGCCGCGTTCTTCGCGTTCCTCGGGTTCGTCACGTGGTCCTTCCGTGACGTCGCGTACCGCCACTCGAACAAGTTCGAAGCCACCCGCACCCACGAGACCGGTGTGGACGAGTTCGGCCACACCAAGATCTGACGCACTGCTCGATGCTCGAGAGCTCGGGGCGACCGCGCATCGGTGTGATGGGCGGGACGTTCGACCCCATCCACCACGGTCACCTCGTGGCCGCGTCCGAAGTCGCGAAGTCGTTCGACCTCGACGAAGTGGTCTTCGTCCCCACCGGACAGCCGTACATGAAGTCCGGTGTGACCGACGCGGAGCACCGCTACCTGATGACGGTCATCGCGACCGCATCGAACCCGATGTTCACCGTCAGCCGCGTGGACATCGACCGTCCCGGCCCGACCTACACGGTGGACACGCTCCGGGACCTGCACGATCAGCGCCCCGACGCACAGCTCGTCTTCATCTCCGGCGCAGACGCTGTCCAGCAGATTGTCGACTGGAAAGACCATGATGGCCTCTGGGACCTCGCGCACTTCGTCGCCGTGACCCGCCCAGGGCACAACTTGAGCATCACCGGATTGCCCGAGCGCGACGTAAGCTTGCTCGAAGTCCCCGCGCTGGCCATATCGTCGACCGACTGCCGCGACCGGGTGAAACGCGGGAATCCCGTGTGGTACTTGGTCCCCGACGGTGTCGTCCAGTACATCACCAAGCACCATCTGTATCGGAGCGTTGCATGAGTCCGTCCGACGCGCAGCCGCCACTGTCGCGGCGTCAGGCGCGCGAGCGCGAGCGCGCCGCCTCGGGCGGCGCGCAGCCCGTGACCCCGCCGCCGACCGTCCCCTCCACCACCCCGGAGCCCGGCGCTCGTCGCCGACCCGGTTCGCACGTCGCGCCGGCTGCACCCGCGCCGGCGCAGTCCGCTGCGCCGATCGCATCCGCGCCCGGGTCCGTGCCGGTGCAGTTCCCCGCCGGTGGTGTGCCCGAGCAGCCGCCGGCATCCGCGACCGAGATCGTCCCGGGCACCGGTGGACTCACCCGTCGCCAGATCCGGCAGATGCGCGAGGCCGAGGGGCAGGGTGTCCGACCGGTCCCGCTCCAGAACCCCACGCCGCAGTCCTCGGACCGCACCGTGCAGGACGTCCTCGGGACCGTCGCGTCGCTGGAGGACGACGACGAGCAGACCACCCCGCCGACCGCCCCGTCCGGGTTCGCCGGTCCGAGCACGCCCGCGCCTGCGCCTGCTGCCGGGCCCGCTGCCGCATCGGTCGGGTCGCCCGCATCCGGTGCGCCGGTGTCCGCTCCCGAGCCGCACGCCGCGCCGTCGGACTGGCAGGAACCCACCCCCGAGACCACACGGCTCGACGAGGCCGCGGTCGAACAGGCGACCTCCGCCGACGGGTCACCGGATGCGCTCGAGCCGCTCGAGGAAGCAGCCGCGCACGCCGAGGAACCGCGCCGGCACCGTTCGACGTGGGCGCCCCAGTCCGCAGACGACCAGTCCGCCGTCGAGCAGCCGACCCCCGTTGCAGAACCTGCGACGAACGATGCCGCACCGGCCGATGCCGCACCGGCCGACGCAGCGCCTGCCGACGAAGCGCCGGTCGACGCAGCGCCTGCTGACGTTGCGCCGATCGCCACGGTCCCGCCGGCTCCGACCGCCGCTGCCGCAGCCACCCCCGGGGTGTTCCCGCTCTCGCTCGACGCCGAGGACGACGACACCAACGAGGTCCCCGTCCAGAGCGCCCCGCAGCCGGCGGACGACGCTCCCGGTGTCGCGTTCCGCCGCACGCCCGAGCCGAAGCCGCTGACGACCGCCTTCGAACCGCCGGTGGGGCACTGGTCCACGCAGGCGCACGACTCGCACGACACCGAGGTCCACGACGAGGAGACCGGCACGCGCCGGATCGCCGAGACCCGGACGAACGCGATCATCCTGCCGAACTCCGCCCTGGCCGACCCCACGGGCGCGCTGAACGCCACCGGCGAGGTCATCCTCACCGGATCGATCGACCTGCCCGCCTCGCTGTCCTCGACCGGGTCGCACCGGCCGATCGACGGCGCCGAGGTCGACCGCCTCCTCGAGCAGCACGACGAGCAGCCCGAGACCGACGCCAGCCCCGTGCGTGCCAGTCGTGCCGTGTCGAGCCACACCTCGACCCGGCAGGTGGTGCTCGCCGCCGCGAAGCCGAAGGAATCGCGTGTACCCGTCGTGCTCGCCGTGACCGTCGGCAGCGTCTGCGTCGCCGCGGCCGCCGTGATCGTCGTCGCCCTGGTGTCGACGAACTTCTTCGGCGGCTGACCCCGCTCTCCCGAGGGGCCGACTCCCCGTCGCGCCCCGCCCTCGCCGCCGTCGGTGGCGTGGCTTATGATCGTGTCCGATCCGGCACCGTGCTGGATGACAACCGGAAGGACTCCGTGACCGCCTCCACACGCGCACTGGAACTCGTGCAGGTCGCCGCTGGTGCGGCCGACGCCAAGCAGGCCGAAGACCTCGTCGCCCTCGACGTGACCGGCCCCCTGCAGCTCACCGACGTGTTCCTGCTCGCCACGGGGCGCAACGAGCGCAACGTGATGGCCATCGCCGACGAGGTCGAGGACCGCATGCTCCAGGCGGGCGCGAAGACCCTCCGTCGTGAAGGTCGGAGCGAAGGCCGCTGGGTCCTCATCGACTTCGGTGACGTCGTCGTGCACGTCTTCCACGAAGAAGACCGCCAGTACTACTCGCTCGAGCGCCTCTGGTCGGACTGCCCGACCATCCCGCTCGACGTCGCTGCTGCGGCGGCCGCAGCCGAGCACTCGGCGTAAGCCCCGACGCGCCCGGGGTGCGGGTTCGATTTCGTTCCCCGGGTCGGCGATGGTGTACGCTTCTATGGTGCCTCCGGGAAGCCGGAGTCGCGAAAGCAGCAACGACCTGGGTCTGTGGCGCAGCTGGTAGCGCACCTGCATGGCATGCAGGGGGTCAGGGGTTCGAGTCCCCTCAGATCCACCAACGAAGCCCCGCTCTTCTCCGGAAGGGCGGGGCTTTTCCGTGTCCGCCGATCGATTCGAGCGGTTCGCTACGCTGAGCGCATGAGCAACGACGCCCCGCTGTCCGGAACGCAACTGACCATCGCCGCGGCCGGCTACACGGCCGAGATCGCGACCGTCGGGGCCACGCTCCGGAGCCTGCAGCACCAGGACCGTGACCTCGTCGTGCCGTTCGCCGCCGACGAGGTCCGCCCGGTGTTCCGCGGCGCCGTCCTCGCCCCGTGGCCGAACCGCGTCGTCGACGGTCGCTACACGTTCGACGGCCAGGACCACGAGCTCGCGCTCACCGAACCGAAGCGCTCCCACGCCCTGCACGGGCTCGTCGGCTGGACCGACTTCGACGTCGAGTCCGTCGCGCCGGACCGTGTCGTCCTGACGACGACGATCGCGGCGCAGGAGGGATACCCGTTCCGTGTGGTCGTGCGCGTGGAGTACCGCGTCGACGAGCAGGGGCTGCACACGACGGTCACCGGCACGAACACCGGGGACCGGCCGGCTCCGTGGGGGACCGGCCCGCACCCGTACCTCTCCGCCGGCGCCGGGACCGTGGACGACTGGACGCTGACCCTGCCTGCGGCCGAGGTGCTCGAGGTCACCGAGGACCGGCTGGTCCCCACGGCGCTCGTGCCCGTGCACGACGAGTTCGACCTCCGCACGCCGACGCTGATCGGTGCGCGGTTCATCGACCATGCGTTCACCGGCTTCGACCGCGCGGACGGCACCGCGGCGATCACCCTCACCGCGGCCGACGGTCACGGTGTCCGGATGGTCTTCGGCGACGAATGCGCCTGGGCGCAGGTCCACACCGCCGACCACGTCGTGCCGGAGTACCACCGCGCCGGGCTCGCGGTCGAGCCGATGACGTGCGCCCCAGACGCCTTCAACGCGGGTGCCGAGCGTGGACTCGTCGTGCTCGACCCGGGTGCCTCGTTCCCCGCATCGTGGACGATCCAGGCGGTCTGACCCCGCGGATCGAGTCCCGCCGGCTGGACGGGATCGACCTGCGCCGGCTCGCACGAGCGCAACGGGACGAGTTCGTCTGGCTCGACTCGGCCGTGCCGCACGGTGCTCCGTCGGCTGCGCACGCGCGGGCCCGGTGGTCGATCCTCACACCGTGCGACGGCCCGTTCGCGGCCCGGTTCCGGCACGAGGACCGGCGAGCCGTCCTGGACGTGTCCATGCCCGCACGGGCATGGTTCGGCGCGAGTCGTGCTGCGGACGAACCGGCCTTCACCGTGCTCGCCGAGCTCCTCGCCGCCACCCCGGCACTGGACGGACCGATCGAGGGGCTCGGGTTCGCACTCGGCTGGGTCGGGTTCCTCGGGTACGAACTCGGTCGGGAGTCCGGCGGCCCCGACCGGACCGCCGACGGCCACGCGGACGCCGACGTGCGGTTCGTCGACCGGGCCGTCGTGGTCCGTGACGACGGGGCGTCGTGGGCGCTGGCGCTCGTGGTGGACACGGAACCGGACGCGTCGTCCGCGAACCGGGCGTGGCTCGACTCGGTGGCCACCCTGGCAGCGGCCACCGACGTCCGCGACGTGTCCCCGAGCCTCCCGTCCGGCGTGGAGGCGACCGGACGCGTCACGCGAGCCGCCCACGAGTCCGCGGTCGACGCGTGCCGTGCGGAGATCCGCGACGGCAACGCGTTCCAGGTCTGCCTCACCACCGCCTTCGCCCTCCCCGGCACCGGACGGGAGGCTCGGGTCGGCCCCGGTGCGGACCCGCAGCTCGACGAGTACCTGCGGATGCGCGCGACGGACCCCGTCCCGTTCGGTGCGTACCTGCGGCTCGGACCGCTCCGCGTGGCGAGCCGGTCGCCGGAGCGGTTCCTGCGGATCGACGCGGACGGGTCCGTCCTCGCCGAACCGATCAAGGGGACCAGGCGACGACTCGCCGACGCTGCGGCTGACGCGGCGGTCCGGGACGAACTCGCGGCGAGCGTCAAGGACCGCGCGGAGAACGTGATGATCGTCGACCTGCTGCGGAACGACCTGCTCCGGACGGCGGTGCCCGGATCGGTGCACGTCGACCGGCTGTGCGACGTGGAGACCTACGCGAGCGTGCACCAGATGGTGTCGACGATCGGTGCGTCGCTGCCGCCGGGGGTCTCCCGTGCCGACGTCGTGCGGGCGGCGTTCCCGCCGGGGTCGATGACGGGAGCGCCGAAGATCAGTGCGATGGCGATCGCGGACCGGCTCGAGGGGGCACCGCGCGGGGTCTACTCGGGGGTGATCGGGTACTTCTCGGCGAGCGGGGCGGTCGATCTGTCGGTGGTGATCCGCACACTGGTGACGGTGGTCGGGCCTGATGCTGATGCTGATGCTGATGCTGGTGCTGGTGCTGGTGCCGTGGTCCGTTCGCGGACGCTCGGGGCCGGTGGGGCAGTGACGTGGTCGTCGGTGCCGGCGGACGAGGCGACCGAGGTCGAGACGAAGACGCGCTCGGTGCTCGGCAGTCTGGGGGCCGTCGCCCGCTGGTGACCTGTGGATCGAACGGGTGTTCGACCCGGTTGTCCACGCGATGTCGGTGCCGATTGACATCATCGAACACATGTTCGAATATGAGGGGATGCAGACGGCGACGGCACTCCGGTCGTCCGGCCCGGATCGGGTCGGGCGGACACCCGGTGCGCGCGCTGCCGGTACCGACCACATCGGTGACGCCCGTGCTGCGCTCGACCGGATCACGTCGCTGCGCTCCCGGGTCGCCGACATGGAGTCGACCCGGGTGGACACCGCCGGGCTCCCCACGGCGCCCGCGCTGGAACCCCTGCTGCCCGGTGGCGCGATCCGCGTCGGGGGCACCTACGCCGTCCCGGAGTCCGTGCTGCTCGCGATGACCATGCTGCAGGCGGCCTCGGCGGCGGGGGCGTGGTGCGCGGTGGTCGGGGTGCCGTCCTTCGGGGTGGAAGCCGCGGCGGCGGCCGGCATCGACCTCGAGCGGCTCGTGCTGGTGCCGGACCCGGGCGACCAGTGGCTCGCGGTGACGGCGGCGATGGCCGACGTCGCCCAGATCGTCCTCACCCGGCCCCTCGGCCGGGTCGTCCCCGGCGACGTCGCACGGCTCTCGGCCCGGCTGCGGCAGCGCGGCGGTGCCCTCGTGGCGCTCGGCTCCTGGCCGGGGGCCGACGTCACGCTGCGGGTCACCGCGTCGGAGTGGAGCGGGATCGGGCAGGGACACGGGCACCTGACCGAGCGTCGGGCGACCGTGACGGCGACCGGACGTGCCGGTGCGGTGCGCCCGACGACCGCCGAGCTGCTGCTGCCCGCTGCGGACGGCGCGGTCCGGGCAGCGTCGCCGGTGCCGGTCCAGCTGCCGGGCGACGGCCACGGGTTCCGCAGGGACCTCCGTCCCGTGGCGGTGGCGTCGTGATCGCGTCGGGGCGCGTCCGTGCGGACGCGGTCGCCCGGGGCGGTGCGCTGCCCGAGCCACCGCCCACCCGGACCATCGTGCTCTGGTGCCCGGACTGGCCGGTGATCGCCGCGGCCCGGGCCGCCGGTGCGCCGCCGGAACAGCCGTTCGCCCTGATCGTGAAGGGGCTGGTGTTCGCGTGCTCGGCGTCCGCGCGGCAGGACGGCGTCGCCCGCGGGCTCCGCGTCCGGGAAGCCCAGGCACGCTGCCCGGGACTCGTCGTGCAGCCCTACGACGACGCCCTCGACCACCGGGCGTTCGAGCCGGTCATCCGCGCGGTGGAAGCCGCGGTCCCCGGGGTCGAAGTCGTGCGGCCCGGCACCCTCGCGCTGCGGTCCAGGGGGCCGGCGCGGTACTACGGCGGTGAACGCGCCGCCGCGGCGACCCTCGCAGGGATCGCCGCCGACCACGGCGCCCCGGAAGTGCGGGCCGGGGTGGCGGACACCCCGTTCGCGGCGGAGCAGGCAGCACGTGCCCGGCCGGTGCGCCCGGGGGAGCGGGTGCGCATCGTGCCGGTGTCGGGCTCGGCGGACTTCCTCGCGCGGCTGCCGCTCGGGGTGCTCGGGGACCCCGACCTCGCATCGGTGCTCGACCGCCTCGGCATCGTCACGCTGGGGCAGTTCGCCGCGCTCGGCGACGAACAGGTCCGTGACCGGTTCGGCGTCGCCGGGGCGTTCCTGCACCGGCTGGCGAGCGGACGCGACCCGCGGGAGATCTCCGCGCGCGACGTGCCGCCGGAACTCCGGATCGAAGCCTCCTTCGAGCCGCCACTCGACCGTGCCGACCAGATCGCGTTCGCGTTCCGCCGCTCGGCCGACGACTTCGCCGCACGGCTCCGTGCCGCGGGGCTCGTCGCGACGAGCATCCGGGTGGGGATCGTCGACGAGCGGGACATCCTGCTCGAACGCACCTGGACGCACCCGCGCTGGTTCGACGCCGCCGACGTGGTCGACCGGGTGCGCTGGCAGCTCGCCGGCGGGGTCGACCCGACCGGCCTCGAAGCGCCGGTGACCTCGGTCGTGCTCGAGCCCGTCGCGGTCGACGACATGGCGAACCACGAGCGCGGGCTCTGGGGCTCGGGGCCGGACGAACGCGTGCACCACGGTCTCGCCCGGGTGCAGGGCATGGTCGGCCACGACGGCGTCGTGACCCCGCGCATCGGCGGCGGACGCACGCTGTCCGAGCGGATGGTGCTCGTGCCGTGGGGTGACGCCCCACCCGCCGACCTCGCCGCGGTGCGCGACCGCCCGTGGCCCGGCAAGCTCCCGGGGCCGCCGCCGGCCACGGTGCTCGAACGCCCGCGGCCGGTGGACGTCGTCGCCGGGGACGGCGGCAGCGTGGACGTCGACGACCGCGGGGTGCTCTCCGGGGCGCCGGAGCGGTTCCGCGCCGATGGTGACCGTGGCGGCCGGTTCGCCGCGGTCACGGCGTGGGCGGGCCCGTGGCCCCTCGTCGTGCGGTGGTGGGATGCCGGCGGCCGACGACTGCACCGCCTGCAGCTCGTCGACGCCGACGGGCGGGCCTGGTACCTGGTGCTCGCGGACCACCGGTGGTGGGCGGAAGCCGTGGCGACGTGAACGGAGCAGCCTGATGGGCTACAGCAACCCACCCATCCCGTGGTCCCAGTTCGAGCGTGCCCTCTCCGACAAGCGGAGCCCGGGGACGGCGACGGACGGCGACGGCGGTGACAGTCCGGCGTGGTCGCGGAAGCGTGCGCCGTACCAGCCCGCAGGACTGCCGGACGGTGACACCGGGCCGGTGGTCCCGTACGCCGAGCTGCACGCGCACTCGACCTTCAGCTTCCTCGACGGCGCCAGCCAGCCGGAGCACCTGTTCGAAGAAGCGGCACGGCTGCGGCTGCACTCCCTCGCGCTCACCGACCACGACGGCTTCTACGGTGCCGCCCGGATGGCAGAGGTGGCAGAGGCCTACCCGAGCGTGGGCACGGTCTACGGCACCGAGCTCTCCCTCGGGCTGACGGAGCCACAGAACGGCGTCCCCGACCCCGAGGGCTCGCACCTGCTCCTGCTCGCCGACGGCCAGGACGGCTACCACCGGCTCGCGGGGGCGGTGACGAGCGCGCACCTCGCCGCCGGGTCCGAGAAGGGCCGGCCGCGGTACGACCTCGACGACCTCGCCGCACGGGCGGGCGGACACTGGCGGGTGCTCACGGGGTGTCGGAAGGGTACCGTCCGCCGTGCCCTCGAGCAGGGCGGGGAGTCCGCGGCGGAGACCGCCCTCCGCGCGCTGCTCGACCGCTTCGGCACCGGGAACGTCATCGTCGAGCTGCTCGACCACGGTGATCCGCTCGACAGCGCCCGGAACGACGTCCTCGCGGCCCTCGCGGCGCAGCACACGCTGCCGGTCGTGGCGACGGGGAACGTGCACTACGCCACCCCGGACCGGTTCCCGGTGGCGACGGCGCTGGCCGCGGTCCGGGCCAGGCGGAGCCTCGACGAGATCGACGGCTGGTTGCCGGCGGCGGACACCGCGCACCTGCGCTCCGGCGCCGAGATGGCACGGCGGTTCGCGCGGTACCCGGGGGCGATCGAGCACACCGTCACGCTCGCCGACGAGCTCGGGTTCCAGCTGAAGACCGTCAAGCCCGGGTTGCCCGACCTCGACGTGCCGGACGGGCACACCGCGATGTCGTGGCTGCGCGAACTCACCTGGGACGGTGCGCGACGGCTGTACCCGGGCAGCGCCGACGGCGTCGACCCACACAAGCGGGAGCGCATCGAACGCGAACTGTCGGTGATCCAGGAGAAGAACTTCCCCGGGTACTTCCTCATCGTGCGGGACATGGTGCAGTACGCCCGCGGGCGGGGGATCCTCTGCCAGGGCCGGGGGTCCGCGGCGAACTCGGCGGTCTGCTACCTGCTGGAGATCACCGCGGTGGACTCGATCCGGTACGGGCTGCCGTTCGAGCGGTTCCTCTCCGCGATGCGCGACGAAGAACCCGACATCGACGTCGACTTCGACTCCGACCGGCGGGAAGAAGTGATCCAGTACGTCTACGACAAGTACGGCCGGTACAACGCCGCACAGGTCGCGAACGTCATCACCTACCGGCCGAAGGGCGCCGTGCGGGACATGGCGAAGGCGCTCGGCCACAGCCCCGGGCAGCAGGACGCCTGGTCGAAGCAGGTCGAGCGGTGGGGCTCCGTGACCGAGAGCGAGGACCACGACATCCCGGCGGGTGTCGTCGGGCTCGCCAGCGACGTCCTCGGCTTCCCGCGGCACCTCGGCATCCACTCCGGCGGCATGGTGCTCACCGACCGCCCCGTGGGGGAAGTCGTGCCGATCGAGCACGCCCGGATGGACGGCCGCACCGTGCTGCAGTGGGACAAGGACGACTGCGCCTACATGGGGCTCGTGAAGTTCGACATGCTCGGGCTCGGGATGCTCGCGGCGCTGCAGTACTCCTTCGACCTCGCCGCGGAGCACTGCGGGGAGCGCTGGGAGATGCACTCCATCCCGAAGGAGGAACAGGGCGTCTACGACCAGCTCTGCCGGGCGGACACGATCGGGGTGTTCCAGGTGGAGTCGCGCGCGCAGATGGGCACGCTGCCCCGGCTGCTCCCGCGGCGGTTCTACGACCTCGTGATCGAGGTGGCGCTGGTCCGCCCGGGGCCGATCCAGGGTGGCGCGGTGCACCCGTACATCCGTCGGCGCACCGGCGAAGAGCCGATCACGTACATGCACCCGTCGCTCGAACCCGTGCTCGAACGGACCCTCGGGGTGCCCCTGTTCCAGGAGCAGCTCATGCAGATGGCGATCGCGGTCGGCAACTGCTCCGGCGACGACGCCGACCTGCTCCGGCGGGCGATGGGGTCCAAGCGCGGTCACGAGAAGATCGACCGGCTCCGGGACAAGCTCTACGCGGGGATGGCCGACAACGGCATCCACGGCGAGGACGCGGACGCGATCTACGCGAAGATCCAGGCGTTCGCGAACTTCGGCTTCGCGGAGAGCCACTCGATCAGCTTCGCGCTCATCGTCTACGCCAGCGCGTGGATGCGGTTGCACTACCCGGGGGCGTTCCTCGCGGCGCTGCTCCGGGCGCAGCCGATGGGCTTCTACTCGCCGCAGACGCTCGTCGCCGACGCCCGGCGGCACGGGGTGACGGTGCTCCGGCCGGACATCCTGCGTTCCGGCGTGGACGCGACGCTCGAACCGGCCGGGGCGCCTGCCGGTGCCGATCCCGTCGCGGACGGGCACGCGGACGGGCACGGACACGGGTTCGGGGACGACGCCTGTCTCGCCACCGAGCAGGACCCCGTGCTGCCCTTCGACAAGGCGCTGCCCGACGACACCGCCCGGCACCGTCGCGACGGGGCCTTCGCGGTCCGCCTCGGCCTTGCCGAGGTCGCGTCCCTCGGCCGGAAGAGCGCCGAGCGGATCGTCGCCGAGCGCGACGCGAACGGCCCGTTCGTGGACATGTCCGACCTCGCCCGCCGGGTCGGCCTGACGACGGCGCAGCTCGAGGCACTCGCCGCCGCCGATGCGTTCGCGCCGTTCGGTGTGGACCGCCGCGGCGGCATGTGGTCCGCCGCGCAGGCAGCTGCGGAACGGGCCGACCAGCTCCCGGACACGCAGGTGGTCGTGCAGCCGCCGCTGTTCGGGCAGATGACCAGCGGCGACGTCCTCATCGCGGACATGTGGTCGACGGGCATGACGACGGATGACCACCCGGTGCGCCACGTGCGGGGCCGGCTCGTCGCGAAGCGGGTGTTGAGCGTGGGGGACCTCGCGACGGCGGAGACCGGGCGGCGGATCGAGGTCGGCGGCATCGTGACGCACCGCCAGCGACCGGCGACGGCGTCGGGCATCACGTTCATGAACGTCGAGGACGAGACCGGTCTGGTGAACGTGATCTGCAGTGTCGGGGTGTGGGGGCGCTACCGGCGGGTGGCGCGCGAGTCGCCGGCGGTGATCGTGCGGGGGATCCTCGAGCGGTCGCCGGACGGCGTGGTGAACGTGGTCGCGGACCGCATCGAGCACCTGTCCCTGTCCGTCCGGACCCGCTCCCGGGACTTCCAGTGAGCGCGGCGGGCGGCGCGTGCCAGCGCTACTGCGCCTCGGGGATGCGCACGGTGACCTCGAGGCCACCGGAGCGGACGTTGCGGAGGGACGCCGTGCCTCCCGCGCGTTCCGCGACCGCCCGCACGATCGCGAGCCCGAGGCCGGAGCCACCCGGCACCGGGATCCCGCCGGTCGCCGGGTCGGGGTTCGGTCGCGACTTCCGGGCCTCGTCGGGCCGGGTGAAGCGGTCGAACGCGACGGGCACGAACGACTCCGGCACCCCGGGGCCGTCGTCGGTGACCTGCAGCTCCCCGGCGTTCCCGGCCGTCCGCCACGTCACCAGGATCCCGCCGCCCCGAGGCAGCGCGGCGACGGCGTTGCCGGCGATGTTCGTCACGAGCTGTGCCATGCCACCGGTGTCGAGCCGGTACCGCGGCTCGACGGTCCCGCCGCCGATGCCCGGACCGGAACCGCCGACGGCGACGGGCGGCTCGAGGTCGAAGTCGACGGTGATGTCCTTCGCGCTCGCGATGAGCCGGACGCGGTCGACGGCGGCCATCACCTCGTCACCGAGGTCCGACCACGCGGTGAGCGGCCGCTGGTCGCCGTCTTCGGAGCGCCGTTCGGACTCCTCGATGCGTGACAGCGTGAGCAGGTCGTTCGCCAGGCGGGACAGGCGCGCCACGTTGTTCTTCGCTCGTTCGATGTGGCCGGCGAGGGCTGCGGCGTCGTCGGCGTCGAGCGATGCCAGGTCGAGCTGGGTGGTGAGGATCGCCAGGGGTGTGCGGAGCTCGTGGCTGGCGTCGGAGACCATCTGGCGTTCCCGCTCCGTCGCCTGGCGGGTCCTGGCGAGGAACGCGTTGAGGGTGGTCGCAAGGGACGCCAGCTCGTCCTGGGCCGGTCCGACGGGCAGTTCGGCGCGCTCGGGTGCGACGGAGAGGCGCTCAGCCTCGCGGCGCATCCGGTTCACGGGGCGGAGCGCGGCGGTCGCCAGGACCCACGACGCGATGCCGAACGCGACCAGGATGGCCAGGCCGGTGATCGAGAGGGTCGTGGTGAGGTCGTCGACGACGATCGCCTCGGCCTGCGAGTTGCGGGCGGCCACCACCGTCCAGCGACCGGCACCGTTCACCGGGTGCTCCACGACGACGCGGTACTGGGAGCCGGACACGTCGATGACGCTCGTGCCGGCCGAGGTCGTCGTCAGGCTGCCGAGTGCCCGCTCGACCCGGGTCGGCATCGTGGAGAGCACGATGTCGCCGGCGGGGGAGACCACCGCGACGAGCTGCGCGTTGCCGGGCGGCGACAGGTCCGGGTCGCTGTCGACCTCGAGCGTCGCGACGTACGGGTCGGCATCGGCGTCGAGCAGGGTCCTGGTGGCCGACGCGACGACGCTCACGACCTGGAACCGCATCACCAGGACGAGCAGCACGATGACGACCGCGGCGATCGCCGTCGACCCGATCGTGATCCGCGACCGGAGCGAGAGCAGCCGGAGCGGCCTGAAGAAGCGCATCGGTACGACGGGCCCCGGCGTCAGGAGCCGAGCAGGTCGAGGCGGTAGCCCCGGCCACGCACGGTGGCGATGGCGACGGTCGCGTCGTGCGCCGTCAGCTTCTTGCGGAGGTACGAGATGTACTGCTCCACGACGTTGGGGTCGACGTGCTGCGACCCGTCCCAGACCTCTTCGAGGATCTTGGGACGGTCGACGACGGTGCCGACGGAGCGGGCGAGCAGCCGGAGGAGCGCGAACTCGGTCGGGCTGACGGCGACGCGCTGACCCTGGATCGAGACCCGGCGGGCTTCGGAGTCGATGGAGACGTCCCCGACCTCGATCGTGCGGGGGGCACCGGTGGCCTCGCGCCGGCCGAGTGCACGCAGGCGGGCGGTGAGTTCGGCGAAGGCGAAGGGCTTCGTGAGGTAGTCGTCCGCACCGGCGTCGAGCCCGAAGACCCGGTCGTCGACGGCGTCGCGCGCGGTGACGAGCAGGATGCGAACGGGGTCCTCACGCTCGCGGATCCGCCGGGCGAGCTCGAAGCCGGACATGCCGGGCATCATCACGTCGACGACCGCGAGGTCGAACGCCTGTTCTCCGAGCGCGATGAGCGCCTCGACACCGTTCTCGACCGCGGTGACGCGGTACCCCTCGGCCGCGAGTCCGCGCTCCATGAGCGCGCGCATCTCGTCGTCGTCCTCGACCACCAACAACCGCATAGTGGACCTCCTGCGACCCATCGTGGCATCGAACCACGCCCGGAGGGTGCACCGACGGGCATCCTGACTGAATCTCGTCACAGCGAGCGCGGCTGGCTCGGCACGTCGGACGCGCCCGGGCGCACCGCCCGTGGCCCGTGATCTAGGGACATGAGCACTGCTTGCTTCGTTGATAGGCTCCCGGCCGGACGCTGTACCCGACAGAACGTCCTGTCTCTGGGGGACCCATGAACGACCAGCCGGACCACCCGGCCATCATCCGCCTGCGCGCCGAACTCGACGCCGCGTGGAAGGGCATCGGCGCCCTGGGACAGATGGACCGTGACCGCCGCGACCGGATCGTCGCCGAACTCCGCGCGGCCGTCCCGGACGTCGCCAGCCGCGCCGCGCGCGAGGCCGGACAGGAGGCCGTGGTCGCCGAGATCGCACGGTTCGCGGATGCGGACGTGGTCACCTCGGACCCCGCGGTCCCGACCCGGACGATCTGGGGCGAGATCATCGGCACGGCTGCCGAGGCCGCGGCGGCCGCCCCCGCCTCCGCCTGCGCCTGACCGCGCGCGCCTGCTCTGGCCCGTGCGCGCCTGCGCCCGCGCGCGCCTGCGCCTGCCCGTGGCAGGCGAGTCGAATCGTGCGTCGGCAGTCGAATCGCGCGTAGGGGGCCCGAAGAAAGGACCTCCCACGCGCGGAACCACTTTCCACAGCGTGCGGTGTGGGAAGGATCGCGCAGCGGCGGACGTACGCGCAGGGGCGGGGGAACGCGCAACGGCGGAGGAACACGCACCGAAGGAGCAGCGCGCGCGGGCGGCGGGGGAGCCGCGCGTCAGTCGTCCTCGCCGAGCAGCTCCTCACGGACGCGCCGGATGTCCTCGAGCAGCGCGCCGATCAGGATCCAGTGCCGTGAGTTCGGCCGGATGACCTCGAGCGGCGCGGTGAGCGCGGGCTCGGCGTCGAGACCCGAACCCGAACCCGACCCCGGACCCGCGCCGGCATCCGGCCCGGGGCCGGGACCCGCGTCCAGGACGCCGGGACCACCGTTCGCCGGCGCCTCCACCCGCGCCCCGAGCGCCCGCAGGTCCGCCCCGATACGAGCCACCTCCGTCGCGATCCGCCCCACCATCGGATCAGCCCGGAGGTCCGGCGCGGTGTTGTCCCGGATCGCCCGCGTCATGCCCGTGACCCGCGTCACGAGGACCCGCAGGTGCTCCGCGACGACGACGTCCCGCTCGAGGATCGTCCGGTGCCGCCCGCCGCGGGGGTTCATGGTGAGGGACTCCTGCGCCGAGGTGAGCGCCGCCTCCGCCTTCGCATGCTGCTGCCGCAGGGCCCTGGCGCGGACGAGGGCGTCGTGCCAGCGGTCGTGGTCCCACCCCTCGGTGAGGCCGATCGCGACCCGCTCGAAGGCCACCGCGGTGTCCCGGGCGAGCCGCGCGACGGCGAGGTGCGCGGGCCGGAGCAGCACCGGCGGGACGATCACGGCGTTCACGACGAGCGCCACTGCGGCGCCGAGCACGGTCTCGAGGATCCGGTCCGCCGAGTAGTTCGGGGTGACGACCCCGGCGGTGAGGACGAGCATCCCGCTGATGCCGACCTGCGTCGCGGAGGTCGGGGTGAGGCGGAGCGCCCACGCGATGAGGATCGCGACGACGATGACGAGCAGCACGACCCACACCGAGTCGCCGAGCAGGAAGTGCAGCCCGGTCGCGAGCAGCACCCCGAGGACGACCCCGGCGCTCCGCTCGAGCCCCTTCACGAACGACTGGTTGATGCTCGGCTGCACGACCAGCAGCGCGGCGATCGCCGCGAAGGTCGGGAACGGCCCGTTGATCACCACCTGGCACAGCAGCACGGCCGCCACGACCGCCACCGCGGTCTTCACGACCTGCAGCAACGGCGTGCGGCTCGAACTGCGGAGGCGCGCGACCGGGTTCACGTCGTCAACGCTAGCCACCGGACGCACGCCGAGCCGTGCACGAAGGCGACGAAAGCCCGTGGACACGGTTGACTGGTGTCGTGTGGCCGAATCACGAGCGAGTCATCCCGGAGGCCTTCGTCGGCTCCGGGACCACCGTCGTGGCCGCACGCGCCCACTCGGTGGAACCGTCGGGCAACGGCTACCTCTACGGGTACGAGGTCGACACCGTCGACCGGAACGGCCAGCGCGCCACCGTCCTGACCTACGTGGACACCGGCGGGACCCACGACCAGAACAGCGCGCTCGTCACCGACCCGGCGACGCACGAGCCGGTCTCGGTGTGGGCGTACCCGAACGACCCGGGCCTGCCGGTGCTGCCGCAGGTCACCTACCGTGACGCGGTCGCCGAGCTCCTCACCACCCTCGGCATGCCCGTCACGAACCCGACCCTGACGGTCGCGGCGTACCGGCCGGGCAAGCGCGCGGTCGTCCGTGTGGACGCGCCGGAGGGGACCCTGTTCCTCAAGGTCGTCCGTCCGCACCGGGTCGCGCCGATCGTGAAGACCCACGAGCAGTTCGTCGCCGCCGGGCTCCCGGTGCCGCGCGTGCTGTCGAGCCGTGGGGACGGGCTGCTCGTCCTCGAGCGGATCCGCGGCGTGCCGGCGGGCAGCCGCATCCTCGAGATCGCCGACGACCCGCGGTTCGTCGCCTCGCTCGCGGCGCTCACGGGGCGCATCGCGACGGTCCCGATGACGCGGCAGGCCCGCGCGGACGCGATGGACCACGCGGACTGGCACCGGAAGACGCTCGTCGCCGCGCTCCCGCAGGACGCGCAGCAGATCGACGAGCTCTACGACGCGATCGGCCGCCGGTCGATCGGGTGGGCCGCGGCGACGAAGCAGGTCGTGCACGGGGACCTGCACCTCGAGCAGGTCTTCGTCGACGAGGCCGAGCCGTGGCGCATCTCCGGGCTCCTCGACATCGACACCGCCGGCTGGGGCTACCCCGTCCGGGACATCGGAGCGGTCGTCGCGCACCTGGTGGTGACCGGACTCTGGCACCGGTCCCGCGGCGATGCGGACCGTGGGGCCGCCGCGGAGCGGCTCGCCGACGCGATCGCCCGGGACTGGGCGGCTCGCAACCCGGCTGAGACCGAGCGCCTCGGACCGGCGATCGGCGCCCAGCTGCTGGCGCACGCCGGTGGCCAGGCCACCACCGGCTCCGCGAACGGGATCGCCACCGCGGAACAGCTGCTGGCGGCGACACGTGCCGCGCTCGTGGAACCGGCACCGAGCCTCCCGTCCGACCCAGCGGCCCGTCCGCGGTCCGCACCGCGCGTCTGAGGCGTCCGTTCCAGCCCATGCCACGCGCGCTGGAAAGCGGGATCGCGCGTCGGGGGCCGGAAGGAAGGACCACCAACGCGCGTTTCGGCAACCCATACACGGAGCAACCCACGGACCGGACGGGAGGCTCGACTCGCGCGGGGTGCGCCGACTCGCCTCCGTCGGTGGTCCGGGAGTAAACTGGGCGCGCACGCACCGCGTGCTCGCGCGTCGCGTCGATTCCGGACACGACAGTCGTTCACTTGAAGGACGCGAGCACCGGGTCCGCGACCGCCCTGGGACGACACAGTCCCGAGCATCGCGTGCGTGCGACGGCGCCGGATCCTCCGCGCAGACCACGGCATCGGCCACGGACACCACCCGGGTGTCTCCGATGCGAACGGTCGCACACCACGTCGCGGGGATCGGCGGGCCACGGTGGCCCGCCGCCGGCGAACGGTGCGACGGACGCACCGACGAGACTTCCGCCCGCACGGGCGGCTCGCCCCGGTCGCGGGGTGGAACAGGAGGAGCCTTGGCTCGATCAGGCACGCGGCGTGCAGCCGGTGGGACGCGGACCGCGTCGCGCCGGACCCGGCCGCTCGACAACGACGGTGTCATCCCGGTGCTCGCCCGCGCCGTGCGCGAGGTCGAGGCGGCCGCGCAACGCGGACCGCTGAAGACGACGAACCGCACGAAGTTCCAGGCGGTCGCCCTGCTCATGCGCGAGGAACGCGCCCGGGTGAAGGCCGACACGGAGCTCACCGACGCGCAGCGCGCCGAGCAGATGAAGCGGCTCGACGGTGTGGCGCAGATCCTCGCGAAGACGGCGGCGCGCGACACCAGCGTGATCCAGCTGCTCGCCGAGGAAGCGTCCGTCTCCGAGGCGACGCGCACCGTCAAGCGGGACATGATGATCGCCGGCGGCATGGAGATGCAGCCGCAGGACCTCGTCATCGCAGCCGAGCCCGCACCGGTCGCCGCCACGCAGGAACGCGCGGTCGTCCCGCAGGCCGTCGTGCAGCGGCAGCTCGCGAACCCGTTCCTGCCGCCGGACTTCGCGCTCGCGGACCAGCCCGTCGCACACCCGCGGCGCCTGGCGAACTGGGAGCTCTTCGGCCCGCTGTTCAAGTCGTTCGAGTACGGCGCCGGTGGTGGCGCGGCGACGATGCCGCTGCCCGACCCGTCGACGCTCAGCACGCTGTCCGGCACCAACCTCATGCAGCACCAGGCGGAGCTCGTCGCGGCGGCCGCACAGGGGCACCGGACGTTCCTGCTCGCCGACGAGCCCGGACTCGGCAAGACGGCGCAGTCGCTGCTCGCCGCCGAGGCCGCCGGCGCGTACCCGCTGCTCGTCGTGGTCCCGAACGTCGTCAAGACGAACTGGGCACGGGAAGCCGAGCGCTGGGTGCCGAACCGCCGCGCGACCGTGATCCACGGCGACGGGGACGACCTCGACGGGTTCGCCGACATCGTCATCGTGAACTACGAGATCCTCGACCGGCACTTCGGCTGGCTCGGTGCCTTCGGGTTCAAGGGCATGGTCGTCGACGAGGCGCACTTCATCAAGAACAAGGACTCGCAGCGATCGAAGTTCGTGCTGCAGCTCGCGGAGAAGATCCGCTCGCGGTCCTCGTCGCCGCTCCTGATGGCGCTGACCGGTACCCCGCTGATCAACTCCGTCGAGGACTTCCGCACCATCTGGGAGTACCTCGGCTGGATCGACGACAAGAAGCCCCGTGCGAAGCTCATGAACGAGCTCGAGGACATCGGGCTCACCCCGGCCGACCAGGGCTTCTTCGTCGAGGCCCGGCGCGCCGTGATCGACATGGGCATCGTCCGACGCCGCAAGGTCGACGTCGCGGCGGACATCCCCGCCCGTCGGATCGCCGACATCCCCGTCGAGCTCGACGGCGAAGAGGGCCGCTCGATCCGCGACGCCGAGCGCGAGCTCACCGCGAAGCTGGTCAAGCGCTACCACCAGGCGCTCGACGCCCGCACCGGGCAGGACCCGGTCGAGGGCATCGACCACCGGCTCGTCCGGCAGGTCGCCCGCTGGGAGCTCGAGGACCAGGACGCATCGTCGACCGGCGAGAACGTGTTCTCGATGGTCCGGCGCATCGGCCGCGCCAAGGCCCAGCTCGCGGCGGACTACGCCGCGCAGCTCGCCTCGAACGTCGGCAAGGTCGTGTTCTTCGCGAAGCACCTCGACGTGATGGACCAGGCGGAAGAGGTCTTCGCACGCCGGGGCCTCCGCACCGCGACGGTCCGCGGCGACCAGACGCCCGCACAGCGCACCGCCGAGATCGACTCGTTCGTGAACGACCCGGACGTGGCCGTCATCGTCTGCTCGCTGACCGCGGCGGGCGTCGGCCTCAACCTGCAGGTGGCGTCCAACGTCGTCCTGGCCGAGCTGTCGTGGACGAGCGCCGAGCAGACGCAGGCGATCGACCGCGTGCACCGCATCGGGCAGGAAGAGCCCGTCACCGCGTGGCGGATCATCGCCGCGCAGACGATCGACACGAA
This sequence comes from Curtobacterium sp. PhB130, assembly GCF_003755165.1. Classification (NCBI taxonomy): domain Bacteria; kingdom Bacillati; phylum Actinomycetota; class Actinomycetes; order Micrococcales; family Microbacteriaceae; genus Curtobacterium; species Curtobacterium sp. PhB130. Next base: position 145,105 of record NZ_RKII01000008.1, on the reverse strand, counting down.
GATCGCGGAGCTCATCGACTCCAAGGCCGGGCTGGCAGCGCGTGCGCTCGACGGCTCCGACGAGGAACTCGTCGACTCCGGCGACATCCAGCTCGACGCGATGGCGGCGATGCTGACGGAGGCGCTCGGCGGCTGACCCGGCGGCCGCGCCGGCGCCGGCGTGCTGCGCCGGCGCCCGCGCCGGTGCCCGGTGCCGTTCGCTCCCGCACAACCAAAAGCAGTCCGCACCACGTGATCGCGTGGTGCGGACTGCTTTCTGTTGTGCAATGGCCGGGCGCCGGCGTCGGCGTCCCGCGGGCGCCGCCGCGTCAGATGCGGGACTGCACCTCGGCGAGGGACGGGTTCGTCGCGGTGCTGCCGTCCGGGAACACCAGGGTCGGCACGGTCTGGTTGCCGCCGTTGACCTCGGCGACGAGCTCGGCGGTGCCGGGGGTCGCTTCGATGTCGACCTCCCGGAAGGGCACGCCGGCCTTCGACATCTGGTTCTTCAGGCGGGCGCAGTAGCCGCACCAGGTGGTCGTGAACATCGTGACGGCGCCGGCCTCCGGCACGAACGCGTCGCGGGTGATCGTCTCGCTCATGCGCTCAGGCTAACCCGCGTGGTTCGGAGCTCCCCGCACGGCCTGGTAGACAAGAGCGTGTGACGGACACGCACCTCGAGATCGAGCGCACGTACGACCTGCCCGACGGGGCCGACCTCCCCGACCTGATCGGCGCCGGAGGGATCCTGCAACTCGACCGCCAGGAGCCCTTCGAGCTCGACGCCACCTACTGGGACACCGAGCGGTACGACCTCGTCGCCTCCCGGGTGACCGTGCGGCGCCGGACCGGTGGACCCGACGCCGGGTGGCACATCAAGCGCGCCGAGTCGGACACGGTCCGGCACGAGCAGCACTTCCCGCTGACCGACGACCCGGACACCGTGCCGGTGGACGTCCTCGCCGCGCTGTTCACCGAACGCCGCGGCCGTGGCCTCCGCCCCGTCGTCCGGATCACCACGACCCGGACCGTCACCAGGCTCCTCGACGAGGACGGCGACCAGATCGCCGAGCTCGCCGACGACCGCGTCAGCGCGCAGCGCCTCGACGACGACGCCCCCGCCGACCCGCGCACCTGGCGCGAGGTCGAGGTGGAGACGGTCGAGGGCGTCGACCCGCAGATCGCCCACGAGTTCTTCGCATCGCTGGACGGCCGCTTCCAGGCCGTGGGGGCCGGCCCCGCCGCCGTCGCGTCCAAGCTGGCACGTGGGCTGGCAGGAGCACCGGCACCGCGCCTCCAGACGGTCGACCGACCCGAGAAGGGCACGACCGCACGGATCCTCACGAAGCGACTCCGGAAGCTGCGCTCCGCGCTGCTCGGCCAGGAGGCCCGGCTGCGGTCCGGTGAGAACGCGGAACTCCGGCAGACGGCCGCGACCACCCTCGAGATCGCCGCGATCCTCGGTGCGTACCGTCCGGCGTTCCCCACGACCGAAGCAGTGGACCGTGCAGCGGCAGCGGCGGACGACCTCGCCGGGGTCACCGCTCGCGCCGCCCTCGCCGAGTACCTGATCGAGCGGCTGCCGCGTGCCTCGACCCCGGCGCAGGACGCACTCGTCGACGCGATGACGCGTGAGCGGATCCTCGCGGCCACGCGCGAACGGCGCGACCAGGCCGTGCGCGACGTCGTAGCGGCCCTGCACGGCGAGCCGTTCCTGGAGCTGCTCGACGCCCTCGACGACGCGGTCGAGCGTCCCGCGCCGACGGAGTGGGCGCTGCGGTCGCCGAAGAAGGTCGCGCAGGACGTCTCCGCGACGGTGAAGCCGCACGTGCGGGAGCTCGTCCGCGACGCCGTCGCCGACGACACCTCGGACACGGCCGCCGAGCGCGAGACCGCCGATCGCGAGGCCACCGAGCGTGCGTGGCAGGGCACGATGCGGGCGCGGCTCGCGATGGACGTGCTCGGGGACGACGCGTTCCCGCACGCGCTCTGGAAGCGCATCGGGACCGCGGCGGACGTGCTCACCGAGCGGGTGCGGTCCCTGTACGCGCTCGACGCGCTGCGGACGAACGCCGGGATCGCGGAGCGTGGTGGCGAGGGCACGTTCGGGTACGGGGTGCTCGCGGGGGACCGCGTGCGTCTCGCCGAGGAGTCCTACGACGAGGCGGTGCACGCGCTCAACCGCGTGTGACGGCGGGGCCCCGGGCCGCGGGCGCGGGTCGCCGGTCGATCGAGTGCGCAGACGATGCGCGCGAAGGGGTGCTGGGAGCCCATTTCTGCGCACTCGACCGCGCCCGCCCGCCCGGGCCAGGCCGGGCCCGGGCCTGGCCCGGCTCAGCCGGCGGCGATCGGGGCTGCCGTGGCCGCCGCGGGGGAGACCTCGGCCAGCCCGAGCGTGTCGAGGATCCACGCGAGCTCGAAGGCCCGCTCCCGCCACGATGCGTACCGGCCGCTGACACCACCGTGGCCGGCAGCCATCTCGGTCTTCAGGAGCACGGGCGCCCCGACCTCCCGCAGCTTGGCGGTCCACTTCGCCGGCTCGACGTAGAGCACCCGGGTGTCGTTGATCGACGTGACGGCGAGGATCGCGGGGTACCGGACGTCGTCGCGCACGTTCTCGTACGGCGTGTACTCGCTCATGTACCGGTAGACCTCGGCGTCGTGCAGGGGGTCGCCCCACTCGTCCCACTCGATGACCGTGAGGGGCAGGTCCGGGTCGAGGATGCTCGTCAGCGCGTCGACGAAGGGGACTGCCGCCACGATGCCCGCGAACCGGTCGGGGGCGATGTTCGCGACGGCGCCCATCAGGAGTCCGCCGGCGCTGCCGCCCTCGGCCACGAGCCGGTTCGCGGTGGTGCGGCCGGTGGCGATGAGGTGGTCGGCGACCGCGACGAAGTCCGTGAAGGTGTTCTTCTTCGTGAGGGTCTTGCCGTTCTCGTACCAGTGCCGGCCCATCTCGCCGCCGCCGCGGACGTGCGCGACCGCGAACACGACGCCGCGGTCGAGCAGCGACAGGCGCATCACGCTGAAGCCCGGGTCGATGGAGTGCTCGTACGAGCCGTACCCGTACAGGTGCAGCGGTGACGGTGCGTCGGCATCGACGGCGTCACGGCGCCAGACGAGGGAGACCGGCACGCGGGTGCCGTCCTCCGCCGTGGCCCAGTCCCGCTCCTGCACGTAGTCGGCCGGGTCGTAGCCGCCGAGCACGGGCTGGCGCTTCAGCACCGTGACCTCGCCCGTCGCGAGGTCGAGGTCGCTCACTTCCGACGGCGTGACGAACGAGGTGAACCCGATGCGGAGCGTGGGCTGCTCCCACTCCGGGTTGCCGCCGAGGCCGGCGGAGAACAGCGCCTCGTCGAAGTGGACCTCGTTCGCGTCGCCGTAGCCGTCACCGTCGATCGGGATGATCGCGACGCGGGGGAGCGCCTCGGCCCGGTACTCGAGCGCGAGGTGCCCGGCGAACGCGTCCACCGACTCGATGCGGCGCTCGGTGTGGTGCGCGACGACGATGCGGCGGTCGGTCTCGGAGGTCGGGTCGTCGGCGGGGACGTCCACGAGCTCGAAGTTCTCGGCGCCGTCGTTGTGCAGGATGAGCAGCCGGTCGCTGCCACCGACGATGGCGTGCTCGATCTCGTACTCGACGCCGTCCCGGCGGGGCCAGACGACCTGGAACTCACCGGTGGGGTCGGCCGCGTCGAGGATCCACGCTTCGGAGGTGATCTTCGAGCCCAGCTCGATGACGATGTACTGCGAGGACCGGGTCACGCCGACACCGACCCAGTAGCGGTCGTCCGGCTCGTCGAACACGACGACGTCCTCCGTCGCCGCGGTGCCGACCGTGTGCCGCCAGATCCGGTCCGGGCGCCAGGACTCGTCCACCGTCGGGTAGAACACGAACCGGCCGGAGGGGTCGAACGTGGCACCGGAGCCGGTGTTCTCGACCACGTCGGGGAGGTCGTTGCCGGTGGTGAGGTCACGGATGTGCAGGGTGTACCGCTCGTCACCGGCGACGTCGACGCCGTACACCAGCCGGGTGCCGTCGTCGGTGATGTCGTAGGAGCCGAGCGAGAAGAAGTCGTGGCCGTCGGCGAGTGCGTTGCCGTCGAGGACGACCTGCTCGCCGGGGAGCGTCGCCGCGCCGTCGTCGAGCGTCGGCGGTGTCCAGTCGTCCGGGCCGCTGATCGGTGCGCGGCACTGGACCCCGTACTGGCTGCCTTCGCTGGTGCGGGTGAAGTACCACCACTCGCCCATGCGCACCGGAACGGAGAGGTCGGTCTCCTGCACGCGGCCCTTGACCTCCCCGAAGATGCGCTCCCGCAGTGCGGCGAGGTGCTTCGTCGACGCCTCGGTGTGGGCGTTCTCCGCTTCGAGGTACGCGATGGTGTCCGGGGACTCCTTGTCACGCAGCCACTCGTAGTCGTCGACGAAGTCGATGTCGTGGTGCGTTCGGGTCACCGGACGCTTCTCGGCGGTCGGCGGGGTGGTCGCTTCGTGCTCGCTGCTCACCGGTCCAGCCTAGGCCGCATCCCCGTACGGCTCCCCGCGCAGCACCGCTGCGCGCACCCGCTCGGCGAACGCGTCGAGCTCTGTCGCGACGCCGGTGACCAGCCACGCGCGGTTGCGGCGTCGGGTGGTCACCGGACGGATGACGCCGGCACGGATGAGACGGTCGACGTGGTCGTCGGTCGTCACGCCGGCCGCCGCAGCGAGTTCGAGCGCCCGGTCCTCGGTGAGGACCGGGTCGTCGAGCAGGCCGTCCCCGCCGTCGTCCGACGTGTGCTCGCCGAGGAGCAGCGCCGTGACCGATGCTTCGTCGCAGGCGGTGCCGACCGCGATCGCCAGGTCGGCGACGAAGTCGTGCACGGACCCGAAGCGGTACCGCACCAGGTGGTCGAAGTACCGCGCCCGGTCGGCGACCAACGCCGTCGCGACCGGTGCCGTCAACGTGGTCGTCAGCCCGCGCCGGCGGAAGACTGCGCCCATCAGCGCCCGGCCGATCCGCCCGTTGCCGTCGGTGAAGGGGTGGATCGACTCGAACTGGGCGTGCGCGATCGCTGCCTGTGCGATGGGGTGCACGTCATCGCGGGCGAGGAACGCGAGCAGGTCGGCCATCGCGTCGCTGACGAGCTCCGGAGGCGGCGGGACGTAGGTCGCGAGCCGCGGGGTGCTGCCACCGCCGATCCAGTTCTGCACCGTCCGGTAGGAGCCCGCAGCCCGGCCGTCCACCGGGTCGTCCCGCATGAGCTCGTGGTGTGCGGCGAGGATCGATCGCTCGGTGATGGCGCCGCGCCCGGCGTCCGCGCTCAGCCGACGAACGGCCGCGGTCGCGGCGACCATCAGGGTGGCGCTCGTGTTCGCGCGGATGCCCACGACGGCGCGGGCGTAGTCGTCGAGATCCGCGAGCTCGTCCTCGATCCGGGAGGACGCCACCGCTTCGGTGCGGGCGAGCAGGCCGGCGAGTGGCGCGAGCCGGGCGCCGTGGTCGTCGTCCAGGGTCCGGAGCGCATCGGCCGCGCGGTCGAGCAGGGCGAGGTCGTCCGGCAGCGGCGCGACCACGAGCTCGGCGATCCGGGGTGGGACCGACGCCGTGACGGACGTCGTCATCCGGTCGGCCCGCGGTCCCCGGAGCGCGCTTCGCCAGGGTCGCTCGGTCGTGGTGTGTCGTGGCACCTCTGCCAGTCGATCGTGTCCGGTCCGGTCCATGTCCGCCTCCTGTTCCCAGAACCGTAGGCACGAACGAGCGCGGGGCGCCAACGGTCTGTATTTCGCATTCCGGCTCCGTGTCGGATCCCCTCGATACGGTGGACGACATGACGAACTCCTTCGCGATCACCGGTGCCCACGTCGTCCCCGTCACCTCTCCGGAGTTCGACGGCGGAGCGGTCGTCGTCGAGGACGGTCGCATCACCGCGCTCGGGCCCGACGTGGTCCCGCCGCCCGGCGTCCCCGTGGTGGACGCCGCCGGCGCGTGGCTCCTGCCCGGCTTCGTCGAGGCGCACGGGCACGTCGGCATCCACGAGGAAGCGAACGGCCCGGCCGGCAACGACACGAACGAGCTCACCGGCCCGAACCAGGCGGCCGTCCGCGCGATCGACGCCGTGGACATCGACGACGAGGGCTTCCGGGACGCCCTGTCCGGCGGCATCACGGCCATCGTCGTGAAGCCGGGCTCGGGCAACCCCATCGGCGGGCAGTCCGTCGCGATCAAGACGTGGGGCGGCCGCACGATCGACGAGCAGCTGATCTCCGACGCCGTCAGCGTGAAGAGCGCCCTCGGCGAGAACCCGAAGCGCGTCTACGGCGACAAGGGCCAGACACCGTCCACACGGCTCGGCGTCGCGAAGGTCATCCGAGAGGCGTTCGCGGCCGCCGACCACTACCGGAAGGCCCGCGCCGCAGCGGAGTCGAAGGGCGAGCCGTTCGAGCGTGACCTCACGAAGGAGACGCTCGCCCGCGTGCTCGACGGCGAGCTCGCCTGGGACCAGCACACCCACCGCCACGACGACATCGCGACCGCGATCCGCCTGTCCGAGGAGTTCGGCTACCGCCTCGTCGTGAACCACGGCACCGAGGCGCACAAGATCGCCGACGTGCTGGCGGCGAAGGACATCCCGGTGATCTACGGCCCGCTGTTCACGAGCCGGTCGAAGGTCGAGCTCCGGGACCGCGGGATCCCGCACCTCGCGGCGCTCGCCGCAGCCGGGGTGCGGGTGGCGATCACGACCGACGCACCCGTCGTCCCGATCGCCATGCTCGTCACCCAGGCGACCATGGCCGTGCGGGACGGACTCCCGCGTCAGACGGCGCTCGAAGCGCTCACGACGAACCCGGCGACGTTCCTCGGGTTCGGGGACCGCGTCGGCCGGCTCGAGGCCGGGTACGACGCGGACCTCGTGCTCTGGTCCGGCGATCCGCTCGACGCGACGAGCCGCGCGAACCGCGTGTGGATCGACGGCCGGCAGGTGTTCGAGTGGGCCGACGGCGTCGGCGTCACCACCCCGCGCTGGTAGCGGCGCCCGCACCCGCACCCCGCGCCCCGTCAGGACTCGCGCGACAGCAGGAACTCGTTGATCCGCTCCGTGAGCGGCAGGTCCATCGCCCGCTCGTCCCCGTTCACGAGCCGGATCGGCGCCGCCTGCCGCACGCTCGACACCAGCCACAGGGCGTCAGCGGCCCGGAGGTCGTCGAGCGTGACGAGCTCGTAGGCGGTCTCGATGCCCTCGGTCTCGGCGAAGCGGAACACGTCCGCCTGGGTCGTCCCGGCGAGGATCCCGATGTCGGTCCGCGGCGTCACGAGCCGGCCACCGACCGACAGGATCAGGTTCGCCCGGGTCCCTTCGAGCACGTAGCCGTCGGTCGAGACGAACAGGGCGTCCTCCGCCCCGCGACGGACCGCTTCGCGGAGGGCGGCCATGTTCACCGCGTAGGACAGCGTCTTCGCGCCCTGCAGCAGCCACGGGGAGGTCCGCTCGACGTCGTGCCGGTACCCGCGGTCGAGCGTGACGACGGAGATCCCGCGGGTCCGTGCCGCGGTGGAGTCCCCGGACGCGGCCGCGTACACCCAGCCCGTCGGCCGGTCCGAACCCTCGACGCCGCGGGTCAGCACGGTCTTCGCGAACGCCTCGTGCACGGGGTCCAGTTCGGCGCAGACGGCTTCGATCGCGCGGCGCCAGGCGTCGAGGTCGGGCAGCGGCAGGTCGAGCATGCGTGCGGAGCGGACGAACCGGTCGAGGTGCGCCTCGAGTGCCTGCGGCCGGCCGTCGACGACCGTGATCGTCTCGAAGACCCCGTCGCCGCGGATGATCCCGAGGTCCTGCACCTGCACGTGTTCCTCGAGCGGGGCGGCGAAGGTGAACGCGTCGGCGGACGGGTCGTGCGGCGCGGCGTCACGGGAGGGCTGGTTGAGGACGGCGAGCACGGTTTCGGTCATGCACCCATCCAACCCCACGTCACTGCTGCTTCGGCAGGGCGCCCATCAGTTTCCAGACCGCCTCGGTGAGCTCCGGGTGCTGGAGCGCGATGCGGCGCAGGCGGTGGTACTCCTCGCCGAGCTGGGTGCCGTGTCCGGACGCGGGGTGCATCGACCACTGCGCGCTGCGCTGGCCGATCGCCGCGTCGAGTTCGAGTGCCTCGGCGCGGAGGATGAGCACGACCTGCTCGTCGACGGTCGGCAGCATCGGCATGAAGTCCCACGGGTCGTCGCCCTGCCGGGAGCGGTGCTCGACGATCATCGAGATCTCCTCGGCGGCCTCCGCGCGCAGCACTTCGAGGCTGCGCCCGAATCGCCGGTGCTCAGCCATGGTGCCCCCGCAGCACGCCTGCCATGGAACGAGCGTACGCCAGATGATCGGCCACACTGGACACGTGAGCGAGCGCGACGAGACGAAGAACCAGCACCCCCGCGTGGTCGTCGTGTACCTGCTGCGGGACGGCGCCGAGGGCCCTGAGGTCCTGCTCGGCGAGAAGCGCCGCGGGCTCGGGACCGGTCGGCTGGTGGGGCCCGGCGGCAAGCGTGAGCCGGGGGAGGCGGCGGTCGAGACCGCCGTGCGCGAGGTGGCTGAAGAGGTCGGCCTGCGGCTCGACCCGGCCGATCTGGAGGCTCGTGGCACGTTGGACTACCGGTTCCCGTACCGGCCGTCCTGGTCCCAGGTCTCGGACGTGTTCGTCTGCCGGCACTGGTCCGGCACCCCGACGGCGAGCGACGAGCTCGAGCCGCGGTGGATCCCCGTCGACGCGGTGCCCTACGCGGCGATGTGGGACGACGCGAAGTACTGGCTGCCGGCCGTGCTGGACGGCGGCACGGTGGACGCGCGCTTCACGTTCGCCGAGGACGACGCGACCGTCGCCGGCTTCACCGGGGTCGGGGTCGACGCACCGTAGCGGCACCGCACGGGGCACCTGCGGCTTGTCGCAGGAGTCGCGCGGGTTCCCGCAGGTGCCCCTGCCTGCGCGCCGACCCGCAGAGGACCCGAGTTACCGTCTGGTGCAGATCAAAGTCCAGCATGGTAAGGGGACCACGTGCTCAGCTCGACCGAATCCATTCCCGTCGTCGCGACGCCGCCCACGACGCCGTACACGGCCGCGCGCTCGGACCACGCCGGGGCACCGGTCCCGCCGTCGTCGCTGCTCGCCGGGCTCGCCGCAGTCGCTTCGCGCACGCCGGACGCACTCGCCGTCGCCGACGAGCACACCGAGATGACGCACCGGGAGTTCGACCGCGTGACACGGGCGCTGGGGGCGCTCCTGCACGACCGGCTGACTCCGGACGACCACAGCGGCCGCGGGGTGGGAGCCGAACAGCACGGCGCCTCCGTCCCGGTCGGCGTGATGGTCTCGCACGGGGTGGGGTCCGTGGTCGCACTGCTCGGGCTCGTGCACGCCGGGCGGATCATCGTCGCCCTCGACCCGTTCCTGCCGGAGGCGCGGCTCCACCACGTGATGACGCTGGCCGGCATCGTCGACGTGATCGCGGACGAGACGCACACCGCGCAGGCCGAGGCCCTGGTGACGGAGCCGGGGACGGTCCTCCCGTTCGGCGCCCTGCTCACCGAGGCCCGCGCCGTCGCGGCGACCGACGCGGCGATCCCCGCGGTGCCCGGCGCTGCGGAACGCGGCGGGCGTGACGCACTCGACATCATCTTCACCTCCGGCTCCACCGGTGCCCCGAAGGGGGTCGTGACGACGCACCGACAGGCGCTCGTCGACACGGTGGCGGAACGTGAGCTCTTCCGCCTCGTGCCGGAGGACCGGATCGCCTCGGTGCTCCCGCACGGGTTCGCGGCGGGGTTCATGCTCGTCCTCTCCACGCTCCTCACCGGAGCGTCCGTGCACGTCGTCGACCCCCGACGGACCGGGATCGACCGTCTGCTCGCCTGGATCGAGAACGCCCGGCTGACGACGCTGCACACCACGCCGCACCTGGTGCGGTCGGTGGTGGCAGCACTCGACCCCGCCGACACCCGCCTGCACGGCCTGCGGATGGTCGCGACCGTCGGCGAGGCCATCACCGGCGCGGACATCGCCGCCCTCCGACCGCTCCTCGGGTCGACCGCGTCGTTCTTCAACTGGACCGGTTCGAGCGAGACGAACGTCTACGCCGTCAACGAGATCGCCGCCGGCGACCCGATCCCGGAGCGGAACATCCCGTCCGGCCGCATCGTGGCCGGCAAGCGCGTCGTGCTCCGCCGACCCGACGGCACCGTCGCCGACGTCGGCGAGACCGGCGAGATCGTCTGTGTCTCCGACGCCCTGACGACCGGCTACTGGGGTGCGCCCGAGGTCACCGCGGCGCGCGCCGGGGTCACCGAGGACGGCACTCCCACGTGGTCGGTGGGCGACCTCGGCCGCTTCGACGAGGACGGACGGCTCACGCTCCTCGGCCGGGCCGACGACGCCGTGAAGGTGCGCGGGTACCTGGTCGAGCCGAGCGAGGTGGAAGCCGCGCTCCGCACCGTCGACGCGGTGCAGGAAGCCGCGGTCATCGCGGTGAAGGCACCGCCGGCGCCGACACGCCTCGTCGCGTACTTCGTCACCCGGCCGGGGCGCCGTGCCCCGTCGCCCGCAGCGATCCGCAAGGCACTGCGCGACCTGCTGCCGGACTACATGGTCCCGACCGCGATCGTGCCGATGACCGTGCTGCCCCGCAACGAGCGTGGCAAGGTCGACCGGGCGAAGCTCCCGGAGGCGCCGTCGCTCGCGATGACCATCGGCGCCGACGGCGGTGCCGGGATCGACGAGGACACCTACGACCAGTGGGAGCTCGCCGTCGCACAGATCTGGTCCGAGGTGCTCGGGCTCCCCGCAGTCGGCCCGCTCGGGCTCCCCGCCGTCGGGCTCGACAACGACTTCGCGGCACTCGGCGGCGACTCGCTCTCCGCGGAGGAGATGCTCGCCGCCGTGCAGGACCGCCTCGGGGCGGACCTGCCGTCCTCCGCGCTCCTGGAGGACCCGACGGTCCGCACCTTCGCCGCCCGCACGCGTCGTGGCGCCGCCGCCGTCCCGAGTCACCCCGACATCGTGACGCTCTCGGACGGCGCGGACAGCACCGAGGAGGCGCTGTTCTGCGTCGCCGGCGCCGGCGCGCTCGGCCTGACCTACGTCCCGCTGACCCGTCGGCTCGGCGGCCGTGCCGTGTACGCGTTCCAGCAGCACGGCCTCGAGCGCCGGTCCGTCCCGGACTGGAGCATCGACGCGATGGCCCGCCGCTACGTCGAGCTCATGCGCGTCGTGCAGCCCCGCGGCCCGTACACCCTGATCGGGCACTCCTTCGGTGGTCTCGTCGCGATCGAGATGGCCGCGATCCTCACCGCGGCCGGGCAGGAGGTGCGCCGCGTGGTGCTCCTGGACACCTACCTGCCGGAGCAGTCCGCGGAGCAGGCGGACCGCGTCGAGTTCGGCGAGCTGGACCTCGGCCAGTCGACGCGGCGTGCCTTCCCCGGCATCGGGAAGGCGCTCGCCGACCGGACCGCGGCGTTCCGGAAGCGGGCCGTCACGCCCGTTGCCCAGCTCGGACGTCACGCACGTGCCTACGGAGCGGGGGTCTTCAGCTGGAAGGGGCAGCGCCAGTTCCGGGCGTTCTTCGACCACGCGCTCGTCGTGTCCCGCCGGCACCGCCCGACGGTCTACGCCGGGGACGTCACGCTCGTGATCGCGGACGGCAACGAGACCGGCGCGGCACGGTGGGCGCCGTTCCTGACCGGCGCCGTCGACGAGGTCCGTGTGCACTCCGAGCACAGCTCGGTGCTCCGCGAACCGCACGTCGCCGACGTCGCGGCCGCGCTGTCGCGCTAGCGCGCCGCGTTCGCGCGCCCGCCCGGCGCGCCTGCGCCTGTCGAAACGCGCGTAGGGAGTCGTTTCGCGCGTAGTGGGTCGGAAGTTTCCACCTCCCGCGCGCGAATCACCTTCCCAGCGCGGTCGTCATGGGAAGGAACGGACGGGAGGCCCGGTGCCAGCTGGCACCGGGCCTCCCGTCCGTCCCGTGGTGCGGCGCGAGACGCCGCTGAGTCCCCGAGACGCCGCTCGACGCGCGAGACGCCGCCGGAAGCGGCGGCGTCTCGCGCACCGAGCGGCGTCTCGTCGGGCGCGAGCCCGCGAGCGGGCGCGCGCGAGCCCGCGCGCCGGCTCTAGCGGGGCTGCTGGGTGCGCGTGCTGCCCGTTCGCGCCTGTTCGGCGGCGGCCATCACGTCGGCGTCGCCGCTTCGCCCACCGAGCGGGCGCACGAAGAAGTCGATGATCCCGAACACGATCGCGCCGACCATCGCGAACATCGCCCAGCCGACGAAGAGCCCGGCGGTGTTGCGGCCGTCCGCCGGTGCGAGCACGACGCTCGCGACGTAGAGCACCACGGTCAGCGCCAGCAGGACGACGACGAGGGTGATGAGCAGGCGGTGCCAGGCGGAACGGGTCATGATCGGCCCAGGATACCGCTCAGCGTGCGGCGTGCCGACTGTGCGGCTTCTCCGTGGAACGCTGCTCGGTGGAGCGCTGCGGCGGCTGCTGGCGGATCACCGGGATCCGGCCGGTCGTCAGCGGCTCGTTCTCGAGGCCGTCGCGACCGCCCGTGAAGACGTCCCCGCCGGCGCGTTCGTCCTCCCAGTCGGACTCGCGCAGGACCTGCAGCGTCCCCGTCTCGGTCGACGAGAGCCCGTGCCGCTCGAGCTCGGCGTCGCGCTGGCTGCCGAGGAACTCGCGGTTCGCCGTCTGGGCGTCCTGGAACATCGTGGTGCGCCCGGTGACGATCGCGCGGATGCGGCGGCGCTCCCACCACATCTTGCCGAAGTACATCAGCACCAGGCCGGCGCCGGCGTAGCAGGCCATCGTGATCAGCCCACGGGCAGGGCCGGGGCCGACGCCGTAGATCTGGTGCTTGATCATGTCGACCATGCTCGACCCGACGACGACGTTGTTGAGCCAGGCGAAGGGCTCCGGCATGAACCACTTCGGGTACGCGCCGCCGGAGGACGGCATCGACAGGAAGACGAAGCAGATCATCGCGGGCGCGGCGATGAACCGGCCGACGAAGTAGCTCAGGCCGTTCACGGCGAGGCCGATCGCGACGATCCAGCCCCACGCGATGAGGACCAGTTCGATCCAGTGCCCGTGGATCGCACCGACGACCGGGCCGGCGAGGGTGTTCGTGATGAGGGAGATGACCAGGCCGCCGACGACGATCACCGTCATGCGGGTGCGGTGCCGGAGCGGGCCGCCCATGATGCCGATGAACATCGCGACCATGTAGCCGCCGATGCACCAGGCGAGCATCACGTACATCGCCACGGTGCCGTACTCGTCGTACGAGGGCAGTGCCGCGAGCTCGGTGACCTTCGGCGTCGCGACGCCGATGCCGGTGAGCACCGCGGACAGGGTCGCCGGGACCAGGCTCGCGACCTGGAACTGGTGCGCGCTCGCCTTGAAGAACTCGTTCGTCGACGGGTCGTACGCGACCGCCATCGACCCGGCGAGCACGTCACGCTTGGCCGCGATCAGCGAGTCGTACGTGTGGAACACGAACTCCCCGGGGAGGGCCTTCTGCACCGCGGCGATGAACGTCGGGTCGCTGCCGACCAGGGCGATCGGGACGTCGTGCGGGTGCGGGGCGTGGAACGCGAAGACGTAGCAGAGGCAGAAGCCGACGATGAAGAAGAGCGGCATCCAGAGCTGCAGCCCGATGAGCTGCAGCGACGGGTGCAGGGTGCCGTACCAGCGGCGGTACGCGCTGATCTTCTGCGGTGCGGGGACCGGGGCCTGCCGGCGGGGCGTCGGACGGCTCGAGCCAGCGACCTTCGCGCCGCGACGGGGCTTCGTCCCGCGGGCCGACGGCCTGGTGCTGCGCTGCTTCGGCGCGGACTTCGGTGCCGACGACCCGGGACGTTCCGGGGTGTCGGTGTGCTTCGGGACGTCGTTCCGCGGCGTGCTCACTCGGCGCTGTGCTCCTGGTTCTCGTGTCGGGTCAGTCGAGGATACGCCGCACGACTGACCGCGGTCCGGGGGAGCGCACGCCCGGGCAGGCGCTGATCGGCGCTGCCCGGAGCCCGCTACGAGCGGCTGCGGGAGGCCTGCGCGGAGTCCATCGCGAGCTCCTCCGCGTCGAGCGTCACGAGCACGCGGCGCATCACCTCTTCGTCGAGGTTGCCGCGCTCACGCTCCTCGAGGACGATCTCGCGCCGCCGGTCGAGCAGCTCGCGCCGGATGTCCTGGATCTGCGAGCCGCGGAGCCGCACGGGGGCGTTCCGTTCCTCGGACTCCTCTTCCTCGGCGTCGCGCCGGAAGGTCTCGGCCTGGCGCTCGAGCCGGAGCTTCAAGCGGTTGACGACGGTGTCGACCGCCTCTTGCCCGAACTGCTGCGCCCAGTCCGGGCGGCGCTTGTCGAGCAGCTCGATCGCCGCTTCGGTGGTGCGCTGGTTGAGACGCATCTCGCTCCGGATGTCCTCTTCGCCCTCGGCCGGGTCCTGCACCTTGAGGGCGCGGATGACGAACGGCAGCGTGAGGCCCTGCAGCAGCAGCGTGCCGACCGTGACGAAGAACGCGATCACGAAGATGGTGTCCTGCGCCGGGATCTTCGTCGGGCTCGCGACGACCGACACCGCGGCCGCGAGCGTCACCACGCCGCGCATCCCCGTCCACGAGATGACGGTGAGCTCGCGCCAGTTCAGCTTGGGTTCCGCCGAACCACGCATCCACCGCAGTGACCGATGCCCGCGGGAGAGCTTGATCCGGAGCGGTCTGAGCCATCGGCCGTTGAAGCGGTTGCGCACGTAGGACTCGAACACGAACGCCGGCCGCACCAGGATCACCACCGCGAGGACCACGGCCGCTGCCGTGACGACCTGCCCGAGACTGCGCTCGCTCTCGACCAGGTCCTGCACGACGCTGTTGAGCTGCAGCCCGATGAGCGCGAAGACGAACCCCTCGAGGATGACGTCGATGCTCGTCCAGAGCGGGCGCTCCTGCAGCCGGGTGGCGTAGCCCTCCTTCGGCGAGTTGTAGCCGATGTAGAGCCCGGCGGTGACGACCGCGATCACGCCGGAGCCGGAGAGGTCCTCGGCGAGGACGTAGGCGACGAACGGCAGCAGGATGCTCATGATCGTCTCGACCACGGGGTCGTTGATCCGCATCCGGATCCAGTGCACGAGGACGCCGAGCACGATGCCCACGACGAGCCCGACGCCGATCGCGAGCGCGAAGATCCCGAGGTCCTGCCAGATGGTCAACGAGGCACCGGCGATGATCAGGGTGAACACCCGGACCAGCGTCAGCGATGCGGCGTCGTTGATCAGGCTCTCCCCGGACAGCACCGTCATCACCCGGCGGGGGAGCCCGAGCTTCCGCCCGATGGCGGCAGCGGACACGGCGTCCGGCGGGGCGACGATCGCGCCGAGCAGGATCGCGGCCGGCCAGGTCATGTCCGGGATGAGGAAGTAGGCGGCGGCGCCGACCGCGAGCGCGGTGACGATCACGAGCAGGATGCCGAGGCGGCGGATCTGCTTGATGGAGGTCTGGAAGCTCTGCCACGAGACGTCGAGCGCCGCCGAGTAGAGCAGCGGCGGGAGGACCACCGTCAGGATGATCTCCGAGTCGATCTCGATGTGCGGCAGCCCCGGCAGGAAGGACGCCGCGAGCGCGACCGCGGTGACGAGCAGCGGTGCCGGGAGGCCCTTGGCCCGCGCGAACCCGGTCACCGCGAGCGATCCGATCAGCAGGATGAGGAGCTCCACGGTGTCCATGGGACCCATTCTCCCATCGGCATGCTTCCGAAACTGAACGAGTCTGCAGGGGGAGCCCGGGACGAGTTCTCGATCAGGTTTGCTCGGAAGCCCCCGGATGCGGAACACTGGCCCGCGGTGGACATCACACTCATAGTCGTCCTGGTCATCGCGTTGGCCCTCTTCTTCGACTTCACAAACGGTTTTCACGACACCGCCAACGCGATGGCGACACCGATCGCAACCGGGGCCATGAAGCCCAAGGTGGCGGTCACGGTCGCCGCGGTGCTCAACCTCGTCGGTGCGTTCCTCAGCACCGCCGTCGCGACGTCGATCTCGCACGGCCTGATCAACGAGGGGCCGGGTGGCGTCGCCATCAGCCCCGAGATGATCTTCGCCGGGCTGATCGGTGCGGTGGTCTGGAACATGATCACGTGGCTGCGCGGGCTGCCGTCGTCGTCCTCGCACGCGCTGTTCGGCGGGCTGATCGGCGCCGCGATCGTCGGTGCCGGGTTCGACTCGGTGAACTACCTCGCGCTGATGACCGTCGTGATCATCCCGGCGTTCCTGTCCCCGGTCATCGCGGCGTTCGTGTCGTTCCTGTCGACGCGCATCGCGTACCGGATCACGAAGCGCCCGGTGTTCCCGAACGAGCGCGGCGGCTTCCGCATCGGCCAGATCTTCACCTCGTCGATGGTGTCGCTCGCACACGGCACGAACGACGCGCAGAAGACGATGGGCGTCATCACGCTGACGCTCATCGCGTCCGGCGCGCAGAGCTCGAACAGCGGTGTGCAGCTCTGGGTCGTCGTCGCCTGTGCGCTCGCGATCGCCCTCGGCACGTACACCGGTGGCTGGCGCATCATCCGCACGCTCGGCTCGGGCATCACCGAGATCCGCGCGACGCAGGGCTTCGCCGCAGAAGCCTCCACCGCCGCCACGATCCTGGCGTCGAGCCACCTCGGCTTCGCGCTGTCGACCACGCAGGTGTCGTCCGGCTCGATCATCGGTGCCGGCCTCGGACGCCGCGGCTCGAAGATCCAGTGGTCCACCGCCGGCAAGATCGTCATCGCCTGGTTCATCACCCTGCCGGCCTCGGCCGCGGTCGGCGCGGTCGCGTCCGGACTCGCCCGCTTCGGCATCGTCGGCCTGGTCCTCGACGCCGTCATCGGTGCCGTCGTGATCCTCGGCCTCTACCTCTGGTCCCTCCGGAAGCCGCACGAGCAGGCCGCCGCGATCGAGATCGACGTCGCCGCGAACGCGGTGTACACCCGCAAGGAGCTGCGCGACCTGCAGCGCAAGAAGCGCGCCGAGAACGTCGCAGCGCGCCGCGCCGAACTGAGCCGCGAGCGCACACTGCGGCGCATGGCCGCACGCAAGGGAGGCCGTCGCTGATGGGCATCGACTGGCTCGCATTCGTCACCGTGGCGCTCGTCGCCGTGGTCTCCTCGTGCTTCGTCGTCGCCGTGTACTCGGTCGGCCTCCGCTTCTGGAGCGCCGCCGACACCCGCGCCGGCAAGTTCACCGTGAAGGACGACGGCACGATCGGCCCGGCGACCGTCGGGTTCCCGAACCCGCAGGGCGCGACCGCCGCGGTCCGGGCGTTCCGCTCGCTCGCAGTCCTGTGTTTCGCGGTCTGCGGTGCGGTCGTCCTCTACGGCATCTACCTGATCGTCCCGCAGTTCCACTGAGACGTCCCGTCGACGCCGGGCCGGTTCCGGACCGGACGGGAGGCTCGGGTCGGTGCTGACCCGTGCCTCCCGTCCGGCGCCACCCGCGTCGCGCACCGCGCGCTCCCGGACCGGCCAGACGGACTGGGCTAGCCTCGTCACGTGAACCACGACGAGGAGGCGCACGTGAGTGCTGGTACCCGCACCGAGACCGATTCCCTGGGCTCGAGGGAGGTGCCGGCGGACGCCTACTGGGGGATCAACACCCTCCGGGCGCTGGAGAACTTCCCGATCACGTCCGTCCCGATCGCGGTGTACCCGGACCTCATCGAGGCCCTCGTCACCGTAAAGCAGGCCGCCGCCCGTGCGAACAAGGCCATCGGCGTGCTCGACGAGGAGCGCGCCGACGCCATCGACCGTGCCGCGCAGGAAGTCCGCGACGGTGCCCTCCGTGACCAGTTCGTGGTCGACGTCGTCCAGGGCGGCGCCGGCACCAGCACGAACATGAACACGAACGAGGTGCTCGCGAACCGGGCCCTCGAGCTGCTCGGGCGCGAGAAGGGCGACTACGCGTACCTGCACCCGATCGACCACGTGAACCGCAGCCAGTCCACGAACGACACGTACCCGACGAGCGTGAAGCTCGCGATGATCTTCGGCGTCCGGCGGCTCATCGACCAGCTCGAGCAGCTCTCCGAGGCCTTCGCCGAGCGCGGTGCCGCGTTCGCCGACGTGCTGAAGGTCGGGCGCACCCAGCTGCAGGACGCCGTCCCGATGACCCTCGGGCAGGAGTTCACCGGCTTCTCGCACACCATCCAGGAAGACGCGGTGCTGCTCCGCCGCGTCACGCCGTTGCTCGCGGAGATGAACCTCGGCGCGACGGCGATCGGCACCGGCATCACCGCGGACCCGCTGTACCGCGACGAGGTCCGTCGGCAGCTGCAGGACGCCAGCGGCATCGACGTCGTCACCGCGCCGGACCTCATCGAGGCGACGAGCGACGCCGGCTCGTTCATGACCCTCTCCGGCACGGTGAAGCGCAGCGCCGCGAAGCTCTCGAAGATCTGCAACGACCTCCGGCTCCTCGCGTCCGGGCCGCAGGCCGGGTTCGGTGAGATCACGCTCCCGGCGCGACAGGCCGGGTCGTCGATCATGCCGGGCAAGGTGAACCCGGTGATCCCGGAGGTGGTGAACCAGATCGCGTTCGCGGTCGCCGGCGCGGACACCACCGTCACGATGGCGGCCGAGGCCGGGCAGCTCCAGCTGAACGCCTTCGAGCCGATCATCGCGCACTCGATCATGCAGTCGCTGCAGTGGATGACCCGGGGCTGCGCCACGCTCCGAGAGCACTGCATCACCGGCATCGAGGCGAACGAGGCCAAGCTCGCCGCGCAGGTCGACACGAACGTCGGCGTCGTCACCGCCCTGACGCCGTACATCGGCTACGCGGCCGCCGCCTCGATCGCGCACACGGCGCTGACGACCTCGACGCCGATCTCGACGCTCGTCACCGCGGCGGGACTGATGGACGAGGACCAGGTGCAGCGCGTGCTGAGCCCGGCGCGGCTGTCCGGCATCGAGCTCGCGACGGGCGCGATCCCGGTGATCACCGAGGAGATGTTGGACGCCGAGGCGAACCGCAAGCGCTGACCGCTCAGGGGAGCGGCGGCTCGCCGACGCGCACCTGCGTGGCCACGTCGCGCAGATGCTCCTCGCGCGGTGTGGGCGGTTCCTCCCGCGGGAGCTCCTGCGCCGCCGTCCGGACGGCGTGCGCGGCCGCCACGTCGGCGTCCCGCCACCGGGCGAGCGTGAAGTTGCGGGTCACGTCGCGGAGCGGCAGCCGGATCGCCTCGTCCGCGTCGATCCCGGCGAGGAGCTGCCGCATCCGGATCACCTCGGAGTCGAGCTCACCGCCGACGACGAGCACGAAGTTCGAGATGTAGAGGTAGACGAGCAGCAGGAGCGCGCCGCCGAGCCACCCGTATGCCTTGTTGCCGCCGCCGATCGTCTCCACGTACAGCGCGAAGCCGAACGTCGCGACCGCCCACGTGCCGATGGCGAAGCCCGCGCCCGCGGAGACCCAGCGGAGCTGTGGGGCCTTCACGTTCGGCGTCGCGTAGTACAGCACCGCGACCATCACGACGAGGTCCACCGCCAGGACGGGCCACTTCGCGATGTTCCAGAGGTCGTCGATCCAGTTCGCCCAGCCGAGCTGGTAGACCACGGCCGCGGCGATCGTCGGGGTGCCGAGCAGGATGACGATCGCGATCGCACCGCCCGCCATGACGAGCAGCGTGACGAGGAGCATCATGCTGCGGAACTTCCAGATCCGGCGTCCCTCCTCGACCTCGTACGCGGTGTTCATCGCGCGGCCGAACGCGGTCGCGTAGCCGGAGAGCGACCAGAGGGTCAGCACCATCCCGATCGCGAACCCGAGGCCCGGGTTGTCGAGGGTCAGCAGCTGGCGGAGCGGCTGTTCCAGGTGCGCCGCGGTCTCCGGGCGGACGATGAACCCGAGGATCTCGATGATGTCCGACAGGCTGTCGCCCTGCCGGTCCACGATCGACAGGCCGGACACGACGGTCAGCGCGGTCGGGAACACGGTCAGTAGTGCGAAGAACGTCAGCGACGCGGCGGCGTCCACGACGCGGTGCCGGATCACCGAGTGGTAGGTACGACGCGCGACGGCGCGGACCCCGGTCCGCTGGAGGTCGCGCGTCCCACGTTCCGGCATGCACATGAATCTACCGGTCACCTGTCGTCTCCCGGCGCGCGGTGGGCCGGTTCGGTGCCGGACGGGAGGCCCGGGTCGGGCTGGCACCGCTCCTCCCGTCCGGTCGTGGTCGCGACCACGGCGCGTGGTGCGCCCGTCAGTTCGCGTGCGGGTGCAGGGCGTCGTAGCGGCGGAAGGAGGGGACGAGCCGCAGGAGCAGTGCGACGAGGCCGATGATCGCGATGCCACCGAGGATCGGCGGGAACGCGAACCCGACCGCGACGGCGAGACCGGCGTAGAGGTCGCCGAGGCGCGGGCCGCCCGTGACCACGACGATGAAGATCCCCTGCAACCGTCCGCGCATCCCGTCCGGGGACGCCGCCTGCAGGATCGTGTTGCGGAACACCGAGCTGACGTTGTCGGCGCCGCCCGCGAGCGCCAGGAACAGCGAAGCGAAGCCCAGTGCCGGCAGGATCGCCGTGCTGAACGACTCTCCGGCGCGACCGCCGAGCACGTGTGCGAGCGCGACGACCACGCCGAACGCGGCGATCGCGGCGCCGTAGGCCGTGATCGCCCAGCCGACGGCCTCGCCCTGGCGACGGACGTGGCCGAGTGGTCCGGAGAACACGCTCGAGAGGAGCGCCCCGATCGCGTACGCGGCGGTGAGCGTGCCGACGGTGATCGCCCCGCCGCCGATCACGAGCGCGCCGATCGCGGGGAAGAGCACGCGCGGCTGCCCGAACGTCATCGCGATGATGTCGAGCACGAAGGTCATCGTGATGTTCCGCGAGCGCCGGAGGAACCGGGCACCCTCGATCAGCGAGCTGAGCCCCGGCCGGAGGGCGTCGTGGTCGGCGGCCATCCGCGGCAGGGTGAACACCCCGGCGAACGCGAACGTGAAGAGCACCACGTCGATCGTGTAGGTCGCGGCGAACCCGACGCTCGCGATGAGGACACCGGCGATCGCGGGGCCGACGGTGACCTGGAAGCCGGACGCGATCCCGCCGAGGGCGCTCGCCGCCGGCAGGAGGTCGGTGCCGACCAGGCGGGGGACGATCGCCGAGCGGGAGGCGTTGCTGACGGTCGCGGCCACGGCGTTGACCGTGGCGAGGACGTAGAGCAGTGCGACGCTGTGCAGCCCGAGCCAGGAGTGCGTGGCGATCAGGGCGACCGCGGCCCACGCCACGATGCTCGACACCAGTGCCACCGTCCGGCGGTCGAATGCGTCGGCGAGCATCCCGCCGTAGAGCCCGGCGACGACCATCGGCAGCAGCGCGATCACGCCGACGAGGGCCACGGCGAAGGTGGAGTGCGTGATCTCGTACACCTCGAGGCCGACCGCGACGGTGGTCATCTGCGTGCCGATGCCGGCGATCGCGGTGCCGGCCCAGAGCCGTGCGAACGCGGGGGAGCGGCGGAGCGGGGTGAGGTCGGCGAAGAGACGGCGGCGTTGCTGCTGGGGGGATCGTGTCACGGTGGAACCATTCTGGGGCCTGTCCGCCGTCTCTGGTTGACTTGCGGCATGACTGACCTGAACAGCAAGCCCGAGTTCGACGCTCCCGAGGGCCCCGCGCCCACCGACCTCGTCATCACCGACATCGTCGAGGGTTCCGGCGACGAAGCGAGCGCCGGTTCGACCGTGAAGGTGCACTACGCCGGCGTCGAGTACGAGACCGGTGAGGAGTTCGACAGCTCCTGGAACCGTGGCGAGCCGATCGACTTCCCGCTCGCGGCGCTCGTCCGCGGCTGGCAGGAGGGCATCCCCGGCATGAAGGTCGGCGGGCGCCGCAAGCTCGTCGTCCCGCCGGAGCTCGCCTACGGCCCGGCCGGCGGCGGCCACTTCCTCTCCGGCAAGACCCTGATCTTCGTGATCGACCTGCTGGGCGTGCGCTGATGCCGACCGGCGAACCGAGCGTCCCGACCGCTCCGACCGTCGAGCTGAACGACGGGCACCAGATGCCCGTCCTCGGTCTCGGCACCTACTCGCTCGACGGCGACGAGGGCGCCGCGGCGATCGGCACCGCGATCGCGAGCGGCTACCGGCTGCTCGACACCGCGCTCAACTACGGCAACGAGGACGCGGTCGGCCGTGCCGTGCGCGACTCGGACGTGCCGCGCGAGGAGCTCTTCGTCACGTCGAAGCTCCCGGGTCGCCACCACGGCTGGGACGAGGCGCACCGGTCGATCGACGAGACCCTGGGGAACCTCGGCCTCGACTACGTCGACCTCTACCTGATCCACTGGCCGAACCCCTCGGTGGACAAGTTCGTGGACACCTGGAAGGCGTTCGTCGACCTCCGGGACAGCGGCAAGGTCCGCTCGATCGGTGTCTCGAACTTCACGCCGGCGCACCTCGACCGGATCATCGAGGCGACCGGGGTCGCCCCGGCCGTGAACCAGGTCGAACTGCACCCGTACTTCCCGCAGGGTGCGCTCCGTCAGGTGCACCAGGACCTCGGCATCGTCACCGAGAGCTGGAGCCCGCTCGCGAAGCGCTCGGAGCTCCTCACCGAGCAGCCGATCACCGCCGCGGCCGCCGCCCACGGGGTCACCCCGGGGCAGGTCGTGCTCCGCTGGCACACCCAGCTCGGTGCGATCCCGGTGCCGAAGTCCGGCGACGCGGACCGGCAGCGCGAGAACCTCGACGTGTTCGGGTTCACGCTGACCGAGGAAGAGGTGGCGGCGATCTCCGGCCTCGAGCGCGGACGGCTGTGGGACGGCGACCCGGACACGCACGAAGAGATGTAGCGGCATCGCCCGGAGGGACAGGGGACTACACTGGATACCCCTGTCCCGAAGGGTGGCGTGTGTCCGAACCGACCGAGATCGACCGTGAGCGTGCGTACGTCGACGGGCTCTTCGCCCGACTCGACGAACTGACCGCCGAGGCCGAGCAGCGTCTCGCCGAGACCCGTCGTCAGGCGGTCGGCGGGAACCACCAGAGCCGCAGTGAGCGCGACGCGTTCGCGAAGCTGTACGAGGACACGATCCAGACGCTGGAGCGTGTCGGGGACCGTCTGGTCTTCGGCCGGCTCGAGGTCGCCGACCCGCCCGCCGGTGAGGACGCCTTCCGCTACATCGGCCGCGTCGGCCTGCGGGACGCCGAGCACCGCCCGCTCCTGCTGGACTGGCGCGTCCCCGGTGCGAGCGCCTTCTACCAGGCGACCGCGGCGCACCCGATGGGGATGCGCGCCCGTCGCCACCTCTCGCTCGAGGGCCGCAGCGTCGTCGGTGTCGAGGACGAGGTCTTCGACGCGACCCTCTACGACGACGAGCGCACCCACCTGCAGGGCGAGGGCGCACTGCTCGCCGCCGTCACCGCGGAGCGCACCGGTCGGATGACCGACATCGTCGCGACGATCCAGGGCGAACAGGACCGCATCATCCGCTCCCCGCTCGAGGGTGTGCTCATCGTGCAGGGCGGTCCCGGCACCGGCAAGACCGCCGTGGCGCTGCACCGGGCCGCGTACCTGCTCTACTCCTACCGCGAGCGCCTCCGGGGCTCCGGCGTGCTCGTCGTCGGTCCGTCGCCGGCGTTCCTCACCTACATCGAGCAGGTCCTGCCGTCCCTCGGCGAGACCGGCGTCGTGATGGCGTCCCTCGGATCGCTGTACCCGGGGATCGACACCGCGAGGCACGACCGCCGGGACGTCGCCGCGGTGAAGGGCTCGGCGGAGATGGCCGACCTGCTGCGCCGTGCGGTCCGCTCACGCCAGGTCGTGCCGACCGAGTCCGTCACGCTCGACGTCGAGGGCGAGCGGCTCGTCGTCCCGCCGCAGCTCGTCGCCGACGCGATGCACCGTGCGCAGGACCGTGGGAAGCCGCACAACGCCGCCCGCGTCTCGTTCAACAAGTCCGCGCTCGACGCGATGACGAAGCTCCTCGCCGAGCAGCTGCGCCAGCGTGGCACGACGGTCGACGACGCCGACATCAAGGTCCTCCGCGAGGACATCCGGTCCTCGTACGACGCCCGCGTGCTGCTGAACACCGCGTGGCTCCCGCTGCCCGCGGAGAAGCTCATCGAGGACCTCTACGCCCGCCCGAACTGGCTGGCGTCGCTCACCCCGAACTGGTCCCCGGAGCGCCGGGCGCTGCTCACCCGTGAGCGCGGTGCGGGCTTCACCGTCGAGGACGTCCCGCTCCTCGACGAGGCCGCCGAGCTCCTCGGCACCTTCGACCCGACGGGCGGCGCGGCGAAGCGGCAGGCGAAGGCCAGCCGGAACCGTGACATCGAGAACGCCCGCCAGGCCATCGAGAACATGGGTGTCGAGGGCATCGTCTCCGCCGAGCAGGTCGCCGGGGCCTTCGCCGAGGGCGGGGACCCGCGCACGACGGCCGAGCGTGCCGCCGAGGACCGCGAGTGGACGTACGGTCACATCGTCGTCGACGAGGCGCAGGAGCTCTCGCCGATGCAGTGGCGCGTGCTCGCCCGCCGCAACCCGCTCCGGTCGTTCACGATCGTCGGGGACATGGCGCAGGGCTCGTCGCCCGGCGCCGCGCGCACGTGGGACGACGTCATCGGGGCGCTCGCACGCCGCCGTCGTGGCCGTGCGCCCCAGGTCCCGCTCGACCACCGCGTCGAGGAACTCACCGTCAACTACCGCACGCCGCGCTCCATCGTCGAGGCAGCCGGCGAGTTCGCCGCGGCCGCGGGGCTCACGGTGACCGCGAACCAGGCGGTCCGCGACGGCGACCCCGTCGTGCGCCTCCGGGTGCCACGTGCCGGCGTGCTCGACGCCATCGCGGCGACCGTCGTGCGCGAGCGCGAGCACATCGGTGCGGGGACCACCGGCGTGATCGTCCCGGACGCGCAGGTCGAGGCGGTCCGACAGCGACTGGCGGGAGCCGACGTGGACGTCCGGTCGCTCGGATCGCCGCGGCCGGGCTCCGTGACGGTCCTCACGGGTGCGGACGCGAAGGGACTCGAGTTCGACGGCGTCCTGCTCGTCGACCCCGACGGCGTCGGTGCCGACGCGGCCCGTGCCGCCGCGGCGGTCTACGTCGCGATGACACGCCCCACCCGTCGCCTGACGGTCATCGACGTCACCTGACCGGGCGCGCGCAGTTCCGGTTGCGCTCTCGTGCGAACGTCGCGCCCCGTCATGCCGGGGCGCGATGCCGCTGCGGGGGCGCGATCCGGCAGCGGCGTCGCGTCACGACCGGACGGGAGGCGCGGAGCCCGTCCGTCAGGTCGGCTCGCCCTCGGCGCGCACCCGGTCCACGAGCGCGGCCCACGGTCCGTCGAGCTGGCTGCCCGGCATCCGCACGGTGGTGCGGGCGACGGTGATCGTCCACTCGAAGTCGTCGGGCACGGAGTTCCGGCGGCGCGGCGGCGACTCGCGGGGGAGTGACCCCACCAGGTCGTACCAGCCGTCGGGGTCGTCGCACGCGTCGGTGTCCACACGCCAGCCCCTGGTGAGGCCGGCGAAGCCACCACTGCGGCGGACGACGATGTGCATGCTCCCGAAAATACGCGCTCTCAGGCCAGGACGCCGACGTTCCGCCATGCCTCGGTCACCGCGGCCGACTGCGACGAGCCGGACCCGAAGCGGGTGTCCGCCGCGGCGACCGTGACCCGCGCGAAGCCGGCGAAGTCGATCGACGCGGTGACGTCCGGCGAGGTCAGGGCGTCCCACCAGACGGCCCCGGCGCCGTCCCACGCGTCCCCGCCGATCGCGGTCGCCGCAAGGGAGAAGGCGTGGTTCGGGATGCCCGAGTTCGTGTGCACGCCGCCGGAGTCGTCGGTGGTCTCCACGTACCCGGCCATCGTCCCCGGCTGCGGGTCCTTCCCGAGCACCGGGTCGTCGTACGCGGTCCCCGGGGCCTTCATGGACCGCAGCGCCACGCCGTGCACCGCGGCGGTGAACAGCCCCTCGCCGATCAGCCACGTCGCCTGCTCGGCGGTCTGCCCCGCGGTGTACTGCGCGACCAGGGAACCGAACACGTCGCTGATCGACTCGTTGAGCGCGCCGGACTGCCCCTGGTACGTCAGGTCCGCGGTGTACTGGGTGACGCCGTGCGTGAGCTCGTGGCCGATCACGTCGAGCGCGATCGTGAAGCGGTTGAACACCTCGCCGTCACCGTCGCCGAAGACCATCCGGGTTCCGTCCCAGTACGCGTTGTCGTAGTCCTGCCCGTAGTGCACGCTGGCGTCGAGCGGGAGCCCGGCGCCGTCGATCGACACCCGGCCGAACACGTCGAGCCAGAACGCGTGCGTCGCCCCGAGGCCGGCGTACGCCTCGTCCACGGCGGCGTCGCCGGAGTCGGGGCCCCCTTCGCTCCGGACGAGCGTGCCCGGCAGCGTGGTGGACCCCTTCGCGTCGAAGATGCTCCGCTGTGGTGAGCGGTCCGGCGCCGTGGCCGGGTGACGCACGCCGAGCCGGGCTTCGCGCTTGGGTGCCTGGACGGTCTCGAGGGAGGCGAGCGCCGTGCGCGCCGCCGGGGTGGCGCGGGGGAACGCGTCGGTGGGCGCGTCCGCGATGGCGCGCAGCAGGTACGGCGGGACGACGGATCGGAGCTGGGCGGCGGTCATGGTGCCCATGCAACCCCCGGGCACCGACATCGGACGCCGGTTCAGCCTCCCGATCGGATGTCCTCAGCTGCCCTTGCGGTTCTCGACCAGCGCGAGCGCGTACGACTCCCACCACTGACCCGCGGCCGGGCCGCCGTTGCAGGTGCCGTCGCTGAGCCCTGGGGTCTTCACCCAGAGCAGCGCGTCCAGCCGGGACGACCCCGCGGCCACGTGCGGATCCTGGCCGAGCCCCGCGCCGTCGGGGTTGCACCACGTGCCGCGCCAGCCCTGGCCGTTCCGGGAGACGTCGATGACGAAGTGCGGGTCGCCGCCGATCGCGTCCGCGAGGCCGTCCGCGTACGTCCGCTCCTGGTCCACCCGGTAGAAGTTCGAGACGTTGGTGAAGAAGCCCTGGGTCTGGTCGATCCCGGCCTTCCGCAGCCAGCCGGCCATCTTCGCGGTGGGGACACGGTTCTCGTTCCCGCCGTCGAGGTACACCGTGAGCCCGTGTCCGGAGAGTTCACCGACCGCCTTCCGGAGCAGCGGCAGCCGCGAGTCGAGCAGGCGCTTGCAGACCTGGATCTGCGCGATGGCGTCGGGCTCCACGAGGACCACGGCGTGCGACCCCGCCATCGCACGCACGGCCGAGCGCACCCAGGGCAGGTACTCCGACGCCGTCGTGCCGCCCTTGGAGTAGCTGCCGCAGTCGCGGTCGGGCACGTTGTAGAGCACGAACACCGGCGTCTTGTCCTGCGACGCCGCGTTCGCGACCACCTGCCGGATCGTGGCGCGGGTCTTCGTGACCGAGGTGTTCGTCAGCCAGGTCGCGATCGGCTGGTCCGCGATCTCGGCGATGCGGTCGGCGGTGGTGTCCTCGCCGTCCTGGCGCGCCACCCGTTCGCGCATGCCGGGCTGGTTCTCGCTCGCCGGCTGCCGGGCGAGGCCGCCGGGGAAGGCCTGCGCGGCCGTCGCCCGCTCGACGATCCGGCGCCCGTCGGGCCCGTTCGGGCGGTTCGGCAGCCACACCGAGACGGTCACGACGACCGCGGCCACGACGACGGCGACCGCGCCGATGAGCACCCACTGGCGTGCAGCGCTCGACAGCCGTCGTCGATGTCGGTGCTTCGTCGTGTCCTGGTCCGGCATCGGCGGTGCTCCTGATCTGACCGTGTCCCGTCGGGCTCGTCGTCACCATCGTACGGATCTCCCCAGGAGCGCTCCAGGACTCTGGCAGGCAGATGACCCACACTGTCGGGATGTTCCGGAAACTCCTCCTGCTCGCCCTCACGGCGGCGTACGCCTGGGTGATCTGGCGGATGACGTTGACGCCGCACGTGTTCACGTCCGCCGAGAACTCCCTCGTCCTGCACGCGCTCGCCTGGGCGCAGCACCTGCCGCACGGCTCGTGGCTGACCTACGACCGCACCGAGTTCCTCGCCAACATCGCCATGTTCGTGCCCGTCGGGATGATCGCCGCGATGTGGCTCCCGCGCCGCTGGTGGTTCCTCGGCGTGCTGATCGCGGTCGGCCTGTCCGGCGGCATCGAGCTCGCGCAGGGCGCACTGCTGCCGAACCGTGTCTCGGACCCGCGCGACGTCCTGTCGAACGGCATGGGCGGCCTGCTCGGCGCCACGCTCGTCGGCCTCGTGCGCAGCCTGATGCCAGCACCCCGGCGGCGACGCCTGCGGGCACGGACCGTCTGACGCCCCTGGTGCCGCTCGCGCTCTGGTAGTCTTGTGCGGTTGCCGTAGAACGGCCGCGGACAAAGAGCGCCCATGCATCAGGCATGAGCACCGCGCAACGGATCGAAAGGGGATCACCAATGGCACTTGACGCACAGGTCAAGCAGGAGATCATCGAAGAGTACGCGACCCACCCGGGCGACACCGGATCCCCCGAGGTCCAGGTCGCCGTTCTGACGCGTCGTATCAACGACCTGAACGAGCACCTCAAGGAGCACAAGCACGACCACCACTCGCGTCGTGGTCTGCTGCTCATGGTCGGTCAGCGTCGCCGTCTCCTCGGCTACCTCTCCAACGTCGACATCGCTCGCTACCGTGCGCTCATCGAGCGCCTCGGCCTGCGCCGCTAAGGCATCGCCGCTCGTCGACGAACACACGGCTTGATCGAACGCCCCGGTCCTCTTCGCTGAGGACCGGGGCGTTCTCCGTTGCCGGGAATGCTTGCGTTCCCTCCTCGGTTGGCTACGATGTTCATGCAAACGCATTGAAAGATCGGGAGTCACCATGACCACCATCGCCGTCGTCTCCGCCGGGCTCTCCGAGCCGTCGTCGACCCGACTGCTCGCCGACCGGCTGGCCGAGTCCGCCGTCGCCGCCATCGAGACGACCGGGACGGGAGGCTCGCCCCGCGTCGTGCACGTCGACCTGCGTCCGCTGGCCCACGAGATCACCGACGCGATGCTCACCGGGTTCCAGGCGCCGGCACTGGCAGCGGCCACCGCCGCGGTCGTCGAGGCCGACGCGCTCGTGTTCGTCTCGCCGATCTTCACCGCGGGGATGAGCGGGCTCGCGAAGTCGTTCCTCGACGTGATGGACAAGGACGCCCTCGCCGACATGCCGGTCCTCCTGGCGGCGACCGGTGGCACCTCCCGCCACTCGCTGGCGATCGAGCACGCGATGCGTCCCGTGTTCGCGTACCTCCGCGCAGCCGTCGTGCCCACCGGCGTGTTCGCCGCGACCGACGACTGGGGCACCCGAGGTGACCAGGCGGCACTCGACGGACGCATCCGCCGGGCCGGGGCCGACCTGGCCTGGGCGATCGGAGCCTCCCGTCGGAACCCACAGGAGGCGGACGCCCTGCCGGAGGTGGCGGACTTCGCGAGCCTGCTCGGCGGACTCGGGCACTAGTCCGACCGGCGCTCTCATCGCCGACACAGGGATCCCCGGGCCCGGGTGCAGCACCCGCCCGGGGAATCCATCGTCCCGGCTGCCAACCTCGTGGTGACGGCGAGGAGGAACGATGGACACCAACGGCAAACGGTCCGGACGGACCACGACGGCGATCGTCGGCGCGGGCGGGCTCGCGGTGGCGCTCGTCACCGGTGGCGGGTTCTGGGTCGGGCACCAGGCGGACGCGACCCTGGCGGACGCGACTCAGGCGACTGCGACCCTGGCGGACGCGACTCAGGCGACTGCGACTCAGGCGACTGTGACCCTGGCGGCCGCCGACTCGGGTGTCGCCCCGGGCCGTGCCGGCAACTCCGACGCGATGACGACGGGGTCGTGACCATGCGCGCCAGCACGTCGTGGGACCTCTGGACCACCACCGCCTCGGTCGTCCTCGACCACCGGGACCGCCGCCACCTCGCCGCCGCCGAGTCCTGCGTGCGCGAGGTCACCGCAGCCGTCGAGGCCGCGTGCAGCCGGTTCCGGCCGGACTCGGAACTGCTCGCGCGGGCCGGGGAGCTCGAGCGCGGCGCCGTGGTCAGCCCGCTCCTCGCCAGCCTCGTCCACCAGGCGCTCGACGCAGCCGAGACCACGTCCGGCGACGTCGACCCGACGCTCGGCGCCCGGATGGTGTCGCTCGGCTACGACGCCGCGTTCGCCGACGCCCGGGTCGTCCCGGAGCCCGCCGAACTCGCGGCGGCGCTCGACGGACGTCCGGCGTGGCGACGGGTGCTGCTCTCCGGGACCTTCCTGCGGGTGCCGCACGGCGTCGTCCTCGACCTCGGCGCGACGGCGAAGGCCGTGGCCGCCGACCTGGCCGCCGCGAGCGTCACCGCCCGGCTCGGCGTCGGCGTGCTCGTCGCGCTCGGCGGGGACGTCGCCACCGCCGGCCCGGAGCCGCGCGGCGGGTGGCAGGTGCGCGTGCGGGACCTGGACGACGACCCCGAGGACCGGATCACCCTCGGTGCCGGCTGGTCCGTGGCGACCTCGAGCACGCAGAAGCGCCGGTGGGAGCAGGACGGGACGGCCCGGCACCACATCCTCGACCCGCGCTGGGGACTGCCGGCGGACCCGGTGTGGCGGAGCGTCACGGTCGTCGCGCCGTCCTGTGTCGCCGCGAACACGATGACCACCGCGGCCGTGGTCCGTGGGCACCGGGCGCTGCCGATGCTCCGCGAGCACGGTGTCGCCGCCCGGCTCGTCGCCGCGGACGGCGAGGTCATCCGGGTGGGCGGCTGGCCCGAGGAGCGCGAGGTCGCCTGAACGAGGCGCTGGCGGCCGCTCGGGCGCTGTCGCTCAGTACCAGTGCGGGTTGACGCTCATCTCGTGGTTCCACGCGCCGCACGGGCTGCCGTAGGAGCTCTTGATGTAGGCCAGGCCCCAGTTGATCTGGGTGTTCTGGTTCGTCCGCCAGTCGGCTCCGGCGGCGGACATCTTGTTCGCCGGCAGGGACTGCGGGATGCCGTACGCACCGCTCGAGGAGTTCAGCGCGTTCGCCCGCCACCCCGACTCCTGCGTCCACAGCGACACGAGGCAGCCGTACTGGTCGTCGCCCCAGCCGTAGTTGCCGAGGACGCTCCGGGCGTAGGCCTTCGCCGCCGCCGGGTCCACCGTCACGCCGGCGGTGCTCGGGTAGGACGTCCCGGCGCTCGCGGAGCTCCCCGTGGTCGTGGTCGCGGCAGCCGATGCCTTCGCTTCCGCGGCCGCCTTCGCCGCCGCACGTTGTGCCGCAGCCTGGGCCGCGACCGCCTGCCCGACCTCGTACTGCTGCTCGGTCGCGGCGCTGGTGTCCTTGAGTGATGCCAGCTGCGCGTACAGCTCGTCGCTGTGGTCCTTGGTCGACGCGACGGCTGCGTCGGCGACCTGCTCCGCCGACTTCGCCTCGGCCGAACGTTCCTCGGCGGCCTGGGCGAGGGAGGCTCGCTCGGTCTCGGCGCGCTTCGCCTGGTCGTGCAGCGACGACGCGGTCTTCGCGGCGACGGACGCCTCGTCCATCACGCCCGCCCAGCTGCTCGAGAGCTGGTCGAGCGCGCCGAGCTGGTACAGCAGTTCGTCGGGGTCCTTCGCGGTCGCGATGCGCGTGGTCATCTGGTTCGTCGACCCGTCGCGGTACAGGTTGGCGGCGAGCTGTCCGGCACGCGTCTGTGCGCGCTTCGCGGTCGCCGACGCCTGGTCGGCCTGGGCCTGGAGGCTCGTGGCGGTCTGGGTGGCTTCACTCAGGTCCGCCTCGGCTGCGGTCGCCTTCGCGGACGCGTCGAGCGCGGCCTGCGACTTGGTCGCGGCCTCGGCCTGGGCAGACTGCAGCGCGGCCTGCACCTTGTCGACCTCGGCGGCCTTCGCCTGCTCGTTCCCCTTGGCCTTCTCGACGTCCTGCCAGCTCGGGTAGTCCGTCGCGCTCGCGGGGACGGCGGTCACGACGGGGGCGACGAGCGCACCGACGAGCACTGCGGCCGCGACGAGCACGCGTCTGACAGGGGATCGACGCATGGTCGAAGGCTATCGGGGACACGCCCGTTCGCCACCAGCCTCGCCGTCGATGCACCGCTGAATGCTAAAGTCGCGGTGTCTGGGGACCGTTTCCCGAGACGACACACAACATCGCACGCAGACCGGCACGAAGCTGGTCATCGGTGGTGGCATGCGGGCCGATCACGTCCCGACTGCTTCTACTGCTGGCCAGGCATGCGTTCCGCGTCGTGGAGCGCACGTGCACGCGTGTGCCCGAGGCCGGGTCTGCTGCATCACAGACGCAAGGAGGCATCCTCTTGGAGGGTCCCGAAATCAAGTTCGCTGAAGCGATCATCGACAACGGTCGCTACGGCACCAGGACGGTCCGGTTCGAGACCGGCCGTCTCGCGCAGCAGGCACAGGGTGCCGTCGCCGCGTACCTGGACGAAGAGACCATGCTGCTCTCGGCCACCAGCGCCGGCAAGCACCCGCGTGAGGGCTTCGACTTCTTCCCGCTGACGGTCGACGTCGAGGAGCGCTCGTACGCTGCCGGCAAGATCCCCGGCTCGTTCTTCCGTCGTGAAGGCCGCCCCTCGACCGAGGCGATCCTCGTCTGCCGACTCATCGACCGGCCGCTGCGCCCGTCGTTCGTCGACGGCCTCCGCAACGAGGTCCAGATCGTCATCACCGTCCTGAGCATCGCTCCGGACGAGTTCTACGACGCGCTCGCGATCAACGCGGCATCGGCGTCCACGCAGATCTCCGGCCTGCCGTTCTCCGGCCCGATCGCCGGCGTGCGCCTCGCGCTCATCCCCGGCGCGAACGGCACCGACCAGTGGGTCGCGTTCCCGAAGGCGTCGCAGCTCGCTGACGCCGTCTTCGACCTCACCGTCGCCGGCCGTGTCGTCACGGACGAGGCGGGCAACGAGGACGTCGCCATCATGATGGTCGAGGCCGAGGCCACCGAGCACAGCTGGGACCTCATCCAGGGCGGCGCCACCAAGCCCGACGAGGCCGTCGTCGCGCAGGGTCTCGAGGCGGCGAAGCCGTTCCTCAAGGTCCTCGTCGAGGCGCAGGCGAAGATGGCCGCGCAGTCGGCCAAGGAGATCCAGGACTACCCGGTCTTCCCGCCGTACGCCCCCGAGGTCTACGACGCGGTCGAGGCCATCGCCCTCGCCGAGCTCGGCGACGTCTACAAGATCGCCGGCAAGCTCGAGCGCCAGGACGCGGACGACGCCCTCAAGGCCCGCGTCAAGGAGGCCATCGCCGCCAAGGTGACGGCCGGCGAGCTCCCTGAGAGCGCCAACGGCCAGGTCAGCGGCGCCTACAAGTCGGTCACGAAGAAGGTCGTCCGCGGCCGCATCCTGACCGAGCAGATCCGCATGGACGGCCGCGGCCTCGCCGACATCCGTCCGCTCGACGCCGAGGTCGCCGTGATCCCGCGCGTCCACGGTTCGGCGATCTTCCAGCGCGGCGAGACCCAGATCCTGGGCGTCACCACGCTGAACATGCTCAAGATGGAGCAGCAGATCGACTCGCTGTCGCCCGTCACGAAGAAGCGTTACCTGCACCACTACAACTTCCCGCCCTACTCGACCGGCGAGACCGGCCGCGTGGGTTCGCCGAAGCGTCGCGAGATCGGGCACGGCTTCCTCGCCGAGCGCGCCCTCGTGCCGGTGCTGCCCTCGCGCGAGGAGTTCCCCTACGCGATCCGTCAGGTGTCCGAGGCCCTCGGCTCCAACGGCTCGACGTCGATGGGCTCCGTCTGCGCCTCGACCCTGTCGCTCCTCAACGCCGGTGTGCCCCTCAAGGCACCGGTCGCGGGCATCGCGATGGGCCTCGTCTCCGACACCGTCGACGGCCAGACCCGCTACGCGGCGCTGACCGACATCCTCGGTGCCGAGGACGCACTCGGCGACATGGACTTCAAGGTCGCCGGTACCTCGGAGTTCGTCACCGCGATCCAGCTCGACACCAAGCTCGACGGCATCCCGTCGTCGGTGCTCGACGCCGCGCTGAAGCAGGCCAAGGAAGCCCGTTCGGCCATCCTCGGTGTCCTCACCGAGGCGATCGATGCCCCCGACGAGATGGCGGACACCGCGCCGCGTGTCATCTCCGTGCAGATCCCCGTCGACAAGATCGGCGAGCTGATCGGCCCGAAGGGCAAGACGATCAACGGCATCCAGGACGAGACCGGTGCCGACATCTCCATCGAGGACGACGGCACCGTCTACATCGGCGCCGTCGACGGTCCGTCGGCCGAGGCGGCTCGCGCCCAGGTCAACGCGATCGCGAACCCGACCAACCCGGAGATCGGGGACCAGTTCCTCGGCACCGTCGTGAAGATCGCCACCTTCGGCGCCTTCGTGTCGCTGCTCCCGGGTCGCGACGGTCTGCTCCACGTCTCCGAGGTGCGCAAGCTCGCCGGTGGCAAGCGTGTGGAGAACGTCGAGGACGTCCTCGGCGTCGGCCAGAAGATCCTGGTCGAGGTCACCAAGGTCGACGACCGCGGCAAGCTCTCGCTCGCGCCGGTCGTGGCGGACGAGGTCGACGTCGAGGGCGGCGCGGGTCACGAGACCCACGCCACCGCGCCGGCCGAGGGCTGAACCCAGCCAGTCGCCTGACAGCACGAACGGCCGTCGCCCCTCGGGGCGGCGGCCGTTCCGCGTGTGCGGGCTCAGGCGGCGGGGGTCTCCTGCGTGCCCATCAGGACGGCGCGGGCGAGCAGGTGATCGCGGAGCATGAACCCGACGACCGCGGGGGTCGCGTCGACGGGGACCTCGAGCAGTGGGACGTCGAGGGCGCTCAGCGTGAAGAAGTACCGGTGTGAGCCGTGTCCGGCGGGCGGAGCGGCCCCGAGGAACGTGTCCGAACCGAACTCGTTGTGACGTCGGAGTGCGGCGGCCGGCAACAGGGCGTCGTCGGTCCCGGCACCGGCGGGGAGCGAGGTCACGTCACCGGGGATGTCGGACACGGCCCAGTGCCAGAAGCCGGAGCCGGTCGGGGCGTCGGGGTCGTACACGGTGAGCACGTAGCTCTGGGTGCCCTCCGGTGCGCCGGACCACGTCAGTTCGGGGGAGCGGTCCTCGCCGCCGACGTCGGAGCCGCGTGCGGAGGTGGGCAGCTCGCCGCCGTCGGTGAAGTCGGGGCTGGTCAGGGTGAAGGTGGGCACCTCGGGGAGGCGCCAGAGCGGGTCGTTGGCCATGTACCCAGGCAACCACCCGTCCCCTGGGGGCGACCGGGACGGCGTCCCGGTCGCCCCCAGGGGACGACCGGGACGGCGTCCCGCGGCCGAGATCGCAGGACCTGTCGCGTCAGACGGTGCCGGGCGACAGATGGTGCGATCTCAGCGAGCGTGCGCGTGCCCTGGGGGCGGACGGGAGGCCCGGTGCCAGCTGGCACCCTTCCCTCGCAGGCTCGGTCGGCGCGCCCCGCGCAACGCTTCGCGTTGCCGCTGAGCGGGGCGCGCCCGTCCGGTCGTGGTCGGACGCTTCGTTGGTGCGCCGCCGAGATCGCGATCCGTGTCGGGTCCGCCGCGGCGGAGCGACAGATGGTGCGATCTCAGCGGGAGCGCACGACGCGCGCGACGCGCGCGGCGCGCGCGGCGCGCGGCGCGCGACGCGCGGCCGAGACCGGCGGATCAGGCGGGGCCGGTCGCGCTGCCGGGGTTGCCGCTCGCGACGATGGCGCCGTTCACGCCCTCGGGGAAGAAGCCGCCCTTGTCGATCTGGTTCGGGTTGAGGAACACGATGTTGAGCACGCGTTCCGCGGTGCGGCCGTACGCGAGCGAGTTCGCGTCGGTCGGGACGAAGTTCACCGCGCCGGCCCGGGTCGTGATGCCCTGGTCGTCGTCGGTGCCGCCGTCGAGGGAGTCGCGGGCGTCGGAGATCTTGTTCGCCGGCACCTGCAGTCCCTTGTCGTAGAGCTTCGAGCGGATGATGCCGGCGTGGTAGGCCTCGACCGCGAGGATCCCCGCGGCGGCGCTGAGGTACGTCTTGTTGGTGATCAGCGGGGCCGCACCCTTGTAGGCGGTGACCCCCACGTCCTCGAACACGTACGCGCCGAGCAGGAAGTTCTCCTCGCTCGCGAAGGGGTCGAACCTGCCGGTCGGCCCGACGACCCCGGCGGCCCGGGCGGCCGCGGTGAAGCTGTTCGTGAAGTCGATCTTCGGCCGGGCCACCGCGGCGCCGCCGAGCGCGGACCGGAGGAACGCGACGTGCGCCCGCTCGTCGTTCGCGATCTCGGTCGCGATGCCCCTGATGGCGGGGGTCTTGAACGGGACCCGGCGGCCGCCGACGACCGGCCCCTGGGGGTCGATGCCTCCGGTCATGCTGGCGGCGAGGCCGGTGCCGAAGACGGCGCGGAGGTAGAACTCGGCCTCGAGGTACTCGAGGTTGAGCGCGAAGTTGAGGATGGCGGCGTCGGACACGGCGCCGTCCTCCTGCGGGGTGGCGACGGCGGGAGCGGCGGAGAGCACCGAGGTGCCGAGCGCGGCGAGGCCGGCTGAGGCGCCGGCGACACCGGCGGCTGCGAAGAAGCGTCGGCGGTCGAGAGCGTTCTCGGCGCTCCGGTCGACGGCATGGCGGATGAAGGCGTTGTCGAACATCGTTGTCCTCGAGTCGTGCTGGCAGCACTGAGGTCCCGCCGACGCTGCAGGGAAACGGGTCGACGGGATCGCGATCGGCGGGTTGGTCGATCGTGCGCGTCAAGCTACCCCCGAAGAGGGGGCATCACCAGGGGTGCGCGGAAAGCGGCGGTCGGCCAGCTCGGCAGGCGCGCTCAGCCCGCTCGCTCAGCCGGCGAGGACGCGCTCGGCGACCCGGCCGAGCGCCGCCGTCGCGGCGATCGCGTCGCCCGCGTACGCGCCGGACATCGCGCCGTCCCGGGCGAGCATGAGCTCGTCCGCGCCGTCGCCGGGCAGCGGGTGACCCGCTTCCTGCAGGAGGTCGGCGAGGCGCTCGGTGTACCAGTCGCGGTGGCTCGCGACGACTTCGCGTACGGGGTCGCGCGGGTCGTGGTACTCCGCCGCGGCGTTGAGGAACGCGCAACCGCGGAAACCGGGCTCGTGCACCTCGTCGGCGACGGCGGTGACCCAGGACCGGACGGCCTGCGCGGGGGAGTCGGCGTCGGCGATGAGTCGCTCGAAGCGGTCCTGCACGTGGTCGTGCTGCGCCCGGATGTAGGCGAGGATCAGGTTGTCCTTCGACCCGTAGTGCTTGTAGAACGTCGCCTTCGTGACGCTCGCCTCGGAGATGAGGCGGTCGACGCCGACGCTGTGGATGCCCTCTTCGTAGAACAGCCGCGTTGCCGTCTCGAGGATCCGGACCTTCGCGCCGCCGGGACGGGGAGCCGGGGGGAGGCTCGACCCGTCCGGCGACGGAAGGTTCGGATCGCTCGGTCCAAGGAGACGCTGGACGGCCGGTTGGGGGGAATCGACCGTCACAGCGTGGCTCTCCTTGGGACTCATCGGCTCCGCGGCTGAGCGGGGGGACTCGTGCCGCCGAGGACTGATGTCCCGAGCCACCGGATCGGAATCTAGGGGGACTACCGATCCGGCATGCACGACTGTAGCACAAGGAGGACAGACAGACGAGTCGGTCTGTCCTCAATTTCTGTACCCCACTTCGAGGCACAGTCCAGATGCTGGATGAGGCACCCCGGAGAGTCAGTAGGCTCGACGGCGATGAACCACCCAGTGCCGTTGCCCCTCCAGGCCCCGGACACGTCGTTCCTGACGTCCGGGGGATCCTTCGTCCGCCGTTCCGTCCTCCCGTCGGGCGTCCGCGTGCTGACCGAGGCCGTTCCGGCGTCCCACTCGACGAGCATCGGCTACTGGGTCGGGGTCGGCTCCCGCGACGAACGCGAAGGCCAGTTCGGCTCCACGCACTTCCTCGAACACCTGCTGTTCAAGGGCACGACCACGCGCAGCGCACTCGACATCGCCGTCGCGTTCGACTCCGTCGGTGGCGAGCACAACGCCGCGACCGCCAAGGAGTACACCTGCTACTACGCCCGCGTCCGCGACGCCGACGTCCCGATGGCCGTCCGGGTGATCGGTGACATGGTGACCAACTCGGTGCTCGAGCCGCAGGCGTTCGACATCGAGCGCGGGGTCATCCTCGAAGAACTCGCGATGGCCGCGGACGACCCGGCCGACCTCGCCGGAGAAGCGTTCTTCGCCTCCGCCTTCGAGGGGCACGCCCTCGGCCGTCCGATCGGCGGCACCCCGGAGAGCATCCGCGCGGTGCAGCGTGACGAGGTGATGGCGCACTACGCCGAGCACTACGCGCCGAGCGGGCTGGTCATCACCGCCGCCGGCGCCGTCGACCACGACCGCTTCTGCGCCCTCGTCGAAGAGGTCTTCCAGAACGCCGACAAGGCGGCCCCGGTCGCGCGGCGCACCGCGAAGCCCGTCGCCGACCGCGCCGCCGAACAGCTCACGGTCGTGCACCGCCCCACCGAGCAGGTCAGCATGCTGCGCGGCTCGCAGGGCCTCGACCTCCGTGACGAACGCCGCCCCGTGCTGAGCGTGCTGAACGCCGTCCTCGGCGGGGGCATGAGCTCCCGGCTCTTCCAGGAGGTCCGCGAGCGCCGTGGTCTCGCCTACGCGGTGTCGTCCTTCGCACCCGCCTACCTCGACAACGGCGCCTTCGGGGTCTACGCGGGCTGCGCCCCGGACAACGTCGCCGGGGTGATCGACATCGTCGACGCCGAGTTCGAGCGGATGGTCGACTCGGGCATCACGGACGACGAGCTGCGTCGTGCCAAGGGCCAGATCGAGGGCGCGCTGACGCTCTCGCTCGAGGACTCGGACGCCCGGATGACCCGCCTCGGTCGCGCCGAGCTCGGCACCGGCGAGTTCACCGATCTCGACACCGCCCTCCAGCGGGTCGACCGGGTCTCCAGGGGCGACGTGCTCGACCTGGCACGTGACCTCCTGACCCGCCCGAAGATCACCGCGGTCGTCGGGGACGTCGAGCGCGCGGCTCTCGAGAGCGCGATCGGCATCGGCGGTTGATGCGGGAGATGTCGCACTACCTCTACCTCGTGCGCCACGGCGAGCACCAGGACGCTGAGCACGGCCTCCGCGACGGCAAGCTGTCCGAGCGCGGCAAGCGGCAGTCCATGCTCATCGCCGACCGGCTCGGCGGGGTGCCCTTCGACGGCGTCTACCACTCGCCGCTCGACGCGCCGACCGAGACCGCGTCGTTCCTGGCGCAGCGACTGCCGGCGATCCAGCCGGAGCCGTCGACGCTGCTCTTCGACTGCATCCCGTCCGGTCCCACCCCGGACATGCCGACCGCGTACAAGAAGTTCTACGGCGGGATCACCGAGGAGGAGATCATCGCCGGGCAGGCCCAGATGGGCGACGCCGTCGCGGAGTGGTTCACCCCGGCCATGCAGGACCGGCACGACCTGATCATCACGCACAACGCCGTGATCGGGTGGTTCGTGCGAGAGGTCTTCCAGGCGCCGGAGTGGCGCTGGATGGGCACGAACGTCGCACACACGGCGCTGACGGTGATCCGGATCCGGTCCGCGAAGCCCGCCGAGCTCGTGACGCTCAACGACACGGCGCACCTGCCGGTCGAGCTGCGGACGGGGCTGCCGGTCGCCCAGCCGGTCTAGGGACGCTGCCCGACGGGTCTGCGGTACCAGGCGGTCGCGTTCGGGTTGTCGTTGAAGGGGTCGACGCGGGCGTAGCCGCGGCTGCGGTACATCGCGCCGGCCGCGACGAGGGAGTCGTTCGTGTCGAGCACGATCGCCGTCGCCCCGAGTGCGGCACCCGCGCGTTCGAGTTCGTCCATGACCGCCGTCGCGACCCCGCGGCCGCGGCCCGCCGGCGAGACGAACACGTGCTTGACCTCGAACCGGACGTCGTCGCCGTCGTCCGTGATGCGCCGGAGTCCGCCGCAGCCGATCGGGACGCCGTCCGGGTCGTACGCCACGACGAACACACCCCGCGGCGGCGTGAACTCCACCGCCGGCGTGCGCTTCCGGGAGTACGTCCCTTGCGCGCTCGGGAACGTCGCCTCGCGCTCGTCGAGGTAGGCGTCGAGGAGCGCATCGACCTCGGGCAGGTCCGCCGGGACGGTGCGCACGGTGACCGGGGTGCGATCGATGGTCATGCGTCGATCCTAGGATGGAGCGCATGGTCACTCCCGTCGCCGTCGTCGGCGCCACCGGTCGACTCGGGGGCCTCGTCGCCGCCGTGGTCGAGGAACTGCCGGGCTTCGAGCTCGTCGCGAGCCTGTCGTCGAAGGACGGCGCGCACGAAGCCGGTCCGTCGGTGTTCAACGGTGCCGCGGTCGTCGTCGACGTGACGGTCCCGGCGCTCAGCCCGGCGATCGTCTCGAACGCGCTGGAGAGCGGCGCGAACGTGCTGGTCGGCACCTCCGGCTGGTCGGCGAGCCGGTTGGCATCGCTCAGGACCGCGCTCGCGGAACGGCCGGAGCAGGGGGCCTTCGTCGTCCCGAACTTCTCGATCGGATCCGTCCTCGGCACGCACCTGGCCACGATCGCCGCGCCGTGGTTCCCCGCGATCGAGATCATCGAGACGCACCACGCCGGCAAGATCGACTCCCCGTCCGGCACCGCGGTGCGCACCGCGGAGCTCATCTCCGAGGCGCGTCGGGACGTCGGCCCCGTCGACGCCCCGCACGTCGACCAGCGCGCCCGTGGGCAGCAGGTCGCGAGCGTGCCGATCCACTCGCTGCGACTGCCCGGCGTGAAGGCCGTGCAGGACGTGGTGCTGAGCGGCCCGGGGGAGACCCTGACGATCCGGCACGACACCAACGACGACATCGCCTACGCGCCGGGCATCCGCGCCGCACTGTCCGCGGTCGTCGACCTCCGCGGCCTCACCGTCGGGCTCGGCTCCGTGCTCGGCATCGGCTGACCGTGGGGATCCGCTCGCCGTTCTGGGGCGCAGCCCTGATGACGGTGCTGCTCGCGCTGTACATCGTGCTCGTCGGCCAGCGCGCCGTCGCCTTCATCGCCACGGGTCTGGCGATCGGCATCGCCATCGGTGTCGCGCTGTTCGTGATCGCGGTCATCGGGGCACTGCTGCTCGTGCTCGAGTTCCGGTTCGGGTTGCGGATCACGCGTCTCGGTGCCCGGCTCGAACGCGAAGGCGGCACACCCGGTGACGTCGTCCCCGTCCGTCCGTCGGGGCGGCCGGACCGGGCCGCCGCGGACGAGCTGTTCCCGCAGTACAAGGCCGCGGTCGAGGCGGCGCCGGACGACTGGCGCGCGTGGTTCCGGCTCGGGGTCGTCTACGACGCCGCGGGGGACCGGAAGCGGGCCCGGGCGGCGATGCGGACCGCGCTGACGCACGCGCGCTAGAAGACCGCGTCGACCGCGTCCTCGGCGCGTGTGTACCGGAACGTGTACCCGGACTCCAGGAGCTTCGTCGGCACCATCTGCTGACTCGACAGGAGCATCTCGTCAGCGGCCTCCCGCAGCAGCGTCTTCAGCGCGAACTCCGGGATCCGGAACACGTACGGCCGGTGCAGGTCCTCGGCGACACGCTTCGTGATGCGGTCGGCGACGGCGGGCTCCGGTCCCGCGAGGTTCACCGGTCCGGTGACCTCCGCGGCGCCCGGTGCGGTCGCGAGGTGCACGATCGCCCCGACCTCGTCCTCGAGCGCGATCCACGGCCAGTGCTGTCCGCCGGTGCCGAGCCGACCGCCGAGGCCGAACTTCGTGAGCGGGATGAGCGGAGCCAGCGCGCCGCCGCCCTGCCCGATGACGATCCCGGTGCGCAGGGTCACGACGCGCACCCCGTCCGGCGCCTGGTTCGCCGCTGCTTCCCACGCGGTGCAGACCTCGGCGAGGAACCCGGACCCCGCTGCGGCGTCGTCCTGCAACACGTCCGACGGACGGTCGCCGTAGACGCCGGATGCGGAGCCGGAGAGGAACAGTCGCGGCGGGGTGCTCGCGTGCCGCATGGCCTCGACCAGGGTGTCGGTCGCGTCGATGCGGGAGCGCTCGATCTCCAGCTTGTACGAGTCGGTCCACGGCAGCTTGCCGATGTTCGCACCGGCGAGGTTGATCACGACGTCCGCGCCGTCGAGCACGGCCGGGTCGAGCGGGCGGCTGCCCGGCGCCCAGCGGAACTCGGTGGGGGAGTGCGGTTCGCGCCGCACCAGGGTCGAGACGTGGTGCCCGGCGTCGCGCAGCGCACGCACCAGGGGGGTCCCGATGAAGCCGGACGCGCCGGCCACCAGGATCGAGAGCGGCTGTTCCGCCATGTGGGCCTCCTTGGCAGCAACGGTACGCATCCGCCACTGGAGGCCCGGGGTACGCCGCGCAGGTCGGCTCGCCAGTGTGGGTGGTCCCGTTTAGGCTTCTGCCGTGACCGACACTGCGACCGTCCAGCCCGACGCCACCGTTGCCACCCCGTACGAAGACCTGCTCCGCCGCGTCCTCACCGAGGGCGCTCCGAAGGGCGACCGCACCGGGACCGGCACCCGCAGCGTCTTCGGCGCGCAGCTCCGCTACGACCTGTCCGAGGGCTTCCCGCTCATCACCACGAAGCGCGTGCACTTCAAGTCGATCGCGTACGAACTCCTCTGGTTCCTCCGCGGCGACGGCAACGCCACCTGGCTGCAGGAGCACGGCGTCCGGATCTGGAACGAGTGGGCTGACGAGTCCGGCGACCTCGGTCCGGTGTACGGCGTGCAGTGGCGCTCATGGCCGACGCCCTCGGGGGAGCACATCGACCAGATCGCCCAGGTCATCGAGCAGATCAAGGCGAACCCGGACTCCCGCCGGCTGATCGTCTCGGCGTGGAACGTCGCGGACATCCCGGACATGGCGCTCGCCCCGTGTCACGCGTTCTTCCAGTTCTTCGTCAACGACGGCAAGCTCTCGTGCCAGCTCTACCAGCGGAGCGCGGACATGTTCCTCGGCGTCCCGTTCAACATCGCCTCGTACGCGCTCCTGACGCACATGATCGCGGCGCAGACCGGGCTCGAGGTCGGCGACTTCGTCTGGACCGGCGGTGACTGCCACATCTACGACAACCACGTCGCGCAGGTCGAGGAGCAGCTCTCCCGCACGCCGTACGCGCCGCCGACGCTGGAGATCGCGCCGCGCGACTCCATCGACGACTACGTGTACGAGGACTTCGAGGTCGTCGGGTACCACCACCACCCGGCGATCAAGGGCGCGGTCGCCGTCTGATGCCGACCGAACCCTGGTCGGAACCCATCCGCGGAGTCGGGATGGTCTGGGCGCGGTCGACCGGCGGGGTCATCGGCGCGGACGGCGGGATGCCGTGGCACGTCCCGGAGGACCTCGCGCACTTCCGGCAGGTCACCGGCTCCGGCACCGTCGTGATGGGTCGGCGCACCTGGGACTCGCTCCCGCCGCGCTTCCGACCCCTGCCCGGCCGCCGCAACGTCGTCCTGACCCGTGACGAGTCGTGGACGGCCGAGGGGGCCGAGGTCGTGCACGACCTGGCGACGGCGCTCGACACCGACGAACCCGTGTGGATCATCGGCGGTGGCCAGGTCTACGCGGCCGCGCTGCCGTTCGCCGACCGGGTGTCCGAGACCGTGATCGACACGGACGTCCCCGGCGACACGACCGCGCCGGCGATCGGCGACCAGACCGACACCTGGCAGGTCGTCGACGACGGCGCCTGGCACGAGTCCCGCAACGGCGGCGTCCGCTACCGCTTCGTCGAGTGGCGACGCCGCGCCTGAGACGCGCCCGCCCGCCGGTCGCCACCGGCGTGACGGGGCCGCACCGGGCCTCCCGTCCGACCACCGTCCATCCGGACGGCCGAACCGGTCCGCATCCCCGGTACGCTGGTGCCCGTGTCCCCGCGTGAGAATCCCTTCGGTCAGGTCCTCGTCGCCCTCGTGACCCCGTTCACCGCTGACGGCGAAGTGGACTGGCCCGGCGTCGA
The DNA here is from genome assembly GCF_003755165.1 of Curtobacterium sp. PhB130. Classification (NCBI taxonomy): domain Bacteria; kingdom Bacillati; phylum Actinomycetota; class Actinomycetes; order Micrococcales; family Microbacteriaceae; genus Curtobacterium; species Curtobacterium sp. PhB130. The sequence continues at coordinate 101,257 of NZ_RKII01000008.1, read as the reverse complement.
GCAGCACATCGACGACTGCATCACCGCCGGCGCCGACGGCATCGTCGTCACCGGCACCACGGGTGAGACCTCGACGCTCACCGACCCGGAGAAGCTCCGCCTGGTCGAGGTCGGCAAGTCCGTCGCCGGCGGCCGCGCGAAGATCATCACGGGCGGTGGCTCGAACGAGACCGCGCACGCGATCCACCTCTACAAGCAGAGCGAGAAGGCCGGCGCCGACGGTGTGATGATCGTCACGCCGTACTACAACAAGCCGACCCAGTCGGGCGTGCTGACGCACTTCCGGATGATCGCGGATGCCACCGACCTGCCGGTGATCCTCTACGACATCCCCGGTCGCACCGGCATCCCGATCACGTACGAGACCATCGTGCGGGCCTCGCACCACCCGAACATCCTCGCCGTGAAGGACGCCAAGGGCGACTTCGCCGAGGTGTCCCGCGTGCTGAACAACACCGACCTGATGTACTTCTCCGGCGACGACACGAACGTGCTCCCGCACCTGTCGATCGGCGCCACCGGACTCATCGGCGTGACGGCGAACATCACCAGCACGCCGTACCGCACGATCATCGACGCCGTGAACGCCGGGGACCTCGCCACGGCCACCCGCGAGCACCAGCGCATCGAGCCGCTCGTGCGCGCGGTGATGACCCACGTGCCCGGCACCGTCGCGGCGAAGTACATCCTGCACGGGCTCGGCCGCATCGGCAGCCCGCGCGTCCGTCTGCCGCTCGTCGGCCCGGAGGACTCCGAGGCGTACGCCATCGAGACCTCCCTCGAAGCGGTGCACGGGATCCCCGGCGCCGACTTCTCCAACTTCCGCCCGGACCGCAACGCGGCCGCCGGCGGTGCGCTTCCGAAGGTGCCAGGCACCACCCGTTGATCGACCGCGGCGCGCGGGATCGCGCGCCGCCGAAGCAGTCAGGACCGAATGCCCACGCAAGTCTCCGAACCCCAGCCCCTCGAGCCGGGCACCCTCCGCGTCATCCCGATCGGTGGCCTCGGCGAGATCGGTCGCAACATGACCGTCTACGAGTACGAGGGCAAGCTCCTCATCGTCGACGCCGGCGTCCTCTTCCCCGAAGAGCACCAGCCGGGCGTCGACCTGATCCTGCCGGACTTCGCGCCGATCCGGGACCGCCTCGACGACGTCCTCGGCGTCGTGCTCACGCACGGCCACGAGGACCACATCGGCGCCGTCCCGTACCTGCTGAAGCTCCGCGACGACATCCCGCTGATCGGCTCCACGCTGACCCTGGCCCTCGTCGAGGCGAAGCTCAAGGAACACCGGATCAAGCCGTACACGCTGGTCGTCGCCGAGGACCAGACCGAGCAGCTCGGCCCGTTCCACCTCGAGTTCGTCGCGGTGAACCACTCCATCCCGGACGCCCTCGCCGTCGCCATCACGACCCCCGCCGGTCGTGTGCTGCACACCGGCGACTTCAAGATGGACCAGCTCCCGCTCGACGACCGCATCACCGACCTCCGCGCCTTCGCGCGCCTCGGTGAAGCCGGCGTCGACCTGTTCCTGCCGGACTCCACGAACGCCGACGTGCCGGGCTTCACCGCCCCCGAGCGCGACATCGGACCCGTGCTCGAGAACATCATCATGCGCGCCCGCAAGAAGGTCGTCGTCGCGAGCTTCTCCTCGCACGTGCACCGCGTGCAGCAGGTCCTCGACGCCGCGGCCGCCGCGAACCGCAAGGTCGCGTTCATGGGCCGCTCGATGATCCGCAACATGACGATCGCCGCCGACCTCGGGTACCTCCGCGTGCCGGAGAACGTGCTCATCGACACGAAGAAGGCCAAGAACGTCCCGGACGACCAGATCGTCTACATGTCGACCGGGTCCCAGGGCGAGCCGATGGCCGTCCTGGCGCGCATGGCGAACCTCGAGCACCAGATCGAGATCGGCGAGGGCGACACGGTCATCCTGGCGTCGAGCCTCATCCCGGGCAACGAGAACGCCGTGTACCGCGTGATCGACGGGCTCACCAAGCTCGGCGCGAAGGTCGTGCACAAGGGCAACGCGAAGGTGCACGTCTCCGGACACGCCTCCGCCGGCGAGCTCCTCTACTGCTACAACATCCTGCGGCCGCGGAACGTCCTGCCCGTGCACGGCGAGCACCGCCACCTGTACGCCAACGCGGACCTCGCGATCCAGACCGGGGTGCCGCCGCGCAACGTCATCCTCGGGCAGGACGGCATCGTCGTCGACCTGAAGGACGGCGTCGTGAACGTCGCCGGGCAGCTCGACATCGGGTACGTCTACGTCGACGGGTCGACCGTCGGCGAGATCACCGACGCCGACCTCAAGGACCGCCGCGTCCTCGCCGAGGAGGGCTTCATCTCCGTCTTCTGCGCCGTCGACTTCGCCACCGGCCAGTGCGTCATCGGCCCGGAGATCCAGTCGCGCGGTTTCGCCGAGGACGACTCCGTCTTCGACGACGTCCGCCCGCAGATCGCGCGTGCGCTGGCCGACGCGGCCGGCAACGGCACGCGGGACCAGCACGCGTTCAGCCAGGTGGTCCGTCGGACCGTCGGCCGGTGGGTCAACACGAAGCACCGTCGTCGCCCGATGATCGTCCCGGTGATCATCGAGGCGTAGCGCTCGGCTGCTGCTGTCGGCTGTCGGCTGTCGGCTGTCGGCCTGGAGGCCCGTCCCACGTCCGTCTCGGACGTGCGGCGGGCCTCCTGCCGTTGTCCACAGCCGTGCGCGCCTCCCCGGGAACGTCCCCAGGTGGCGTTAGGGTTCTGCCCATGGCCGGAGGCACCAAGTCGACCACGCGCTCGCGCGCGTCCTCGTCGTCCCGCGGAAGCGGGTCGCGTCCTTCGTCGCGCACCCAGGCCACCACGAAGAAGCTCCCGCAGGCAGCCCCCGCGGTGGAGTTCAGCGGGCAGAACCCGCTGGTCACCGCCTGGCTCGCGATGGCGCACGGCGTCGGCGCGATGTTCCGGCTCCTCGGCAAGGAGTCCCTCGAGAAGGACCAGCGCCGCGACGGCTTCCCGTTCTTCCTGTTCGTGCTGGCGATCGCCGGCGCCGTGGTGGAGTGGCTGAACCCGACGAACGCCGTCTCGATCGCGCTCGACGCGTACACGTTCGGCGGACTGTTCGGCCGGTTGGCGTTCGCGCTCCCGGTGATCATGGTCGTGTTCGCCGGCTGGCTGTTCCGGCACCCGGCGTCCGTGCACGACAACACCCGGATCGGGATCGGGCTGGGACTCCTCCTCGTCTCGATCTCCTCGCTCTGCCACGTCTTCGGCGGGCAGCCGAGCGCCTCGGACGGCATGCCGGCCCTCGCCGCTGCCGGCGGCGTGATCGGCTGGGTCGTCATCGGCTGGCTGGTGGCCGTCGCGACCGCGTGGATCGCCGTCCCGGTCGCGATCGTGCTCCTGGTGCTCTCGCTCTTCATCATCACGAAGACCCCGCCGAACAAGGTCGGTCGTCGGCTGCACGAGCTCTACGCGTACCTGTTCGGCGCCCCGGCACCCGCGGCCGAGCCGGAGCCGGACACGGCAGCACCCGCCGCCACGAAGCCGTCGCGGAAGCGCGCCAACAAGACCGACTCGCAGGGCCTGCAGCTGTTCGAGGACCTCGGCTTCGGCGAGGACGGGGACGAACCGGCGGAAGGTGCCGCGGAAGGCAACATCCCCTGGTGGCGCCGGAACAAGTCCGGGCGCGAAGAAGACCCCGCGTACGACAGCCCCGTCATCCCGGCGGCGAACGCCGGCGCTCCGTCCGCGGCACCGTCCCCGAACGCTGGGGCGGCGGCCGGGCTGATCGACCACACGCCGGCCGAACCGGCATCGGTGAACCTCAACGACTCCACGGGTCTCGGCGGCTCTGCAGGCCTCGACGACGCTGCGGGTCTCGGCGGCTCCGCTGAGACCGAGGTCGCGGCCGACCTCGAGCGCGCCGAGCAGGCCCTCCGCGACTTCGGCGCGCCGGTGCCGGACGACGCGACCGCGGTGATCCGTCCGAGTGGTGGCGTCCCTGCGGTCGTCTCCCCGAGCCTCCCGGCCGACCCCGTGGACGACGTGACGGGCGCGGCGGACGAACCCGACGACCTCCCCGCGGCAGGCGCTGCGGACGACCCCTCCCGCCCGTACCGCCTCCCCGCGGCCACCACGCTGAGCTCGGGGACCCCATCCGTCGCGCGCAGCCAGGCGAACGACGACATCGTCGCGGCGATCACCGGCGTGCTCACCGAGTTCAAGGTCGACGCGAAGGTCACCGGCTTCTCGCGTGGCCCGACAGTGACGCGCTACGAGATCGAACTCGGCCCGGGTGTCAAGGTCGAGCGCGTCACGGCACTCTCGAAGAACCTGTCGTACGCGGTCGCCTCGAACGAGGTCCGGATCCTCTCCCCGATCCCGGGCAAGAGCGCCATCGGCGTCGAGATCCCGAACACGGACCGTGAGATCGTCTCCCTCGGCGACGTCCTCCGCTCGAACGCGGCGCGGAAGTCCAAGCACCCGATGACCATCGGCGTCGGCAAGGACGTCGAGGGCGGCTTCGTCGTCGCGAACCTCGCGAAGATGCCGCACCTGCTCGTCGCCGGCTCCACCGGTTCCGGCAAGTCGGTGTTCATCAACTCGATGATCACGTCGCTGCTGATGCGTGCGAAGCCGTCCGAGGTCCGCATGGTCCTCGTCGACCCGAAGCGCGTCGAGCTCTCGATCTACGCCGGTGTCCCGCACCTGATCACCCCCATCATCACGAACCCGAAGAAGGCGGCGGAAGCGCTGCAGTGGGTCGTGAAGGAGATGGACATGCGGTACGACGACCTCGCGTCGTTCGGGTTCCGGCACGTCGACGACTTCAACAAGGCGATCGAGAACAACGAGATCGTGCTGCCGGCGGGCAGCGAACGGAAGCTCAAGCCGTACCCGTACCTGCTGGTCGTGGTGGACGAGCTCGCCGACCTCATGCTCGTCGCCCCGCGCGACGTCGAGGAGTCGATCGTCCGCATCACCCAGCTCGCCCGCGCCGCCGGCATCCACCTGGTCCTCGCGACGCAGCGCCCGTCGGTCGACGTCATCACGGGTCTGATCAAGGCCAACGTCCCGTCGCGGATCGCGTTCGCCGTCACGAGCGTCACCGACTCCCGGGTCATCCTCGACCAGCCGGGCGCCGACAAGCTGATCGGGCAGGGCGACGGGCTCTTCCTGCCGATGGGCTCCTCGAAGGCCGTGCGCGTCCAGGGTGCCTGGGTGCAGGAGAGCGAGGTCGCGGAGGTCGTCCAGCACGTCACCCGGCAGGCCCAGCCCGAGTACCGGCAGGACGTCGCCGCGGTGGTCGAGCGCAAGGAGATCGACGCGGACATCGGCGACGACCTCGAGCTGCTGCTCGCCGCCGTCGAGCAGGTCGTGTCGACCCAGTTCGGCTCGACGTCGATGCTGCAGCGGAAGCTCCGCGTCGGGTTCGCGAAGGCCGGACGCCTGATGGACCTGATGGAGTCCCGCGACATCGTCGGTCCGTCCGAGGGCTCCAAGGCCCGCGACGTGCTCGTCACGACCGATCAGCTGCCGTCGGTGCTCGCGAAGCTCCGCGGCGAAGAGCCCCCCGCGCCCGCCGCTCCGGCAGCCCCGGCCGCCGGCCCGGCCACAGCAGGCCCGTCGGACGGCGGGGACCGCTACGGTGCCGACCCGGTGGGGGAGATGACCCGCGGGTACGATGAAGTCGAGGACGAACCGGACGAGGACGCCTGGGGCCTCACCGGCAGGGAGTGAACACGATGACCGCCTCGGAAGGCACCAACACGAAGCGGTTCCCGTGGCGCGGACGGCTGATCCGCAAGGGTCCGGGTCCCGCGTCGACGGCGAACGTCGCGAACATCATCACCGTCATCCGCATCCTGATGGCGCCGCTGTTCTTCGTGCTGCTCCTGTCGGACGCCGGCCACGACGGCCCCGTCCGGATCTGGGCGGCGGTGATCTTCGTCGTGGCGATCGTCACCGACAGCGCGGACGGCATCATCGCGCGTCGGCAGGACCTCGTCACGGACTTCGGCAAGCTCGTCGACCCGATCGCCGACAAGGTGCTCATCGGTGGTGCCCTGGTGGCGCTCTCGATCCTCGGCGAACTGCCCTGGTACGTGACCGTCCTGATCATGGTGCGGGAGATCGGCATCACGGTGTTCCGGTTCGCGGTGCTGTCCGACCGCGTCATCCCGGCCAGCCGCGGCGGCAAGATCAAGACCGTGCTGCAGGCCGTCGCGATCACGCTCGCGCTCTTCCCGTGGTGGAACTTCGCCGGCGACTTCGCGCACTGGACCAACGGCATCCTGATGACCGCGGCGTTCATCGCCACCGTCCTGAGCGGCCTGGACTACCTCTGGCAGGCGTGGAAGCACAACCGGACCGCCGCGTGAGCGGAGCCTCCGACGTGTCGCACGCCGAGCCTCCTGTCCGGATCGCGCCGAGGCTGATCGCGGAACTGACCGTCCGCGGGGAGACCGTGGCGGTCGCCGAGTCGCTCACCGGCGGCCTCGTCGTATCCGAACTCGTCGAGGTGCCGGGCGCGAGCGCTGTGGTGCGCGGTGGGGTGGTGGCGTACGCGACGCCGATCAAGGCGTCCGTCCTCGGGGTCTCCTCGTCCCTGCTCGCGGAACGCGGGGCCGTCGACCCGGACGTCGCCACGCAGATGGCGGAAGGGGTGCGTACCGCCCTGGCGGTGGACGGCGTGCCCGCCACGTGGGGGATCTCGACGACCGGGGTGGCCGGACCCGACCCGCAGGACGGCAAGCCCGTCGGGACCGTGTTCGTCGGGATCGCGTCCGCGTCCGGATCACGGGCGGTCGAACTGCACCTCGAGGGCGACCGCGAGGCAATCCGTCGGGCCTCCGTCTCCGAACTCCTGGTACGGCTGCTCGACGAGCTGGCGACCGGGGAATAGCCCGCGTTACCGCTGGGTTACATCTCACGCAATCTCCAGCAGGACGGCAGCCCAGGTGGCTAGCATGCTGCAACCGGCAACGCTACTGTTGCTGAACCCGTGACGGTCATCCCGACCCATCGGGCTTTGGAGACGACAGAGAGGAGGAGTTCTCATGGTTCTCGTTCGTCAGGAAATCGGCGACGTTCTGCGGGACTTCCGCTTGCAGAAGGGCCGGACCCTCCGTCAGGTCGCGTCCAAGGCCAGTGTTGCTCTCGGGTACCTCAGTGAAGTCGAGCGTGGGCAGAAAGAAGCCAGCTCGGAGATCCTCGCTTCCGTTGCGGATGCGTTGGACACCCCCATCTCCACGATCATGCGCGAAGTGGGCGACCGCCTCGCCGTCGTGGAAGGACTCACCCCGGTCCCGGACACGCTCCCGGACGAACTCGTCGCCGAGTTCGACAACGACCTCGCGGTGCGCTGACCCGCACTGCACCACGAACGCCCTCGCCGGTTCGCCGGCGGGGGCGTTCGCTCGTTGCGGGCCGTGCTCGTTCGCCGGGCTCCGCGTTTAGGCTGGTGGGATGCGCGTGAGTGAGTTCTGGCGAGCCGTCGACCAGGTCTTCGGTGAGGCCTACGGTGCGGTCGTCGCCCGCGACGTCGTGCTCGAGGAGCTCGGGGGCCGTTCCGCCGCCGATGCGATCGCCGCCGGGATCGACACCCGCAAGGTCTGGGACGCGCTCTGCGACTCCCAGGACGTGCCGCAGGACCGTCGCCACGGCAAGGGACTGTTGGAGCCCCGGGACTGACCGGATTCTCCGAACACCTGTTCGGCGTGTCGCTCGAACACGTGTTCGACGGGTGGTAGCTTCCTCCACAGCGGCGCAGAACGACGAGTTCGTCCACAGGCAGCGCGGTGACCGGCAGTGATGTCGGTGGCCCGCCCTAGGTTCGAGTCATCGGGAACGCCCGAAGCCTTGTCCGAGAACCAGGGGCCTTGCACCATCGGCCCCCGGGGATCAGACAGCCTACAGGCGGCAGACATCGAGCACGAAGGAAGCACACCATGCCATCACCAGCAGACCGCGAGAAGTCCCTCGAGACCGCACTCGCGCAGATCGACCGGCAGTTCGGCAAGGGTGCTGTCATGCGCCTCGGCTCCGACGAGCGCGCCCCGGTCGCCACGATCCCGACCGGTTCCGTCGCCCTCGACGTCGCGCTCGGGATCGGTGGACTCCCGCGCGGCCGCATCATCGAGATCTACGGCCCGGAGTCCTCGGGCAAGACCACGCTGACGATCCACGCCATCGCGAACGCCCAGCGCAACGGTGGCATCGCGGCCTTCATCGACGCGGAGCACGCGCTCGACCCGGAGTACGCGAAGAAGCTCGGTGTCGACATCGACGCCCTCCTCGTGTCCCAGCCGGACACCGCCGAGCAGGCACTGGAGATCGCGGACATGCTCGTCCGCTCCGGCTCCATCGACCTCATCGTCATCGACTCCGTCGCGGCGCTCGTGCCCCGCGCCGAGATCGAAGGCGAGATGGGTGACTCCCACGTCGGTCTGCAGGCACGCCTCATGTCGCAGGCGCTCCGCAAGCTGGCCGGTGGGCTGAACCAGACCCAGACCACGATGATCTTCATCAACCAGCTGCGCGAGAAGATCGGGGTGTTCTTCGGCTCCCCGGAGACCACCTCCGGCGGTAAGGCGCTCAAGTTCTACGCCTCGGTCCGTCTCGACATCCGTCGCATCGAGACCCTCAAGAGCGGCACCGACGCGGTGGGCAACCGCACCCGCGTCAAGGTCGTCAAGAACAAGATGGCGCCGCCCTTCAAGCAGGCCGAGTTCGACATCCTGTACGGCACGGGCATCTCGCGGGAAGGCTCGCTGCTCGACTTCGGTGTCGACCACGGCATCGTCAAGAAGTCGGGCGCCTGGTACACCTACGACGGCGACCAGCTCGGGCAGGGCAAGGAGAACTCGCGTTCCTTCCTGATCCAGAACCCGGAGATCGCCGCCGAGATCGAAGGCAAGATCCTCGCCAAGCTCGGCATCGGTGGGGCCAAGGCCGATGCGGACGCCGCTCCGGTCGAGTCCATCGAGCCCAAGCTCGCTGCACGCAAGGGCGCGTGACCACCCGCGACGACGAAGCGGACCTCGCACCGGTCACCGACCTGTTCGGTGCGAGGACCCGCCGTCGTGCAACTCCGGAGCCCGAACCCACCGCCGGTGACGACGGCGGCGACGGCGACGTGCGCATGCCCCCGTCGTCGATGCTCGACGAGGGCGCGGACGCGGACACCCCGGTGCCACTGCCGCTGCGTGGCCCCCGCGCTCAGGCCGACTGGGTGTCGCCCGTCGTCGGCGACGGTTCCGGGCGGAGTGCCCGGGCCGAGATGGCCGGGTACGACGCTGAGGACTCTGGTGCCGATGCCAGCACCGCGTCGGTGTTCTCGATCGTCGGCGGGGACGAGATAGACCCCGCTGACGCCCCCCGTCCCCTCGACGAACAGCGCGCTGATGCCGAACGCCTCAGCATGCGGGCGCTCGGACGCAAGGGCGTCAGTACATCCGAGCTCCGCACGACCCTGACGAAGAACGACCTCGACCCGGACGTCGTCGAGCACGAGATCGACCGCCTGACCCGCGTGGGGTTGCTCGACGACGTCGCCCTCGCGACCGATCTCGTGGACCGGCTGCACGACCGCAAGGGCCTCGGCAAGCAGGGGGTCGTCGCGGAACTCCGTCGTCGCGGCATCGACCAGACGGCGATCGACGCCGCGCTCGACGCAGCGACGGACGACGATGACGACGAGTTCGTCCGGGCGATCGACCTCGCGGTGAAGCGTGCCGGGCAGCTCCGCGGGCTCGACCGTGCGACTGCGGAGCGGCGCCTGTCCGGGTTCCTGATGCGCAAGGGCTACAACGGCGGCATCGTCCGGATCGCGGTGGAGCGTGCGCTCGACGGCGGTGGGCGTGGGGCCGGTCCGCGCTCCGGCGGGCCGCGTGGGCCCGTGCGCTTCGAGTAGTCGCCCCGCGATTTACACTGGGACGACCATGGCCACCGTCGCAGCGCGCCCCCGCACCTACGAAGTCCGCACCTACGGGTGCCAGATGAACGTGCACGACTCCGAGCGCCTGAGCGGGTCGTTGCAGGCGGCCGGGTACGTCGCTGCCGACGGTGCGCAGGCCGACGTCGTCGTGATCAACACCTGTGCCGTGCGGGAGAACGCGGACAACCGGCTCTACGGCAACCTCGGGCAGCTCGCCGGCATCAAGCGCGAGCACCCCGGCATGCAGATCGCGGTCGGCGGCTGCCTGGCGCAGAAGGACAAGAACGTCATCCTCGAGAAGGCGCCGTGGGTCGACGTCGTCTTCGGGACGCACAACATGGGGTCGCTGCCGACGCTGCTCGAACGCGCCCGGCACAACGGTGAGGCGCAGCTCGAGATCCTCGAGTCGCTCGACGTCTTCCCCTCGACCCTCCCGACCAAGCGCGACTCGACCCACAGCGGCTGGGTGTCGATCTCGGTCGGCTGCAACAACACCTGCACGTTCTGCATCGTGCCCTCGCTCCGCGGCAAGGAGAAGGACCGACGCCCCGGGGACGTCCTCGCCGAGATCCAGGCGCTCGTCGACGACGGTGCGATCGAGGTCACCCTGCTCGGGCAGAACGTGAACTCCTACGGCGTCGAGTTCGGCGACCGTCAGGCGTTCGGCAAGCTGCTCCGCGCCGCTGGCCAGATCGAGGGGCTCGAGCGGGTCCGCTTCACCAGCCCGCACCCGGCAGCCTTCACCGACGACGTCATCGACGCCATGGCGGAGACCCCGAACGTGATGCCGCAACTGCACATGCCGCTGCAGTCCGGGTCGGACCGGGTCCTCAAGGCGATGCGTCGCAGCTACCGGAGCGAGCGGTTCCTCGGGATCCTCGACCGGGTGCGCGCGAAGATCCCGAACGCGGCGATCTCCACCGACATCATCGTCGGGTTCCCCGGCGAGACCGAGGACGACTTCGAGGACACCATGCGCGTCGTCGAGCAGGCCCGGTTCGCTTCGGCGTTCACGTTCCAGTACTCGATCCGCCCGGGGACGCCTGCTGCGACGATGGACGACCAGCTCCCGAAGGCGGTCGTCCAGGACCGGTACGAGCGACTCGTCGCCCTGCAGGACCGCATCACCGCCGAGGAACACGCGAACCAGGTCGGCCGCACCGTGGAGGTGCTGGTCGCGACCGGGGAAGGCCGGAAGGACGACACCACGCACCGGCTGTCCGGTCGCGCGGAGGACTCCCGGCTCGTGCACTTCTCGGTCCCGGCCGGGTCCGACGTCCCGCGCCCCGGCGACGTCGTCACCGTCGAGATCACCCGCGCGGCGCCGCACTTCCTGATCGCGGACACCGACGCGCCGCTCCGGATCCGACGGACCCGCGCCGGGGAAGCCTGGGACCGTGCGCAGGCCGAATCCTGCGGCGTTCCCACGCCTTCCTCGCCGAGCGACGGGCCGAAGCCGGTCTCGCTCGGCCTGCCGACGCTCCGTGTCGGCCGCTGAGGACGTCGGCGCGGATGCGCCTGGGACGTTCGCGGACCCCGGTTCGGCCGGGCTGATCGCCGTCGTCGGGGCCACCGGCACCGGGAAGTCCGACCTCGCCATCGCCATCGCCGACCGGCACCGCGAGCAGGGTCGTCGCGCCGAGATCGTGAACGCCGACGCGATGCAGTTCTACCGCGGCATGGACATCGGCACCGCGAAGGTCCCGGTCACCGAACGGCACGGCATCCCGCACCACCAGCTCGACGTGCTCGACGTCACCGACGAGGCGAGCGTCGCCGCGTACCAGCGCGGCGCCCGCGCGGTGATCGCCGACATCGCCGACGACGGTGGCGTGGCCGTGCTCGTGGGCGGGAGCGGACTGTACGTGTCCTCCGTCCTGTACGAGCTCGACTTCCCCGGGACCGACCCCGAGCTCCGCGCCGAGCTCGAGCGCGAGCACGCGGAACACGGGCCGAGCGTCCTCCTCGCACGCCTCCGAGAACTCGACCCCGCGGCAGCCGACACCATCGACGCACGCAACCCGCGGCGGCTGATCCGCGCCGTGGAGATCGCGAGCCGATCGGACCAGGTCACCACGAGCCTCCCGTCCGCGCCCCGCGCGTGGCGACCAGCCCGGGTGCTGCACCTGCGTCGTGATCGCGAGCAACTCGTGACCGCGCTGCACGCCCGCGCCGAGCGGATGTTCGCCGACGGGCTCGTGGACGAGGTCGCCGGGCTCCGCGACGTCGGACTCGAACAGGGCCGGACGGCGCGAGCGGCGATCGGGTACTCGCAGGCGCTCGAAGTGCTGCGGGGATCCTCGACCGTCGCCGAAGCCGTCGAGGCGACCGGCATCGCGACACGGAAGTACGCCAGACGACAGGTCTCGTGGTTCAAGCGGTACGCCGAGGCCGATGACCTCGACGTGACCGGCGCCGACCGCGACGGGCTCACGGCGCTGGCCCGTAGGATCGTCCCGTGACCGAGCTGCACTTCACCAAGGGCCAGGGGACCGGCAACGACTTCGTCTTGTTCGCCGACCCCGACGCCACGGTCGAGATGACCCCCGACCGGATCCGCGCGATCGCCGACCGGCGCTTCGGTGTCGGGGCCGACGGCGTGATCCGCGCCGTCCGCTCGGACGCGATCCCGGAAGGGCAGGCCATCGTCGCGGAAGACCCCGACGCGACCTGGTTCATGGACTACCACAACGCCGACGGCACGGTCGCCGAGATGTGCGGCAACGGCATCCGGGTGTTCGCCCGGTACCTCACCGAATCCGGGCTCGTCGACCTCGCACCGGGCGAGACCCTGTCGGTCGGCAGCCGCAAGGGCATCGTCGACATCCAGCGGCAGGCGAACGGGTTCTCCGCCGACCTCGGCCGCTGGGGCCTCGGCATCGACGGCCGCGGGTCCGACGACGTGATGGTGCGCGCGAAGAACCTCGACACCGCGCGGCCCGGGCTCGGCATCGACGTCGGCAACCCGCACGTGGTCGTCGCCGTCGCGACCGAGGACGAGCTCGCCGACGTGGACCTCACCTACGTGCCGGTGCTCGACCCGGCACCCTCCGCGGGGGCGAACGTCGAGTTCGTGCTGCCGGGGGATCCGCTGGTGCAGGACGGCGTCGGGCAGATCACGATGCGCGTGCACGAACGCGGCAGCGGCGAGACCCTGTCGTGCGGGACCGGGGCGGTCGCCGCGGCGCTGGCCACCCGGCACTGGGCGGGGTCGGCGGCGCCGGACACCTGGCGCGTGCGCGTTCCCGGTGGTGTGCTCACCGTGCGGATGTTCGCGGCGGAGGACGGGGAGCACGTCGCGCTGGCGGGCCCGGCCGACCTGGTGTTCTCGGGCGACCTGACGGTCTGACGCGCGCGGGGGCGCGGGGCGCGCCGCTCTGTGCGGCGATGCGTGCGCGGTGCGCGCGCCCGCCGCGCGCTACTCCGCCGTGCGGTGCACCCGCAGCACGCGGAAGCCCTTGTCCGTCGTCGCCCGCGTGACGTGGAACGACGGCCCGAGCGTGTCGTGGAGCCAGCGCTGCAGGGAGTCGCCGCCGAGGTCCTTCGAGACGACGAGCCAGGCGTCGCCGGACACTTCGAGCCGGGGGAGCCAGGTCATCAGGATGTCGTGGAGCTCGTCCTTGCCGACCCGGATCGGCGGGTTCGACCAGATCGTCCGGAACCGGAGCCCCGCGGGGACGTCGGTGGGCAAGGCGATGGAGACGTTCGTCGCCCCGGCGGTGGACGCGTTGCGTCGCGCGAGGTCGAGCACCCGCTCGTTCACGTCGACGCCCCAGACCTGCGCGTCCGGCGAGTGGATCGCCATGGTGATCGCGATCGGACCCCAGCCGCAGCCGACGTCGAGCAGCGCCCCGTCGTGCGCGGGCGGCGGCACCGAGTTCAGCAGGACCCGGGTGCCCCGGTCGAGCCCGTCCGGGCTGAACACCCCCGCCGCCGTGGTCAGCGACAGCGAACGCCCCGCCAGGGTCACGGCGATCTGACGCGGTCGCGCCTGACTCTCCGGGGTGGCCGAGAAGTAGTGGTCGTTCGCCATGGAAGAACCGTACCGGGAACCCCGTGTGTCCTGCGGGCTGCGGAGGTACCCTGTGGACAGCATGACGGATACCCACAACCAAGCTGAAGGCGACGGCGTCGTCGAGCGCGTGCTGCGCAACGCCGACTCGCGAGCCAGCTCGTCCATCTTCGCGCCGGCACAAGCGATCCAGACCCGCTCGGTCGACGAGCAGGGCTGGGCCGGCGACGGCGACCAGTACGACCGGGAGGACCGTGCGGCGCTCCGACGGGTCGCCGGTCTCTCCACCGAACTCGAGGACGTCACCGAGGTCGAGTACCGGCAACTCCGGCTCGAGCAGGTCGTCCTGATCGGCGTGTACGCCCAGGGCGACGCCGCCGACGCCGAGAACTCCCTCCGTGAACTGTCGGCCCTCGCCGAGACCGCGGGCGCCGTGGTCCTCGACGGGCTCCTGCAGCGCCGGCCGCATCCGGATCCCTCCACCTACCTCGGCAAGGGCAAGGCCGAGGAACTCGCGATGGTCGTCAAGGCGACCGGCGCCGACACGGTGATCGCAGACACCGAGCTCGCGCCCTCGCAGCGCCGTGCGCTCGAGGACGTCGTGAAGGTCAAGGTGATCGACCGCACCGCGGTGATCCTCGACATCTTCAGCCAGCACGCCAAGTCGCGTGAGGGCAAGGCGCAGGTCGAGCTCGCGCAGCTCGAGTACCTCCTCCCGCGACTCCGCGGTTGGGGTGAGTCGATGTCCCGCCAGGCCGGTGGTCAGGTCTCGGGCGGTGCGGGCATGGGTTCGCGTGGTCCCGGTGAGACGAAGATCGAGCTGGACCGCCGCCGCATCCACACCCGGATGTCGAAGCTGCGCCGCCAGATCGCCGGATTCCGACCCGCTCGAGAGGCCAAGCGCGCCGACCGGCACCGCAACGAGGTCCCGAGCGTCGCGATCGCCGGCTACACGAACGCCGGCAAGTCCTCGTTGCTGAACCGTCTGACGAGCGCGGGCGTGCTCGTGCAGAACCAGCTGTTCGCCACCCTCGACGCGACCGTCCGCCGGACGGAGAGCACGAAGGGCCGCGAGTTCACGTTCGTCGACACCGTCGGCTTCGTCCGGAACCTGCCGCACCAGCTCGTCGAGGCCTTCCGATCGACGCTCGAGGAAGTGGGCGAGGCGGACGTCATCGTGCACGTCGTCGACGGCTCCCACCCGGACCCGGCCGCGCAGCTCGCGACCGTGCGCGAGGTGATCGGCGACGTCGGTGCCCGGGACATCCCCGAGATCGTCGCGTTCAACAAGGCGGACCTCATCGACGAGGCCCAGCGGCTGGTGCTGGTGGGTCTCGCCCCGGACGCCGTCTTCGTGTCGGCGCGGACCGGCGAGGGCATCGGCGACCTGCTCGCAGCGATCGAGGACCGGCTCCCCGAGCCGGACGTCTCGCTCACGGTGGTGGTGCCGTACGACCGCGGGGACCTGGTCTCCCAGCTGCACGACACCGGATCGGTCGAGACGGTGGACTACGTCGAGTCCGGCACGCGCCTCCGGGTGAAGGTCTTCCAGCGGCAGGTCGCGGAGCTCGACCCGTACGTGGTCACGCCCGCCGCACCGGTTCCGTCCGCCTAGGGTCCGGTCCCGACCCGGCCGGGAGGCCCGGCTGGCGTCCGCCAGGAACCCCGGCTGGGTGCGCAGTTCCGTCCGCAGTCGCACAACGAAAGCCGGTCCGAACCACGTACCCACGTGGTTCGGACCGGCCTTGGTTGTGCGGCGTCGATCGAGCGGCTCCGCGCAGAGGTCAGAGGGAGCGGAGGACCGCCACGACCTTGCCGAGCACGGTCGCGGCGTCGCCGAGGATCGGCTCGAACGCGGTGTTGCGGGGGAGCAGCCAGGTGTGACCGTCCCGCTGGCGGAACACCTTGACCGTCGCTTCCTCGTCGAGCATGGCGGCGACGACGTCACCGTTCTCGGCGGTCTGCTGCGACCGCACGACGACCCAGTCGCCGTCGCAGATCGCGGCGTCGATCATCGACTCGCCGACGACCTTGAGCATGAAGAGGTCACCGGAGCCGACGAGCTGGCGGGGCAGCGGGATGATCTCGTCGACGTGCTGCTCGGCGGTGATCGGGACACCCGCGGCGATCCGGCCGACCAGTGGCACGAGGGTGGTGGCATCGACGTCGGGACCGTCGGCGGCCGCTGAGGGCTCGTCGACCAGGACCTCGAGGGCACGGGGACGGTTCGGGTCACGGCGGATCCAGCCGCCCAGTTCGAGCTGCCCGAGCTGGTGCGAGACGCTCGACAGCGACGAGAGGCCGGCCGCATCGCCGATCTCGCGCATGCTCGGCGGGTAGCCGCGGCTCGCGATGGAGGCGCGGATCGCGTCCAGGATCGCCTGCTGCTTCGCGGTCAGCGGTTTCTGTCCCCGCAGTTCGTCCGGCACGTCGTCTCGCCTTCTCGTCGCGACCCTTGGACTGCCGATCGGGGAATGTCGGTGGTCCCCGTGAGACTTGTCCCAGTCAGTCGAAACAGTATCCGACCGCATGACGCCGGACAAACACCTGTTCGAGCGTGTCGCACGAAAACTCCCCGGAAATCTCCCCAGGGGACTTGTGCGGCCGTCCGTTCGAACGTATGTTCGGTACATCGCTTCGGTTCACCTGAGCAGGAAGGCACCACGACATGAGCACCATCGCACTCGCAGACATGCAGCGCAGCACCTCGCAGCGCGGTTCCGTGCAGCGCAGCTCCGTGCAGGGCGGCACCGTGCAGGGCGGCACTGTTCGCACGCGGCTCCGCCTGACCCGCCGTGGCCGTGTGGTCTTCACGACGCTGGCCGCGATCCCGCTGCTGCTGATCGTCGGCCTGTTCGCGCTGAACGGTGGCCAGGCCTCGGCCGGCAACACCGCGGCGAACGTGCACTTCCAGACGGTGACGATCGAGCCCGGTGAGACGCTCTGGCAGCTCGCCGAGCAGACTGCGCCGAACGCCGACCCGCGTGACTTCATCCAGGACGTCGTGAGCCTCAACGCGCTCGACGGCTCCGGGGTGCAGGCAGGGGAGCAGATCGCGATCCCGGCCAAGTACGCGGACGCGAAGTAGCGCGCAGGAAGGACCCGACCGTCAGGACCGGCAGGACCGTCCGGACGGCCGGTCATCGTGGAGGCGCTCCGCTCTACGATGGATCGGTGGCATTCACGCTCGAAGACCTCCCGATCCGAGACGACCTCCGCGGTCAGAGCCCCTACGGCGCCCCGCAGAAGCACGTCAGCGTGCAGCTCAACGTCAACGAGAACACGCATCCGGTCCCGCAGGACGTCGCGGACGACATCGTGTCCTCGATCCGGCAGGCGCTCGCCTCGGTCAACCGCTACCCGGACCGCGAGTTCACCGAGCTGCGTGAATCGCTCGCGGGGTACCTCGGGCACGACCTGACGGCTGCGCAGATCTGGGCGGCCAACGGCTCGAACGAGGTCATCCAGCAGCTCCTCCAGGCCTTCGGCGGGCCGGGCCGGAGCGTGCTCGGCTTCCCGCCCACGTACTCGATGCACTCGATCATCGCCTCGGGCACCGGGACACGCTGGATCGCTGCCGAGCGCGACGCGGAGTTCCGGATCTCCCCGGAGACCGCCGTCGCTGCCGTGCGCGAACACCAGCCGGACGTGGTGTTCCTCTGCGGACCGAACAACCCCACCGGGACGCCCCTCGAACTCGCGACGATCGAGGCTGTCTACGACGCCACCGATGGCATCGTGATGGTCGACGAGGCGTACGCGGAGTTCATGCCCCCCGGACAGCCGACGGCGCTGACCCTGCTGCCCGGTCGTGAACGGCTCGTGGTGTCCCGCACGATGAGCAAGGCGTTCGCGTTCGCAGGCGCCCGCGTCGGCTACATGGCGGCGCACCCGGCGGTGGTCGACGCGCTCCGCCTCGTCCGCCTGCCGTACCACCTGTCGGTGCTGACCCAGGTCGCTGCGGTCGCGGCGCTCCGGCACGCGCCGGAGATGCTCGCGATGGTCGACGACATCCGGGGCCAGCGTGACCGCATGGTCCGCGAGCTCCGTGACATGGGGTACTCCCCGCACGAGACCTGGTCGAACTTCGTCCTGTTCGGCGGTGTCGCGAACCCCGCTGCGGCGTTCGAGTCGCTCCTCGAGCAGGACGTCATCGTGCGCGACCTCGGGATCCCGAACCACCTCCGCGTGAGTGCCGGGACGGAAGCGGAGACGACGGCCTTCCTCGACGCCATGCGCCGCGTCACCCGGGAACAGCCGCCGGTTAGGCTGAGAGCATGACCGCGCGCACCGCCGAGATCACCCGTTCGACGAGCGAATCGAGCGTGTCCCTGTCGCTCGACCTCGACGGCACCGGCAAGTCCGACATCTCGACGAGCGTCCCGTTCTTCGACCACATGCTGACCGCGTTCAGCAAGCACTCGCTCATCGACCTCCGTGTGGAGTCGACCGGTGACACCGACATCGACGTGCACCACACCGTCGAGGACACCGGCATCGTGCTCGGGCAGGCACTGAAGGCAGCGCTCGGCGACCGCGCCGGCATCGGCCGCTACGGCGACGCGCTCGTCCCGCTCGACGAAGCGCTCGCCCAGGCCGTGGTGGACGTCTCCGGGCGCCCGTACCTGGTGCACACCGGGGAACCCGAGGGCTTCGAGTTCCACCGCATCGGTGGCCACTTCACCGGCTCGATGGTGCGTCACGTGTTCGAGGCCATCACGTTCAACGCCGGCATCACCGTGCACGTCCGCGTGCTCGGCGGACGGGACCCGCACCACATCGCGGAAGCCGAGTTCAAGGCGTTCGCGCGGGCGATGCGCCGCGCGGTCGAGCTGGACCCGCGCGTCGACGGCATCCCCTCCACGAAGGGCGCACTGTGAGCACGAGGCCGAACGTCGTCGTCCTCGACTACGGGTCGGGGAACGTGCACTCGGCGGCGAAGGCCCTCGAGCGCGCCGGCGCCGACGTCACCCTGACCTCCGACAAGCGGGCCGCCCTCGAAGCGGACGGTCTCCTGGTCCCCGGCGTCGGCGCGTTCGCCGCCGTGATCGACCAGCTCGAGGGGGTGCAGGGTGGCGAGATCGTCGACCACCGGCTCGCCGGCGGCCGTCCCGTGCTCGGCATCTGCGTCGGCATGCAGGTCCTGTTCTCCCGCGGGGTCGAACGCGGTGCCGACGTCGAGGGCCTCGCACAGTGGCCGGGCACGGTCGAGCAGCTCGAGGCCGATGTCCTGCCGCACATGGGGTGGAACACGATCGACGCCCCCGATGACTCGGTGCTCTTCGACGGCCTCCGCGACGAGCGGTTCTACTTCGTGCACTCCTACGGCGTCACGGACTTCCCACTCGAGGCGTACGGCCCGTTCCGCGCGCCGAAGCTCACCTGGGCGGAGCACGGGCAGCGCTTCATCGCGGCCGTGGAGAACGGACCGCTGACCGCGACCCAGTTCCACCCGGAGAAGTCCGGGGAGCCCGGCATCCAGCTGCTCCGCAACTGGGTGCGGTCTCTCTGAGACCCGCACCGAGCCTCCCGACCGATCTCGAACCAGCCACAGAACCGACAGGACCATGACCGACCTGACCTCCACCCCGCCCCTCGTCCTGCTGCCCGCGATCGACGTCGTCGACGGCCAGGCCGTGCGCCTGACCCAGGGTGAGGCCGGCAGTGAGACGTCGTACGGCGACCCCGTTGCCGCCGCGCGCACCTGGCGCGACCAGGGCGCGGAGTGGATCCACCTCGTAGACCTCGACGCCGCGTTCGGCCGCGGGGACAACCGCCGCGTGATCGCGCACGCCATCCGGGAGGTCGAGGGGGTCCAGGTCGAGCTGTCCGGTGGTATCCGCGACGACCGAGCACTCGAAGCGGCGCTGGCGACGGGTGCAGCACGAGTGAACCTCGGCACCGCGGCGCTCGAGGACCCGGAGTGGGCGGCCCGCGTGATCGGCGAGTACGGCGAGCAGATCGCCGTCGGGCTCGACGTCCGCGGCACCACGCTGGCCGCGCGCGGCTGGACAGAGGACGGCGGCGACCTGTGGGAGGTGCTCGACCGGCTCGAAGCGGCCGGGTGCGCTCGGTACGTCGTCACCGACGTGACGAAGGACGGCACGCTGCAGGGGCCGAACGTCGAACTGCTGCGCCAGGTCTGCGACCGGACGGACCAGCCCGTCGTCGCCTCCGGCGGCATCTCGACCCTCGACGACCTGGTCGCGTTGCGCGAGCTCGTGCCGCACGGCCTCGAGGGCGCGATCATCGGCAAGGCCCTGTACTCCGGCGCGTTCACGCTGCCGGCCGCACTCGACATCGCGTCGGAGTAACGCCCGTGG
The DNA here is from genome assembly GCF_003755165.1 of Curtobacterium sp. PhB130. Classification (NCBI taxonomy): domain Bacteria; kingdom Bacillati; phylum Actinomycetota; class Actinomycetes; order Micrococcales; family Microbacteriaceae; genus Curtobacterium; species Curtobacterium sp. PhB130. The sequence goes on along the minus strand of NZ_RKII01000008.1, from coordinate 80,988 downwards.
CGGGCATCTCGAACGGCCGCGGGGCAGGACCCGACGACACCGACGGCCACGCACACGCCGTGGACTCGGCCGGGTTCCCGTGGGCCGGCCGCACCTTCGACAGCCACGACGACGCGTTCGCGGACGACGACGGACTCGCCGACCCTGCGGTCCTGGCGGCGATCGCGGACCTCGCGGCAGGGAGATCGCAGGGCGCCGTCGTGCGGGCGCTCGGCACCGCCCGGCTGCTGATCCCGCTCGTCGCCGAAGCGGGCGAGGTCGGCGAGACACCCGACGGTCGCCTCGTCGACAAGACCCAGGAGCTCTCCATCGTCACGGTCGCCGGTCCCGACGGGCGCACGGTGATGCCGGCGTTCACCTCGGTCGCCGCGATGCAGGCCTGGGACGCCACCGCGCGGCCGATCCCGGTCGAATCGCGTCGTGTCGCGATGGCGGCGGCGAGCGAGGACACCCAGCTCGTCGTCCTCGACCCGACCTCGCCGAGCGAGTTCGTCCTGCGTCGCCCCGCGGTGTGGGCGCTCGGCCAGGACCTCCCGTGGACGCCGTGCTTCGAGGACACCGCGGTCGCTGCGGCCTTCGCGGCCTCCGTCGAGGGGGAGCGGAGCGTCGCTCGCGTCGAGCTGGAACCCGGCGACCCGCTCGGGCGCTTCGCGGGCCCGGAACTGACGGTCGGTCTCGCCCTGCACCCGGGGCTCGATCGTGCCCAGGTCGGGGAGCTCGTCGGACGCCTGCAGCAGCGGTGGTCGACGGACGCGGCCATCGCGGAGCGCGTGGACAGCATGCGCGTCGCATTGCGCGCAGCCTGACCCGCGTCGCGCGTGGGTCAGCGCGGGTGCGCCGGTACGATGGCCCGGTGAGCACCAACCCGACGACCCAGCCCGGCACCGGCGAGACCACGTACGGTCCGACCGGCCGGCCCGTTCGGGCATTCCCCGTGCCGGAGGAGCTCGACGGTCACGGCCCCGCCCGCATCATCGCGCTCTGCAACCAGAAGGGCGGCGTCGGCAAGACCACGACGTCGATCAACCTCGGAGCGGCGCTCGCGGAGTACGGCCGCAAGGTCCTCGCCGTCGACTTCGACCCGCAGGGCGCGCTGTCCGCCGGCCTCGGTGTCCGGACCCACGACATCCCCACGGTCTACGACCTGCTCATGGGCTCCATCAAGGACCCGAACCAGGTCATCCAGCCGACGAACACCCCGTACCTCGACGTCATCCCGGCGAACATCGACCTCTCCGCGGCCGAGGTCCACCTCGTGAACGAGGTCGCCCGCGAGCAGATCCTGGCGAGCGTCCTCCGCAAGGTCGCCGGCGACTACGACGTCATCCTCGTGGACTGCCAGCCGTCGCTCGGGCTCCTCACCGTGAACGCGCTCACCGCCGCACACGGGGTGCTCATCCCGCTCGAGTGCGAGTTCTTCGCCCTCCGCGGTGTGGCGCTCCTCATCGAGACCATCGACAAGGTGCGCGACCGGCTCAACCCCGCGCTGAAGCTCGACGGCATCCTCGCCACCATGTACGACTCGCGGACGCTGCACTCGCGGGAAGTCATGGAGCGAGTGGTCGACACCTTCGACGACCGGGTGCTCGACACCGTCATCGGTCGCACCGTGAAGTTCCCCGACGCCACGGTGTCGGCGCGCCCCATCACGCAGACCGCTCCGGACCACGCTGCGGCGCACTCCTACCGGCAGCTCGCACGAGAGCTCGTCCAGCGTGGCGCCGTCGCCTGACCTCACTGCGGCCGGGTCCGGTTCCGGGTCGGGCACGTCCGACACGCCGGGATTCCGGGTCCGGCTCACGAACTTCGACGGACCGTTCGACCTCCTGCTCTCGCTCATCACGAAGCACGAGATGGACATCACCGAGGTCGCGCTCGGCGTCGTCACCGGCGAGTTCATCGCCTACGTCCGCCAGGCCGAGTCCGCCGAGGAACTCGACGAGGCGAGCGAGTTCCTGGTCGTCGCCGCGACCCTCCTCGACCTGAAGATCGTCGGGCTCCTGCCGCAGGGCGAACTCGTCGACGCGGAGGACGTCGCGCTCCTCGAAGCCCGTGACCTGCTCTTCGCCCGACTCCTGCAGTACCGGGCGTTCAAGCAGGCAGCGGACTGGTTCGGGTCGCGGTGGACGACCGAGTCGCGCCGTCACGTCCGGAGGGTCCGGCTCGAGGAACGCTTCCGCGCCACGACCCCGGAACTCGTCTGGACGCTCTCCGTGCAGGACTTCGCCGCGCTCGCCGCGCTGGCGTTCGCACCGCGGGAGATCCCGACCGTCGGACTCGACCACCTGCACGCCCCGCTCGTGAGCATCCGGGAGCAAGCAGCCGTCGTCGTGTCGATCCTCCGCACCCGCGCCGCAGAGGGCGCCCCGGACGTCTCGTTCCGTGAACTGGTCGCCGGCGTCGACATGACGGGTATCGTGGTGGCTCGTTTCCTCGCGATCCTCGAGCTCTACCGGAACGCGTCGATCACCTTCGAGCAGGACGAGCCGCTCGGGGAACTCACCCTGCGGTGGACCGCGGAGCACTGGACCGACGAGAGCCTCGCCAACCTTGGAGCCGACTATGACGGATGACGTCCACGACGTCTCCAGCGCCGAACCCGGTGGCGCCGAGGAGATCGGCGACGCACGGGCGATCGAGGAGTCGATGCGCGCGCACGCCGCCGCGGCGTCCGCGTCTCCATCCACGTCCGCAGCCGCAGCCGCAGCCGCAGCCGCAGCCGCAGCCGCAGCCGCAGTGCCGGCGCCCGCGTCGGAGGCGCCCGTCGACCGACAGCTCGAGGCGATCCTGATGATCGCGGACGAGCCGCAGTCGCTCGTCGCACTCGGCACGGCGGTCGGTGCGCCCGTGCCCGTCGTGCGGCAGGCCATCGAGCGCCTCGTCGCGGACTTCGACGGCGTCGACGGCACCATCCGCCGCGGGTTCGAACTCCGCGAGGTCGGCGGCGGCTGGCGGTTCTACGTCCGAGCCGACCTCGACGCCGTGGTCGAACAGTTCGTCGAGGCCGAGCGGCCCTCCCGGCTGTCCCAGGCCGCACTCGAGACGCTGGCCGTCGTCGCCTACAAGCAGCCGATCACCCGCTCCCAGATCGCATCGATCCGGGCCGTCAACGTCGACGGGGTCGTCCGGACCCTGGTGGCGCGCGGGCTCATCGAGGAGTCGTTCACCGACTCCGAGACCGGCGCCATCAACTACGTCACATCCGATCTGCTCCTGCAGCAGCTCGGCATCAACTCGCTCGAGGAACTGCCGCTCATCTCGCCGCTCTTGGAAGACGGCGCTGACGGTTTCGAGCAGAACGAAGGGATCCCCGATGGCCGCGTATGAGGACGGACGACATGGCGACGCCGGTCGCGGGGGTGCTGGGCGTGGAGACGCGGGCCGCTCCGGCGGCGGACGGTCTGGAGGCTCGGGTCGCCCGGGCGGGTCGGATCGCGGTGGGTACGGGGCGCGTTCCGGTGGCTCGGACCGTGGTGGCTCGGACCGCGGTGGGTACGGGCGTCGCGATGACGACCGCGGTGGCCGCTCCGGTGGCGCTGACCGCGGTGGGTACGGTGCACGTTCCGGCGGCTCGGACCGTGGCGGCTCCGACCGCGGCGGGTACGGGCGTCGCGATGACGACCGCGGTGGCCGCTCCGGTGGTGCGGATCGCGGTGGCTACGGCAGCCGTCCCGGCGCTGGCGACCGAGGTGGGTACACCAGCCGTCCCGGTGGCGACCGTTCGGGTGGGGCCGACCGCGGTGGCTACGGCAACCGTCCCGGTGGCGACCGTTCCGGTGGGGCGGATCGCGGTGGCTACGGCAACCGCACCGGCGGCGACCGTCCGCACGGCCAGCGGGACGACCGCGCGCCGAGCCGGCGGGACGACGACCGGGGGGCTCCTCGTCGTGACGACCGTGGGTACGGCCGCCGCGATGACGACCGGGGTGCCCCGCGCCGCGATGACCGGGGTGCTCCCCGTCGTGACGACCGTGGGTACGGCCGACGCGATGACGACCGCGGCGCTCCGCGTCGGGATGACCGGGGTGCTCCCCGCCGTGACGACCGTGGGTACGGCCGCCGTGACGATGACCGCAGCGCGCCCCGCCGTGACGACCGTGGGTACGGCCGACGCGACGATGACCGCAGCGCGCCCCGCCGCGACGACGGCGGGTTCGTCCGCCGGGACGACCGCGGTGCCCCGCGCCGCGACGACCGTGGGTTCGTCCGCCACGACGACAGCCGCCACGACACCCGTGGCACGGGCCCGCGTGGGACCGACCGCCGTGACGACCGCACCGATCGCCGCGACGACCGTTCGGGCGACCGGCGCGATGACCGCGGGTACGGCCGCCGCGACGGCGAGGGACGCCCGGCTCCGACCGGCGACCGCCGCGTGGACCGCCCCCGGTGGAACAACGCCGACCGCGACCAGCGCGACCGTGAGCAGCGTGGGCGCGGCGACGACCGTCGGAGCACCCAGTCCCGCGACGGCGAGGCGAGCCGCGTGTGGCACAACGGGCGCCGGTACGTCGGCGGGACGGCCACCGTCCGGAACCGTGACCGTGGCACCACCCCGCGTCCCGAAGGGCAGCGAGACGGCAACGGCACTCCGCTCGAGGGCACGCCGGAACGCCCGATCATCCCCGACTGGGACGCAGCGGAGGGCGCCGCAGCCCCGGCCGAGCCGGAGGGTGAGCGCCTCCAGAAGGTGATGGCCGCCGCCGGAGTGGCATCGCGCCGCGTGGCGGAGAACCTCATCGCCGAGGGCCGCGTCAGCGTCAACGGCGAGGTCGTCGAGGCGCTCGGGCGTCGCGTGGACCCGGAGAAGGACGCGATCGCGGTCGACGGAGTCCCCGTGCAGGTCGACACGACCCGGCGGTACGTGCTCCTCAACAAGCCGACCGGTGTCGTCTCGAGCATGCTCGACGAGCGCGGCCGAGCCGACCTGTCGCAGTTCGTCGACAAGTTCGAGGAGCGCCTCTTCAACGTCGGGCGCCTGGACGCCGAGACGTCCGGCCTGCTGCTGCTGACGAACGACGGCGCGCTCGCCCACGTGCTCGCGCACCCGTCGTTCGGCGTGACGAAGACCTACATCGCGAAGGTCGCCGGGAACGTGTCGCCGGCCACCGTGCAGGTCCTGCTCGACGGCGTGGACCTGGAGGACGGCCCGATCGCCGCGGACAAGGTCCGGCTGCTCGAGTCGTCCCGCGGGGAGTCGCTCGTCGAGCTGACGCTGCACTCCGGGCGCAACCGCATCGTCCGCCGCATGCTCGACGCGGTCGGGCACCCGGTGAACGAGCTGGTCCGCCGCTCGTTCGGTCCGCTGCACCTCGGGAGCCTGCCGAGCGGGCGGACCCGGGAGGTGAACGGCGTCGAGCTCGGCAAGCTGCTCGGCATCGCGCGTGGCGCGACGTCCGAAGCCGCCGAGCGCGGCACCGCGGCGAACGAGACCGCCGAGGAGTCGAGCGACTGACCCCGCTGCGGCACGGCGTGGACTACTCGCGTCGTGCCGCACGGTACTCGTCCGCTCCCGCACGCCAGCGTTCGGCTTCGACGTCGAAGTCCGGGACGCCGTCGAGGTCGGGGCCACCGGCGGCGAAGTGCTCCACGATCGCGGCGTTGGCGCCCGCACCGATCGATGCACCACGGTCGATCATCGTCTGCTCGTAGGCACGGATCGCGTCGTCGAGGTCGGTGCCGTCCCGCAGCGCCAGGATGATCGCACGCGCGAGTTCCGCACCGTCGAGCATCGCCAGGTTCACCCCGTTGCCGCCGAACGGCGACATCACGTGCGCGGCGTCCCCGAGCAGCGTGACGCCGGGGACGTGCTCCCACGCCATCGGCGTCGGGAGCGCCATGATCGGGCGGTTCGGCAGCGTCCCTTCGCTCTCGTCGACGATGCGGAGCAGGTCGGGCGAGAAGTCTGCGAACCGTGACCGGATCTCGGCCCGGACGCGCTCGGTGTCCGTCCGCTGGGTCGCGTTCGCATCGAGGGACGGGCTGCCAGCGAGCAGCCCACCGCGCCCGTCCGCGACGCCGAGGCCGGCTTCGGCGAGCCAGTCGAGCGGCACGCGCATGCCCAGGTACCCCCGGACGACGTCGTCGCTGTTCCGCTGCAGGATCATCGAGCGGCCGTCGCCGTTCACCCAGAGGTGGCCGTCGCCGACGAGCCGTGCGATGTGCGGGTGCGCCGTCGACACCGACGAGAAGACGACCTCCACGAAGCTGACCCCGGTGTACCGGGGGAGTGCGTCGGTCAGGGCTGAACGGACGCGGGACCACGCCCCGTCGGCACCGATCACGACGTCGGCCGAAGCCCCGTCGGCATCGGCGAAGCGCAGACCGCGCGAGCCGCCGCGGACTTCCGTGAGCCGGTGCCCCCAGCGGATCGTGCCCGGGCGGAGCGAGTCGGCGAGCAGCGTGCGGAGCTGCGCGCGGTCGATCTCCGGTGCCGCGAACTCGTCCGGCGCAGCCAGGTGCTCCATCAGCACGGCGCCGTCCGGCGCCGCCATCCGCTTCGACTGGCCTTCGGGGCGGGCGAGCGCGATGAACTCGTCGAGGAGCTCGGCGTCCTCGATCGCGATCTGCCCGCTGTCCGCGTGGAGGTCGAGCGTGCCGCCCTGCGTCCGGGAGGACAGCGACGCGTCGGCGTCGTACACGGTGACGTCCACACCGGCGAGCTGCAGGACGCGGGCGCAGAGGAGTCCTCCGGGGCCGGCGCCGATGACGGCGATGCGGGGCTGCGGGTTCATGAGGTCTCCTGTCGACGCTGTCTGCCGAACGATCGTTCGGTCAGGAGGAACGGTACCTCCCGAACGATCGTTCGGCAAGTAGACTCAGCACCGTGACCGACAGCACCCCGACCCGACGCCCGGGCAGCGAGACCCGCGCGGAGATCCTCCGCGTCGCCCTCGAGCTCTTCACGAGCCGGGGGTTCGAAGGCACCTCGATCCGGGACATCTCCGAAGCGCTCGGGGTCACGAAGTCGTCGCTCTACTACCACTTCGCCAGCAAGGAAGCGATCCTCCGTGCGCTCCTCGACGACCGTCGCAGCGAGCTCGACGAACTCCTCGCGTGGATCGACGACCAGCCGCCGGCCCCGGACCTGCTGCAGCGTGCGGCGCTCCGGTGGGTGGACTCGACGTCGGCCGGACGGATCCGCGGGATGCGCTTCGCCCACGCCAACCGCCCGATGATGCACAAGCTCGCGACCGAGGGCGGTGACATCCGCTCCTGGTTCGACGAGGTGGTGGAACGGCTCGTCCCGGCAGACGCCCCGTGGACCGAGAAGCTCCGCGCGCGCATGGCCTTCGACACCGTGAGCGCCGCGCTCTTCGCCGCCCTCGGGACCGACGCGCCCCAGGACGAGGTCATCGCCACCGCCCGCGCCGCGACGCTCGCCCTCACCCGACCAGGAGCCACCACCCGATCGGGAGCCACCACCCGATCGGGAGCAACCACCCCACCAGGAGCAACCAACCGACCGACGCCGACCGACAGCACGGGGCCGGTCGATAGGCTTACGCGGTGACCGACATGAGCCAGCACGACACGACCGCCGAGGTCGACCGTCGGGTCCGCGGGCCCGTCCGCGTCGTCGGTGCCGGTCTGCTCGGCGCCTCGATCGGGCTCGGCCTCCGGCAGAAGGGGGTCGAGGTGATCCTCGACGACGTCTCACCGGCCGCACTGGCACTCGCCGTCGACTACGGCGCCGGGCGCCGTCCGGCCGAGGGCGACGCGCCGGAGCTCATCGTGGTGGCGGTCCCGCCGGACGTCACCGCGCAGGTCGTGGAGCGTGAGCTCGCGGCCTACCCCGACGCCGTGGTCACGGACGTCGCCAGCGTGAAGTCCGTGCCGCTCGAGCGGCTCCGCGCCGCCGGTGCCGACGTCTCCCGGTACATCGGGTCCCACCCGATGGCCGGCCGGGAACGCAGCGGCCCGACGGCGGCCAGGGCGGACCTGTTCATCGGCCGTCCCTGGGTGATCGCAGGGCACGACGCGATCACGTACCGGCGCGCCGCCGTGGTCGAGGACCTCGCCCTCGACCTCGAGGCGACGGTCATCCAGATGGAGCCGGAGCCCCACGACCGTGCGGTCGCGATGATGTCCCACGTCCCGCAGCTCGTCTCGACCCTGATGGCGTCGCGCCTGCAGGACGCACCCGAAGCGGCGCTCGAACTCGCGGGCGGCGGTGTCCGTGACGTCACGCGCGTGGCGTCGAGCGACCCGGGGCTCTGGGTGCAGATCATCGGTGCGAACGCCGCCCACATCCGACCGGTGCTCGCCGACCTGCGCGACGAGCTCACCCGCGTCATCGACGCACTCGCGGACCCCGAGGCCCCCGGTGCGCCCCGCACGATCGCCGAGACGATCGCGTCGGGCAACCGCGGTGTCGAGCGCCTCCCCGGCAAGCACGGCACCACCAAGCGCTTCGCCCAGGTCGTCGTCCTCGTCGACGACCGACCCGGGCAGATCGCCGAACTCATGACGACCATCGGTGAGATCGGCATCAACCTCGAGGACCTGCGCCTCGAGCACTCACCGGGCGCACCGATCGGCATCGTCGAGGTGTCGGTCGTCCCCGAGCAGGAACAGCGACTCGTCGAGGAACTCGAGAGCCGCGGATGGAGGATCGCAGCAGCATGGGCCTGAACCCCGACCAGATGCACGACGAGTCCGGCGTGACCGGCGGCCCGGACAGCCCCGACACGGGTCTCCCGACGCCGGGGGACCAGCCCGGGCCGGCAACGGGGAGCGCCGGCAGCGGTGGCGCCGACGGCCAGGGCGGCGGCGAGCCCGGTCTCACCCGTGACCCGCTGCCGTCCGGCCTCGCCGACGGCGCGTACGTCGCCAAGTTCGTGATCGCCGTCGACGGCCCCGCTGGGAGCGGCAAGTCCAGCGTCTCCCGGGCAGCTGCCCGTGCGCTCGGCTTCGGCTACCAGGACACCGGCGCCGCCTACCGGGCGCTCGCCTGGCACGCGCTGCAGCTCGGCGTCGACCTCGACGACGCGAGCGCGATCCTGGCCAGCTGGGACACGTTCGAGTACGAGATCGGCACCGACCCCGACGCGTACTTCGTCCGGGTCGGCGGCACCGACGTGACCGACGCGATCCGCACCCCCGAGGTGACCGGAGCAGTGGCGCACATCGCGAAGCTCCCCGAGGTCCGCGAACGCCTCGTGCAGCTCTTCCGGAACGTGATGCGGAAGGCCGACGCGCGGGGCATCATCACCGAGGGTCGCGACATCACGACGGTCGTCGCACCCGACGCCGAGGTCCGGATCCTCCTGACCGCCGACGAGCAGGTTAGAATGGCTCGGCGCTCGGCAGAGGTCACGACCCAGTCGGCCGCCGAGACCTCGGCAGCACTCGCCCGACGAGACGCCGCCGACGCGAAGGTCGTCGACTTCATGAACGCCGCTGACGGTGTCACGACGCTCGACTCCACCGACCTCGACTTCGACCAGACCGTCCAGGCGGTCGTCGACCTGGCCCGCACGGCCGGGCACTGACACGCGACCACACGGTCGCCGGCAAGGAAACCACCATGGCGCAACTGGACAACGGACCAGAGCACGACGACTTCCCGGAGTACGACGACTCCCTGGGTGAGCGGATCGCGAGCCTCGACGAATCCGAGGCAGAGCAGCGGGCGACCGCGCTCCGCGCCGGGCTCGAGGACTACGAGCTCGACGAGGAAGACGTCGCCCTCCTCGAAGCCGGCACCCTCGGCGAGGACGGCATCGCCTACCTCCCCGCGCTGCCGGTCCTGGCGATCGTCGGTCGCCCGAACGTCGGCAAGTCCGCGCTCGTGAACCGCATCCTCGGTCGCCGCGAAGCCGTCGTGCAGGACGTCCCCGGCGTCACGCGCGACCGCGTCAGCTACAAGGCCGACTGGAACGACAAGCGGTTCACCCTCGTCGACACCGGCGGGTGGGAGCCGGACGCCAAGGGCATCAACGCGTCCGTGGCGCTCCAGGCGGAGGTCGCGATCGACCTCGCCGACGCCGTGCTGTTCGTCGTCGACGTCACGGTGGGCATCACCGCGACCGACGAGCACGTCGTGAAGATGCTCCGCGGCACCGACAAGCCCGTGATCGTCGTGGCGAACAAGGCCGACGACGACCGCCGCGACCTCGAGGCCTTCGCGCTCTGGAACCTCGGGCTCGGCGAGCCGCACCCCGTCTCGGCGCTCCACGGCCGTGGCGTCGCGGACCTCCTCGACCTCATCATCGCGACCCTCCCCGACGTCTCCGCCGTCGCGAAGCAGGAGATCGGTGGCCCGCGCCGCGTCGCGATCCTCGGTCGCCCGAACGTCGGCAAGAGCTCGCTGCTCAACAAGGCCGCCGGTGAAGAGCGCGTCGTCGTGAACGAGCTCGCCGGCACCACCCGTGACCCGGTCGACGAGCAGGTCGAGCTCGGCGGCCGTGTCTGGCGCTTCGTCGACACCGCCGGCATCCGCAAGCGCGTGCACCTCCAGCAGGGCGCGGACTTCTACGCCTCGCTCCGCACCACGGCCGCCCTCGAGAAGGCCGAGGTCGCGGTCGTCGTCCTCGACGTCACCGAGCCCGTCTCCGTGCAGGACCTCCGCATCATCGACCTCGTCCTCGAGTCGGGTCGCGCCCTGGTCCTCGCGTACAACAAGTGGGACCTCCTCGACGACGAGCGCCGTCGCTACCTCGAGCGCGAGATCGAGCAGGACCTGGCGCACGTCGCCTGGGCGCCCCGCGTCAACATCTCGGCACGCACCGGTCGTCACCTCGAGAAGCTCGTCCCGGCCCTCGAGACCGCGCTCGAGTCGTGGGACACCCGCATCCCGACGGGCAAGGTCAACGCCTTCATCGCCGAGCTCGTGCAGGAGCACCCGCACCCGGTCCGCGGTGGCCGTCAGCCGCGCATCCTGTTCGGCACGCAGGCCGCGAGCCAGCCGCCGACGTTCGTGCTCTTCACGACGCAGTTCCTCGACCCGCAGTACCGCCGGTTCATCACCAGGCGTCTGCGCGAGGTCTGGGGCTTCGCCGGCACGCCGATCACCGTGAACATGCGCGTGCGCGAGCGCCGGAAGCGCACCTGATCCACCAGCGCGGGTGACGTGCACGGGCGTACGCTCCGTGCATGTCACCCGGGCACGGGCCCACGCCGAACGGCTGGGCAGCAATCGGAGCGGTCAGCGTCGCGATCATCGCCGCGCTGTGCTTCTGGTTGCTCGCGCCGCCTCCGGTCGCGCACACGACCGTCGGCCGGGCGCCGGTCAACGCGGTGGCGACGCTGCCCCCGCTCGACGAGCCCTGGTACCGCACCGGGTTGCCCGTCGACGGCACGATCGTCTCGATCGGCGTGCACACCACCGGGCACGTGACCGTCACCCGGTCCGGCGCGCGGTCGATCCGCGTGACGATCACGGGTTTCACGACCGACATCGCGACGGCCGACATCCGCGTGCAGCTCACCGGCGGTGACGTCGTCGGCACCGGGCAGCGTGCGCGGTGGATCCCGGACGGCGACCCCGTCGAGATCGGGGTGATCCCGCACGGCGCCACCTCGGCCGTGATCGACGTCGGCATCCCGCAGATCCTGCCGGACGAGGTGCACTCGCTCGTCGTCCTCGACTGGAACACGACCACCATCCTGGGTGGTGCCGAGCTCCTGCCAGGCCGCTGACGGCCCCGGAACCGCGCACGGGACGGACGCGACCAGCGCTGGCGACGCGTGTCCAGCCTCCTGGCCGTCGTTCCGGACTGGAGGCTCGTGGTCCGCCGGGTGCGCCGGATACGGCACCATGGACGGGTGACGCAGCAGACCCTGGCCGACCGGATGTGGTGCCGCCTGCGGCTCGACCGGCTGGCCGGCGGCCGAGCGGGCGGGTACGTGATCCGTGAGTCGATGCTCGAGCACCCGGACACCGTGCGGTCCTTCCGCTGGATCCGGTGGTTGCTCGTCGCCGAGACCGTCGTCGGACTCGCCGCGATCGTCATCGCGATCGTCCTCACGCACGCGGGCCAGACCATCCCGTGGGCGGTCTGGTTCCGGGCGACCGTCGTGCTCCTCATCACCCTGACCCTCTACGTCTTCGCGTGGCGTGCGCAGCTCGGCTACTACTGGGCGTACCAGCGACTCCGGTTGTTCAGCCGGATCTTCCCCGTCGTGACGCTCGTCATCGCGGCGATCCCGAACCTGTACCCGTTCTGGATGGTCGTCGAGCAGATCGTGTTCTCCGTGCTCATGATCGGCATCGGTGACGTGCTCACCTCGGACCACATGCGCACGACGTTCCCGAAGCCCGCACGGCCCACCGCTCCGTAGGATCGGTCCATGGCGATCATCCTCGGCGTGCGGTTCCGGCCGGACGACCTCCCGCGGTTCGCGGGTGAGCTCTTCGCGTCCGTGGTGGCCGGTGGGGCGCTGCCGGCTGCGACCGCGGAGGCGATCGCCGCACTCGCGGAGTCCGGTGGCGGCGCGGTCGACGTCGAGGCGTTCGACGCTGCGGAGTTGCTGGCGTACGTGCTCGCGGTCGTCGATGCCGAGGCACGCCTGCCCGACGGCGCCTTCACCGAGCACGTCCACCCGGGTGAGCGACGCACACGCGTCGAGGAAGCCGTGCGACGACTGGTGGGGTACCGGGCCTGACCGTCCCCGCCGGCGTGCGGAGCATCGTGGACGCCATGACGAACACGACGCTCCCCGGCGGTGCCTTCCGCCTCGCCGACGACCTCGAACTCACCCGTGTCGGGTACGGCGCGATGCAGCTCACCGGACCGCACGTCTTCGGCCCACCCGCCGACCGCGACGAGGCGATCCGGGTGCTCCGGACCGTCGTGGAACTCGGCATCACGCACATCGACACCTCGGACTACTACGGGCCGTACGTCACGAACGAGCTCATCCGCGAGGCCCTCTCGCCGTACCCGGCCGACCTCCGCATCGTGACGAAGGTCGGCGCGCGACGCGACGAGCGGGGCGGGTGGCCGAACGCCCGGGAGCCGCACGAACTCGTCGAACAGGTGCACGGCAACCTCCGGAACCTGGGCGTCGAGCGGCTCGACGTGGTGAACCTCCGGATGGGCGGCTTCGACGCGCCCGAACCCGGGTCCATCGCGCCGCAGTTCGAGGCGCTCGCCGAGCTGCAGCAGCAGGGACTCATCAACCACCTCGGTGTGTCGACGGTCACCGCGGAGCAGCTGGCGGAGGCCCAGTCCATCGCCCCGGTGGTCTGCGTGCAGAACCTCTACAACGTGGCCCGCCGGGAGGACGACGCACTCGTGGACCTGACGGCGGAGCAGGGAATCGCGTTCGTGCCGTACTTCCCGCTCGGCGGCTTCTCGCCGATCCAGTCGTCCGCGCTCGACGCCGTCGCAGCGCGGCTCGAGGTGTCCCGGCTGACGGTCGCACTCGCCTGGTTGCTGCAGCGCTCGCCGAACATCCTGCTCATCCCGGGGACGTCGTCCGTGGCGCACCTGCGGGACAACGTGGCGTCGGCGGGGTTCACCCTGCCGGACGACGCCCTGGCGGAACTGGACGCGATCGGCGCCGAGTAGGCGCCGCCCGGACCCTTCGGCTGGAACCCGCGCGCGGCTACGCCACGGTCGCGAGGGCGAACGGCAGCACCGCTGACGCCCCCGCACGCCGGAGTTCCCGGCCGGCGACGGTCATCGTCCACCGGCTGTCGACCAGGTCGTCGACGAGCAGCACCGGCCCGTCGTGCGACTGCAGCGCCGCCGACAGTTCGGGGCCGACCGCGAACGTCTCCCACACGCCGGACAGGCGGTAGGCGCTGTTCGTCGCGCCGTCCCCGCGCGGTACCCCACCGTCGCGGTCGAGCGTCCCGAGGAACTCGAGCTTGCCGATCGACGACAGCGCCTGCGCCAGCGACGCGACGAGCTGCGGCCGTGACCGCGAGGACATCGCCACGACGCCGGTCGGCCGGGTCTCCCACGGCCAGTCCCGCAGCGCGCGGATGCACCCGTCGAGGAGTTCCCGCGACACCGGCGCGTCGGGGACCCCCGGTGCGAAGAGCGCCCGGAGCGGCCCGCCCCACCCGAGGTCGGTCAGGCGTGCGACGGCGCGGCCGGGCGCGACCACCTCACCGGGCGCGAGCTTGCCGCGGACGGGGACGTCGAGCGCGGACATGCCCGACGGCCACTGGGCGCGCGGGGCGATCTCCACCCCGACCTTGTCGAGCGCCGAGGCGGCACCGGCGGTGGCGCCGTCGGGGACGTCGACCGGGTACCAGACCCCGGCGCAGTTGTCGCAGCGCCCACACGGTTCGGCCGAGGGGTCGTCGAGGTCCTGCTGCAGGAGCTGCATGCGGCACGCGGAGGTCGACTCGTAGTCGAGCATCGACGCCGCTTCTGCCGCCCGGGCAGCGGCGACACGCTCGTACCGCACGGAGTCGTACTCCCACGGCTGCCCGGTGGACACCCACCCGCCGGCGACCCGGCGGACGGCACCGTCCACGTCGAGCACCTTGAGCAGGAGTTCGAGTGTGGACCGCTTGATGTCGACGAGCCCTTCGAGCGCGACGGTCGACAGGGCGCTGTCCGTGGAGAGCGCTCCGAGCACCGCGGTGGCGCGTGCGGACGTCGGCATCGAGGCGCTGGCGAAGTACTTCCAGATCTCCTGGTCTTCGTACCCGGGGAGCAGGACGACGTCGGCGTTGTCGGTGGCACGCCCCGCGCGCCCGATCTGCTGGTAGTAGGCGACGGGGGAGGACGGCGCACCGACGTGCACCACGAACCCGAGGTCGGGCTTGTCGAACCCCATCCCGAGCGCACTGGTGGCGACGAGCGCCTTCAGCTCGTTCCCCTTGAGCTGCTGCTCCAGCTGTTCACGCTCGTCGGTGTCGGTGCGGCCGGTGTACGCGCGGACGGCGTAGCCGCTCTCCCGCAGGAGTCGGGCGATGTCCTCGGCCGCGGAGACCGTCAGCGTGTAGATGATGCCGCTGCCGGGCAGGTCGCCGAGGTGCGCGAGGAGCCACCCCAGGCGCGCGCGGGCGTCGGGCAGGGTCAGGACACCGAGCCGCAGGGAGGCCCGTGCGAGCGACCCGCGGATGGTGAACACCGGGTCGGACGGGCCGGCGGTGAGCTGCTCGGCGACGTCCTCGACCACGCGCTCGTTCGCGGTCGCGGTGGTGGCGAGGACGGGCACGCCGTGCGGCAGGGAGCGGATGAGCTCGGCGAGCCGGCGGTAGTCCGGCCGGAAGTCGTGGCCCCAGTCGGAGATGCAGTGCGCTTCGTCGACGACGAGCATCCCCATCCTGGCGATGAGCGACGGGAGTTGTTCGTCGCGGAACTTCGGGTTGTTCAGCCGCTCGGGGGAGACGAGGAGCACGTCGATCTCGTCGCGCGCGAGCTTCGCCTGGGTCTCCGTCCACTCGTGTGCGTTCGCGGAGTTGATCGACACGGCGCGGACCCCGGCCCGCGCGGCCGCCGCGACCTGGTCCCGCATGAGCGCGAGGAGCGGCGAGACGAGGACCGTCGGCCCACCGCCGCGACGACGCAGGAGCAGGGTCGCGAGGAAGTACACCGCGGACTTGCCCCACCCGGTGCGCTGCACGACGAGGGCGCGCTGCCGGTGCTCCACCAGAGCGGAGATCGCCTCGAGCTGGCCGGGGTGGAAGGCCGCGTCCGGGCGGCCGGTGAGCGCCGCGAGGGCCTCCTGCGCTTCCGCAGCGATCTCCGCCGACGGCGGAGCCGCGGCGGGTGCCGGGGCCGGGACGGACGGGACGGAGCCGAGCGCGGGGGTGGACATGACCCCATGCTGTCAGGACCGTCCGACGAAACCGGCACCGGGCCTCCAGGCTGTGGAGAACTCGCGCTACTGGTACGTGACCAGCGACGGCGTCGGCGCCACCTCGTCCATGGTCTGGGACGGGGAGAGCATCGGCTGGTCTTCGTCGAAGAAGTTCTTCCACCCCCAGTGCACGCCCGCCGGGGCATCGGCGTGCAGCGCCTTCCACGTGGCCTGCTTGTCGGGCTGCGAGCCCTGGCCGTCCGCGTGGATGAGCAGATCGAGCTCCGGATGGGACCGCAACGCGGACCGGTCCTGGATCATCGACAGCCGGAACTGGTGCAGGACCAGGGCCTTCGGCGGCAGGCCCTCCGACCGGACCAGCGACGCGAGCCAGTCCGAGACCTGGTTCACCTCGGTGGCGCTGACGCTCCCGATCTGCTCCAGCGGGACCTGGTCCGGCCCGAGTCGCCACTCCGGGTCGAGCGCGAGCCAGACCCCCGGCCGCTCCAGGAGCGACTCGTAGCGCTTCGCCTGCGACAGGAAGTCGGAGCGCCCGGGCTGCAGGTCGATGATCACCGGCATGCCGGCGTCGTGCGCGGCATCGACGTAGGGTTCGAGGGCGGAGACCGGCAGCTCGCTCGAGTAGTCCCCGTCCGCCCCGGCGCTGCCCGCCGCGACGGTCGCGATGAGCTCGAACGCGGGCGTGACCGGCTCGTCCGACACGCTGTCGTAGGACGCCGCGAGCTGCTTCGTCCGCGCCACCGACGCGGCCGGGTCCTGCTCGCCGAGGACGCCGAGTGCCGGCGCGCCCGGTGCGCCGTACGTCGCGACGTACCGGTGCCCGTCGAACGGCCGCTGGCCACCGTGCGGCAGCTGCCACCCGCTCTCCGCCGCGCGGACCGTCCACGTCGGGTCACCGAGGTCCGCGAACGCGGACCCGACCAGGACCGTCGGCGACGACCGGTGCGCGTGGAGCGCTTTGAGGACGTCGGGTGCGGCCGCCGGGTCGGTCACGCCCTCCGGCATGGTCACCACGTGCGCACCCGCCGCCGTCGCCGTCCCGACGACCGCAGCGTCGGCCGTCCTGTCCGCCACCACCACGGTCGCCGGCCGGGAGGCCCGGGTCGTCGCCGCAGCGGTCGTCGCGTCCGGCGCGGCGCGGCGCTCGAGCCCGGTGTCGACCTCGACGTCGCCCTCGGCCTGGTACCAGCGGGCGTCGAGGCGGTCGAGTTCCTTGCCGACGGCCGCGCCCTTCGTGTCCTCCGCGTTTTTCGTGCCCTTCGTGTCCTTCGTGTCCTTCGTGTCCGTCAGCAGGACGGGGACGTGGGCGGTGCGGGCGGCGCTCGCCGCGTGGCGGATCGCCTCGGCGTCGTCCGACGGTGCGACGACCGCCCCGGGAGCGCTGGCGAAGAGCGCGCGACTCGCCCGGATCGACCGCGCGGCCGGATCCGGCTCGGCGGCGACGGTCACGGTGTCGGACGGTGCCTTCGTCAGCGTCGGGCGGGCGGTGTCGGGTGCGGAACCACTGCATCCGGCGACACCGACCACGAGGCCGGTGACCGCGAGCGCGAGGAGGGCACGGGCGGGTCGGGAACGCATCGGGCCACCCTAGGGGAGGCGCGCTGGGCGGGTGGTGGCCGTGGTGGCCGCCCTGCCGCAGGCGGGAACGATCGAGTGCGCAGACGTCGTGCTCCAGGTGGCCGCACACCCACAACGTCTGCGCACTCGACCGGCGCGGGGCGGGTGCGCGCGGGTGGCGCGGTAGGGGTCCTGCGTCCGCTATGCTGGTCGGGCTGCTCCGCGCTCGGTCGGGTGCGGGTGGCGAAGTCCTCCGGGGCTTCGAGTTCGCAAGGACTCAGAGTTCGCAAGGACTCGCGGGCTGTGGCGCAGCTTGGTAGCGCACTTGACTGGGGGTCAAGGGGTCGCAGGTTCAAATCCTGTCAGCCCGACAAAAAGCCCTGGTGAGAGGCAACTTTCACCAGGGCTTTGTCGTTTCTGGGGGTGGTCACTGGCTGGTCCACTGGCTCGATCTGCCCGAGCCGCGCGCTGCTGAAGTGGACCAATCCCGTTCGGCCTGGTCGCCAGTGAAGTGCACCAGAAGGTGCCCGTCGAGTGGACCAGAATCCGCGCAGGGCGATGCTCCGGCCTCTTCTGAAGGGGTCGGAGCACGGGTTCCGCGGGCGGTCACAGGCGGGGTCCGTCGCGGCGGGTGGTGTCCCTTCTGGTGGGGGAAGCGGAGAGGAACTGGTTGGCCTGTCGGGCGGCTTCGGCGAGGTGCCGGTGGTCGGGGTGGAGGTACCCCTTGGTGGTCTCGATCGACTGGTGTCCGAGGATCTCTTGGAGCACGTGCAAGGCGATGCCGGCGTCGGCCATCCAGGTCGCTCCGGTGTGCCGCAGGCCGTGCCGGGTGAGGTTGCCGAAGCCGAGCTGTCCTACGAGGTCGTCCCAGTGGGTTGCATCGCGGACGGTGGCGGTGGTGAGGACGCCGCCGCGCGGCCCGCGCAGGAGCGGGTCATCGAGCTCCTTGCCGTCGGTGAGACGTTCGAGGATGGTTTCGAGCGCTTCGAGCATCGGGACTGGGCGGTCTCTGCGGCCTTTGGTCTGTTTGATGACGAGGCCGCCTTTGCCGGGGTAGTGCTGGCGTCTGATCCAGACGATGCGGTTGTCCCAGTCCACGTCCCCGGCCCGGAGCCCTGCGACTTCGGAGCCGCGGGCTGCGAGGAGAGCGGCGAGCATGACGTGATCGGAGTAGGACTGGTGCACCTGCCCGCAGGCGTCGGCGAGCTTCCTCAGTGTGGCGAGATCCGGGAGCGCGTACTGGCGCAGCGCCCCAGTGGCATGGGTGACGTGCTTGCCGAGATTGCGCCTCGCCCGGTGCTTGGCGGGGTTGATCGAGATGATGTCGTCGCGGACGGCTTCGTCCAGGACCCGGACGAGTGGCGCGGTGGAGTTCTTGATCGTCGAGGCGGAGTGCTGGGTCTCCCAGGTGTCGATGGTGCGATCGATCATCCCGGCGGTGATCTTGGCGACTCGAATGTGCCCGAGCGCCGGCAAGACGACCTGGCGCGACTCGTTCCTGATCGGTGGCCTCACTCGGCAGTCCCTCATCCGCGTGACTGTCGACCAAGCGGGGCACGCGCAACAGGTCGACCGCTGGAACATGGGAGCCCGCATTTGCAACGTCGTCGTGGCCGATGACGGCACCGTATGGATGCTGGAGGACGAAGACCGCGGGCGGCTACTCGAGCTGACACCGCGATGAGCACGCCGACCCCTCACTCGACGGCGTGCTCGGTGCCCGGCCGTTCAGGCTGCTGAGCCACAAGACCGATCAGTTGGGCCACGAGCCCTTCTCGAAGGTTGTCCCGGAACGACGCGAACGAGTCGGTGACGCCCATCTCCCGACTCACCGCCGCGACCACCTCAGTCGGGCGGGCGTGGGGTCACAGCCCGGCCGTGACCACGAAGGCGGCGCCTGCGAACTGATGTGATGCGGCATCAGACACGGCCGGGACGGTCTCTCGGATGAGAGCGGCCAGTCGATTGCTGTTCTCGGCGGCTCGGGTCTTGAAGTCACGGGCGAACTCGATACGGATGTCGCGCTCCAAGTCTCATCGAGGGCGAACTCCTCCACAGCGACGTAGCCGGAGAACAGCGATCCCACGCGCAGTCTTCTATCGACAGTGTCGTTCGGTTCGCGCATGAGGACTCCGGCAGATCGGTGATCCTCGGTCGAAGCGCTTCCTACCGGGCTGGTCACCTGCCAGGTGCACAACCGCTTCCCGCCGATGAGCCGCCGAGAGCTCTCCAGCACCGCGCCGACACGACGCTTCGCGCACCCCTCACCCGAGCCAGCCGAGCCAGCACGCCTCTTGCAGGTCGAGGGGCGGCACCCGTGCCGGAGAATGGGGGCATGTCTGAATCCTGTGCCTTCTGTGGGTCGGTGGGCCCCCTGACCCGCGAGCATGTTTTCGGTCAGTGGGTGAGTAGGACTGGCTTGGATCTCGCTCCGATGCGTCATCACGCGGGCCCGTTGAATGCTCTGCCGCGCGACATGGGTGAGCAGCCCCCATTCCGGCAGACGGTGAAGAACTTCTGCGCCTCGTGCAACAACGGGTGGATGAGCAACCTCGAAACGGTCGCGCAGCGAGCGTTGACCCCGCTGATCCTTGACGAGCCCGGAACGATCGCGCTGGAAGATCAAGCGGCGATCGCAACGTGGGTACAGAAGACCGCGCTGACCGCGATGCTCCTCTCCAGCAAGGAGCAGCGGGAAAATGGCTATGGGCTCGCCCCGACGGAGTACAGGGCACTCTACGAGCGCCGCGAGCTGGTGCAACCGCTGGATTTCAGCCAGTTCTGGGTAGGCCGATTCGAGGGAGTCCAGGGATTCTCGGCTGTACGAGTAACGCCACTGACAGTTCGCATCCCAGACTTTCCCGAGCCGCCGCTGCCCCAGGGCTACGCGATGACGATCGTCCTCGGAGCGCTCCTCCTGCACGGCGTGCGGTTCACCACTCCAGGCTTTCAGGTGGACACGAAGACGGAGCTGGGGATGCCACCGTTGTGGCCATCGGAAACGTCGGTGATGTGGCCAGCCGGACAGACGTGCACAGAGAAGTCTCTGCTCGCTCTCGCCGACGGCGGGACGTTGCGCGCAACGGGTGGCGAGGTGCGACTACGACCCTGGTCCCACGCAGCTCACCTCCCGCAGAGCGCCTTCGAGAACGGTGCAATCAAAGTCCCCGCGCTGTGCCGCAAGCACGAGATCTACTACCCCGAGGCGCTATTGCAAGAAGCACACCAGGGACGGTTCTACGCATTCATGACTTCGTGCGAGTGCAGCGCCTATCTGATCCATACGGACTCTGACCGCATCCGCTTCCGAGCCGCGGGCGAGCCGGAAGGCATCGCCGCCATGTATGCCGACCTAGTTGGGGACGAGTTCCTAATCGAGGACCAGATCGGGGAGTTCGCCTGCAAGAGGCTGCCCGCCTAACACGACCCCGCAGCGCTGAGCAGGGTAAGCGCACCTGCTGCGTGTGACGGTCTCGATGCGAGTGATGTCCGCCGGTGACGGCTACAAGTACCTCCTGCGCACGGTCGCCGCCGCAGACGGCGACAGATCGTTTTCTACGCCATTGACTCGCTACTACGCCGAAGCCGGAACCCCACCGGGTCGATGGCTCGGGTCGGGCGTCGCGTCCCTCGGGAGCGGCCAGCTCGCAGTAGGTGATCGAGTGTCCGAGGCGCAACTCCAGCTCCTGATGGGGATGGGCCGCGACCCGATTTCCGGAGATCCCCTCGGGTTAGCGTTCCCGGCCTACAAGTCCGCCTCAGAGCGGATCGAGGAGCGGATCTCGGGCCTCGACCCGGGCATGTCTCCTGGCGCGTTGGGAGATGCGGTCGCGGAGATAGAGGCGGAGGAGACCGAGCGCGGGACGCGGCGGGCCGTGGCGGGATTCGACTTCACCTTCTCAGTTCCGAAGTCTGCATCCGCGTTGTGGGCGGTCGCGGATGCAGGGACGCAGGCGTTGATAGGGGAGACGCACCACGCGGCAGTTGCGGAGGTAGTTGCGTTCATGGAACGCGAGGTTGCAGCTACTCGCACCGGCGCAACCGCCGGAGACGGAGCCGTTGCGCAGGTCGATGTCACGGGACTGGTTGCGACGGCCTTCGATGACTTCGACTCCCGCGCTGGTGATCCCCATCTGCACACTCACGTCGTCATCTCCAATAAGGTCCAGACCGCTCTCGACGGGAAGTGGCGGAGCCTCGATGGGCGTCCGATGCACGCAGCCGTCGTCGCGCTATCCGAGTTGCACGAGGCAGTGTTCGCCGACCACATGACCCGCACATTCGGTGTCGAGTGGGAAGCGCGTGACAGGGGTCGTGACCGCAATCCCGCGTGGGCGATCAGCGGTGTGCCGGAAGAGTTGGTGGCCGAGTTCTCGACTCGCGCCCGGCACATCGATACCGAGACCGACCGCCTCATCGCCGACTACGTGAGCAAACACGGTCGCAGGCCACCCCCGGCGACAATCCTGAAGCTGCGCGCCCAAGCAACCCTCTCCACACGGCCCGGCAAAGAGGTCCGGTCGCTGGCTGACCTCACTGTCGAATGGCGATCGCGCGCCACCAATGTTCTCGGTCGGGACGCCACTACGTGGGCACGCAACCTCACGAACAACAACGGCTCGCTCCTGCTGCGCGCCGACGATGTGCCGCTGGAGGCGATCGAAGGGCTCGGTACCGCTGTAGTCGAGGTTGTCGGCGAGAAGCGGTCGACCTGGCGGCGATGGAATCTGATGGCCGAGGCCTCGCGTCAGACGATGCGTTGGCGCTTCGCGTCCATGCAGGATCGAGAGGCGATCGTCGGGATGATTGCTGACGCTGCCGAACAGGCGTCGCTGCGGCTGACCCCACCGGACCTTGCCACCAGTCCGGCGGCATTCCGTCGTGTCAACGGAACCAGCGTGTTCCGGCCCAAGCACTCGACCGTGTTCTCCTCCGAGCTGTTGCTGGCCGCCGAAAACCGACTGGTCGACCGCTCTCGCACGCTGACGGCACCCGCTGTCTCGGTGGGCTCGGTCGAGAAGATCACCTCTCGCCCCGACGCCGAGGGCCGGATGCTAAGTGAGGACCAGGCCGACGCGCTCATGAAGATTGCCGTCTCTGGCCGGGTGCTCGACGTACTGGTCGGCCCCGCCGGCGCGGGCAAGACGACGGCCATGAATGCCCTGCGTCGTGCGTGGGAAGTCGAGCACGGGACAGGGTCCGTCGTCGGACTCGCGCCTTCCGCTGTGGCCGCGCAAGTGCTGGCAGACGATCTCGGCATTCAGGCCGAGAACACGGCGAAATGGTGGCAGAACCACCTCGTGCACGAGACCTCGTTTGATGCAGGTCAGCTCGTCATCATCGACGAGGCGTCGCTGGCCGGCACCTTATCCTTAGATCGGATCACGCACCTGGCTGAGCGGGCAGGAGCGAAGGTGTTGCTGGTCGGCGATTTCGCCCAGCTCCAGTCCGTAGACGCAGGCGGCGCGTTCAATCTCTTGGTGGCCGGCCGGGACGATGCGCCGGAGCTGGTTGACGTCCACCGCTTCACGAACGGGTGGGAGAAGACCGCATCACTCGCGTTACGTCACGGACGCACGGCAGTGATTGGCACCTACCTCGATCATGACCGCATCCGAAGCGGTGAGGCCGACCTGATGACCGATGCCGCCTACTCGGCCTGGCGAGCTGACAGAGATTCAGGACTGGCATCGGTGCTGGTCGCGGAGACCCGCGACCAGGCGACCGCGCTCAACACCCGCGCCCGCGCAGACCTCATTCTCGACGGCACCTTGATGCCAGGCCCAGAAGTCGAACTCGCTGACGGAACGATGGCGGGCGCGGGGGACACGATCATCACCCGCCGCAACGACCGCAGGCTGCGCAACGGCAAAGACTGGGTCCGCAACGGCGACACCTGGGCCATCAAGGACGTCCGCGACGACGGCTCGGTCACCATCCGCCGAACTGGACGCCGCTTCGGCGCGGCGATCGTGCTCCCGGCTGCTTACGTTGCCGAGCACGTTGACCTCGGCTACGCAGTCACGGCCCATCGCGCACAGGGCATCACCACCGACACCGCGCACGTCCTGGTGGAGCCGACCACGACGAGGGAGAACTTCTACGTCTCGATGACCCGCGGCAAGCGTTCCAACCACGCCTATGTGGTCCTCGACCGAGTCGACGAGGGCCACGCCGCCCCGCACCCGGGCGATAACCCGGACGCCACGGCACGTTCCGTGCTTTACGGCGTCCTGCAACACGTCGGCGCCGAGCTGTCCGCGAACGAGACCATCACCAACGAACAGGAACAGTGGGGCTCGGTCGCCCAGCTCGCCGCGGAGTACGAGACCATCGCGGCGGCCGCTCAACGCGACCGCTGGGCCACTCTCATCCACGACTCCTCACCGAAGAACAGGCAAGCGCTGCCATCGACTCCGATGCGTTCGGGGCTCTGACTGCCGAGCTACGCCGGGCCGAGGCAAACCATCACGACCTCGACCGCTTGCTCCCGCGTCTCGTGGCCGCGCGGGGATTCGGTGACGCCGACGACATCGCCTCGGTCCTCCACCACCGGGTGGCGCGGGCGACCGCACGGCCGGCACGCTCCGGCCGCGTACGCGAGGCGCCGCGGCTGATCGCAGGACTTGTTCCCGCTGCGAGCGGTCCCATGGCCGACGACATGCGCCAAGCACTCGACGAACGACGTGACCTGACCGAAAAGCGAGTCGATGCCGTGCTCGACAGCGCCCTCAACCAAGGAGCCATGTGGACGAAAGCTCTCGGCTCGCCACCTCGCCCGGAGGCAAAGCGACACGCCTGGCTCAGGAATGCCCGCATCGTGGCCGCCTACCGCGACCGATATGGCGTCACCGACGAAACTCCTCTCGGCCCCACCCCGGTGGCGACCGCGCAGAAGATCGATGCCGCCCGTGCGAAGGTGGCGCTCGACGGGGCACGTAGTGTCACAGCCGGCCGGGAAGAGGCGCCGGGGCGGCAACGTGGACGCGAGCCGCTGGGCCGTTCGTTCTGATCGCCGGCCCTTCCCGGTGTTGCGGCGAAGTCGTATCGTAGATGTCGAGGCGGTCTCTATATTGGCGCTGTCGCTCCTCGCGACAGTATGACCTTGCCCGGCAACGGGCGGTCCTTTCAGGTTCTTGTCGCCGAACCCTTGAAGAGGACTGTCCATGTTCCGACTCATCTGGGCCCTTAGCGTCCGCACCCGGTACTTCCTGCGCCGCTACATGCCCACCAACATCCTGCTCGACGCAATCCGCACCAGGCGCGGCCTGCGATGGGGAGTCCCAGTGATGGTGCTGGCGATCCCGTACCTGTACGCCGCGAGCATCTGCGCGCAGCTCGCCGAGGACGGCGGTCCCGGGTGGCTGCACCTCTTGGTGCTTCTGTTCATCTGGAACGCGCTCAAGATGGCCTGGATCGGGCCGATGTCGGTCTTCGAACTCCTCAGAGTTCGGATCGTG
The DNA here is from genome assembly GCF_003755165.1 of Curtobacterium sp. PhB130. Lineage (NCBI taxonomy): Bacteria > Bacillati > Actinomycetota > Actinomycetes > Micrococcales > Microbacteriaceae > Curtobacterium > Curtobacterium sp. PhB130. The sequence goes on along the minus strand of NZ_RKII01000008.1, from coordinate 56,239 downwards.
AAGCGACGCGAAAACCACAGCCGGCTGCCTGAGGTCGAGCAGCTCGACGCGTCGAATGGGTCGGTGTCGTTACCTGACGCTGGACCGACCGCGACTACGGAGACTGCGTCTCGCGGCTCAATTTGACCTCATCTCAGCGTGCTTCGCCAGACCGAGCCCTCGCCCTGGTAGCGTGAACTTACGACCCGCCAGAGGAGATTACGGGAAGATGGCAGAAGAGCACGAAATCCTGACAGCGGAGGAAGCCGCAGCTTTGCTCCGCGTCAGTAGCAAGACTCTTCTGTCCCTTGCGCGCAACGGAGCGCTCCCTGGGGAAAAGGTAGGGCGCGCTTGGCGATTCCTGAAGAGTGACGTCCTCGCCTATGTCAGAGGAGACAAGGACACTAAGGCGCGTGAGGAGCAGTGACTGTGCAGATTGAGACCGCCCCGATGGCTCGCTCGGTCGGAAACGCTGATGGTTCCGCTCTGTGCGCCGTTCTGCTCAACCCATCGTTCTCAGGGCCCCACTCTGTCAGCCACGGGAATCTCCGTGTGGCCGCAGAAGCTTTGGGCTTCTGCCGAGTGTCGATCGTGAACCTTGTCGGACTACAAACTCGCAACTCTCGTGATCTAGCCGAGCTGGCGACCACTCCTGATGCCTGGCAGGCAGCACGGCCTGGGATCGAAGATGCAATTCGAAAGTCGGACCACCTCTTATTCGGATGGGGTGACTCACGCCTACGCGGGATTGCGAACACCTGGAAACGTGAGCAGATCACATGGACGGTGGCGCGAGCGATCGAACACGGTCACCAACACGTCTTGATGATGGATGAAAAGGCTCGCCACCCGTCCCGGTGGCGGCAATATGTTGGGCCCCAGCGAGGTCTCTACACAGGCTCCAGCATTGAACACCGATTCGTGCAGGCTCTGCGGCTGCACCGGACGGATTCGATGCTTGGGCGCCGTCAGCCCGACGGGGGGTCGATTGCCTCGATGACACTGGATACGGTCGACATCACCAGGTTCGCACGCGTGAGGACTTCCGCTTGAGCCTCCCAATCCAGCCCCGCGTGGTGCAGACGGCCAGCCCGTCCGACCTGCTGCGAGACCTGCTTGCGCAACGGATCCAGGACGACCCGGAGTTCTGGTCATTCAATGCGCTACGGAGTCGGTCAGGCAACCACGCGCTCTTCCAGTATCCGGCGATGATGGTCCCAGAGCTTCAAGGCGCACTGCTAGACGACCTGCTCGCGATCGAACCAGATACTTCGCTCGTGTACGACCCCTTTTCGGGGTCAGGGACAGTCATGCTGGAGAGCTTGTATCGAGGGCTCGACTTCCACGGAAGCGACATCAACCCACTTGCTATCTTGCTCTGCCAGGTCAAGGCCACGCCGCCGACTTTAGGTGCCGCCCAGCTCGCAATACGACGGACGATCAGCGAGGCATTAACGACGTATAGCGACGCTCAGGCTCCCGATTTTCCAGGCGTCGATAAGTGGTTCAAACCAGAAATCAAAGCAGGGCTCGCCAGCCTTCGGGAAGCAATCAAGCACCGCAGCAATCTAGTCACCCGGCGCTTCATGTGGATCTGCTTCGCCGAAACCATCCGCTTAGTCTCAAACTCGCGCATCTCAACCTTCAAGCTTCACACCTACACCCAAGATGAGATCGACCGACGTGAGACCGACGCGATCAAGGTGTTCCGCGCGGTCGCAGGGCGCAACGCCGTGCGTCTGAAACTGCATTGGACGAAAATGTCGGCCGTTGGTGACGATCATCTTCCGACGGCGACGCTGCTGCCCGGTTCAGTTACCGACCGCTGGGTAGCACCCCGGAAGGCGGACGTGCTCATGACCTCGCCTCCATACGGAGACAACAAGACAACAGTCCCGTACGGACAGCACAGTTATCTTCCGCTTCGTTGGATAGATACACGCGATATTCCCGGCGGTTTTGACCCAGCTCTTCTGAACTCAACCTCTCGGATCGACTCACTTAGTTTGGGTGGTTCACTCAAACACGCTGATGATGCCCGGGACGAGCTGGCAGGCGTCTCGAAATCCTTCGAGCGATTCATCCTGGAGATCGACAGCGCCCCGCCCCTGCGACGCAAAGTCTTGTCGTTTACTCGTGACTACCGTGATGCGCTCAGCGCCGTCAGCGCAAGACTCAAGGACGGAGCCTTTTGCTTCTTCACTCTTGGAGAGCGACGTGTAGGGAAACGAACCTTCCCACTCGTGGACATCACACGGGAGCTTCTGGAAGCTGAGAATCACGAGATAGTCACCATCATCGAGCGCACTCTGCCGGGATCGCGCAAACGCATGGCCGCGAAGAACAGCGAAGGTGCGACCATGGCGCGCGAGTGGATTCTGGTCACACGAGCATGGCGAAAGAGTGACCATGGCTGACTCCGTAGACGAAACGATTGTCGACACGCTGCGGCTGGAGGTTCACCCTTCCGTCGTCTTCAAACTGGGTGCCGACCTGATCACCGACGACATGCAAGCTCTCAGCGAGTTGGTCAAGAACTCATACGATGCTGACGGAACCAGAGTCCGGGTCGTCATCGATACGGACGTCCTTACCGACGCGGTAACCGGTGAAGTCATCTCGGAAGACTCCCGCGAGCAATCGGACGAGACGCCCCGTGCGACACTTCGTGGCTCGATCACGATTGAGGATGACGGCATCGGCATGGATCTTGAGGCAATTCGTCGCGGGTGGCTGACCGTGTCGCTTAGCCACAAGCAGGAAATGAAGGCGCGCGGCGAGACTACGGCCAAGAAGCGGACCCCGCTCGGAGACAAAGGGCTAGGTCGCCTCGGCGCCCAACGGCTTGGGGACGTGCTCACACTCACCACTCGCACGCGGGACCTAGCAGAAGAATCCCCGCCGTTGAAGGTGTCGATGATCTGGAGCAGATTCGCCGCTGCCGATAGCCTCAACGCCGTTCCGATTGAGGTACACCGGCTGCCGCCCGGATCGTTGAAGCCGGGGACGACGCTGGAGATCCGCGGCCTGCGCGACCCAGAATTCTGGAAACAGAACGAAACCAACGACCTCCAACGCGAGTTGGCAGCGATGATCTCGCCATATGAGGGAGTCGCCGGATTCCGGATGACTCTCGCAATCGACAATAAATCGATCAACCTCCGCGAGACTGCACAGAGCATCCTGGCTGCCGCACCGATCTCCTACAGCTTCAATTTTGACGGCAGAGAATTGTCCATAGAAGGCCGATTCACCGCGGAGGTTCTCCGTCCACCGCAAGGTCGGGCCGACATCGCCACCTTTGACGAGTTGATCGGTTTCGACAACGGCTACGCCTTCACCGAGTGGCTGCTGAACGAGAAAGCAAAGAACGGAAAGGCTCTCGGCGTCCAGCTAGGCGACGACAAGCACTTCCTCACGAGTACCTTCAGCCAGAAGCTAGAGGAACTGAGCAAGGTGGAGATGGTCGGTGACGCTCCGGTGAATCCCGGCGCATTCCACGGCGAGGTGAGCGGAATCCCACTGACCAGGGACACCACCAGCGTCTTTGACAAGGCATCCGACTACCGCGAGTTCGTCAAGGCACTCGTTGGAATCAAGGTCTACCGCGATGGATTCGGCGTTCGGGTCGATGACGACTGGCTGGGCCTCGGCGCCAAGTGGACATCCGGCGCCTCCTACTACAGCCTCCGCCCCGGCAATGTCACGGGCTACGTCAGCATCAGCGCGAAGGAAAATGCTGCCCTCGAAGAGACAACTAACAGGGAAGCATTCAGGGACACTCCTGCGTACCGGAACTTCTACAGACTCTTGACTGCCTGGGCAGACTACACAGGACGGGTCCAGGAGTATCTGCGGAGAAGCTACAACGAGTACCGCGCAGAACGACTCGGGCAAGCGGCGAACATCGAGCCGCGAGCGACGCCCGAGGACCTCATCCGCAAGGCAACCAGTCAGATCGACGAAACCAGCCGTCTCGCGCGTCAAACGGCGAACGCCAGATCTTCGATCCAGCAGATTCAGAAGGCGACCGAGGAACTCGAACGACAGAAGCAAGTGAGCGAGTCCACGGTCTTCCAGGACCCGGCACTAACGAACGCCTTGGATCAAACGATCTCCCGGGTTCGTCTCGCTGCTTCTGAGGCCGAAGACCTCATCCGTAACCTTGACAGCCTCTTGAACGAGCAAGAGTCGCTGAAGCAAGGCGTTGAACTCCTCGCCCAACAGCTCGATCTGGCGCAGGAGCAGATTAGCGATGCATGGGAATCAGTGGCCCTCGGCCTCAGCGCGGAAACGCTCGCGCACGAGGTGCAGCACATCAGTGACGGGCTTCGAGCTCGAAGCGCGCAGATCACGACTTATCTCAACAGCATCAACCACAAGGATCAGCGGGTGTGGACATTCGTTGAGCACGTGAGATCGTCCTCCGGAGCGCTGAGTAAACAAGTCTCGCGTCTCACGCCATCGCTGCGATACATGCGCGAGCGCCGCGATGACATAGCAATGTCGGATGAGATCGAGACCCTTCGCAGGTACTACCTCGAACGGTGGGGCGCGAACCGATTGCGGATGGAAACGAACGTCGTCAACGACTTCTCCATTCGCGCCAACTCGGGAAAGCTCACGCAGGTCCTCGATAACTTGGTTCTAAACAGCGAATACTGGCTTCTCCAGGGCCTAGCAACGAAAACGATCGACGAGGGCGTCATCACCGTGACTGTTGATGAGCCCCACATCACTATCGAGGACAACGGCATTGGGTTCGATGAGTCGATCGAGGAGCTTGCATTCGAACCATTTATCACCATGAAACCCGCGCAACAGGGACGCGGACTGGGCCTGTTCGTCGTTCGACAACTCCTCGACTCGATGGACGCATCAATCATCTTGGCGCCCGATCGAAACGCACAGGGAAGGCGAAGCCGCCTTCGATTGAGCTTCGCACGAGCCCTATCGTCGACAAGAGATGCCTGAGAACTGACATGACAGACGAAGAACTGAGCGAACAGTCCGACGGGCCTGAGGATGTTGCGCCAACGAAGAGACTGACTCGACAGCTGTTGGACGCTCTCGGTATCACCCGGGTGATCAACGTGGATGACGACCATGCCCAAGGTCAGATTCAAAGCAAGGAGTCGGTCATCGGTGCGCTACGAGCAGGCACTCTAGACACAGTCCTGGTCGCACGGTTCATTCTCCCAGACGAGAAGGACGGGTCCGCCGATGCTCTCGACTTGGACGAGGCCATCACGCTAGTAGAAGAGCGCTGGGAAGAACTCGGCGACGACAACCGAGTCGAACTGAGTTTTGCTGCGTCGCGCGCGGCAGGCGAAGGACCTCTTGAAAGGCAACCGGAGGCGGTCGTCAGCAACAACGCTGCCCTGCTTGCGCTACCTGATCTGCTCGGCGATGACATTGAACTAGTCAGAATGGGGCTCGTGGAATGGCGTGCCACTGGACAGCAGCTCCTCGTCGATGTGAGGCCGACTCTCCTCCTGTTCGATCGCAGTTTCGAGAATGAGGGACAGTCCGCGACCGCCGGAGACGACCTGGTGCGGGGAGTCCTAGGGCGAGACGATCGCGACCACGTTTACGTAGGTTTGCTCACCCACACAGCATCCGACGAAGGGCGCGAAGACGAGATCGCACGCGAGATCAGCGCGGGCGTCACGCCGCCCCGACCGGTCATCGTCGTGGCGAAACGGCGCCTCCAGACGGACTCGTTTCCCGAAGCCCTGAGGGTCCTGCTGTTCTCGAGAGAACTTGAAGAGTTCAGAGCGCACGCGATACGGAGTCTCGAGATTGCGGGCGCTCAAGGTATCAACTTCATGCGTGACGTGACCAGGTACGCCTTGCTCGCATCATTCGAAGCAGCCAGGTCGGAAGGAGTCTTCGAAACCGACCTAGCTATGCGAATGCCCGCTGCCGTGTCTCGCAAGCATCTAGCCAAAGAGCTGAGAGATGGCGCCTTCATCGAAGGCGCCCTAGAACAACTACGCAACGCGGCGGGTATTGAACTGTACTTCGAAGCGGCCGAGAAGCCGTCCGAGATCTCCAAAATCGAGTGGGATGAACGGTTCGATGACGCAACCACTCTCTCCGGCCTGGCACTTCCACTGGAGATAGGCGACATATTCCGCGTACACGACTTGCTCGCGAACGGAAAGTCACGAGGTGCCGACAGGTACTACATTCTTCTCGCGCAGGCCTGTGACCTCAGCGTCCGAGCAGACGGCAAACGCGGCAACGAACTCAACTCCCTGGTTCTGACCGAGATCCGTCGAGCGGTCAAAGTCCCAGACACGGACACGTATAGAGACCTCAAAGACAACCAGGCAGACGTAGGAATTCTCATTCCTAGCGAAAACGAACTGTGGCGAATCCAGTTCGCTCGACAGATTCATGTGCCGACACTGGCGCTGGATGCCTGCATCACCAGTGGTTCCGGGAAGTCGATCATCAAGACAGACGCATCAGCCTCGAAGTCTCTCCCCAGCTCGTGGCTCCGCAGATTCGAGCGGATGAAAGCCGAGTGCGCAGACCTGCTCAAGGAATACAAGACCTTGGAGCAGGGTACCTCGGTCGTCGAGGGCAAAGAAGCAGAAGGTCGAGCAGTCACCAGGCATCTGGTAGCCGCGTTGCTGAGTACAAAGCCCAAGCACAAACTCGGACTGACAGCCAAGATTGACCCGGCCAAAGACACGATCGAGTTTGGCCTAGAGCGATACGCGCGAATCGCAGATAACGCCGCCCGGGGACTCTTGGCGCTACTCGCGAACCATCATGCACGCCCAGCGTTCGATGCTCCCTTGTTTGTCGAAGCCGAAGAAGAGGTGTAGTTGCGGGCCGGAGACCTAAGTTATCGACCACCAACGACCGGATAGCACGTCCTCGCGCAGCATGGTCGGCCGGCGTCACGACTTCGGATTGACCATCGGAACAACGAGAGCGGAATGAGGACGCGCGATATGTTGAACAGCGACGGACAGGCCGGGTCCTTGACAACAGTTCCTCGGTGGCAATTGGTTGCCGACCGCCTCGATACGCTAGTAACCGGGCCCTCAGCCGAGCAGTTGGTCGTCGCGAAGAGCCTCGGAGTGCCGCTTTCCGGTTCGTTACCGGCGCCAGTCGCGGCGGTGGTGATACGTCACCATCTGAGCGCCGAGCTGAGAATCGGGTTCCGAGCGGTTGACGATGTCCCCGAAGTACTCGGGGACATCGAGGACGAATTAGGCGTCACCCGTACCGAGTCCCTCATTACGGGTACGCACGAGGAGGTGACGGCCTGGTTTGAGTCGCGCTACATCCTGAAGACGATTCGTGGCATGCGTGCCCTGCGACCCCAGGTCGGCGATGTCGTTTCGAGTGCTGGTTGGAAGGCCGGTGAACGCAGGGTCATTTCCACCATCCAGGACAGTGGCCGTATCTTCATGAAGCTAAAGCCAGTTCGGAGCGCATGGCCGAACAATCTCGAAACGGTCGAGCGCGTCGGATCTCCGGGGTATGCGGCTGCGGTAAAGAGCGTCGGTGAGTCTGTGCTGAACGCGACCGTCTCAGCCTCCACGAACCTAGATAATTTCGCTCCTCTGGCGAAGTACGAACTCAAGAGTCACGTACCGGCACCGGAGGCGATTCGAGCGCTCGAAGAGTTGCTCGAATCAGGGGAGAAACGCGAAGAGCCGCTGCAGAAAGTGCTAACCCAGTATCCCGAACTGCTGGCATCAACCGTCGTCGGAGGCTGGAAGACCTTCGTGATCCCGAAGCCGCGACTTGGCTCCGAGTATGTGCCCGACTTCCTCGTCCTAGGTATCAATAGCGTCGGCCCTCAATGGGTGACGATCGAGATCGAGGGCGCGCGGCACAAGATTCTTACGAACAAGGGCAAGCTCGCACAACAGACGCGACACGCAATAGAGCAGGTTGAGGACTGGCGGGAGTGGCTCACTCGCAATGTGAGCTATGCGCAGATGGAGCAGGGCTATCACGGGCTTACTACACGCGCTCCGGGCCTTGTCATCATCGGCCGCGACGACCCTGCAGCCGAGCGGCAGGCGTCTCGGGCACGGTCTGAGGAGGCCGCCAGAATCGCAGTGCACTCGTGGGATTGGCTGCTCCGAGGTGCGCGGAACTTGAGTGGACACGCTCTGTACAAGACCAAGTTCGCAGTGGACAACCTGAACGAGCAGGTTGGCAAACAGGTCGTTTCTCTTCCGGTGTCATCTGCGTCCACGTTTGATGAGCTTTTCGCTGAAGACGAGGACGAGGAGTTCAACCGACTGCCATGGTGAAGCGGGCGGCAGAGCCATCGACCGCCCCGCTTCAAGTTTCCGGGGAGCGCCGGGACGCGCTTTGGCCCCGCGGCGGAGTGGACCAATTAGGTGACCAACGACCTGAAAACCATGCAAAGCGTGACGTGTGAAGCTCTCTCTGGGAAGGCAGAACCCTAGGCTATGCGGCCTTGGAGGACTACTCCTGGCACCTGGGGGTCAAGGGGTCGCAGGTTCAAATCCTGTCAGCCCGACCGAACACCAGGGTCACGAAGACCCGACCACGACGAAGGTCCCAGCCGATCGGCTGGGACCTTCGTCGTTTCCAGGGGTGCGGCGCCGTGGACGCGGCGACGTCTGACGCCGCGACCACTGCCGCCCGGCGGTCTGCCGCTCGCCCGTTCCCGGTGTCCAAATTTCGAAGAGCACTAGGAAACGGACCATCGTCGTCCCCTCTTGTGGGGGTGGAACTGCTTCTTTCCGACGGAAACCTAGGGTGAACTCAACATTGGTGTTGACAGCGGGATGCGGGCACTCCTACGATCAGCTCACCCGAACCCCTGGTGCTCCAATGGAGGAGTCTCATGACAGCGACGTCAGAACCCCAGTCCCCGCCGACCACGACCCCTGACCCGACGGGCCGGATCTCCTTCGGCCGGCTGCTCGCGTGGTCGTCCTCGCACGCGTCGCAGGCCGGGTCCGTGATCGTCCTGACGTACTTCACGATCTACTGCACGGACACGCTCGGGCTCGCCCCCGCCGTGGTCGGCGGGCTCCTCCTCGCGAGCAAGCTCGTCGACGCGGTCGGGGTCCTCTTCGCCGGCTGGCTCGTCGACGCGTCCCCGGAGACCCGGTGGGGCAAAGCGCGTCCCTACGACCTCGCGATCATCGGGATCTGGGTCTTCACCGCCGTGCTCTTCTCCACTCCCGGCGGGCTCGGCGAGGTCGCCGAGTACGCGTGGGTGTTCGTCAGCTACCTGCTCGTGACCGCGGTGTTCTCGCCGCTCTTCCTCGCGAACCAGCCGCTCTACCTCGCGCGGGCCTTCGCGAACCGGGACGCGTACACGAAGGCCTCCTCGGCGTCCGGCATCGTCATCGGCGTGATCAGTCTCGTCGTGGGCATCGTCTTCCCCGTGCTCGTGGGGCAGGCGGGCAAGTCGACGACCGCGTGGTCGCACATGATCCTGGTGTTCGCGGTCCCGCTGGCGCTCATCGGCCTCATCCGGTTCTGCACCGTGCGGGAGACCCACCAGCCGAACCCGGCGGAGACGCAGCGGGCGACGCTCCGCGACATCATGACGGTCCTGAAGAGCAACCCGTACCTGTGGAGCGTCTCGGGGATCCAGTTCGTCATCGCCGTGCTCGGCAACTTCGGCGCCCTGGCCTACTACTACCGCTACGTCGTCGGCAACGTCGGACTCCTCGGCATCGCCGGTGCGCTGGCGATCCTCATCCTGCCCGTGATGCTGTTCTTCCCCCGGATCATCAAGCGGTACTCCATCTCCGCGATCATCATGGTGTCGTCCGTGCTCGGGGCCATCGGGTTCGCGATGTACTCCTTCGCCGGGGCGAACATCCCGCTGCTGCTCGTCGCCGCGCTGTTCACCGCCGCGGGCAGCACGCCGATCGCCTTCCTGCTCCCGGTGCTCGTGATCGACAACGCGACGTACAACGAGTCGAAGGGGAACCGACGTCTCGAGAGCGTGGGCGGGGGCGTCACCAGCTTCGCGCAGAACCTCGGTGTCGGCGTCGCCGCGGGGATCGGCGGCATCGTGCTCTCGATCGCCGGGTACGACGGCACCCGCGCGGTGCAGACGCCGTCGGCGACGCTCGGGATCATCGCCGTGAACAGCTGGCTGCCGGCCGCGCTGTCGATCGTGGCCGCGGTCATCGCCTGGCGGTACCAGCGGTTCGAACGGGACCTGCCGGCGATCACCGCCTCGGTGATGGTGCAGCGCGAGCGGGCGGCGAAGGGCACGGCATCGGGAGACGACACCGGTGACGGCCCTACGGTGATGCGATGACCACCACCGAAGGCACCCGGAACAAGCGCGGCCCCTACGCCCGGTCGCAGCAGCGCCGCGAGACCATCGCGCGTGCCGTCCTCGACATCGTCGACGAACTCGGCCACGAGAAGGTCACCACGGCCCTGGTCGCCGAGCGGTCCGGCACCAACGAGGCGACCCTGCTGTACCACTTCCCGACGAAGGACCACCTCGTCATCGCCGCCCTCGAGTTCTCGGACTCGCTCGCGGCGCACCGGGACCCGACGACCGGCGCCAGCGCCCTCGCCACGGACCTCGATCTCGACGGCCTCCGCGAGGTGGCGAACGCCCGGACCCAGACCGAGCTGCACCGACGACGCCTCTACCAGGTGATCAAGGGGCAGGCCGTGTCCGAGGACCACCCGGCGGCCGAGTACATCGCGCACCGGACCGCGGCCGCCATCGAGCTGTGGACCGCGGTCGTCGAACAGCAGCAGCGGAGCGGCCTCGCGCACCCGTCCCTCGACCCGGCAGCGGTCGGGCGCCAGGTCTTCGCCCTCTGGGAGGGACTGGCGACGATGAACGCGGTCGACCCCGACCTCGACATCGGCGAGATGCTCCTCGACGGCATCCGCCGGCTCACCGGCCGGAACTGGACCGAGATGATCGCGACCATGACCACCCCGACGGCCGGGCTCTGACCCGCCACCCCACGACGTCGCCCCACCCGGTGGAGCGAGGAGGAGCACCATGACCGACACGACGCAGGTGTCCGACCCGACCGACATCCCCTTCGCGGACACCGCCGCGCGCCCCTGGACGGACGTGGACGAGTGGCGTGACGAACCGGTCCGGCACCGCTACGTCCACGGCGGCTTCACGGGCACCGACACGCGCTTCTCGTTCTACTTCCCGCCCGCCGAGCAGTACCAGGGGCGCTTCTTCCAGCACGTCACGCCGCGCCCCCTGTCGGAGGACCTCGCGCAGCAGGCGTCCGGACAGGCCGACAAGATCGGCTTCGCTGCCGCGAGCGGCGCGTACTTCGTCGAGACCAACGGCGGTGGCGAGGCGGCCGGGGACCCGATGTCCGGGGTCGACCCGCGGATCGGCGCCTACGAGGCCAACGCCGCGGCCGCCCGGTACTCGCGCGTCGTCGCCGAGGAGGTCTACGGACCGCACCGTCCGTTCGGCTACGCGTACGGCGGCAGCGGCGGCGCGTACCGGACGATCGGCGCCGCGGAGAACACGACGGGGGTCTGGGACGGCTACGTGCCCTACGTCGTCGGGAGTCCGATGGCGATCCCGAACGTCTTCACGGTGCGGATGCACGCGCAGCGGATCCTGCACGACGCCTTCCCGGCGATCGTCGACGCGTACGACGCCGGCAGCGACCGCGCACCGGCCGAGCTGCTCGCCGACGTGCTGACCGAGGCGCAGGCCGCGGCGCTCGCCGAGGTGACACGGATGGGCTTCCCGCCGCGCGCCTGGTTCGCGTGGGGGACCCTGGGGACGCACGCGTTCAGCGCGCTCTACCCGGGCATCGTGATGGCCGACCCGGCGTACTTCGACCACGACTTCTGGAACGTCGACGGCTACCTCGGCGCCGACCCCGACGACCCGATCCACGCGGAGCGCACCCTCGTGGAGACGTCGGTCGCGGCCCTGCTGTCCACCGCGGACGCCGTGGCCGCGGGCCTCGTCCCGGACCGGTCGGCGTTCACCGGTGTCGGTGGGGTCGAACCGGTCTACGACGAGGTCCGCGCGACGGACGTGGCGGCGTTCACGCTGGGTCACACCCTCGACCACGACGTCGCCGGAGCGGAACTGCAGGTCCTCACGGGTGCAGCGGCCGGCGCGCGGATCCGGCTCAGCGGCACGACCGGCGACGCGGCGGTCATCGACCTCGACAACGACCCCGAGACGGTCGGCCGCATCGCCGTCGGCGACCGGGTCCGGGTCGACAACGCGAACTTCCTCGCCGCGCAGACCTACCACCGGCACCAGGTCCCCGACGCCTCGTACGCCGTGTGGGACCAGTTCCGCGACGCCGACGGCCGGCCCGGCTCGCCGCAGCGGCCCTTCCTCCTCGGACCCCTGTTCGCGGCCAGTGCGTCCGGGACCGTGCAGACCGGCCGGATCAGCGACAAGACGATCGTCGTCGCGTGCCTGCTCGACCGCGAGGCGTTCGCGTGGCAGGCGGACTGGTACCGCTCGCGGGTCGTCGAGCACCTCGGCGACGCCGCCGACGACACGTTCCGGCTCTGGTACGTCGACAACGCCCTGCACGGCGACGACGAGCACCAGGAGTTCCCGACGCGCACCGTGAGCTACCTCGGTGTCCTGCAGCAGGCCCTCCGAGCCCTCGCGCGCTGGGTCGAGGACGGCGTCGCTCCTGCCGCCTCCACGCGGTACGACGTCGTCGACGGGCAGGTCGTCGTCCCGCCGACGGCGTCCGAGCGAGCCGGTGTCCAGCCGGTCGTGGACCTGTCGTCCGACGGTTCCCGTCGCTTCGCCGCGCGGGTCGGCGAAGCGGTCGCGATCACCGCATCGGCGACCGTTCCGACCGCAGGCGGCGAGGTCGTCGCGCTCGAGTGGCACGACGGCCAGCACGAGGGCTACGTCGCGGAGCCGGTGACCCCGGCCCGGCGCGTCACCGCGACGCGGCACGTCGTCTTCGACGAGCCCGGGACGTACTTCGTCACGGCGCGGGTGACCGCGCAGCCGACCACGGCGTCCGGCACCGCGCACGAGCTCGTCCAGGACCTCGATCGTGTGCGGGTGGTGGTCAGCTGACGGAGGGTCAGACGGTCGACTCCCGCTCCGCCGGCTGCGCGACCACGTCCGCCTCGGACCGTGCCGCCCGCGCGAGCCGTCGCGCCACCGGGCGACGCAGCACGACGGCGAGCACCGCGCCCGCGACGAGGGGGAGGGTCATCGTCTGCCACATCGCCGGGTACCCGGCGGACTGCGCGATCGCACCGCCGGCGATCGGGCCGGCGAAGTCGCCGGCGTCGCTGCCGAGGAACGTGGTGCAGCTCGCGGCCCCGCGGCGGTCAGCCGGCACCATCTTCATCGCCATGCCCTCGATGAGGGGCTGGCACGACCCGTACCCGAAGCCGAGCAGGACGGCGGCGAGGAGGAACACGGGGAGTGTGTGCGCGGTGCTGATCACCAGGAGCGACGCGGCGAACAGGCCGAAGAACACCGCGAGCACCCCGTAGCCGAATCGGTCGGCGAGTCGGCCGGCGAGCGGGCGTGAGACGAAGAGGGTCAGCGCGTCGACGGTGAAGAACAGCGCGATGTGCGCACCCGCCCCCTGCCGTTCGGCGAAGAGCGCGAGGAACGGGTTGACGAGGCTGTAGGACCCCACGAGCAGGAAGAACAACAGCGCCGGGATGGCGACCTCGGGCGCGAAGACGTTCCGGGGCGTGATCCGGAACGGTCGACGCGGCACGGAGGGCGCGCGGACACGGGTGACGAGCGCGGCGGCCACGAGCAGCACGCCCCCGGCGACGAGGAAGAGCGTCCGGTAGCCGAAGGCCGCTGAGACGCCGAGGGAGATGTTCGGGCCGATCACCTGGGCGAGCGCCGGGGCGAGCGAGAACACCCCGATGCCGATGCCGAGCCGTTCGCGGGGGAGCAGGTCGGCCGCGAAGGCGATGCAGCACGTGGCGGTGAAGGCCTGACCGGCACCCTGGACGAGCCGGAAGACGATGAGCGGCGGTACGGAGTCGGACAGTCCGTAGCCGAACATCGCGATGGCGATCGCGCCCGCGGCGCCCATCAGCACGTACTTGCGGTCGAAGCTGTCGATCGCCGGGGCGGACACACACTTGAACACGATCGCGGTGACCGCGAACGCGCTGCTCACGATGCCGATGACGCTCGGCGTGGCACCGAGCGAGTCGGTGTACTTCCCGATGAGCACGTTGCTCATCGTCAGCCCGAGCGAGATGAGGGCGTACGACGCGAACAGGCACGCGAACCCCGCGGTCCACACACGCTGTGGTGGCGCGGTACCCGGCTGCTGCATCTCGACCTCCCTGTCGAGGATCGTGCACGTCGGTCAGGATCGTGCACGATCCAATGCATGAACTTAAAGCCGTCGGTCGTGCTCGTCAAGTCGACTGCGCACCGTGTCCGACGGGGTCTGCGCTATCGTGCTCGCGTGAGCAGTCGCGAGCCGGACAGCGAGAGCAAGGCGGATCTCGCCTACGCCCTCATCAAGCGTCGCATCATCGACCGGACCTACGTGCCCGGGTACCGGATCGTCGTCGACCAGCTCGTCCGCGAGAGCGGCCTGAGCAACATCCCGCTGCGTGAGGCGATCCGTCGGCTCGAGGCCGAGGGGTGGATCGAGGTCGTCCGGAACGTCGGCGCGCGGGTCGCGCTCTTCGACGTGGAGGACCACCGGAACACCCTCGAACTGATCGCCCGGCTCGAGGGGTTCGCGACCGCGCTGGCGCAGCCGAACCTGACCGCTGCTGACATCGCGGCGGCTCGGGCGCTCGACCGGGAGATGGGGGAGGCGCTCGACGTCATCGACCTCGACCGGTTCGGCCAGCTCAACCGTCGGTTCCACGCGCTCTTCCACGAGCGGAGCGGCGACGCCCACATCGCGTCGCTCCTGACGAGCGAGCTGCAGCGCTTCGACGTGATCCGCCGGAGTGTCAGTCACACCGTCCCCGGGCGGCACCGCGCCTCGATCGCCGAGCACGAGCGGCTCCTCGACCTCCTCGAGGCCGGCGCGAGCTCCGAGGCGATCGAGACGTGTGCTCGGCAGCACAAGCTGAACGGGCTGGACGTCCCGACGCCCGTCGCCTGAGCCCGGCTTGACGGCTCGGGTCTTCCTGCCTATCTTCGATCTCACACGATTTCGTGTGAGTTACGACGACCAGGCGAAAGGCTCCCTCCAATGGCGAAGGACATCATCGACGACGAACACGGGCGGCCGCCCGTCCCGGCAGCGACGGCCGAGGCGGACGCTTCCGTGGCGCAGGAACCCTCGAAGATCTGGAACCGTGCGTTCATCGCGATCTTCGCCACGAACGTGCTCGTGTCCATCGGGCTGCAGATGTCGAACGTGCTCATCGGCAAGTACACCGACTCGCTCGGCGCGACCGCCGCGGTCGTCGGCATCGTCTCCAGCGCCTTCGCCTGGTCGGCGATCGTGTTCAAGCTCGCCTCGGCACCGGCTCTCGACGCCTTCAACCGGAAGTTCATCGTCCTCGGCGCGATCATCGCGATCGGCATCGCGTTCCTCGGGTTCGGCATCTCGGGCAACGTCCCGGAGCTGATCACCTTCCGCCTGCTGCAGGGCGCCGGCCAGGCGTTCAGCACGACGGCGTTCATCGCGATGGCGGCCGACGCGTTGCCGCGGGAGCGGATCGGCACCGGGCTCGGGTTCTTCACGCTCGGCGCCGGCATCGCGCAGATGGTCGGGCCGGTCATCTCGCTCAAGGTCGCTGCGGCGGGTTCCTACGACACGGCGTTCTTCATCGCCGCCGGGTTCGTCGGCCTCGGCGTCGTCATGTGCACCCAGATCAAGCTCAAGTACAAGCGTCCGAAGGGGTTCAAGCTCTCGCCGAAGAACTTCTTCGCGAAGGAGGTCCTGCTCGCCGCGATCATCACCTTCTTCGTGTTCGCCTGCTACAGCCTGGTGAACCCGTTCCTGGCGATCTTCGCGGGCCAGCAGGGCATCGGCAGCAACATCTCCTTCTTCTTCACGATCTACGCCGGCGTGCTCTTCGTCTCCCGGCCGCTCGCCGGTCGCCTGGCGGACCGCTTCGGGTACCTCGTGCTCGTCCCGATGATGGTGCTCTTCATCGGCTCGTTCTTCCTCATCAGCGTCTCGCACTCCCTGCTGGCGTTCCTCGTCGCGGCGGTCCTGTTCGGGTTCGGCTACGGCGGGTGCCAGCCGGTGCTGCAGTCGATGGCGATGAAGATGGTCCCCAGGGAACGACGCGGCGCGGGCAGCACCACGAACTTCCTCGGCAGCGACCTCGGCAACATCGTGGGACCGATCGTCGGCGGGTCGATCGCGACGACCTTCGGGTACAGCGCGATGTGGCAGGGCATGACGGTCGCGCTCGTGATCAGCGGCGTGCTCGTGGTCGTCCTCCGTCGCGCCATCGTGCGCCAGATCGACAGCGTGGCCACGGCATGAGCATCGACCAGCACACGACGACGACCGTCCCGACCGACGCCGGACTCATCGAGGGGACCACGGGCCGTCGCGACGACGTGCGCGTCTTCCGGGGGATCCCGTACGCCGCTCCGCCGGTCGGCGATCTCCGGTGGCGCGCCCCGCAGCCGCCGGCACCGTGGGACGGCGTCCGGCAGGCCACCCGGTTCGGTGCGATCAGCCCCCAGCCGGAGACCGCCGCGACCCGTGCGCTCGGGCTGGGGATGGACGAGGACTGCCTCACGCTGAACCTGTGGACGCCGGTGTCGGGCAGCGACGAGCCGAAGCCGGTCCTGGTGTGGATCTACGGCGGCGGGTTCCAGGAGGGCAGCGCCGCCGACCCCCGGTTCGACGGCGAGAACCTCGCGCGTCGGGGCGTGGTCGTCGTGACGTTCAACTACCGGCTCGGGGCGCTCGGCTTCCTCGCGACACCGGAGCTGAGCGCGGAGTCCGGGCACGACGCCTCCGGCAACTACGGTCTGCTCGACTGCGTCCGCGCCCTCGAGTGGGTCCGGGACAACGTCGCCGCGTTCGGCGGCGACCCCGGCCGCGTCACCATCGCCGGGCAGTCCGCCGGGGCCGGCACGTGCAACTTCCTCGCGATGTCACCGCTGGCGACCGGCCTGTTCCACCGGGTGATCGCGCAGAGCCACGCCCGGCACGCGGGCGACACCGAGCTGCGGTACCTCTCGACGTCGTACCGGGGCCGCGACGCCGCCGAGGCGCAGGGCGCGGCGTTCGTCGCGGCGCGCGGTGCGACGGACCTCGACGCGATGCGCGCGCTGCCGTTCGACGACCTCGTCGACCGGGACCGTCTCGGCGACATGGACGTCGAGACCGGGAGCGACGCCCGCCCACCGCTCTTCCGTCCCGTCGTCGACGGCTGGGTCCTGCCGCACGGCTACGCCGAGACGTACGCGCTCGGCGCCCAGAACCGGGTCGACTACATCGCCGGGAACGACCTCGACGAGAGCGGCGCGATCCCCGAGGACGCGTTCGCCGCGACCCGTGCGAAGGGGGAGCAGCCGTGGCGACCGGGTCGACCGCCGACCCACGTCACCCTCGAGTCCTTCACCAGGGGCGCGCACGAGAAGTTCGGTCCGCTCGCCGACGAGTTCCTCGCGCTCTACCCCGCCACGGACGACGACGAGGCGGCCCTGGCGAGCAACGACGCGATCCACGACAACGCGACGGTGTCGACCTCCCTGTGGGGCACGACGTGGACCGCGGAGTGCGAGCGCCCGGTGCGGACGTACTTCTGGACGCACCGTCCGCCGTCGCCGTCCGGTGGCCCCCGTCGCGCCGGCCACGGTTCGGAGATCGACTTCGTGTTCGACAACCTCGACGTCGTCGACCTGGACTGGGACGACGACGACCGAGCGGTCGCGGCCACGATGTCCGCGTACTGGGTGAACTACATCGCCACGGGCGACCCGAACGGTCCCGGCCTGCCGGCATGGCCCGAGTACGCGGCCACTCCGCCGACGGTGATGGACCTCGGGACCGACTTCGCGATGCGTCCGGTCGCCACCCCGGAGCGGACGGCGTTCTGGGAACGCTTCTTCCGGACGCAGGTCGCGTGGTGATCGCTGCCGCGGCTCCGGAGCGCTGACGCGCGGACGGGAGGCCCGGTGCCGGCCGGCACCGTGCCTCCCGTCCGTCGGATGACGACCGATCAGCGGCCGACGGCTTCCAGACGGACGCGCGCCGCGGCGGACCGGGTCGGCGCGACTCGCCGACGGCGGGCCGCGACGAGCATCGGGATCGCGACGGCGAGGCTGACCAGCACCGGCACGAAGGACGCCTCGAGGCCGAACGCGCCGCCCGAGAGCAGGCCGTCGCCGTGCACGGTGGTGACGAACAGGCCCGGGTCGCGGTGTCCGGAGACGGGGATGCCGAGCAGGCCCTCGACGACGTTCCAGGCGAAGTGGATGCCGATGACGAACCACAGGTTGCGGCGCCACATGAAGGCGGCACCGAGGAGGACACCGGCTTCGATCGCGATGGCGAGGGACGACCACAGCGTGGCGCCGGGGTTGAGGAGGTGCGCGCCGCCGAAGAAGGCCGCGGTGACGGCGAGGGCGATCCACCGGCCGACGCGGGGTCCGCAGAGCTGCTCCACGCCCTGGAAGAGCAGGCCGCGGAAGGTGAGCTCCTCGACGATGGCGGCGCCGGCGTTCACGGCGAGGGCGAGCGCGACGGTCGTGGTGACGTCGTGGGGCGCCCAGGTCACGGTGTAGGCGCCGGTGGCGACCACGATCAGGTACGACACGGCGATGAAGAGGACGCCGATCGCGAGGCCGAGGAAGGTCTCGCGACCGATGCCGCGCACCGTCAGCTCGGGGGTCCGGCGGCGGGCGACGAGCCACATCGTGAGCTGGTAGAACACGAGCCCGGCTGCGGCGCCGATCAGCGCGGTGACGATGACGCCGGTGGCGTCCATCTCCGAGCCGACGCCGACCAGGATCGCGTTCGTGAGGAACACGAACACCGTGCCGATGATCATCCAGGTGAGGGGGAAGGTCAGGATCCGGCGCATCACGCTCGGCTTCCCGGCGGTGGTCGTTGCCATGGTCGGTCTCCTTCGTCGTGGAGCAGCATCTGCTGCCGTGACGACCGTAGGAAACGGCGCGATCCGCCGGGTCCCCCAAAGGTGGACAGTCCCGTCGGGCGGCCCGTCAGTCGTCGGCGATGCCCGTGCGGTACGCGTAGACGACGGCCTGGACGCGGTCGCGGACCCCGAGCTTCAGCAGGATCCGTGACACGTAGGTCTTCGCGGTCTCACGGGTGACGAACATGGCTTCGGCGATCTCGACGTTCGACATGCCCCGGGCGAGGAGCCGCAGCACCTCGAGCTCGCGTGGTGTCAGCTGCCCGGACTCGTCGGCGACGGTGACCGGGGGCCGGATCCGGCCCGCGAAGCTGCCGATGAGCGTGCGCGTCACGGCGGGGTCGACGAGTGCCTCGCCGCGCGCGATCGTCCGGACGGCGTCGAGCAACTGCGGGGGCGAGGCGTCCTTGAGCAGGAACCCGCTCGCTCCGGCACGGAGGGCGTCGAAGACGTACTCGTCCAGGTTGAACGTCGTGACGACGAGGATCCGCGGTGGCACCGCTCCGTCGTGACGCGGCGCGGCGAGGATCTCCCGGGTGGCCGCGATGCCGTCGAGCACCGGCATCCGGATGTCCACGACCATCACGTCGGGCGTCGCGTCGCGGGCGAGGTCGACGGCGTCGCGGCCGTTCGCGCCGAGCCCGACGAGCTCCATGTCCGTCTGTGCGCGGACCACCCGGGCGAACCCGTCGCGCACCAGGGTCTGGTCGTCGACGAGCGCGATGCGCAGGCGGCTGCCCGCGTCGGGTGGTGTCGGGGTCGCTCCGTCAGCCGCGTTCACCGGCGGCGGCCCGGTGTGGCGTGGGCGTCCGGGGCGAACGAGGCGACGACCTCGAAGCGGCCGCCGACGGCGCCCGTGTCGAGCCGTCCGCCGAGGAGCGCGGCGCGGTCCGCCATGCCCCGGCGGCCACGGCCGGGAACACCAGGAGGGTCGCCGGTCACGTCGTTCACGACACGCAGCTCGACGCGTCCGTCGTGATCGGTCAGGGTCATCTCGACGGGGGCTCCGGGGGAGTGCTTCATGGCGTTCGTCAGGGCTTCCTGGGCGATGCGGTACAGGGTGAGGGCGACCTCGTCGGAGAGGACGGGCCGTGTTGCCGGCTCGGTGAGGACGACGGGGTACCCGCGCTGCCGGGCCTCGGCGACGAGGTCCGCGACGGTGTGGGCGACGGCCTCCCGGGGTGCCGGCCCGCCGCCGGGCGCGGCGATGGTCTGCTCGAGGGCGCCGAGGAGCGACCGGAGCTCCTGGAGGGCGCGGCGGCCGGTGGTCCCGATGGTCTCGAGGGTCCGGGCGCGTTCGGCATCCTCGGACGCGTCGAGGTAGGCGGCGGAGTCGGCCTGCACGACCATGGCGGTGACGTGGTGGGTGACGATGTCGTGCAGGTCCCGTGCCAGCAGGTTGCGGGACTCGCGGACGGCGTCCTCCGCCGCCTGCATCTCGCGCGCTGCCTGCTCGGCGACCCGGCGCCGGACGAGGAGACCGACGAACCACGGGGTCGTGAGCACCAGGAAGAAGGTCGCCCAGTCGACGAGGCGCTCGGGTGAGCCCTCGGCGTGCAGGGCGAACGCGAGCAGCACGTACCCGGCGGCGACGGCGACGGCGATCGTCCGCCGGTGCCGCTGCTCGTGGGCGGCGAACGAGTAGATCGCGACGAACAGGCCGAGCCCGGCCACCCCGGTGCCGACGCCGGCGAGCTGCGCCGCGGCGAACGAGGCGCCCACCACGGCGAGCGCCGTCCCGGGGGCGACCCGGCGGGCGGCGAGGGTCAGGGACTGCCCGGCGATGAGGACCGGGGGCACCCACTCGGCGACGGCGTGGTGCAGCTCGCCGAGCTCGACCCCGGCGACACCGAGGGGGAGGAGCGACAGGACGAAGAGCAGGAGGCCACCCGCGGCGTCGCGGACCCAGACGGGCAGGCCGTCCCACGGCACCCGGACACGCCGCTGCCGCGGGTCGCGCACCGGCGGACGAGACGACATGGTCTCGACGCTAGCGTGATCCGCTGCGCGGCTCGACGGCGGGTCCGGTAGCCGGGTCGCGACCACCACCGGACGGGAGGCTCGGTGCCAGCCGGCACCGGGCCTCCCGTCCGTCACGGGGTGACCGTGCTCAGGTGGTGACCATCACCTCGTCCATCCGGTGTGCGCGCCAGTCCGCCAGGACGTCGCGGAAGACCACCGGGCCCGGGCCGAAG
Organism: Curtobacterium sp. PhB130; assembly: GCF_003755165.1. Classification (NCBI taxonomy): domain Bacteria; kingdom Bacillati; phylum Actinomycetota; class Actinomycetes; order Micrococcales; family Microbacteriaceae; genus Curtobacterium; species Curtobacterium sp. PhB130. Next base: position 35,018 of record NZ_RKII01000008.1, on the reverse strand, counting down.
GACGTGTTCCCGGTCGTCGCGGTCCCCTCGCGGTTGTAGTAGCCCGGCGTGCAGCCCGCGCGGAACGCGTCGTTGTCGATCGCGGTGGCGCGGATCGTGGCGGCCCACGCGTCCTCCGCGTCGCGGGTGGGCTCGACGTACCGCGCACCGGTGGCCCGCGCGGACCGGATCAGTTCGGCGATGTGGTCGGCCTGGTCCTGCAGGACGTGGACGAAGTTGACCGAGTTCGCGTTCTGCAGCGGCCCGAGCTGGAAGAGGTTCGGGAACCCGTGCGTGGTGAAGCCGTGGAGCGTCCGAGGGCCCCGTGCCCACGACGCGAGCAGCGCGGTGCCGCCGCGACCGTGCACCGGCAGGCTGCCGGAGAGCACCCCGGAGACGCCGACCTCGAAGCCGGTGGCGAAGACGACGCAGTCGACCGGGTACTCGGTGTCGCCCACGACGACGCCGGTCTCGGTCATCCGGGTGATGCCGCCCGTGTCCGCAGTGTCGACGAGTGTGACGTTCGGCTCGTTGAACGCCTGCAGGTAGCGGTCGCTGAACGCCGGTCGCTTGCACATGTAGCGGTACCAGGGCTGCAGCGCCTCGGCGGTGGCCGGGTCCTCGACGACCTCGTCGACACGTGCGCGGACGTCCGTCATGTGCTGCAGGTCGAGCAGCTCGTCGAGACGCTCCCGGTCGGCCGGGTCGACGCGCTCGTCCACGGTGCCGGTGATCATCGTGCGCTGGATCCGCGCCGTCGCCGTCCATCCGTCCCGGGTGAGGTCCTCGTCGACCGGCGCGCCGGAGACCGTGCGGATGAAGTTCTCCTGGCGTTCGCGCTGCCAGCCAGGACGGAGCGACGCGGCCCACGCGGGGTCCGTCGGACGGTTGTCGCGCACGCCGATGGTCGAGGGGGTGCGCTGGAACACGAACAGGTGCTCCGCGTCGCGGGCGACGAACGGGACGACCTGGATCCCGGTGGCGCCGGTGCCGACGACCGCGACCCGCTTGTCGGCGAGTCCGGTCATCCCGCCCTCGGCCGTGCCGCCGGTGTAGCCGTAGTCCCATCGGCTGGTGTGGAAGGTGTGGCCGCGGAACGTCTCGATGCCCGGGATGCCCGGCAGTTTCGGCTCCGTCAGGGTCCCGGAGGACGTGACGACGAACCGTGCCCGGAAGCGGTCGCCGCGGTCGGTCTCGACCGTCCAGACGTCGTCGTCCTCGTCCCAGCGCAGTCCGGTCGCCCGGGTCTGGAACAGGGTGTCGCGGTACAGGTCGAAGGTCCGCCCGATGGCCATGGCGTGCTGGCGGATCTCCTCGCCCGGGGCGTACCGCCACCTCGGGACGGTGCCGACCTCCTCGAGGAGCGGCATGTAGACGTACGACTCGATGTCGCAGTGGATCCCGGGGTACCGGTTCCAGTACCAGGTGCCGCCGAAGTCGCCGGCCTCGTCCATGATCCGGATGTCCTCGACGCCGTGGCCACGGAGCCGGGCCGCGGTGACGAGTCCGCCGAAGCCGCCGCCGATGACCAGCACCTCGACGTCCGTGGTCACCGGCTCCCGGTCCGCCCGGGGCGTGTAGGGGTCCGTGGCGTAGTAGCCGAACGAGCCGGTCGCGCGGCGGTACTGGGTCGCGCCGTCCGGTCGGACGCGTCGGTCCCGTTCCTGCCGGTACCTCGCCCGGACCGCGTCGACGTCGACCCCGCGGCGTGCGAGGTCGGCGGACACGCGATCGGCCTCGGTCTGGACGGCGGTGCTGTCGTTGGCGATCCTGTCGGTCATGGACATCCTCTCGAACTGGTTAGCATCAGGCTAAGCAGTTCGCCTTGGTGGGCGCTGGAGCCGCTCGGGGAGAGCCTGCCCTACGCTGGAGCCGTGACCGACCAGGACGACGAGCGCACGCGTCTCGAGCAGCGCATCGGCGCGATGACGACACGCTTCGAGAGCGAGGGGCTCGCCGACATCGTCGAGCCGCTGCTCTCGCTCCGGCTGACGCTGCAGCAGCTCAAGGTCCTCACCGTGCTCGTGACAGCCGAGGACGGCATGACCCTCACGACGCTCGCGTCGTCGTTCGGCGTCTCACTCGCCTCGATGTCCGGCGTCGTGGACCGCCTGGTCGAGCAGGACGTCGTCGCGCGGACGGCGGCCGAGGGGGACCAGCGGGTCCGGCGGCTCCGTGCCACGGCCCGCGGACGCGATGCGGTCGGGCAGCTGATGGCGCGGCGGCCCGAGTACGGGTTGCGCGTCCTGCGGCGGCTCGACCTCGATGACCTGCGGGCGCTGGACCGCGGCATGTCGGCGGTCCAGCGTGCCGTCTGGCCGGAGGCCGGCGAGCGCTCCTGACCCGGCGATGCGCCGGGCCGACCGTCCGGGTCGACCTTCCGGACCGGCGGTCCGGTCTGGCCGTCCGGTCTGGCCGTCCGGACTGACGGTCCGGACTGACGGTCCGGACTGGCGGTCCGGACTGGCGGTCCGGATCACCGCGCGGGGGCGCCGATCGGGTAGTCGACGAAGGCGAAGGCCGACCCGTCGGGCGCCCAGCCGTTGACGTTGAGGGTGCCCTGACCGCCGTCGAGCTCGACGATCGTCTCGGCGGCCTGCCACACCGCCGGTCCCCAGTCGCTGACGGTGCCCGGCCCGGTCACCTGGCGGAGCCGGACCCGCTCGTCCGCCGGGTGCCCTTGGGTGCCGGGCGGGAACGACAGGAACACCGCGGCGTCACCCGTCGGCGTCGGGTGCGGGAACCAGTTCACGTGCTCGTCGACGGTGAGCTGCTCGAGCTCCGTGCCGTCGGGACGGACACGGGCGATCTGCGCATGGCCGGGCGCTTCCTCGAACTGCGCCGTGTTGAACAGGATCCAGGCACCGTCGGGCGTCCACTCCGGGCCGTCGGCGGGACCGGGGGCAGTGGTGACGGCGCGGTCAGCGGTGCCGTCGACGGCGAGCACGTGGATCGTGCCGGAGGACCACACGTCGTCGCCGTCCGGGTCGAGCCGGACGTACGCGAGTTCGGTGCCGTCCGGGCTGACGCCGTGCAGGAAGTGCATCGCGCCGTCGTCCGGCGTGACCCGGGTCGCCGGACCGCCGGCGAGCGGGGCGCTCCAGATGTGGAAGTCCTCGGCGCTGACGTGGACCGTGACGCCGTCCGGGTCGAGGACGTGGTCGTTGTTGAGCGGCGGGACGCCCTCGATCGCGACGCGCTCCGGTGCGCTCGCGCCGTCGGCCGGCATCGTCCAGAGGACGCCGTCCGCGTTCAGGACGAGTCGCCCGTCGGACGTCCAGTTCGGGGCTTCGTAGAGGCGCTCCGTGCTCTCGTGCACGGTCGTCACCGAGCGGTCCGCCCGATTCCAGATCCGGACCCGGCAGCGCTGGCCCTCCAGCAGGACTCGTCCGGGCGGGGTGGTGTCGGTCGGCATGGGTTCCCTCGGGATCTGCGGCGTCGTTGCTCGTGCCGGACGATCCAACCACACGGTCGTGCGCTCGCGGCTCACCCTGCGAGCAGCGCCTCGATCCGGTCCACGACCAGGTCGGGTCGGGTGATGAACGGGTGGTGGCCGGTCGGGACCTCGACGGCGCGGGTCGCTCGCGACGCATGCTCCCGTTGCAGTGCGGTCGACGTGCTCCGGTCCTCAGCGCACACGAGGTAGGTCGAGTCGACGCCCTCCCAGCCGGCGGCCGTGGTCGGCGTGACGAAGGCGGCCGCGGTCTGCGCCGTGACCCGCTCCCACGCCGCGCGCTGGGTCGCGTCGTCGGCGTCCTGCAGGAACCGTGCCCCGAAGGACGACCGGTCGTACCCCGCGACCGCCAGGGTCCCGTCGCCGACCTCGGCGATCGACACCGGGTCGGGCTCGCCGCTCATGATCGCAGCCTGCGCCTGGCCGACGTCGGGCAGGTACGACGACACGTACAGCAGGTGCCGGACCGCGGGGTGGTGGCCGGCCTCGGCGACGACGGTGCCGCCGTAGGAGTGTCCGACGACGACGGCCCCGTCGGCCCCGTCCACCTCGTCGAGTGTGCGCCGGAGTGCGGCGGCGTCCTCGACCAGACCGCCCTCGGGGACGCCGGACGCGGTCTCGCCGCAGGACGGCAGCGCCACCGCACGGCTGCGGACACCCGTGCGGGCGAGGAGCAGGTCGGCGGTCGGCTGCCACCACCAGGCACCGTCGCGGACCAGGGCGCCGTGGACGAAGAGGAGTTCCATGGGGCCGACGCTACGGCCTCGTCCGCGACGCCGTCACGACGACCGCGACGGACCGGGCCAGCACGATCCCGACCGCCGAGGGTGTACCAGCAGGGCATTCCTCGTCCAGTTGCCGGTTCGTAGCGTGGTGGGCATGTCGCACAAGGACGACGTCAAGGAGTTCCTGACGTCACGCCGAGCCCGGATCACGCCCGAGCAGGTCTCGCTGCCCGGAGGACCGGGACGGCGCGTGCCCGGACTGCGTCGCACCGAGGTCGCGATGCTCGCCGGCATGAGCGTCGAGTACTACGCCAAGCTCGAACGCGGCGACCTGGTCGGGGTCTCCGACACCGTGCTCGTGGCGCTCGCGGACGCGCTGCTCCTCGACGACGCCGAGCGCGAGCACCTCTTCGACCTCTCCCGCGAGGCGAACGCCTCCCCGGTCCGTCGGCGCCGGCGCCAGGTCCCCAAGGACGTCCGCACGAGCGTCCGCTGGGCACTCGACGGCTTCACCGCCGGCCCGGCGTTCGTCCGCAACGGCCGGATGGACGTCCTCGCCGAGAACCAGCTGTTCCGGGGCCTCTACTGGGAGATGTACGAGCAGGAACACCGCCCGGTGAACCTCGCCCGGTTCGCGTTCCTGCACCGCGACCTGTCCGAGCGCTTCTACCCGAACTGGGCGACGGCGGCCGACATCAACGTCGCGATCCTCCGGACCGAGGCCGGCCGGAACCCGCACGACCGAGCGCTGCAGGACCTCATCGGCGAGCTCTCCACGCGGAGCGACGAGTTCCGTGTCCGCTGGGGCGCGCACGACGTCCGCCACCACGCGCACGGCGACAAGCACTTCCACCACCCGGTCGTCGGCGACCTCGACCTCGTCTACGAGGCGATGGAGCCGATGGGCGAACCCGGACTGAACTTCCTCGTGTACTCGGCCGAGCCCGGCTCGCCGACCGAGGAGTCCCTCCGGCTGCTCGCCAGCTGGGTGGCGACGAAGGAACGAGAACGAGAACGAGAACAGGAGCAGCACCATGCGGATCGAACCGAAGCAGCCCACCACGAAGAACCCGCCTGAGCAGTTCACCGGGGACGTGTACCTCGACCCGATCGCCGCGCCGAAGGAACCCGGGCAGACGATGACGGTGGCGAAGGTCCGCTTCATGCCCGGGGCACACACCGCGTGGCACTCGCACGCGAAGGGGCAGACCCTGCACGTCACCGAGGGCGTCGCCCTGATGGGGACTCGCGACGGCAGCGTGATCGAGGTACAGCCCGGAGAGACCGTGTACACCCCGGCGGGCGAGGAGCACTGGCACGGTGCGACCCCCGACCGGTACATGGAGCACCTCGCCATGCTCGACCTCTCCGACGACCCGGCGACCACGACCACCTGGCTCGAGCACGTCGCCGACGACGACTACCACCGCCCGTGATCGCGCATCGGACCCTCGGCCAGGGGCTCGACGTCTCCGCGCTCGGCCTCGGCTGCATGACGATGACCGGCGGGTACGGCGGCGACCCGGACCGCGTCGCGATGACGGACCTGCTGCGGAGCGCGGTCGACCAGGGCGTCACGCTCTTCGACACCGCCGAGATCTACGGCCCGCACGCGAACGAGGAACTCGTCGGCGCCGCGCTCGCGCCCGTCCGCGACGACGTCGTCATCGCGACGAAGTTCGCCGAGGCGATCGACCCCGACAGCCGGACCCTCCTCGGCCGGATGCTCAGGCCCGACGAGGTCGCGTCCGCTGTCGAGGGCTCCCTGCGTCGGCTCGGCACCGACCACATCGACCTCTACCACCAGCACCGGATCAACCCCGAGTACCCGATCGAGGAGTTCGCGGGCGCCGTCCGGGAACTCATCGCGGTCGGGAAGGTCCGGCACTACGGGCTCTCGGAAGCCGCCGAGGGCACGATCCGCCGCGCACACGCCGTCCAGCCGGTGACCGCGGTCCAGAGCGAGTACTCGCTGTGGTGGCGTCGGCCGGAGGACGGGGTGCTCGCAGCGTGCGCCGAGCTCGGCATCGGGTTCGTGCCGTTCAGCCCGCTCGGCAAGGGGTTCCTGACCGGGACGATCGACCCGTCGGCGACCTTCGGGGCGAACGACCTCCGGGCGAGCATCCCGCGGTTCGGACCGGAGGCGCTCCGGACCAACGTGGAACTCGTCGACGGCGTCCGCGCGATCGCCGGAGAACACGATGCCTCGCCGGGCCAGATCGCACTCGCCTGGCTCCTGGCACGGGCACCGTGGATCGTGCCGATCCCGGGCACGACGAAGGCGCACCGGCTGGCGGAGAACGTCGGCGCGGCCGAGGTCGCCCTGTCCGCGGCGGACGTCGACCGGCTGACGGCGCTCTCCGACTCCGTCGAGATCGTCGGCGGACGCTACCCCGAGTGGCTCGAGTCGCAGACGAACCGCTGACGCCGGGCCCTGCGGTTTCCCGCACGATCGGGGATCCGTCATCGACCACCGGCACCTCCCGGGATCACACTGTGCTCACCGCGGCGCACTTCCCCGCGGGCAGCGGCAACACCGTCCCGCGAGGAGCAGGCGATGTCCGAGCCCCACCCCGAGCCCGACCCCCGGATCTCGCACGCGCCACCCCGCCTGGCCTACGTGCTCACCTCCTACGGTGACGGCGAGCAGCTGCTCCGCCTCGTCCGGACGCTGCGCCGCGGCGACCCGCGCGCGGAGGTCGTCGTCCAGCACGACGAGACCCACCACCCGTTGGACCGTGCACCGCTCGAAGCGCTCGGCGTCCACGTCCTCCTCAGCCCGGAGACGATCGGCTGGGGCGACATCACCCTCGAACGCGCCCGCTGGCGGCTGTTCGACTGGGTCCTGACGAACCTCGACGTCGACTGGGTGATGCTCCTCTCCGAGCAGGACTACCCGACGGCCCCGTTCGCGGTCCTGCACGCCCGCCTCACCGCCGCGAGCGCCGCCGGGGACAACGCCGTCATCGAAGCCTGGCCGATCGCCGAGGTCCCGGACCCCGCGATCCGTGCCGAGGCCGAACAGCGCTACCGGTTCCAGTACCGCGCGCTCCCCGACATCGGGTTCGAACGCCGCCTGCCGGAGCCGCTCGCGAAGGTGTTCCGCTGGGTGCGCGGTGTCGCGATCCACCGGCTCCGCGAGCACCGGCTGCCGGTCCGCCTGTACGCCCCGGCACCCGCGGTCGGCGCGCCGGCACGCATCGGGTTCCTGGCGCTGCGCAGCCCGTTCACCGCGGACGCGCCGTGCTGGTTCGACAGCTGCTGGTTCGCCATCGACCGCCGCGCGATGCAGGCCGTCGTCGACCGCACCACGAACGACCCCGCGCTGGTCCGGTACTTCGAGCGCACGATGATCCCGGTCGAGTCCGCCACGGCGACGATCATCGGCAACGACCCGACCCTGCACCTGGAGCGGGCGAGCCTGCACACCATCCGCTGGTCGGACACCACCTCCGGCCGACCGGACGTCTTCACCCTGGACGACGTCCCGATGCTGACGGCCGCCGGGCTGCCGTTCGCGCGCAAGTTCGGCCCGGACCCCGCCGTGTTCGTCGCCCTGGATGAGCACGTCCTGCAGCATGCCGAGGAGGCATCATGACCCGAACCGTCCTGATCACGGGAGGCGCCGGCTTCATCGGCTCCCGTCTGGCCGCCGACCTCGCCGGAGCCGGCGACGACGTCGTCCTGCTCGACTCCCTGCACCCGCAGGTGCACGCCTCCGGCTGGCCGGCCCTGCCCGCCGGCATCACGGCCATCCCGTTCGACGTCACCGTCCCGACGATGTGGGACGCGGTGCTGCGGTCGGTGCACCCGGACGTCGTCGTGCACCTCGCCGCGGAGACCGGGACCGGACAGTCGCTCACCGAGGCCAGCCGCCACACCCGCGTGAACGTGGTCGGCACGAGCGAGCTCCTCGACGGTCTGCACCGCGCCGGGGTCATCCCGGAGCGCTTCGTCCTGGCGTCCTCCCGCGCGGTCTACGGCGAGGGCGACTGGGCCACCGCTTCGGGGGAGCGCTTCGCCGCCGACGCCCGGGACGTGCACCAGCTGGAGCGCGCGCAGTGGGACCCGGCGTCGCCGGACGGCTCGGTCGCGACACCGCTCGCCCACGCCGCCGCCACCACCCACCCGCGTCCGTCCAACGTCTACGCGGCGACGAAGCTCGCCCAGGAACACGTGCTGCACGCCTGGGCCTCCGCACACGGTGCGCCCCTCTCGGTCCTCCGGCTGCAGAACGTCTACGGACCCGGCCAGTCGCTGACGAACCCGTACACGGGCATCGTCAGCCTCTTCGGTCGCCTGGCCCGCGATCACCGCTCGATCCCCGTCTACGAGGACGGCTCGATCACCCGCGACTTCGTCTTCGTCGACGACGTGGTGCGGGCGCTCGCCGCGGCCACCCGCAGTGACCGCGCCGGCACGACGACCGTCGACATCGGTTCCGGTGCGCCGATGACCCTGCTCGACCTCGCCGGCGTCATCGCCGAGCAGGCGGGCGCACCGGCACCCCAGGTGACCGGCCAGTACCGGCTCGGCGACGTCCGCGCCGCCTTCGCGGACGTCACCGCGGCGGGCGCGCTGCTCGGTTACGAACCGCGCTTCGACCCGTCGCGCGGCGTCGCGCTCCTGCTCGACTGGATGGCGACCCAGGACGCACCGACGTTGCGAGCGGCCTGACGCGGTGGTCTGACCACGACCCGACGGGAGGCTCGGTGCCAGCTGGCACCGGGCCTCCCGTCCGTCAGTGGGCTGCGGAAGACCGCCCGAGCAGCTCGACGGGATCGGCTCGCCCGTCCGCGACCACCGCGCGGAACGCCCGCACCAGCGGGACGCCGGGGCGGACCACGGCCGGCGTCGACCACGCGAGCGCCGACCCGATCGCCGGGTACTCCGCGGCGCGGACGAACCAGGGGTCGCGGTGCCCGAGCGCCTCGAGCGCGATGGTCGCCGCACCGCCGTCGAAGTCCGCAGACCAGGACACCCACGGGGCGACCGAGCCGTGCACCGCGGCCTCCCCGGTCGCGGAGACCGTACGCACCTCGACGTCGTCGCACGCCGGGAACCGCCAGAAGAACCCGCCGTACCCGGCGCCGACGCGACCGTTGCTGCCGGGGCCGCCGAGCCGCACCGGGGCGTCGCCGGGAGTCCGGAACGACGACGCGATCCGGAGCTCCCACGCGTCGGGTCCGAGTGCCCTGGCGCTCGTCACACGCTCCTCGTGCAGGACCGGCCGACCGTCCGGGCCGCGCCAGGAGACGTCGACCGTCCGGGTGTCGCCGAGCGCCGCAGCCCGGTCGACGGTGACGGTGCCGTGGTCGTCGCGCCAGACGTAGCCGGCGCCGTGCACGTACGTCCGGCCGCCCCAGCAGTTCACGCCGTCGACGTCCGGGATCGCCGGGCCGACGCCCGCGTGCCAGTCGTGGTCACCGGGGTGGTGCGCGCTGACGTGCACCCCGCCGAGCGTCCGGACCGGGTGCAGGTAGGGCCGGGGGACCGAGCTCGGGACGGTGCCGGCGCCGTCGAGGGACGTCGCGACCTCGGTGCGGGTGCCGACCGGGCCGTCGACGACGAAGCGGTGGAGCACCTCGTCCAGGGCGGCGTGCGCCCACGGTGCGCCGACCTCGGAGAACAGCGCGAGCTCGTCCGCGGCGCGGGCCACGATCGCCTCGACGTCGGCGACGACCGGGTGCCGCTCGGCACCCTCGCCCGTCCAGACCACGTGCGGGTGGTCGATCTGCACCGGCTCGGTGGCGCGCACGGCTTCGAGCACCTCGACGAACGCACCCGTCGACGCGAGCGGCACGAGCAGGTCCGCGCCGGTGCGGCGGTGGTCGAGCAGGTTCTCGAGCAGGTCCGTCCGGACGTGGTGGACCGTGTCCGTGTCCGTGTCCGTGCCCCGGCCGTCGCCGTCGTCGCGGGTGACCTCGTCGAGCGTGTACGCGAACGTCGCCGCGCCGGTCGCGCCGCGGACCCGGACGCTCGGGACCGTCTCCTCCGGGGCACAGAGCGTCAGGGCGGCGGTGGCCTCGAGACCCGCGGCCGTCGTGACCCGCACCGCCGAGGTGTCGTCGCCGTCGATGGCGTTCGCCCGGTACAGCTCCACCTCGACGCGCACGACGTCCTCGGCACGACGGCACCCGACGACCGCCAGGGCCGTGGCCACCGCGTGGGCGAGTGGGTTCGCGACCACGCCGTCGAGCACGTCGACCCCCGCGATCCGGCGCTTCCCGGCCCACGAGGACCGCTCCCAGTACCCGGCGTCCCGTCGCCAGGTCCCGACCGCGGCGGCCGAGCGGACCCGGCCGACGACCGCGCCGGAGCGGAAGGCGGGGACGGCGGCGGACCCGAGGCTCTGGAACCCGACCTGCACCACCCGGCCGGTGCGCCGTTCGGCGTCGAGGAGCTCGGCGAGCGCGGCCCGGGTCGTCACGGGCGGCTTCTCGAGGAGCACGTCGGCGCCGGCATCGAGCGCGGCGAGCGCCAGCGGGAGGTGTGCCGCGATGGGGGCCGCGACCACGACGACGTCGACGGGGCCGACCGACCGGGCAGCGGCGACGTCCGCGACGACCGGGACGCCGCCGTCCTCGGTGATCCCGAGCGTCGGGTCGACGACGGCGGTCAGCCTGCACACCCCGGCGGCGACGAGACGGTCGATGTTCGCGCGGTGGTGCAGGCCGTAGCCGCGGGCACCGACGAGCACGACGCCGGGCGTCGGTGCCGGTGTGGTGGCCGGCGCGGGTGGTGTCACGCCGAGGTGCCGATCGTGATGCGGGTCCGTCCGGGGGCGCGCCCGGTGACGAACACGTGCTCGCCGTCGGGCCGGTCGGTGCCGCCGAGGAACGTGTAGTCCTGGCCCGGGGAGTAGGTCGCAGGCTGCCCGGGACCCCGACCGTTGCCCGGCCCGAAGGTCACCGCGTCGCCGCCCACCCGGTAGGTCCCGGTGCCCTCGGCGAGGACCAGCTCGCCCGTTGCGTCGTTGCTCACACCGGTGAAGCTACCCCCGGCGTGGAAGGAGAGCTGCAGCGCCCACGGCACGTCGGCCCCGGCCTGATCCACGTCGAGGACGACGGCGTCCGGCAGCACGGTCACGTCCACCGTCGTGGTGAGCGTCACCGTGTCGACGTCGCGCTCGCCGAAGTCCATCGCGGCCGAGAACCGGCCCTCGTCGCGGAGCGGGTACACGCCCTCCGGGCGGCGACGGGCACGCGGGAGCGGCTGGTGGTAGCCGGCGGAGACGGTCTCGGTGAGCCGGAACCGGAGCGGGTCTTCGCCGCTCGTGATGGTCGTCGCCCGGAACGGGCCGAGTCCGAAGAACTCGCGGGAGAGCCGCACGTCGGAGAGCACCACGTCGCCCGCGAACACCCGGAGGAACGTCGGGCTGTTCGCGAGCCCGGACCGGACGTGGCCTTCGGCGGGGACGTCGGATCCGGCGAAGAGGACGACGCTCCGCCGGGGTTCGCGGACGTGGACGAGCCGGGCGTCGGCGAAGTGCCGGACCTCGCGCGGGGGAGCCGCGGGCGGCTCGGCGTCGGGCAGCGGCCGCGCGAGCAGCGGGTCGGTCATCGCCCGGGCCGCGGCGGCGCCCGGCTGCCACATCGGCTGCGCCACTGCGCGTCGGGCGACGGCGGCGACGTCCGCCCGGTCGTCGAGCACCGCGACGTGCCAGAGCAGCGGCGCGAAGCGGCTCACGCCGAACGGTCGTGACTGGTCCTGCCGCCGCGACTGGACGGTCTCGACCGTGTCGTCGGGCAGCAGCAGGGCGAGCGTGGCGTCGATGCTCGCCCGGACCGGCGCCAGCAGCGCGGGATCGTCGAGCACCTCGGCGAGCACCAGGAAGGCCGGGACGGACACGGCGGCGGCGTAGTTCGGGCTGCGCTCCGACCACAGTCCGTCCGCGTCGATGTCCGGGCCCTCGGCGAGCCACGCCTCGATCCGGGCGACGATCGCCGGGTCCGGGTGCAGCCGGTGCGTCCTCGCCAGTGCGGCGGAGATCTCCCAGCGGTGGTTCGGGGTGTGCACGCCACCGGTCACGAGCGCCGGCGTGGCCCGCCGCACGATCGTGTCGAGGTCCGCTGCGAGGGCGGTCGCCGCGGCGGAGCCGTCGCGGAACGGGGCGAGGAGCTCCAGCGCGTCACAGCAGTCGTTCACCGTGAACGCGGAGTCCGGCGGTGAGTCGACGTTGTCCCCGCCGACGAAGGTGCCACCGGCGGACTGTCGCGTGGCGAGCTCGAGGACGTACCCGTGTGCGATGGTGAGGTCGGTGTCGTCGACCGGCACCGGGCCTCCCGTCCGGATCCACGCACCCACCAGCGTCAGCGCTCGTGCCATCAGGTCCCGGTGCTGGAGCGTGGCCGGGTCGTCGGTCGACGACCGCAGGGCGGCGAGCTCCGCGTCGGCGGCCGGGCGGATCGCGTCGAGGAACGTCGGGCCCATCAGTCCTTCAGCCCGGCGTTGAGGTCCGCGCCGTTGACGTACTTCTGGAACACCAGGTACAGCAGCAGGAGCGGCAGGATCGAGATCACCGAGGCGCCGAGCAGGACCGTCCAGTTGACGTTCTCCGCGCCGACGATGCTCTGCAGCGCGATCTGGATCGTGAACTGGTGCGGGTCGTTCAGCACGAGCAGCGGCCAGATGTAGTCGTTCCAGCGCCACTGGAACGAGAAGATCGCGAGCGTCAGCATGATCGGTCGGGAGATCGGCAGCATGATCCGCACGAAGATCCCGAGCTCGCTCGCGCCGTCGATGCGGGCGGCCTCCACCAGGTCGTCCGGGACCGTCAGGAAGAACTGCCGGAACATGAAGATGCCGGTCGCGGTGATCACCGACGGCACGATGATGCCGGCGAGCGAGTCGTACAGACCGAGGTCGCGGATCACGAGGAACGTCGGCGCGAGGATGACCTCGGTCGGGAGCATCGTCGTCGCCAGGATGCAGACGAAGAAGACCTTGAGCCACTTGTTGTCGTACTTCGCGAGGGCGTAGCCGGTGCAGGCGCTCGCGAGGACCGTGAGCACGGTGGTGACGAGGGCGACGATGATCGTGTTGCCGAAGTACCGGGCGAAGTCGAAGCTCGACCATGCCTCGCTGAAGCCTGCCACCGACCAGTGCTTCGGGAAGAGGGACAGTGGGTAGGAGAACAGCTCGCTGCCGGGCTTGAAAGCGCTGAGGACGAACCAGAGCACGGGGAAGCCGAAGGCGATGATGAACACCCAGAGCAGCGCGGTGACGGCGACGGCCTTGCCGCGCGGGGTGCGTCGCGGCCGGTTCTGCTGCACACCTGGGCGAGCGGTTCCCGTCGGCACTGCGGGGCGAGGCTCCGCGACGCCGGTCGTGGGGAGGGTCGTGTCGGTCATCGGCGTGACTCCGTCCGGCGGTTCAGGGCCAGCTGGATGAGCGCGATGGCCATGAGGATGAGCATGAGGACCATCGACGCGGCGCTGGCGTAGCCGATGTGGGCGTTCTGGAAGCCGTTCGTGTAGATGTACTGCACGAGCAGGTTGTTGTCGGTGCCGGGCCCGCCGTTGTTGAGTGCTTGGATCGTCGCGAACTCCTTGAACGCCCCGAGCGAGGACAGCAGGATGACGATGAAGGACGTCGGCGCGATGCTCGGCATCGTGATGTAGCGGAACTGGTGCCAGGTGCCCGCACCGTCGAGCGACGCAGCCTCGTAGTAGGACTGCGGCACGTTCCGGATCGCCGCGACGAACAGCAGCATGTTGAACGCGGCGCCGGCCCACGCGGTCGCGAAGACCACGACCAGCAGGGACAGGTCGGCATTGGACTGCCACGGCACGGCCTTGCCACCGAAGGACTCGATCACGAAGTTCGCGAGGCCGAAGTTCTCGCCGAACATCCACCGCCAGATCACACCGGTGACGATCGGGGAGATCAGCCACGGCACGAAGAAGACGATGCGGGCGACGCTGCGGCCCTTCGCGGCCGGGCTCGTGAGCATCAGCGCCATCGAGAGCGAGAGCACGAACCCGAGCGGGATCGCGACGACCGCGTAGAGCAGGGTACGGAGCAGCGCCGCGTAGAAGGTGCTGTCCCCGAGGAGCTGCGTGTAGTTCTCCAGGCCGATGAACTTCGGGTCGCTGACGCCGTTGTAGTCGGTGAACGAGTAGCCGAGACCGATGACGGCGGGCCAGACGAAGAAGACGACGAACAGGACGGCGTTCACCGAGACGAAGAGGATCGGCGCGAGGACCGGTCGGCTCACGCCGGATCGGCGGCGTCGGCCGGACGTGCCCCGGTCCGGGGCGGTCGGCCCGGGTGGGGCGGCGGCCGGGGTGGCGCTGACGTCACCCGCTGCGGTGCTGATGCTCACGATGATCCTCTTCGTTCGTCGTGCTCGGTTCGGGGTCCACGGTCCGAGTGTCACGGTCCGGGGTGCACGGTCTGGCCGGGGACCGTTGCGGGTCCCCGGCCGATGGGCGTCAGCCCACGTGCTCCTTGTAGTACTTCGTGATGTTCTCGAGCGTCGTCTTGGCCGACTGCTGCCCGTTGATGAGCTTCCCGACCTCGGCGGTGGTGGGGTCCGTGCCGAGTTCCTTGCCCTCGGTCGCCCACTTCGAGCTCTCCTGGTTCCAGGAGCTCGAGATCGGGTCGGCCGCCTCGATCTCCTTCTGGTAGAGCGCGAAGGAGTCCTTCGCGGCCTGCGAGGTGAACGGGTAGTCGATCGTCAGACCGCTCTCGACGGGCAGGAAGCCGTTCGTCGCGGAGAGCTTCGTGTAGTTGTCCGGCTGGTACATGAAGGCGATGAACTTCTTCGCCGCGGCACCGCGGGCATCGGAGTTGGCGAAGCCGACGATGTTGCCACCGGCGTTGATGTCGGTCGCGTGGGTCGGGTCAGCCGGGGTCGCGGCGCTCGCCCAGTCGAAGGAGACGTTCGACGCGAAGTCCGAGGTCTGCCAGACGCCGGAGAAGTACGCGACGACCTGCCCGCTCTTGAACAGCGCGTTCGGGTCCTGGCCGCTCGTCCACACCGACTTCGGCATCGTCGAGTCGTCGTTCATGTCGGCGAAGTCCTGCAGCGCCGAGACGGTCTTCGCGTCCGTCGGGAAGGATCCGTCCTTCTTCTGCTGCATGAAGTCGGTCCCCTTCTCGAACATGTAGGCACGGAGGCGCGACGGCGAGGAGTCGAAGGTCAGGTCGTACTTCGCGCCCGTCTTGGCCTTGACCTGATCGGCGGCCTTCAGGAACTCGTCCCAGGTCCACGCCTTCGCGGGGTCGGTGGGGTAGCTGACGCCGGCCTTGTCGAACAGCGTCTTGTTCACGAACAGCCCGGCCGCGGTGACGTCGGAGGGGATCGACGTGACGCCGCCGTCCGCGTCCTTCACGATGAGGTCCTTGTCGATCTTGTTCGCGTCGTCGTCCACGATCGAGCTGAGGTCGACGGTCTGCGAGGTCCAGATCGGGTCGATGCCGGCCGCGCGCACCACGTCCGGGAGCGACTTCGCCTGTGCCGACTCGCGGAGCTTCGTCTGCAGGCCGTCGTAGGGGAGGTTGACGATCTTGACGTCGACACCGGTCTTCTTCTCGTACGCGGTGGCGAGGTCCTGGTAGCCCTTCTCCTGCGCGGTCGAGGTGGACAGCCAGAACGTCAGCTGGTCCACCTTCCCGCCGCTGTCACCGGAGCTGCCGGAGGCGCACCCGGCGAGGAGTGCGAGGGCGGCGAGGCCGCCGGCGAGTGCGAGCACGCGTTTGGATGACTTCATCGTCACTGCTTTCGTTCGGTGCCACGGCCCTGCGCCGTGGGGGAGCATTCGGGATGTCTCGGTCCGAGGGTCCAAGGTCTACACCAGTCGACGGCGTCTTGGCAAGCGCTTTCCGACGGGATGTCCTGACATCGCCGGCATGATCGGGAAACCGCTATCCTCGCGGTGGATGCGCGCTGTCGCGCGGTCCGGACAGGAGGCTCGTCATGCCTGAACGGAGCACCGCCACCCTGGCAGACGTGGCCGAGCTGGCAGGTGTGTCGCTCGCGACCGCCTCGCGGGCGCTCAACGGCAGCACGCGGAAGGTCCGTCCCGAGTCCACCGAACGGGTGCACGCCGCGGCACGTGAGCTCCGGTACACCGCGAACGTGCAGGCCCAGGCCGTCGCCCGGGGGACCACCACCTCGCTCGCCCTCGTCGTCGGCGACATCGCCGACCCCTACTTCGCCGCGATCGCCGCCGGTGCGATCCGCGCCGCCGACGACGCAGGGCTCGTCGTCACGATCACCTCGACGGGCGGGGACGCCACCCGCGAGCGCGAGGTGCTCGCGGTCGTCGCCGGCCTCCGCCCCCGGGCCGTGGTGCTCGCGGTCAGCCGACACCTCGGCGGCGCGCTCGCCGACGTCCACGACGCCGTGGCGGTGCTCACTGCGGGAGGTGCCGGCGTCTCCGCGCTGGTGTCGGACGTCGACGGGGCGACCGCCGGGATCGAGGGCGTCCACCCGCTGGTCGTCCGGAACCGTGCCGGCGCCGCCGACCTCGCCGAGGCACTCGTCGAGCAGGGGCACCGGTCCTTCGCCGTCCTCGCCGGGGACCCGGAGCTCGTCACCGCGCACGCCCGCGTCGAGGGGTTCGTGGCGGGGCTCGCGGCGCACGGCATCCGCCTCGAGGACTCGGCGTTCCTGCACTCCGCCTTCACCCGCGACGGCGGGTACGAGGCGATGTGCCGGCTGCTCGACGCCGGGTCGCCGCCGCGTTGCGTGTTCGCGGTCACGGACCTGATGGCGGTCGGTGCCCTCGCCGCGATCCGGGAGCGCGGACTCGTTCCCGGGGTCGATGTCGGCGTGGCCGGCTTCGACGACGTGCGGATGCTCGCGGACGTCACGCCGGCGCTCAGCACCGTCCGGCTCCCGCTCGAGGAGATCGGAGCCCGCGCCGTGCGGCGTGCGCTCGGCACCGACGACGGCACGGTCGACGGGGCAGCTGGCGACGGCGCCGAGATCGCGGGCGAGGTCGTGCTGCGCGCCAGCACCGCGCGCTAGTCCACGGCAACGGCTGCGGAGCGGCCCCGCTGTGGTGTACGTTTCCCGGCAAGCGCTTTCCACAGGGGTGGGGAGCGGCCGCAGCGAGCAAAGGAGCACGCGTTGACCACCCGCACCATCGGCATCATCATGAACGGCGTCACGGGACGCATGGGCTACCGGCAGCACCTCGTCCGGTCGATCCTGGCGATCCGGGACGACGGCGGGCTCCTGCTGCCGGACGGCTCCCGCGTCCAGGTCGAACCGCTCCTGGTCGGCCG
Source organism: Curtobacterium sp. PhB130 (assembly GCF_003755165.1). Lineage (NCBI taxonomy): Bacteria > Bacillati > Actinomycetota > Actinomycetes > Micrococcales > Microbacteriaceae > Curtobacterium > Curtobacterium sp. PhB130. The sequence goes on along the minus strand of NZ_RKII01000008.1, from coordinate 17,621 downwards.
GAACGCCGCGAAGCTCGAGGAGATCGCCGCCCGGCACGGCCTCGAACACTGGACGACGGACCTCGACGCGGCGCTCGCCGACCCCCGCTGGGACGTCTTCGCGGACTTCGCCGTCACGAGCGCCCGGGCCGGCGCCCTCCGGAAGGCCATCGCGGCCGGCAAGGCGATCTACACCGAGAAGCCGACGGCGGAGACCTCCGCCGAGGCGCTCGAACTCGCCCGGCTCGCCCGCGACGCCGGTGTGCCCAACGGCGTCGTGCACGACAAGCTCTACCTGCCCGGCCTCCGGAAGCTCCGCCGCCTGATCGACTCCGGTTTTTTCGGCCGCGTCCTCTCGGTCCGCGGCGAGTTCGGATACTGGGTGTTCGAGGGGGACTGGCAGCGTGCGCAGCGCCCGAGCTGGAACTACCGCACGGAGGACGGCGGCGGCATCGTCGTGGACATGTTCCCGCACTGGAACTACGTCCTCGAGCAGCTGTTCGGCCGCGTCGAGTCGGTGTACGCCAGGACCGCGACCCACATCCCGTCCCGCACCGACGAGCAGGGACACGCGTACCCGGCGACCGCGGACGACGCGGCGTACGGGGTGTTCGACCTCGCCGGCGGCATCACGGCGCAGATCAACTCGAGCTGGGCCGTGCGGGTGGACCGGGACGAGCTCGTCGAGTTCCAGGTCGACGGGACAGACGGCAGCGCGGTCGTCGGGCTCTTCGGCTGCCGGATCCAGCCGCGCACCGCGACCCCGAAGCCGGTGTGGAACCCCGACCTCCGGGACGAGCGGGACTACCGCGGGCAGTGGCTCGAGGTCCCCGACAACGAGGAGTTCGGCAACGGCTTCCGCGCGCAGTGGGAGGACTACCTGCAGGACCTCGTCGCCGGCCGACCGCACCCGTACGACCTGCTCTCCGGCGCACGTGGTGTCGCGCTGGCCGAGGCCGGTCTGCGCTCGGACGCGACGGGCCGACGCATCGACCTGCCGGAGCTGCGCCTGCCCGACCAGGCCGCACCGAGCCTCCCGACCGGCGACGCAGCCGAGGTGCAGCAGCAGGGCGAGACGGTGGGGGCGGTCTCCGCATGAGCGACCTGACGCTCCTCGCTGCCGACGGGAGCACCTCGTCGGTCGCACTGGCCGACGCGCCCGGCTGGACCAGACCGACCGGCCCGCTCACCGAGCGCGACGTGTTCGCCGCCGCACACGTCGTCCCGCGACTCGGCGCGGACACCGCGCCCGGCGCCCCGGCGGACCTCGACTGGGACGCGACGCTCGCCTTCCGGCACCACCTGTGGTCGTGGGGACTCGGCGTGGCGGACGCGATGGACACGGCGCAGCGGAACATGGGCCTCGACCCGGCCGCCACCCGCGAACTCGTCACGCGGAGTGCCCGCGAGGCCGCGGCCGTCGGCGGACGGATCGTCGTCGGGGTGAACACCGACGACCTGCCCGACGAGGACGCCGACCTCGACGCGGTCGTGGACGCCTACGTCCGCCAGCTGCACCACGCCGAGGACGCCGGCGCGGGCGCTGTGCTCATGGCCAGCCGCCACCTCGCGCGGGTCGCCGCCGGGCCCGACGACTACCGGCGGGTCTACGCGCGGGTGCTCGAACGCGCCGGAGCGCCCGTCGTGCTGCACTGGCTCGGCGCCGCGTTCGACCCGGCACTCGACGGGTACTTCGGCCGGGGGAGCGCCGCCGCCGACACCGTGCTCGACGTCATCCGCGATGCCGGGGAACGGGTCAGCGGCATCAAGATGAGCCTCCTCGACGCGTCCGCCGAGGTCGCGCTCCGGTCCCGGCTCCCGGACGGTGTCCGGATGTTCACGGGGGACGACTTCCACTACGTGGACCTCATCGCCGGCGACGGCACCGCGCACTCCGACGCCCTGCTCGGCGCCTTCGCGGCGGTCGGACCCGCGGCGTCCGTGGCGATCCGAGCGCTGCCCGACGAGGCGGCCTACCGGTCGGTGCTCGAACCGACCGAGGCGCTCTCCCGACACGTCTTCTCCGCCCCGACGTGGTTCTACAAGACCGGGATCGCGTTCCTGTCGTGGCTCAACGGCCACCAGCCGTCGTTCACGATGGTCGGCGGACTGCACGCGGGCCGCAGCCTGGTGCACCTGTCCGAGACCGTGCGGCTCGCGAACGCGGCATCCGCGCTCGAGGACCCGGAGCGCGCGGCGGAGCGCTGGCACGCGATGCTGACGCTCAACGGCGTCGACGTCCCCGCGCGGGTCCTGGCATGAGCGCTCCGGCACCCGCACGGTCCTCCGCGTCCGCGGTGGCGCCCGCTCGGCTCTCGGTCAACCAGGCGACGATCAAGTACGCGTCGCTCGCAACAGCGCTCGACGTCGTCGCCGCCGCGGGGATCGAAGCGATCGGCACCTGGCGCGAGCCCGTCGCCGAGGTCGGGCTCGCCGAAGCCGTCCGCATGGTCGCGGACTCCGGCCTCCGGGTGTCCACGCACTGCCGCGGAGGGTTCTTCACGCTGCCGGACGGACCGTCTCGCCGCGCGGCAATGGACGACAACCGTCGAGCGATCGACGAGACCGCCGCGCTCGCGGCCACCGGAGCACCCGGGTCCCGACCCGTGCTCGTGCTCGTCGCCGGGGGACTGCCGCCGGGGTCGAAGGACCTCGACGGAGCGCGGCAGCGGGTCGCCGAGGCCCTCGCGGAGCTCGTGCCGCACGCACTGGCGAACGGGGTCCAGCTCGCGGTGGAGCCGCTCCACCCGATGTACGCCGCCGACCGCGCCGTCGTGTCGACGCTCGGGCAGGCGCTCGACCTGGCGGCGCCGTTCCCGGCCGAGGCGGTCGGCGTGGCCGTGGACACCTTCCACGTCTGGTGGGACCCGGCACTCGAGGCGTCGATCGCTCGCGCCGGTGCTGCCGGCCGGATCGCCACCTACCAGGTGTGCGACTGGGTGACGCCGATCGCGGCCGATCCGCTCCTGTCGCGGGGGTACCCGGGGGACGGGCACATCGACTTCGCGCCGATCGGCGCTGCGGTCGCGGCGGCCGGGTACACCGGGGACGTCGAGGTGGAGATCTTCAACCAGGCGGTCTGGGACGCCGACCCTGCCACGGTGGTGGCGCGGGTGGCGCGGAGCGTCGCGGCGCACGTGCCGCTCGGGGTGCCACTCGCGGTGCCACTCGGGGGGCCACTCGACCGAGCGTCAGGCGCGGCGGACCAGCACGACGCTGTCCAGCAGCTCGTGGACTGAGCCGTCGTCCCGCGGCACCGCGCGCGGGCGGAGCTCGGCGGCGACGACCTCCCACGAGGCGTCCAGGTCGAGCGCGCGCAGGTCGTCCTCGGGCGTCGGGAAGCGGTACCCGTCCAGGTCGTGCTCGTGCTCCTGTGCGTGCTCGTGGTCGTGCGCGTGCGGCGCCGCGGCGTGCGCCGTCACCAGGAGGTGTCCGCCCGACGCCACGAACCCCGTCGCCCGGCGCAGGATCGCCTCCCGCGGGATCTCGACCGGCCAGGACTGCAGGAACGACGCGGTCACCAGGTCGAAGCGTTCCCCGGGCTCCCACGTCGCCAGGTCCGCCGCGACGAACCGTGTCCTCGTGTCGAGGCCCGCGGCGGCAGCAGCGGCGTCGCCCCGTGCCGCGGCGGTGGGGGAGAGGTCGACGCCCGTGGCCGTCCACCCCTGACCGGCGAGCCAGAGCACGTCGCCGCCCTCACCGCACCCGAGGTCGAGCGCGGTGCCGGGCACCAGCTGCGCGGCGACGTCCGCGAGCACGGCGTTGACCCGGCCGGACCACATCCGCTGCTCGTCGGCATACCGCCGCTCCCAGTAGGTGGCGGCGGAGGGCTCGGCATCGATCGGCATGCGCCGAGTCAGACACAGTTCGGGTTCATGGGGCAAGTCCCGTTGCCGGACCGGCAACGGACCGGAGGCTCGGTGCCGGACGTACCCCGAGCCTCCCGCCCGGCCCAGCGCGGGTCCGCGCCCCGCTACTCCGCGGGGACGGGGTCCGCGTGCTCGATTCGGGCGCTCGCCGTCGCCATGTGCGCGTCCATCGCCCGCTGGGTCGCCGCGACGTCCCGGGCGCGCATCGCGTCGTAGACCTCCCGGTGCTCCCGGTACGCCGCCTCGGTGGCCTCGCGCGTGGTGACCCGTCGGCCGACCCACACGCTGAGCATCGAGCGGAGGCTCTGCAGCAGGTCGGCGAGGACGTCGTTGTCGCCGGCCCGCGCGAGCAGGATGTGGAAGCGGACGTCGGCCTCGATGAACACCGGCGGGTCGTCGAGGGCCGCGGCCTGCTGGTCGAGCGTCGCGCCGAGTGCGTCGAGTTCCTCGTCGCTGGCACGCTGCACGGCGAGGATCGCGGCCGTCCGCTCCAGCGAGGACCGGATCTCGAGCAGCTCACGGGTGCGGTTCGACGCGAGCATCAGCCCCCAGGACAGCGTCGTCGGCAGCAGGTCGGACGTCCCGCCACGGAGGTACGTGCCCGATCCGGGCCGGATCTGCACGATGCCGAGGATCTCGAGGGCGGCGAGGGCCTCGCGCACCGCCGACCGGCCGACGCCGAGCCGTTCCGCGAGCACGCGCTCCGACGGCAACCGTGAGCCGGGTGCGAGGTCGCCGGCGGTGAGCAGCGCGACGAGCTGGCGGGCGACCTCGGAGGCGGGGGACCCGGTCGGCACGGACTCGAGTTCGAGCCGGATGTTGAGGGGGTCGTTCTCGCTGAACGCGGGCATGGGGGAAGCGTACCGGTCGGTCAACTGGTCAACCGGTTGACAAATTGTGACGAGGCGCTGCACACTGTTCTGGGCGCACCGAAGCGCCCGTCACCATCACCGAGCAGGAGTCATCGTGGACATCCCCGCCACGCGAGGCATTCCGACCTCCATCGTCGAGAAGACGACCATCCGGAAGATCGCCATCCGCATCGTGCCCTTCGTGGCCCTGATGTTCTTCATCAACTTCCTCGACCGCACCGCGATCTCCTTCGCGGCGCCGAACGGGATGGAAGCCGACCTCGGCCTGACCGCAGCGCAGTTCGGCTTCGCGTCCGGGGTGTTCTTCATCGGCTACCTCGTGCTCGAGGTGCCCTCGAACCTCGCGCTGCACAAGTTCGGTGCTCGCGTGTGGCTCGCCCGCATCATGATCACGTGGGGCCTCGTCTCGCTGCTCTTCACGTGGGTGCAGAACTACCCGCAGCTCGTCGGGCTGCGCTTCCTGCTCGGCGTCGCGGAGGCCGGGTTCTTCCCCGGCGCGATCCTGTTCCTCTCCACATGGGTCCCGGCACGGCACCGCGGCAAGATGCTCGCGCTGTTCTACCTGGCGCAGCCGCTCACGAGCGTCATCGGCTCCCCGCTCGCCGGCTGGCTGATGACCCACGAGGGACTGCTCGGCGGTCTGGCCGGCTGGCGCTTCATGTTCCTCTGCGTCTCGATCCCGGCGATCATCGTCGGCATCCTCTGCCTCTTCGTGCTCCGCGACAAGCCGTCCCAGGCGAAGTGGCTCGACGAGGACGAGAAACTCTGGCTCGAGTCCGCACTCGCCAAGGAGAACACGGCGAAGGACGACGGCCACGGCAAGGGCGGCCTCCGCGCGGCCTTCGGCAACGGCCGCGTCTGGATGCTCGCGTTCGTCTACTTCGGCTTCATCTACGGCCTCTACGCCCTGAGCTTCTTCCTGCCGACGATCATCGACGGCTTCCAGGAGCAGTTCGGCACCACGTTCGACCTGTTCCAGAAGGGCCTCATCACGGCGATCCCGTACGTGCCGGCGGCCGTCGTCCTCTACTTCTGGTCGCGTGACGCGTTCCGTCGCGGTGTGAAGGTCTGGCACATCGCGCTCCCCGCCCTGGTCGGTGGCCTCAGCATCCCGGTGGCGCTGTTCATGAACTCGCCTGCCGCCACGGTGGCCGTGATCGCGATCACCGCGTGCTCGATCTTCGCCGCGCTGCCGAACTTCTGGACCGTCCCGACGCAGTTCCTCTCCGGGGCCGCAGCGGCCGCCGGTGTCGCACTGATCAACACCGTCGGCAACCTCGGTGGCTTCGCCGCCCCCTACATCACGGGTGCGGTGAGCGAGTGGACCGGTGGCTACCAGGTCCCGATGTTCATCGTCGGGTTCTTCATGGTCCTCTCCAGCGTGCTGATGGTGATCGTCTCCCGTCGGCACCGGCTGGGTGACGCACCGACGACGACCGACGCCGAGCGTGCGGTCACGCAGGAGGCAGGCGCATGACCCGGCTGTTCAACGACCCGGCGGACTTCGCCGACGAGATGGTGGACGGCTTCGTCGCCGCGAACCGGGCACGGGTCCGGAGGGTGCACGGCGGCGTCGCCCGCTCGACCACCAGCCCGGACGGCACGGTCGCCCTCGTCGTCGGCGGTGGCTCCGGCCACTACCCGGCGTTCGGCGGGCTGGTCGGTCACGGACTCGCTGCCGGAGCGGCGATGGGCAACCTCTTCGCCAGCCCCAGCGCCCAGCAGGTCACCGCGGTGGCGAAGGCGGCCGAGCACGGCGGGGGTGTCCTCCTCTCCTACGGCAACTACGCCGGCGACGTCCTGAACTTCGACGCGGCGGCCCGTGCCCTGACCGATGCCGGCATCGACGTCCGCACGGTCCGGGTCACCGACGACGTCGCCTCGGCGCCGAGCACCGAGGCGCACGAGCGCCGCGGCATCGCCGGTGACCTCTGCGTCTTCAAGGTCGCCGGGGCCGCGGCCGAACGCGGCGACTCCCTCGACGAGGTCACCGCGATCGCGAGCCGCGCCAACGCCCGCACCCGGAGCTTCGGCGTCGCCTTCTCCGGCTGCTCGCTCCCCGGCGCCGACGAGCCGCTCTTCACCGTCCCCGAGGGCCGGATGGCGATCGGCATGGGCATCCACGGCGAGCGCGGCATCGACGAGGCCGACGTCCCCACGGCGTCGGAGCTCGCGACGCTGCTGGTCGGCAAGCTCCTCACCGAGCTGCCGTCCGGCGTCGCGGTCGACGGTGCGCGGGTCGTGCCGATCCTCAACGGCCTCGGTTCGGTGAAGTACGAGGAGCTCTTCGTCGTCTTCGGTGCCGTCCAGCAGCAGCTCACCGCCGCCGGTGCGATCGTCGTCGAGCCCGAGGTCGGCGAACTCGTCACGTCGTTCGACATGGCCGGCGTCTCCCTGACGCTGTTCTGGCTCGACGCCGAGCTCGAGGAACTGTGGGCAGCGCCCGCCGACAGCCCCGCCTTCCGCAAGGGCGGTGCGGTGCCGCAGGAGCGCCTGCCCGAGGCCGTGCTCGCCGCCGGCGTCGAGGTCCCGGTCACCCCCGGCACCCCCGAGTCCCAGGAGTCCGCCCGCGTCGTCGCCGAGGCGATCACCGCGGTCCGCCGCACGATCGACGCGCACGCCGACGAGCTCGGCCGGATCGACGCGGTCGCCGGCGACGGCGACCACGGCATCGGCATGCAGCGTGGGTCCACCGCCGCCGACGCGGCCGCGACCGACGCCGCAGTGCGCGGTGCGGGCGCCGGCAGCGTCCTCGCGATCGCCGGAGATGCCTGGTCCGACAAGGCCGGCGGCACGTCCGGTGCGATCTGGGGAGCCGCCCTGGAGGCCATGGGTCGCGTCATCGGGGACGAGGAACGTCCGGAGCCCGCCACCGTCCAGCGCGCGGTGCACGCCGCGGTCGACGCGGTCCTCGCCTTCGGCGCGGTCGTCGGGGACAAGACGATGGTCGACGCGCTCGTCCCGTTCGACGACGTGCTCGCCGCCCGGATCGCTGCCGGTGACCCCCTCGTGACCGCATGGTCGGAGGCCACCGCGGCTGCGACCGCCGCCGCCGACGCCACCGCCGCACTGCTGCCGAAGATGGGCCGCGCGCGGACCCACGGCGAGGACGCGGTCGGCACGCCCGACGCCGGAGCGATCTCGTTCGCCCTCATCACCGCGGCCGTCCTGTCGACGATCTCCGTCCCGGCCTGACCCGCACGCACCACACGAAAGGCACACCCATGAGCACCCAGTTCCGTCTCGTCGTCGGCTCGGACGACGCCGGCTTCGACTACAAGGAGATCATCAAGCGGGACCTCGAGGCGGACCCGCGCGTCATGTCCGTGGTCGACGTCGGTGTCGACGCGGACGGGCACACCGCCTACCCGCACGTCGCCGTCGACGCGGCCCGCATGGTCGCCGCCGGTGAAGCGGACCGGGCGATCCTGATCTGCGGCACCGGCCTCGGTGTGGCGATCGCGGCGAACAAGGTCCCCGGCATCCGTGCCGTGACCGCGCACGACTCCTTCAGCGTCGAGCGTTCGGTCCTCTCCAACGACGCGCAGGTGCTCTGCATGGGCCAGCGCGTCGTCGGGGTCGAGGTCGCCCGCCGGATGGCGAAGGAGTGGCTCGGCTACGAGTTCGACACCACGTCCGCCAGCGCCGAGAAGGTCGCTGCCATCTGCTCCTACGACGGCAGCGCCCCGGTCGGGACCGACGCATGAGCCTGGCCACGGCGACGCCCCGGCTGACGATCGGGGTGTCGCTGAAGATGTACTTCGGGCACGCCCGGACGCTGGCGTGGGCATCCGCCGTGGCCGACATCGCCCGGCACCACCCCGCCGTCACCAGCGGTGCGGTCGAGCTGTTCGTGATCCCGACGTTCCCGTCGCTCGTCCCCGTCCGTGCCGCGCTCGAGGGGACTCCGGTGCTCCTCGGCGCCCAGGACCTGGCGTGGGCGGACGAGGGCGCCTTCACCGGTGAGGTCTCCGGCCGCGAGCTCGCCGAGATCGGCGTCGACCTCGTCGAGATCGGGCACGCGGAGCGTCGCGGACTGTTCCACGAGACGGACCAGGACGTCGCCGGGAAGGTGCACGCCGCATTCCGCAACCACCTGCGACCCCTGATCTGCGTCGGGGAGCCGACCCGGGCCTCCCGGCAGAGCGCGATCGCGGACGTGACCGGCCAGCTCGACCGGTTCGTCTCGACGGCCGTCGCCGACGGCATCGCCGGTCCCGTCATCGTGGCGTACGAGCCGGTCTGGGCGATCGGGGCACCGCAGCCGGCGCCGGACGACCACATCGTCGAGGTCCTCGCGGGCATCGAGGAGCACCTCGCCACCCAGCCCGAGCTCGCCGGCAGCGTCGTGGTCTACGGCGGCAGTGCCGGACCGGGCCTCCTCACCCGCGGGCGGGGCCGCATCGGCGGCCTGTTCCTCGGGCGGTTCGCGCACGACCCCGCCGCGATCCGCACGATCCTCGACGAGGCCCAGGCGCTGGCGGTGACGGCATGACCTCCCTCCTCGGCCTCTCCACGTACGCGTACTTCTGGCGGATGTCGGACCGCGTCCCGTCGCCGATGTCCCTCGACGACGCGATGCGCGACGCCGCCGCACAGGGTGTCGACCTCTTCCAGATCTGCGACCACCTGCCGCTCGACACCGCGTCGGACGAGCGTCTGGCATCGATCCGCGGGCTCGCGGCGTCGCTCGGGCTCACGCTCGAGGTCGGGACCAGGGGCACCGCGCCCGCCCACCTCGCGCGCTGGCTCCACATCGCGCTCGCGCTCGGGGCGACGCTGGTCCGCTCGATGTGGAGCTCCGGCGACGACCTGCCCTCCGCCGCCGAGACCGAACGACGCCTGCGCGAGGCGCTTCCCGCGTACGAGGCGGCCGGCGTGGTGCTCGCCCTCGAGACGTACGAGGTCGTGCCCACCGCGGAGCTCGTCGCCGTCGTCGCCGCGATCGGCTCACCGTCGCTCGGGATCTGCCTCGACCCGGCGAACACCGTCGCGAACCTCGAGCACCCGTCCGGCGTCGTCGAGGCGTGCCTGCCGTACGTCGTGAACTGGCACGTCAAGGACGCCGACTTCACCCGCTCGCCGGGCTGGGTCGGGTTCCAGTACACCGGCGTCCCGATCGGCACCGGCCGCATCGACCACGACGCCGTCCGTGCCGCGATCGCCCCCGAGGTCCGCGGCATCAACCGGGTCATCGAGTTCTGGCTGCCGTGGCAGGACGCCACCGTCGGAGCGACCGGCGACCCCGCACAGACCACCACCCGCACCGAGGCGGCGTGGACCACACAGACCATCGAGTACACCAGGAGCAAGGAATCATGACCGACACCGCCATCAGCCACACCACCGCAGCCGGCTCGGGCACCGCCGACGTCACCGTCGCCGTGATCGGCGCCGGCGGCAAGATGGGCACCCGCGTCTCGAACAACTTCGCCAAGAGCGAGTACACGACGCTCTACAGCGAGGCCTCGCCCGCAGGGCAGGAGCGCATCGAGGGCCTCGGTCGTTCCATCACGGACAGCCTCGAGGCAGCAGCCGCGGCGGACGTCGTGATCCTCGCCGTCCCCGACGTCCTGCTCGGCAGCATCTCCGAGCAGCTCGTCCCGGCCATGAAGGCCGGCGCGACGATCCTGACGCTCGACCCGGCCGCCGCCTACGCCGGGCTGCTCGCGAAGCGCTCGGACATCCACTACGCCGTGGCGCACCCGTGCCACCCGTCGGTGTTCCTCGAGCGCACCACCAAGGAGGAGTGGGACGACACCTTCGGTGGCATCGCCGCCCCGCAGGAGGTCATCGCGGCCTTCGACGCGTCCGAGTCCCTCGGCGACGAGGGTGACCACGCGAAGGCGATCGCCGAGGCCGTGATCTCGACGATGTACGCGCCCGTCATCCAGGTGCACTGGGTCACCGTGAAGCAGCTCGCCGTGCTCGAGCCGACGCTCGTCGAGACCATCGCCTGCATGATCGGCGACTTCCTCAACGACGCGCTCGAGGAGACCGTGACCGGTGTCGGCGTGCCCCGCGATGCCGCCCGCGCGATGCTCTACGGCCACACCTGGATCGCGCTGACGAACGGTCTCCGCGGCTCGAACCCGTTCTCCGACGCCTGCCACATCGCGATGGGCTACGGCCGCGAGAAGCTCATCAAGGAGGACTGGAAGCAGGTCTTCGACGACAGCGAGCTCGACAGCGTGATCGCCAAGATGCTCAAGATCGACGCCGTCAAGCGCTGACGCGCGCTGCGGCTGCGCGCTGCCGCGACAGTCCCCGTCCGGATCCCGGGCGGGGACTGTCGCGTTCGCTGTCGCGTTCGTGCTGCTCGCCCGTGTGAGCGATGCGACATCGGGTACACGATCGCGCGGCGCTTCGCCTGGGGCGCTGTCGCTTCCCTCGCGCGCGGGTCGGTGCACGCCATCGTGCGACATCGGGTACACGGTTGCGCGCCGCTTTGCCTGGGGTGCTGTCGCTTTCCTCGCGCGCCGGGCGCACCTGGCCTCGATCGTGGCCGCGCTGTCCTGAGCCGCACGTCCTGAACGACGTCTCCGGTTGGTGGCAGCGTGCGCATGGGCGCGGCCACTAGGTTCGGTGCATGCACGTGGAGGCCACGACCAGGGGCGCCGGTGTCCCCGTCCTCGTGCTCCACGGCTCCCCGGGCGGGATCGACGCCGCCCGGGTGATGTCCCGCTTCCTGCCGGAGGACACGTTCCGGAGCGTGCTCGTCTCCCGACCCGGCTACCTCGGCACTCCGCTCGACCCGGCGCACGCGTCGATCGACGACGAGGCCGACCTCCTCGCCGGTGTGCTCGACGGCCTCGGCATCGACCGGGTCGGGGTCCTCGCGTGGTCCGGTGGGGGACCGGCCGCCTACCGGCTCGCGGCGCGCCACCCGGACCGGGTGCACGCGGTCGTCGCGGCCTCGGCGGTCAGCGGTGCGTGGGCCCCCGCACGACCACACCTGGCGGAGTACGTCGTGTCGCACACCGCCGTCGGCGCCCGGGCGTCCGGGTGGCTCGCCGCGCATGCCCCGCGGACGACCGTGCTCGCTGCGATGTCCGGCGTGAGCTCGCTCCGCGGTCGAGCGCTGCGGGACCACGTGTCGGACGTGCTCGCGGACCCGGATCGGCGCGCCTTCATGCTCGACGTCGCAGCGACCGGGAACACCTCGGGTCGGCACCGCACCGGGTGGTCGAACGACGTCCGGACCCTCGGGGCGATCACGTCGCTCGGACTCGAGGAGGTCCGTGCGCCGGTGCTCCTCGTCCACGGCGACGCGGACACCGAGGTCCTCCCCGTCCACAGCACCCGGGCGGCGTCGGAGCTGCCGGACGCCGAGCTCGTCATGCTCCCCGGCGGCACGCACTTCGCCTTCTGGGACCACCGCGACGCCGCAGCCGTGCAGGCCCGCGCGCGGGCGCACCTCACCCCGTGACCGAACCACACCCCGCGCCGAGCACCTCGACCAACGCGTCGAGCGCACGCTCCAACGCCGGCAGCGACACCGCCCCGTACCCGAGGACCACCCCCTCGCCGGCGCTCCCCGCCGTGACCTCGTAGTCCGCCAGGTCCGCCACGAGCACCCCGCGCGACGCGAGCCGGCCCACCACGGCCGCACCGCGCAGTGGACCCGACCACGACACCACCGTGTGCAGCCCGCCGGTCAGGGCCCGAGCCTCCAGGCCGGGGACGGAGCCCGCGGCGGACGTGAGCCGCGCGACGATCAGCGCACGCCGGTGCGTGTAGTCCCGCCGCACCCGGCCGAGGTGCCGCCGGAACGCGCCCGTCCGCAGCAGGTGCGCGACCGCTGCCTGCACCGGTTCCGCGACGACGGCGCCCCGCGCGACCCGGGCCGCCGTGACGGCGAGCGCGACGTCGGGGCGCCCCGCGGGCAGCACGACGTACGCACACCGCAGCCGCGGGTCGAAGGACTTCGAGAACCCGCCGACGTGCAGCACGCCCGGGTCGAGCGCCGCGAGCGCGGGGACGGGCTGCCCGCGGTGCCGGAACTCGGAGTCGTAGTCGTCCTCGATGACGAGCGTCCCGGTCGCGTCGGCCCAGTCGAGGAGCGCTCGCCGCCGCGCGACCGGCATCACCGACCCGAGCGGGTACTGGTGCGTCGGCGTGACCATCACGGCGTCGAACCGGCCGCCCGCGCGCAGGACGTCGAGGTCGATCCCGTCCTCGTCGAGCGGGACCCCCACGACCTCGCCGCCGGCGCTCACCACCGCCCGGTGTCCGGTCCGGTACCCGGGGTCCTCGACGGCGATCCGCGGGGCGCGGCCGAGCGAGACCCGGAGCGCCTCGGTGACGAGGGAGAGCGCCTCCGAAGTACCCGCGGCCACGACCACCCGGCGGGGATCCGGCGCGAAACCCCGGCTCAGCCCGAGCTGGGCGGCGACCTGCTCGCGGAGCGCGGGGAGGCCGAGCGGGTCCGAGAGCGCGTTGCGGAGTGGCAGGTCGGCTGCGGCGCGCCAGGCTGCCCGCCAGTCCCGGTCCGAGATCGCGGTGACCGCGGGGATGCCCGGGCGGCAGTCGATCACGGCGGCCCGCGGTGCGTCGGCGGAGACGGCCGGCGTGTCCGTCGCCGAGGCGGCCGAGGCGGCCGAGGCGCCCGAGGCGGCCGAGGCGCCCGCGCCCGCCGCGGCCGAGGCCGCCGAGACGCCCGGCACGACCCGGACGCCGGCAGCGGCGCCGACCGGCACCGGCCCGCCGACCGAGGCCGCCACCCGCGCCGCCGCCCCGTGCCGCGTCCGGATGTACCCCTCGCCGTCGAGCTGCTCGTACGCCGCCACGACCGTGCCCCGCGCGACACCGAGCTCCGCGGCCAGTGCACGCGTGGACGGCAGCGCGTCCCCGGACCGCAGCGTCCCGTCGTGGACCATCCCACGGATCCGCGCGACGACCCCGGCCGTCTTCCCGAACTGGTCCATGCATCATCCCGTCATCTGGACTACTGACTGGTCCACTCCCGAACCTAGCGTGGGCCCATGACGACGCCCGACCCCGCCCCGCACCTCCCCGACCACCCCGACCACCCCGACATGACCGTCCGCCGCAAGCGCGACCGCCAGCAGACCGACCCGGAGGCCCTCCGCGAGGTCCTCGGCGAGGCCTTCGTCGCCCACGTCGGCCTCGTCCGTGGCGGCCACCCGATCGTGCTGCCCTTCCTCTGCGGCGTCGGCGACCTCGGCGCGGGTCCGGTCCTCCTGCTGCACGGATCCACCGGCGGTGGCCTGTTCCTCGACGCCGGTCCGGAAGGAGTCCAGGTCGCGGCGACCGTCACGCACCTCGACGGCATCGTCTTCGCGCGCTCGACCTTCGACAGCTCGGCGAACTACCGCAGCGCGATGATCGCCGGTCGCGCCACCGTCGTCCCGGCCGAGCTCCGCGCCGAGGCGCTCTGGCAGGTCAGCGACCACCTGATGCCCGGCCGCCGCGACGAGGTCCGCGAGATGACCGCGAAGGAGGTCCGCCAGACCCAGGTCCTGCAGCTCCCGCTCGAGCACGCGAGCGTCAAGGTACGGTTCGCGGGCGTCGGCGAGGCCGCCGACGACGGCGAGGACCACGGCGTCTGGGCGGGGGTCCTGCCGCTCGCGGTCCGCGCAGGCGCTCCGATCCCGGGGACCGTTTCGGGGGACACGCCGGGGGACGCGCGCGTGGACCCGTCCGTCGTCGGGCTCGCGTCACGTCTCGAGGCCGTCGCGACCGCCCGGGAGGCCCGACTCGCCGCCGTCATGCGGCCAACGTCCGTCTGACGGGTCAGCTGCAGGGCCCCGAACGGCTCGGGAACGGCTGGACCGGACCGTCGTTCCTGTGACGGGCTGCAGGAAACGACAGCGCTTCCCCAGCCGGGATCAGGTTCGTGACCAATACGTTATCTTCCCGAGTCCCGTTCCCGAGGCGGTCGACTCGTACCCGGAAGGAACCATGGGACGCCACGCTCTGCCCGCAGCCGACGACGGCCTGCACGCACCGACCCCGTCGACAGCAGCACCCGTGGCACCCCCGGCTCGTCCGCGCGGACGTCGCTCGGCCGCCGGTCCCGTCGTGGCCCGTTCCACCTTCGTCGAGCACCAGAAGCCGGCCCGCGTCGTCTCGCTGGCCCCGGCGCGTCCGTCGGAACCCGTCGCCCGCGCTGCCGCCGGTGCCGCGTTCGTCTCACGCACCGGAGCGCTCCGTGCCGAGCGCGCCCTGGACCCGCGGCACGTCCGCCGTGCCGCCAACGCCAAGCGTGCGGCGATCCTGCTCGCACCGGCCCTGGCCTTCACCTCGGCGCTGACCCTCTCGATGCCGGCGAACGCCGCGACGCCCGAGGTCACGGCGGCGCCGACCACCACCACGACGTCGCAGCACCTGCAGACGTACACGGTGGCGCACGACGTCGAGATCCCGATCACCTCGACCGACGGCATGACGACCACCTCGGTGGTGTCCTACCCGACACTCGTCACCCGCTTCGGCGTGACGACCGCGCAGGCCGAGGCCACGATCTCCGCCGCACTGTCCGCCGGCGGCGACCGGGCGACGATCCTCCAGACGGCACTGCAGTACCTCGGCGACCCGTACGTCGAGGGCGGCGCGAGTCACGCGGGCATCGACTGCTCCGGCCTGACGATGGTGGCGTACCAGGCGGTGGGCATCCAGCTCGCGCACTACGTCCCGACGCAGGACGCCGCCGCGACGACGATCCCGGACTCCGAGGCGAAGCCGGGCGACATGGTCGTCTACGACAACGAGGACCACGTCGGGCTCTACCTCGGCGACGGCCTCGTGCTGCAGGCGCCGCACCCGGGCGAGGTCGTCGACATCGTGCCGATGTACTCCGCCGCACACCACTTCGCACGCCTGCTGCCCGCCGGTTCCTGACGAGGCGCGCCCGTCCCGTAAGCTGGAGTGATGGCCACCGAGACCCGCACCCCGTTCGAGGAACAGCAGGCAGCACGCTCTGCCCGCCCGCAGGTGCGTCCCCGGACCGAGGGCTGGACCCAGGCCACCGACGGCGAGGGCCGGCCGCTGCTGCAGTTCGCGTCGCCGAAGCGCGGCAAGCCGCCGGAGCACCTCGCGGACCTCTCGGTCGCGGAGCGTGAGGCGAAGGTCAAGGAGCTCGGGCTGCCCGGCTTCCGCGCCAAGCAGCTCTCGACGCACTACTTCACGCACTACACGTCCGACCCCGACCGGATGACGGACCTGCCCGCTGCCCAGCGCGAGGAACTCGTCGCCGGCATGCTCCCGCCCCTGCTGACCGAGACCCGGCGTCTCGCAACGGACAAGGGCGACACGATCAAGTTCCTCTGGAAACTGCACGACGGCGCCCTCGTCGAGTCGGTGCTCATGCGGTACCCCGGGCGCATCACGCTCTGCGTCTCGTCCCAGGCGGGCTGCGGCATGAACTGCCCGTTCTGCGCGACCGGCCAGCAGGGGCTGACGCGGAACATGTCCACCGCGGAGATCATCGAGCAGATCGTCCGCGCGAACGCCGCCATCGCCGCCGGGGAGCTCGGCGGCGACCCGCGCAAGGGCGGCAAGGACCGCGTCGACGCCGAACGCGTCACGAACATCGTGTTCATGGGCATGGGGGAGCCCCTGGCGAACTACAAGCGCGTGATGGACGCCGTCCGGACGATGGTGGCCCCGCAGCCGCACGGACTCGGGATGAGTGCACGCGGCATCACGGTGTCGACCGTCGGCCTGGTGCCCGCGATCCTGAAGCTCGCCGAGGAAGACATCCCGATCACCTTCGCGCTGTCCCTGCACGCGCCAGACGACGAGCTCCGCGACGAGCTCATCCCGGTGAACTCGAGGTGGAAGGCGGACGAGGCGATCGATGCCGCCCACAACTACTACCTCAAGACCGGTCGACGGGTCTCGATCGAGTACGCGCTCATCAAGGACATGAACGACCACGCCTGGCGTGCCGATCTCCTGGCGGAGAAGCTCAACAAGCGTGGCAAGGGCTGGGTGCACGTGAACCCGATCCCGCTGAACCCGACGCCCGGCTCCGTGTGGACCTCGTCGGAGGTGCACGTGCAGGACGAGTTCGTCCGCCGCCTCAACGCCGCCGGCATCCCGACGACCCTCCGCGACACCCGCGGCAAGGAGATCGACGGCGCCTGCGGGCAGCTCGCCGCAGCCGAGTAGCCGCCCGGTCCCTGGCGCCCGGTCCGAGGGCACGATGCGTTCGCGCATCGTGCCCTTCGTCGTTCCCGGGGAGCCCGGCCCGCGCTGCCCGGCCCGCTGCCCGCGGTGCCCGCTGCCTGCCGCCCGCTGCTGCCCGCTGCCGGCTGCCGGCTGCTGCCCGCGGTGCCCGCTGCCGGCTGCCGCCCGAAGCCTGCGGCCCGCGGCGACGCGCGAGCCGCTCCCGATCCGCGCAACCCTTCCGACACAGCGCTCGACGATCGACTCGCGCGCTGTCGACCCATGCGGACGCAACGGATGCGTCCGCATGCTCCGACACGACGGAAGTCGATCGACCTCTGCACTGTCGGACGATGCGCGCGCACCCGTCGCCCGCCGCCACATCCGGAGCCCCGATCCGCGGAACCACGGGGATCCAGCCCCGCGACACGCCCGGGAGGCACGACGGTTGGCGGGGCCCCCAGGGCCTGTGTAAAGTAATCACTCGTTGCCGCTGAGGCGGAGAACGGAACGGCCGAGACGGTCACAGGGTGCAAGCCCTGGAGACGCAGTCCGGACGGGGTCCCGCTCAGGCAACCAGCCCCCGAAGAAGTCGAAGTAATTCGACGTGTCCTCGGGCGGTAACAAGAACGAATGCCTCTCTGGCGGAACCTGTTACGGGTCGAGCGGGGAGTGCGTCTGGTCCTTGAGAACTCAACAGCGTGCACATTGTCAATGCCAATTTATTGACCCCGTGGCGTTCCACTTGTGGGACGTCCGGAGACAATTC
>NZ_RKII01000007.1:0-904051 GCF_003755165.1 Curtobacterium sp. PhB130 | reverse complement strand
GAATTGTCTCCGGACGTCCCACAAGTGGAACGCCACGGGGTCAATAAATTGGCATTGACAATGTGCACGCTGTTGAGTTCTCAAGGACCAGACGCGCCGAGCTTCTTCTCCCCTGGAGGAATGCCCGCTCGGGCAACTTCGGTACTGTACCACTACTTCAGTGGCGGTCGAATCGACCGGCTTCATTGGAGTGGGTGGTCCCGCTTGAGGTCGGCGTGGTCGGACTGCATCTTCCGGGGCTTTCGCTCCGGGTGACCGTCTCGGCTTCTCCGCCGCACCTTTGGGGTGACGAGTAAGAACTCTACGGGCGATCGGCGGATCCGGCAAACCGAGCGCGCACGACGGCGTGTCGCCCGGAACGACGGGGATCGTGTCTCGGGAACGACGAAGGGCCCGCCATCCGGGTGGATGACGGGCCCTCGGTCGAACGCAGAAGGAATGCTCAGCGACGCGCGATGACGGGGTTCTTCAGCGTGCCGATGCCGGAGATCGTGACCTCGACGACTTCGCCGTCGCGGATCTCCCCCACGCCCGACGGGGTCCCCGTGAGGATCACGTCCCCGGGCAGCAGGGTCCAGATCGCCGACACGAACTCGATGAGCGACGGGATGTCGTGCACCATCTCGCTCGTCGAGGCGACCTGGCGCAGGTCACCGTCCACACGGGTCTCGAGCCGGATGTCCGACGGGTCGATCTCGGTCTCGATCACCGGACCGAGCGGGCAGAACGTGTCGAACCCCTTCGCGCGGGTCCACTGGCCGTCCCGCGCCTGGAGGTCACGGGCGGTCACGTCGTTCGCGATCGTGTACCCGAGGATCACGCTGGCGAAGTCCTCACGCTTGACGTTCTTCGCGAGGGACCCGATCACGATGGCGAGTTCGCCTTCGTGGTCGACGCGTCCGATGCCCTCGGGCAGGCGGATCGGGTCGTCCGGACCGATCACCGAGGTGTTCGGCTTGAGGAACACCACGGGGTCGTCGCCCGAGACGTCGTCCATCTCGGCGGCGTGTTCGGCGTAGTTGAGCCCGACGCCGATCACCTTCGACCGCGGGATCACCGGGGCCAGGAGCTTCGCCTCGGACAGGGGCACCCGCTCCCCCGTGGTCTCGAACCCCTGGTACATCGGGTCCCCCGCGAGCACCACCAGAGCGCGCTCGTCGAGGATGCCGTACCGGGGGTCTTCACCCTTGCTGCTGAACCGTGCGATCTTCACCGTTCGACCCTACCGACGCCCGAGCCCGGATCAGGACGCGTCGGTCAGCTTGGTCATCCACCCGTGCGGGTCGGGACGACGGCCGGACTGGATGTCCGTGAGCTCTGCGCGCAGGGACATCGTGAGTTCGCCGGCACCGACGGTCGGCGAACCGATCGTGAAGCCGTCGCCGCGGAGCTCCGCGATCGGGGTCACCACGGCGGCGGTGCCGCACGCGAAGGCCTCGGTGATGGAGCCGTCCGCGACGCCGTCCCGCCACTCGTCGAGGGTCACCCGACGGCGCTCGACCTGCAGGCCGCGGTCCTCCGCGAGCTGCAGGATCGAGTCACGGGTGATGCCTTCGAGGATGGACGGGGAGTCCGGGGTGACGAGCGTGCCGTCGGACTTCACGAGCACGACGTTCATGCCGCCGAGCTCCTCGAGGTACTTGCCTTCTTCGGAGTCGAGGAACATCACCTGCTGGCAGCCGTGCTCGTACGCCTCTTGCTGCGGGAGCAGGGACGCCGCGTAGTTGCCACCGGTCTTGGCCGCACCCGTGCCGCCACGGCCCGCGCGGGCGTAGTTCGACGACAGCCAGATGGACACCGGCTTCGGCCCGGACGTGAAGTACGCGCCGGCCGGGCTCGCGATGCAGTGGTACGCCACCGCCTGGGCCGCACGGACCCCGAGGAAGGACTCCGTCGCGATCATGAACGGCCGCAGGTACAGGCTGGTCTCCGGCGCCGAGGGCACCCAGTCCACGTCGGTCTGCACGAGCTGGCGGATGGACTCGACGAAGACCTCCACCGGGAGCTCCGGCAGCGCCAGTCGCCGGGCCGACCGCTGGAAGCGACGGGCGTTGGCATCCGGGCGGAACGTCCACACCGAGCCGTCGGCGTGCCGGTAGGCCTTCAGCCCCTCGAAGATCTCCTGCGCGTAGTGCAGGACACTGGCGCTCGGGTCGAGCGAGAGCGGACCGTACGGGTGGATCGAGGCATCATGCCACCCGGCGTCGATCGTCCACTCCACCGTGGCCATGTGGTCCGTGAAGTGCTTGCCGAACCCGGGGTCCGCCAGGATCACGTCACGCTCCGCCTCCGCCCGACGCTCGGCAGACGGGGTGGTGGAGAACTCGAGCCCGAAGACGGTCTCGGGGTTCGCGGTCTCGGTGCTGGCGGTGTCGGTGCTCATCGGTGTGGCTCCCTTTCAGGCGGTGGTGGTGCGCTCCGTGGCCGCGGCGGCGATGGCGTCGCCGATCTCGGCCGTGCTGCGCTGCGATGTGCCCCGGTCAGCCAGGTCCGCTTCGACGGCCCGCGTCACCGCCGTCGCCAGGTCCCCACGACCGATGTGGTCGAGGAGGAGGGCGACGGAGAGGATGGCGGCCGTCGGATCGGCCTTCTGCTGACCCGCGATGTCCGGCGCGGATCCGTGCACCGGCTCGAACATGCTGGGGAAGGTGCCGTCCGGGTTGATGTTGCCCGAGGCCGCCAGACCGATGCCGCCGCTGATCGCGCCGGCCAGGTCGGTGATGATGTCGCCGAAGAGGTTGTCGGTGACGATGACGTCGAACCTAGCAGGCTCCCGCACCATGTGGATGGTGACCGCGTCCACGTGCTGGTAGTCCACGGTGACGTCCGGGTACTCCTGCCCGACGGCCGCCACGGTCCGCTGCCAGAGCGCTCCGGCGTGCACGAGCACGTTGCTCTTGTGCACGAGCGTCAGGTGCTTCCGTGGGCGCCGGTTCGCCAGGTCGAAGGCGTACCGGACCGTGCGCTCCACCCCGTACGCGGTGTTCAGGGAGACCTCGGTCGCGATCTCGTGCGGGGTCCCGACGCGGATCGCCCCGCCGTTGCCGACGTAGGGCCCCTCGGTCCCTTCGCGGATGACGACGAAGTCGACGGCCCCGGGTGCCGCGAGCGGCGTCACCACGGAGTCGTAGACCTTCGTCGGACGCAGGTTGACGTAGTGGTCGAACGCGAACCGGAGCTTCAGCAGCAGTCCGCGCTCGATGATCCCGCCGGCCAGGCGCGGGTCGCGGGGGTCCCCGCCGACCGCGCCGAGCAGGATCGCGTCGTGCGACGCCACGGCCGCCATGTCGTCCTCAGTGAGGATGTCGCCGGTCTCGAGGTACCGGGTGGCACCGAGCGAGAACGGGGTCTCGTCGATCACGAGGTCGTCCGGGGTGACGGCGTGCAGGACCTTGAGGGCCTCGTCGACCACTTCCGGTCCGATGCCGTCACCGCGGATGACCGCGAGCTTGAGCGTCTGCGTCATGTGGGTGCTCCCCTACAGCGTGATGTCGATCTCGCGGAGCGAGGAGGCGTCGATCGTCTTGCGGACGTGCTCGAGGATCTCCGCGGGCACCGGCGAGTCGACGGTGAGGACGCTGAGCGCCTGTCCGCCGGCGGCCTGGCGCGCGATCTGCATGGCGGCGATGTTGATGCCCGCCTCGCCGAACTCCTTGCCGTAGACCGCGACGATGCCCGGGCGGTCCGTGTAGTCCATGACCACGTGGTGCTTGTCGAGGGCGACCTCGACGTCGTAGCCGTTGATCTCGACGAGCTTCTCGACCTGCTTGGGGCCGGTGAGCGTGCCCGAGACGCTGATCGCCGGGCCGTCGGACTGGGCGCCGCGGATCGTCAGGACGTTGCGGTACTCCGGGCTGTCCGAGTCGGTGATGAGCCGGACGCTGACCCCGCGCTGCTCCGCGATGAGCGGGGCGTTGACGTAGGAGACCTGGTCGCTGACGACGTCCGTGAAGACGCCCTTCAGCGCTGCGAGCTTCAGCACGCTGACGTCGAACTCGGCGAGCTCGCCGTGGACCTCGACGTCGATGCTGGTGACCGGGGAGGTGGCGAGGGCCGTGAAGACCTGACCGAGCTTCTCGACGAGCGGGATGCCCGGACGCACGTACGGGTCGATGACGCCACCGGCGACGTTGACCGCGTCCGGGACGAGCTCGCCGCCGAGCGCGAGGCGCACGGACTTGGCGACCGAGACGCCCGCCTTCTCCTGCGCTTCGTCGGTGGAGGCGCCGAGGTGCGGCGTGACCACGACGTTCGGCAGGGACACCAGGGGCGAGTCCGTCGGGGGCTCGGACACGAAGACGTCGAGGCCGGCGCCGGCGATCTGGTTGCTGGTGAGCGCACGGTGCAGTGCGTCTTCGTCGATCAGGCCGCCGCGGGCCACGTTCACGACGAACGCGGTCGGCTTCATGATCGCGAACTGCTCGTCCGAGATCATGCCGAGGGTCTCCGGCGTCTTCGGCATGTGGATCGTGACGAAGTCCGCGCGCTTGAGCAGGTCGTCGAGGGAGACGAGCTCCACCCCGAGCTGCTGCGCACGGGCCGTGGTGACGTAGGGGTCGTACGCGATGACCGAGACGCCGAACGCCTGTAGGCGCTGGGTGATCAGGGCACCGATGCGGCCGAGGCCGATGATGCCGACCGTCTTCTCGTAGAGCTCGACGCCGGTGTACGCGGAGCGCTTCCACGCGCCGGCCGCGAGCGATGCGTGCGCCGCCGGGATGTGGCGCGCGAGCGACAGGATGTGACCGACCGTGAGCTCGGCCGCCGAGATGATGTTCGACGTCGGCGCGTTCACGACCATCACGCCGGCCGTGGTGGCCGCCTTGATGTCGACGTTGTCGAGGCCGACGCCGGCACGGGCGACGACCTTGAGGTTCGGTGCTGCGGCGATCGCTTCGGCGTCGACCTTGGTGGCGGAACGCACCAGGATGGCGTGCGCGTCGGCGAGGGAGGCCAGGAGTGCGGGGCGGTCGGTGCCGTCCACGTTCCGGATCTCGAAGTCGGGCCCGAGGGCGTCGACTGTGGCGGGCGAGAGTTCTTCGGCGATCAGGACGACCGGCTTCGGCACAGCTGCTGTTTCCTCACACGAGACGGGCGGTATCCCACCATCGTATCGACGCGAGCAGGCCGTTACGACCGCAACCGGGGGCTCTGTGGAGAACCACATGACGGACGGGAGGGTCGTGGCGGTGTCGCCACGAGCCTCCCGTCCGTCATGTGGTTCCGTCAGGAACCGATCCGCAGTGTCGAGGACACGTACTGCAGGAGCGTGAACCAGAGCGCGGAGACCGCGCAGAGCGCGGCGACGAAGACCACGACGGTCCGGACGAGCTCCATCCGCCGCGACACCAGCCACGCGGCGACGAACCCCGCCGGTGCGATCGCGACGTCGAGGACGAGGGCCGGCCACGGGGTGGAGGTCTCAAGTCCCGAGCCGCCGTTCTTCCGGACGAACTCGTTGAAGGCGGACACCGACTGCGTGACACCGACCAGGTTGCCGACGGCCTGCCAGGTGACGTAGGCGAGACAGACGGCGGCGACGATCCAGACCGCGAGCTTGCCGACGGTGAACACGCGCGGCTGCTCGGAGACGGCGGCGCTCATCCGAAGCTCCTGGTCAGGATGAAGGGCCACGGGATGAGGACGACCGCGCCCACGAGCAGCCAGATGAACTTCGTGCGGTTGCGGGTGCCCTGCCCGAGCCAGAGGGTCGCGGCGAACCAGAACGCCGGGGCCATGATCGCGAGGACGCGCATGATCTCCGACACGATGCTCGCGACGCCGGTGCCGGTGACCGTCAGGAGGCTCGCGCTGACGAGCCAGGCCACCGTGTAGAGCAGGTAGACGCCGCCGAAGACGCCCATGCCGACGAGCGCCCCGGAGCCGAGCGGCTCTTCGGTGTCGTGCTCGCGGCGCGCCTTCACCCGGACGGGGTTGTGGGCGGCGTCGACGTGGGTGGCGTCGTCCGCGTCGTCCCAGGAGAGGGCGGCTTCGTCGTCGTGGTCGACCGCGCCGTCCGGCGGGGACGCCGCGGCGCCGTCGTGTGCGGGAGGTGCCGGGGTCATGCCCTCGATTCTACGAGAGCACGGCGCGACGCGAGACCGCGAGGTCGCTCAGGCGTCGCCGCGGCTCAGGCGTCGGCGGCCTGGGACTCGAGGACCTCGGCGACGACGTCGCGCACCGCCGGGAACAGCGGGTGGCTCTCCATGAGTCCGGTGAGGATCTCGGTGAGCGCGTGTGCGGTCGCGCCGGAGCGGAGCAGCGCGTGCAGCTCGATCGACTCGGGGTCGTCCTGGTCGTCGAAGGCGAGGGCCACGCGGATCGCGCCGACGAGGTGCTCGACGGGCATCCCGCGTTCGGCGAGCTGCGCGGCCGGGCCGACGAAGCGTTCCCGCCGGCCGAGCTTCCGGAGCGGGTTCCGGCCGACGCGGACGGTGGTGTCCGGCAGGTGCGGGTTCGCGATGCGGGACAGGTTCGCGGCGACGTAGCGCGCGTGCTCGTCCGGGTCGAAGCCGTGCTTGGCGATGAGGAGCTCGGTGGTCTCCGCCAGGACGCCGTCGACCTCGGCGCGGACGGCGGTGTCCTCGAGGGCTTCGCGGATGAGCCGGATCCCGCGGACGTAGCCGTGGTAGGCGGCCGTCGCGTGGGCGGTGTTCACCGTGTAGAGCTTCCGCTCGACGAACGGCTGCAGGTCGTCGACCCACGTCACGCCGTCGATCTCCGGCGGCTCGGCATCGGAGGACGCGAACGGCGTGCGCTCGATGACCCACTCGTAGAAGGGCTCGAGGACCACGTCGAGGCCGCCGGACTGGCCGAGGACGCCGGACTGGTCCGGGACGATGCGGTCGATCGCGCAGTTCGCGAAGACCGCGGCGATGTCCCGGTCTTCGAGGATGGGCGCACGGCGGATGCTGGCGTGCAGCGAGTCCGTCGCGTTGTAGGCGTTCTCGCACGCCACGATCGTGACGTCGCCGCGCTCGAGCGGGCGGGCGGCGAGGCCCTCCGCGATCACCGGGGCCACCAGCGGCAGCGTGCGTGCACCGACCGCGGTGGTGACGACGTCGGCTTCCGCGATGGCCTGGATGACGCGTTCACGGTCGGTCTTGCTGCTCAGCGCACTGAACCCGTAGACCAGGTGCTCGACGGGCATGTCGCCGACTTCGTGCACGACGAACTTGCCGGCTTCGTTGAGGGCCGCGACCACACGTTCGTCGACGTCGACGAAGGTCAGCTCGTAGCCGCTCGCCACGAGGAACTGGCCCACGAAGCCGCGCCCGATCTTGCCGGCGCCGATGTGGACCGCTCGCTTCGTCACCGCCATCCGATGATCATCCCATGCCGATCGGTACGGTTCTGCCACGTCGTGAGCGGTGCGCGCAACGCCTGTCGTGCAACGCCCCGGGGGTCGCCGGAGGGACGCCGGTCCGCGGCGTCGGGGGTGGTGAAGAGATGGTTCATGTCGTTCGGGTCACATCGAGAAGCGGCGGTGCACGGGTGCACACCGCCGCCTCGTCGTCGAGTGGTCTGGGGAAGACTACCGCGCGGCGGAACCGTCGACGTAGTCCGAGTCCGACTGCTTCCACGCGAAGAGCTTGCGGAGCTCGCGGCCGGTGGCCTCGATCGGGTGGCCCTCGCCCTTCTCGCGCAGCGCCTTGAACTCCGGAGCACCGGCGTCCTGGTCGTCGATGAAGCGCTTCGCGAAGGTGCCGTCCTGGATGTCGGCGAGCACGGCCTTCATGTTCTCCTTCACCTCCGGCGAGATCACGCGGGGGCCGGAGACGTAGTCACCGAACTCGGCCGTGTCGGAGATCGACCAGCGCTGCTTGGTGAGGCCGCCCTCCCAGATGAGGTCGACGATCAGCTTGAGCTCGTGGAGCACCTCGAAGTAGGCGATCTGCGGCTGGTAGCCCGCCTCGACGAGGGTCTCGAAGCCGTACTGGATGAGCTGCGACGTGCCACCGCAGAGGACGGCCTGCTCACCGAACAAGTCGGTCTCGGTCTCCTCGGTGAAGGTGGTCTTGATGCCGCCGGAGCGGAGGCCACCGATCGCCTTGGAGTAGGACCAGGCGAGGTCCCATGCGCTGCCGGACGCGTCGACCTCGACGGCGACGATCACGGGGACGCCACGGCCGGCCTCGTACTCGCGGCGCACGGTGTGGCCAGGGCCCTTCGGTGCGACGAGGGACACGTCGACACCGGCGGGCGCCTCGATGTAGCCGTAGCGGATGTTGAAGCCGTGTCCGAAGACGAGGGTCGCGCCCTGCTTGAGGTTCGGCTCGATGTCGTCCTTGTAGACGATGCGCTGGACCTGGTCCGGCGCGAGGATCACGACGACGTCGGCCCACTTGGTGACCTCGGCGGGCGTGAGCACCTCGAAGCCGGCCTCTTCGGCCTTCTGGCGGCTCTTCGAGCCCTCCTTGAGGCCGATCTTGACCTCGACGCCGGAGTCGCGGAGGTTGAGGGCGTGGGCGTGGCCCTGCGAGCCGTAGCCGATGACCGCGACCTTCTTGGCCTGGATGAGGGACAGGTCGGCGTCGGCGTCGTACACGATGTCAGTCACGGTGCGTGATCTCCTTGGTAGTGGTTCGTTCGGAGCCGGGTGGCGCTCAGCGCACCCGGTCGGTGATGCTCTTGGGCCCGCGGCCCACACCGAGGAGGCCGGCGCGCGCCAGCTCCTTGATGCCGTAGGGCTCGAGCACGCGGAGGATCGCCTGGATCTTGCCGGGGTCGCCGGTCACCTCGACGATGAGCGAGTCGTTCGCGACGTCGACGACCTGGGCGCGGAACAGGTTCACTGCTTCGAGCACGGCCGAGCGCGTCTGGTTGTCGACACGGACCTTCACGAGCATGTGCTCGCGCTGGACCGACTGCGAGAAGTCGAGTTCGACGATCTTGATGACGTTGACGAGCTTGTTGAGCTGCTTGGTCACCTGTTCGAGCGGCAGGTCCTCGACGTCGACGACGACCGTGATGCGGGACAGTCCCGCGACCTCGGTGTTGCCCACGGCGAGCGACTCGATGTTGAAGCCGCGTCGGGCGAAGAGCCCGGCGACACGGGTCAGGAGGCCCGGCTTGTCCTCGACGAGGAGGGAGAGGACGTGGCTCATGCGGTTTCCCCCGTCATGTCGGCGTCTTCGTCGTCCCAGGTGGGTGCGATCGTCTGGGCGTACTCGATGGACGAGTTGCTGACCCCCTGCGGGACCATCGGCCAGACCATCGAGTCACGGCTCACGACGAAGTCGATGACGACCGGACGGTCGTTGGTGGCGAGGGCGAGCTGGATCGCGGCGTCGACCTCGTCCTCCTTCTCGACGCGGATGCCGAGGGCGCCGTACGCCTCGGCGAGC
The DNA here is from genome assembly GCF_003755165.1 of Curtobacterium sp. PhB130. Taxonomy (NCBI): domain Bacteria; kingdom Bacillati; phylum Actinomycetota; class Actinomycetes; order Micrococcales; family Microbacteriaceae; genus Curtobacterium; species Curtobacterium sp. PhB130. The sequence goes on along the minus strand of NZ_RKII01000007.1, from coordinate 894,704 downwards.
TTCACGAAGTCGGGGACACGGCGTGAGGAGTGGCCGGTCTCCAGGTCGGTGAACGAGTGACGGCCGTCGTAGAACAGCGTCTGCCACTGGCGCACCATGCCGAGCGAGGAGTTGTTGATGATCGCGACCTTGATCGGGATGTCGTTGATGACACAGGTCGCGAGCTCCTGGTTCGTCATCTGGAAGCACCCGTCGCCGTCGATCGCCCAGACCACACGGTCCGGTTCGGCGACCTTGGCGCCCATGGCAGCGGGGACCGAGTAGCCCATCGTGCCGGCGCCGCCGGAGTTCAGCCACGCGTTCGGGCGCTCGTACTTGATGAACTGCGCCGACCACATCTGGTGCTGCCCGACACCGGAGGCGTAGATCGCCTCGGGGCCGGTGAGCTCACCGATGCGGCTGATGATCGCCTGCGGTGCCAGCAGTCCGTCCTGCGGCGGAGCGAAGCCGAGCGGGAAGTCCGCGCGGACCTGCTCGAGCCGGCTCCACCACGTCGCGATGCTCGCGCGGGAGTCCGTGGGGATCCCCTGCCAAGCGTCGAGGAGGTCGACCAGCACGTCCTTCGCGTCGCCCACGATCGGGACGTCGGCGAAGCGGATCTTGGAGATCTCCGCCGGGTCGATGTCGACGTGCACGACCTTGGCGTCGGGCGCGAACTCGTCCACCTTGCCGGTGACGCGGTCGTCGAAGCGGGCGCCGAGGGCGATGATGAGGTCGCTCTCCTGCAGCCCGAGGACCGCGGGCACGGTGCCGTGCATGCCGGGCATGCCGAGGTGCTGCTGGTGCGAGTCCGGGAACGCGCCGCGGGCCATCAGCGTCGTCACGACGGGGGCCCCGGTGGCCTCGGCGAAGGCGATGAGCTCGGCGGTCGCACGGGAGCGGATCACGCCGCCGCCGACGTAGAGCACCGGACGGTTCGACTCCGCGAGGAGCTGGGCGGCCGCGGTGATCTGCTTGCCGTGCGCCTTGGTCACCGGACGGTAGCCGGGCAGGTCGACCTTCGGCGGCCAGACGTACGGCGCCGACTTCTGCTGGGCGTCCTTGGTGATGTCGACGAGCACCGGGCCCGGGCGGCCCGTCGTCGCGATCAGGTGCGCGGCGGCGAGCGTCGCGGGGACGTCGGCGGGGTCGGTCACGAGGAACGAGTGCTTCGTGATCGGCATCGTGATGCCGACGATGTCCGCTTCCTGGAAGGCGTCGGTGCCCATCAGCGTGGAGAACACCTGGCCGGTGATCGCGATGAACGGGACCGAGTCCATGTAGGCGTCGGCGATCGCGGTGACGAGGTTCGTGGCACCGGGGCCGGACGTGGCGATCGCGACGCCGACCTTGCCGGACGCAGACGCGTAGCCCTCAGCCGCGTGGCCGGCGCCCTGCTCGTGCCGGACCAGGATGTGCCGGATGGTCGTCGACGCCATGAGCTCGTCGTAGAAGGGGATGATCGCGCCGCCGGGCAGGCCGAAGACGTCGGTGATCCCGAGGTGCTCGAGCGTCCGCAGGACGGCTCCCGAGCCGGTCAGGACCTCCGGCGATCGACGTGCTCCGGTGGCCGCGGACAGCGGTGTGGCTTCCGTGGGCATGAAGGGTTCCTTGCCTTACGAGATGGCGGTGGTGCGGGTGTCGAACGCTAGCCCGTGACCGCGCCCTTGGCGGCGGACTGGACGAGCTTGGCGTACTTCGCGAGGACTCCGCGGGTGTAGCGCGGGGGCAGCGGTTCCCAGCCGTCACGGCGGGATTCCAGCTCGGCAGGGTCGACCAGTAGGTCGAGCGTGCGAGCCGCGATGTCGACACGGATGCGGTCGCCATCGCGCACGAAGGCAACTGGACCTGCGTCCACTGCTTCCGGTGCGATGTGGCCGATGCACAGGCCGGTTGTGCCGCCTGAGAATCTGCCGTCGGTCAACAGTAGTACATCCTTGCCGAGACCCGCGCCCTTGATGGCCGCCGTGATGGCGAGCATCTCGCGCATGCCCGGGCCGCCCTTGGGGCCCTCGTACCGGATGACGACGACGTCGCCCTTCTGGATCCGACCCTCGGTGAGGGCGTCCATGGCGGAGCGCTCGCGGTCGAACACCCGCGCGGGGCCCTCGAACACCGAGGCGTCGAAGCCGGCGGTCTTCACGACGGCACCCTCTGGTGCGAACGAGCCCTGCAGGATCGTCAGGCCACCGGTCTCGTGGATCGGGTTGTCGAGCTTGCGGAAGACCTCGCCGTCGAGCTCCGGCGGGTCGATCTCGGCCAGGTTCTCGGCGACGGTCTTGCCCGTCACGGTCATGCACTCGCCGTGCAGGAGCCCGGCGTCGAGCAGCGCCTTCATGATCACCGGGATGCCGCCGTTGCGGTCGACGTCGACCATGACGTACTTGCCGAACGGCTTCATGTCGGCCAGGTGCGGGACCTTGGAGCCGATGCGGTTGAAGTCGTCGAGGTCCAGCTCGACCTCGGCCTCGTGCGCGATCGCCAGCAGGTGCAGGACGACGTTGGTGGAGCCTCCGAGGGCCATCGCGACGGCGATCGCGTTCTCGAACGCCTCCTTCGTCAGGATCTGGCGCGCGGTGATGCCGTGCTTGAGCATGTTCACAACGGCCTCGCCGGAGCGGTGCGCGTAGTAGTCGCGGCGGCGGTCGGCGCTGGGCGGCGCGGCCGAGCCCGGGAGCGACATCCCGAGTGCTTCGGCGACCGACGCCATCGTGTTCGCGGTGTACATCCCGCCACAGGCGCCTTCGCCGGGGACGATCGCACACTCGATCTTCTTGAGCTCTTCTTCGCTCATGGTGCCGGCCTTGCAGGCGCCGACGCCCTCGAAGGAGTCGATGATCGTGACTTCCTTCATCGTGCCGTCGGCCTGCTTCACGTAGCCCGGCATGACCGAGCCCGCGTAGAGGAAGACGCTCGCGAGGTCGAGACGCGCGGCGGCCATGAGCATGCCGGGGAGCGACTTGTCGCAGCCGGCGAGCAGCACGGTGCCGTCGAGGCGCTCCGCGTTGACGACGGTCTCGACGCTGTCCGCGATGACCTCGCGCGAGACGAGGGAGAAGTGCATGCCCTCGTGGCCCATCGAGATGCCGTCCGAGACGGAGATGGTGCCGAACTGGAGCGGGTACCCGCCACCGCCGTGGACGCCTTCCTTGGCGCCCTGGGCGAGCCGGTCGAGGCTCAGGTTGCAGGGGGTGATCTCGTTCCAGGACGAGGCGATGCCGATCTGCGGCTTCTCCCAGTCCTCGTCCCCCATCCCGACGGCGCGCAGCATGCCACGCGAGGTGGTTGCTTCGATCCCGTCGGTGACGACTCGGCTACGCGGCTTGACGTCGATATCAGGCATGGAGCGAGTCTAGGACCGATTGGGATACCAATCGTGCACCTTCATGCATATGCATGGTTCCGATCATCGGACGGGAGGCTCGGCTCGGGTCTCAGCGCGTGGCCCGCAGGCGTGCGAGCTGCTTCAGGACGTCGGTCAGGGCAGCGGGATCGCTCACGCGGTACCCCGCGAGCGTCTCGCCCTCCCCCACCTTCACGCCGACGTCACCGGCACCCAGCACGCGGAAGGCGTCCTCGTCGGTGACGTCGTCGCCGGCGAAGAACACCCCGTCCGCGCCACGGAGGTCCCGCAGCCGGGCGATGGCGTCGCCCTTCGTGACGTGCCGGACGGCGAACTCGACGATGTCCTTGCCGCCACGCTCGAGGACGTCCGGGTCGGCGTCGTGCGCCGCCTGGCTGGCCGCGGCGTTCGCCTCGGCCGCGACCTCGGCGCTCACACGTCGGGTGTGCACGCCGTGCCCGGCGGGCTTGTGCTCGATGACGACACCGGGGAACCGTGCGCCCACTTCGTCGAGGGCGGCACCGATGCGGGCCACCCGTGCCTGCTCGTCCTCGGTCAGCGCGGCTTCGTCATGGCCGTCGACGCGCCACTCAACACCGTGCGAGCCGACGAGCGACATGTCGTCCGGGGCGTGCGTGACCCGCGCGAGGCTGCCGAGCGGCCGGCCGGAGACCAGCACCACCTCGGTGTCCTTCGCGCGCTGCAGCGTCAGCACCGCGGCCCAGCTGCCCGGCAGGGCGCCGACCTGGGACGGGTCGTCCGCGAACGGCGCCAGGGTGCCGTCGAAGTCCAACGCGACCAGCAGGCGGTCGGCCGCAGCCAGGTCCGCGAGGGCCGTGTCGAGCTCTGGGGTCGTCGTCTCGTCGACGTTGGTGGTCGTCTCAGGCATCACGGGCCTCCCGGGTGTCCTCAGCAGCACGCGCCTTCTGGGCGTCCTGGTCGAAGATCGACATGTTGTCGGTCTGGGCCTCGCGGTGACGGTCCGCGGGATCCGTCGCCGACGGGTCGATGCGGGCGTTCCGTGGGGCGTGGCGGTCGAGCGCTTCGAGGAACGAGCGCGACCAGCGGGCCACGTCGTTGTCCCGGACGCGCTTCCGGAGCGCGCGCATCCGCGTGGAGCGCTCGCGACGGGGCATCTCGATCGCGCGCTCGATCGAGTCCTTCATGGCGCCGATGTCGTGCGGGTTGATGATCACGGCCTGCTTGAGTTCGTCGGCGGCCCCGGCGAACTCGGAGAGGATCAGCACGCCGTCGTTGTCGAAGCGCGTCGCGACGTACTCCTTCGCGACGAGGTTCATGCCGTCGCGGAGGGCGGTGACGAGCATGATGTCGGCGGCCAGGTAGAGCGCGACCATCTCCTCGCGCGGGTAGCCGTGGTGCAGGTACGAGATCGGCTGGTGGCCGATCGTGCCGAGGTCGCCGTTGATCCGGCCGACGCTCAGCTCGATCTCGTCGCGGAGGGTCCGGTAGGTGTCGACGCGCTCACGGCTCGGGCTCGCGACCTGCACCAAGGTGGCGTCCTCGACCTTGATGCGGCCGTCCTCGATGAGCTCACCGAACGCCTTGATGCGGTGCCGGATGCCCTTGGTGTAGTCGAGCCGGTCCACGCCGAGGAGGACCGTCTTCGGGTTGCCGAGGCCCTCGCGGATCTCACGGGCGCGTTCCTGGACCTCGGGCTTCCGCGCGATGTCCTCGAAGCTCTCCGCGTCGATCGAGATCGGGAAGTGCCGGGCCTCGACGTGGCGCACCGTGATGCCCTTGCGGCTCCGCGGAGCCTGCGGGTCGTCGACGGGGACGTCGATCGTGGTGCCCTTGGTCGTGTAGCCCTTGATGTGCCGGACGGCACGGAGGAAGTCGCTGGCGTCGTCGTGGCGCTGGAAGCCGATCACGTCCGCGCCGAGCAGCCCGTCGAGGATCTGCGCACGCCACGGGAGCTGCGCGTAGATGCCGACCGGCGGGAACGGGATGTGGTTGAAGAAGCCGATCGTCACGTCCGGGCGGAGTTCGCGGAGGAGCGCCGGGACGAGCTGCAGCTGGTAGTCCTGCACCCAGACGATGCCGTCCTGCTCGGTGATCTCGGCGATCTGCTCCGCGAAGCGCTTGTTCACGCTCTTGTACGCGTTCCACCAGTCGCGGTGGTAGCTCGGGTGCTCGATCACGTCGTGGTAGAGCGGCCAGAGGGTGTCGTTGCTGAAGCCCTCGTAGTAGTCCTCGACGTCGGAACCGCTGAGCGGGACCGGGACGATGTGGATGCCCTCGTTGTCGAACGGCTCGACCTCGACGTCGGGCTGGCCGACCCAGCCGACCCAGGCGCCGTCGTTCGCACGCATCACCGGCTCGAGCGCGGTGACCAGTCCACCGGGCGAGTGCCGCCAGCCTTCGTTGCCGTCCTCGTCGACGACGCGGTCCACGGGGAGCCGGTTCGAGGCCACGACGAAGGAGTACTTGCTGGACGAACTGTGAGGTGCTGACACGGGTCGAAACTACCAGCGCGCCGACAGCGGATTCCCGGTGGATCCGCGGCTTCCCATATGCTGCATCCCGTGTCGGGGGGACACAGCGTGCCGGAGGGCGGTGCGCGGCTGCCCGGCCGGAGAGGAATCCGCCGTGAGCGACAACCCTGGCGTGCCCGGTCCGCCCGCACCTGGCTCTGGTGCCGGTCCTGCCGGTTCCGGTGCGAGCGATCCGTTCGGACGGCTGCTCCGGTCGATCGGGGGCCGTGACTGGCTCGCCGCCGTGCTCGCCGGCGTCGGCGCCTGGGTCGCGGCGTACGTCGTCGCCGGGATCTCGCTCCTGCTGACGGTGGCCGTGGCGGCCGCCGGCGGCTCGGGCGAGTCGTCCATCGGCGGCGCCACCCTGCCCGACTCCGGGTCGACGCTCGGCAGCGCCGCACCGGACGTGCAGAGCCTCCTCTCCGGCGTCAGCGTGCTGCTCGGCGCGCCCGCGCAGCTCGTCGCCCTCGCCGACTTCGGTCGCCTGCACCTCGCCGGGTCGATCCCGCTGCTCGGGGTCTCCGGTGCCGCGTCGCTCGGGTTCGTCCCCGCGCTGGTCCTCGCCGCACAGGTCGTCCTCGCGGTGGTGCTCACCCGCCGGGTCCGCAGCCGTGCCCTCGGGACCTGGCAGCTCGTCGTCACGTCGGTCGTCACCGGCCTCGTGCTCACCGCCTTCACCACGCTCGCCGGCCTCGTGCTCGCCATCCGCTTCCCGTCGTCGTCCGGCGTCGCGATCAGTGCCGTGCACGCCGTCGGCGTCGGCAGCATCCTCGGCGCGTTCGTCGTCGGTGCGCTGTCCGCGTTCCTCGCGAGCCCCGCGGTGCTCGCTCGCGGTCGGGTGCTCGCCACCCGGGTCCTCGGCACCGCCCGGGTGGCCGTGTTCCAGATCGGGGCCGTCGTCGTCCTCGTCGCGGTCGTCCTGATCGTGGTCGCCCTGGTCGCCCAGCCGTCGTGGGGCGCCGCGCTCCCGCTCGTCATCGGCAACCTGTCGATCGCCCTCGTCGCCCTCGGGTTCCTCGGCGGGGTCGGCGTCGCGGGCGCCGGTGGCGTCACGCAGACCGCGTCCGTGTTCAGCGGGTCCTCCGGCTGGCTCTGGCTCGTCGTGCTCCTCGTCCTGGTGACCGCGGTCGCCGCGGGACTCGCGCTCGCCGTCCGCCGCAACGACCGGGCACGCACGACGCTCGACTGGGTCGTCACGCCCGCGGTCTGGCTCGTCGCCGGACTGGTCCTCTTCGTGCTCGGAACCGGGGTGTTCTCGTACAGCGCGACCGGGTCGAGCGCCGTCTCCGGGACCGGGTCGATGGGCGTCGCACCGTGGACGCCGATCGTGTTCGCGCTGTGGGGCGGGGCGATCGAGGTCGTCGCGCGGTACCTCGCGCCGGTGCTCCTCCCCCTGCTCGGTGGTCGCGTGCTGCTGGTGACGTCACGGCTCGTCGGGTCGGACCCGCGGGCCGTCGCCGTGCCGTCGTGGTCGGCCACGCCCGGTGCCGCGGGCGGGGCTGCCGCTGACGGCGCTGCGACCGAGGGTGCTCCGGCCGGCTGGGGCGCCGGGACGTCCGCTCCGTTCGTCGGGGCGTCGGCGAGCGCCGCCGCGCCGATGTCGCCGCGGGCGAAGAAGGTCCTCGTCCGGTCCCTGATCGCCGGCGGTGCCGTCGTCGTCGTGATCGTCGCGGGCGCCGTCACCACCGGGGTGCTCCGCGCGAACGTCTGGGGACCGGCACCGACGGTCCGGAACTACGTCGACGCGATCGCACGCGGTGACGCCGCCACGGCCGAGGACATGAGCGAGGTCCCGGACGACGCCGCGATGCTCGACGCCACCGTCCTGAAGAGCGCGGAGAACCGTCCGAGCGACGTCCGCGTGGGCCGTGTCACCACCGCCGGGGACCGCGCCACCGCGACGGTCACCTACACGCAGGGCGGCAAGAACCGCTCCGGCCAGGTCGAGCTGCGCCGCACCGGGACGAGCTGGCTCGTGAAGGACGAGTGGCGCGTGACGACCCCGCTCGCGGACACCGTGTCGATCACCGCCGCGTCGGCGCTCGAGGGCGCTCCCGTGAGTGTCGGCGGGAAGCGGATCGGGAAGATCAGCGACGGTTCCTTCCGCTCGCTGGCGTACCCGGGCACCTACAGCGTGCAGGTCGGCGGGTCGAAGTACTTCACCGGCGGCACGAAGACGGTGTCCGTCGGCGCCTCCACCAGCCCGTACGTCGACTTCGAGCCGAAGGCCACGAAGCAGCTCACGACGGACGCGGAGGCGTTCGTCACGGACCAGATCACCGCGTGCGCCGCGAAGACCGACGTCTCCGCGCTGGACGGGTGCCCCTGGTACGGCCCCTACGACGCCGACGGCGCCGTGAAGTACCGGGTCACGACGATGCCGGAGCTCAAGGTCGAGACCTCGGGCTCCGGCAGCGTGCAGGTGACGAGCACGTCGGACGGGGTCGTCGCCTACGACTACAAGTCGTTCTTCGGCGACGCCGGTCACGACGAGGACTCCTTCGATGTCTACGAGTACCTGAAGGTCGAGGACGGCAAGCTCGTCGCCGGGTACTGAGCCCGTCAGTAGGCTCGGGCGCATGGTCAGCACACGCTCGTGGCGGAACGGTTCGGCATCGGAGCGGGACTTCCCGATCGAGCGGGTGTCGGACCTCGTCGCCGACGAGGACGTCGTCGTGTGGGTCGACTACACCGACCCCAGCGCCGCCGACCTCGAGCAGATCGAGCAGGAGCTCGGCATCCACGCGCTCGCCGTGGAGGACGCGGTGGAGCGCGGGCAGCGCCCGAAGCTCGACCGGTACCGTGACAGCCTCTTCCTCGTCGTCTACGACGTCAGCGGTCGGGACGACGAGGGAGAGCTCGTCACGCACGAGGTGAAGGCCTTCGTGACGCGGCGCGCCCTGGTCACGATCCACGGCGCCGACGTGGACGCGAGCGCGATGGAGCGGCGGCTCCAGGCGAACGTCGACATGTCGGACCACGGGGTCCCGTGGCTCGTGTGGGCGCTCCTCGATGCCGTGGTCGACCACGCCAGCGCCACGGTCGAGGCGATCGAGAAGGACATCGACACGCTCGAGGACGACCTCTTCGAGCGCGGTGATGCCCGCGAGAAGCAGATCCAGCGCCGCTCGTTCGGGCTGCGCAAGGCACTCGGGGTGCTCCGGCGGCTGGTGGTCCCGACGAAGGACAGCGTCGGGTCGCTGCTGCACGGCGACGCGGAGACGATCTCGGACGGGATCCGGCCGTACTTCCGGGACGTCGAGGACCACCTCGTCACCATCGCGGACTCGGTCGACCAGCTGCGGGACGCCGTGTCGAGCGTGCTGGACACGAACCTCAACCTGGCGTCGAACCGCCAGAACACGGTGATGAAGAAGGTGACGAGCTGGGCGGCGATCATCGCGATCCCGACCGCGATCACGGGGTTCTTCGGGCAGAACGTCACGTTCCCGGGCGAGGGGCAGTGGAGCGGACTGCTCGTCTCGGTCGCGCTCATCGTGGTGTCGTCGCTCGTGCTCTACCGGGTCTTCAAGGCCCGCGACTGGCTGTAGCCGCGGCACGCTGACGTCGCACGCTGACGTCGCACGGTGCGAGGCGCAGCCGCGCTACAGCGCGAGCGCCAGGACGCCGGCGACCACCGTGAGCGGGGCGACCACGCAGCCGAGCGCCATGTAGCGCCCCCACGAGAGCCGGATGCCCTCCGCCGACAGCCGCGCGTGCCAGAGCAGCGTCGCGAGCGAGGCCCACGGCGTGATGAGGCACCCGGCGTTCACCCCGATGAGGAGCGCCGCGTAGCGCAGCGCATCATGCCCGGCAGCGGGCTCGAGCACCAGGTACGCGGGCAGGTTGTCGATCGCGTTCGCCGCCACCGCGCCCGCTCCCCCGAGCAGCAGCAGCGACCCGGTCCCGGTGCCGCCGGAGAGCGCCCGGACGATCGGGTCGGTGATGCCGGTGGTGTGCAGGGTCTCGACGACGACGAACAGCCCGGCGGCGAACACCAGCGTCGACCACGGCACGCGTGACGGCCGGAGTTCGGACGGGGCCCGGAACGCCGCGACGACGACGAGCAGCGCTGCCGCGGCGAGCGCGGCGATCCAGACGGTGACGCCAGCGGTCAGCGCGATGACGAGCGCCACCAGGACGACCGACGCAGCGCCGAAGAACACCGGGTCGGACGGCCGACGGACCGCCACCGGCGTGTACCGGCCGAAGAGCTTCCCGCGGAACACGACGAGCAGCACGGCGCACGGGACGACGACGCCCGCGAGCGCCGGCCAGGCCATCAGCCCGGCGAACGGGATCGGCCCGTCGAGCCCGATCCGGTCCACGGCGAGCAGGTTCGTCAGGTTCGACACGGGCAGCAGGAGGGACGCGGTGTTGGCGAGCCAGACGGTCGTCAGCGCGAACGGCATCGGCGGCAGCCCGACCCGCCGGGCCAGCGCGATCACGATCGGGGTGAGCAGCACCGCGGTGGTGTCGATCGACAGGAACACGGTGCAGAGGACCGCGAGCACGACCACGGCGCCCCAGAGCCCGATCGTCCGGCCGCGACCGATCCGGGCGGCGACGTCAGCCAGGCGGTCGAAGACCCCGGCGTCGGCGGCGAGTTCGGACACGATGGTCAGCCCGAGGACGAACCCGAGGACGGGGAGCACCCGGTCTGCCAGCTCGGCGAGGTCGGGCAGCGGGAGCAGCCCGAGCGCGACACAGACGGCTCCGACGAGGAGCAGGGCTCCCCCGATGACGGCTTGACGCAATGTGTCTCCTCGGTGCGCGGCCGCGACCGGCGGCGCTCCAATGTACAGACCAGTACGGTGGTCGGGACGACGACAGGAGGAATCCGTGCGCAAGTTCTTGTTCAACGGTGCGGTGTGGAGTTCGATCATCAGCGGCTACAGCGTGCTGCAGACGACCAGGCGGGGTCCGCGCGACTGGCGCCTGGCGCTGACGTGGGTGGCGTGGCTCTCGACGACGATCGTGGCGATCGGCACGGTCGTCGAGGACGACCGCGCGGTCCGCGCGAAGCAGCCGTGATCTGAGGTCACCACGAGACGGACGGGAGGCCCGGTGCCAGCTGGCACCGGGCCTCCCGTCCGTCCGTGGTGGCGACCGGATCAGCGCGGACGGCCGCGCCGGCTCCCGCGCCGTCTACCGCTCCGACGGCCGGATCCCGGACGTCTGGATCGGCCCGGTGAACAGGGCGGCGCGGTCCTGCTGGTCCGGCGTGAACAGCGCCGAGTCCGACGCGGTCGACGCGCCTCGCCGCCGCGGCGTCGCGACCTCGTCCACCATGAGCACCCGCTGGACGGGCAGCGCGTCCGGGTGGGTGCGCTGGATCCAGTCGACGAGCTCCTCGCGGATGTAGCAGCGCAGGTCGAACAGCGACGGCGCGTCGTGGGACGTCGCGAGGACCCGGACGCGCACGTACCCCTGCACGGCGTCGGTCACCTGGAGCACCTTGACGCGCTTGTCCCAGAGCTCGGTGCGGTCGAGGATCCGGTCGAGCTCGACGCGCATCTCGCTGGGCCGCACCCGCCAGTCCAGGTCGAACTCCACCGCGCCGAGCAGTTCGCTGTTGGTCCGGGTCCAGTTCTCGAACGGCGTCGACGTGAAGTAGGTCGACGGCAGCACGAACCGGCGGTCGTCCCAGAGGTGCACGACCACGTACGTCAGCGTGATCTCCTCGATGCGGCCCCACTGGGTCTCGACCACGACGACGTCGTCGACGCGGATCGAGCCGGAGAACGCCAGCTGCATGCCGGCGAAGACGTTGCCGAGCGTGGACTGCGCCGCGAGCCCCGCGATGACCGAGATGAGCCCGGCGGAGGCGAGCACGCTGGCGCCCGCCGCCTCGACACCGGGGAACGTGAGCAGGATCGCGCCGACGCCGATGATGACGAGCACCGCGACCGTGAGCCGGCGGAGGATGAGCACCTGGGTCCGGATGCGCCGTGCGACGCGGTTGTCGGGGACGTCGACGCGGTACTTGTGGAGGCCGAGGCTCTCGAGGAAGATCGCGAGCCCGCAGGCGAACCAGGTGCCGACGCCGATCGTGACGACGAGGAACACGTGCGAGACGGTGTCCCGCCACGGATACGCATCGCTGTCCGGGATCGAGGACGCGAACGCCGTCCACAGCAGCGCGACGAGCAGCAGGGTCCTGGTGGGGTGCTTCGTGCGCCTGGACAACGAGGCCGCCCAGCGCTCGCGGCGGCCGAGCGCCCGGAAGACCAGGTGCAGGACGAGCGAGGCGACGGCGGTCACGAGCAGGGCGAACCCGACCGCGACGAGGAGTCGGAGGAGGATGTCCATCCCACCATGCAACCAACGGACAGGAGGCACGGTGCCAGCCGGCACCGTGCCTCCTGTCAGGGTGGTGCTGCTACTTCGACGACGTGAGCGAGTCCACGTAGTCCTGGTGCTCGGACGCCCACTTCGCGGTGATCGCCGGGTACTCGCTCGCCGTCGCCCCGCTGTTGACCAGCGCGTTCTCCAGCGAGTAGAGCGTGTCGGAGTCCATCGAGAAGTCCCGCATCCACTTCGACGCCTGCGGGAAGTCACTGGCGAAGTCCTTCTTGGCGATGGTGTGGATCTCCTCGTTCTTGCCGAGCGCGCCCTTCGGGTCCTTGAGGTCCTTGATCGGGAACGCGTCGTACGCCCAGTGCGGACGCCACAGGGTCACGACGACGTCCTCCTTCTTGGCGATCGCGGCCTTGAGGTCGGCGAGCATCGCCGGCGTCGAGCTCGTGATGAAGTCCATCCCGCCGAGGCCGTACTGCGGGATGACCTCGTCCTGCACGACCGCGGTCTCACCGGCGGCCGGCTCGATGCCGACGATCTTGTTCCCGAAGTCCGAGGCGTTCGCCTCGAGGTCCTCGATGGAGTCGATCTTCGAGTACTCAGGCACGGCGAGCTCGAGGGACGCCTGCTCGTTCCACGCGCCGAGGTCGGTCAGCTGGTCGCCGTACTTCTCCATGTACTGCTTGTGCGTGTTCGGCAGCCAGGTGTCGAGCACGACGTCGTAGTCCCCGGAGGACAGCCCCTGGTAGGCGGGTGCGACGTCCGCGTTGGTGAGCTGGACGTCGTAGCCCTTCTGGTCGAGGACGTACTTCCAGAGCTGGCTGGCGGCGGTGTCCTCGTCCCAGCCGTTGAACACGACGATGGACATCGACTTCTGGTCGCCGTTGTCGACGGTGCCGGATGCGCCGTAGTAGCCGGGCGGCATGCAGGCGGTCAGGCCGACGGCGGTCGCGGCGGCGAGGGCGAGGGTCGCGACGACCCGCTTGGTGCGCTTCATGGTGGGTTCCTTCCTCACGCGTCGACGGTCTGGCGGTCGGCGGCGGTCGCCTCCGCGGTGGCGGCGGTCTGGGCGGTCGCCGCGTTCGGCGTCGCGGTCACGGCCGGCTTCCGGCTGCGCTTCCACAGCCGGGAGGCTCCGCTCGCCCCGCCGCCGAGCGCTGCGGTCAGGCGGTCCAGCAGGATCGCCAGGACCACCACCGACAGACCGGCTTCGGCACCGAGACCGACGTCGATGCGGTTCAGCGACGCGACGATCTGCTCGCCGAGGCCGCCGGCACCGACCATGCCCGCGATGACGACCATCGATAGCGAGAGCATGATGACCTGGTTCACGCCGGCCATGATGCTGGCCTTCGCGAGCGGCAGCTGGATCTGGCGGAGGATGCGCCACGGGCTGGAACCGAACGCGGCACCGGCCTCGACGACCTCGCTCGGGACGCCGCGGATGCCGAGCTCGGTGAGCCGGACGCCCGGGGCCATCGCGAACACGATGGTCGCGACGATGCCGGGGACGACACCGACGCGGAACAGCAGCAGCGCGGGGATGAGGTAGACGAACGCCGGGGTCGTCTGCATGAAGTCGAGCACCGGCCGGATCACCCGGCTGGCACCGTCGGAGCGCGCGGCCCAGACCCCGAGCGGGATGCTGAACACCACGGCGAGCCCGGCGGCGACGATGACGAGCGCCAGGGTGTCCATCGCGTTGGTCCACTGCCCGACGCTGACGATGAACAGCAGGCCGATCGCGGCACCGAGGGCGAGCTTCCAGCCCTTGGCGACGAACGCGAGCGCGACGAGGATCAGCGTGATCACCCAGAACGGCGGCGTGGAGAGGAAGTACTCCATCCACGCGTCCATCCAGGTGAACACGTACCGGACGACGTCGAAGAAGCCGGACAGGTAGGTCGTGATCCAGTCGACGACCGCGGCGACCCACGTGCCGAGCGGCAGGTGGAAGTCCCCGAAGGAGTTGGTGCCGGGGGTGATCATGCGTTCGTCCCTTCCGTGGTGGCGAGCGTCTCGTCGAGGTCGTCGTTCGAGATGCGGGTCACCGGCTCGAGCGTCTGGATGGGGCTGGTCGTCGTCGGGACGTTGCCGAGCGCCGCGAGGAGCGTGACGCGCGGGACGACCCCGAGCAGGCGGCCCTCGGCGTCGACGACCGCGATGGGCAGCGGCGACTCGACGGCGAGCTCGAACAGGTCGGTGAGCGCGGTGTCCGGCGCGACCCGGGCGTACTCGGTGTTCACGATCGCGTCGAGGTTCGTGTCGCCGGCCTTGACCTGGCGCATCACGTGGCGGTCGCGGACCCAGCCGTCGAGGGTGCGGCCGCGGCCGGTGACGAACACTGCGGCGGTCTGCAGGTCCCGCATGACGCGGAGCGCGCCACGGGGTCCGGCCGTGACCGGCACGACGGCGCGCGCCGGCTCCATCACGCTCGCGGCGGTGAGCACGCGGGCGCGGTCGACGTCCTGCACGAACTGGGCGACGTAGTCGTTCGCCGGATCGGTGAGGATGTCCTCCGGGGTGCCGATCTGCACGATGCGGCCGTCACGCATCACCGCGATCCGGTCGCCGAGGAACATCGCCTCGTTGAGGTCGTGCGTGATGAAGACGATGGTCTTGCCGAGCCGCTGCTGCAGGTCGACGAGCTGCTCCTGCATCTCGCGGCGGATCAGCGGGTCGAGGGCGCTGAACGCCTCGTCCATGAGCAGGACGTCGGTCTCCGCGGCGAGCGCGCGGGCGATGCCGACGCGCTGCTGCATGCCGCCGGAGAGCTCGTCGGGCTTCGCGTCCGCCCAGGCCTCGAGGCCCACGAGGTCGATGACCTCCCGGGCCTTCGCGAGCCGTGCCGCCTTCCCGACGCCGTTCACCTCGAGGCCGTACGCGACGTTCTCGATGACGGTGCGGTGCGGCAGGAGCGCGAAGTGCTGGAACACCATCGAGACGCTCGACCGGCGGATGTCCCGGACCTCCTTCGCCGGGGCCTTCGTGATGGTCCGGCCGCCGATCTCG
Organism: Curtobacterium sp. PhB130; assembly: GCF_003755165.1. NCBI lineage: Bacteria > Bacillati > Actinomycetota > Actinomycetes > Micrococcales > Microbacteriaceae > Curtobacterium > Curtobacterium sp. PhB130. Next base: position 879,578 of record NZ_RKII01000007.1, on the reverse strand, counting down.
ACCGAGCCCGCCGTCGGCTCGAGCAGCCCGTTCAGCATCCGGATGAGCGTCGACTTGCCGGAGCCGGAGAGGCCCATCACGACGAAGATCTCGCCGGGTCGGACGTCGAACGACGCGTCGATGACGGCCGCGGAGCCGAACTCGCGGACGTCGTCGCGCGATGCGCCGGCGGCGAGACGGCGGACGGCCTCGCCTGGGCGGCGGCCGAACACCTTGGTGACGTCACGGACGCGGACGGCAGGGGTCGCGCTCGGGTCCTCCGGTGTGCGGAGGTCCTGCGCTTCCTGGGGTGGTGCGATGGTCAACGGGACTCCTCGCGTGATCGCGGCGCACGGGCGCACGGCGACACGGTGTGGTTGCGAACGGGTCGTCCGGCACCCTGTTCGTCGTGACCGCGTCGAGCCCGGCGCGGAGCGCTGGGCGAGCGATCTCGCACGCGGGGGTCGTACTCGGGACGACCCCGGTCCGGCCGACCGTACGGCCCCCGCGGCAGCTGCTGCGGTGGACGCGTCCTGATCGTCGGTGTCCCTGAGGGGACGTTCAACGGTAACGACACTTGTCCCCCATCGCGAATCGAGGGTCCTCGTCGTGGCACCACGATTCCGCTGCACCTGTACCGTGACGGGAATGACAGCGCAGAACGACACCGGCGTGGACCGAGCGCCCGCGAACGACTTCTCGCACGAGCAAGAGGGCTACCAGCACGGTCTGAAGCCCCGGCAGTTGCAGATGATCGCCATCGGCGGCGCGATCGGCACCGGGCTCTTCCTCGGCGCCGGTGGACGGCTGCACACCGCGGGCCCTGCGCTCGCGGTCGTGTACCTGATCGCGGGCGTCTTCGGCTTCTTCATCCTGCGTGCGCTCGGCGAGCTCGTGCTGCACCGGCCGTCGTCGGGGTCGTTCATCTCCTACGCCCGCGAGTTCTACGGCGAGAAGTTCGCGTACGCGGCCGGCTGGATGTACTTCCTCAACTGGGCGATGACGTCGATCGTGGACACCACCGCCGTCGCCGTGTACCTGCACTACTGGTCGGCGTTCACCTCGGCGCCGCAGTGGCTCCTCGCGCTGATCGCCCTGCTCGTCGTGCTCGCCGCCAACATGGTCGCGGTGAAGCTGTTCGGCGAGCTCGAGTTCTGGTTCGCGATCATCAAGGTCGCCGCGCTCGTCGCATTCCTCGTGATCGGGCTCATCTGGCTGATCTGGGCGTTCCCGGTGGAGGCCGGCGGCCAGCAGGTGCAGACCGGGTTCTCGATCTGGGCGGACAACGGCGGGCTGCTGCCGAACGGACTGCTGCCGACCGTGCTCGTCGTGCAGGGCGTCGTGTTCGCGTACGCCGCGATCGAGCTCGTCGGCACCGCGTCCGGCGAGACGCAGAACACCGAGAAGGTCATCCCCCGCGCGATCAACTCCGTGGTCTTCCGCATCGCGGTCTTCTACGTCGGGTCGGTCGTCCTGCTCTCGCTCCTGCTGCCGTACACGGCGTACAAGGAGGGGCAGAGCCCGTTCGTCACGTTCTTCTCCTCGATCGGGAACCCGCAGGTCGGCGCCGTCGTCGGCTCGATCATGAACTTCGTCGTGCTGACCGCGGCGCTGTCCTCGCTGAACGCCGGGCTGTACTCGACCGGCCGCGCCCTGCACTCGATGGGCATGAACGGGTCGGCACCGAAGTGGACCACGAAGATGTCCCGCGGCGGTGTCCCCTACGCCGGCATCCTGCTCACCGCCTGCTTCACGGTGGCCGGCGTCGTGCTGAACTACTTCGTCCCGAGCCAGGCGTTCGAGATCGCGCTGAACATCGCGAGCCTCGGGATCATCACGGCGTGGGGCACGATCATCCTCTGCCAGATGCGCCTGCGCTCCTGGGCGAAGCAGGGTCTGGCGAAGGAGCCGACGTTCAAGCTCCCCGGCGCGCCGGTGACCTCGTGGCTGACCCTCGCGTTCCTGGCGTCCGTGATCGTGCTGATGGCGATCGACTACCCCGTCGGCACGTACACGATCGCGTCCCTCGTGATCGTGATCCCGCTGCTCATCGTCGGCTGGTTCCTGCAGCGCGACCGGATCCTCCGCATCGCGGCGCTCCGCCAGGGCGTGACCGGTCCGTACCCGATCACCGGCCGCGACCCGGCGAACCAGGTGCGCCGAGCGCCGGAGGACGACGACCAGCACTGAACACGTCCTCGGTTGTCCGCGCAGCGCGACGAGCGTCGCACGGTCGCCGGGAGGTCCGGCATCCGCCAGTACGATCAGCGGGTGCCGGACCTCTCTGCATCACCGACCCTCGACCTGCAGCTCACGTGGCGTGGGAGCGTCGGACGCGTCCGGGTGTTCCCGGACCGGGTGCACGCCGAGACGAGCTACGAGCGGGACGCGGTCACCGCGGTGCCGATGGACGCGGTGCGCGGCTGGCGCATCGAGCCGTGCGACTTCGATGCCGTGTGCGTCGAGTTCCTGACCCCGGACGACACCTACCGCGTGCTGCTCGACACGTCCGACGAGCAGGTCGCCGCCCTGGCGCTCCGTCGGGTGCTCGGCGCGCCGACACCCGCGTCGTCCTAGGCGGTCCACTCGGGTTCGGCAGCTGCCGCGTGCGCGTGCCGCTCGGCCCACACGGCGTCGAGTGCGGTCGTCTGCGCGGCGTCCAGCACGATCGACCCGACGGCGACGTTCTCCTCGAGGTGCTCGATGCTCGACGTCCCCGGGATGAGCAGGACGTCCGGTGCGTGGCCGAGGAGCCAGGCGAGTCCGACCTGCGCGGGCGTGACCCCGAGCTCCGCGGCGATGCGCTGCACGGCGGGCTCGTCCGCGACCTTCGGCAGCCCCGGGAACGCCCCGCCGAGCGGGAAGAACGGCACCCAGGCGATGCCCTCGGCGACGCAGAGGTCGAGCAGCTCCTCCGATCCGCGGGCGACCATCGAGTAGGCGTTCTGCACGCACACGATGCCGGCCGGGAGCGCCCGCCGGACGACGTCCGCCGACACCGCGCTGACGCCGATCGCGCCGATGAGCCCCTCGTCGCGCATCGCGGTCATCTCGGCGAGCTGGTCGTCGAGGTCGACGAGCTGCTCCCCCTCGGCGACGAGCCCCGGGCCGAGGTCAGCACGGCGGAGGTTCACCACGTCGATGCGATCGCGACCGAGGGTGCGGAGGTTCGCCTCCACCTGGGCACGGAGCTCGGCGGGCCGCTGTGCGAGGGCGAGCGGGACGGGAGCGTCGACCCGGACCGCGCCGACCTTGCTGACGACCGTCACGGCGTCGCCGCTGCCGAACGCCCGGCGGATCAGGTCGTTCGCCACGCTGTGCCCGTAGAAGTCCGCGGTGTCGACGTGGTCGACGCCGAGTTCGGCCGCCCGGTGCAGCAGGGCGACGCCGGCCTCCCGGTCGTCCGCGAAGCGCTCGAGCGCCATCGCGCCGTAGCCGATCCGGGCGACCTCGTGGGTGCCGAGCCGGGACGTGCCGCCCGGGCGGGTGTTCTCGGTGTGCTGCTGCATGGGTGCCTCCGGTAGGGTGACGGGAAGCGGAGGAACCTCCGCTTGACTGCAGCATAACCGGAGGAGCCTCCACTTTGTCCAGCCCCGGCACGACGCGACGCCCCCGCGCGGATGCGGCACGGAACCGCGCCGCGCTCGTCGACGCCGCACGAACCGCGTTCACCACGGCGGGCGAGGACGCCTCCCTCGAGGCGGTCGCCCGCGCGGCCGGGGTCGGCATCGGCACGCTGTACCGGAACTTCCCGACGCGGGAGGACCTCGTCGCGGCGGTCTACGGCGCCGAGCTCGACGCGGTGCTCGGCACCGTCGACGCGCTGCTCGCCGATCCACCGGCCGACCGCGCGCTCCGGGCGTTCGCGGACCGGTACGCCCGGTTCGTGGCGGCGAAGCGCGGCATGGCGGAGACCGTCCGGGTCGGCGCGATCCGCGGAGCGGCCGAGACGGCACACACGCGGGAACGCGTGAACGCCGCGGTGCAGCGGTTCCTCGACGCGGGGGCGCTCGACGGGACCCTCCGGAGCGACATGGTCGCGGACGACGTCACGGCGGCGCTCATCGGGGTGCTGCTCTCCACCCGGGACACCGAGGACCCGGAGCAGACCGGGCGGCTGCTCGACATCGTCGTCGGCGGGCTCCGCGCCCAGCCGTAGGCAGCCCGCGCTCAGCCCGCGTCGGGGGCGAACTGCGTCACGCGGAACGTCGCGCCCTGGGGGTCTTCGAGCTCCGCGGCCCGGGTCCAGTAGCCCTCCCAGGTCCCGAGGAGCCGGCCGCCGAGTTCCACCACCCGGTCCGCTGCGACGTCCCGGTCGGCGACGCTGAAGGACACGTGCCAGTCGTCGGGTCCGTCATCGATCCGAGCCAGCGCACCGACGACGTCCGCGAACCCCTCCGGCGCGCCGAACTGGCGCTCCCGGATGTCCGGGTCCGAGGTCGCCGCGAGGTGGTCGCCGTACCCGGGCAGCCGCACCATCACGCTCGGCCCCTCGTCCATGCCGGACACCTGCCAGCCGAACAGCTGCTCGTAGAAGACGAATGCCTCCTCTGGCTCGCGGGACCGCAGGTCGCTGAACACCCACCCGCCCGGGGCGTTGATGTGCTGCGACCCGAGCCGCTCCCGCGCCTGCCAGAGCGAGAACGCGGCGCCGCGGGGATCGATGCAGTCCGCACCGCGGCCCGCACTGCCACCGGGACCGGCGTCCCACCGCTCCCCCGCGCTGCCGCCGAGCGCGACGACCCGGGCGGCGGTCAGGTCGGCGTCGTCCACGGCGATGTACGTGGTCCAGGCCGCCGGGTCCTCGCTCGTCGTGATCGCGCCGACGTCACGGCCGTCGATCGTGGCGATCCGGTAGGAGCCCGGCGCTCCGGGCGGCATCCGCTCCTCCAGGTCCCAGCCGAAGAGCGCGCCGTAGAACGCGGCGGCGGCGTCCGGGTCCGGATGGCGGGCCTCGATCCAGCTCGGGACGCCCTGCGGGTAGCTGCGCGGTGTTGCATCGGTCATCGTCGGCTCCGATCCCGTCCGGGTGGTGTGCCCCGGTCTACACCGCTCCGCCGACACCGGTCGACTCGCCGTGCGGGGTCAGTCGTCGGTGTCGACGGTGTTCGTCACGACGTCCCCGGAGCCGGCGTCGATGCGGATGCTGTGCTTCGTGCCGGAGGAGTCGCGGACGTCACCTTCCCAGACGACCGTGCCGGCGTGGTCGTCGAGACCGAGCTCCGTGACCGTCCCTGCGACGGTGTCCTGCAGTCGGCCGGCGGCGTCGACCACGTCGATCTCGGCCGCGTCCACGAAGCGCTGGTTCTCGGCGCGGTCCTCGGCGTCGGAGTCGTCCACGCGCGGCGTGCCCGTGGTCTCCTCCCCGCTGGCGTCCGTGTGGACCTCGTGCTCGGCGTGGTCGGCCGTCACGACGAGGACCTCCCACGCGGTGCCGTTCTGCTCCTGCTCGACCGAGATCACCGTGCCGGAGCCCACGGCGTCTCGAGCGGTCGCGACGGCAGCGGCGAGGGCGTCGTTCGTGGCGGCGGTCGTCGTCGCGCCGCCGCTGCCCGCCGTGGCGGACGACGAGGCGCGGGACCCGGCGGTCGAACCGGAGTCCGAGTCGGTGCCGGCGCAGCCGGTGACGGCGAGTGCCCCGGCGAACAGGACGGCGGCGGAGACGGTGGCCCGGCGGAGGCGGGGCGTGGTGGTGAGGTTCATGGGACGAGCGTGCCGTGGGAGTGCTGAAGCAGACCTGAAGCCGCCTGTTCAGCCACCGAGTGCGATGCGCACGACGAACCGCGCGCCTCCCGTCGGAGCGTCCTCGACCGTCACCGTCCCACCGTGCGCCACCACCGCGTCCCGCACGATCGCGAGCCCGAGTCCGGAACCGCCGTCGTCCCGGGCGCGCGCCTCGTCGAGCCGGACGAAGCGGTCGAAGACCCGCTGCCGGTCCTCGGGTGGGACCCCCGCGCCGTCGTCGTCCACGACCAGCTCGGCGGTGCCACCCACCGCGCGGACGCCGACGGCGATGCCCGTGGACGCATGCCGTGCGGCGTTGTCGACCAGGTTCCGCACCACCCGTCCGAGGACCCGCTCGTCGCCGAGCACCCGGGCCGCGCCGATGCCCGAGCCGTCCACCCGGACGACACCGGCAGACCGGATCCGGGCGACCTCCGCGAGCGCGATGTCGTCGAGGTCGACCGGCCGACGCTCCCCGATGCCCCGTTCGTCGAGGCGGGAGAGCTCGAGCAGGCCGTCGACCAGGGCCGCGAGCCGGTCGTTCTCCGCCAGGACCACGTCGGTCAGCTCCGTCATCTCCATCCGGTCCGGGTGCGCCCGTGCCACCGAGGCGTGCTGGCGGACCGAGGCGATCGGCGACCGGAGTTCGTGCGACGCGTCCGAGACGAACCGCCGCTGCGCCGCCGCGGACCGCTCCAGGCGGTCGAGCATGTCGTTCATCGTCGCGGCGAGCCGGGCGACCTCGTCCCCGGTGTCGGGCACGAGGACGCGCGCCCCACGGGACGCACCGCCGACGTCCGCGACCTCGCGGCGGATCCGCTCCACGGGACGGAGCGACCGCCCGACGACGATCCACGTCCCGATCCCCATCAGCGTCACGAGCACCGGGACGCCCACCGCCAGCAGGGTCGTCACCGCCGTGGTCGCGGTGTCCGCCGCGTCGAGCGACGCCCCGAAGACCACGGTCGCCTCGGACCCACCGGGCAGGTCGACGTCGTCGGCGACGAGGAGCCAGCGTTCACCGTCGTGGTCGTACCGCGACTCGTCGGCGGTCGGGAGTGCGGGTGGGTCGGCGTCGTCGCCGTGGGCGATGACCTGGCCGCCATCGCCGACGACCTGCACGAGGACCTCGTCGTACCCGTCGACCGCGGAGGCGCCGTCGGCCTCGACGCGGGCGGACGCCTGCTCCAGCCCGCTCTCGGCGCTCGCCCGGACGCCGTCGACGAGGACCAGGCGCAGCACGACGACGAACGCGGCGGAGCCGATCACGAGCGCGGCGAGGACCAGGACGACCGCGGCGAGGGTGGTGCGCGCACGGACGCTCCGGGCCCGGCGGGCGTTCGGCCCGCCGGCGTTCGGCAGCCGGCGGCTCTTGCGCTCACGCATCGTCGGCCGTCAGCCGGTAGCCCGCACCCCGGACCGTCTCGATGCTCGCCCGCCCGAACGGCCGGTCGACCTTCCGCCGCAGGTGCCCGACGTACACCTCGACGATGTTCGGGTCGCCGTCGAAGTCGACGTCCCAGACGTTCTCGATCACCTGGCGCTTCGAACAGACCTCGCCGGCTCGGCGGACCAGGAACTCGAGCACCGCGAACTCCCGGCTCGTCAGGTCGAGCGAGACCTCGCCGCGCGATGCCGTCCGGGCGGCAGGGTCGAGGCGCAGGTCACCCACCGTGAGCACGCTCGGCCGGGCACGGGCCCCGCGCCGGACCAGCGCCCGGAGTCGGGCCACGAGCACCGGGTGCGAGAACGGCTTCGTGACGTAGTCGTCGGCGCCGGCGTCGAGTGCCTCGACCTGGTCCCACTCGCCGTCCTTGGCGGTGAGCATGAGGACGGGCGTCCAGTTCTCCTCCGCGCGGAGCTGCTCGCAGACGGCCCACCCGCTCATGCCGGGCATCATCAGGTCGAGGACGACGGCGTCGTAGGTGAACTCGCGCGCGTGCCAGAGCCCGTCGATGCCGTCGTGGGCGACGTCGACCGCCCACCCCTCGGCCTCGAGCCCACGGCGGATGCCGTCAGCGAGGCGGACCTCGTCGTCGACCACCAGCACACGCATGGTCCGTATTGTCCCGGGCGGCGCTGAAGCGCGGCTGAAGCGGACCGCGCCAGCGCGCGGCGTGGGCGCGGGCGCGGGCGGGTGCGCGGGCGTGCGCGTGCGCGGGCGCGGGTGCGGGTGCGCGGGTGCCCGGGCGCGGGCGCGCGCGTGCGCGTGCGCGTGCGCGTGCGCGTGCGCGTGCGCCGTCGGCTCAGACCAGCAGCAGGATGCCCGCGACGATCGAGGCGGCGGTGATCGCCAGCGCGACGAGCAGCAGCACGAGGTGCACCGTGTAGAACGTGGTCGGGCGACCGGCGGCATCACGGGCCCGAGTGTCCTTCGCGACCCGCTGGAAGAAGCGCGGCCAGGCGATCAGGTTGAACAGGGCACCGACGAACAGGACGACTGCGGCGAAGACGAACACCCCAGCAGCCTACCGAGGAGATCGGTGGTGCTCGGCCGCCCCCAACGCGGCCGAGTCCCACCGGCGATCACCACAGGGAAACGTAGCAATTGCTACAGACCCTACACGGCCGGAGGGTGCTACGCGACGTCCAGTGCGGCTTCGGCACGCGCGAGCACCGCGCGCTCCCGATCGCTGAGGGCTGCGCGGGAGCTCCGAGCGCCGTCGTTGATCTCGACGATGAGCCGGCTGAGGCGGGTCGCCGGGTCGTCCGACGCCGGGTACTCGTTGTCGGTGCCGAGCCGCGTGTGCAGGGGCTCGAGCGTCCGGATCGCGGACTCGACGGCGTTCGCACGCCGGGCGCGGGCGACGCGGTGCCCGATCACCAGGAGGAGCATCCCGGACGCGACGCAGATCACGGCGCCGGGCGTCGTGATGTCGTACGGCGTCGACAGGGCCCGCGTGACGGCGATGTCGCCACCAACGTGCGCGAGGTCCATCACCACGACGACGACCATCCGGACGACGCCGAACAGCCCGCCGACGACGAGCACCCACAGCCCGACGAGGTCGGTTCGGGTCCGCGCTTCACGGACGCGGAGGACGCAGATCACCCCGGTGGCGCCGAGGGCGACGCCGAGGTACAGCGTCTGCGCGATCGAGTACACCGCCGCGGCGGCGTGGTCACCCGCAACGAGCATGAACGTCGTCGTGGTCGGCGGCTTGTCCAGCACCACGAACGCGGTGACGATCACGACACCGACGACCGCGCAGGAGACGATGATCGCGTTCCGGAGCCAGGGGCCGGCGGCACCGACGGCCTTCGCCACACCCCACAGCAGCGTGCTGGTCCCCGCGATCATCAGGCAGTCGCTGATCACCGTCACGACGTTGAACCCACCGAACAGCGGGTCGAGCCAGCGGTACAACGGGTCGACGTTCGTGACGATCGTCGCGCAGAAGAGCAGGAAGGTGACGGCGAGGGTCCGGTCCTGCCCGCGCTGCAGCACGAACAGCGTCACGGCCCCGGCGACGAGCAGGACGGCCTGGACGACGGCGAGCACCGCCGTCACCCGAAGACTCCCCGGAAGGCGCTCGGCCGGTCACGGTGACCGCGGATGAGCTGTGCGAGGCGGTCGGCGAACAGCTCGGCTTCGCGCTCGAACTCGTTCTCGAAGAGCCCTCGGGCCATCGCTCGCTCGACCTTGTACTCCGGCAGGTCCGGGATGACGTCGCGGATGTACGCGGACTGCGCCGACGCTTCCTGGTGGTCGTGCAGGACGTGGCCGAGCTCGTGGCCGATCACGAACGACCGGAAGGTGCCGGACGAGGTCGGGGAGATCATGATGAGGTGCGCCCGCTCGAGCGTCGCAACGAACCCGCAGACCGGCTCGGACGCCAGGAACGCTTCTTCGCGCACGACGATCGGCTTCCCGACGATCTCGGCGGCGGCGGTGACGGCCTGGTCGACGTCCGCCCACCCCTCGGTGCGCCCACGTTCCCAGAACGCGTCGAGCCGCGCGGAGCCCCCGGCGTGCGTGCTCACGGGACGATCCCGCGCTGCGATTCCTCTTCGATCACCGCGGCGATGCGGCGGAGCGCCTCCGGGGAGAGCTCCCCCGGGAACGTCCGCGCAGCGAACCCGCTCACGCGTGCCGACCGGAGCGACCGCACGAGGGCGAGCTGTGCACTGATCCGCTCCGGGACGTCACTGTCCTCGAGCAGGAAGCGCTCGTCGACCTCGAAGAAGCCGGCGAGGAGCTGCAGGAGCTCGGTGTCGCGGTTCCGACGACCGGCGCCGGAGATCATGTACGTCCACTTCGCACGGGAGAGCGATCCGCCCCGGGCGTCGACGTACTCCTCGATCGCGGAGAACGGCACCGGCGCGCCGCGCTGCGACTCCTCGAAGTCGAGCAGGAGGTTCAGACGCCGCGCGAGCTCCGCCGCGTCGAGCGCTCCGCCCTTGGGCTCCCTGGTGATCATCGTTCCCCGATCCCCCTCCGGATACACGAGAACCCCTGCCGGAGCAGGGGTTCGGATCGTGGTGCACCCCCTCGGACTTGAACCGAGAACCCACTGATTAAGAGTCAGTTGCTCTGCCAATTGAGCTAGAGGTGCATGCACCGGTCACCCGGAGCTTGTCTTGGCTTGTGTGCCGCAACGGGAATCAACAATAGCATGGGATCCGCGTGCCCGTGACCACCGCCGGGCACCGACCGAACAGGAGCCCCATGACCGACCGTCTCGCCGCCGGCGACACCGCCCCAGACTTCACCCTGCAGGACCAGGACGGGGTGGAGCACACCCTCGGATCCCTGCGGGGACGCAAGGTCATCGTGTACTTCTACCCCGCCGCGTCGACCCCGGGCTGCACCACCGAGGCGTGCGACTTCCGCGACAACATGTCCTCGCTCCAGGCCGCCGGGTACGAGGTCCTCGGCGTGTCGAAGGACGAGCTGCCGGCGCTCAAGGAGTTCCAGCACGAGCAGGCCCTGACCTTCCCGCTGCTGAGCGACCCGGACCTGGCAGTGCACAAGGCCTACGGTGCCTGGGGTGAGAAGAACAACTACGGCAAGATCGTCACCGGCACGATCCGGTCGACGATCGTCGTCGCCGAGGACGGCTCCGTGCAGCTGCCGCTCTACAACGTCAAGGCCACCGGGCACGTGGCCAGCCTGCGGAAGAAGCTCGGCCTGGTCTGAACCCGGCCCACAGACGGACGGGAGGCCCGGTGCCAGCTGGCACCGGGCCTCCCGTCCGTCTGTGGTGACGACCTACTCGACGCGACGCGCCAGGGCGGTCGTCACCGACTTCGAGAGCACGAGCGTGATGGCGACGAGCGCCGGCAGGAGCAGCGCCCACCCGACGGCCGGGACGCGGAAGACCCCCTGGAACGCACCGATCGCCAGGGCTCCCTGCAGTACCTGCCAGACGATGATCCCGCTGCGCACCCAGGAGCGGCCACGCCAGAGGCCGACGAGCATCGACCCGAGCCACAGCGCCGCGATGGCGGTCAGGATCACGAGGGCGATGCCGGACGCGACGCTCGACGCCGGCGACACGAGCAGCTCCACGATGAGTGCGACGGTCGTGACCACGAGCGCGAGGAACTCCAGCGCGAGGACCACGAGCAGCCCGAGCATGGCCCGAGACCTCGGTTCGGGGGCCTCGGGTGAGTTCGAGGTGGGCTCAGACACAGTGATCCTCCAGGATTGCAACCCTTGATTTGGCCATACCAGTATGGAACGATGTTCGAGGTCGTTTGGACGGCACGATGTGGTGTGCGTCTCCCGTGGTTCGACGCTCTTCTCCCGAGCGTTCGCGGGCGTCGGACTCTCCCCGCACGGTTTCTCCTCCCCACAGGATCCCCCCGTACGTCACATGATCATGTGCAGAGTCCTCGAGCCCCGAACCACGGCCCCGGCCTGCCGTTCGAGCATCGACATCAAGGAGCACCACCACATGGATTGGCGTGACAAGGCTGCCTGCCTCACCGCGGACCCCGAGCTCTTCTTCCCCGTTGGGAACACCGGGCCGGCCGTGGACCAGATCGAGAAGGCGAAGTCGGTGTGCGCACGGTGCACCGTGACCGAGATGTGCCTGCAGTACGCCCTCGAGAACAACCAGGACTCGGGCGTCTGGGGCGGTCTCAGCGAGGACGAGCGTCGCGCGCTCAAGCGCCGCGCCGCTCGGGCTCGCCGCGCCTCCTGACGCAGCAGCAGTACTGACGACGACGCCCGCCGGGCCCTTCGGGGCGCGGCGGGCGTCGTCGTGCGCGGCGCGCCGCGCCGCGCGGCGGGCGCGGCGTCCCGCGCCGCGGTGGGCGGCCTCGCCGCCGGGCGGTGCGGCGCTTCGCACAACCAAAACCAGCCCGCACCACTCGATCCCGTGGTTCGGGCTGCGTTCGGTTGTGCGGGGTCACCGCGACCGCCTGGAGGACCGGTGCCAGCCCGCCGGGCGCGCGCCGAGCCTCCAGGCGGCCGGGTTGCACCCCACTACGAACGTCGCGCCCCCACGCACCGGGGCGCGACGTCCACGCGCGGGCGCGTATCCGCGCACGCTCCGCGCGAGCGGATACGGCACCGCCCCCCGGTGCCGGATCCGCGCCGCGGTGCCGCGTCTCCGCAGAACGCGGTGCGGCCTGCTCTGGGGCAGCGCGACCTCCTGGAGGCCCGATGCCAGCCCGCCGGGCGCGCGCCGGGCCTCCAGGCGCTCGGGTTGCACCCCACTACGAACGTCGCGCCCCCACGCGCCGGGGCGCGACGTCCACACGCGGGCGCGCCGCGCCGCGCTGCGCGACGGACATCACTCGCGCCGACGCGCGATCCGACAGCGCACCACCCGGTGCGGCGCGGTGCCTTTGCACAACTGAAAGCAGCCCGAACCACGGAATTCCGTGGTTCGGGCTGCTTTCGGTTGTGCGCCGCCGCCCGGCGCCAGCGCCGCCGCCCGCCGCGCGCCCCGCGGCGCCGCTACGCGGCCGCGGTCTCCCAGCGGAACGGGATCGAGATGGTGACCTCGGTGCCGCTGCCGGTCAGCGTGTGCCAGTCGATCGTGCCGCCGAGCTCGCCCTGGATGAGCGTGCGGACGATCTGCGTGCCGAGGCCCGAGCCGACCTTGCCCTCCGGCAGCCCGACGCCGTTGTCCCGCACCTGGATCGACAGGTGGTCGTCGGAGCGGCGGGCGACGATCTCGACCTCGCCGTCGCGGCCGTCGAGCCCGTGCTCCACCGCGTTCGTGACGAGTTCGGTGAGCCCGAGCGCGAGCGGCGTCGCGGCCTCCGACGGGAGCACCCCGAACTCCCCCGTCTTCTTCGGGTGGACCGTGGTGTTGTGGGAGGCGGCCACCTCGGTGACGAGCTTCAGGACGGAGTCGAAGACCTCGTCGAAGTCGACGTTCTGGCTGAGGCCCGTCGACAGGGTGTCGTGCACGACGGCGATGGCGGCGACGCGGCGCATCGCGTTCTGCAGTGACGTCCGTGCTTCGTCCGAGTGGGTCCGGCGCGCCTGGATGCGGAGCAGGGACGCGACGGTCTGCAGGTTGTTCTTCACCCGGTGGTGGATCTCCCGGATGGTGGCGTCCTTGGTGATGAGCTCGCGCTCCTGGTGCCGCATCTCGGTGACGTCGCGGCAGAGCACGACGGCGCCGATGCGCTCACCGTGGTCGCGCAGCGGGATCGAGCGGAGCGTCACGGTGACGCCCTTCGACTCGATGTCGGCTCGCCACGGGGCACGGCCGGTGACCACGAGGGGCAGGGACTCGTCGACGTCGAGCTGCTGCCCGAGGAGCTCGGTCGTCACCTCGGCGAGCGACTTCCGCTCGAGTTCGCCCTCGAAACCCATCCGGTTGAAGGCGCTGAGGCCGTTCGGGCTCGCGAACGTGACGATGCCGTTCGTGTCGAGGCGGAGCAGGCCGTCGCTCGCACGCGGCGCTCCACGACGCGGTCCGGCCGGCGCACCGAGGTCCGGGAAGTCGCCGGTCGCGATCATGCCGAACAGGTCGTTCGCACTCGCGGTGAAGTTGAGCTCCTGGCGGCTCGGCGTGCGCATCTCGTCCTGGTTGGAGTGCCGCGTGACGACCGCGATGGGACGGTCGGTCGTCTGCTTGCTCTTCGGGCTCAGGCGGCGCAGCACCGGGATCGCGCGGACGCGGGTCGGGGTGTCCTCGTACCAGTCCGGCTCGGCGGAGTCGACGACCTTCGAGCCAGCGAAGCTCTCGGTGACCTGCTCGCGCCATTCCTCGCGGATCTCCTGGCCGACGATGTCGCGGTAGAACAGCGTCGCCGCGGACGACGGTCGGGCGTGCGCGACGGCCACGAACGAGCCGTCCTCGGCGGTCGGCACCCACAGGACCATGTCCGCGAAGGACAGGTCCGAGAGGAGCTGCCAGTCCCCCACGAGCAGGTGGAGCCACTCCACGTCTGCTTCGGAGGATCGGCCTTGTGCGAGGACGAGATCACTGAGGGTCGACACCGGCCCAGTCTAGGTGCGACGGACTGTGGACAGATCTGCTCCGTCCACAGGCATCGAGCTTCGGAATTTCTCATGTTGCATACGCCTTACGCTCAGCCCACCAACGAAAGGGGCCGGGGTGGCGCGGGAAGCACAGCGGATCGAGGACGATGCGGGCGGGTCCACGCAGCCGGAGCAGGCGGCCGTCGGGTCGGCGGTGGTCGCCGCCACGGGACGGCTGTCGAGCGCGCAGGACCTGTCGAGCGCGCAGGACCCACCGAGTGCCGACGGGGCCTCCACGGCCGATGACGTCCTCCCCGATCCCGCGGAGACCGCGCGGGCGCTCGCCCTGTGCGTCGCGGAGATCCTCTCCGGTGCGCGGGAGGTCGACAGCATCGCCCGGTGGATCACCGAGGACGTGCAGCGCCACCTGCAGCAACGGGCAGCCTTCGCCGCGCGGGCCCGCTCCGTCGCCCGGCGTCGCAACCGACGGCCGTCGATCCGCGTCGGGAGCGTGCTGGTCTGCCGCCCGGTGGACGGCGTCGCCGAGGTGAGCGTCGTCGTGCACACCCGCTCGCATGCGCGCGCGGTCGCCATCCGGCTCGAGGAGCGTGCCGGCCGGTGGCGCGCGACGGCCATCGGCATGCTCTGACGGATCGGCTCGTGTCAGGTCGTTCCGGTCGGGGCGTGGGGCGCGGGGTGCACGGACGGGAGGCCCGGTGCCAGCCGGCACCGGGCCTCCCGTCAGGAGCGTTGTCGCGTCAGCCCTTCTTGGCGGCCTGACGACGGTCGGCGCGGTTGGTCGCGGCGGCCTGGCCGGTCGCCGTGGCGGCCGAACCGAACGCGGACCCCTTCTCGGCAACCGCTGCCGCCTCTTCCTCGGCCTGCGCACGCTGCGCGAGTGCCGTCGCGGCCTGCTCGAGGCGACCGCGTTCGTCGCGGACCTCGACCTCACCGTCGATCGACGGTGCCGAGAACTCGAGACCGGCGACTTCTTCCTCGGCGAGGCCCTTCGCCTCGATCACGGCGTTCTCGCCGTCGGACTGGACCTGCACCTCGAGGTTGAACAGGAATCCGACCGACTCTTCGCGGATCTGCCCCATCATGTTCTGGAACAGGGCGTAGCCCTCGCGCTGGTACTCGACGAGCGGGTCGCGCTGGGCCATCGCACGGAGGCCGATGCCGTCCTTGAGGTAGTCCATCTCGTAGAGGTGGTCGCGCCAGCGGCGGTCCACCACGGAGAGGACCACGCGACGCTCGAGCTCGCGCATCGCTTCGTCGCCGAGGGTCTCCTCGCGCTGCTGGTAGGCCAGCTTGGCGTCGGAGAGGATCTCGCGGCCGAGGAACTCCCGCGTCGCCTTGCCCTTCGAGCCGGCTTCGGTGATGACCTCGTCGATGGTGATCGAGATCGGGTAGAGCGTGCCGAGCTCGGTCCACATCGCGTCGAGGTCCCAGTCGTCCGGGGAGCCTTCGCCGGTGTGCGTGTCGATCACGTCGTCGATGACGCTCTTCAGGAACGACTGCGTGCGCTCATGGAGGTCGTCGCCTTCGAGGATGTGCCGGCGGTCGCTGTAGATCGCTTCGCGCTGGCGGTTCAGGACGTCGTCGTACTTGAGGACGTTCTTGCGGATCTCGGCGTTGCGGCCTTCGACCTGCGACTGTGCCGAACGGATCGCACGGCCGACGAGCTTGTTCTCGATGGCGAGGTCGTCCGGGACGTTCGAGCGGCCCATCAGGCTCTCGGCGGCACCGGAGTTGAACAGGCGCATCAGGTCGTCGGTGAGCGAGAGGTAGAACCGGCTCTCGCCCGGGTCACCCTGACGGCCGGAACGACCGCGGAGCTGGTTGTCGATGCGGCGCGACTCGTGGCGCTCGGTGCCGAGCACGTAGAGACCGCCGGCGTCGCGGACCTTGTCGCCCTCTTCCTCGACGACGGCCTTCTGGCTGGCGAAGACCTCGTCCCAGGCGGCTTCGTACTCGTCCGGGGTCTCGGTCGGCGAGAGGCCCTTGGCGTGCATCTCCTGCACGGCGAGGAACTCCGCGTTGCCGCCGAGCATGATGTCGGTACCGCGACCGGCCATGTTCGTCGCGACGGTCACGGCGCCGAGGCGACCGGCCTGGGCGACGATCGCGGCTTCACGCGCGTGGTTCTTCGCGTTGAGGACCTCGTGCTTGACGCCCTTCTTCGCGAGGAGCTTCGAGAGGTACTCCGACTTCTCGACGCTCGTGGTGCCGACGAGGACGGGCTGGCCCTTCTCGTGGCGCTCTTCGATGTCGTTCGCGACCTGCTCGAACTTCGCCTTCTCGTTCTTGTAGACGAGGTCCGTCTGGTCGAGGCGCTGCATCGGGCGGTTCGTCGGGATCGGGACCACGCCGAGCTTGTACGTCGACATGAACTCGGCCGCTTCGGTCTCCGCGGTACCGGTCATGCCGGAGAGCTTCTGGTACAGGCGGAAGTAGTTCTGCAGCGTGACGGTCGCGAGGGTCTGGTTCTCGGCCTTGACCTCGACGCCTTCCTTCGCCTCGATCGCCTGGTGGATGCCCTCGTTGTAGCGGCGGCCCATCAGGATGCGGCCGGTGTGTTCGTCGACGATGAGCACCTCGCCGTTCATCACGACGTAGTCCTTGTCGCGCTTGAACAGCGAGTCGGCCTTGATCGCGTTGTTCAGGAACGAGATCAGCGGGGTGTTCGCGGACTCGTAGAGGTTGTCGATGCCGAGGTAGTCCTCGACCTTCTCGATGCCGGGCTCGAGGACACCGACGGTGCGCTTCTTCTCGTCGACCTCGAAGTCCTCCCCTGCGGTGAGGCGCTTGGCGATCGAGGCGAACTCGGTGAACCAGCGGTTCGCTTCACCAGAGGAGGGGCCGGAGATGATCAGCGGCGTGCGGGCTTCGTCGATGAGGATCGAGTCGACCTCGTCCACGATCGCGAAGAAGTGCCCGCGCTGCACCATGTCGGCGGCCTGCCACGCCATGTTGTCGCGCAGGTAGTCGAACCCGAACTCGTTGTTCGTGCCGTAGGTGATGTCGGCGGCGTACTGCTCGCGACGCTCCGCAGGGGACTGGTTCGCGACGATGCAGCCCGTGGTCATGCCGAGCGCGCGGAAGACGCGGCCCATGAGCTCGGACTGGTACGACGCGAGGAAGTCGTTGACGGTGATGACGTGGACGCCGCGGGACGGGATGGCGTTGAGGTACGCCGCCGTCGTCGCGACGAGGGTCTTGCCTTCACCGGTCTTCATCTCGGCGATGTTGCCGAGGTGGAGCGCGGCGCCACCCATGAGCTGCACGTCGAAGTGCCGCATGCCGAGGGTGCGCTTCGCGGCTTCGCGAACGGCGGCGAACGCCTCGGGCAGGAGGTCGTCGAGGGTCTCACCGTTGGCGTACCGCTCGCGGAGCTCCTTGGTCTCGTCCTGGAGTTCCTCGTCGGTGAGGGTCGAGAAGTCGTCCTCGAGGTCGTTGATCGCCGAGGCGTACGCCTTCAGCCGACGCAGGGTGCGTCCTTCGCCGATGCGGAGGACCTTCTCCAGCACGTTTGCCACGTGAACTCCTTACAGGTCGTCGCGCGCGGTCGGCGCGTCCGATCAGCCAGTCATGCTAGCAACCCGGTCGAGCCTTGGGCTGTGAACACCGGCCCCGGACACGGGTGTGCGCGGCCCGCGAACGGACCGCGCACCCCCGGTTCGGGTGGTCCCGGACGCTCAGGCGAGCGCCGCGGCCGGTTCCTGAGCGGCGTCGGAGTCGGCGGCAGCGGTGCCGTCGAGCCCGATGACCCCGTAGTCCCAGCCCTTCCGGCGGTAGACCACGCTCGGTCGGTGGGTCTCGGCGTCGACGAAGAGGTAGAAGTCGTGTCCGACGAGCTCCATGAAGTAGAGCGCGTCGTCGACGGTCATCGGCGCTGCCTCGAACACCTTCTCCCGGATGACGACGGGCGAGTAGACCTCGTCCTCTTCCTCGTGCGGTTCCTCGTCGACGACCGTGACGGCACCGGTGGCGACGTCGTCGATGAGCTTGCCGTCGGCCGGGGTGACGTCCATGCCGTCGAAGGCCGTCCCCGCGGCTTCGGCCACCGAGGTCGGGCGGTGACGCCCACGGTGCACCTTCCTGCGGTCGCGCGCTCGGCGCAGCCGCTCCATGATCCGAGCGAACGCCAGGTCGAACGCGGCGTACTTGTCCGACGCCGCGGACTCCGCTCGGACGAGCGGCCCGGGACCGATCAGCGTCAGTTCGACCCGGTCCTCGCCCTGGTTGCTGCCGCTCTTCTCGTTGTGGCGGCTGATGCGCACCTCGAACGCGAGGGCGCGGTCGGCGAGCACGTCGATCTTGTCGGACTTCTGTTCGACGTAGGTGCGGAATCGGTCGGTGATCCCGACGTTCCGGCCCGTGATCGTCACGTCCATGGCGGCTCCCATCCAGACTCGGCGCGTCGCCTCCATCCGGCGATCGTCAACGCCTTGTCCCAGCGACGCTAGACCCGCCGGAGCACTCGCGTCACCGGTTCGCCGTGAGTCGTGCCGGACACCCACCGGATGCACAGAGGACACCGGGTGTTCACGCACGGGGCAACCCGGGCGGGTCGCGCCGCGCACTGGTAAGCGGCAGGCCCGCGTACGCGCGTACGCCACACCCGCGCACGCGCATGCCGACACCCGCGCACCCGCGCACCCGCGCACCGTCACGACTCGACGCTCGCCGTCGCGACGCAGCGCACGACCCGGCCACCGGCGGCACGGACGGCACGGACCGCCTCCGCCATGGTCACCCCGGTGGTGACGACGTCGTCGACGAGCACCACGTCACGCCCGGAGACCCCGACCGCCCGGAGCGTGCCGACCGTGGCGTCCACCCGCTCGAGCGCCGTCCGCTCCTTCTGGCCCGCGCCACGCGGCCGGGCACCGCGGAGTCCGACGCCGGGCGGCCCGGCAGCACGCTGCCGCCGCAGCCGCCCGGTCCGGCGGACACCCCCGCGAGCGAGGAGCAGCACCACGGTGTCGAACCCGCGCCGCCGCCGCCCACGCGGTGACGGCGGCACCCGGAGCACGAGCGTGCCCGGCGGGGCGTCCGCCAGCGCCTGGCGCACCAGCGCCCCGGTCGGCCGCCCGAGCGGCGCCGCCACGTCCACCCGCCCTCGGAGCTTCAGTTCGAGCACCAGGGTGCGAACCAGCCCCTCGTACTCGAAGGCCGCGTCGAGGCGGACACCCCCGACGAGCCGGACCCGACCCGGACGCCCGGCGAGGTCGGCGCGGCAGGAGTCGCACAGGGGCCGGTCGCGCGCACCGCAGCCGAGGCACGAGACGGGCAGGAACAGGGCGACGACGGCGAGGAACGCGTCGCGCCAGGGGTGTGGAGCGGTGGTCATGGGGCGATCCTCGCCGCGGGAGGCACCCGGCCGGGCGGATCGTGCGGAACGGTGGACGGGCCTCCCGGCCGGTGCTCCTGTGGAGGAGCGGCCGGTCAGCGCTGCGTGCCGAGCACCGACGCCGTGACGCCGGTGCGGTCCCAGCCGCCCCCGGTGGACTGCAGGACCTGCCCGTCGGCGGTCCGCAGGAGCAGCGTGCCCCCGCTGCCGCCGGCGATCTGCGTGGCCCGGCCGTCCGGCCGCTGCAGCACCGTCGACTGCCCGCCGATGGTGGAGCGGACGATGCTCGGACCGCTCGAGGTCTGCCCGAGGGACGCGACGTCGAGGTCGCTCACCCACGTCGCCCCGACCGCGGTGCCGGACGCCGCCTGCAGCCGCACCGGGGACCCGAGCGCCGTCGGTGTGCGGTCGGAGTCGCGGGTGATCGCCATCACGTACAGGGCGGGGCCGTCGTCGGTGTCGATGAGCGCGAGCGCCCGGGTGGAGTCGCGGGACACCTGGAACGACACGAGGTCGCCGTCCGGCAGCGTCGAGGACACCTGGTGCGGGTCGCCGCCGAGGCCGTACGCGGTGATCGCGCGCGTGTTCGTCGACTGCGCCGTCCACACGAAGCCCTGGTCGTCGATGGAGGGTGCGATGAGGTGGTCCCGCGCGTCGATGCGGAGCGGCTTCTTGCCGCTGCGGACCACGAAGACGCCGTCCGCGTCCCCGACCGCAGCGTCGGCACCGGACGCGCTCAGCGCGATCGACGTCGGGTCGAGCTTCGCGATCGCGTCACCGAGGCCGCTGCCGAGCTTCGCGACGTCGCCCGTGCCCGGTGCGGCGAAGCCGACGGCGCCGCCGTCCTCGACGAGGGGACGCGGGTCGACGTCAGGGTTGACGACGGCGCTGGTGCCGCTGGAGTCGGGCACCGAGAAGCTGGCGCCCTCGATGGTGAGCTCGACCGAGGAGATCGTCGCGACGGACGACAGCGACCGGGCGAGCTGCTCCCGCATCCGCACCTTGTCCACCGTGGTCGCCCGGAGCGCGTCGCTCGACAGGTCGACCTGCGCGCTGCCGTTGTCGACGGTGACGGCGTTCAGCGAGAGCTGCGTTCCCTCGGGGAACGAGGACACCACGGCGCCCTTCAACCAGTCGGCCGGTCCGGAGAGCAGCGCGCTGGCGATGCGGGTGCTCGTCGAGGAGCGAGCCAGGAACCAGCGCTCGTCGGGCACCAGGTAGCGGTACGTCGGGTCGTAGAAGTACAACGCGTGCGCCTGGAACACCTGCTCGAAACTGACCGGCGTGAGGATGACGCCGTCCGGCGCGTAGGCGATCCGCCACTCGCCGTCTTCCTTCACGAACTGGAAGGTCAGCGTCGAGGAGGTCGGGCGGACCGCCTGGGTGTACTCGCCGTCGGCGTCCACCGTGGCACTCGCGGTGAGCGTGTACGTGAGCTCCCGGGTGCCGGTGCGGTCGACCGCGCCGCTGCCCTGCCGGATCGTGACGCTCTGACGGGGATTCCACTTCTGGGCGAAGGAGTCGCTGAGGAACTCCCGGGCGATCGCGTAGTTGTCCTGCGCACCGGTCGCGGCGTCGATGAACTGCCGGAGGATCGTGTCCTGGTCGGCGCCGGGCGTCGGGCTGTTCGGGCGGAAGTCGACGCCGGAGACCGATTCGTCCTTGAGGCTCTGGCCGTCGCGGACGGGGCCTCCGGTCGGGATGGCGGCGCACCCGGCGAGCACCACGACCGCCACGGCGGCGAGGACTGCGGCGAGCGCGCGACGAGGACGTGTGCTGGTCATCGGGGGCCGCCTTCCCGGGGTCCGTCGTACGGTTCGTCGAGCTCCGGCAGCGGGATCGCCGACGTCGCCGTGGGCTCCTGGCCCTGCCGCGGCACGGTGAGCACGAAGGCCGAGCCCTCCCCCGGCCGGGACCACACGTCGATGCGGCCGCCGTGCAGGTTCGCGTCGCCGAGGCTGATCGCGAGTCCGAGCCCGGTCCCGCCGATCGTCCGCTTGCGGCTCGGGTCCGCGCGCCAGAACCGGTCGAACACCCGGGCGGCGTCCTCCGGCGGCATCCCGACCCCGTGGTCGCGGACGGCGATCGCGACGGTCCGGGCGTCGCTGTCCACGACGACGTGCACGGGCTTGGCGTCCCCGTGCTCGATCGCGTTGCCGACGAGGTTCCGGAGGATGCGCCGGATCCGCCTGGCGTCGAGCTGCATGGTGGTGTGGCCGCCGGGGGTCGCGAGCCGCAGGTCGACGCCGAGGCGGTCGGCGAGCGGCCGGAACTCGTCGACGATGTCCGCGGTCAACGACGCGGGTTGCACCGGCTCGGTCTCGAGCTCGACGGCCTGGGCGTCGTACCGGGAGATCTCCAGCAGGTCGGCGAGGAGCAGCTCGAACCGGTCGATCTGGTCGTGCAGGAGCTCGGCGGAGCGACCGACGGCGGGCTCGAAGGCGTGCCGGGCGTCGTAGAGGACGTCGCCGGCGAGGCGGATCGTGGTGAGCGGGGTCCGGAGCTCGTGCGAGACGTCGGACACGAAGCGCTGCTGCACCCGGGAGAGCTCGGCGAGCTGGGTGATCTGCCGGCTGACCGCGTCCGCCATGCCGTTGAAGCTCCGCGCGAGGGTGGCGACGTCGTCCTGCCCCTTGACGGGGATGCGTTCGTCGAGGCGTCCGGCGGCGATCTTCCGGCTGGTCTCGGCAGCACCGCGGATCGGCACCACGACGAGCCGGACCACGAGCGAGGTGACGAGGGCGATGAGCACGATGAGTGCGACACCGCCGATGGAGAGCGTCTGCGACACGAAGTCGAGGGTCTGCTGCGCGTCGGCGAGGTCGTAGACCAGGTAGAGCTCGTACTGGCCGGCGCTCGGGATCTGCAGCGTCGACCCGACTGCGAGGCCCGGTTCGCTCCGGCCCTCGTCCTCGAGCCGGACCGCCTGCAGGCTGAGGTTCCCGGAGTTCTTCCCGACGGCCTTCCGCAGTGAGTCGGTGATCACCGCGTCCGGGAAGTCCTGGCTCGCGATGTTCTGCAGCGTCTGCGCCGTCGACTGGTTCGGGGACCGCTCGATCGCGATGCTCGTGCCACCCGGGCTCGTCGTGTTCGACAGGATCGCCCGCTGCGCCTCGTTCTGCAGGGTCTCCAGCTCGGACTGGTTGTTGTCCTCCGCGGCGGTGGCCGCGTCGAAGATCCCCTGCGCGACGTTCGTCGCACGCGCCGACTCCGCCTCGATCTGGTCGCGGCGCTGCGCGTACACGTTGCTCGAGATGCTCAGCATCACCGCGGTGCCGATGATGGCGACCGCGAGTCCGGTGGTGGTGACGGTGATCGCGACCGACCGGAACATCAGCGACCGGCGCCACAGGTACGCGATGCCCCGCCAGCCCCGCCGTGCCCAGGTGCGCAGGCGGCGGCGCGCCCGACCGAAGGACGTCAGGCCGGACGATGCGGGCACGGTGCTCAGGCTCCCCCGGCGCGGTAGCCGACGCCGCGGACGGTGGTCACGATCCGCGGGTTGTCCGGGTCGTGCTCGATCTTCGCGCGGAGCCGCTGGACGTGCACGTTCACCAGGCGGGTGTCCGCCTTGTAGTGGTAGCCCCACACCTGCTCGAGGAGCATCTCGCGCGTGAACACCTGGTTCGGCTTCTCGGCGAGGGCGCGGAGCAGGTCGAACTCGAGCGGCGTCAGCGCGATGACGGCCTCGTCGCGGCGGACCTCGTGCCCGGGCACGTCGACCGTGAGGTCACCGACGTGCAGGACGGCCGCGTCGGAGGCGGTCGGGCGCAGCCGGGTGCGGATGCGTGCGACGAGCTCCTTCGGGTTGAACGGCTTCACGACGTAGTCGTCGGCGCCGTTCTCCAGGCCCGCGACGACGTCCGAGGTGTCGCCCTTCGCGGTGAGCATGATGATCGGCGTGCCGCTCTCCGCACGGATGCGCCGGCAGACCTCGATGCCGTCGATGCCGGGGAGCATCACGTCGAGGAGCACCAGGTCGGGCTTCGTCGCGTGGAAGGCGTCGACGGCGTCGTTGCCGTCGCCGCTGAACTCCGGCTCGTAGCCCTCGGCGCGGAGGACGATGCCGATCATCTCGGCGAGGGCCTGGTCGTCGTCGACGACGAGGATGCGCGGTGTCATGTGATGTGGACTCCGGGTGGCGTGCGGTGGTGCCGGGCAGGCACCTCTCGTTCACAGTAGCCGAGGGCCTGCCCGAACACCGCGCGCAGCGCGCACCCGCGTGCGAGCGCGCAGCGCGGGCAGCGCACAACGCGCGCGAGCGCGCAGCGCGGCCGGGGTCAGTACCGGTAGTGGTCCGGCTTGAACGGGCCCTCCACCGGCACGCCGATGTAGGACGCCTGCTCCGGGCGGAGCGTGGTCAGCCGCACCCCGAGCGCGTCGAGGTGCAGGCGCGCCACCTTCTCGTCGAGGTGCTTCGGCAGGACGTACACCCCGGTCGGGTACGCGTCGTGCCGGGTCCAGAGCTCGATCTGCGCCAGGACCTGGTTCGTGAACGAGTTGCTCATCACGAACGACGGGTGCCCGGTCGCGTTGCCGAGGTTCATCAGGCGCCCCTCGCTGAGCACGAGGATCGACCGGCCGGTGGGCAGGCGCCACTCGTGCACCTGCGGCTTGATCTCGATCTTCTCCGCGCCCGGCAGGGACTCGAGCCCGGCCATGTCGATCTCGTTGTCGAAGTGCCCGACGTTCGCGACGATCGCCAGGTGCTTGAGGCCGAGCATGTCGTCGACGCCGACGACGCCGAGGTTGCCCGTGCAGGTCACGACGATGTCGACCTCGCCGATGACGTCCGAGAGCCGTGCGACCTGGTAGCCGTCCATCGACGCCTGCAGCGCGCAGATCGGGTCCACCTCGCTGACGATGACGCGGGCACCCTGGCCGCGCAGCGCTTCTGCCGCGCCCTTGCCGACGTCGCCGTAGCCGACGACGAACACGACCTTGCCGCCGATCAGGACGTCGGTCGCGCGGTTGAGGCCGTCGGGCAGCGAGTGCCGGATGCCGTACTTGTTGTCGAACTTCGACTTCGTGACGGAGTCGTTGACGTTGATCGCGGGGAACTTCAGTTCACCGGTGCGAGCGAGTTCGTACAGGCGGTGGACGCCAGTGGTGGTCTCCTCGGTCACGCCCTGGATGTCCGCTGCGATACGGGTCCAGCGGTCCGAGGACTCCGTCAGCGAGGCCGCGATCGTGTCGAGCACGATCCGGTACTCGGCGCTGGCGTCCGGGCCGGCGTCCGGCACCCGGCCGGCCGCTTCGGCGTCGGCGCCCGTGTGCACGAGCATGGTGGCGTCGCCGCCGTCGTCGAGGATCAGGTTCGGGCCGGCCCAGTCAGCCCCGGCTTCGGCTGCTTCGGCGCTCCAGTCGAAGATCCGGTTGGTGCACCACCAGTAGTCCTCGAGCGTCTCGCCCTTCCACGCGAACACCGGGACGCCGGCGGGGGCGTCCGGGGTGCCGGTCGGGCCGACCGCCATCGCCGCGGCGGCTTCGTCCTGCGTGGAGAAGATGTTGCAGCTGGCCCAGCGGACCTGCGCGCCGAGCGCCGTCAGCGTCTCGATGAGGACGGCCGTCTGCACCGTCATGTGCAGCGACCCGGCGATGCGCGCACCGGCGAGGGGCTGCGACGCACCGAACTCCTCACGCAGGGCCATGAGGCCCGGCATCTCGTTCTCGGCGAGGCGGATCTGGTGACGACCGGCCTCGGCGAGGCCGAGGTCGGCCACGCGGAATGCTGCTGCGGCCTGGGTTTCGGTGGGCATGGGTCAAGTCTCCCACGGTGACCGTGAGCGACGTCACGGACGCGGGTCGCGCCTCCAGACCGGCCGGGAGGCTCGGATCACCCGGGTGGGCCGGCCTGCGCGGGCGGGTCGTCCGCTCAGTCGACCGCGCGCTCCTCGCGGAGCGGCTCACGGCGGATGACCTGCCAGCCCTGCGGGACCCGCAGGCGGGCGGCGTGTCGCGCGCAGAGGTCGTACCCGTGCGGTTCGACCCGGGTGGAGAGCGGTCCGACGACCACCATCGAGTCGCCGTAGTCGTACGTCAGCGTCGCCGAGGCGCTCGCCCCGCAGGCGACCTTGCTGCAGATCCGCACGTCCATACCGATGTCGACCCTACCGAACCCGTCCGTGTCCGTGCCGCCGCGTACGATGTGGGGATGCGCCGCAAGCCCCGACTCGTCACCCCGGTCGACCGCGCCCGGGGGCGCTCCCGGCACGGCCGCGGGTACCGCTCGAGCATCACCGGACCCGACCTCGCCCCGATCATCACCCGGGCAGAAGCGTTCGACCGCATCGTCGGCGACACCGCGCACTACCTGCTCGGCCTCTGGCCGGACGAACTGCACGGCGTCGTGTTCCAGGTCGCGGACATGCCGACCGACCCGACGCTGCCGGACCGGATGCCGCGCTGGCGCGTCGAGCACGACGCCCGCCGGGTGACCGTGTTCCGGATCCCGGTCGAGCGCGTCACGCGCTCCCCGGAGAAGGACGACACCGACCGGCGGGTGATCGTCGAGACCGCCGTGTTCCGCGCGGTGGCCGAGCTCATCGACAAGGACCCGTGGGACCTGGCTCCCGACCGCTACCGGCACTGGTGAGCGCCGGGGGCCGCGTCCGGGGTGGACGCGCACCGGCGCGTCAGGGGTAGACGCGCGCCGGCGCGTCAGGGGTAGACGCGCACCGGGGTGGAGACCTCGGTCGACGCGCGGATCGGGAACCCGGCGACGCCGTCCTGTCCCGCGTACGTGACCCCGGCGACGAGCCCCTTCGCACCGGTGATCGTGAGCTGTCGGCTGTAGGCCACGCCCACCGTCTCGGTCGATCCGCTCGGGACCTGCACCGTGGACCGGTCGTCGCCGGAGCGGATCACCACGGAGGCGTCCTCGGTCGTCGGGTTGACGATGTTCAGCAGGCCACCGTCACCGGGGGCGACGGCGGTCGTGGTGGTCGCGCCGAGCGGCTCTGCGGACGCGAACCAGCCGAGGTCGGTCTGCTCACCGTCGGTGGTCGTCGTGGTGCGGGCGCCCGCGACCACGGGCACGGTCGAGCTGACCGTGAACGAGTAGCGCCCGTCCGGGAAGTCGTCGAGCGCCACGTCGGTGACCACGCCGGGCTCGGCGGTGGTGTTCACCGTGGTGCCGCCCCCGTCCGCGGTGGTGATGCCGAGCGTGACCCTGGCGGCCGTCGTGCCGGGGACGAAGAGCCGCACGATCGGGGCGGCGTCGGCGGTGTCGTCGCCGCGCTGCGCGTCCTCGGCGCCGCGGAGGACGACACCGGGGATGACCTGGCTCCGCGCGGGAGCAGCGCCGCCGGAGACGATGTCGAACCCGCCGGGGGTCAGCGTCCGGACGACGGTCTCCTGCATGTGGGCGACGATCTGCCCACCGGAGGACGCCACGTGCACGACGGTCGAGCCCTGGTCGGAGACGAAGCCGGAGAGCGGCACGACCTTCTGCGAGTTCGGCGCGACGACGATGCCGGTGGTGCCGGGCGCGCTGACCGTGCCGGTGGCGTCGAAGATCGTCAGGTCGACGGTCGCGTTGACGTCGGTCGGGTTCGCGAGGGTGATGAGGCTCGTCCGCCCGGTCTCGGTCGAGCCGCCGACGAGCCAGGTCGACTGGGTCGGGTCGTCGCAGGACGCGGCGGCGACGCCGACGAGGTCCCCGCTCGACACGCTCTGGTAGCTCGACCCGGCGACCTGCGGCGTGGTCTTCCCCGCCGGGGCCGTGAGGAGGGTCGGGTCGCTGCTGCCGGTCGACGACGCGGCGAGGTCGGACCGCTCGACGGTCCGGCCGGTCGTCGCGGTGGCGACCGTGGCGGTGCCGACGGTGCTCGCGGTCGTCGCGTCGTTGCCGGCGTCGTCGGAGAGCCGCAGCGCGCTGCCGGCGCAGACGCGCTCGGCGTCGGCGGCGACCGGGGTGACGGTGCGGCCGGCCGGCTGCCCGGGGGCCTCCGTCGTGCCGATGGCGTTCGCGGCGGCGATGGTGCCGGCCGCGACGAGCACGGCGATCGCGGTCGCGGTGCCGCGCAGGATCCAGCGGCGAGCGGGGGTGGTCATTCGTCGCGCTCCTCGTCGAAGGTGGTCGCCGGTTCGTCGGCCTCGAGCACGTTCGAGGTCGCCCGACGGCGGCGCGGTGCGGTGGGGACGGCGAGGAGCGCGGCTGCACCGAACACCACGCCGAGGACCACGAGGTAGAGGGCGTGGGTGGCCTTGGCGGCGGCCGAGCCGGTCCCGGTGCGGTCGACGTCGCCCTCGTAGTGGAACAGCGACCCGGTGGTGGTCTCGCCGATGCTCGTGAAGAGCGCGTTCTGGCCGATGGCCCCGGCTGCACGGTCGTGGACCTGCTGGGCGAGGTCGTCCTCCGGGGCGTCGTCGAGCAGCACGAAGCTGATCCCGAGCTCCTTGAGCGCCGGCCTCGGGTCGTAGCCGCTGCGGCTCGCGAGGTTGCCCGCGAGCGTCGCCAGGCGGGAGCCGGCGGGGCTCAGGGAGAGTGCGGTGGCGTCGAGCGTCGACTGGTCGTCGAGCGTCGAGCCCTGCCCGCGTTCGAGCGACACCGCGAGGGAGCCGTCGGTCTGCGGGTCGACCACGAGCGTGCCGACGTCCGGGTTCGCCTGCGCCTCGGCGTTCACGTACGCGCTGAGGACCCGCCCGGTGGTCGGCTCGATGACCGCGTTGCCGAGGTAGAACGCGGCGAAGGCCGGTGCGACCGCGACGCCGGCGAACACCGTCGCGACGAGGCCGACGACGGGCGCCTGGCGCGGAACCGTGTCGATGCCGATGCAGGCGGCCACGACGATCGCGAACCAGTACACGCTCAGCCCGCTGCCCGGCCAGACGATCGTGGTCGTCGCGCCGACGCCGGTCACAGTGAGGTGCGTGGCACCGAACGCGGTGGCGAACCCGAGCAGCGCGGCGATCAGGGCGAACCCGGCGACCGACCAGCGGTGTCCGAGCATCGACCCGATGGCGGTCGCGGCGATCGGGAGCGCCAGGACCGCCAGGGCGATCGGCAGCGCGGCGACGACGACGTCGAGCGGCGTGCTGACCGGCAGCCAGCCGTTCCAGTCGGGCAGGGGCTGGCCGATGGCGAGCTGCAGCGCGGAGGGTGCACGGGTGGCGGAGGGGACGCCCGGGTCGGCGAAGACCGCGAGCGGGTTGCCCCTGGCGACCTGCGCGAGCACGAGCGGCACGAAGAGGACCGCGGCGGGCACCGGGATGAACACCCGGCGGTGGGCGTGCCGCCAGCCGACGGCCAGCGCGACGAGCCACCCGACGAGCAGGACCGGCAGGAGCGACGGCGCGGACGCGGCGACCCCGGCGAAGAGCAGCGACGCACCGGAGGCCGAGGCCCACGAGCGGTGCGCCTCGAGCACCGTGAGGAACAGCCAGGGCAGGAGCACGTGCGCGATGACCGCGCCGATGTGCCCGGTCGTGACGCCGCCGACGAGCGCCGGGGCGATCGTGTAGAGCGCCGCGCCGATCACCGGCACCCACGTGCGGGTCGTCAGCTTCCGGACGACGAACCAGGCGCCGAGCGCCGAGACCGGGAACGAGAGGAGCACCACGATGACCACCGCGGTCGACGGGGACCAGAACGTGATCGACCCGAGGACTGCGAGGACCGCGGCGAAGGGGTCGCTCGGGCCGGTGAACCCGGTGCCGAGCGTGTGCCAGCCGTAGCCGACGTTCTGCCACAGTTGCGACACGGTGGTCGACAGGGGCAGCAGCCCGCCGCCGGTCAGCGCGGGCGAGCCGAGCAGCGGGAAGAGCGTGACGACGCTGAGGAGCGCCGCCGCGAGCACGACCCAGATGCCGCCGTCCCCGAGGAAGGACGCGCGGGCGACCGGGGCGTCCTCCACCCGGGCGAGCTCGACGTCGCGGGAGGTGGTCCGGTGCTCGTGGACCCGCCGCCAGCTGACGCGCAGGGGTTCGACGGCGGCCCAGCCGAGCTGCTTCGTGCGGGCGAGGGACTTCCGCGAGCGTCCGGCTCCACCGCCGAAGGCGACGGCGAACGCGGCCGCGAGCTCCCCGGACACGGCGGCGGGGTGCTTCGCGACGAGGTGCCCGATGGCGCGGCCGATCGCGAAGGGCACGAGCGTCAGCCAGTGGATCCAGAGGACCCCGGCCGGCGCGTACGTCATCCGGCGGTGCAGCTGGGCCTGGCGGTGCAGGCGGACACGACGACCCTCGGAGACGCGCTTGCGGCCGAACTCCTCGATCGGGCCGGCGCTCGTCGCGCGCGCGTCCGGGACGACGGCGACACGGTGGCCGGCGAGACGGACGCGCACGCAGAAGTCGAGTGCGGCGTCGACGTCCGGCAAGGCCTGGTCGAACCCGCCGAGGGCGACCCAGACCGAGCGACGGACGAGCATCCCACCGGCGGCGACCGCCAGGACGTCGGTGTGCCGGTCGTGCTGGCCCTGGTCGAGCTCGTCCTGCACGAGGGTCAGGGAGCGACCGAAGCGGGTCATGCTCTCGCCGAACGCGCGGATGCGCGCGGGGTCGGTGTCGGACACGAGCTTCGGGCCGGCAATCGCGACGGACGGGGCGATCTCGACGGCGGCGAGCATCTCGGCCAGCGCGGTCGGGGCCGGGGCGTTGTCGTGGCCGACGAGCCAGAGCCACTCGTCCACGGCCTCGTCGGACTCGGGGTGCGGCGCGGCCTTCTCGCCGACGGCGACGGCATCGCCGAACGAGCGGCCCGCCGGGATGCGGGTCAGCTGGGCGGATCCCCCGAACTCCAGCTGGGCGGTCGACCCGTCGGTGGAACCGACGTCGACGACGACCAGGTTCTCGGGGTGGCGGGTCTGGTTCGCGAGGGCGGCCAGCGTCCGGTCGAGGTGGTCCGCCCCGTTCGCAACGACGAGGATCGCGGTGACACGGGGCTGAGCGGAACTGGGCTGCATGACGGGCGTCACTCTACGGTCTGGAGGCCCGGCAGCAGTCCGACGGATCGGCGTGCCGTGAACCTGTGGCCGGGATCAACGCCCGGTGCACGCCTAGGCGCGCTTGCGGAGCTTGCGGCGCTCACGCTCGGAGAGGCCGCCCCAGATGCCGAAGCGCTCGTCGTTCTCGAGTGCGTACTCCAGGCACTGCGACCGGACCTCGCACGAGGTGCAGATCTTCTTCGCTTCGCGCGTCGAGCCGCCCTTCTCGGGGAAGAAGGCCTCCGGGTCGGTCTGCGCGCAGAGGGAGTCCGCCTGCCAGGCGAGCGGGTTCTCCTCGTCGTCGGTCTCCGGACGTCGGACGCCGGGGACGCCGAGCGCCACGGGGTCGACGTGCCAGTCTTCCGGAACTCCGGCGTGGAAGTCGGAACCGCTCACCCTGATCACCCCTTGGTTCATCTCGCTCGGTCGTCATCTCGGGACCCTGCCGTGATGTCGTTGCCTGTAATTACATCCGTGTGATTCCCTGGAGTCAAGTCGCGGATCATAGAAGGCACTGACCGTTCCGGCGTGTCATGTCCCCCATTCGGGCGTGTCGCGCCGGTTCTGTCGGCACCTCGGGGGACAGTCGGCGCGGGCGGTGGCGCCGCGCCCGCGCCCGCGGTGCGCCCGCGGTGGGCGCGCGCCCGCGGTGGCCCCGCGCCCGCGGTGCGGACTGGCTTCGCGTAACCGGAAGCAGCCCGAACCACGAACGTCCGTGGTTCGGGCTGCTTCCGGTAGTGCGACGCCGCGGGCGCGATCCCGTGCTCAGCCGACGCGGCGGCGGGCCTCCCACGCGCTGGTGACCATCTCGTCGAGCGTGTGGCGCATCGCCCAGTCGAGGTCGCGGGCCGCTGCCTCGCCGGTGGCGACGATGCGCGCCGGGTCGCCCGGACGACGCGGGGCCACCTCGGGCTCGAACGCGATGCCGGTGCCCCTGGCCATGGCGTCCATGATCTGCCGGACGCTCACGCCGTCGCCGCTGCCGAGGTTGTAGGCGCGGTCGAGGGTCTCCCCCGCCTCGAGCTTCGCCGCCGCGATCGCGTGCGAGTGCGCCAGGTCGGCGACGTGCACGTAGTCGCGCACGCAGGTGCCGTCGGGCGTCGGGTAGTCGTCACCGTTGATCCGCGGGGTGCGGCCGGCGAGCAGCGCGTCGAAGACCAGCGGGAAGAGGTTGTGCGGGCTGGCGTCGTAGAGGTCCGGCTCCCCCGACCCGACCACGTTGAAGTAGCGGAGCGACGTCGTGGTGAAGCCGCGTGCGACCTCCATGTCCCTGAGGAGCCACTCGCCGATGAGCTTCGACTCGCCGTAGGGCGACTCCGGGTTCTTCGGCGTGGACTCGACGACGGTCTCGACGTCCGGCGTGCCGTAGACCGCGGCGCTCGAGGAGAACACGACCTTGTCGACGCCGGTGTCCGCCATCGCGCGGAGGAGCGTCGCCATGCCGGTGACGTTCTGCTCGTAGGTGTGCAGCGGGCGCTCGACGGAGACGCCTGCGTACTTGTAGCCCGCGACGTGGACCACGCCGGTGACGCCGTGCTCACGGATGGTGCGGGCGAGGAGGTCGCCGTCCAGGATCGTGCCCTCGACGAAGGGCACGTCGTCGGGCACGAACGCCCGGAACCCGCTGGAGAGGTCGTCGAACGCGACCGTGTCGATGCCGGCCGAGCGCAGCGCCCGGACGACGTGGGATCCGATGTACCCGGCACCGCCGGTGACCAGCCAACTCATGTCCGCCACGCTAGCGGACGGGCGGGCGCGGGCAGCCGCGCGACCCGTGCGCGATCCCGCACGGGGTCTACACGCCGGTGGCGATGAAGACGGTCGAGGTGAGTCCGCTCGTCGAGTCCGCCTCCACCGTGACGTCGCCCTCGTCCGGCGTGATGAAGCACGACTCGCCCTGGCGCAGCAGCGTCGCGGACTGCGCGCCGACGAGGGTCACGACACCCTCGGTGCAGATCGCGATCGAGGGTCCGGCCAGTGGGGCGACCCCGCCGGTGCTCAGGCCGACCGGGCGGCCGTCGCCGGTGACGCGGACGAGCGCGAAGCCCACCCCCTGCGGGGCGAAGCGGTCGACGCCGACGGCGAGCTGCTCCGGCTCGAGCACGGGTGCCGGGTACGCGGTGAAGTCCAGGACGCGGAGGAGCTCCGGCACGTCGACGTGCTTCGGCGTGAGGCCTCCGCGGAGCACGTTGTCCGACGGCGCCATCAGCTCGATGCCGAGACCGTCGAGGTAGGCGTGGATGTTCCCGGCCGGCAGGTACATCGCCTCGCCGTGACGGAGGGTCACGCGGTGCATCAGGAGCGACACGACGATGCCGGGGTCACCCGGGTACGACTCGGCGAGCTCGGCGGCCGTCGCGGTGTTCGGGGAGTGCTCGGCGGCGTCCTGCGCGAGGTGGCTCACCGCGTCGACGATCGCGAGCGCCGAGGGGTCGGCGGTCTCGAGCCACCGGACGGTGTCCTCGAGGCCCTGCTGCAGGTGTGCGGTGAGGGGGCCGAGGCGGCCGCTGCCGGCGTCGAGCGCCGCGACGTCGGCCATGGTCTCCTCGACCGGGCGGAAGCCGCTCAGCGCCTCGAACCGCTCGCTGAGCGCGACGACGAGCTCGGGCTTCGGGAACGGGTCCTTGTAGTTGCGCGCCGGGTCGTCGATCGGGACGCCCGCCGCCTCTTCGCGGTCGAAGCCCTCACGGGCCTGCTCGGGCGTGGGGTGCGCCTGCAGCGACAGCGGTGCCGCCGCGGCGAGGAGCTTCAGCAGGAACGGCAGCCCGGTGCGGTCCGAGCCGAGCGCGGTCTGCGGCTCCGCGGCGATCCAGTCGAGGACCGTGTCGGCGCCGCCGACCATCGCGGGGTTGACGACGACGCTCGGGCTGCCCGGGTGGGCGCCGAGCCAGAGTTCGGCCTGCGGGGCGCCCGTGACCGTCCGTCCGAGGAGCTCGGGGATCGCGGTGACGGAACCCCAGGCGTAGTCACGCGGGGTGTTGGTGATGCCGAGGAACATGTGCAGAGCGTATCGGCCGGGCGCACCGCGTTAGCCTGGACCCCGTGACGAACACCTGGCCGTTGGCCCGCGGAGCCGTGCCCGAGCGGGAGGCCTTCGCCTTCGGCGCCACCGTCCTCTTCGTCGTGTTCGCCGGTGACGCCGTCCCGAACACGCTCACCTGGTTCGGCGCGGCCGCACTCTGGGCCCTGGCGGCGGTGTGGGGCATCACGATCACCGTCCGCGCGAAGCCGACGATCGCCCGGACGCCGCGGGCGCTCTGGATCTTCCTCGGCTGGTGTCTGGTCTCGGTCGTCTGGTCGCACTGGTGGGCCGCGACGCTCGCCAGCATGGCCGCGCAGGTGCTCTGCGCGCTCGTCGCGTTCGTGATCGCCTCCACGCTGACGTGGCGCCGGATCCTCGACGCGGTGAGCCTCGCGATGCGGTGGGTGCTGATGCTCTCGCTGCTGTTCGAGGCCGCCGTCGCGGTGTTCGTCCGGCACCCGATCGCGCCGATCTGGACCCACTACGGCGACCGGGACATCCCGGACGCGTTCTACTTCTCCCGTGCCGAGCTCTTCACGGGCGGCCGCATCCAGGGGCTGCCCGGCAACGCGAACCTGCTCGCGATGGTCGCGCTCCTCGCCGCCATCGCGGTCGCGATCCAGCTCGCCGAGGGCAGGATGCGCCGCAACCAGTCGATCGGGTGGCTCGTCGTCGCCGCCGCGGTGTTCGTCCTGACGCGCTCGTCGACGGTGATCGTCGCCGCGGCCGTCGTCGCCGTGGTGTTCCTGCTGGCGGTGTGGATCCGCCGGGTCCCGACCGAGCGGCGCACCCCGCGGTACCTGCTGCTGACCGGGGTCGCCGTGGTGATCGTCGTCGCGGGCGTGCTCGGTCGCGGTGCGATCGCCGGTGTCCTCGGCAAGAGCTCGGACTTCACCGGCCGCGGCGAGATCTGGACGAAGGTCCTCGGGCTGATCGACGTGCACCCGGTCGTCGGGTGGGGGTGGATCGGCTACTGGTGGCCGGACGTCTCGACGCTCGCCGACCTGGCGCACCGGAAGGGCGTGACGTACCTGCAGGCGCACGACGCGTACCTGGACGTGTGGATGCAGACCGGGCTGATCGGGCTGCTCCTCTTCGCGATCTACGTCGTGACGACGCTGTACCGCTCGTGGGCGTGCGCCACCCGGGTCGGGTTCGACTCCGGACTCCGGCCGCGGCCCTTCGACCCGGTGTCGCTGCTGCCCCTGCTGGTCGTCGTCGCGCTGCTCGTGCAGTCCTTCGCCGAGTCGAGGCTGCTCTACCAGGGCAACTGGATCCTCTTCGCGCTCATCGCGATCAAGTCGCGCATCGTGCTCGTCGGCGAGGAGCCGGTGTCGGTCGGCGACGGCCCCAGGACTCCCCCGGCGAAGCGCGAGTTCCGCTGGGCCGCGACGCGCTGACGCCGACCGGCTGACGCGGTCCCGCCGACCAATGACCGCTGGTCAGCGGCGGTCGAGCAGGACGCTGCACGGCAGGGTGGCACCCCACGGGGCCGTCCGCACCTCGACCGACCCGGCCGGGTCAGCACGGCAGACGTCGAGCTGCGCGGTGATCTGCGGTGCCCAGAGCGGACCGTCGTCGCGACGGGTGTTGCCGGGCGCGACGGACGACACCGCGGCGGCGACGACCACCGCGATCGCAGCCCACCCCACCACCGCGGCGACAGCCGTGCCGACCCGGCCGGCGGTGCGGCCGGCCGCCCGCGCCCCGCGTGCCGGGATCCGGACGGACCAGTTCCGCCGGTCGATCAGGACCGACGCCGCGACGACGACCGCGGACACGAGCAGCATCGCCGCCGCGGCCGCGTAGCGGAGCGGCGCCGACGCGGTGAAGTCGGTGACGGGCAGTTCGCCCCAGCGGAGGTCAGCGGACTCGTTGGCGACGAGCGCCGCGGTCCAGACGACGACGGACCCGGCGGCGAGCGCGGCGACGAGGACGCGGGCCCGCCACTGCCCGAGGACGACGGCCGCCACGAGCACGACGGCGATCGCCACCAGGGGCCAGACGAGGACGCCCCAGCCGTGGTGCACCGCAGCGGTCGCGACCGAGCTGAGGTCCCAGGTCCACGCGCCGGCGAGCGGCTGCAGGAGGTACCCGTGCACGACGTCGGCGACGGTGGGGTGCCCGGGGCGGGAGATGCGCGTGTCGGTCAGCGCGGAGCCGACCTGGACCGCGCCGGCGAGCACCGTGACGACCGTGACCGGCAGGGCCAGCAGTCGGGCACGTCCGCGCCACCACGCGAGGACGAGCAGCGGCGCGAAGAACAGCGTCTGCGGCTCGGTCAGCACCGCGCCGAGCGCGAGCGCCGCGACGGCCGCGGACCCCCACCACGTCCGTGCCCGGTACGAGAACAGCCACGGGACCAGCAGGAGCATGTACCAGTGCAGGTTCGCGGCGTTCCCGCCGACCTCGTACGGCGCGATCGGCAGCACGACCGGCACGGCCGCGAGCACCACGCGCAGCGGCCACGCGGGCACGACGTCGCGGGCGAGCAGGAACACCGCGGCGGCGACCACCCCGACGATGAGACAGGACGCCGCGGAGACGGTCACCGCGTAGTCCTCGACCGGGCGGCGGAAGCCGAGGTCGACGACGAGTCGGGGCAGCAGGTGCAGGTACCCGGCGTACGGACGGAACAGTGAGCCGGCCTCGCCGTACGCGAGGCGTTCGCGGAGGAACACCCCGCCGTCCTCGGCCCACACGGTCCCCCGCGTCGTAGGCCCGAGCCGGTACCAGGCGAGCGCGGTCGCGGCGACGGCGACGACCACCGCGGCGAGCGCCGTCAGCAGGGTCCTCCGAGCGCGCTCCATCGCGGATCGACGTTACCCGAGATATCGCACCTCGCGATATGCAGGGGCGCGATACACACCGGGGGTGCGAGAGGATGGTCCGGTGACGGACGGCAGGGTGACGCGGCGAGCGCTCGCACGCCGGTACCTGTCCGCCTGGATCGGCTTCTCGGCCGGCGGGCGCTTCAGCCAGGCCCTCGCGACCGTGATCCTGCTCTTCGCGTTCGGGCAGCCCACCGTCCAGGCGCTCGTCGGCAGTGCCGGCACCTGGGCCATCACCGTGACG
Organism: Curtobacterium sp. PhB130; assembly: GCF_003755165.1. NCBI lineage: Bacteria > Bacillati > Actinomycetota > Actinomycetes > Micrococcales > Microbacteriaceae > Curtobacterium > Curtobacterium sp. PhB130. Next base: position 843,105 of record NZ_RKII01000007.1, on the reverse strand, counting down.
CTGGTGGTCCTCGCCGGCCTGAGCCTCCTCGGGCAGCGCTACCGGATCGAGTGGCACGGCGTCCTCCCGCTCTCCCTGATGGCCTTCGTCGGCTACTGCGCGCTGAGCGTGTTGTGGAGCCAGTACTCGTGGGTGGCGCTCCGCGGGTTCGTGGCGACGGCGTGCTTCATCGGCCTCGGCCTGTACCTGGCGCTCGGCCGCGACCTGGTGCAGGTGATCCGGGCGTCCGGCGACGCGTTCCGGATCCTGCTCGTCGTGGCCCTCGGCCTCGAGGTCCTCTCCGGCCTGGTGCTCGACGTCCCGATCCCGGCCTTCGGCATCCACGGCGACATCGCGTACGGCGGCCCGATCCAGGGCATCGGCGGCACCCGCAACTTCATGGCGTTCGTCGCGGCGATGGCGCTGGTGACGTTCGTCGTGGAGTTCCTCACCCGATCGGTGACGATGTGGCGTGCGCTCGGCTCGACCGCCCTCGCGGTGATCGCCCTGATGCTCTCCCAGTCCCCCATCTCCGGCCTCGCGATGATCGCCCTCGCCGTGACGGCGCTCGCGCTGTGGTCACTCCGGCACGCTCGCGCGTCGACCCGTCCGGTGGTGAACGGGGTGCTCGGGGGTGCCGTCGTGCTGATGCTCGTCGTCGCGGTGCTCTTCCGGCACCGGGTGCTCGCCGAGATCGGTGCTGCCGGCGGGACCGCGACCCGGCTCGGCCTGTGGTCCCAGATCCGCCTGCTCACCGAGCAGTACCCGATGCAGGGCTGGGGCTGGGTCGGCACATGGCCGCACGAGCCGGTGTTCCCCTTCGTCACGCTCGTCGACCCGGACGGCGCGCGGTTCACCTCCGGCCTGAACGCCTTCGTCGACGCCTGGCTGCAGATCGGCCTGGCCGGGGCCCTGATCCTCCTGATCACGGCGCTCCTCGCCTTCGGTCGCGCCTGGGTCACCGCGACGACCTTCCCCGGCGTCGCCTACGTCTGGCCGGCCGCGGTGCTGGTGCTCCTCGGCGTGACGAGCGCGGCGGAGAGCTACCTGCTGCACGGTGCCGGGCTGATGGTCTTCACGACGGTGCTGGTCGTCGCGGCACGACGTCGGTCGTGGCGTCGGCACCTCCCGCGCTCCGAACACCTCTCCTGAGCCGCTAGCGTGGCCGGGTGCACCCCCGACTGCTCGAACGGACCGCCATGTGCGTGGTCGCGGCCGTCTTCACGGCGCTCAACCTGCTGCTGAAGCTCCCGTGCTCGGTCCCCGGGCCGGCCGACGTGCCCCGCGGCGCGTTCGTGTCGCAGTACGGCTGCTGGTCCGATGTCGCCGCGCTCTGGAACAACCGCCAGCTCGCCGGACACGTCTTCCCGTACGTCACGGGCTCCGAGCTCGGCAACGGGACCGTCGAGTACCCGACCCTGACGGGGGTCTGGGTGTGGCTGACCGGGTTGCCGGTGGGCTCGGCGCGCGGGTTCCTCGTCGTCACCGCGGTGGTCGCCGCGGTCCTCGCCGTCGTCGTCACCCTGCTGCTCGTCCGGGTCGCCGGCCGGCGCGCCTGGATCTGGGCGGCGACGCCCCCGCTCGCGCTGTACGCGGTCTACAACTGGGACCTCCTCGCGGTGGTCTGCACGGTCGCCGGGGTCGTCGCGGTGCTCCGCGCACCGGCGTCCTGGTCGCCGCTCGTGCGGTACACGGTGGCCGGTGCGGCGTTCGGCCTCGGGGGTGCGTTCAAGCTGTACCCGCTGATGTTCCTCGCCCCGCTCGCCGTCGCCGCGCTGCTGGACGCGGACGCCGCACTCGGTGCCCGGGTCCGCCGCACGGCCGCCGCGCTCGGCGCCGGGATCGGGGTGCTCCTCGCCGCGAACGTGCCGTTCATGCTGATCAACTTCCCCGGGTGGGCCTCCGTCATCCGGTTCCAGGCCGACCGACCGATCGGGGCCTCGACCCTGTCGATCTGGTACTACGGCTTCCTGCCGTGGTCTGGCGACCTGGACGGACCGTTCCAGCACACGATGAGCGTGATGTCGACGGCCGCCACCGCGATCGGCATCCTCGTCGTGCTCGCGGTCACCGTGGTCCTCGGGCTCCGACGCGGGACCACGCCCTGGGTGCAGTCCGCCGCGGCGCTCCTGGCGGTCTACATGGTCGCGAACAAGGTCGCGTCACCGCAGTACGTGCTGTGGCTGCTGCCGTTCCTCGTGGTGCTGCGCATCGGGGGCTGGTGGATCGCGGCGTACCTCGTCGCGGACGTCTGCGCGGTGGTCGGGTTCTTCCGGAACACGTACTACACGGCGCTCGGCGCCGGGATGCAGACGTGGGCGTACCAGGCGATGACGGTCGGCATCTGGGGACGTGCGGCACTGCTGGTGGCGTTCGTCGTGCTGTTCCTGCGCGCCGAGGTCGTCACCCCGCCACTGCTGCGCGGAGCGGACGAGCAGCCGCAGGCCGACGACCAGCAGGGCGACGAGCAGCAGCTGGACGGGCAGCCGCCTACACGCGGACGGCGGAGCGCCCGAACCGTCGCTGCAGCCCCCACTGCGTGACCCGGAGCATCGCCTCGACGACGATGGCCTGACTCATCTTGGAGACCCCGCGCACGCGGTCCCGGAACCGGATCGGCACCTCGACGATCCGCCCGCCGAGGTCGTGCACCCGCAGCGTCATGTCGACCTGGAAGCAGTAGCCCTTCGAGTCGATCTCGTCGAGCGCCATCCGGGCGATCGCGTCCGAGCGGTAGACCCGGAAGCCGGCGGTGATGTCCCGCACGTCGATCCGCAGCATCCACCGCGCGTAGGCGTTCCCGCCGCGACTGAGCGCCTGGCGGTACCAGGGCCAGTCGACGACCGAGCCACCGGGGGTCCAGCGGGACCCGATCGCGAGCATCACGTCCTCGGAGCCCTGCACCGCGTCGATCAGCGCCTGGAGCCGGTCGGCCGGGTGCGACCCGTCCGCGTCCATCTCCACGAGCAGGTCGTACCCGTGCTCGAGTCCCCACCGGAAGCCGGCCACGTAGGCGGTGCCGAGCCCGAGCTTCCCGGTGCGCCGCAGCAGCCGCACGCGGTCGTCCCGCGCGGCGATCGCCTCGACGACGTCCCCGGTGCCGTCCGGGCTGGCGTCGTCCACGACGAGCACGTGCGCGTTCGGGACGGCGTCCAGCACCGCGGCGACGATGTGCGCGACGTTCTCGGCCTCGTCGTAGGTGGGGACGATGACCAGGGCCGTACCAGGGGTCATCGGTTCGTGATGCGGTGCTTCACCTTGGCCGCGACGCTCCGCGGCCCTTCGGTGCGCAGGTAGTGCGCGACCCGGCCGATGTCGTAGCGGACGCCGTACAGCTTCTGCCGGTCCGGCACGCGGACCCGCATCTCGTGCGGCGCGGGCAGCCCGGCCTGGGCGCGGACGGTCTTGTCCGCCGCACGGACCGGGTTCCGGCAGAACTCGACGAGCGGCTCGAGCACGTTCTGCCAGGTGAAGTCCTGTCGCACCCGGGTGACGTTCTCCAGGTAGGTGGCACGGGCGTCGTCGTCGAAGAGCACGGTCTCGAGGGCGTCGGCGATCGCGGTGGCGTCGCGCTCGTGCACGACCTCCCCCAGGTGCTCCTGCGCCACGAGCTCGGCGAACGAGTCCCCGTCCGTCGTCACGATCGGCAGGCTCGCCCAGAGGTAGTCGAGGATGCGCGTGCGGAACGAGAACGTGGTCTCGAGGTGCTCGTAGTGCGTGGAGACGCCGGCGTCGGCCTCGGCGAGGTACGCGCCGCGCTCCTCGTACGGGATCCACGACTCGTTGAAGAAGACGTTCTTGCCGGTGAGCCCGAGGTCCTCGGACTCCTTCCGCACCTTCGCGACGATGTCCATCTCGGGGACGTCGGGGTTCGGGTGCTGGACGCCCATGAAGAACAGCCGGACGTTCGGTCGACGCTCGGCGAGCTCGCCCATCGCACGGACGAGCGTGATCGGGTCGAACCAGTCGTAGATGCCGCCGCCCCAGACGACGAGCTTGTCGTCCGGGCCGATGCCGGGCACGACGCCCTTGACGACGTTGTGCGTGTGCACGGGCGGGGTGGCGGACAGGCCGAACGGCACGACGCCGATGAGGCTCCGGAGCTCCGGGTCGCGCGAGTAGGTCCTGGCGTTGATGCGCCCGGACCCGGCGAGCTGGCCGAGCCAGAACAGGCGCTGCCGCTCGGAGGCGCAGATGAAGTAGTCGCCGAGCTCGAGCTGGTGGTTCAGCGTGTCCGAGGCGTCGAGGATCTGGCGGTCCCAGGCATCGACGTCCTCGCTGCGGCCCTGCTCGAGCTGCTCGAGGTGCAGCGGGTCGTAGACGTCGACCACGAGGATCTTCGCCGTCGACTCGAGCACCGGGAACAGGCGGAGCGCGTGGCCCTGCACGATGATGACGTCGGCCCAGGCCTCGTGCTCGACCATCTGGCGCGGGTGGCGGTGCGGGACCGTCACGACGTCGTAGGCGGGGTCGATCTGCACGGAGCGGGTCAGGCTGATGACGCGGACGTCGTGCTCGCCGGAGAGCTCCTTGGCCATGTTCGTGGCGCGGATCGCGGGGCCGGCCATCTTCTCGCCGATGGCGTCACCGGTGACGATGAGGATGCGGCGACGCTGCCCGACCTCGAGCACGCCGAGCGAGTGCACGATCTTGTCGTACCCGGCGAGGTAGTGCTCGATCGGGTACGCGGGCTCGTCGCGGTTGCCGAAGAGCCCGAGGAGCTCCCGGTCGCTGCGCACGCGGGTGGCCTGGACGAGGCGGCGGGACTCCGTCATCGAGGGCAGTTCCTCGACGAAGCGGTCGATGCCGAACACGCCGGCCATCGTCGTCTTCGACACCGGCATGGTCGGCTCGGCGTCGTTGCCGGGGCGACGGATGTCGAGCGAGGCGGAGTCGAGCTCGCCCCGGCCGACGGCGCGACGGACCGCGAGGGCCAGCGCACCGGGCAGTGCGGTGCGCAGCTGCTCGTCGCCGAGGTTCTTGTAGAGCGTGAAGAGGGCGTTCCGCTCGAGCAGGTACGTCTCACGGAAGTCGCCGAGCTTGTTCATCGACGCGTGGTGCTTGTGGAACGCGACGGACTTCGGCTGGTAGCGGAAGCGCCAGCCGAGCAGGTTGAGGCGCCACCCGAGGTCGACGTCCTCGTAGAACATGAAGTAGCGGTCGTCGAAGCCGTCGAGCTGCTCGAACAGGTCAGCGCGGATGAACATCGCGGCGCCGGTGCCGAACAGGACGTCGGTCTCGTTCTCCCAGCGGCCGGTGTCGGGCGAGCCGGCGAACGGCTTGTAGCCCATGCCGTACCAGGTCATCGCCGCTTCGGTGAAGTCGACGTTGACGCCCTCCCAGTCGAGGACCTTGCTGGCGACGGCGCCGATGTCGCGACCGGACGCGAAGGTCGCCATCGCCTCGCGGATCCAGCCGGGGTCGGGGCGCGCGTCGTTGTTGAGGAACGCGACGTACTCACCGGTGGTGTTCGCGACGCCGAGGTTGCAGCCGCCGGTGAAGCCGAGGTTGCCGCCGGACTCGACGAGCGTGAAGGGGAGGTCCGACGCCTTGAGGCGGCCGACGTGCTCCGGACCGGAGTCGTTGTCGACGACGATGATCTCGAGGCGGTCCGCCGGCCAGTCCTGCTCGGTCAGACCGACGATGCTCGTGAGGGTGTCGTCGGTGCCCTTGTAGTTCACGAGGACGACCGAGACGACCCCCGTCCTGCGCTCGCTCACTCGAACCCTTTCGTCACACGGATGTTTCCCGCACGGTTCGGCCCAGAGCGGACCGTCACGACCGGCGTCGTGCGGTGAACACCCTACAAGGCCGGGCCGTGAAGACGGACCGGACACGGACCGGGATCGAGACCCGGACCCACCGGCAGGGAGACCCGGACACGGACGGCCAGCGACACCGGGCGCCGAGAGGACTGGGGCATGATGGACGGATGCCCGCTCCGCTCTCCCCCACCGGGACCGAGACCCCCGGGACCGAGGCCGTCCACCCGGACGACCGCGGTGCCGGTCTCTACCGCGCCCTCGCTGCCGGCGACCGTCGTGTCGGCCCGCGCGGCACCGTCGCCTTCGCCGTCTCCACCGCCGACGTCGACTCCGGCGCCGGTGACGTGTACGTCGCGCTCGGACTGGGCAAGTACCTCGAGCGGCTCGGGTGGGGCGTCCAGCTCTGGCCGATGGAGCAGTGGGACACCCCGGTCCCCGAGGACGTCACGGTCCTGGTGTCCATGGTCGAGTCGTTCGTGCCCGGGCTGGTCCCGGAGCACACTGCGCTCGTCGCCTGGGTCCGCAACTGGACCGACACCTGGGCGGACCTGCCGTACCTCGACGAGTTCGACGCCGTGTGGGCGTCCTCGACCCGTGCGGTGGAGCGGATGGCCGCGAAGCACCGTCGCCGCGTGTCGCTGATGCCGATCGGCGTCGACCTCGAGCTCTTCGACGGCACGCAGCCGCAGAACGGCACGCAGCACCAGCCGCAGGACACGCACCAGGGCACGCACCCGATCGACGTCGTCACGACCGTGAACTTCTGGGGCGCCGAGCGCCTCGGCACCGCCGCCATCGACGTCCTCGCCGAGTCCCGCGACGTCGTCTGGTACGGCGCGAACCGGGAGCACCTGGTCCGGTCCGAGCGCATCGACCACCGCGGCATCGCGTCCTTCTTCGACCTCCCCGCGGTCTACGCGTCGAGTGCGTTCGTCGTCGACGACCTCATCCCGCCCGCCCGGAAGTACGCCACGCACAACTCCCGGCTGTTCGAGGGCCTGGCCTCCGGCGCGCTCGTCGTGACGAACTGCGCCGACGGTCTCGCGGACCTCGGCCTCGAGGACGTCCCGACCTACCACGACGGCCCGTCCCTCGTCGACGCGGTCGGCGAGCGGGACGACGAGCTGGTCGCACGCCTCCGTGCGGTGGTCGTCGAGCGGCACTCGTACGCGGCACGCGCGGCGGTCGCGGACGCCGCCCTCACCGAGATCGTCGCGGAACGCGCGGGTCGGCCGGGTGCCCACCGCGGCGCCTTCCTGACCTGGACGACGCACCTCCGCGAGCAGCTGCGCCGGACCGAGCGCGAGCGCGACACGCACCTGTCGGGTGTGCACGACATCAACGGCCGGCTCATCACCGCCATCGATGACGCCCAGCGCGCCGCCGCGGCCTCCGACGCCACGATCCGCGCCCTCAGCGAGGAGCGGGACCGTCTGGCACGACGCCTCGACGAGGTCACCCGCAGCCGCACGTTCCGCCTGGCGGAGCGCATCGCCCGCATCACCGGCCGACGCTGACCCGGACCGGCAGGACCGGTCACCACGCGCCATGGGCGCGACCACGGACAGACGGGAGGCCCGGTACCAGCTGGTACCGGGCCTCCCGTCCGTCACGTGGTGAGGATCACCGCATCACTTGACCGTGAGCGTCTGGCAGACGCTCACGTTGGCGCCCGCCCCCGTGTTGATCGCGAACGCGCACACCTTCGTGGACCCGGAGGCCTTGCCGGTGAGCGTCGTCGAGAACGCGTGTCCCGAACCGAACGCGCTGTAGGTCGTCGCGAGCGACGCCTTCGCCTGGTCCGCCGCGATCGACGCCGCAGCGGTGTCGTTCAGGTAGACGTGCACGCGGATCGCGTCCTTGGTGTCCGGGTCGATCGCCCAGCCACGGACCTTGACCTGCCCGGTGGCCGGCGAGGAGACCTCGTCGAGCAGCAGGGTCGGGGACCCGGTCGCCGCGGCGACCTTCTGGCAGGTGCTCGTGTTCGATCCGCCGCCGGTGTTCTTCCCGATCGCGCACACCGTGTGCGTGCCGGGGCCGACACCGCTGAGGGTCTGCGTGAACGCGTGGTTCGCGCCGTACCCGGGGTAGGTCGTCGCGAGCGACGCCTTCGCGGTGTTCGCGCTGCCGGTCGCCACGGTCTTGCCGTCCACCGTGTAGGTCATCGCGACCGCGGACACGGTGTCCGGGTCCACGGCGGAACCGCTGATCGCGATCTTGCCGAGACCGGCCGATGCCGCCGAGTCGATGCCGACCTTCGGCGAACCCGTCGGGGTCGAGAACGACTTGCAGATGCTGGCGTTCGAGGTGCCGGCACCGACGTTGATCGCGATGATGCAGAGCGTGTGCTTCCCGGCGGAGATGCCCGGACGCTCGAGGCGGTAGGCGTGCTGGTCACCGTAGCCCGGGTAGGACGCGTTCAGGTTCGCCTTCGTCCCGTCGGCGGCGATCGAGGTGAGCGCCTTGCCGTCCAGGTAGAAGTGGACGCGGACGGTCCCGGTCGAGTCGGGGTCGATGGTCCAGCCGCGGGCGAGGAGCGTGCCCGGCGACTTCGAGGCGACCTCGTCGACCGCGAGCCACGGGTAGCCCGTCGGCTTCTTCACGGACTTCGACCCGATCTGCTTCCAGACGCCGGACGAGGTGTCCTTCGCCCAGGCCGTGATCGTGTGGGTCCCGCCCGCGACGCCCTTCCAGGTGCCGGTGTAGCCGTGGTTGTCGCCGTAGCCCGGCTTGACCTTGCCGACGTCGGCGCGCTTCGCGTTCGCGGTCAGGGTGCTGACGGCCTTGCCGTCGACACGGATCTGCACGGAGATCGACGCGTTCGTGTCCGGGTCGATCGCCCAGCCCCGGAAGGACAGGGTGTCCGCGGCGACGCTGGCGGCGTCGAGCGTGCCCATCGGCGTCCCGGACGGGACCGTCACGTCGCGGCAGTTCAGCAGCGAGTTCGCGCCGGCGCCGGTGTTGATGGCGAAGGTGCAGAGGTTGTGCTTGCCGGCACTGACCCCGGTGAGGGTCGTCGTGAACCCGTGCGCGGTGTTGTTCGCGCCGAGGCGGCTGGCCAGGTCGGAGCGGGTGTTGTCGGCGGCGTCCGTCGACTTGCCCTTGCCGTCCAGGTAGTACGCCACGCGGATCGGGGCGGTGGTGTCCGGGTCGGCGGCCCAGCCGCTGACCGTGATCTGCCGGTAGCCGGCGGTCGCGGAGTCCACGCTGCCGATCGGCGACGACCCACCGGTCGGCGAGCCGAACCAGTCGGTGTACATCCGCCAGAAGTTCCGGTTGCCGTACGCGGAGCAGCTGTCGCCGGTGCCGTAGAGGTTCGACAGGGCGGCGGCGTTCGGGGTGTACGGGGTGTAGATGTACAGCCCGGCCGTCGCCTGGTTCTTGATGTAGACGGTCTTCGTCCCGCACTTGCCGTTCGGGTTGTAGAGGATCGCGTTGTTGCGGCCGGCCTGGTACGCCCACGAGGTCGGGCTGGCCTGGTAGCGCTTGAACTGCAGCGCCGCCGCGTAGACCTGCTGGCCGAAGCCGTAGTACGCCGGGTCACACGGAGCGGTGTCCGGGCAGGCGAAGCCGGTGGCGTGCAGGTACATGTACGACGTCGGCTTCGACGTCGTGACGATCCCCTGCTCCTTCTCGAGCAGGACGAGGAGCACCTTCTGGCTGATGCCGCACGCGGCGCCGACCTGCGCGATGACCGTCGCGGCGGACTTGCTGCCGCCGGCGATCGCCGCGCACCGGCCGGAGACGGCCTTGATCGCGCTCATGTTCTGCGTGAAGTTCTTCAGGCAGGCCGGCCCCCCGGATGCCTGCTTGCAGCTCGGTGCCGCGCTGTTCAGGAACGACTGCACGCTCGAACCGCTCATCGCGGAACCGTTGTAGAAGTTCGCGTCGCTGATGATGTTGCCCGGGTCGAAGCCCGCAGCGGTGGCGGCTGACGCGGACTGCGTCGTCGTCGCCTCGGAGACGATCGTGCCGAGGGTCAGCCCGCTCGCGGCGACGGCGAAGGACGCCAGCAGCGCGAGCGTGGCCCGGAATCGGGGCCGAGACGCTGATCCGTCTCGGTCCCTGGTCATGAACAGTCGCATCACGGCACCTCCGCCGTCATCGGGTCGGATGTCGTCGACTGCGTGCCGACGGTGTACTTGAGCGTGACCGACCAGTTCCCGGTGCTGATCTGCCCCGCGGGGAACGTGGCCTGCGCGCAGCTCACGGACGAGGCGCTCGCGGACGGCGCGCTCGTCGTGGTGCGGGTGGTGCCGCCGTTCTTCGCGGTGAAGGTGCAGGTGCCCTTCGCGTTCGTGGTGCCGGAGACGAGTCCGGCGGTCTGCAGGGTCTTCGAGCCGGCGTCCCAGGACGCGAACGTCACGATCGCCGTCGCCGGGAAGTCACCGGGGTCGGTGTCCGCCTGACCGGTCGAGCCGGTCCCCGGGAAGTCGCCGAGGTCGGTGTCGTCGTCGGAGGGCTCCGACGCGACGGCCGAGGGGCTCGTCGACGTGCTCGCGGACGAGGTGGCCGTGGGTGCGACCGTCGCCGACGAGGTCGGCGTCCGGGACGCCGACTTGGTGGGTGAGGGAGAGGGGTCGTCGCCGCCGGCGGAACAACCCGCCGAGAGGAGACTGAGTACACCGACCACCGCAAGCGCAGCGATCGGCCGAGACACGTGGTGCATGCTGCGGGCCGTCCTGTGGATGTTGACAAGGGTCCGGGTTGCGTCAACGGTAACCCCAAAGTCGAGCCTGAGGGTTGGATCTGCGCGCTTTCACCCCCGCACGGGGCGCACGGGACGCCCCGGGAGGGGTGAGTATGCTGTTCCGGTCCTGCCCCCACGAACGAAGAGACGCATGGTCGATCAAGCCCGCATGGCGACGCTCGCCGAGGAACCCCTCGTCGTGATCGGTGCTCCTCGGAGCGCCATCCGTGGAACGTGGCGGGAGCTCCGGGACGTCTTCGCGCAGCGCGAGATGCTCGGCATGCTCATCCGCCGCGACCTCAAGGCGCGCTACAAGGACTCGGCACTCGGCTTCGTGTGGACGCTCGTCCGGCCGCTGACGCAGCTCCTCATCTACTACTTCGTGATGGGCCAGATCCTCAACGCCGCGAAGGGCATCGACAACTTCGCGATCTACGTCTTCACGGGACTGACGGCGTACACGCTGTTCAGCGAGATCGTCGCCGGGTCCACCGGATCGATCGTCGGCAACAGCGGGCTGATCAAGAAGGTCTACGTCCCGCGCGAGGTCTTCCCGCTCGCGAGCGTCGGCGCCGCGATCGTGAACTACGCGATCCAGTTCGCGATCCTCATCGCCGCGACCGTGGTCCTCGGGATGTTCCCGTGGCACGGCGGACTGGTCTACCTGGTCCCGTCGCTCCTCGTCATCCTGGTGTACGGCTCCGCGGTCGGTCTCGTGCTCTCCGCGCTCAACGTCTACCTGCGCGACGTGCAGTTCGTCATCGACGTCGGCCTCATGGTGCTGCTGTGGGGATCGCCGATCGTGTACTCGTACTCGATGGTCGTCGACCGGCTGCACATCGGCTGGCTGCTCGCGATCTACACGAACAACCCGCTGACGCTCTCGGTGCTGGGACTCCAGAACGCGATCTGGCTGCACAAGCCGGGCATCGTCGACTACCCGGACCACCTCATGATGCGCCTGCTCATCGCACTGGTGATCGGGCTGTTCTGCCTCCTCGGCGCGCAGCGGGTCTTCTCCCGCCTGCAGGGCAACTTCGCACAGGAGCTCTAGACCATGGCCATCAGCACCCCGGTCGCCACGACGACCGCCACGGAGCCGGAGCGCCCCGAGGTCATCGTCGTCGACCACGTCACCAAGCGCTTCACCGTCCGCAAGGACAACACCATCCGCGAACGCATCGTCACGCTCGGACGCGCCGGCCGGAAGCACCGGCAGGACTTCTGGGCGCTCGACGACGTCAGCGTCACGATCCGCGCCGGGTCCACGGTCGGCCTCATCGGCCAGAACGGCTCCGGCAAGTCGACACTGCTCAAGGCGATCGGCGGCATCATCCAGCCGACGTCCGGCACGGTGTCCCGCCGCGGTCGCCTCGCCGCGCTCCTCGAGCTCGGCGCCGGCTTCCACCCGGACCTCTCCGGCCGCGAGAACGTCTACCTCAACGCGAGCCTGCTCGGCCTGAGCCGCAAGCAGACCGACGAGCGGTTCGACGACATCCTGGCGTTCTCCGGGATCGGCGACTTCATCGACACCCAGGTGAAGTTCTACTCGTCCGGCATGTACGTGCGACTCGCCTTCGCGGTCGCCGTGCACACCGACCCCGACGTGCTCCTCGTCGACGAGGTCCTGGCCGTCGGCGACGAGGCGTTCCAGCGCAAGTGCCTCGACCGCATCCGCACCTTCCAGGAAGCGGGCAAGACGATCATCATCGTCACCCACTCCCTCAGCCAGGTGCAGGAGATGTGCGACCGCGTCGTCCTCCTGAACAAGGGCAAGGTCCTGCACGACGGCGACCCGATCGGCGCGGTCAGCATGTTCCGCGACGTGCTCGAGGAACGCCGTGCTGGCGAGCTCAGCAAGGACGTCGCCGTCGGCCGTGGCACCGTGCTCGGCGCGACCGTGCACGCCGAGGGCAAGGGCACCCGCGACGGTGTGTACCCGGGCGACGACCTCGTGGTGGACATGGAGTTCGAGCACCTCGACGGCGTCACCGACTGGGAAGCCGCGGTCCAGATCAACAACACCGCCGGCCAGGTCGTGTTCGGCACCACCACCGGCATCATGGGGGTCCACCTGCCGCCGCTGCACGGCCGGAAGAAGCTGCGCATCCGGATCGCGGACACCGCGTTCGGCACCGGCAAGTACTTCATCAACGTGTCGATGATGGACTCCGCCGGGCGGCACCTGCACGACCTGCCGGAGTGCGACTCGTTCGAGGTCCCGGCCTTCGGCAACGCCGTCGGCACGGTCTACGCCGAGCCCTCGCTCGAGGACGTCGACTGACCCGGACCGCGGTCGTCGTCGTCAACTGGAACCACGCCGACCTGACCGTCCGGGCCGCGCGCGCCGTCCTCGCCGACGGTGCCGCCGACGACGTCGTGGTCGTCGACAACGGCTCCTCCGACGACTCGGTCGCGGTGCTCCGGCGCGAGCTGCCGGATGCCACGATCGTGGTCCGGGAGCACAACGGCGGGTTCGCCGCGGGGGCGAACGCGGGCATCACTGAGACCGGTGCGGACATCGTGGTGCTCCTCAACAACGACGCGGTCCCCGCTCCGGGGTTCGTCGGGGCGCTCCGTGACCACCTGACGCACGCGGCGCCGGAGGTCGCGGCCGTGACGGGCCGCATCGTGCTCGCCGGACGCTGGGCGAGCCTCCCGTCCGGTGCCCAGCCCGGGCCGGACCAACGCGCGCTGGCCGGGCACGACGGCCGCCTGTGGGTGCCGTCGCCGGACGGGTCCGTCCGCCTCAACTCGACCGGCGTCCGCGTCGACCGGGTCGGCAACGGCTCCGACCGCGACTGGCTGGCGCCCGCGGACACCGTCGCCGCGACCACCGTCTTCGGTTTCTCCGGCGGGGCGAGCGCGCTCCGGCGCAGTGCACTCGAGGACGTCGGCCTGCTCGACGAGTCCCTGTTCATGTACTACGAGGACACCGAGCTCGCCTGGCGCCTCGCACGGCGCGGGTACCGCGTCGAGTACGTTGCCGACGCCGTCGTCGAGCACGACCACTCGGCCTCCTCCGGCGTCCGGAGCGACCTGTTCGTGTACCGGAACGCACGGAACCGCGTCCTCGTCGCGCTCTGGCACGCACCGTGGCCGGTCGTCGGACGCGCCCTCGTGCGCACGGCGGGCCGTGCGCTGCGTGGCCTGTCGGGTGCGTCCGGTGCGTCCGGTGCGTCCGGTGCGTCCGGTGGTCCGGGCGGATCGGACCGACGGGAGGCCCGGCTCGTCCTGGCAGCGCTCGGTGACGTCGTGCGCCACCTCCCCCGGCACCTCGCGCGCCGTCGGGCCGAGTCCGCTCGCGCAGTCGTGCCCAGCAGCCGGGTGGACACGGGGGCATGAGCCGAGCGCGATACGCTGGGTCGTCGTCCGTCGACGGCCCCGGCCCTGCTCCCGGCCCGGGCTCTGCCCACGGCCCCGCCCACGGCCCAGCCCACGGCCCCGCCCGGAAGGAACCACGCGTGCCGCAGCTCACCGTCCTCATCGACGGGACCGCCGTACCGCGGAACCTCGGGGGCGTCGGCCGCTACGTCGAGGGCGTCGTGTCGCACCTGCTGGGCGCCGATCCCGCGCTCACCGTGCACCTCGTGGTCCGGAGCGAGCACGCCGCGCACTTCCGCGGTGTCGCTCCCGGGGTCACCGTGCACGTCGCACCGGCGTGGATCCGCTCCGTGCCGCTGCGCTTCCTCTGGGAGCAGACGGGGCTCGTCGCCCTCGCACGCCGACTGCACGCCCGGGTGCTGCACTCCCCGCACTACACGTTCCCGTTCGCCTGGCGCGGCGGCTCGGTCGTCACGCTGCACGACGCCACGTTCTTCTCGAACCCGGAGTGGCACTCCCGGCTGAAGCGCACGTTCTTCACGTGGTGGAGCCGCCGGTCGCTCCGGAGCCGACCGATCGTCGTCGTCCCGAGCGAGGCCACCAGGACCGAGGTCCGGCGCGCCGTCCCGCGGATCACGGCCGACGTCCGGGTCGCGCACCTCGGCGTCGACCGCGCGGTCTTCCACGCGCCGGACGAGGCCGAGGTCGCCGACGCCCGGATCGCCGCCGGGCTCCCGGACGACGCCGAGTGGATCGCGTTCCTCGGCACGATCGAGCCGCGGAAGAACGTCACAGCACTCCTCGACGCCTACCGGACCGTCCGCGCCGAGCGTGCCGCCGCCGGGCAGGACACCCCGTGGCTCGTGCTCTCCGGGGCCCGCGGCTGGGACGACCAGGCGATCGCCGCCCTCGACGCGCTGCAGCCCGACGACCACGTGGTCGAGGCGGGCTACCTGCCGCTCGAGGACCTCTCCGGCTTCCTCGGCGGTGCCGAGGTCGTCGTGTACCCGAGCCTCGGCGAGGGTTTCGGCCTGCCGGTGGTCGAGGCGATGGCCGCCGGCGCGTGCGTCCTGACCACGCGGCGGCTCTCGCTGCCCGAGGTCGGCGGCGACGCCGCGGTCTACACCGACGTGTCCGCTCCCGCGATCGCCACGGCGCTGGGCACCCTGCTCGCGGACACGGCGCTCCGCGACGAGCACCGGCGTCGTGCCGTGCTGCGGGCGGACGACTTCACGTGGGATGCGACCGCGCGGGTGCACGTGGGCGCGTACGGTGCCGCGGCGGCTTCGTCGCGGGGCTCGTCTTCCTCGTCGTCGTCGTCGTCATCGTCGTCGTCGTCTTCGTCGTCGGCCGGGGGCTCTCGATGAGCGCGCGGCCCCGTGTCGCGGTCCTCACCGTGACGTACAACACCGGCGAGACCATCCGGCCGTTCCTGGAGAGCGCCGCGCTGGCCTCCGACGGTCCGCTGCCCGTCGTCATCGCGGACAACGGCTCCGACGACCTCGACGCGCTCCGGGCGATCGCCGAGGCACACGGCGCCGTCGTGGTCTCCTCGGGCAGCAACCGCGGCTACGGCGGCGGGATCGACGCGGCCTTCGCGGCGCTCGACGACGTCCTGCCCGACGAACGACCCGAGTTCATCCTGGTCACGAACCCCGATGTGGTGTTCCGCCCCGGCAGCGTCGACGAGCTCGTCGCCGCCGCCGACCGGCTCCCCCGTGGCGGGTCGTTCGGGCCGCAGATCCTCGACGAGCACGGCGAGACGTACCCGTCCGCCCGGCAGCTCCCCTCGCTCCGGACGGGGCTCGGCCACGCGGCGTTCTCCCGCTTCTGGCCGGGGAACCCGTGGAGCCAGCGGTACTGGTCGACGACCCAGGTCGTCGAGCGGGACGCCGGCTGGCTCTCCGGCGCATGCTTCCTCATCCGCACGTCGCTGTTCCGGCAGCTCGGCGGGTTCGACGAGTCCTACTTCATGTACTTCGAGGACGTCGACCTCGGGCAGCGGGTCGGACGCTCCGGGCACGCGAACGTCTACGTCCCGAGCGCCACGGTCGTGCACACCGGTGCCCACTCCACCTCGTCGAACCGTCGACGCATGGAGGTCGAGCACCACCGGAGCGCGTACCGCTTCCTGTCCCGGAAGTACCGGGCGTGGTGGCTGTGGCCGCTCCGCGTGGTGCTGCGCACCGGCCTCGCGGTCCGCGCGCGCTGGGTCACGCGCAAGTAGCGGCGCGCGCGGCGCGCGGCGCACGCGGCGCGCGGCGGCGCCGCGGCCGCCGGCGGTTCGGCATGCCTGCGCACAACTGCAACCACTCCGAACCACGGATTCCCGTGGTTCGGAGTGGTTTTGGTTGTGCGGCGTATCCGCGGCAATGCCGTGGGCTGCGCGCGGCCGGCGGCCGCGCCGCGGCGCGCCGCGTCAGCGCCGGCGGCGGAGCCGCTCGCGCTCGGCGCGCGCGGCCTCGACGAGCACCGCAGCGCGGGCATCGAAGGAGTGCTCGGCGGCGATCCGCGCGGCGACCGCGGCCCGCTCCGCGGGCGACGGCCACGCGTACGCGGGGTCGAGCAGCGCGGCGAGCGACTCCCGCGACGACGCGACCGCCAGCGTGGGGACCTCGAGCACGTCGGCGAGCCCCGCGACGGGGTCCGTGACGACGACCCCGCCCGATGCCAGCACGTCGAACACCCGGTTCGAGAGGAAGCCCCCGGCCGCCATGTCCGGCCAGTGGTCGTTGAGCACGACGCGGGCGTCGCGGTAGGCCGCCGCCACCGCTGTCCGGGAGAGCGAGGACTCCCCCGCCATCGCGGCCGGCAGCACGTCGGCCCAGCCCGGCCCGTGCACCCGGAGGTCCGCCCCGAGCGCCACCGCGTCGGACACGATCCGCCGCTCGGCACCGCGGGTCGACCCGACGAACACGACGCGCCCGGCGTCCGCCGACGCTCCCCGGGCACCCGGCGTGAACACCGCCGGGTCCGTGGCCTGCAGCAGGGTCCGCACCGGGACGCCCGCACGTTCGGCGGCCGCGGCGGCCCACACCGGACCGGCGGCGAACACGGCGTCGAAGGAGCGGAGTTCGGCGTCCGCGACGTCGTCGGGGTGGCTGATCACCCAGAGGAGGTTGACGGACGCGGGGTTCGGCGGCACCCGGTCGAGACCGCGGATCACCAGCGTCACGTCGTCCTCGGCGTCGTCGTCCCGGACGTGGGCGTCGCGGCGGTCGACGCGCACGTGCTGTCCGAGCCGCTCGAGCGCCTCGGCAAGCTCTGTCGCGAAGTGCACGTCGCCCCAGCCGTCGCCCTCGGGTCCGGCGGGAGCGGCGATCTTGAGCGCCCACGACAACTCCGTGTCGGCACGCGAGCGGTCCGCCGACGGCGACACCGGACGCGCGCCCCACGGCGGGAGCGGCGGTCCGGCGACGACGGCGCCGTCCTGCGCTCCGCGGTCCCGCCACGCGGTGAACGCGTCGACCGTGGCCGCGTCGATCGTCCGCCCGGCCTCGGCGTTCCGCCGCACGGACCAGACGAGGCGCACGTTTCCGGCGATCCGGTCGGCAGCGGCGCGGGTCCAGGCCGTCAGCGTCATCCGCTCGTCCGGGAGGCACGGTGCCGGCAGGAGCGCGGCCCGCGGCATCGAGACCACGGGCTGGTCCGCTGCGAAGACCGGCACGACCGGGATCGTGTCGAGGTCGTCCGGGTCCGCGGCGCGGTCGGTCCGGCTGCCGTCGTCGGTCCGGCTGGCGCCCTCGGTCTGGCGGCCGTCGTCGGTTCGGCGGCCGTCGTCGCTCCAGGGCAGCGCGCCCGGGCGGAGCAGCAGGGCACCGTCCCGTCGGCCGCCGTCGGGCATCCGCACCCGGGCCTGGACGACCTGGCCGGACCCGGCAGCGGCGAGCACCTGGAGGTCCTGGTCGGTCACGCCCACCGTCGAGTCGACGACGACGAGCACCCGGCCGACACCAGCGGCCACCCCGGCGTTGATCGCCGAGCCGATGCCGTCGACCGGGTCGGGACGCACCCAGGGCACGCCCCGCTGCTGGAGGTCCCGCGGTGACGCGTCGGCCACGTACCCCACCGCCCGGACGTCGACGTCCGGGCCGAAGGCGAGCCGAGCGGCAGCGACCATCGCCGGCAGCGCCGCGTACCGGTCCGAACGGCTGACGAGGAGCACCGTGACCCACTTGTCGGAGGCCACCGGCGTGCTCTGCCACCCGGCCACGCGGACGACGGACGCCGCCGTGTCGGACACGGGTCGGGCCTCCAGACCGGAGTCGGAGACCGTCGTGTCCGCACGGCGGCGTCGGAAGAGCGCCACGGGGCGTGTCAGGAAGCGAGCAGCTGCTGGAGGTAGACGCCGTACCCGCTCTTGGCGAGCGGCGCGGCGAGCGCGGCGAGGGCCGCGTCGTCGATCCAGCCGTTCCGCCAGGCGATCTCCTCGATGCACCCGATCTTGTGGCCCTGGCGGTCCTCGATGACCTTGACGTACTCGGACGCCTGCATCATCGACTCGAACGTGCCGGTGTCGAGCCAGGCGGTGCCGCGGTCGAGGACCTCGACGCCGAGCGTGCCGGCCTCGAGGTAGCGCTCGTTGACCGTGGAGATCTCGAGCTCGCCACGCGCACTCGGCTCGATGGTCTTCGCGATCTCGACCACGTCGTTGTCGTAGAAGTACAGGCCGGGGACGGCGTAGTTCGACTTCGGCTCGGCCGGCTTCTCCTCGATGGAGACGGCGCTGAAGTCGTCGTCGAACTCCACGACGCCGTACGCCTTCGGGTCGGCCACGTGGTACGCGAAGATCGTGGCGCCCTGCACCTCGGTGTTCTTCTGCAGGCTCGTGCCGAGGCCGGTGCCGTGGAAGATGTTGTCGCCGAGGACCAGCGCGACGCTGTCGTCCCCGATGAACTCCTCACCGATGACGAACGCCTGCGCGAGGCCGTCCGGGCTCGGCTGCACGGCGTACTGGATGTCCATGCCGAGGGACGAGCCGTCGCCGAGCAGGGCACGGAACTGGTCGTTGTACTCGGGGGTGGTGATGACCAGGACCTCACGGATACCGGCCATCATCAGCGTCGACAGCGGGTAGTAGACCATCGGCTTGTCGTAGATCGGCATCAGCTGCTTGCTGATGCCCTTGGTGATGGGCCAGAGGCGCGTGCCGGAACCGCCGGCCAGGATGATGCCCTTCATCGGGTCTCCTTCTTACTTCTTCGTCCGGAGGGACTCGGTGTAGGCGACGCACTCTTCGTACGTCGGCAGGAGGCCCTGCTCGGCGGCGTCGAGGAGCGTCGGGGCGCTGGTGTCCTTCTCGGACAGGACGGGCTCGCCGATGCCGTCCGGCAGCTCCAGGCCCACGGTCGGGTCGAGGATGCTGATCCCCTTCTCGCGCTGGGGGTCGTAGTGGGCGCTGACGAGGTAGTTCACGGTGCTCTGGTCCTCGAGCGCGACGATCGCGTGGCCGAGGCCCTCGGAGAGGTACACGGCGCGGCGGTCGACGTCGTCGATGCGGACGGAGTCCCACTGCCCGAACGTCGGCGAACCGACGCGGATGTCGATGATGTAGTCGATGAACGCACCGCGCACGGCGGTGACGTACTTCGCCTGGCTCGGGGCGACGAGCGCGTAGTGGATCCCGCGCGCGACGCCGCGCGACGAGATCGACATGTTCACCTGGCGGAGGTCGAGGGGGTGGCCCACCGTGTCCTCGAGCACGTCGGCACGGTACGCCTCGAGGAAGGCTCCTCGTGCGTCGCCGTGCTGGACGGGGGTGAACTCCCACGCGCCTTGGATCTTCAGTTCGCGGATCTGCACCGGGGCAGCCTACCGCAGCACTCCAGGCGCCTTCCTGGTCAGCAGACGGACCGTCAGGACGAGGGTGAGCGCGAGCACCACGACGGCGAGCACGGTGACGACCCGGGCGACGACGAGGACCGCGCTCGACCCCGCGACGGGTGCCTGCAGGTCGAGGATGGCGAACCACACCCACGCGGCCGGCAGGGTCCACACGACGGTGAGCACCGAGGACGCGATCCGGCCGAACCCGGTGAGGCCGATCGCCATCGGGATCGCGAGCACCGGCATCACGGCGAGGAGGTACCGGGCGTGTGCCGAACCGCCGCTCATCGTGAACCGGACCTGTGCGACGACGACGAGCAGGACGACGGCGGCGAGCATCGCGGCGACGAGCCAGTCGGCGCGGGTGGAGGACGCGCGGGCGGGCGTTGCGCCGCCGCGGGCAGCGCTGCCGCGGCCCGCGCTGCCGCGGCCCGCGCTGCCGCGGCCCGCGCTGCCGCGGCCCGCGCGTCGGACGATGCCGACCACCGCGGCGGCGAGCGCCAGCGCCAGCGGGCCGAGCAGCAGCAGCCAGGTCCAGGCGCCGTCCTCGGCGAGGTGCCCGAGGAACACCGAGAACAACCCCGTCCAGAAGTCGTGGTCGGTGAGCACCTGGGATGCGGAAGCGGTGTGCCGGTGCAGGTGCTCGGCGGCCCACTCCGGGTGCGACCCCTCGGCGTTGCCGGTGAGTGCGATGTTGCGGAGGTAGAACCACCCGGCGGCGAGGACGGGCACCAGCGCCGCGACGGCTGCGGCGACGAGGCGCCCCCACCCGTCCCAGAAGCGGGAGCCCGGCGCCGAGCGCGAGCCCGGCGCCGAGAGGACCAGGGCGACGACGACCGCGACGACGAACACCGCGAAGGACGCCCGGCTCAGCATGCCGAGCCCGGTGACGACCCCCGCGACGACGACCAGGCGCGTCGAGAGGCCCCGGCGGAGCGCGGTCGCGCCGACGGCGATCGCGAGCGCGGCGAGGATCGTGTTCGGCAGGTCGTTGTAGACCGCGCCCCCGACGAGCAGCAGCATGCTCGTGCAGGCGATGACGATCGCGGCGACGGCACCGACGGCCGGTCGGCGCGGCACCACGCGGAACCCGGCGAACCCGGTGGCGAGGACGGCTCCCCCGGCGAGCAGCGCGTTCACCGAGCGCCCGGCGAGCACCGCGGCGTACGGGTGTCCGCCGTCCCAGAGCGGCCCGACGACCGGGGCGACGAGCGCGTAGAACAGCGGCGGGTGCTGGGCGACCCACTGCACCGGCGGGACGATGCCGAAGGGCGGCCGGATGGCGAGTCCCTGCTCGAAGACCGGCAGGTGCCCGTGCCAGAGCCCGATCGCGTAGTCGAGGTGGGCCGTCTCGTCCGCGGTGTTCAGCGGGGCGGCACTCCAGCCGACCGCGAGGGAAGCGAGGACGGCGAAGACGGCGGCGGTGATGACGACCGCCGTGGGCAGCCGTGGCAGGAAGCGTCGCACGGTGAGCGATTCTCCCACGGGTCCATCGGTCGTTCGCTTAGGCTGTCATGGCCTCCTCGCACCTGGAAGCCGTGCGCCCGCATCCCGAAACGAGATACCGCAGCCCCGTGAAGCTCTTCATCCAGATCCCCTGCCTCAACGAGGAGAACACCCTCGCCAGCGTCCTCGAGACGATCCCGACGCAGATCGACGGCATCGACGAGATCGAGGTCCTGGTCATCAACGACGGCAGCACCGACCGCACGGTCGAGGTCGCCCGGGAGCACGGTGTCCACCACTTCGTGCACCACACCACGAACATGGGCCTCGCCCGTTCGTTCCGCGACGGCGTCGACTACGCCCTGCTGCACGGTGCCGACATCGTCGTGAACACCGACGGTGACAACCAGTACCCGCAGGCGCAGATCGCGGAGCTGGTCCAGCCGATCCTGCGGAAGGAAGCCGACATCGTGATCGGCGACCGGCAGACCCGCACGATCGAGCACTTCTCCGGCTTCAAGAAGCTCATGCAGCGCTTCGGGTCCTGGGTGGCCAGCCGAGCGGCGGGCCTCGACCTGCCCGACGCGGCCAGCGGCTTCCGCGCGTACACGAAGTACTCGCTGATCCGCCTGAACATCGTCACACGCTTCAGCTACTGCATGGAGACCATCGTGCAGGCCGGCTACAAGCGGCTCGCGATCGCGTCCGTGCCGATCACGACGAACCCGAAGACACGCGAGTCCCGGCTGTTCAAGAACATCTGGCAGCACATGTTCCAGTCCGGTTCGGCGATCGCCCGCGTCTACCTGATGTACCGCCCGATGGCGCTCTTCGCCTGGGTGGCCGTGGTCCTCGGCGGACTCGGGGCCTGGCCGTTGATCCGGTACCTCGTGCTCCTCTGGACGAACACCGGCGGGAACCACCTGCAGTCGATCATCCTCGGCGTGGTGCTGCTGATCACGGCGGTGCTGTCGCTGGTCATCGGCGTCGTCGCCGACCTCACCCGGTTGAACCGCACCCTCGCCGAGGAGCAGCTGGACCTGCAGAAGCTGCAGCGGTATGGCGACTGAGGCGCGGACGCTCTCGATGAGCACCCGCGCCGCCCTCTGGATCCGTCGTCCGGGGGCCTGGGTGGAGATCGCGTCGTGGGCCGCGCTGGTGGCCTTCGTGCTCTTCACGATCGGGCCCGCCCTGCTCGGGCACGGCACCTTCCTGAACACCGGACTGCTCAACCGCTTCACCCCGTGGGCGGACACGTTCCAGTCGACGACGCAGTCGAGCAACGTGTTCGACAGCGACACGATCGACAGTGCCGCACCGCAGGTGTCGCTGCTGGTCCGTCTCGCGCAGGAAGGCGTGTTCGGCGCCTGGAACCCGTACGTCGCCGGCGGCACCGAGCTCGGCGGCCTGCCCGACTCCGGCGCGTGGTCCCCGCTCTCCCTGCCGTGGTGGGTCCTGCCCTTCTCGTACGCACCGGGCGCCGTGAAGCTGCTCGAGATCGTCGTCGTGACGGTCGGCATGGCGCTGCTGCTCCGCCGCTGGGGCGTCCCGCGCGCCGGCTGGCCGATCGCCGCGATCGTGTACTCGGCCTCGGGGTTCATGGTCGCGTGGACGAACTGGCCGCAGACCCGCGTCGCGGCGTTCATCCCGCTGCTGTTCTGGGCGATCGACCGTGCCGCGACCGAGCGGAAGCTCCGTGACGTCGTCGCCGTCGGGGTCGCGCTCGCGTGCATGCTCCTCGGCGGGTTCCCCGCGATCGTCGGGTACGCCCTGTTCACGGGGGGCATCTACTTCGTCGCGCGCAGCATCGTCGCGCTCCGGAGCGTCCGCGGGGTGCTCGTCAGCGCGGCGATCGCGGTCGGCGGCATCGTGTTCGGCCTGTTCCTCTCCGCGTGGCAGCTCCTGCCGTTCGCGGTGAACGCGGCGAACGTCATCGACTTCGGCGCCCGGGCGCAGTCCGGCGGCGGTGGGACCCTCGGGTACCTGTCGCTCGTCAGCTCGTGGGTGGCCGACATCGCCAACGACGAGAGCCGCGGCGACGCCTGGAGCGGTCGCAACCCGGTCGAGACGGCGTCGTTCGTCGGCATCGCGGTGGTCGTCCTGATCGCAGCGGCGCTGCTCGTGCGCCCGCGGGTGCAGCGCGCGGCCGGCATCGTCTGGATCCTCCTCGGCCTCCTCGCCCTCAGCGTGGTGCTCGTCTACGTCGGCGGCCCGGTCCTCGCGGCGATCCGTGAGCTCCCCGTCTTCGACTCGAACCCGATCGGGCGCATGCGCTGCATCGTCGGGTTCCTCGCGGCCGCACTCGCCGGCATCGGGTTCGGGCGACTGGTCGAGCCCGAGCACCTGCTCGACGAGCTCCGTCGGCTCCGCTCGTCGCGACCGCTCGCCTGGATCGGTCGCGGCCTGGTCGTCCTGATCGTGCTCGCCGCGGCGGCCGGCGTCGCCTACCAGACGCGGATGGCGCTCTACTCCGTCCCCGTCCCGCACCTGCACGAGCTGAAGGTGGACGTCGTCCGCACCGCGGTGATCGGCGCGCTCACCGCCCTGGCGATCGCGCTGGTCTGGTTCTTCCGGTCCCGCGTCCTCGCGGCGGTCGCCGGCGTCGGGGTCATCGCGATGGTCGTCGTCCCGGCGATCTCCTCCGTCCAGGCGTGGTGGCCGATCGCCCCCGTCTCGACCTTCTACCCGTCGACGCCGGCGCTGAAGTACCTGGAGAACCACCTCACCGACCAGGAGCGCTTCGCCACCGCAGGCCAGGCCGGGTTGCCCGGTTCGGCGTCGTACTTCCAGATCCGCTCCCTCACCGGGCACACCTTCCAGACGCAGGAGTGGAAGCAGCTCATGACGGCGATCGACCCGGACGTCTACGTCACACCGACGTACTCGTCGCTGCGGCCGACGAACCTGCCGTCGACGATCTCCTCGCCGCTCCTGGACCGTCTCGCGGTGCGCTACGTGATCTCCGACCCGTCGGCGCCCCTCGTCGGCCAGGCCGACCCGAGCACGCCGTCGACGGCGTGGGCCGACCTCACGAAGGCGAACCCGTCGGTCGACTCCCCGAGCAACACCGGGCCGATCAACGGCATCGAGTTCACCGGTCCCCCGGCGCCGACGAACTCTGCCGACGGCATGGACCTCACCGTGTCGATCGTCGCCGACGACACCGGCAAGACCCTCACATCCACCGAGACCTGGGTCCCCGGGCTCGGCGGTGGTCGCGCGGTGGCGCTCGAGGGCGACGACATCCCGGCGTCCACGTCGTGGCACGCGGAGATCACGGTCACCGGCCAGGACAAGCGCGTCCCGATCGGCACGGACGCGGACGGCAAGGCCGCGATCACCGTCGTCCGTCCGGAGGCCGGTGACGACGTCACGGTCGCGCACACCGGCGACGCGACGATCTACGAGCTCGGCGGCACCGACGACCGGGTCCGCTGGGCGTCGTCGCAGACCGTCGTCCAGAAGGCCGCAGACCGGGTCGACACCCTCGACGACCCGGCCACCCCGGCGGACGAGGTCGTGTTGAGCAAGCCGACGAAGCACACGGCGGGTGGCGGCGACGCCGAGCTCGACGTGGACTCGAGCGACCCGAACGCGACCACGGTCGACGTGGACGCGGAGCAGGGCGGCTGGGTCGTGGTCGAGGACTCGCTGCAGCGCCCCGGCTGGAGTGCGACCGTCGACGGCAAGTCGACCCCGCTCGTCGCCGCCGACCACGCCGGCGGTGCCGTCTGGGTGCCGGCGGGCAAGCACACCGTCGCCGTCTCGTACACGGTCCCCGGTCTGTCGGCCGGCCTGGTCGCGACCATCGGCTCGGTCCTCGTCGCGATCGTGGTCGGCGTGCTCGTGGTGGTGCTCGGCCGACGCCGCCGCCGCGCGGGACCCGGCGCCGAGCCGACCGGCAGCACTGAAATACTCGATTGACAGACGCTCCCCCTACAATCGGGAATCGATCCAACGCCAACGGCAACCCAAAGGAACCAGACCACGTGAAGATCCTCGTCACCGGCGGAGCCGGATTCATCGGCTCGAACTTCGTCCGCCGCACCCTGCAGGACGCCTACCCGGGGCTCGAGGGCGCCGAGGTCGTCGTCTACGATGCCCTGACGTACTCGGGCAACCTCGAGAACCTCGCACCGGTCGCGGACTCCCCCCGCTACACGTTCGTGCAGGGTGACATCACCGACGCCGAGAAGCTCGACGAGGTGATCCCCGGCATCGACGCGATCGTGCACTTCGCCGCCGAGTCCCACGTCGACCGCTCCGTCCGTGACTCCGGGATCTTCGTCGAGACCAACGTCGTCGGCACCCAGCGTCTCCTCGACGCCGCGCTCCGCCACGGCACCGCGCGCTTCGTGCACGTCTCCACCGACGAGGTCTACGGCTCCATCAGCGAAGGCTCGTGGGCCGAGGACCGTCCGCTCGAGCCGAACTCGCCGTACTCGGCGTCGAAGGCGGGCAGCGACCTCCTCGCCCGCAGCTACCACCGCACGCACGGGCTGAACCTCTCGATCACGCGCTGCTCGAACAACTACGGGCCGTACCACTTCCCCGAGAAGGTCATCCCGCTGTTCGTCACGAACCTCATCGACGACAAGCACGTCCCGCTCTACGGCGAGGGCAACAACATCCGCGACTGGCTGCACGTCGACGACCACACCCGCGGCATCGCGATGGTGCTCGTCAAGGGCCGCGCGGGCGAGATCTACAACATCGGCGGCGGGACCGAGCTCACGAACAAGGAGCTCACCGAGATGCTGCTCGAGGCCACCGGCAAGGACTGGTCCTACGTCGACCGCGTCGCCGACCGCCTCGGCCACGACCTCCGCTACTCGGTGGACATCTCCAAGATCCAGGCCGAGCTCGGCTACGAGCCGCAGGTCCCGTTCGAGCAGGGCCTCGCGGACGTCGTCCAGTGGTACCGCGACAACCGCGCCTGGTGGGAGCCGCTCAAGGAGCGCGCGGCGCTCGCATGACCCGGTACCTCATCACCGGCGCCGCCGGCATGCTCGGCCAGGACCTCCAGCAGGCCCTCGCCGGCCGTGACGTCACCGCGCTCTCCCGCGCCGACCTCGACATCACCGACCAGGACGCCGTCTCCGCGGCGGTCGCCGGCCACGACGTCGTGATCAACGCGGCGGCGTACACGAAGGTCGACGACGCCGAGTCCGACGAGGCAGCGGCCTTCGCGGTCAACGCCCGCGGCCCGGAGGTCCTGGCCACCGCCGCGGTCGCCGCCGGCGCGAAGCTCGTGCACGTGTCCACCGACTACGTCTTCGACGGCAACGGCACCTCGCCGTACGCCGAGGACGAGCCGACCGACCCGATCGGCGCCTACGGCCGGACGAAGGCGGCCGGCGAAGCAGCGGTGCGCGCGATCGCCCCGGACTCCTCGTTCATCGTGCGGGCCGCGTGGCTCTACGGTGCCGGCGGTCCGAACTTCGCGAAGACGATGATCCGCCTCGCCGGGTCGCACGACACCGTGAGCGTCGTCACCGACCAGATCGGGCAGCCGACCTGGACGGGTGACCTGGCCCGCCAGATCGTCGCGCTCCTGGACGCGGACGCTCCGGCCGGCATCTACCACGGCACGAACGGCGGCGAGGGGTCCTGGCTCGACTTCACGAAGGCGATCTACACCGAGGTCGGCCTCGACCCGGAGCGGGTCCTGCCGACCGACAGCTCGGCCTTCGTGCGTCCGGCTCCGCGCCCCGCGTACAGCGTGCTCGGCCACGACGCCTGGACACGCGCGGGGATCGCCCCGATGCGCGACTGGCGCGAAGCACTGCACGCGGCAGCCGAGGCGGGCGTGCTCAGTTCCTGAGACCCCCACCAGGCTCCGACCGGGAGGCCCTGCTCACGTCCGCCACGCGCGGCACGCGAGCAGGGCCTCCCGTCCGTTGCCCTGCCAGGCGCCGCTCTCCGGTCGAGACGCCGCCGAACGGCCCAGACGCCGCCCCGGCCGGCGGCGTCTCGCGAACTGGGCGGCGTCTCGCGAGCTCGGCGGGGTCTCGCCAAGTCGGCTGCGACTCGCGAGCTCGGCTGCGGTCAGCGGGTGACGGTGCGGAGGCGCTCGTCCAGCGGCTCGACGGCTGCCGCGGGACGGAAACGGTCGGCCGCGGCGGACGCGGCGGCCCGGCGCTCGGCGAGGAGCGCATGGTCGGCGGCGAGCCCGCGGATCGCGGCGGCGAGCGCGTCGGCGTCGCCAGCGGGGACGGCGACGACCGCGTCGCCGAAGGCCCGGCGCTGCGGGGCGGTGTCGCTCGTGACGACGGCGAGCCCGGCTGCCGCGCACTGGTAGACCTTGTTCGGGACGACCTTGAGCGCCTTCGGGGTGGTGCCGGTGATGCCGATGCCGACGTCGTGGCCGGCGACCAGGGCGGGCAGGTCGGCGGCGTCCACCCACGGCAGCCACTCGGTCGGAGCGCCCCCGGCGGCCCGTGACTGCGCCTCGTCGAGGTCCTGGCCGCTGCCGATCATCGTGACCAGGACGCTGCCGTCGTCGGGCAGTGCGCCGATTGCCCCGCCGATCGTGCCCGCACCCTGCAGCGGGGTGAAGAGCCCGTAGAAGACCACGCGGAGCGGGTGGTCGGCGGGTCGCTCCACCGCGTGCGCGCCGGCGTCGTACCAGTTCTCGGTGGCGCCGACCGGCACGACCACGGCCTTCTCCCGGAGCGCTGCCGGGACGAGGTCGCGGTGCTCGTCGGTGTCCAGGACGACGACGTCCGCGATGGTGAGCGCGGCGCGGTCGAGGAACCGCAGGAGGCGCTGCTTGAGGCCGCCGTCGCCGACACCGCGGTCCTGGGCGGTCGTCGCGGCGAAGATCAGGTGGTCGAGGACGATCGGGGTGCGCGGGAACAGCAGGCGTGCGAGCCACACGTCGAAGTGCCCCATGTAGCCGACGAGGACCGCGTCCGGACGGCCGGAACGGCGCACACGGAGCGCCTTGCCGACGAGGGCCGACCAGCTGCGGGCCAGGCGTCCGGCCATCGACAGCGCGCCCGAGCGGGACCCGAGCATCGCGACGCGGTCCTTCGTGGACAGGCCGAGCGGGACGTTCGCCTCGGCCACGACGTGCCCCCGTGCACGGAGGCCGTCGGCGAGCACTCGCACCCGAGGGTGATCTGCCGCCTGGTATGTTCCGAAGGCCAAGATCCGCACGTGGGCCGCCCTTTCTCCGTGGTCGCGCGCGCCATCCCGGTCCTGGCGCACCCGATCAACCCTAGGTGAGAATGACCGACCTCCCCCAGCCCGCGAAGCGCTCCCGGACCAAGACCGTCGTCCGTGTCGTCGGCCTCGTCGTGGCCCTCGCGCTCTGCATCGCCTTCCTCGTGCCCCGCGCCGGTGACATCGCCGAGGCGTTCACCCGGCAGGAGCCGCTGACCCTGGTCGCCGCACTCGTCGCCGGCGCGCTCGCGACGTACATCACGTTCCTCTCGTGGCGCGCGCTGATGTCCGGCGCCGGCCACCACATCCCGATCGGCGCGGCGCAGCGGGTCTTCTTCCTCTCCCAGATCGGCAAGTACATCCCGGGGTCGGTGTGGCCGATCGTGGCGCAGGCGGACCTCGGACGCGAACACCGGGTGCCGGCGGCGCGCAGTGTCGCTGTGGGGATGCTCACGCTCCTCATCAGCTGTGGCGCGGGCGTCTCGGTCGCCGCCGTGACGATCCCGTTCGTGCAGCCGGACGCCTTCGCGCGCTACTGGTTCGTCGTGCTCCTGGTCCCGATCGTGCTCGCCGCGCTGCACCCGGCAGTCCTCCGGTTCGGGCTGCGCCTGGCGTCGAAGGTCACCCGCCGCGACCTCGGCACCATCGACCTCGGCATCGGCGCGATCGCCCGGGCGTTCGGCTGGGCGGCGCTGGCATGGGTCGTGTTCGGCGTGCACATCGTGCTCGTGCTCGCACCCCTCGGGCACGTCGACCTCCGCGTCACCACGCTGACGATCGGTGCCTACGCCCTGGCCTGGCTCGTCGGGTTCCTGGTGTTCTTCCTGCCGGCCGGGCTCGGCGGGCGCGAGGCCGTGCTCACCGCGCTCCTCACCGCCGGCGTCCCGCTCGGCGCGTCCGCAGCGGTCAGCGTCGCCGTGATGTCCCGCGTGCTGCTCACCGTCGTCGACCTCGTCTTCGCCGGCGCCGCGGTGCTCGGCGAGCGACGTCGTCGTGCCGCGACCCGCGCCCGCACTCCGGGAACTCCCTGACCCCGCTGGTACGCTCTGGCGACGCGCCGGGCAGCCATCCCGCACGACCTTCGAGGAGCAACACCAGATGACCACTCTCCGCGTGATCGTCGACCAGGTGGTCGCACCGGTCCCCGGTGGCATCGGCCGCTACGCGGAGGAACTCACCCGGCAGCTCATCCAGACGGCACCCGCC
Organism: Curtobacterium sp. PhB130; assembly: GCF_003755165.1. NCBI lineage: Bacteria > Bacillati > Actinomycetota > Actinomycetes > Micrococcales > Microbacteriaceae > Curtobacterium > Curtobacterium sp. PhB130. The sequence goes on along the minus strand of NZ_RKII01000007.1, from coordinate 813,702 downwards.
GGCTGCGACGTGGAAGCCGTGGTCTCCGCCGTCTCCCCGGCCGAGGTCGAGCACCTGCGCACCCTGCTCCCCGGCCTCTCCGGTCTCGACCGCCTGGCGCTGCCCCGCCGTGAACTCGCGCTCGCCTGGCAGGGCGGTGTGGCCCGCGGCGCATCGCACGGCATGGTGCACGCCCCGAGCGTCCTCGCGCCCCTCGTGAAGCACAACCGCTTCCAGGAACCCGGCCGGCAGACGGTCGTCACGGTGCACGACACGGTCCCGTGGACGAACCCGGAGACCCTGACGCCGCGCGGCGTGCACTTCCACAAGGCGATGGTGAAGCGGGCGTACAAGTACGCCGACGCCGTCGTCGTCCCGACCCACGCGGTCGCCGGGCACCTCAACGAGATCCACCGGTTCGACGACCGGCTCCGGGTCATCGGCGGTGCGCCGAGCGGCCGGCTCCGGATCCCGGTGGACGCCGACCTCCGTGCCGAGCGGCTCGGCCTCCCCGAGCGCTACGTCCTCGCCGTCGGCACCCTCGAGCCCCGGAAGGGCCTGTCGTACCTGATCGAGGCGATGGCGCACCCGGACGCCCCCGCCGACATCCCCCTCGTGATCTCCGGCCCCGACGGCTGGGGCGACGTCGACGTGATCGGCACCGCCGAGCGCGCCGGGCTCGCACCGGACCGCGTGAAGGTCCTCGGCCGCGTCGACGACCCGGACCTCGCCGTGGTCTACGACCGCGCGAGCGTGTTCGTGTTCCCGAGCCTCGCCGAGGGCTTCGGCCTCCCCGTGATCGAGGCGATGAGCCTCGGCACCCCCGTGGTGCACTCCGACGACCCCGCGGTGCGGGAAGTCGCCTCGGACGCCGGTGTGACGGTCGCTCGGGACCCCCGTGCCGGCTACCCGGAACGGCTCGCGCAGGCGATCTACCAGGTCGTCAACGACCCGTACCTCGCCGGGCAGCTCGCCGTCGCGGGCCCGGACCGGGCGCGGATGTTCGACTGGAACGACTCCGCCATCGAGACCTGGCAGCTGCACGCCGACCTCTGATCCGCCGCGGCTCGTCCCCCGACGCGGTCGCAGCGGGTCGTCCCCGACGCGGTCGCACCGCCTCGGTGTCAGGCGCCGAGGGAGTCCCGCAGGCGCGCGGCCTTCTCCTCGACGAGGCGCTCGAGGCCGTCCGCGTACTCCGTGAGCCGCGCGGCGACCGCGGGCTCGGCGGAGCCGATGATCCGCGCCGCCAGGAGCCCGGCGTTCGCGGCACCGTTGATCGCCATCGTCGCGACCGGGATGCCGGCGGGCATCTGCACGATCGACAGCAGCGAGTCGAGGCCGTCGAGGCGTGCGAGCTGCACCGGGACACCGATCACCGGCAGGGTCGTCATCGACGCCACCATGCCCGGCAGGTGCGCTGCTCCGCCGGCCCCGGCGATGACGACGCGGATGCCGCGCTCGGCCGCACCGCGCGCGAACCGGGTCATCTTGTCGGGCGTCCGGTGTGCCGAGACGACGTCCGCCTCGAAGGGGATCCCGAGCTCGGTGAGGATCTCCGCAGCCGCACGCATGGTGGGCCAGTCGGAGTCGGAACCCATGATGATCGAGACGAGCGGCGGGGTGGAGGCGGCGGTGTCGGTCACGGGACGAGCCTAGCGGTGCTGCACCGTGCCTCCAGGGCGGTGGTGACGCTCGCCGAGGAGCACCCGCGACCACGCGTCGCCGTCGGCGCCGAGCGTCCGTTCGGACGTCACCCAGCGGGTCGCCCGCTCCGGGGCGCGACCGGACTCGACCGCGGTGCGGACCGCGTCCCGCCACGCCGCGACGTCGTCGGGGACGAGGACCGCGCCGTGCTCCCCCGCCAGCCGGTACGACGGCCGGTCGGACACGACCGCGGGGAGCCCGAGGGCGGTGTACTCGAGGAACTTGAGGTCGCTCTTGGCGCGGTTGAACTCCTCGTCGCGGAGGGGTGCGACGCCCGCACGCCAGCGCGTCCGGTGGTCGACGAGCCACCGGGCGAACGCCGGGTAGTGGCCGTCGGGGACCTCGACGCGGCGGTACCAGTCCGGGCCGTCGTCCTCGGTGACGCCGATGACCTCGAGGCGGATCGGGGTGCCGTCCGGCGCGGTGAGGTCGTCGAAGACGTCGCGGAGGAGCTCGAGGTCGGCGGCGTGGGTGAGCGTGCCCATGTAGAGGACACGGTGCTCGGGACCGCCGTCGTCCGGCTGCGCCGCTGTGTCGGGTGTGCTGTCGGCTGGCTCGGGGACCCAGAGCGTCGGGTCGAGCGCGTTCGCGACGACCACCACGTCCCGGGCGATCGGCCGCACGACGTCCGCGAGCTCCGGCGTGCTGACCACGACGACGTCCGCGCCACGGACCAGCGCGTCGATCGACGCCAGGCGGTCCGGGTCGTACTCGGCGCGGGCCAGCCGGTCGCGGCCGGACGCGGTGAAGAAGTCATCGTCGACCTCGGCCACGACGGGTACGCCCCGGTCGGCGGCCGCGGCCAGGAACGGCGCGACACTCGCGACGGGGAGGATGTCCCGCTGGACGAGCACCGCGACGTACGGCCGCTCGTCCGAACCGTCGACGAAGGTCTCCGGGTCCACCTGGTGCACCTCGGCCGTCCCGCTCGCCGCGAGCTGCTCGGTTCGGCGGACGACGCGGACGTGGGCGGAGGCCGGGTGCGCCCCACCACCGCCGGCGACGACGTACCCGACGAGCGGGAGCGGAGGGGGCGGCGGTGTCGGTGCCGCTGCCGGTGCGTTCTCGGGTGCACCGCCGGGGGTGATCCCCCGACGGACGCGTCCCGCGACGCGGCGGAGTCGTCCGGCGGCACGGCGGAGGGGGTCTGACATGCGGCCATTCTCCCGGAGGAGGACCACCGGCGGCGTCAGCGCACCGTCAGGGTCGCGCACCCGAGCGACGTGTTCCCGCCCTTGCCGATCCCTACCGCCGTCATGCACACCGTGCGCCGGCCGCTCGGTGCCACCAGCACCGCGGCGAGTCCGTGCCGCGTCCCCACCGCGTACGCGGCGTCCACGTCCGTGCGTGTCCCCGAGGCGGCGAACGAGCCCGCGGCCTTCCCGTCCACGCTCACCCGGACCGTGACGGCCGACCCGGTCGCGTCCCGGTCGAAGGCCCACCCGCGGACGGTCACCCGCCGGTGCGCCGAGGACCGGACGCTGTCGCGGTGCGCGGCCGGCGCTGCTGCCGGCACGGTGACGGAGCGGCAGGTGGACTTCCGGTCGGTACCGGAGCCGACGTTCTTCGCCACGGCGCAGACGGTGTGCTTCCCGGCTCCCCCGGGGACGGTGCCGGTGTAGCCGTGCGCGGTGCCGGTGTGCCAGACGCCGTCGACGTCGGCGCGCCGACCGTTCGCCGTCAGGGTCCGGGCGGTCCGGCCGTCGACGGTGATCGCCACGCTCGTCGACGCCGACGGCTGGTCGGCGTCGAAGGCCCAGCCGACGACGCCGATGCCGCCGGCCCGGACCGACACCGAGTCGAGCTGCCCGTACGGGTCGTGCCGGTACACCGTCGCCGTCCGGCACCCGAGCGCGGTGTCCGGGCCGGTGCCGACGTCGACGGCGGTGACGCAGACCTTCCTGGTGCCCTCGGTCGCGGGCACGGTGACGTCGAAGCCGTGCGGCGCGCCGACGCCGTACGCCGTGTCGACGTCGGGCCGGCTGGCGGCCGCGGCGACCGCTCCCACGGCCACACCGTCGACGGTCGCCCGGACGGTGACCGGATGCGTCGGGTCGTCCTCGTCGAACGCCCACCCGCGGATCCGCAGCGCGGCCACGGTCCCGGTGAGCGACTCGAACGCGCCCTGCGGTGCGAGCGCGGCCGCGGGGACGCCGAGGACCGCGTTGGCGACTAGGGCCTGGGCGAAGGCCGAGTACCACTTCCCCGCGGCCGGGGCGCCGTTGCAGGTGCCGTCGCTCGCGCCGGGGGTCTTCACCCAGAGCAGGGCGTCGAGCGCCGTGCCGTCGGTGGCGACCCGGGGCGAGGTGCCGAGGCCGGCGCCGGGTCCGTTGCACCAGGTGCCGCGCCAGCCCTGGCCGTTGCGGGACGTGTCGATGACGTAGTGCGAGTTCCCGGTGGCCGCCGAGACCTTCTGCGCGTACGCCTGCTCCTGCGCCGTCGGGTAGTAGTTCGCGACGTTCGTGAAGAAGCCGCGGGCGTTCTGCACGCCGGCGCTGTTCAGCCGCGCGGCCATGGTGGCAGCCGGGACCCAGTTCGAGTTGCCGGCGTCGAGGTACGCGGGGACCCCGGCGGCGGTGAACGCGGCGACCTCACGGGCGAGGATCCGGTAGCGCTGCTGGTCGAGCGTGGTGCTGCACGCGGCGTTGCTGAGCATCGCGAGCGAGTCCGGCTCGACGATCACGGCGGCGCGCTTGCCGGCGACCCGGGCGACGACCTGGTCCACCCATGCGTCGTAGGTCGTCTCGACGAAGCCGCCGGCCGAGTACCCGCCGCAGTCCCGGGACGGGATCGCGTAGGTGACGAAGACGGCCGTGGTGCCGGTCTGCGCGGCGCCGGCGACCGCGGTGTCGATGGTCTTCGTGAGCGTCGTCCCCTGTGCCCACTCCCCGAGCCAGGTCGCGACGGGGTACTGGGCGATGGTCGACGCCGCCCGGGCGCCGGCGGGGTCGGTGGTGGCGAGAGCGGTGGCGGCCTTCGCGGCCTCGCTCGTGGGCGAGCGGTACTGGCCGGCGCCGTAGAGGGACGCGGCGGACGCCTGGCGCATCGCGGCAGCGGTCGTCGCGGCAGCGGTCGTCGCGGCAGCAGCCGTCGTCGTCGCGGCAGCAGCCGCAGCCGTCGCGGCAGCTGCCGAAGCCGTCGCGGCCGTCGCGGCCGTCGCAGCCGTCGCCGGCGGGGCCGCCGCAGACTCCGCGACGATCACGCCACCGGCGACCACGAGGGTCGTCGCGAGTGCGACGGCAGCACGGAACGGACGACGGCGCATGCGCTGGACCCCCTGGGGACGACGCCGTGGGACGGCACCCCCTGCAGGCGCCTCGGCCCATCCATGGCAACACGCGTCGTCGACGGCGACCACCGCCCAGTGCGGGTGCCACCCGAGGGGGTGTCCCCCGATCGGCGGACCAGTCGTCCGCCGATCGGGGTGTCCCCGACCCGCGGACTAGTCGTCGAAGTGCGACGCAGCCGACCGCGCCCGGTACACGACGTCCTCGACGTCGTCCCCGACCACCGTCACGTGCCCGATCTTCCGCCCGGGTCGGGGCGCCTTGCCGTAGAAGTGGTACTTCGCCTCCGGGAACGCCTCGAGCGCCGCCGGGTACCGCGCGGCGAGGTCGCCGTCGGCGGGTCCCCCGAGCACGTTGATCATGACCGCCACGGGGGCGTGCATCCCGGTCGCCCCGAGCGGCAGGTCGAGCACGGCACGGAGGTGCTGCTCGAACTGGCTGGTCGTCGCACCGTCGATCGACCAGTGCCCGGTGTTGTGCGGGCGCATCGCGAGCTCGTTGACGAGGATCCGCTCGTCGTCGGTCTGGAACAGCTCCACCGCGAGGACGCCGGTGACGCCGAGCTCCTCGGCGACGCGGACCGCGATCGACTCGGCGAGGTCGGCCAGGCGACCGGCGCTGTCCGGTGCCGGGGCGATCACCTCGGCGCAGACGCCGTCGCGCTGCACCGTCTCGACGAGCGGCCAGGCGACGATCTCGCCGGAGGGACGGCGGGCCACGGACTGCGCGAGTTCCCGGGTGAACGGGACGAGTTCCTCGACGAGGAGCGCCTGGTCGCCGCCCGCTTCGGCGACGGCGGTGAACCAGTCCTCGACCTCGGCCGGGTCGGACACCACGCGGACGCCCTTGCCGTCGTAGCCGCCGCGGGCGGTCTTCACGACGGCGCGGCCGCCGTGGTCGGCGATGAACGCGCGGAGCTCGTCCGGGTCCTGCACCGCGGCCCAGTCGGGCACCGGGATGCCGAGCTCGGTGAGGCGGGTGCGCATCTCGATCTTGTCCTGCGCGACGCCGAGCGGCGCGGGACCGGGTCGGACGGCGACACCGGCGTCGACGAGTGCGCGGAGGACGTCCTGCGGCACGTGCTCGTGGTCGAAGGTGACGACGTCGACGTCCCGCGCGAACGCCAGGACCGTCTCGGCGTCGTGGTAGTCGCCCTCGGCGGTGGCCGCGATCGCCGCGGACATGCCCGGCCCCTCCGCGAGCACCCGGATGTCGATGCCCAGTTCGACGGCTGCGGGGACCATCATCCGCGCCAGCTGTCCTCCGCCGATGACCCCGACCCGCAACGCCATGCTGAGTGTTCCTTCCGTCGCTCTCATCGTCCGACGAGCGCGAGTTGTCTACAATCCTCTTCGTCCGGTGTTCGACCGGGGAAGTGCCGGGACACCGGCCAGCCACAACTCTACGGATCCTGGAGACCTCGTGCGGCGACTCATTGCGCAGCTGGCACGCTTCGGCGTCGTCGGGGCGATCGGCTTCGTCGTCGACACCGGGCTGTTCAACCTGCTGCGTGCCACCGTGCTCTCCCCGGACGACGTGCACGCGGGGCCGTTCATCGCGAAGGTGATCTCCACGATCGTGGCGATCTTCGTGAACTGGATGGGCAACCGCTACTGGACCTTCCGTGACCAGCGCCGCTCGGTCGCCACCCGTGAGGGCATCGAGTTCGTCGTCGTCTCCCTCGGCGGCATGGTGATCTCGCTCGGCTGCCTCGGGCTCTCGCACTACGTGTTCGGCTTCACGTCGGCGCTCGCGGACAACATCTCCGGCAACGTGATCGGCCTGGTGCTCGGTACCGCGTTCCGGTTCTGGCTCTACAAGGTGTGGGTCTACCACCCCGACCGGACCGAGCGGCAGCCCGCGGACGAGACGACCGGGACGACGAGCACCACCGGCACCACCGGCACCACCAGCACCACCAGCACCACCGGCACCACCAGCACCACCCCGACGAGCGCAGCGCCCGCGACGGCCACCACCGAGCGATGACGGTACCGCCCGTCGCGCGCCGGGAGCGCGTCGCGATCGCCGTGCTCACCGCCGCCTTCGGGCTCTGGCTGGTGCTCTGGGCGGTCGTCGTCCCGCCGTTCCAGGCCCCCGACGAGACCGCGCACTTCGGCGCGGCGGTGCACGTCGCCACCGGCGGTGGTTGGCCGGCTCCCGGCACGCTGCACGTCTCGAACGCCCTGGTCGCGGCGCAGGCCGAACAGGCGGCGGGACCGTCCTCGACCTGGTCGACGATGAGCGAGCTGCTCGCGGCGAACCCCGGCGACTCGGCGACCGTCGACCAGATGACCCAGCACCCGCCGACGGCCTACGTCCTCGACGCCGCGGTCCTCCGCATCGTGCACTTCGGGTCCCTCCGCTGGGACCACGCCCTCCTCGCGCTGCGCCTGTTCGACGCCGTGCTCGTGGCGCCCCTCGCCCTGCTCGCGTGGGCGACCGTGCGGCGCCTCACCCGCTCACCGCGGGCGGCGCTGGTGGGCGGCCTCGCGCTCTTCGCCACGCCGCAGCTCGCCTCGATCGGCGCGTCCGTCACCAACGACGCGCCGGTGATGCTGTTCGGCGGGGTCGTCGTGTGGCTCGCGACCCGGCTCCTCACCGGCGACCTCCGCCGGCGCACGCTCGTGGCGCTCGGCGTGGCGCTCGGGCTGCTCGTCTCGCTCAAGGCGACCGGGCTGCCGGCGATCCCGTTCGTCGCCCTCGTCGTCCTCGTCGCCGGCGCCGGCACGCTGTCGCTCGGTGTCCGGGCCCTGCGGGCGCTCGGGGCCCTGGCGATCGGCGGCGCGCTCGGCGGCTGGTGGTGGCTCCGGAACCTGCTCGTGTACCACGTGCTCCAGACCGACGGGTACTCCTCGATGCGGCCGCCGCGGGCATTCCCGCCCGGTGAGCACCCCACCGTCGGGCACTTCCTCGACGTCGCGTGGGGCACCGTCGCGAGGACGTTCTGGGGCAGCCCCGGCATGCGCGCGCAGGTCAGCATCGGCGACCTGCTGACCGCCGTCCTGACCGTGGTGACCCTGGCGGTCGTGGTCGTCTGGGCGTTCCGCCGCGGCCCCGAGCGGACCGCCGTCGTCTGCCTCGCCGTGTTCCCGGCGCTCCTCGTCGCGCTGCAGATGCAGAACAGCGTCGAGTCGTACCTGACGACGACCGAGGTCGCCGCGACGCAGGGCCGCTACTACTTCCCCGGGATCGTCGCGCTCATCGCGATCAGCGCGGTCGCGTGGCGCCGCATCCCCCGGTCCACCGGCGGCCGCCGCGCGCTGGCCGTCGGCATCGCCGCCGCCGCACCGGTGGTCGGGCTCTACGGCCTGTCCGTCGTCGCGAGCTGGTTCTGGAACGCGGCCCGCTTCCCGGTCACCGCGGCCGGCATCGCCCGGTTCGAGGCGTCCGGCACCGTGCCGTTCGCCGCCGTCGTGGTCCTCGCGGTCCTCGTCGCGGCCGGCCTGGTGCTGACGGTCACGGCCGTCGCCCGACGCGGGGTCTCCACCCAGCGCGCCTTCCGTCCGTGACCTGACCGACGGGAGGCCCGGTGCCGGTCCCGTGGACCGGCACCGGGCCTCCCGTCGGTTGCTGTCAGGACCCCCTCCGGGTCAGCGACCCATCCCGCGCCGCGAGCGGGTCAGCGACCCATCCCGCGCCGCGAGCGGGTCAGCGACCCATCCCACGGTACGTGAAGCCAGCGGCGGTCCAGGCCTCGCGGTCCAGGCAGTTCCGGCCGTCGACCACGACGGGGCTCGCCACGAGCGCCGCAACGGCGGCCGGGTCGAGCTCCCGGAACTCGGTCCACTCGGTGAGCACGAGGACCAGGTCGGCGTCCTGCAGGGCCGCGGCCGCGGAGTCGACGTAGGCGATCTCCGGGTGGATGCGGGCGGCGGTGCCGTTCGCCTCCGGGTCGTACGCGGCGACCGTCGCGCCGAGCTCCAGCAGGCGCGCGGCGATGTCGAGCGCCGGGGAGTCGCGGACGTCGTCCGAGTTCGGCTTGAACGCCAGGCCGAGGACGGCGACGCGCTTGCCCGCGACGTCGCCGCCGTCGCCCGCGACGTCGCCGCCGAGGAGCTCCTGGGCGAGGGTCACGACGTGCGCGCGGCGGCGCAGGTTGATCGCGTCGACGTCCGCGAGGAACTCGAGCGACTCCCCCACGCCCAGCTCGGACGCGCGGGCCTGGAACGCGCGGATGTCCTTCGGCAGGCAGCCGCCGCCGAAGCCGAGACCGGCGTTCAGGAACTTCCGGCCGATGCGGGCGTCGTGGCCGATCGCGTCGGCGAGCGCCGTGACATCGGCGCCGACGACCTCGGCGATCTCCGCCATCGCGTTGATGAACGAGATCTTGGTCGCGAGGAACGCGTTCGCGCTGACCTTGACGAGCTCTGCGGTCGCCAGGTCGACGACCAGGCGCGGGGTGCCCTCGGCGAGCGTGGTGGCGTAGACCTCGTCGAGGACGGCGACGGCCGCTTCGCCCTCGGCGCCGGCCGGCACGCCGTAGACCAGGCGGTCCGGGGAGATCGTGTCCTGGACGGCGAAGCCCTCACGGAGGAACTCCGGGTTCCAGACCAGCGTCGCACCGGGTACGCGCTCGGCGACCTCACCGGCGAGCCGCGCGGCGGTCCCCACGGGGACGGTCGACTTGCCGACGATGAACTCCCCGGCGGACACGTGCTCGGTGAGCGCGGCGACTGCGGCGTCGACGTACTTCAGGTCGGCGGCACCGGTCGGGCCCTGCGGGGTGCCGACGGCGAGGAAGTGCACGCGTGCCCCGGCGACCTCGGCCATGTCGGTGGTGAAGCGGATGCGGCCGGAACCGATCGCCTCGGCCAGGATCTCCGGGAGACCGGGCTCGAAGAACGGGGCGTCCCCGGCTGCGAGTCGTTCGATCTTCACCGGGTCGACGTCGACCGCGACGACCTCGTGTCCGAGTTTGGCCATGGATGCGGCGTGCACGGCACCGAGGTACCCGCAGCCGATGACAGAGATACGCACGGGAAGACGGTACCGGGTTCTCGGCGCCGTTGCCTGCGCGCCCGGCGCTAGCCGCCGACGGGCCCCCACGACGGCCGGTCCGGGCCGCCGACGATCTCGTCCCAGTCCGGCTCCCGATGGCGCCGTCGGGCCTCGTACGCCTCGACCATGTCGTGCAGCACCGCGACGACGAGGTCGGCGTGCGGGACGTCCGCGAGCACCACGGCGGGGTCGTCACCGGGGAACACGAGCACGTCGCCGGAGCGGAACAGCCCCTGCAGGCCCCGGCGGCGCACGGTGACGTCGTAGCCCCGCGAGTGCAGGAGCTCCTGCCGCGTCCGGGTGCCGAGGCCGCGCACCACGACGAGCCGTCTCGTGGTCACGACGTAGCGCTGCGTCAGCCAGCGGACCAGGGGCACCAGTCCGCCGAACAGGACGAGGACGAGCACGAGCAGCGCGATCGCCACGTTGATCCACGCGAGCTGCGCCCGGAACACGCCGAACCCGAACCCGCCGGCGACCGCGACGACCACGACGAACACCGCCGGGCGCACCAGGCTCCGCGCGTGCGGCCGCAGGCGTGCGACGACGCGTTCGGGCGGGGGCTCGGCGGTCATGGCGTCATGCATACCGCAGGTGGGTGACGTCCCCCACGGCGACGCCCCTGGTCGAGCCGTCCTGATCCCGGATCGTGATGCGGCCCTCGTCGTCGATGCCGGTGGCGTCGGCCTCGACCACGGAACCGTCCGGCAGCTCCAGGCGCACCCGCGCGCCGATCGTGCCGCAGCCGGCGCGGACGTGCGACCGGACCGCCTCGGCAGCCGCGCCGCCGCCGGCGAGGGCGACCACCGCCTCCCGGACGCCCGTCCAGAAGGCGGACAGGACCGCGTCTGCCAGCGTGCCCGCGTCGCCGGTCGCGCCGGACGCGAGCAGGGAGGTCGACGTGGGGGTCGGCAGATCGGCTTCGGGAATGGTCAGGTTGACGCCGGCGCCGACGACGACGGAGCCGTCGGCGGCGACCTGGCAGAGGATGCCGCAGATCTTCCGGCCGTCGACCAGGACGTCGTTGGGCCACTTCACGGTCGTCCTGGAGGCTCGGCTCGTGTCCGCAGCGTCGGGCACGTCGTCCGGTGCCTGGTCGGGCACGTCGTCCGGCACCGGCTCGAGTGCCGCGCGCACCGCGTCCCGCATCGCGGCGCCCGCCACGAGCGGCAGCCAGCCGCGGTCCCGGTCGTCGAGCGGCGCACGGACCAGCAGGCTCGCCGCGAGGGTCTGCCCGGCCGGCGCCGTCCACGTGCGGTCGAGGCGGCCGCGCCCCGCGGTCTGGTCGAGCGTCACGACCACGCTGCCGTCCGACAGGGTCGGGGCCGCGTCCAGCAGGTCCGCGTTCGTCGATCCGGTGGTCGGCCGGAGGTCGAACACGGCGCCGGTGGACTCGACTGCGGCGCGCGAGGCCGGGAACGCGGGTGTGGACATGCACGCAAATGTACGGGCAGGAACCGTGGGGGTCCTCCAACCGGCGGGCACAGCCGCCCCGGTAGGGTGAGCGGGTGACTTCAGGCGACACCCCCGATCTCTCCACGACGGCCGGCCGGCTCGCCGACCTCCGCGTCCGGTACCACGAAGCCGTGACCGCCGCGGGCGAAACCGCGATCGCGAAGCAGCATGCCAAGGGCAAGATGACCGCGCGCGAGCGCATCGAGCTGCTCCTCGACGAGAACTCCTTCGTCGAGCTCGACGAGTTCGTCCGGCACCGCACGCACGCCTTCGGCATGGAGTCGAAGCGGCCCTACGGTGACGCGGTCGTCACCGGGCTCGGCACGATCCACGGCCGGCAGGTCGCGGTCTACGCCCAGGACTTCACCGTCTTCGGCGGCTCCCTCGGCGAAGTCGCCGGCGAGAAGATCGTCAAGGTGATGGAGCACGCGCTGAAGACCGGCGTGCCGATCATCGGGATCCTCGACTCCGGCGGCGCCCGCATCCAGGAAGGCGTGGTCGCGCTCGGCAAGTACGGCGAGATCTTCCGCCTCAACACGCAGGCGTCCGGGGTCATCCCGCAGATCTCCATCGTGATGGGCCCGGCAGCCGGCGGTGCGGTGTACTCCCCCGCCCTGACGGACTTCGTGATCATGGTCGACAAGACCAGCCACATGTTCGTCACCGGCCCCGACGTCATCAAGACCGTCACCGGCGAAGACGTCGGCTTCGAAGAGCTCGGCGGCGCGCAGACCCACAACGCGGTCTCCGGTGTCGCGCACTACCTCGCTGACGACGAGAACGACGCGCTCGACTACGCCCGCTCGCTGATCGGGTTCCTGCCGGACAACAACCTCTCCGACGCCCCGGCCTACGACGTCGCACCCGAGCTCGAGACCACCGACGCCGACCGCGAGCTCGACGTCGTCATCCCGGACTCCACGAACCAGCCGTACGACGTCACCCAGATCATCGAGCACATCGTCGACGACGGCGACTTCCTCGAGGTGCAGCCGCTCTTCGCGCCGAACATCCTCATCGGGTTCGGCCGGGTCGAGGGCCGCACCGTCGGGATCATCGCGAACCAGCCGCAGGCCATGGCCGGCACGCTGAACATCGACGCCGGCGAGAAGGCCGCGCGCTTCGTGCGGTTCTGCGACGCCTTCGGGATCCCGATCCTGACGCTCGTCGACGTCCCCGGCTACCTTCCCGGCACCGACCAGGAGTGGACCGGGGTCATCCGCCGCGGCGCGAAGCTCCTCTACGCCTACGCCGAGGCCACCGTGCCGCTCGTCACCGTCATCACGCGCAAGGCCTACGGCGGCGCGTACATCGTGATGGGCTCGAAGCAGCTCGGCGCGGACATCAACCTGGCGTGGCCGACCGCGGAGATCGCCGTGATGGGCGGCCAGGGCGCCGTGAACATCCTGTACCGCTCGGAGATCAAGCGCGCCGAAGAGGCCGGCGAGGACGTCGCTGCCGTCCGCTCCCGGCTCGCCAACGAGTACACGTACAACGTCGCCTCGCCGTACCTCGCCGCGGAGCGCGGGGAGCTCGACGGGATCATCCAGCCGCACGCCACCCGTGTCTCGGTGATCAAGGCGCTGCGGGCACTGCGCGGCAAGCGGGCGACGCTGCCGCCGAAGAAGCACGGGAACATCCCGCTGTGAGCGGCCGTCACGCCGCAGCGGTCCCCGCGGGGGCGCCCACCCCGGTCGCCGACGTGCAGGTCGTCTCCGGCGACCCCACCCCGGAGGAACTCGCGGCGGTCGTCGCCGTGCTGCAGCGGCAGGCCGACGAGGCCGCGGCTGCCGGGCGTGCCCAGGTCGAGGTCTCGCCGCGCGTCGGGTGGGAGACCTCCGCTCGTGGGCTGCGGAAGCCGCTGCCGCACGGGCCCGGCGCCTGGTCGCGTTCGCTGCGCTGAGCCGCTTGCGTCCCGGCGCGCGCTCCCCCCTGGTGGGATCCGTCCCCCGATGTACCCCTGAACTGGTGGACCGCATCGCCGTTGCAGGGTGCACTTCCTGGTCGGTCTCCCCTCACACGGGGGGCACAGTTTCTGGATGGGGACCGAAAAGGTCGGAATTGTCCCCCATAATGACGACTGACACGAGGCTTGGTAGTCGGCATAGTTACTGGTGTTCGGTGTCCTTCAACGAAAGACATCGCCGGACGGTGACCGACTAGGGTACGACGTCACTGTCCGCTGCGAGCCAGGGCGATATTCGGGTTGTCGCTCTGCCTCGGGTCGTGAACGGGCCGGTCGGGTTTCCTGACCGGCCCGTTCCCCGTTTCCGGGCGCTCGCGCCGCTGCCGCCGCGTGGTGCTGCCGCTGCCGCCGCCGCGTGGTGCTGCCGCTGCCCCGCCCGCCCCGTGGTGCTGCCGACGCGGAACGACACCGTCGCTGTCGTACGACAGCGGTCCTGTCGCTCCCGCGCGTCCGCAACAGTTGCGCACGCCCGACACCGACGAACTCGCTGTCGTACGACAGCCGCGTTGTCGCTCCTTGCGCACGCAACGATCGACACGGCGCCAGTCGATCGACTTCTGCGGTGTCGGAACATGCGGACGGATCAGCTGCGTCCGCATGCATCGACATCGCGCCAGTCGATCGACCGCTGCCGTGTCGGAACATGCGCACGCAAGCACACGGCAGCACGGCAGACGGGCACCCGGGCGCGCCCGGCGCGGCCTACGCGGGCTCGTGCCGCGGGATCTCGAGCCAGAGCGCCACGGAGTCGTCCTCGTCGCCGTCGTCCTCGTCGTCGTGGAGTCCGGCGCCGAGCGCTGCCGACTCGCTCGCCTCGCCGTCGAGCCGCAGCCCGACGACCGTGACCGCGGCGCCCGAGCCCTCGGGGACCGTGCGCACGATGACGTTGTCGGCGTCGTGCGCCTGCCGGAGCGCGTCCGCCAGGCGCCCGTGGATGCGACGGATGTCGTCGACCTCGAGCTCGTCGAGCCCGCCGTCATCGTGCAGCTGGACGACGGCCCCGCGACGGCGCAGGCGCATCACCTCGTCGCGGACGTCGTCGGAGAGCAGGGAGCGTCCGCGGATCTCGTCACGGATGGCCTGTTCGAGGTGCAGGCACTCGGTCCGCTCGGCCTCGCTGAGGTCGCCGCAGGAGTCGATGATCCGCTGCAGCATCGGCAGCGCCATCCGGGTGGTCTGGCTGAGGCGGAACTGGCGCTCGAACACGTGGGCGTCCTGCGCGGCCTGCCAGTCGGCGGTCTCCTGTTCGGCGCGGACGAAGTCCCGGGTGATCCGGGTGGCGCGGTTCATGGCCGCGGCGAACGCCGTCGCGACGAGGACCCAGGAGATGCTGCCCAGCACGCCGAGGGAGCCGAGCGCGCCGACGCCGGCCCAGGCGACGGTGTGCAGCGCGAGGAAGCCCACGCCGACCCAGGCGAACGGCCCACGCCCCCGGACGACGAGGATGACCATCAGCGTGCCGACCGCGGCGATCCACCACGTGGCGTACCCGGGTGCGTCGCCGAGCTCCACGACGGGTGCGGCGACGACGGGCATGACGACGGCCGTGGCCAGTGAGAAGCAAGCGGCCCACACCGGCAGCGCACGGCCCTTGACGAACAGCACGACGCCCGTCGCGGCGGCGTAGAGCGCCATGCACGCGACGACCGGCCCGGCGTCGGACACCCGCGTCAGCGTCGTCGCGGCGAGGACGAGGTGGTAGACCGAGAACAGCGCCGCCAGGCCGGTGGCGATGCCGGCCGGGATGGAGACCTTCACGCGGACACCCCCGGCGCACCCGACGAACCGGACGACGTCGACGCCGCCCCTGACAAGGGCGCGGACGCTTCCGGTGCCGGCCAGGTCAGCGTGATCCGGGTACCGGCTCCGGGCGCGGTGGTGATCTCCGCGAGGCCGCCCGCCGTCGCGACCCGCTCGATGATGGAGCGGCGGACGCCGAGCCGCTCCGCAGGGATGGCCGCGACGTCGAAGCCGGCGCCGTCGTCCCCGATCTCGACGCGGACGACACCGCTGCGGTCCTGCTCGACGGTCACCCACCGGGCGACGTCCGCTCCGGCGTGCTGCACGCTGTTCACCGCGGCCTGCAGCGCGGCGGAGGCCATCGCGTCCGCGACTGCCGCCGGCAACCGACGGGAGCCGAGCGCCCCACTGCGGACCGTCACCGGGGCGGCGAGCGCCGACACCGCCGAGGTGATGCGCTGCCGCAGTTCGACGAGAGGGACGGGAGGGACCTCGCCCGGGCCGTCGGACGCCGCAGCGGCGAGGTGGTCGATCGCGTTCCGGGCCATCCGGGCGGAGAGCGTCTTCGCCTCCACGGTCTCGGCACGCGCGGCGGAGAGCAGCGTCGTGAGGACGCTGTCGTGCACGATGGCGTCGACCTGCACCCGCTCGACCTCGGTCGCGTGCTCACGGATCGCCCGGGAGTACCGCCGCACCGCCGTCGCCTGCGCGGTGTCGACGGCGGCCGCAGCACGTCGGAGCACGACGATGAGCACGAGCGCCGCACCGCCGAGGATCGCCGTGTACACGCCGTCGAGGAGCGCGCGGGTGATGCCGACCTCGCCGCCGGCCGGCGTCAGACGGATCACGATGTAGACCGCCGGCACGAGCGCGTTGTACACGGTCGCCCGCCACGTGGCGAACCCCATGGCGGCGGCGATCGTGCCGACGTTGCACAGCCACCACGGCCACGGCAGCTGCGTCGACGGCAGCGCGTCGCGCACCGTGGACGGCCACGTGACCAGCACGACGAGGAACAGGACGGCGCAGATGATCTGCGCCGGCTGCGCGAGCCGCTGCACGAAGGCGGAGACGCCGACGAGCAGGAAGGACGCCCCGACGGCGAGTGCGGAGACGGGTCCCCACACCGGGTCGAGGTACGGCAGCTGCGCGACCACCGACGGCGCGAAGGCCGCGCCGAACCCGATCGCCGCGACGGCGAGCAGGATCGCGAAGGCGCGCTCGGTGGACCCCTGCGTGATCGTCGCCCGGACGCTCCGCGCGGGGTCGGCACCGAACGGCGAGACCTCGGTCGTCATGGTCGTGACCGCGTCAGCGCCCGTCGCCGTCCGGGTCGATCCCGGAGTCGAGGCCCGGCAGGATGCCGTCCTCCACAGCGCGACGGAGCAGGTCGACCTTGGTCGGTGCGGGACGCCCGACCTCGACGTACTTCACGCGGATGCGGTCGAGGTACTCGCGCGCCGTCGAGTAGCCGATGCCGAGCTGCTGTGCGGCGAGCTTCAGCGGGAGTCCCGATGCGTAGAGGTGCAGGATCTCGCGCTCACGGCGCCCGAGCTGGGCCTTCGCGAAGTCCCGGTCGGCGTCGATCGCGCTCGCCCACTCGAGGTTGTTGAGCACGTCACCGCGCGCGACGGTCGCGACGGCGGCCATCACGGTCTTCGTCGCGGAGGACTTCGGGATGACGCCGGCGGCCCCCGCCGCCAGTGCCTCTCGCACGTTCGCGACGCGGTCGGCGATGCTGTGCACGAGCACGGCCGAGCCGGTCCCCTGCACGCCCTTGACGTTCTCGGTCACGGTCGAGCCGTCTCCGAGGGACAGGTCGAGGACGACGACGTCGACTTCCCGCCCGTCGAGGTTCGCGATGTACTCCGGCACGCTCGCCGCGGTCAGCACGACCTCGAAGCCCTCGTTCTGGCATGCGGCCTGGATGCCGAGCCGGACGGACTCGTGGTCGTCGACGATCGCGACGCGAACCGGCCTCGTGGTGAGTCCGGTCGTCCCTGGTGTTGTGGTCGTGTCTGCTGGCACGGTGACCTCTCGTTCCGACGCGCCCGGCCCCTGAAACCGGACTGCCGTCAGAGGCAAGGATACCCAGGTCGGACCCAGGTTCCGTCCCCGCCGCACAAGAGGCCGCTACGCGATCGGCACCAGGCGCGCGACGGCCTCCACGTGGTGGGTGTGCGGGAAGAGGTCGAAGGCCCGCAGCGCCTCGAGCCGGTAGCCGAGATCGGCGAACGTGGCGACGTCCCGGGCAAGGGCGACGGGGTCGCAGGCGACGTACACGACCTGCGCCGGCTGGAGTGCGGCGATCTGCACCACGACCTCTCGCCCGGCACCGGCGCGCGGCGGGTCGAGCACGATCGTGCCCGCGCGGTACCGCTGCTTCTCGGCGGCGGTCGCGGCGGACACGGTGCGGGCGAGCCAGCGGTCGACCCGTCCGGTCTCGGCGCGGGCACCGATCCACTCGGCGAGGTTCTCCTGCGCGTGCTCGGTGGCGCGCCCGGAGCTCTCCACGCTCGTGATGCGGGCCTTCGGGCCGACCAGGTCGCCGAGCGCCGCCGCGAGCAGCCCGACACCGCCGTAGAGGTCCAGGTGCGTGCCGTCGGCGTCGAGACGGTCGCGGTCGACGAGGTCCTGCACGGCTCCGGTCAGCACCTCGGCGGCACGGTGGTGCACCTGCCAGAAGCCGTTGTCGTCCACCTGGAACGTCCGTTCGCCGACGGTCTCGGTCACGATCGTGGGGGTCTGCGTGTCGATGACGAGGCGCGCGCCCTCGGAGTCCGACGGCGCGACGACGTCGACGACGGACGCGCCGGGCATCGAGCCGCGTCCGAGCGGGGCGCTCGCCTGCACGGCGGCGGTCGCGAGCGGGAGCGCGGTCACCGGGACGACGTCGTGGGAGCGGGCCGCGAACGGTCCGGGGGTGCCGTCCTCGGCGACGTGCAGGCGGACGCGGGTGCGCCAGCCGAGGCCGTTCGCCTCGTCGTCGCCGGGTGCCGCCTCGACGACGACGTCGTGCCCGAGCACCTCCGCGAGGTCGATGTGCCCGAAGCGTGCGAACGAGTCCACGAGCACGTCGTGCTTCAGGGTGCGCTGGTGGGCGAGTGCGATGTGGCCGAATTCGGCGCCGCCGGGGCGCTCCGCCGGGTCGCGGTCGAGACCGGCTTCCGGCCAGACGTGGTCGACGCGGTGCTCGCTCGGCGTGATGACGCTGACCGTGTCGGCGCGCCAGAACGACTTCTTCCGGTCCTCCGTCACCCGCGCGACGACACGCTCCCCCGGGATCGCGTCCGAGACGAACACCACCCGCCCGTCGTGTCGTGCCACCGAGATCCCGCCGTGGGCGATCCCGGTGACGTCGAGCTCGAGCAGCGTTCCGACCGATTCACCCATGGTTCGATGTTCCCATGCGTCTGTACCTCGCGAGTACCTCCCCCGCCCGCCGGGCCCTCCTCGCCCAGTCCGGGATCGAGCCCGTGCTCGTGTCACCGGGGGTCGACGAAGACGCCGTCGGGGCGGCCGCCGCGGCGGAGCTCGGCCGTGACCTCACCGGTCCGGAGCTCGTCTCGCTGCTGGCGGTCGCGAAGGCATCCGCCGTCGCGGACGCCTCCGTCGCCGGGTCACCGGTCGACGGCTTCGTGTTCGGCGGGGACTCCGCGTTCGAGGTCGACGGGCACCTGTACGGCAAGCCGCACGACCCGGCCGTCGCGCGGGACCGGTGGCGGCAGATGCTGGCCGCCGGCGGCGGCACGCTCTGGAGCGGCCACTGTGTGCTCGACCGGCGCCGGGACCTGGACCCGACCACACACCGGCCTGGAGGCTCGGATCCGGCCAGCACCGAGCCTCCCGTCCGGCACGTTGTCGGCCCCGTGGCCACCGTGCCGCTCCTGGGGGACGTCGCGCCCGGCGGATCCGCCCTGGCCGTCGACGGCGACCGCGTGGTCGCGGTCGACAGCGCGGTGCTCACCTTCGCCGACGACGTGTCCGCGGACGAGATCGACGCGTACGTGGCGACCGGCGAGCCGCTCGAGGTCGCCGGCGCGTTCACCATCGACGGGCGCGCCGCGGCGTACATCACCCGCATCGACGGTGCACCGTCCGCCGTCGTCGGGCTGTCGCTGCCCGTGCTGCGGTCCATGCTGCTGCGCGGCTTCGGCGTCTCCTGGCACGACCTCTGGGCGCTGTAGACATCCACCTGCATTTGCCCGGCTTTCTTGTCGATGCCGGTCAATTCGACCTGCTCCGGCGCGAATACGCTGATGTGTCATGCCCCGTATCAGCAAGGTCCTCATCGCGAACCGCGGCGAGATCGCCGTCCGCATCATCCGTGCGGCCCGCGATGCTGGCAAGGCCTCGGTCGCGGTCTACGCCGACCAGGACCGTGACGCCCTGCACGCCCGCCTCGCTGACGAGGCGTACGCGCTCAACGGCACCACGAGCGCCGACACGTACCTGGTGATCGACAAGATCATCTCGGTCGCCCGCCGCTCCGGTGCCGACGCCGTGCACCCCGGCTACGGCTTCCTCGCCGAGAACGCCGACTTCGCCCGCGCCGTCATCGACGCCGGGCTGACCTGGATCGGGCCGTCGCCCGAGTCCATCGAGCGTCTCGGTGACAAGGTCTCCGCGCGCCACGTCGCCGAGAAGGTCGGCGCGCCGCTCGCCCCCGGCACCATCGAGCCCGTGCAGGACGTGTCCGAGGTCTTCGACTTCGTCGACCAGGTCGGCCTGCCCGTCGCGATCAAGGCCGCGTTCGGCGGTGGCGGCCGTGGGCTCAAGGTCGTGCGCGACCGGTCCTCGGTCGAGGAGCTCTTCGAGTCGGCCACGCGCGAGGCGATCGCGGCCTTCGGTCGTGGCGAGTGCTTCGTCGAGAAGTACCTCGACAAGCCGCGCCACGTCGAGACCCAGTGCCTGGCGGACGAGCACGGCAACGTCGTCGTGGTCTCCACGCGCGACTGCTCGCTGCAGCGCCGCCACCAGAAGCTCGTCGAGGAAGCCCCCGCGCCGTACCTGACGCCCGCACAGGAGTCCGCGCTGTACTCGGCGTCGAAGGCGATCCTGCGCGAGGTCGGCTACGTCGGTGCCGGCACCTGCGAGTTCCTCATCGGGGCCGATGGCACGGTGTCCTTCCTCGAGGTGAACACCCGCCTGCAGGTCGAGCACTGCGTGTCCGAAGAGGTCACCGGCATCGACCTGGTGCGCGAGCAGTTCCGCATCGCCGAGGGCGGCGTGCTCGACTACTCCGACCCGATCCCGCGCGGTCACTCGTTCGAGTTCCGCATCAACGGCGAGGACCCGGGTCGCAACTTCTTCCCGGCACCCGGCCCCGTGCACGTGTTCCACGCGCCGTCCGGCCCCGGCGTCCGCGTCGACTCGGGCGTCGTGTCCGGCGACGTCGTGTCCGGCTCGTTCGACTCGATGCTCGCGAAGCTCATCGTCACCGGCGCCACGCGTGCCGAGGCGCTCGAACGCTCGCGGCGCGCACTCGCCGAGTTCGAGGTCGCCGGACTGCCGACGGTCATCCCGTTCCACCGCGCGGTCGTGTCGGACCCGGCGTTCGCCACTCCCGACGACGTCCCGTTCAGCGTGTACACGCAGTGGATCGAGACCGACTTCGACAACGACATCCCGGCGTGGAGCGGTTCCCCCGAGGAGCTGCCGGCGCCCGCGTCCCGCGACACCGTCGTGGTCGAGGTGCAGGGCAAGCGCATCGAGGTCACCATGCCGTCGATCGTCGGCGGCGGGGCCGGCGCGGCCGCAGGTCGTCGTCCGGCCGGACCCTCCGCTCCCCCGCGTCGTCGCACCTCGGCCGTCCGCGGCGGCCGCACCGTCTCCGGGTCGTCCGTGGCGTCGCCGATGCAGGCCACCGTCGTGAAACTCGCGGTCGCCGAGGGTGACACCGTCGTGAAGGGCGACCTGCTCGTGGTGCTCGAGGCCATGAAGATGGAGCAGCCCGTGCAGGCGCACAAGGACGGCGTCGTCACCGGGCTGAACGCCCCCGTCGGCCAGACGATCTCGTCCGGCCACGTGCTGCTCGAGCTCGCGTAGCGCGCTGCGCGCGCTGCGCGCGCGGGCGCGCTGCGCGCCGCGGCGCCCCGTGGTGCCGTTCGGCAGCGCACCACCGAAACCGGTTCGAACCGCGGATCTCCGTGGTTCGAACCGGTTTCCGTTGTGCGGTGACGATCGACATCGTTCAGCGCACCGTGCGGAACGAGCGTTCGACCATCGGGACCCCGCACGAGCGGAGCAGAGCGCGGAGGAGTTCTGCGTCGTTCGCCTCAGTCCAGCCGAAGCGTCCGATGCCGTTCACCCCCGGAACCCGACGGAGTCGGTCCTCGCGCCGCTTCTCGGCGTAGACGACATCGGCCGCAGTGGTGCCCGCGTCGCGCATCGACGCGTCGGTGTACTTCGCTCGGCCGTCGAACTCGAGCACGATGCCCTGCTCCGGGAACCAGAAGTCGACGCGCGCGACGAACCCCGCATCGTCGTGGAACTCGCGCTGGAGCTCGGGCCGCGGTGCCCCGACCTCATCGAGCGCGACCCGGGCGACCGACTCCCCGGGAGAACCGCTCAGTGCGTCCGCGAGCTCGATCGCGGCGGTGGCGCGAGCACGACCGTGCACCGCCGATCGCCCTGCGAGCTCCGTGGTGAGCGCAGCCCGATCGACGCCGCGTCGGAGAACCACGTCGAGGATCGGGACGGACAACCGCAGTTCGTACGCGATGGCGATGTCGATCGCCGTCACCACGATGTCGGTCACGCGCCGCCCCGTCGTCGTCATCCGGACGGTCTGCAACGAGCGGTCCTGTCCGGGATGTTTCCGCACGGACCGGAGCGACTGGGTCGTGGTCCGCTGCGTGTCGATCACCTCCACCACATCCGGGAACTCACCCCGCCAGGGGAGCCCGTGGAGCGCGGCCGCCGAGGCGTGCGACACGATCAGTCGTTCGGAGAGTCGACCGTGGACCGCTCGGACCCGCGCGACGTGTCTCGTGCCCGGGTCCGCTCGACGCCAGGCGTCAGCGTCGACATAGCGCGCAGGTGCCAGGCGGAGCAGCCGGCCGGTGTCCGCCGCGGCGCTCAGCCGTGCACCGCGGCGCCCGGTCGTGTCCGCAGCCCCACCCACGAGGATCTCGAGACGTTCCATCCCCGCATCGTCTCGGGGACCGCTCAAGACGGGTGCTCGCGCGCCCGATCTGTGCACAACCTCGGCGGGCCGACCCCTTGTGGAGGACTCCCCCACGCGTCCTCGGCGCGGAGCTCGAACAACCAAAAACGGCTCGAACCGCGGATGACCGTGGTTCGAGCCGGTTTCGGTTGTGCGCTGCCAAGACGCACCGCGGCCGGCACGTCAGCGCCGGGCGCGGCGCGCGGCAGCAGCGCAGCGCAGCGCGCTACGAGACGCGGGGGCGGATGTCGGCGGCGAGGGCGTCGACGAGCGACTGGGCCTCGGCGGGGGTGGCCGCGACCGTGTCGATGTAGACCTTCACCTTGGGCTCGGTGCCGCTCGGACGGACGATGACCCGCGCCTCCCCGGCGAGGTCGTAGCGCAGGATGTCGGACGGCGGGAAGCCCTCCACGCCGGACTGGTAGTCCGTCGTGGCGAGGACCTCGATGCCGCCGAGCGACGTCGGCGGTGCGTCCCGGAGCGCGGACATGATCGCGCCGATGCGGGACAGGTCGTCGACGCGGGTCGCCACCTGCCCGGACGCGAACGCGCCGAACTCCGCCGCGAACGCCTCCAGCTGCCCGGCGATGCTCGACCCCGATGCCGCCAGCGACGTGGCGAGCGAGAGCAGTTCGAGCGCCGCCGAGATGCCGTCCTTGTCGCGGACCACCTGCGGGTCGACGAGGTAGCCGAGCGCTTCCTCGTACCCGAAGAGCAGGTCGGGCACGCGGGAGACCCACTTGAAGCCCGTCAGGGTGTCCCGGTACCCGAGGCCGTGCCGGGCAGCGACCCGGGACAGCGCCGGCGACGACACGATCGACGCCGCGAGCACCCCGGACCGCCCGGCCTCGACCGCCCGCGACGCAGCGCGCCAGCCGAGCAGCCAGCCCACCTCGTTGCCGGACAACCGCCGGTACTCGCGCGGACCGGACCGGGGGGCACCCACCGGGATCGCCAGGGCGAGCCGGTCGGCGTCGGGGTCGTTCGCGATCACCAGGTCCGCGCCGACCGCGACACCGCGGGCGATCGCGAGGTCCATCGCGCCCGGCTCCTCCGGGTTCGGGAACGACACCGTCGGGAACGCCCCGTCGGGCTCGATCTGTTCCGGCACGACGGCCGGTTCGGCGAACCCGGCCGCGGCGAACACCGCCCGGGCGGTCTCCCACCCGACGCCGTGCATGGCCGTGTAGACGACGGACGGCTGCGATGCGACCGGGAGGGCCGGTGCGGGCACGATCGCGGCCGTGGCGGCCACGTAGGCGTCGAGGACGGCAGCCGGGGCGACCGTGTAGTCCGTCGCGCGCGGCAGGGCGGCGATGGACCCCGCGGCGACGGCGTCGATCGCGGCCGCGATGGCGCCGTCGACCGGCGGCACGATCTGCGATCCGTCGTCGTCCCCGCCGAGGTACACCTTGTAGCCGTTGTCCCGCGGCGGGTTGTGGCTCGCGGTCACCATCACGCCGGCACCGACGTCGAGGTGCCGGACGGCGAACGCCAGCACGGGCGTCGGGAGCGCGGACGGCAGCAGCGTGACGTCGAGGCCGAGGCCCCGCATCACCTCGGCCGAGTCCCGGGCGAAGACGTCCGAGTTCACCCGGCCGTCGTACCCGATGACGACGCTCCGCTGCCGGCCGGTGTCGATGAGGAACCGCGCGAGACCGGCGGCCGCCTGGGTCACCACGACCCGGTTCATCCGGAGCGGACCCCAGCCGAGCTCGGCGCGGAGCCCGGCGGTGCCGAACTCCAGCCGCCCGGCGAACCGTTCGGCAAGGACCGACAGGGCTTCCTCGTCGCCCGACGACGCGCGCGCGACCACGGCGTCGAGCGAGCCCTGTGTTTCGAGGTCCGGGTCCTGCGCGAGCCACGCCCGCGCGACGTCGAGCACGTCCGTGGTCACAGCGCCGCCACCACGCGTGCGAGCAGGTCCGCGATCACCGGCTCGGCCTCCCGCCCGGCCTCGAGCACCTCGGCGTGGGACAGCGGGGTCTTCTGGATGCCGGCGGCGAGGTTCGTGATGAGCGAGAACCCGAGGATCTCCATGCCGGCCTGGCGGGCGGCGATCGCCTCGAGCGCGGTGGACATGCCGACGATGTGGCCGCCGATGGTCTTCGCCATCTGGACCTCCGCCGGGGTCTCGTAGTGCGGACCGCGGAACTGCGTGTAGACGCCTTCGTCGAGGGACGGGTCGATCGTGCGGGCGACGGCGCGGAGCCGCGCCGAGTACAGGTCGGTGAGGTCGATGAAGGTCGCGCCCTCGAGCGGGCTGTCCGCGGTGAGGTTGATGTGGTCGCTGATGAGCACGGGCGTGCCCGGCTTCCAGTGCTCCTTGATGCCGCCGGCACCGTTCGTCAGCACCATCGTGGTGGCACCGGTCGCGGCGGCGGTGCGGACGCTGTGCACGACACGACGGACTCCGTGGCCCTCGTAGTAGTGCGTCCGGGCCCCGATCACGAGCGCGTGGCGCCCGTCGGGCAGGCGGATCGAGCGCACCGTGCCGGAGTGCCCGGGGACGGCGGAGGCGCTGAACCCGGGGACCTCGGCGGCGGGGATCTCGGAGACGGTCTCGCCGACGAGGTCGGCGGCCTTCCCCCACCCGGATCCGAGTGTCAGGGCGATGTCGTGCCGCTCGATGCCGGACTTCGCTGCGATGACGGCTGCGGCATCACGGGCGACGTCGAACGGGTCGACGGCGGGGTCGTTGAGCGGGTTGGAGTCGGTGGTCGTGCTGGCCATGGGCCAATGCTACGGGTCACCGAGCGCAGCGCCGCGCGCCCCGCTCCGGGGCACCCAGCGCAGCGCCGTGCGCCCCGCTCCGGGGCCCCCAGCGCAGTTCCGTGCGCCCCGCTACGGCGCCGGTGCCTCGCCCAAGGACCGCTCGACGGCGGCCGTGATCTCGCTCTGGTCGAAGTGGTTCCGGATCACGATGACCTCGGCGTAGGTGTCCCCGATCGCCTCGACGAACTCCTGCGAGGTGAGGATCACGTTCGCGTCGTCGGACACCGCGCGCACCGAGGCGACGTCGGCCGCCACGACCTCTGCCGTGAGCCCGAGCGCCGACAGGGCCTTCTCGGCGTTCACCTTGAGGATCGCGCTCGACCCGATGCCCGCGCCGCAGATGGTCACGATCTTCATGCCGACACCCCCATGATCGAGCGGATCTCCGCTGCGGACCCGGCCGCGGCGAGCCGGGACGTCACGGAGGCGTCGTTGAACAGGTTCGCGATCTCGCCGATGGACTCGAGGTGCGTCCCGACCCCGGCGACGGCGAGCCCGAGCACCACCGAGACGGGGTCGTTGTGCGGGTGCCCGAACGACACGGGCGTGGACAGCGTCACGACGGCGAGGCCGTCCCGGAGCACCGACGATCCCGGCCGTGCGTGCGCGAACGCCAGCCCGGGCGAGATCACGATGTACGGCCCGTGTTCCTCCACCATGGCGATCATGGCGTCGGTGTAGGCGTCCGTCGCCGCTCCCGACGCGACGAGGGCGCCACCGGCGAGCCGGAGCGCGTCACGCCACGTCGGCGCGGACGCACCGAGCACGACGGCGTCGTCGGAGAGCGGCGGCAGACCCATGCGATCAGGCCTCCGCGTAGCCGGACGTGATCAGCGCGATGATCTCCTCGCGGTCCTCGAGCGGCAGGAACGAGCCGAGGGCGGCGTTGATCTGGAACGCGGCGAGGTCGTCGAGGTCGTACCCGAACGTGCCGGCGAGGAGTGCCAGCTCCTTGGTGAGCGTGGTGTTGCTCATCAGGCGGTTGTCGGTGTTCACGGTGACCCGGAAGCCGAGCTGGTAGAGCACGTCGAACGGGTGGTCGGCGAGGTCGTCGCCCCACGCGGCGATCGCGCCGGTCTGCAGGTTCGAGGACGGCGAGAGCTCGAGCGGGATCTCGCGGTCACGGACCCACGAGGCGATCTCCCCGAGGGACGCCAGCGTGGAGCCGTCACCGGCGTCGGAGAGGGTGACGTCCTCGAACAGGCGGACACCGTGGCCGAGGCGGAGCGCGCGACCGTCGACGAGGGCCGAGCGGATCGAGGCGAGCCCGTCGGCTTCACCCGCGTGCACGGTGACGGGGAAGAGCTCGGAGGCGAGGTAGTCGAACGCGGCGCGGTGGTTCGAGGCGGGGAACCCGGCTTCGGCTCCGGCGATGTCGAACCCGACGACGCCGCGGTCACGGTGGCGGACGGCGAGCTCGGCGATCTCGAGCGCGCGGTCGGCGTGGCGCATCGCGGTGACGAGCTGTCCGACGCGGATCGCTCCGCCGGCGGCGTCGACCGCTTCCTCGATGCCGGCCTGCACGGCCTCGACCGTCTCGTCGAGGGTCAGCCCGCCCTGCAGGTGCTGCTCGGGCGCCCACCGGATCTCGCCGTACACGACACCGTCGGCGACGAGGTCCTCGACGAACTCCCGCGCGACGCGGGTCAGGCCGTGCGCCGTCTGCATCACGCTCGTGGTGACGTCGAACGTCTTGAGGTACTCGACGAGCGACCCGGAGTTCGACTGGTCCGCGAACCACTGGCCGAGCTCGGCGGCGTCGGTGGTGGGGAGCGCGATGCCCGCCGCGTCGGCGAGCTCGATGATCGTCGCGGGGCGGAGGCCACCGTCGAGGTGGTCGTGCAGCGAGACCTTGGGCAGGTCGTTGATCACGGCGCCCGCGTCGGGCAGTCGGTACGTGGGTGCGGCGTCGGCGCTCATGTCCACCAGGCTATCGGTGGTCACCCCCGCCTCGCAGGCGACGTCCCACAGGTTCGTGGAGAACTGCCTGGAGGCTCCCTACATGTGGACAGACGACCTCACGTCAGGCGCTCACGCACGATCGGCCCCCGCGCCGGAGCGGACGATCCGATCGACCAGGCCCCGTCGAGCACCTCGAGCGCACGCGGGATCCGCGATTCCTCGTCGGTGTGCAGCGTCCAGAGCGGCTGCCCCTCGGTCACGGTGTCGCCGGGCTTGACGTGCAGCTCGATGCCGGCCCCGGCCTGCACCGGGTCCTGCGCACGGGCACGACCGGCGCCGAGCCGCCAGGCGGAGACACCGAACGGCAGCGCCTGCTGCTCGACGAGCACGCCGGACGACGGCGCCGTGACGACGTGCTGCTCGCGGGCGACGGGCAGCGCGGCGGCCGGGTCCCCGCCCTGCGCCCCGATCATCCGGCGCCAGGTGTCCATCGCGCGGCCGTCGGCCAGCGCCGCAGCCGGGTCGGCGTCCGGCAGCCCCGCCAGGCGGAGCATCTCGGAAGCGAGCGAGAGCGTCAGGGACACCACGTCCGCCGGGCCGCCGCCCTCGAGGACCTCGATCGACTCCCGCACTTCGAGCGCGTTGCCGATCGTCAGCCCGAGCGGGACCTCCATGTCGGTCAGCAGCGCCGAGGTCGCGACCCCGGCGTCCTTGCCGAGGTCGACCATCGTCTGCGCGAGCTCCCGGGACGCTTCGTACGTGGGCATGAACGCCCCCGACCCGAACTTCACGTCGAGCACGAGCGCACCGGTGCCCTCGGCGATCTTCTTCGACATGATGCTCGACGCGATGAGCGGGATGCACTCGACGGTCCCGGTGATGTCGCGGAGCGCGTAGAGCTTCTTGTCCGCGGGTGCCAGGCCCGAGCCGGCCGCGCAGATCACGGCCCCGACGTCGTCCAGGATCTCGAGGAGCCGGTCGTTCGACAGCGATGCCTGCCACCCCGGGATCGACTCGAGCTTGTCGAGCGTGCCGCCGGTGTGGCCGAGCCCGCGCCCGGAGAGCTGCGGCACGGCGACCCCGAACGACGCCACGAGCGGCGCGAGCGGCAGGGTGATCTTGTCGCCGACCCCACCGGTGGAGTGCTTGTCCACGGTCGTCTTGCCGAGCGAGGAGAACGACATCCGCTCCCCCGACGCGATCATCGCGAGCGTCAGGTCCTTGATCTCCCGGCGCTCCATCCCGTTCAGGAAGATCGCCATCGCGAGTGCGGCCATCTGCGGGTCCTCGACGTACCCGCGGGTGTACGCGTCGACGAGCCAGTCGATCTCCGGCGTGCTCAGCGCGGAGCCCGAGCGCTTGGTGCGGATGAGGTCGACGGTGTCGAACGGTTCGACGGCCATGGTTCAGTGCTCCTGCTGGTACGTGACGAGGGTGCGGGGTCCGAAGGCATCCGGCAGGACCTCGTCGATGGTGCGGATGCCGGAGACGGTCTCCAGCAGCATGCCCTCGGCCGAGTGCTCGAACAGCAGCTGCCGGCAGCGGCCACACGGCATCAGGGTCGCGCCGTCGCCGTCCACGCACGTGAACGCGACGAGCTTGCCGCCGCCGGTCATGTGCAGCTGCGAGACGAGCGAGCACTCCGCGCAGAGTGTCACGCCGTAGGACGCGTTCTCCACGTTGCAGCCGGACACGATCCGGCCGTCGTCGGTGAGCGCAGCTGCCCCCACCGGGAACGACGAGTACGGCGCGTAGGCGTGCCGCATGGCAGCCGTGGCCGCGTCGCGGAGCGACGCCCAGTCGCGTTCGGACGGGAGGCTCGTGGCGGGGTCCTCCCCGGCGGTGGCGGCGACCGCGTGGTCGGCCGCAGGGCCCGTTTCGGTCATGTGCCGTGCCTCCCGGCTAGCTCTTGGTGTACGGCTTGCCGGACGCGGCGGGACCACGCGACTGCCCGACCAGGCCGGCCACCGCGAAGATCGTCACCACGTAGGGCAGCATCAGCAGGAACTCGCTCGGGACGGGCGAGTTGATCGACCCGAGGACGTTCTGCAGGTTCGACGCGAAGCCGAACAGCAGCGCCGCGAGCGTCGCCTTGATCGGGTCCCAGCGGCCGAAGATGACGGCGGCGAGGGCGATGTAGCCCGCGCCGGCGGTCATGTCCTTGGCGAACGGTCCGACGGAGCCGAGCGTGAAGTACGCGCCGCCGAGGCCGGCGATCGCGCCTGCCAGGGAGACGTTCCAGAAGCGCGTGCTGAGCACGTTGATGCCGACCGTGTCCGCGGCCTGCGGGTGCTCGCCGACCGCACGGAGGCGCAGGCCCCAGCGCGTCTTGAAGAGCGCGAAGGTGACGACGGCCACTGCGACGTAGGCGATGTACACGATGACGTTCTGCTCGAAGAACACCGGGCCGATGACCGGGATCTGGTGCAGCACCGGGATCGGCAGCACCGGGAACCGGATGCCGACGTTGAGCGTCTGCTCGGCGGGCGAGAGCACCTGCGAGTAGAGGAAGCCGGTCAGGCCGGACACGAACGCGTTGATGACGACGCCGACGATGACCTGGTCGACGAGGTACTTGATGCTGAACGCTGCGAGGACGAACGACACGAGCACCCCCGCGACGAGGGCACCGATGAGGCCCACCCACGCCGAGCCGGTGAGCGAGCCGATCATCGCGGAGACGAACGCGCCGGCGAGGAACTGGCCCTCGATCGCGATGTTGACCACACCGACGCGCTCCGAGATCACGCCGCCGAGGGCACCGAACACCAGCGGGACGCTGAGCCCGAGGGCACCGACGAGGAGCCCGGGCACCGGGATCGTCGCACCGGCCGCGGCCCATGCGAGGAACCCGACCACGAAGAACAGCGCGAACAGCGAGGTCACCCAGAGCGGGGTCTTCTCGTAACGGCTGGCCTGGACGAACGCGTACACGGTGGCCAGGGCGAGCACCACGATGACGACGATGCCGGTGCCGGTGGCGGGCAGCGGCACGTCGGGCAGCTGCACGAAGTCGCCGGCGTTCGCGAGCCGGAACGTGGCGTCGCCGGCACGGTGCAGGAACCCGAAGAACACGAGTGCGACGACCGTGAACACGGCGAACGCGATCGGGAGCTTCCAGCTGCGGGTGGACTCGACGGCGCGGTCGGCCGTCGGGGCGGGCATGGCCGCTGTGGGGCTGAGGGTGCTCACGCGGCGACTGCCTTCCGCTCGGACTTCTTGGAGCTCTTGCGGCGCGCGCCCGGCTGCGGGATCCGGAAGATCGCGCGGACGAGCGGCGGGGCCGCGATGAACAGGACGATGAGGGCCTGGATGACACCGACGATGTCGATCGGGATGCCGTTCGCGGCCTGCATGGCGTAGCCGCCGTTCTTCAGGACGCCGAACAGGATCGCCGCCCAGAAGGTGCCCCACGGCTTCGAGCGGCCGAGGAGCGCGACCGTGATCGCGTCGAAGCCGATGCCGGCGTCGATGTTCGAGGTGAAGCCGCTCGTGACGGCACCCTGCACCTGGTACGCCCCGGCGATGCCGACGAGCGCACCGGAGATGACGAGCACCCAGATGGTCAGCGACGGCACGCTCATGCCGGCGACCCGAGCCGCACGCGGGTTCTCACCGATGGTGCGGAAGCGGAAGCCGAGCGAGGACTTGTTCACGAGCCACCACACGACGACCACGGCGATGAGCGCGACGACGAAGCCGAGGTCGATGCCGAAGCGCGGGCCGAACAGTGCCGGGAGCACCGCGGAGTCCTTCATGGCGGGTGAGATCGGGTTCGGGCTGCCCGGTGCCTGCAGCAGACCGGGGGTCCGGAGGAGGTAGCTGACGAGGTAGAGCGCGACGTAGTTGAGCATGATCGTCAGGACGACCTCGTTCGCGCCCGTCCGCGCCTTCAGCACACCGACGATGCCACCCCAGACCGCGCCGCCGACGATGCCGGCGATGATCGTGAGCGGGATGTGGATCGCCGCGGGCAGGTCGACGGCGAAGCCGACCCAGCCGGCCGCGGCCGCGCCCATCAGGATCTGTCCCTGGCCGCCGATGTTGAACAGGCCGGCGCGGAACGAGATGGCGATGCCGAGACCCGCTGCGATGAGCGGCACGGCGTAGTCGATCGAGCGGGTGATCGGGGCGATCGCCTGCGCGAAGGAGCTCGCACCGAAGTTGATGACCGAGCCCTGGAAGAGCGAGGCGTACGAGCCGCCGACCGCGGTCCAGATCGCGCGGAACGTGTCGCCGGGGCGGGCGAAGAAGTAGCCGGCCGCCTGCTGCACGGCGGGGTCCGTGATGGCGATGAGGATGCCGCACGCGACGAGTGCGAGCACGATCGCCAGGACCGTGACGAGCACGGAGCCGTTCATGATGCCCTGCAGGGCGGCCTGCATGCGCTCGGTGCCGGTGCGGTCGCCCGCGCGGCGCTCGGTGTCGTCCGCGGAGTCGGTCATCAGGCGGGGGCCGCCCTCGACGTCCTGGATGCGGTCGTCGGTGGGCAGGGTGTTCTCTTCGGGGGGCGTGGGGGTGCTCACGCTGCCAGCTCCGTTCCTTCGGGCAGTTCTCCGGCCATCATCAGGCCGAGGACGTCGCGCGGGGTGTCCGCGGGGACGATGCCGATGATCGCGCCGCGGTACATCACCGCGATCCGGTCGGCGAGCGCCACGACCTCGTCGAGCTCCGTGGAGACGACGATGACCGGGACGCCGGAGTCGCGGGTGGCGACGATGCGCTTGTGCACGAACTCGATCGACCCGACGTCGATGCCGCGGGTGGGCTGCGCCGCGACGAAGAGACGCAGGT
This sequence comes from Curtobacterium sp. PhB130, assembly GCF_003755165.1. NCBI lineage: Bacteria > Bacillati > Actinomycetota > Actinomycetes > Micrococcales > Microbacteriaceae > Curtobacterium > Curtobacterium sp. PhB130. The sequence goes on along the minus strand of NZ_RKII01000007.1, from coordinate 781,931 downwards.
CGCGGCTGAGTTCGCGGGCGAGGACGATCTTCTGCTGGTTGCCGCCGGACAGCCGGCCGGCCGCGGTGGTGCGGCCGGGGGTCCGGATGTCGAACTCGGCGATCTTCTCGTCGGCGAAGGCGTCGCGCTCCGCGGCCCGGATCGTGCCGGCGCGGACGAACTCGCTGTGGTCGGCGCGGTCGAGCATGAGGTTCTCGGCGATGGTGAACTCGCCGACGAGCCCGTCTTCCTTGCGGTCCTCGGGGACGAAGCCGACACCGGCGTCGAGCACCTGCTTGACGCTCCGGCCGGTGAGCTCCTTGCCGTCGAGCGTGACGTGCCCGGTGCGGATCGGCTCGAGTCCGATGATCGCCTCGGTGAGCTCGGTCTGGCCGTTGCCCTGCACGCCGGCGATGGCGAGGACCTCGCCGCGCCGGACGGTGAAGGAGACGTCGTCGACGAGCACGATGCCGGACGGGTCGGTGACGGTGACGTTCTGGACGACGAGCGCGTCCTCGCCGCCGGCGGAGGGCTCCTTGTCCACGACGAGGGAGACCGCGCGGCCGACCATGAGGGCGGCGAGCTCGTTGTTCGTCGCGGTCGGGGATGCCTCTCCGACGACCTTGCCGAGCCGGATCACCGTGATGCGGTCGGCGACTTCGCGGACTTCACGGAGCTTGTGGGTGATGAAGACGATGGCGGTGCCGGCTTCGCGGAGCTGGCGCATGATGCCCATCAGCTCGTCGGTCTCCTGCGGGGTGAGGACGGCCGTCGGCTCGTCGAACACGAGCACGGAGGCGTCGCGGGAGAGTGCCTTGATGATCTCCACGCGCTGCTGCACGCCGACGGGCAGGTCCTCGACCCGGGCGTCGGGGTCGACGTCGAACCCGAAGCGCTCGGAGATCTCGCGGACGCGCTTGCGGGCGCCGGCGAGGTCGAGTCGGCCGCCGAACGTGGTCTGCTCCTGGCCGAGCATCACGTTCTCGGCGACGGTGAACACGGGCACGAGCATGAAGTGCTGGTGCACCATGCCGATGCCGGCGCGCATCGCGTCGCCGGGGCCGTCGAAGTCCTGGACGACGTCGTCCAGGAGGATCTCGCCCTCTTCGGCCTGGTACATGCCGTAGAGCACGTTCATCAGGGTGGACTTGCCCGCACCGTTCTCACCGAGGAGGCAGTGCACCTCGCCCGGTTCGACGGTGAGGGAGATGTGGTCGTTCGCGACCAGGGGGCCGAACCGCTTGGTGATGCCGCGGAGTTCCAGCTTCATGTCGGGAGTCTATTTCTGTCGTGGTGCTGCGGAGCGCATGGGAATGCGGGCGGAGGAGAACTCCCCCGCCCGCATCGGTGGTGCTACTTGACGGTCGCCTTGGTCTCGACCTTGATCGAGCCGTCGATGATGCCGGCCTTGATCGTGTCGAGCTCCTTGGACAGGCCCGAGTCGACCTTCGACGCGTAGTCGTGGAACGGCGCGATGCCGACGCCGTCGTTCTTCAGCGTGCCGACGTACGGGGTCTTCGAGAAGTCGCCCTTGGCAGCCTGCTCGACGACGTCCTTGGTCGCGGGGCGCATGCCCTTCTCGACGGACGTCAGTGCGATGTCCTTGTAGCGCGGGTCGGCCTCGTAGAGGTCGCTGTCCGCACCGATCAGGACGGAGCCGTTGTCGGCGTCCTTGATGGCTTCCGCGGCGCTCTGGTAGATCGGGCCACCGACGGGCAGGATCACGTCGGCGTTCTGGTCGAGGAGGGTCTGCGCGACCGACTTCGCCTGGGTGCCGGCCTCGAAGCCACCGGTGAAGGAGCCCTTCTGGCTGTCGACGTCCCAGCCCTTGACCTGGACGTCCTTGCCCTTCTTCTCGTTGTAGTACTTCACGCCGTCCGCGAAGCCGTCCATGAAGATGGTGACGGTCGGGATCTGCATGCCGCCGAAGGTGCCGACGACGCCGGACTTCGAGTAGGACGCCGCCGCGTAGCCGGCGAGGAACGCCGCCTGCGAGGTGTCGAACGTGATCGGCTTGACGTTCTTGGCGTCGATCGAGTTGTCGTCGATGATCGCGAAGTCGGTGTCGGGGTTCGCAGCGGCCTGCTTCTTCGTGGCGTCGGCGAGGTTGAAGCCGACCGTCACGATGAGCTTGCAGTTCTGGTTGACGAGCTGCTCGATGTTGGAGTCGTAGACCGTGGAGTCCTTCGACTCGGCCGACTTGTAGGTCGCGCCGAGGTCCTTGGCGGCGTCCTTCAGGCCCTCGTAGCCGAGCTGGTTGAAGGACTTGTCGTCGAAGCCGCCGGAGTCCGACACCATGCAGGGGCGGAAGCTGGTGGTCTTCGCCGACGAGGTGTCGGACGGAGCGGCGGAGCAGCCGGCCAGGACGGCGACGGTGCCGAGGAGCGCGAGGCCGCTGAGTGCGATCTGACGGGTACGAGATGACACGGGTTGGTTCCTCCGGGGAGCAGGGCCCGGTCACTGCGCACCGGGCGATCGTGGCGACAGTACACGACCGCCTGGTCGGTACAGAACGCCCTCGGAGCCGCCTGTGGATCAGTTACGAGATCGCGACCGCGCCGTAACGCGGCCGTAACGCGACGACGTGCTCGGGACCCCAGTTGTGGGGGTTTGGTGATGGAGCGCTACAGGACGTCGTCGCGGCCGCTGATCTTCAGTGCATCCACCACCCCCTTGACCCGCTGGGCGTTCGCGCTGGTCGTCACGAGCAGTGCGTCCGGGGTGTCCACGACCACGATGTCCTCGACCCCGATGAGCGAGATCAGGCGCTGGCTGTGCGACACCACGATCCCGCTCGAGGAGTCCGCCAGGATCCGGGCACCGTCGCCGAGCACGGCGAGGTTGTTCGTCCGGCCGCCGGACTGCAGCTTCGCGAGGGACGCGAAGTCGCCGACGTCGTCCCAGTCGAAGTCGCCGGGCACCACGGCCATCCGGCCGGCAGCCGCCGCGGGCTCCGCCACCGTGTAGTCGATCGCGATCTTCTTCAGCGCGGGCCAGATCCGGTCCACGACGACCCCGCGCGCCGAGGTGTCCCACGCGGCGGCGAGCTCTTCGAGGCCGGCGAGCAGCTCCGGCTCGGCCCGACCGATCTCCGCGAGGATGACGTCCGCCCGGGCGATGAACATGCCGGCGTTCCAGAGGTAGGAGCCGTCCTCCAGGTACCCCCGGGCCGTGTCCAGGTCGGGCTTCTCGACGAAGGACCGCACCGAGTGGGCGTTCGGGGCGCCATCGACCCCCAGGCCCTCACCGTCGGCGTGGATGTACCCGAAGCCGATCGCCGGCTCGGTCGGGGTGATGCCGATCGTGGTGACGTACCCGGCACGGGCGACCGCCACGGCCTCGCGCACCGACCGGCGGAACCCGCGGGCGTCGCCGATGACGTGGTCGGCCGCGAACGACCCGATGACGACGTCGGGCTCCCGACGACGGAGGATCGCGGCCGCGAGACCGATCGCCGCGGTGGAGTCCTTCGGCTCGCTCTCGAGCACGACGTTGTGGTCGTCGATGCCCGGCAGCTGCGACTCGACCGCGACGCGGTGCGCGCGGCCGGTGACCACCATGATCCGCGACTCCCCCGCGAGCGGTGCGAGCCGGTCCCAGGTCTGCCGGAGGAGCGAGGTGCCCGATCCGGTCAGGTCGTGCAGGAACTTCGGGGCGTCGGCGCGCGAGAGCGGCCAGAGGCGCGATCCGATCCCGCCGGCGGGGATGATCGCGTAGAAGTCTTCGAGGGGGGCTGCCACCCGCTCACCGTACCGGTCGGGGGTCGTCGTTCCTGGGTGCGCACGACGGGATCGCCCGACGGGTGCGCGCCCGGTGCGGCAAACCGCACGGTGAGTTCACCCGCGCCCACCGTCCCGTTCACCGTCGGGTCCCCCGCACCGTCACGTGGCGCGCGGAGCATGGGCACCGCCATGAACGCACGCAGCGTGGAGCGCGGCTCGGCCCAGAGGACCGTCGCCGTCGTGACCGAGAGCTTCCTGCCCACCCTCAACGGCGTGACCACGAGTGTCCTCGCGGTCCTGGACCACCTCGAGCGCCGGGGCCACCGCGCGGTCGTGATCGCGCCGGACACCCCGTGGCTCGCGAGCCGTCGTTCCCGGACCGACCTGGAGCGGTACCGCGGGTTCGACGTCCACCGGATCCCCGCCGTCGCGTACCGGCAGTTCCCGGTCGCGCTCCCCCACCCCGTCCTCGACACCATCCTCGCCGCCTCCGGCGCCGACGTGCTGCACGCCGCGAGTCCGTTCCTGTTGGGTGGGCGCGCGATCACGGCAGCCGGGAGGCTCGGCATCCCCTCCGTCGCCGTCTTCCAGACCGACGTGGCCGGGTTCGCCCGCCGCAACGGCCTGGCAGCGACCACGCCCCTGGTCCGCCGGGTGCTCGGGCGCATCCACGCCGGGGCGTCGCTGACGCTCGCCCCGTCGTCCGCTACCGCGGCGATGCTCGCCGCGGACGGCGTGCCGCGCGTCGCCAGGTGGGGTCGTGGCGTCGACACCGTCCTCTTCCACCCGGACCGACGGTGGTCCGGCCCGGTGCGCGCCCTGCGGCGGCGACTCGCTCCGCACGGGGAGACCATCGTGGGCTACGTGGGCCGGCTCGCACCGGAGAAGGAGGTCGAACGGCTCGCCGAACTCGGTGGCATCCCCGGGATCAGGGTCGTGGTCGCAGGAGGGGGACCCTCCCGTCCGGCTCTGGAGCGACGGCTCCGTCACCTGGACGCGACCTTCACCGGTCCCCTGCGCGGCGACCCGCTGGCCGACGTGTACGCGGCGCTCGACGTGTTCGTGCACACGGGCCCCGCCGAGACGTTCGGGCAGACCCTGCAGGAGGCGCACGCATCCGGGCTCCCGGTCGTCGCCCCGGCGGCCGGCGGCCCGCTCGACCTCGTGGCACCCGGACTCGACGGCGAGCTCTACGACCCGGACGTGCCGCAGGCGCTCCGGGCGGCCGTGGTCGGGCTGCACCTCGACCGTGCACGCGCGGATCGGATGGGATCCGCCGGCCGGCTGCGCGTCGAGGGCACCACGTGGGAGGCGATCGGCGACGAACTGCTCGCACACCACGACACCGCCAGGACCATCGGCGCGCCGCCCGCGGGGCGCGGGATTCTCACGGGGTGGAACGAGAACGTCAGTGCGCGGTCGTAGGATGGACGTGTTCCACACGAACATGACGGCAACGGCTCGCCGATCGGCGGGCCTGTCCTACGGGAAGGCGAGCTCATGGCCGAGCAGACCGCAGGGGGTACGGCGACAGCCGCCCCGCAGGTGACGATCGATGCGCCGCGCGCATCACGGACGCCACAGGGCACCCTGTACCGCGGCAGCACCGGGATGTGGTCCTGGGTCCTGCACCGCGTGACCGGTGTCGCGATCTACTTCTTCCTGCTCGTGCACATCCTCGACACGGCCCTCGTCCGCCTCTCCCCAGAGGCGTACAACGCCGTCATCTCGACGTACAAGACGCCGATCATGAACCTCGGCGAGATCGCCCTCGTGATGGCGATCGTCTTCCACGCGTTCAACGGGCTGCGCATCATCCTGATCGACTTCTGGTCCAAGGGGCCGAAGTACCAGCGGGCGATGTTCTGGATCGTCATCGTGCTCTGGGCCGTGGCGATCGCGGGCTTCCTGCCGCGCCAGCTCATGAACCTCGTCGCCGACTTCCACTGATCAGGGGCTGACCATGACCACGCAGACCATCGCGCCCCCTCGCAGTGCCGAGGCCGCACGCCGCACCACCAACTGGGAGAAGTGGGGCTGGATCTACATGCGCGGCTCGGGCGTCCTGCTCGTCGTGCTGATCTTCGGCCACCTCTTCGTCAACATGGTGGCGGGCGAAGGCGTCAAGCAGATCGACTTCGCGTTCGTCGCCGGCAAGTGGGCGAGCCCCTTCTGGCAGGTGTGGGACACCCTGATGCTGTGGCTCGCGCTGATCCACGGCTCGAACGGCATGCGCACCATCGTCAACGACTACGTGTCGAAGCCGGCCGTCCGGAAGACCCTGCTCATCGCGATCCTCGTCGCGTGCGTGCTGCTCATCGTCCTCGGCACCCTGGTGTGCTGGACCTTCGACCCGTGCCCCGCCGGCGCCGCCGCCGCGGACCTGCCGTCGTTCTGCCCCGCGCAGTAGCCCCGGCCCAGCACCGCAGCCCGCACCCGCTCCCCAACGGAAAGACACCGTGACCGACATCACCGTCCATCACCACCAGTTCGACATCGTCATCATCGGCGCGGGAGGCGCCGGCATGCGGGCCGCGATCGAAGCGGGGCCGAAGGCGAACACCGCCGTCATCTCGAAGCTGTACCCGACGCGCTCCCACACGGGTGCGGCGCAGGGCGGCATGGCGGCAGCGCTCGCGAACGTCGAAGAGGACTCGTGGGAGTGGCACACCTTCGACACGATCAAGGGCGGCGACTACCTGGTCGACCAGGACGCCGCCGAGATCCTCGCGAAGGAAGCGATCGACGCGGTCATCGACCTCGAGAACATGGGGCTGCCGTTCAACCGCACGCCAGAGGGCAAGATCGACCAGCGTCGCTTCGGCGGCCACACCCGTGACCACGGCAAGGCGCCGGTGCGCCGGGCCTGCTACGCCGCGGACCGCACCGGCCACATGATCCTGCAGACGCTGTTCCAGAACTGCGTGAAACTCGGCGTGAACTTCTTCAACGAGTTCTACGCCCTCGACCTCATCATGGTGGACGTCGTCGGCGACGACGGCGTCACCCGCAAGCAGCCGGCGGGCGTCGTGGCGTTCGAGCTCGCGACCGGTGAGCTGCACGTGTTCCACGCGAAGGCGATGATCTTCGCGACCGGCGGCTTCGGCAAGATGTACAAGACCACCTCGAACGCGCACACCCTCACCGGTGACGGCGTCGGGATCGTCTGGCGCACCGGCCTCCCGCTCGAGGACATGGAGTTCTTCCAGTTCCACCCGACCGGGCTCGCGGGCCTCGGCATCCTCCTCACCGAGGGCGCCCGTGGTGAGGGCGCGATCCTCCGCAACGCCTCTGGCGAGCGCTTCATGGAGCGGTACGCCCCCACCATCAAGGACCTCGCACCGCGTGACATCGTCGCCCGGTGCATGGTGCAGGAAGTGGCCGAGGGCCGGGGTGCCGGTCCGAACAAGGACTACGTGCTCCTCGACTGCACGCACCTGGGTGCCGAGGTCCTCGAGACCAAGCTCCCCGACATCACCGAGTTCGCGCGCACCTACCTCGGCGTCGACCCGGTGGTCGAGCCCGTTCCGGTGATGCCGACCGCGCACTACGCGATGGGTGGCATCCCGACGAACACCAACGCCGAGGTCCTCTCCGACAACGACACCGTCGTCCCCGGCATGTACGCCGCCGGCGAGTGCGCATGCGTCTCGGTGCACGGGTCGAACCGCCTCGGCACGAACTCGCTGCTCGACATCAACGTCTTCGGGAAGCGCTCCGGCAACAACGCCGCCGAGTGGGTGCAGACCGCCGAGTTCCTCCCCCTCCCCGAGGACCCCGCCGCGAACGTCCGCGGGATGCTCGAGCAGCTGCGTGCCTCGACCGGCACCGAGCGGGTCGCCGCCCTCCGCAAGGAACTGCAGGAGGAGATGGACAAGAACGCGCAGGTGTTCCGCACCGACGAGTCCCTCGCCCGCGTCACGGAGACGATCCACACGCTCCGCAACCGGTTCATGAACGTCTCGGTGCAGGACAAGGGCAAGCGGTTCAACACCGACCTGCTCGAAGCCGTCGAGCTCGGGTTCCTGCTCGACCTCGCCGAGGTCGTCGTCTACTCCGCCCGGAACCGCAAGGAGTCCCGCGGCGGCCACATGCGCGACGACTACCCGAAGCGCGACGACGAGAACTACATGCAGCACACCATGGCGTACCTGACGGGCGATCCGCACTCGTCACTCGCCGACGACCACATCACACTCGACTGGAAGCCGGTCGTCGTGACGCGGTACGAGCCGATGGAGAGGAAGTACTGATGACCGACACCCTGGTCTCCGACGCACCCCGCACCGATGCGGTGGACGCCCCTCCCGGCTCCTTCCCCGTCACCGTGATCATCCGGCGTTTCGACCCGGACGTCGACGACGAGCCGCGCTGGCAGGACTTCGACGTCATGATGCTGCCGACCGACCGCATCCTCGACGCCCTGCACAAGATCAAGTGGGAGCAGGACGGGTCGCTGACCTTCCGTCGCTCCTGCGCGCACGGTGTCTGCGGTTCGGACGCGATGCGCATCAACGGCCGCAACCGTCTGGCGTGCAAGACGCTGATCAAGGACCTCGACGTGTCGAAGCCGATCTACGTCGAGGCGATCAAGGGCCTGCCGCTCGAGAAGGACCTCGTCGTCGACATGGAGCCCTTCTTCAAGTCCTACCGCGAGGTCCAGCCGTTCCTCCAGCCCGCGAAGGCGCCGGAGCCCGGCAAGGAGCGCGTGCAGTCCGTCGCCGACCGTGCCCGCTTCGACGACACCACGAAGTGCATCCTCTGCGCCGCGTGCACGTCCTCGTGCCCGGTGTTCTGGACCGACGGCCAGTACTTCGGTCCGGCCGCGATCGTCAACGCGCACCGCTTCATCTTCGACTCGCGCGACGACGCCGCGAACGTGCGCCTCGACATCCTCAACGACAAGGAAGGCGTGTGGCGCTGCCGCACGACCTTCAACTGCACCGACGCCTGCCCGCGTGGGATCCAGGTCACCAAGGCCATCGCCGAGGTCAAGCAGGCCGTCATGCGCGGTCGGGCATAGACGGCCAGGAGACCAGGAACGGCATAGGTCCGACCACTAGGCTCCCGCTCATGACGTTCGCGGACACGCGCCCCATCCTCGACCAGCTCGGCTACACGATCCGGTACGTGCAGCTCCCCGGAGAGACCCTGCACGAGCCGCCAGTGGAAGGTGCGCTCCGCATCGTCCCCGCCGACGCCCCGGACACCTTCGCGCTCGAGGTCGTCGACTACGGCACGGCCCGTCGTCTCGCGACCGCGCGCGGGGAAGCCGACGCCGTCGAGATGCTCCGCCGCTTCCTGAACCGGCCGTTCCCGGCGCCGCGGGACATCCAGCGGTACGAGCTCGACGGGCTCCGCGAGCGCGCCGCCTCGACGTACCCGCAGCTCGCACAGCAGGTCGCGCAGGCCGGCCCCGACGGACTGACGATCCAGATCCCGGCCGGTGTCCCGGTGGACCGCATCGGTGGCCCGGACGGCTACCTGCTGCACCCGCTCGACACCCCGATGCCGTCGCGCTCGCTCCCGCCGCACGTCGCCGCTGCACCCGAGGTGCACCGCTACGTCGTCGACCGCCCGTTCCTCGTGACGGTGCGGTTCGTGCAGCCGTGGTTCGACCAGCCCGGTGGTGCGCTGCGGTTCCAGATCGCCGACCCCTCGCTCACGGTGCGCGACCTGGTCGTCGACGGCGCCCTGGTCCGCGTCCGCGCGGTCTGACGCTCCCCGCGCAGGCGCCGCCCGCGCCCGCGCCCGCGCGCCCCGCGCGCCCCGCGCGCCCCGCGCGCCCGCGCGCCCCGCGCGACCCGCGCGCCCGCGCGCCCGCACGCCCGCACGATTCGTGCGAAGGAAGTCGAAACGCGCGTCGGCAGTCGAAAGTTCCGACTGCCGACGCGCGTTCTCGCTTCCCATCGCGCGCGTTGTGGGTGCTTCCGCTCAGCCGCGGCCGGGCTGGTCGAAGCGCTGCCCCTCCGGCTTCGGCGGCAGGAGCGAGAAGACGAGCAGGATGATCCCGCCGACACCGGGGACGAACCCGAGGAACCAGAACGGCCCCGCGAGGTTCGCGTCGTGCAGCCGCCGCCAGTACAGGGCGATGCCCGGCACCAGGACCGCCAGACCCCAGATCGCGAAGAGGATCGCGGCGATGATGTACAGCGCCGACGGTCGGTCGATCACCGTCGAGACGCTGTACCCGGTCGAGACCGTCGTGCGGTCGGAGGTCGCGATGCCGATCCCCAGCAGGATCCCGAGCACGATGTAGACGATGGCGTTCGCGAGCGCCCACCACCAGAACTCACTGCGGCTGGCACGCCCGTCGAACCGGGCGTACTTCTTGAAGAAGCGTCGGACGGCGTTGCCGAACGAGATCCCGTACCACGGTGCCCAGAGCGGCGGCTCGCCTCCGGGCCCGGTCGGCGCAGGCGCGCCGTACTGTGGCGTGTGCCCCGGTTCGGGCTGCTGCCCGTACGGGTTCTGGGACGGATACTGATCGCTCACGGTGACCCCCTGCTCGTCGACGGATACTCCTTGCAGAGTCAATCAGAACGGGGTCGCGGTGGACCGCTCGAGTCTTCCGGCTACCCGAGGTCCGGTCGGTCGTAGCGCTGGCCCTGCTGGTTCGAGGGCATCAGCGACAGGATCACGCACGCGATCCACCCGAGCACCGGGATGATGAGCAGCAGGGCGAGCAGGCCGCTGTAGTTCGCGTCGTGGAGCCGGCGCACCAGGAGCGCGATCCAGCCGACCAGCGTCGCGAGGGCCCAGGCTCCGGTGAACAGCCCGTCGAACAGGCCGTCGTCGCCGACGTTGCCCGTGCCCGCGATGCCGTCGAACGCGCCGCCGACGATGCCGAGCGCAGCGTTGCCGATGACCCACCACAGGGACCAGAACCAGAACTCGCTGCGGCTCGCGCGTCCGTCGAAGCGGACGTACTTCTTCCAGAACCGGACGAAGGCCTTCGGGAACGCGATGCCGTACCAGGGCGCCCAGAGCGGCGGTTCACCCTGCGGCGGACGCGGCTGCTGCCCGTACGGGTTCTGCGCGTACGGGTTCTGGCCGTTCGGCTGCCCGTACGGGTTCTGGCCGTTCGGCTGCCCGTACGGGTTCTGTCCGTTCGGCTGCCCGGACGGGTTCTGTCCGCCGTACTGGTTCGGTCCGCCGTACTGGTCGCTCACGGGGAAGCCCTTCGTCGATCACCTGATGAGACGCACAGAGTCAACCACACCCCTGCCGCCCCGATCGTCATCCCTGCGGACGATCGAACCGCTGCCCGTTCGGGTTCGGCGCCAGCATCGCCATCACCCAGAGCACGATCCAGCCGAGGGTGTTCACGAAGAAGAACGCGAAGAACCCGCTGAGGTTCACGTCGTGCAGCCGACGGACCATCAGCGCGATGTTGCCGACCGCCGTGCCGAGGAACCAGGCTGCCCAGAGCCAGATCGGGATGAGCCACCAGATCGAATCCGTGTGGAGCTGACTGGTCGTCCGGCCGTACACGTCGGTACTCATCTCGCGGGTGCCCGTCGTCGTGACGATGACCGCCACCGCGGCACCGAGGATCGCGGCGATGATCGCGTTCGTCAGGAACCACCACCAGAACTCGCTGCGGCTGGCACGCCCGTCGAAGCGGCCGTACTTCCGGAAGAACCGGCCGATCGCGTCGCCGATGCCCGCGCCGTACCAGGGTGCCCAGAGCGGCGGGACGCCGGCCTCGTCGAGCGGGATCGGACGCGGCGGCTGCCACCCGGGCTGCTGCTGCCACCCGGGGCCCTGCTGCCACGCGGGCGCCTGCTGCTGCTGCGGCCACCCCGGCGCCTGCGTGCCGCCCGGCGCCTGCTGCCCACCCGGCGCCTGCTGCGCCCAGCCCTGCTGCCCGGACCACTGCGGCTGCGGCGGCTGCTGCCCGTTCGGCCGGCCGTTGCCCCAGCCCTGGTTGGTCCCGTCGTCGCTCATCAGCGCCTCCCCCGATCGTCGGCGTCCAGTCTGGCAGGTCGGAGGTCAGGGGATGAGCGCGAGCTTCCCGCCGGGGTGTCCGGGCTCCAGGAGCTCGGCGGCATCGCGGGCGTCCGCGAGCGGGAACGTCCGGGCGACCGGCACCTCGAGCTGCCCCGCCGCCGCCAGGTCGATCAGCCGCTGCCGCACCGAGTCGCGGAACGCCTTGCTCTCCGGCTGCACTCCCCCGACGGCGGCGAAGCCGTCGGCCGCGGCCCGGCCCGGCGCGGCGATCGTGACGATCCGGTCGCGGTCCGCCACGAGTGCCAACGAGACGTCGACCGCCTCGTCCGTGCCGACGGCGTCGATGGCCACGTCGATGCCGTGGGGTGCGAGATCACGGAGACGAGCCTCCAGTCCGTCGCCGTAGGCGATCCACTCGCCCCCGTACCGGCGGACGGTGTCCGCACCACGTTCCGAAGCCGTGCCGATCACGCGCGCGCCCAGCGGGCGCAGCTGCTGCAGGACACTCACGCCGACCGCGCCGGATGCGCCGTGCAGGAGCACGGTGTCCCGTCCGGAGGCTCGGGTCACCCGGATCACGTCAGCTGCGGTCGTGCCTGCCAGCAGCAGGTTCGCCGCCTCCGGGAAGCCGAGGGAGGCCGGCTTGGCGAACACGTCGGCGGCAGGCACCGTGAGTTCCTCGGTCCAGCCGCCGGAGACGCGGAACGCGAGGACCTCGTCGCCGACGGCTCCGCCGCCGGACGCGATCTGTGTGTCCGGGCCGATCGCCGAGATGACCCCGGCGACCTCGTAGCCGATCGGCATCGGGTACGCGTCGGCCTGCGCTGCCCGAGTGTGCTTCGTGTCGGCGGGGTTCATCCCGGCAGCTCGGACCGCGATCGTGACCTCGCCCGGGCCGGGCGGACGGACGTCGGTGTCGATGTACTCGAGGACCTCGCTGCCGCCGGGACGCGGCGCAACCCACTGCTTCGTCATGGACCGGACGGTAGTCCCGCTCACCGCCAGTCCCACGAGAACTTCCAGCCGAGGGCCGCGAGCGCCTCCGGATCGAGTTCGGGATGCCGCTCCCGCATCTGCGCGACGAACACGTCCCTGCCGCGAAGGAGTGCGGTGTCCGGCCGAAGCGCTGAGGGTTGGGCACTCGCCGTCAGCAACGACCGCGACCAGGCTGGCCACCGATAGCCTGGAAGCGTGACCTTCGCTTCGCTTCGAGCCGATCTCGATCGGTCCGGATTCTCCACACAATTCGTGTCGCTTCCGGGCGACGAGCGTCCGCTCCCGCCGCTCGAGGGGGCTCTCCGGGTCCAGCCGGTCGAAACCGGTTTCGAGCTCCAGAGCGTCGACTACGGACAAGCCCGGACGATCGGTCACGCGTCCGACGAGCTCGGCGCCGCCGAACTCGTGCGGGCGTTCCTCAGGCGTCCCGTTCCTGCTCCGCGCATCTTCGAGCGGGACGAGTTCGACCGCCTCGTGAGCAATTCGGAGCGGTACCTGCCAGAGCTCACGGACCGGATCCGCTCGTCCGGTGGACGCGTCCTGATCCAGATCCCCCCGATGATCCCCGTCGACCGGATCGGTGGTCCGGACGGTTGGCTGCTCAATCCGTTCGGTGCCTCGTTCGAGTCGAGGTCGTTGCCACCGACCGCGCTCTCGGCTCCGTCGACGGTCCACCAGTTCGTCACCGAACGTGACGTCCTCGTCGGGGCACAGCTCACGCTGCCCTGGTTCGGCCAGCCCGGCGGTGCGATCCGGTTCACCATCGCAGACGAGGGCGCCACCATCCGTGATCTCCTGGTCGATGGCTCCCTCCGGAAGATCCAGATCGGCTCAGACCGGAACTGACGTCGAAGCCGAGCGGACGCTCGGGCGGCCGGACCGGGCCGGTCGGCCGGATCCGGTTCAGGCGGACAGCGAGGCGGCAGCGAACGCGCCGCGGGAGTCCTCGTCGAGGGCACACGGTTCGATCCGGTCGATCGGTACGCGCGCGACGGTTGCGAACTGCACCGCTCGGGCCATGGGGAGCGCCCCACCGAACCGAGCGCGGTGTTCTTCCCCGCGGACAGTCCAGCGCACGAGCACGGTGCGCCCCTCGGGCACCGCGGTGAACCCCGCCGGGAGTTCGCGCTCCCGGTTCAACAACCAGTCCCCGAGCCCGAGCCCCGATCGGGCCCGGAGCGCCTCGGCTGCAACCGTCACGATCCACCGTTCCGCATCGGAGACGTCGTTGAAGACCGTGCCCGTGTCGCGGCCGGCGCCACGGTCGCCTCTCCACTCGACCACGCCGTCAGGAGTGAGGGTGTACCGGTCGAGCGTCTCGAGGTCACCGAACTCGACCCGGTCGGGCTCGACCTGGACTCGATCGAATTCGGCTCGCGACAGGACGTCGCGCATGAGATCGAGTTCCGAGAACTCGACGAGGGCAGATTCGGTCACAGGAGGATCTTCAGTCGCTTGAGTTCGGAGACGGAGACGAACGTCGGCGGGTCCCCGGGCGTGAAGAAGCGGACCTGGAGGCCGCCTCCCGGGTGTCCGAACGCCGGTGCGATCTCGCTGACCTCGATCTTCAGACCATGGCCCTCGAACGCAGCAGCGTCGAAGTCGAACTTCGAGTACGCGTCGCTGAGGTTCGACGGTGGCAGCGCACGTTCTTCGAACGAGTTCCCGGGGAACGACAGGAAGTCGCCGGAGTCCTTGCCGAGGCGATCGAGCTGTGATCCGTACTGCTGCACGAACGCGTCCGGATCGGTCCAGTCGACACGGTGGCCCGCGACGGCACCGCCGTTGCCCGGGTACTCCGGAGCGTAGGAGTTCCAGTCGTCGTTCCAGTCGACGTAGCGGTCCTCCCAGTCCTCTCGCGTGAGGTAGTTGCCGTCGGCGTCCTTGCCGTAGAGGCCGTTCGGGTTGCCCCAGTCATCGACGAGTGCGCGGACGTCGTCGCTCATCCCTGCACCGGTGTAGGTCGGGTCGTCCGGCGCCCGGTACTTCGAGCCGAGATCATCGAGGTGCAGGTGCGGATCGCCGTAGTCCGCCCGCTCCGGGTTGCCGCGGACCGACTCGTCGCGCTCCCAGCCGGGACCGCTCGCGTCGTCGGAGAACACCGGGTCGGTCGACCGGTCGTAGTGGTGCGCGGGAGGAGCCGCGGGGTCGCCGTGGGCGCCCGTGCCGTCGCCCGTGCCGTCGCCCGTGCCGTCGCCCGTGCCGGGATCGTGGTCCTGTCCCGTTCCACTGTCCGCGTCCGAGCCGTGCCCGGCGCCGCCGTCGGCATCGGAACCGTGTCCAGTGCCAGCACCGTCGCCATCGGCCCCGTGACCGCTGCCACCGCCGTGCTCGGCATCCGTCCCGTGCCCGGAACCACCACTGCTGCCGGAGTCACCCCCGTGCCCACCGGACGAGCCCGATCCGGACCCGGACCCGGAGTCCGACCCGCCGCCGTGCTCGGTCGCGGTCCCCGACTCCCCGTGCCCACCGGCACCCACGAGCTCCGGCTCCCGCACCGGCGGGGCCTCGACCGTGGACCCACCGTTGTGGGCGTTCACCGGCGCCTCGACGCTCGGCTCCGACCGCACCGGCGGCACCTCGGCGTCGCTGCCGTGGTGCCCGTGCAGGAAGTCCCCGAGTCCGGTCTTGAAGTCCGCGATCTTGCCCGTGAAGCCGGACATGTCGCCGAGCCCGGACGACACCAGGCCCTTGAGGTCGCCGAGCTTCGGCAGCACCGACGTGAGCCCCTTCGACGCCCAGGCGCCCGCGTCGACGAGGTCCAGGAACTTGCCCGCCTTGCCGACGGTGCCGGCGACTTCGCCCACCTTGCCGAGCGCACCGACCTTGCCGACCTCGCCCGCGACGGGGATGAGCAGGGAGCCGATGCCCCACACGGCCTGTCCCGCAGCGCGGCCCGGGTCGTCCGCCCAGGCGTCCCACCCGACGGTGGCCTTGCCGAGGCCCTTCCAGGCGTCGCCGGCGTTGCCCCAGCTCCACGAGTTGTCCGCGGCGCTGTAGCCGATGAGCGATCCCATGCCCTTCCAGGCGCTGGTGAGGGTGTCGAGGTGCCACCCGGTGCCGTCGATGCCGACGAGCTGTCCGAGGCCCTGGACGGTGCCCCAGATCCCGTCGACGACGACGCCCTGCAGCAGGTGCGGGACGAAGTACAGCGTCTTCTCGCCGCAGCTCTCCTTCCGGGCCTCGGCGGTCCCCCACGGCAGCTCCGTGCCCATCGGGAGTTCCTTGTACCCGTAGCCGAGCTTGTCGTCGGGGTCGTTGCCCGTCATCGCGTGCAGCGCGGCCAGGCCGGAGAGTCCGCGGATCGTGTTCGCGCAGGTGCGCTCAGCCGCCTGGTAGGCGACGACCTGGTTCGCGACGCCGTTGATGATGTCGTTGTTCTCGCCGTTGAGGGTCTCGTCCTCGTCCCAGGCGCCGTCGTGCTGCTTGACGTCGGCGTGCAGCTGGTTGCCCCGCGTGACGTAGGTCTTGAGCTTCGCGACGATCGGGGTGACCTCGGTCACGAAGTCGTCGAGCGCCTTCGCGACGGTGTCCAGGTCGTCGCCGAACGCGGTGCCCTGCGGCACGATCGGGTTCATCGCGTCGAAGAGCTGCTGGTCAGCCGGCCCCTCGTACGACTGCGAGATCGGCGTCCACGCACTGTGGATGTCGGCCGTGCCGTCGCGCACCGCCGACGCGACGGTCCGCAGGTTCCCGGCTCCCGCCGTGATCCCGGAGAGGTCGACGTCGGTGTACGGGATCTCCCCGACCTTGACGAGTCCGCTCATCGCGCTGTGGTTCCCCCTGCTAGTTCGCGCCCGGAGCGCCGTCGAACGCGGAGAAGTCCCCGTTCGACGCCGCGGACACGGCGTTCGACTGCGTCGTGGCCGCCATGGCCTCGTCGCCCTCGTTGATGGCGGCGGTCGCCCCGGAAGCCCCGAGGAGCGATGCGCGCACCCGGTTCTGGATGCCGGTGAGCGTGGCCTTGCGGTGCTCGAAGAACCCCGCGATGGCCTCGCCGATCACCTGCGACTGCGCGGCTGTCGCGGCCGCCTGCACGACCGTGTCGACGCCCTTGACCGATCCGTCCTCGGAGCCGCCGAGCGCGGTCGACATCGTCGTCGTCCGGTCGGCGACCGCGGTGAGGACACGCTCGACCCCCGCGGGGTCGACCCGCCATCCGTTCGCCATCGTCAGCCGATGTTGCCGACGGCGGACTTCGCCTTGCTGATCGCCGACTGCGCCGACTCGTCGTTCGACTGCAGCGAGCTGCGGAGCGTCGCGATGATCGACTTGACCTCGTTCGCGACGGAGTTCCAGCGCTGTTCCTTCGCGTGGTACTCGTCCGAGACGCCGTCGGCCTGGTAGTCGGCCATCGCGGCCTTCACGTCGCTGTCGCGCTGGGCGATCAGCGACTCGAGCTGCGACGCGACCGCGTTGAAGTTGTCCTGGGCGTTCTGCGATGCGGCGACGTCGTAGTCACGACGGTCTGCCTGGTTGCCACCGTTGCTCATGATCTGTTTCCCCTCGTGAGATCAGGCGCGGCCGCTGAAGCGGGCCGCGTCGAAGTTGGCACTGCCCTCGGCCGACGTCGTCGACTGGGCCATGTCCTGGTCGCCTTCCTGGAAGGAACGGTCCATGCCGGACACACCCTGCAGGACGCTCGCGAGCGCTCCGTTCAGCTCGTTCGCGATCGAGTCGGTCTGCCCCTTGAAGCGGTCGAAGGCGGCGCGACCGGCACCGTTGAACCGGCCCTGGAGCGGCTCGGCGGAATCCGCGAGCCGGTGCACGAGCGTGCCCAGGTCGCCGGATGCGTTGGACGTCTGCTTGGTCAGGTTGGTGAGCACCTGAGCCCCCATCGCGAACTTCATCGCATGCCTCTTTCTGTCGTTCCCCACCCCCGGTCCGGGGGACGCCGGATGCAACGCAGCCTAGACCAACACCGGGCGTGTTGCACCCGACACCGTTCTCGATCCCGGAGGTCGCCGGTCTCTGCCATGATCGGACGAGCCGATGGGAGGTGGGGGCGATGTCGACGATCGTGGTGGAGACCGTGGTACCGGTCCTCACGTGCGGCCGGTGCGGGGCGGCGACGACGCACGGGCAGCGGTTCTGCACGGACTGCGGCGTGCTGATCGGCCGGACCGTCGGGTCGGTCGAGTTCGACCCGTTCCGCGGTGTGGTCCCCGCGTCCGCCGGCGCGGTCGCGGCGGCGCGCGGCCTCGACGTGCTCGTCTGCCTGATCGGGGCGGCACTCGGCGCCGGCCTCTTCCTCCTCGCCCACACGGCGGTCCCCCGCTCGGACGCGGTCGGCACCTCGATCGCCGGAGCCGTCCTCGGCTTCGTCGTGACGGCCGTCGCGGTGGTGATCCGAGCCTCCAGGACGGGTCGTGGACCCGGCGGACTCGTGATGGCGACCCGCGTCGTCGACGGTGACGACGCGCTCGCATGCGGCCCGGCTGCCGCCGTCGGACGGCTGCGGGGTCGGCACCGACCCCGCGACGGGGGCCCGTGGGCCCGCGCCACGGGCACCGTCACCGCGTCGCTCCGTGCGGGTCGCGACCCGCTGTCGCCGGCCCTCGACCAGCTCGGCATGACGTACGGGGCAGCGGCGGCTGCGGGGGTCCGGCCCCACACGCCCACCCCGACGGGAGGACCGGTGCCGGTCGGTCTCGACGCCACGCGTCTCGCGGGCGGTCCCGTCCCGTCCGTGCCCACCTCCGGCGTCGACGCCGACCCCGTCCCGCTGGACGCCACCGTGCTCACCTTCGACACCGGTGCCGTGCACTGGTTCCGCACGACCTGCGTCGTCGGCCGGAACCCCGAGGCAGAAGCGGGCGTGACGACGATCGCGGTGCCCGACCTGTCCCGCACGCTCTCGAAGACCCACACCGCGCTCGTGCAGGAGAACGGTGTCGTCCGCATCCGTGACCTGGCGTCCACCAACGGCACCACCGTCGTGCACACGGACGGCTCGTTCGACGACCTCGTCCCCGGAGCGGACGTCGTGCTGGAACCCGGCGCGACCGTCCGGATCGGTGACCACGCGTTCCGGCTCGACCGGGTCGGTGGTGCCGCATGAGCCGGTCACGCGGGCACGACCCGGACGCGCACCTGGTCGCGAAGCACCCCCTCGCCGACTCGGTCGGGGACGGCTCGGTGCGCATCGAGAGCCGCGCGGCGGTCGTGCACCTCGGCGTCGGGCGGCTCGACCTGCTCGGCCGGGCGGCGGCCGAGGGCGCTCGCCCGATCCTCGTCACCGACGGACTCTCCCGGCTCACCGAACCGTTCCGGCAGTACCTCGTCGACACCGGCGGTGCCTGGGTGGTGCGCGGGCAGGACGGGCTGCGCAACGGCCTCGACGGTCGGCGGCTCGACGCCTTCACCGACGCCGTCGTCCTCGGACCGCCGACGTCGGTCGACGACGTCGCCGTGCCGTACCTCCGGCCGGAACCGGCGGACGCGGAACAGCTCGTCGTCTCGGTGTCCGTGCGGCACCGTGCGGCAGCGGAGACGATCCTCGGCAGCACGGCCGAGCTCGTCGCGACGGAGCTCGCCGGCGCAGCGCCCACCGGCTGGGGCACGCACGAACCGGCCGGTCGCCCGTGGAGCCGGCACGACCTGACCGCGGCGGCGCGCGACCGGATGCCGACCTCGACGCGCTTCGTCGTGATCGGCCCCGGCTCGGCGTCGACGGTGACCGCGCAGCGCACCGACCACGGGGTCGAGGAACTGACGACCGGGCTGGTGTCCGCGGGGCCGATCGGCGACCCGGTGACAGCGATGCGGATCGCCGCGGTCCCGCAGGTGCTCGGGCGCCTCGCGGCGACGCAGCTCCCGCTGTTCGCACTCGTGATGCGGCGACCCGGACGCTCCGACCTGCTGCAGTCCCCCGTCCTGCAGGCGCCGCCGGCTCCGGTCGCGATGCTCCTCGGCGCGCCGGCCGTCCGCGACCTCGGCCTCGACCCCGCTGCGATGGCGGAGCGCTTCGGCGCCGTCGTCGCCGGACGCCCGCGGATCCCGGCGCTCGTGCTGCCGTTCGGCCGGCGCTCCGACCGCGACCCGGTGCGCGAGCTGGCCGACGTGCTCGACGACATCGGGTTCAGCCGGGTGGCGGACGCGACCGAGATGGACCAGACGACACGAGAGCGGGTGCACCGTGCCACGGAACAGTGACGCCGTCCTGCTGGAGAGCGTCGCGACCCACCGTCGGCGACTCCGGCAGGCCTTCGTGCTCGGGCGGCTCGCGGACCGCCGGCAGGTCAACGACAACGTCCGGCGGTTCATCGGCAGCGTGGTGCTCGCCGCGGTGGTGGGGGTCGGGTGCCTCGGGTACTCCTTCGTGACCACCGCCCTCGCGAAGCAGGCCGCGCAGCAGGCGACGACGAGCGGCATCGTCAGCTCGACCGCCCCGTCGACGTCGACCAGCACCGGCTCGACCAGCACCGACCCGACCAGCACCGACGCCCCGGAGGCACCGTGACCGACTTCACCCGAGTGACCGTGGTCGGGGCCGCTCGCCGTGCCGACGTCGTCGTCGCGTCCGACGAGCCCTTCGCGGGGCTGCTCCCCCGGTTCGTCGACATCCTCGACGAGCCGGTGGCGGACAGCGCGCACCCGGTCACCCTGGTGCGCATCACCGGCGAGGAACTCTCGCTCGGCGCCGGCGCATCCGACCAGTCGGTGGCCGACGGTGAGGTCCTGCACCTGGTCCGTCGCGCCGACGCACCGCCGCCACCCGAGGTGAGCGACGTCACCGACGTGGTCGCGGAGTCGCTCGGCCGCCGGGACGACACCTGGGGCGACGCCGCACGGCAGTCCGTCGCCGCGGCCGCCGTCGGCACGGCATCGAGTCTCCTGGGGTCGCTGGCGGTCATCGCGCTGAGCGCGCGATGGGTGCTGCGTGCGGCACAGGACCAGGCCCCGTCGCCCGTCGTCCTGCCCGCGGTCGTCCTCGGCGCCGCGCTCGTCCTCGCGCTCGCGGCCGTCGTCGCCGGGCGTGCCGGTGCCCGGTGGACGGGGATCGTCCTGACCGCAGCGTCCGCGGGCATGGCGCTGCCCGTCGGCCTCGCCGGTGCGCCGCTGATGGCCCGCGCCGCCGACGGCGCGGCGATGCTCGCCGCGTTCGTCGTCATCTGGGCGTGGATCGCGCTCGGCATCGGCCTCGGGATCGGACAGCGGATGCGCACCGTCGGGCTCGCCGCGGTCGTCGGCGTGGTCCTCCCCGCCGTCGGTGTCCTCACGTGGCTCACCCCGGCCGTGCCCGCGGCCGGCTGGGGCGTCGTCGCCGTGGCCTCCCTCGTCGCCTGCGGCCTGCTGCCGTCCGCCGCGATGTCCTCCGCCGGGCTCACCGGGCTCGACGACCAGGTCGGCGCCGGCGGGCTCGTCGGTCGCCCGCGCGTCGTCTCCGCGCTCGACGACGCCTACCGCTCGCTCGACTGGGTGACCGCCGCCGTCGCCGCACCGCTCGCGATGGCGGGTGCCGCACTCCTCGGCGCCGAGGACCCGTGGGCGATCGCGCTCGGTGTCGTCACGGTCGTCGTGACCGCGCTCCGCACCCGGGCGTTCCCGCTCGCGCTGCAGGGTGTGCTGCTGTGGTCCGCGGTCACCGTCGCCGCGGTCGTGGGGCTCCTCGACCACGCGACGGCGTCCCCGACGATCGTCGTGCTGGTGCTCGCGGGGCTGGCCGTCGTGGCCGCGCTCCTCGCCGGCATCCGGCCCGCCGCACACCAGCGCGCACGGCTCCGCTCCATCGGCAACGCGCTCGAGACGATCGCCGTCGTGGTGGCGCTCCCGCTGCTGCTCGGGACCTTCGGGCTGTTCGCCGCACTCCTGGAGACGTTCTGAGCATGGTCGACCTCCGCGACGCCGGCCCCGCACTCGTCCGGGCGTTCTTCGGCAGCACCGCCGGGGGCGCCCGCGAACTCGACGACGCGCACCGGGCCATCCGGCAGGGCGTGCCCACCAGCCGCCGGATCGCGTTCACCTCGCTCGCCGGCGGGACGGGGTGCTCGGCGACCGCGGCCGCCGTCGCCACGGTGCTCGCGCGGCGGCGTCCCGGGCGGGTGCTCGGGGTCGACGGCGCCGCCGGCAACCGGTCGCTCGCCCGGTACGCGGGGACACCGCTCGAGGGCGCGACGCCGCCGTCCGCGCTCCGGGCCGGGGCCCGTGCGTCGTGGGAGGCCACCGACGGGCTGGCGCTCGCGCCGTCCGGACTGCACGTGCTGCGGGTCGGCGGCGTGGGGCCGGGTCACGGAGCCTTCCCCGACCGGGCAGCCTCGCCCGAGCGTGGGGCGTTCCCCGACCGGGCGGCCTCGCCCGACGAGTGGGCCGACGCCGTCGACCCGATCGCCCGGTTCTTCGACGTCGTCGTCGGTGACTGGGGCCGACGGTCGCCGTTCGTCGACCTCGGCGCCGTGGCCGAGGACGCACACGTCGTCGCACTCGTCTGCGCCGCCGACCGTGCCGCGATCGAGGCCGCGGTGTCCCACGCGGACGCCGTCCGCGCCCACGCCACGGGGACCGAGGTGGTCGTCGTCCCGGTCGACGTCACCGGCGAGGGACAGCGCGCCGCACGCACCGCGGAGACCTGGGACCACGTCCGTGTGCTCCCCGTGCCGCACGACCCCGCCGTGACCGACCCGCGCCGGGTCCGGTCCGCCGCGCTCCGCACCGGTCTCGTCCACCTGACGGCCGCACTCGTCGACGCGGCCGTCGACGCCACCCGACGCCCGACGGGAGCACCCCGGTGAACCGCATCGTCCACCGCCCGGCGCGGATCACGACGCCGCTCGTCCGCCCCGACGCCGAACAGCTCGCGCCGCCGCCCCAGCTCCCCGAGGGTCCGAGCGGCGGGCTGCCGCTGCAGTCCCTGTTGCCGGTGGTCGGCGCGGTGTCGTCCGTCGTCATGATGGTCGTGCTCCGCGGGAACAACCCGGTGCTCATGGTCGTCGCAGCACTGGTCTTCGTCGTGGCGCTCGTCGGCGGGCTCGGCATGGCGTTCACCCAGCGCGGGAACGCCGTGCGCAACCGTCGCACCCAGCGCGAGCGCTACCTGGACTACCTCGAAGAGCTGCGGAGCGACCTCCGGGACCGCGCCCGCGAGGTCCGTGAACGCGCCGAGCACGTCGACCCCGCGCCGGAGACCCTCACCCGCCTGGTGCGGGACCCCGCCCGGCTCTGGGAACGCCGACGGCAGCACGGGGACTTCCTGCGTGCCCGGGTCGGCACCGGCGACGTGCGGTGGCTCGACCTCACCGTGCCCGCCGACCAGAACCCCGTCCAGCCGCTCGACCCGCTGATGCTCGTCGAGCTCGAGCAGGTCGCCGAGCACTACGGCACCGTCCGTGCGATGCCGGTGTCGGTCGCGCTCGACGACGCCGGGGACGTCTCGGTCGTGGGCGACCGGGCCGCCGTGCTCGACGTCGCCCGCGCCCTCGCCGCCCAGCTGGCCGCGATGCACTCCCCCGACGACCTCCAGCTCGCCGCCGCGTTCCCCGCGGACCGCGACGAGGACTGGGCGTGGTTCGACCTCTTGCCGCACACCCGGATGGACCGCACCTTCGACGGCCCGCTGCACGCGCGCCGCGTCGCTCCGGACGTCACGGCGCTCGCCCGGGTGCTCGGCGCCGAGCTCGGCGAACGCGCCCGGACCGCCGCGATGTGGCGCCGCTCCGGCGAGTCCGCCAAGCGGAGCGACATGCCGCGCCTGGTCGTCTTCGCCGACGAGCACGGTGACGTCGCGGTCCCGCTGCCCCTGCCGGAGGGCGAGTCCCGCCCGGAGGACCTCCGGACCACCGTCGTGCACCTGGTGTCCGACCGCCTGCACGAACCCTCCGACGTGCGGGTGCGCATCACCGCGACGAGCACCGAGGACGGTCGGACCGACCTGCACGTGGTCGACGCCCGCGACGTCGCCGAGGGCGAGCCCGCACCGGTGCAGTCCGCCGTGTGCGACCGCGTCGAGCCCACGGTGATGACCGCCGTCGCACGCGGGCTCGCACCGCTCCGGCTGTCCGCCGACGCCGAGGAGCGGACCGAGTCCTCGGCCGCCATCGGCATCGCCGAGCTCATCGGCACCGACGACGTGACCGCGCTCGACACCGCCAGGACCTGGCGTCCGCGGGCGCCGCGCGACTTCCTGCGGGTGCCGATCGGCGTCGACGACTTCGGTGCGCCGCTGCTGCTCGACCTCAAGGAGTCCGCACAGCTCGGCATGGGGCCGCACGGCATCTGCATCGGCGCGACCGGCTCCGGCAAGAGCGAGATGCTCCGGACGCTCGTCCTCGGGCTCGCGGTCTCGCACCCGCCCGAGGACCTCACGATGATCCTCGTCGACTACAAGGGCGGCGCGGCGTTCGCCCCGTTCGCCCGGTTGCCGCACGTCGCCGGGCTCATCGACAACCTCGCCGACGACCCGCAGCTGACCCGGCGCGCACGCTCGAGCATCGCGGGTGAGGTCCGTCGCCGTCAGGAGCTCCTCCGTGACGCCGGGTCGTCGCCGTCGATCACGCACTACCGCGAGCTGCGCACGCGCCGCCCGGAGCTGCCGCCGATGCCGCACCTGGTGCTCGTGATCGACGAGTTCGGCGAACTGCTCACCGCGGAGCCCGACTTCGTCGACCTGCTGCTCACCATCGGCCGCATCGGGCGCTCGATCGGCATCCACCTGCTGCTCTCCAGCCAGCGCATCGAGGCCGGCAAGCTCCGCGGACTCGACACCTACCTGTCCTACCGGCTCGGCCTCCGCACGTTCTCCGAGGCGGAGAGCCAGGTCGTGCTCGACACCGGCGACGCGTTCCACCTGCCGGCGGTCCCCGGGTACGGCTACCTCAAGGTCGACACCAGCGTCTACACGCGCTTCCGCGCCGGCTACGTGTCGGGTCCCGTGGAGGACGCCGCGCCGTCGCCGAACGACGTCGAGACGACGCCGGAGCCGTTCGAGCTGCCGGTCTACAACACGCTCACGGTCGAGGACGACTCACCGGCCGAGGCCACCCTGGACTCCCCCGACGTCGGTCGCAGCGTCGTCGACGAAGCGGTCGAGCGGCTCGGTGAGGGCGAGGGCAGCACCACGCCCGTGTGGCTCCCGCCGCTGCCGACCCGCCTGGCGCTCGGCGCCGTGCTCGACGCCAACGCGCCCGCGGACTCGACCGGCCTCCGGCTCCCCCTCGGGCTGCTCGACGACCCGGTCCGGCAGCGGCAGGCGGCCTGGCAGGTCGACCTGACGCTCGGCGGTGGGCACGCCGCCGTGATCGGGGCGCCGGGTTCCGGTCGCACCACGTTCCTCCGGACGGTCGCGACGTCGATCGCCCTGACGAAGACCCCGCGGCAGGTGAGCGTCTACGGCATGGACCTCGCCGGCGGCGGGCTCTCCCGCATCGAGGGCTTCCCGCACGTCGGTGGCGTCGCGACCCGGTCGGACCGCAACCGGCTGCTGCGGCTCATCGAGGAACTGCAGGCGATGATCCGGCAGCGCGAGACCGTGTTCCGCGTGCACGGGATCGACTCGCTGCCGATGCTCCGTGCGCGCCACGCCGAGGGCCGCGTCCCCGAGCTCGGCTCCGCGGACGTCGTCCTGCTCGTCGACGGCTTCTCCGCGATGCGCACCGAGTTCGAGGAGCTCGAAGACGCCTTCGGGGACCTCCTGCAGCGCGGCGGCAGCTTCGGCATCCACGTCGTCGTCGCGCTCACCCGCTGGAACGAGCTGCGGCTCGCCGTCCAGCCGCTCATCGGGCAGCGGTTCGAGCTGCGGCTGAACGACCCCGCCGACTCGACGATCGCCCGTGCGGCGGCGGCGACGCTCAAGGCCGGCGAGCCGGGCCGTGCGCTCACCGGCGACGAGCTGTTCGCCCAGATCGCGCTCCCGCTCCTCGACGACGTGGACGACGACGACATCGGGGACGAGCTCGACGCCCTCGCCCGCCGTGCCGCCGCGTCGTGGGAGGGCCCGGCCGCAGCGCCGATCCGGCTGCTCCCCGAGTCGTTCGACCCCGCCGAACTGCCCGATCCGCTGGACACCCCGGACACCGTGCCGTTCGCGCTGCGGCAGGACACGATGGGCATCGTCGCGTTCGACCCGGCGCTCGACCAGCACCTGCTCGTCTTCGGTGACACCGCCAGCGGCAAGACGGCGCTCCTCCGTGGTCTCGCCGCGGGGTTCATGGACCGCGCGACACCGGACGAACTCGTCCTGGCGTTCATGGACGTGCGCGGCGGCGCTGCGGCCGGGACCCCGGACGAGTACCTCGGCGGCCACGCCGCGAACGGTCGGGACGCCCGGGCCCTCGCGACGGCGATCGCCGGCGAGCTCGAGGCCCGCGCGGCCGGCACCACCACCGGCCCACGTCCGCGGATCGTCGTGCTCGTGGACGACTACGACATCGTCGCGTCCGCGGGCACCGACCCGCTCTCCCCGCTGCTGCCCTACCTGCCCTCGGCCAGGGACCTCGGGCTGCACGTGGTGCTCACCCGCCCGGTGGCCGGCGCCGCACGTGCGATGTACGACACCGTCCTGCAGTCCGTCCGGGACGCCGGCGCGACAGGGCTCGTGATGAGCGGCGAACGCTCGGAGGGCCAGATCTACCCGAAGGTGTACGCCGAGCAGTTCCCCGCCGGCCGCGGCCGTCTGGTCCGCCGTGGCACCGCGCCGCGCATCATCCAGGTGGCGCACTTCCCGACGGCCGACCAGAGAGGCGGCACCGATGCCCCGTGACCTCGTGATCGTCTCGAACGCGGCACCCGACCTGGCGGCGTTCGTCGTGGCCGGTGCCGACATCGCCCCCGACCTGCGACTGCGCACCCTCGACGGCGCCGCGGTGACCGAGATCGTCGACCGGTCCGGCACCGCCGTGCTGAGCATCGCGCTCCCGGAGCTGCTCGAGGCCCCAGGCGAACCCGCCCGGCTCCTCCCCGCGACCACCGACGACCCGGTGTGGTGGACCGAAGCGTGGGCGCCGTGGGGCCCCGCCGGCGACGTCGGTGTCCGGGTGGCACGCGCCTTCGCCGACGCGATCGGCGGCCGCTGCGTCGTGGAGGACGGCTCGTGAGCGACCTGCCCCCGACCTCCGCGCCCCTGCCCCCGATGCCCGGCTCCCGGCGCGCCGCGGCGGCCCGGTCCCGCACGATGATCGTCACCGGTGCCGCCGGCGGGGTCGGCACCACCACGGTCGCGGCGCTCCTCGTCGACGCGATCGGTGGTCGGATCGGCGCCGTGGTGCAGGCGAGCGACCACGCCACCGGCGACCTCGCGGCCCGGATCGCGACGCTCGACCAGGCGACGTCGCGGCACGGCGTCCACGACATCGGGGTGCACCCCGCCGCGGCAGCCGCACTCGCCGCACCGTCCGAGAACGCGGTCGTCGTGGTGATGGCGGCCACGCCGGACGGCATCGAGGCCGGCCTCGAGGCACTCGCCGCCGCGGGGTCACCGGCGTCGCAGCCCGTGGCCGTGGTCGTCGACCGTGCTCCCCGTGCCGCCGGCGTCGACGACCGGGTCCTCCGCGACGCCGGTGCGTCCGTCGTGGTCCTGCGTCGCGACGAGCACCTCGCGCGCCCGGGCCGGGTGTCCGCGCAGCGGCTCGCCCCGGCCACGACGGCGGCGGTCCGCGACCTCCTGACGCTCCTGGGCTGGTAGCGCCGGCAGCGTGCGCGAGACGCCGCAGCCTGTGTGAGACGCCGCCGAAGACCGCGGCGTCTCGCGTGGCGAGCGGCGTCTCGTGGCGGTGGACGCCACCACCACGACGGACGGGAGGCCCGGTGCCAGCTGGCACCGGGCCTCCCGTCCGGAGGGGTGGACGCTACGAGCGCGCGGAACGCACCCGCTCGGCGAACGCCGCGTGCAGCGGGTGCTCCGCACCCAGACCGGTGATCTCGGTCACGACGTCCGCGTCGGACTTGTCGGAGCCGAGCAGCGCCTGCAGCTCGACGCTCTGCTCGTCGTCCGCGACGTCGAAGCGGAGCGCCGCGCCCATCGCGTCGAGGAGCGCGATCGGCTCGGTGCCGTCCTCGGCGAGGGCGGCAGCGGGCGAGACGAAGCGCTCGTCGCGGGAGAGCTTGCGGAGCGGCTGCCGGCCGACGCGCGTGACGGTGTCCGGGAGGTGCACGTTCTCGAACCGGGCGATGATCGCCTGGACGTAGGCGCGGTGCACCTCGGGGTCGAGCTCGTGCCGACGGATCAGCAGGTCGCTCGTCTCGGCGAGCACGGACTCGAGCTCGGACCGGACCGCGGGGATCGCGATGGCGTCGGAGATCTTCTCAGCCCCGGCGACGAAGCCGTGGTACGCGACGGTGGCGTGCCCGGTGTTCACCGTGAAGAGCTTGCGCTCGATGGACGCGGCGAGCCCGTCGACGTAGTGCGCGCCGGGGAGCTCCGGCTCGGTCCCGCCGAACGGGGTGCGGTCGATCGCCCACTCGAAGTAGGTCTCGACGGTGACGTCGAGGCCGGCGCCCTCGGGCTGGGCCGGGACGATGCGGTCAACGGCGGTGTTCGCGAAGACGGCCTTGGCGAGCGCGGCGTCACGGACGTCGGCGGGCAGCGCGTCGACGATGAACTCGCGGAGGCGGTCCGTCGCGTTCAGCGCGTTCTCGCACGCCATCACGGCGATCGGGGCCGCGTCGGCGTCCCGCTGCTGGAGCGCTGCGGCGATCACCGGGGCGATGAACTTCAGGACGTTCGGTCCGACGGCGCACGTGACGATGTCGGCGGCGGCGATCTCGGCGACGACGGCCGGCTCGTCCTGCGCACTGTTCAGGGCGCGGAAGTTCGAGACCACGTGGTCCTGCGCGCCGGCACCGACCTCGTGCACGGTGTACGAGTCGGCAGCGGCCAGCGCGTCGATGAGGGGCGCCGCGACGTCCGCGAAGACGACCTCGTAGCCCGCCTCGTGCAGGAGCAGTCCGACGAAGCCGCGGCCGATGTTGCCCGCGCCGAAGTGGACGGCGGTGCGGTGGTCGATGGAGGTCACTCGTTGACCTCGCCGAGGATCGCCAGGATCGCGGCGGTGTCGGGGGCGTCGGTGAGCTTCTGGACCTCGTCCTCGTCGGAGAACACGATCGCGATCTTCGAGAGGATGTCGAGGTGCTCGTTGTTCACGCCGGCGATGCCGACGACGAAGCGCACCTCGTTGCCGTCCCAGTCGATCGGCGACGCGTACCGGATGAACGACAGCGCCGAGGACTTGATCGCGTCCTTGGCGTCGTTCGTGCCGTGCGGGATGGCGAGGAAGTTGCCCATGTACGTCGAGACGCTCTTCTCACGCTCGAGCATCGCCGGGTAGTACTCGCCGGTGACCGCGCCTGCTGCCTCGAGGATCTCGGCGGCCTCCTTCATCGCTTCCGACTTGGTCGGCGCGGTGTCCTCGGTGTGGATCCGGATCTGGCTCTCCTGCAGGACGGGCATCGGTGTTCTCCTTGGTTCGTGGACGTGGTGGAGGGGGCGGGCCTTCGCCCGCCCCCTCCGATACTGCACTTCGTTACTGGTTCTTGAGCTGGTCGACGACCTGGTCGTACTGCGGCGCGTTCATGAAGTTGCCGACCGACACGTGCTGTGCGTTCGGGTTCTTCTGCTTGGCGCGGTCCGTCAGTTCTTCCTGCGTGATGATGAGGTCCTCGTCACCCGACAGGTTCGCGATGGCCTTGTTGACGACGGTGACGCCCTCGATGCCGGCCTTCTTGATCTTGTTGCGGAGGACGCTCGCACCCATGGCGCTCGAGCCCATGCCCGCGTCGCAGGCGAACACGACGTTCTCCACGCGGGTCGTCGTCGCGGTGCCGGCGCCGACACCGCCCAGGGCGGCCTCGGACTCCTGCTCGTTGGCGGGGCTGTTGTTGCCGAACAGGCCGGCGGTCGCGGCGTTGGCGTCGCGGCCCTTGGTGGCCTGCATCTTGTCGAACGCGGCGGTCATGTCGCCGCCACCGGTCGCCAGGTCGCGCTTGCGGGTCGCGATGAGGAAGAAGGACGCCACCGCGAAGGAGACGGCCGCCGAGAAGATCACGGACAGGATGACGCCGACGAAGCTGTCCTTCGCCGTCGCACCGAGCACCGCGAAGATCGAACCGGGGGAAGCCGGGGCGACGAGGCCGGAGTGGAACGCGACGTTCGTCGCGACACCGGTCGCACCACCGAGGATGACGGCGATGAAGAGGATCGGCTTCTGCAGCACGTACGGGAAGTAGATCTCGTGGATGCCGCCGAGGAACTGGATGATGATCGCGCCGGGAGCGGTCGAGCGGGCGATGCCGACACCGAAGAAGGTGAAGGCGAGGAGGATGCCGAGACCCGGGCCGGGGTTCGCCTCGAGCAGGAACAGGATCGACTTGCCGGACTCCTGGACCTGCTGCGCACCGAGCTGGTCGAGCACGCCGTGGTTGATCGCGTTGTTGAGGAAGAAGACCTTCGCCGGCTCGATGATGACGCTGGCGAGGGGCAGGAGCGAGTGCTGCACGAGGAAGTTCACCGCGTCGCCGAGGCCCTCGGCGATGAGCTTGAACAGCGGCGCGAGCCAGAAGAACCCGATCATCGCGAGCACGAAGCCGAGGATGCCGGCCGCGTAGTTGTTCACGAGCATCTCGAAGCCGGGCTTGATCTTGCCGTCCCAGATGCGGTCGATCTGCTTGATGAGGTACGCGCCGAGCGGCCCGCAGATCATCGCGCCGAGGATCATCGTGGTGCCCGAGGCGCCGATGATGACACCCATGGTCATGATCGACCCGACGACGGCGCCGCGGGTCTCGTAGACCATCCGGCCACCCTGGATCGCGATCGCGAGCGGGATGAGGTAGGTCAGGATCGGGCCGACGAGGCCGACGTTCGCGACGCCGCCCGTCTCACCGAAGCCGCCGAGGATGCCGACAGGCGTCCACCCGGTCTCGATGAAGAAGGCGGTGATGATGCCCCACGCGATGAAGATCGCGATGTTGGGCATGACCATGCCGGAGAGGAACGTGCCGAACTTCTGAACGGCGACGCGTGCGCCACCCCGCGACTTGGCGGGGGCGTCGGGCGCTGCAACGGACGACGTTGTCATGTGCGGTGACTTTCTGTGTGGTGGTGCTGCTGCGTGGAGGGGACGGGTTGTGGAGCAGGGGGCCTAGGCGGCGTGCGCGGCCGCGGCGGCGGACTTGGCGGCCGCCGCCGTGGACGCGGCGAGTGCCGCCCGGGCCATCTCGCGGGCTTCTTCGAGGGTGTGCTTGCCGAGTTCGGCACGCACGTCGGCGAGGGCCGCGGGGGTCATGGAGAGGGTGGTGGCGCCGAGGCCGACGAGCACGACCGCGAGGAGCGGGTCGGCCGCGGCCTCACCGCAGATCCCGACGGGCTTGCCGGCGTCGGCACCGGCGCTGCCGAGCTGCGCGACGAGGCGCAGGACGGCCGGGTGCCACGGGTCCTGGTACGACGCGACGGTGCCGAGCATGCGGTCGGCGGCCATCGTGTACTGGGTCAGGTCGTTCGTGCCGATGGACACGAAGTCGGCGGACTGGAACACCTGCTCGGCCATCAGCGCGAGGGAGGGGACCTCGGCCATCACGCCGGCGGTCCGGATCCCGAGCTCCCGCGCGAGGTCGACGAAGTACTCGGTCTCCTCGGCGTCGGCGACCATCGGGGCCATCACCCAGAGGTCCGCCTCGGTCTCGGCGTCCGCCCGGGCGAGCGCCGTCAGCTGGTCGCGGAGCACCTCGGGGTGGTTCCGCAGGGCGCGGAGTCCGCGGCGACCGAGCGCCGGGTTCTCCTCGTCCTTGTCGGTGAGGAAGGGCAGCGGCTTGTCGGCACCGGCGTCGAGCGCGCGGACGACGACCTTCCTGCCCGGGAACGCGGCGAGGAGCTGCCGGTAGGACTCCTGCTGCTCGTCCACCGTCGGGGCCTTCGGGGAGTCGAGGAAGAGGAACTCGGTGCGGAAGAGCCCCACGCCCTCCGCACCGAGAGCGACGGCGCCGCCGGCGTCGGCCGGGCTGCCGAGGTTCGCCAGGAGCGGCACGACGTGGCCGTCCGCGAGGGCACCGGCGGTGAGCGGTGCGGCGGCTGCGGCGAGGCGGTCGGCGATGCGCTGTTCGACGTCCGCGACGAGCGATGCGGACGGGTCGGTGACGACGGTGCCCGCTGCGGCGTCCACCACGACGGCGACGCCGTCGGTGAGGTCGTCGGCACCGGTGACACCGACGATCGCGGTGATGCCCTTGGCACGGGCGAGGATCGCGGTGTGCGAGGTCGGGCCGCCGTCACGGGT
Source organism: Curtobacterium sp. PhB130 (assembly GCF_003755165.1). Classification (NCBI taxonomy): domain Bacteria; kingdom Bacillati; phylum Actinomycetota; class Actinomycetes; order Micrococcales; family Microbacteriaceae; genus Curtobacterium; species Curtobacterium sp. PhB130. Next base: position 750,082 of record NZ_RKII01000007.1, on the reverse strand, counting down.
GACGAGGGCGAGGACCTTGTCGAGGTCGAGGAGTGCGGTGTCGGCCGGCGCGAGGTCGCGGGCGACGAGCACGAAGGGGGTGTCCGACTCGGGGACGCCGGGTGCGTGGACGCCGCGGAGCTTCGCGATGATGCGCTGGGCGACGTCGTCGAGGTCCGCCGCGCGCTCCCCCATGTAGCCGCCCATCGAGACGAGCAGGTCGCGGAACTGGGCGAACGCTTCGTACACGGCACGCTCGGCGTTGGTGCCGCCGTCGATGCGTGCGTGCACGTCGTCGAGGAGCGTCGGGTCCTGCGCCATCAGCGCCTGCGCTTCGAGCACGGCCTGGGCGTCACCGCCGGCGAGCTGTCCGCGCTTGTTGAGGTCCTCTGCCACCGCGGCGAGCGCGGCGTGCACCGCCTGCTTCGCGTCGTCCGCCGAGCCTTCGAGCGCCGCGGTCGACGGTTCGCCGAGCGGGTCCGCCATCCGGAGCACGGGGCCGTGGGCGACGCCGCGGCCGACGCCGGTTCCGAGCAGTTCGGACATTCGAGACTCCTTCATCTCACGCGCGCTTGCGGTGGGGTGGTTCGGTTCGGTGCAGATGCGACACGAAACGGACCACGTCCGTGCGGCTGAGCAGCACACTACATCGATCCGCGTTGACAAACAAACACATCCGGGGATAAAAATGCACGAACGGATGCCCGTTTTCGTCTGACCGGCCCCCACTTCGGGCGTCGACCGACCGGTTCTCCTCCGTCCATGTCCGTTCGGTTCCGAGTACACCTGCGGACAGCACCCCACACGACACCCCTCCGAGACACCGAGGTCCGATGTACGCACCAGAGCGCCACCAGCGCATCGTCGAGCAGGCGCGCGCCGCCGGCCGGGTCGACGTCAAGGACCTCGCCGAGCTCCTCGAGGTCACCCCGGAGACGATCCGCCGCGACCTCACCTCGCTCGAGCGTCGCGGACTCGTCCGTCGCGCCCACGGCGGCGCCATCCCGGTCGAGCGGATCACGCTGCACCCGGGCGTCGGCGACCGCGGCGGGATCAACCAGGCCGAGAAGATGGTGATCGCCGAGGCCGCGCTCGAGGAACTGCCGGAGAACGGCTCGATCATGATCGACGCCGGCACGTCCACGATCTGCCTCGCCGAGATGCTCCCGCCGGACCGTGGCCTCACCGTGGTCACCCACTCGCTCCCGGTCGCGATGGCCGTCGCGAACCGCCCGGGCATCGACCTGCACCTGCTCGGCGGCAACATCCGGAGCGACTCGCTCGCCGGCGTCGGCACGTGGACGCACCAGCTGATCGGCATGGTCAGCGTCGACGTCGCCTTCATCAGCATCAACGGCATCACGCCCGAGCGCGGCCTGACGACGCACAACATGGCCGAGGCCGCCGTGAAGTCCGCGATGATCAAGGCCGCGCGCCGGAGCATCCTGCTCGCCGACCACACGAAGTTCGGCCGCGAGGAGTTCGGCCGCGTCGCACCGCTCGCCGCGATCGACACGATCATCACCGATCCGGCGGTCAACCTGGACCTCGTCCGCGAGGTCGAAGCGGCCGGCACCGAGGTCTTCTGGCCCGGCCGACCCTGACCGTCCCGGTCCCCGTGACCACCCGCTCGCTACCATGAGCCAACCACCCCATCGAAGGAGTTCATCGATGTCCGAAGCCACCCGCACCGTCACCGTCGCCAGCGGATCCGGTCTGCACGCCCGTCCGGCGTCGCTGTTCGTCCAGACCGTCACCGCGTCCGGCCACCAGGTCACGATCGCCAAGGGCGACAAGTCGGCGAACGCCGGCAGCATCCTCGGGCTCCTCGGCCTGGGCGTCGAGAACGGCGACGAGGTGACGCTGACCGTCTCCGGCGACGACGCCGAGACCACGGCGGACAGCCTGGTCGACTTCCTGAAGACGGACCACGACGCGGCCTGAGCGCACCGGTCGCGACCACGACGCGGCCTGAGCGCACCGGTCGCGACCACGACGCGGCCTGAGCGCACCGGTCGCGACCACGACCGGACGGGAGGCCCGGTGCCGGCTGGCACCGGGCCTCCCGTCCGTTCCGTGGCCGTGTCGACGGCCGCGCCCGGTCTGGTCCCGGGCCGCGCCCGGCCGGGTCGGGGCCTGTCGGCACCCGCCGATAGGGTGTTCTGCATGACTCGCCTGCGCCTCGCATCCGTGAACGTGAACGGCATCCGTGCCGCCTTCCGCAAGGGCATGGGCGACTGGCTGGCCACGCGCGACGTCGACGTCCTGGCCCTGCAGGAAGTCCGTGCGTCGACGGACGACATCACCGCGCTCCTCGGCGACGAGTGGGACGTCGTGCACGACCCCGCCACGGCGAAGGGCCGCGCGGGCGTCGCGATCGCCTCGAAGCACAAGGCGCACATCCACCGCGTCGAGCTCGGTCCGACGGAGTTCGACTCCGCCGGCCGCTGGCTCGAAGCGGACTACGAGATCGGCGGCACCCTGGTGACCGTCGTCTCCACGTACGTGCACTCGGGCGAGGTCGGCACCGAGAAGCAGGACGAGAAGTGGAAGTTCCTCGACGCCATGACGGAACGCCTGCCGAAGGTCCGTGCGCACAACCCGCTCGCGGTCGTCGTCGGTGACCTCAACGTCGGCCACGACGAACGCGACATCAAGAACTGGAAGGGCAACGTCAAGCGTGCCGGCTTCCTGCCGCAGGAGCGCGCGTACTTCAGCCGCTTCTTCGGGGCGGACGGCGAGCCGGTGAGCGGTGCTGACGGTTCGACGGGCCCGGGCCTCGGCTGGGTCGACGTCGGCCGTGCGCAGGCGGGCGACGTGGACGGCCCGTACACGTGGTGGTCCTGGCGCGGCCAGGCCTTCGACAACGACACCGGCTGGCGCATCGACTACCAGATGGCCACGCCCGACCTCGCCGCGAAGGTGAGCTCGTACACGGTCGACCGCGCAGCGGCGTACGACCAGCGATGGTCCGACCACGCCCCCGTGGTCGTCGACTACGAGCTCTGACCCTCCCCACACGTCTCCTCCAGCAGTTCAGGACCACCTCATGACCAAGCCCCGCATCTTCTCGGGCATCCAGCCCTCCGCCGGATCCCTCCACCTCGGCAACTACATCGGCGCCCTCATGCAGTGGAGGGACCTGCAGGACGAGCACGACGCGATCTACTGCGTCGTCGACATGCACGCCATCACCTCCCCGCAGGACCCGGAAGCGCTCCGCGAGAACACCCGGCGCACCGCGGCGCAGTACATCGCGGCGGGGATCGACCCGACCAAGTCGACGCTGTTCGTCCAGTCGCACGTGCCGGCGCACGCGCAGCTCGCCTGGGTGCTCAACACCATCACCGGCTTCGGCGAGGCGAGCCGGATGACCCAGTTCAAGGACAAGTCGGCGCGGCAGGGTGCGGAGTCCGCCTCGGTCGGCCTCTTCACCTACCCGATGCTGATGGCCGCGGACATCCTGCTCTACGACGCGCAGGTGGTGCCCGTCGGGGACGACCAGCGCCAGCACGTCGAGCTGACCCGTGACCTCGCGAACCGCTTCAACTCCCGGTTCGGCGACACGTTCGTGGTCCCCGACGCCCGGATCCTCAGCGACACCGCGCGCATCTACGACCTGCAGGACCCGACCAGCAAGATGAGCAAGTCGGCCGCGTCCGACTCGGGGCTCGTGCTGCTGCTCGACGAGCCCAAGCGCACCACGAAGAAGATCAAGTCCGCGGTGACCGACACCGAGCGGGAGATCCGCGCCGACCGCGCGGAGAAGCCCGGCGTCACGAACCTGCTCTCGATCCTGTCCGCGTTCACCCGGACGCCCGTCGCCACTCTCGAGGCCTCGTTCGCGGGCAAGGGCTACGGCGACCTCAAGGGCGAGGTGGCCGACGCCGTCGTCGCCGAGCTCGAGCCGGTCCGCACCCGCACGCTCGAACTGCTCGACGACCCGGCCGAACTCGACCGGCTGCTCGCCGTCGGGGCCGACCGGGCGTCGGCGATCGCGGAGGACACGCTCGCCCGCGTCTACGACCGCATCGGCTTCGTGCCGCGTCCCCGGCGCTGACCGTGCTGCCCGTCACGCTCACCTCCGACCGGGTCCGCCTGGACGTCCCGACGCGCGCCGACACCGTGGCGATCACCGACGGGTGCCAGGACCCGGACGTCATCCGCTGGACGACCATCCCGACGCCGTACCGTCCGCAGGACGCCAACGCGTTCGTCGATGCGCTCGTCGGGCCGGGGTGGGCGTCCGACCGGGAGTACACGTGGGCGATCCGTCGCCACGGGTCCACCTGGCTCGAAGGGGTCGTGTCGTACCGCACCGAGCGGCGGGACATCGGCTTCTGGCTCGCGCCGTCCGCCCGCGGGCAGGGGCTCGTGCACGATGCGGTGTCGCTCGTCGTGGACTGGGCGTTCGCGCAAGGTGCTCCCGACGTGTACTGGGAGTGCTACGTGGGGAACGCCGCGTCGGCGAACGTCGCACGGCGGGCGGGGTTCGCGTACACCGGCACCGGGGACGCCAACATCCCGAACCGGGACGGCTCCCCGGCGACGGCGTGGAAGGGGCTCCGGCGTGCCGACGGCGCCCCGGCGTCCGACCTGCCGTGGCCGGCGGAGTCGTACGCCGCGGGTGGGGGTCTCGCATGAGCTCCGCATCCGCGGCCGCTTCGGGCGATTCTGGCGCTTCGGGCGCTTCTGGCGCCTCGGCCGCTGAAGTGCGGGCGATGCGACGCGGCCTCGAGCTCGCGGCGCTCGGTCCCGTGCTCGGTGACCACGCGCGCGTCGGCGCCGTCGTCCTCTCCCCCGACGGCGAGACCCTCGCCGAGGGCTGGCACAAGGGCGCGGGGACCCCGCACGCCGAGGTCGACGCGATGGCGAAGGTCGCCCCCGAGGAGCTCCGCGGCGCGACCGTCGTCGTGACCCTCGAACCGTGCAACCACACCGGACGCACCCGCCCCTGCTCGGTCGCCCTCATCGAGGCCGGCGTCGGTCGGGTCGTCTACGCGATCGACGACCCGGGCCCGGCCGTGCACGGGGGCGCCGACCGGCTGCGCGCCGCCGGGGTCGACGTCGTCTCTGGTGTCCTCGCGGACCAGGCGGCCGCGTTCCTCGAACGCTGGCTCACCTCGGTCCGCCATGGGCGTCCGTGGGTCACCGTCAAGTGGGCCTCGAGCCTGGACGGCCGCGCCGCCGCGGCCGACGGTTCGAGCAAGTGGATCACCGGGGCCGCCGCTCGCCAGCACGTGCACGAACAGCGTGCCGCCCACGACGCGATCGTCGTCGGGACCGGGACCGTGCTCGCCGACGACGCCTCGCTCACCGCACGCGGCGACGCCGGCGAGCTGCTCGCCGACCAGCCGCTCGCCGTCGTGCTCGGCGACCGCCCGGTGCCCGCCGACGCCGCGGTCCGCCGGCACCCGCGCGGTTTCCTCCAGCTCCCGGGACACGACCTCCACGCCGCGCTCCGGGCGCTCGGCGAGCAGGGCATCCGGACCGTCTTCGTCGAGGGCGGCCCGACGGTCGCCTCGGCCTTCATCGCCGCCGGACTCGTCGACGAGGTCCTCGTCTACGTCGCACCCGTGCTCCTCGGCGGCCCCCGTGTTGCGCTCGGTGACATCGGCGTGGGAAGCATGAACGAGCGTCGGCGGTTGGACGTACTATCGACCACCAGCCTCGGCCCTGACCTGCTGGTGCGCGCACGACCCGTCCACGCCGACCCCGCTCGACGTCACGGCGAGCACGCTGACGACGGGGCCCGTAACGACCGGAGTACCCCATGACCGACGCGCTGACCTCCCCCACCCCGGGCAGTCCGGTCCAGTTCGAGGTGTCCACGAACGTGCCGACCACCCACGGCACGTTCGAGATGCGCGCCTACCGGGACCTCGTGACCGGGGCGGAGCACGTCGCCATCATCGGCGCGCTGCCCGACGGGTCCGCGCCCACCGACGGTGCGCTCGTGCGCGTGCACTCGGAGTGCCTCACCGGAGAAGCGTTCGGGTCGCTGAAGTGCGAGTGCGGCCCGCAGCTCGACGCCGCGCTCGACACCATCGCGACCGAGGGCGGGGTCGTCGTCTACCTCCGCGGGCAGGAAGGCCGGGGCATCGGCCTGATCAACAAGCTCAAGGCCTACCGCCTGCAGGAAGACGGGCTCGACACCCTCGACGCCAACCTCGCGCTCGGGCTCCCCGCCGACTCGCGTGCGTACGGCGGCGCAGCCGGCATCCTCGCCGACATCGGCATCGGGCGGGTCCGGCTGCTCTCCAACAACCCGGAGAAGCGTCGGCAGCTCGAGGAGCACGGCATCGTCGTGGACGCCCTCGTCCCGCTCGTCGTCGGCATCTCCGCGCAGAACGCCGGGTACCTGGACACCAAGCGCGACCGGATGGGCCACACGCTGCCGGCACACCTCGAAGCGGGCGCACACAACTGATTCGCAGGTTCGCGACATCCGTCGTACACTGTTGACCTCCCGTCACAAGCGGTCCACCACCAGCCGAACGCACCCGATCGACCCGTCGCGCCACCCCGCGAACCGAATCGGTGTCCGCAGTTCGGTACCGCTCGCGTCGTCCGACGACGCACTGTTCGGAGTCCTCCCCGCCTCATGTCCGCCTCACCGGCAGCACCCGCCTCAGCGCACGCCCCCGCCCCGAAGACGAACCCGCGCTCCCGCGTCGTCGTCGCGAGCCTCATCGGCACCTCGATCGAGTTCTACGACTTCTACGTCTACGCGACGGCCGCGGTCCTCGTCTTCCCGACGCTCTTCTTCCCGAACGAGGACCCCACCGCATCGCAGCTGTCGTCGTTCGTGACGTTCGCGCTCGCGTTCTTCGCCCGTCCCGTCGGGTCGGTCATCTTCGGCCACTTCGGTGACCGCATCGGTCGCAAGACCACCCTCGTCGCGTCGCTGCTCGTGATGGGCACCGCCACGTTCCTCATCGGCTGCCTGCCGACGTTCGACTCGATCGGCATCTGGGCCCCGGTCCTCCTCGCCGTGATGCGCTTCGCCCAGGGTGTCGGCCTCGGCGGCGAGTGGTCCGGCGCGGCGCTCCTCGCGACGGAGAACGCGCCGAAGGGCAAGCGCGGCGTCTTCGGGTCGATGCCGCAGCTCGGCGCCCCGATCGGCTTCCTCCTCGCCAACGGCCTGTTCATCGCGATCAACGCCGCGATGCCCGCCGGCGCCGACGGCAGCCCGAACCCCGAGTTCCAGGCCTGGGGCTGGCGCCTGCCGTTCCTGCTCTCCGCCGTGCTCGTGCTCGTCGGCCTCTACGTGCGCTTCCGGCTCGTCGAGTCGACGGTGTTCCGTGGCGTCCAGGAGTCCGGCACCGTCGCGAAGGTCCCGCTCGGCCGCGTGTTCCGCACCTCGTGGAAGGCGCTCATCGTCGGCACCTTCGGCATGGTCGCCACCTACGTGCTCTTCTACTTCATGACCACGTTCACGCTGTCCTACGGCACCACCGGCTCCACCGCGTCGGCACTCGTCCCCAAGGTCGGGCTCGGCTACTCCCGCGGTGAGTTCCTGACGCTGCTCATGATCGGCGTCGTGTTCTTCGGCATCTTCACGCCGATCGCCGGCATCCTGGCCGACAAGTTCGGCCGCCGGAAGACCCTCATCCCGACCACGATCGGCATCGCGCTGTTCGGCCTGACGTTCCAGTTCTGGTTCGCCGCCTCCACCGGACCGATCACCGTCGTGACGTTCCTCATCGTGGGGCTCTCGCTGATGGGCCTGACGTTCGGTCCGATGGGCGCCCTGCTCCCCGAGCTGTTCCCGACGAACGTCCGCTACACCGGTTCGGCGATCGCGTACAACGTCGCGTCGATCCTCGGTGCATCGCTCGCGCCGACGATCGCCCTGGCGCTGTGGAAGCCGGACGGGAACATCTTCCTCGTCGGGCTCTACCTCACCATCGCGGCGGTCGTCACCCTCGTCGCGCTGCTCTTCATCCGCGAGACCCGCGGCAGCGACTTCGGCGACACCGGGGCCGCACACGCCGGGGTCCCCGCCGACGCCGGCGCGTCGGACGGCCACGTGCACACGTCCGGCAGCCTCGCGCCGTAGTCGCGCCCACCCGCGGACGGGAGGCCCGGTGCCAGCTGGCACCGGGCCTCCCGTCCGTCCGCCCGCCGGCCGGCCTGCCGCGGCCTGCCCGCGTGCCCGCCTGCCTACCCGCCCGCCCGCGTTCCGTCCCGACTCGAAACGACAACGTCGCTGTCGTACGACAACGGTGCTGTCGTCCGTTGCTCGGGCGGTCTGTTGCGCGGTCCCCGCACCGACAGAGGCGCTGTCGTACGACAACGGTGCTGTCGTTCCGAGTCGGCACCTCCCGCCACCGCCGCCCGCGCCGCGCCCGCCCCGCCCCGTCCCCGCGCCCGCGCCGTCCCCGCGCCCGCGCTGCCCATCCCCGCGCCCGCGCCCGCGTCCGCGCCACTCTTGCGACACCGCACCAGTCGATCGACTCCCGTCGTGTCGGACCATGCGCACGCAGACGCTGCTTCCGCATGATTCGACACCGCAGAAGTCGATCGACTTCTGCCGTGTCGGAAAGCGCCCGCGAACCCGTCCGCACCGCGCCCGCACCGCGCCCGCGCCGCGCCCGCGCCCGCGCCCACCCTGCGCGTCAACTCAGGTTGACAGACGTCGGCGCGTCAATGTAGGTTGACACGCATGGACCGGCCGACGATCACGAACCTCGCAGCAGGGGCGGCAGGAGACGACCCGTTCTCCGCGCTGGCCAGCGTGCGCGAACTGCGTCGTGAACTCGACCGGACCGAGGAACTCGCCGCCCGCCGCGCCCGGAACGCCGGCGCCTCGTGGCAGGAGATCGCGACGCTCCTCGGTGTCAGCCGACAGGCAGTGCACAAGAAGTACGGCAGAAACTAGGACACGATGAGCTCCCCCTTCGCCCGCCCGAAGAAGACCGACGGACCCCGCGCCACCTTCGGCCGCCTGCTGTCCTACCTGTTCGAGAACAAGCCCGCGATGGTCGTCATCATCGTGCTGAGCATCCTCGGCGCGGGCGCGTCCCTGGCGCAGCCGCTCCTCGTGAACCAGGTGGTCACGGCCGTGCAGCACGGCAACACGCTGAGCATGCTCGTGTGGGCGCTCGTGGTCCTGGTGATCGTGTCGGGTGTCCTCAACGGCGTGCAGCACTTCCTGCTCCAGCGTGCGGGTGAGGGCGTGGTGCTCTCGACGCGCCGCAAGCTCATCGCGCGGATCCTCAACCTGCCGATCTCCGAGTTCGACACGCGTCGCACCGGTGACCTCGTGTCCCGGGTCGGCAGCGACACGACGCTCCTCCGAGCGGTCCTCACGCAGGGGCTGATCGAGTCGATCGGCGGCATCCTCACCTTCCTCGGCGCGATCATCGCGATGGCGATCATCGACCCGCTGCTCCTCGGCATCACCGTCGCGATCGTCATCGTCGCGATCGTCGTCGTCGGCGGACTCAGCCGCCGCATCCGCATCGCCTCGAAGGCCGCGCAGGAGAAGGTCGGCGACCTCACCGCGGCCGTCGAGCGGGGCATCGGCGCCGTCCGCACCATCCGCGCCGCCGGTGCCACCGAGCGTGAGGTGCGCGAGGTCGACACCCACGCGACAGAGGCGTACAAGCGCGGCCTCGACATCGCGAAGATGTCCGCGTTCGTCGTCCCCGTCGCGAGCATCGTGATGCAGGTGGCATTCATCGCCGTCCTCGGCGTCGGCGGCGCCCAGGTCGCGGCCGGCACCATCACGATCGCCACGCTGATCACGTTCATCCTGCTGCTCTTCATGATGATCATGCCGCTCGGCCAGGCGATGGGCGCTGCGGTCGCCGTGGCCCAGGCGCTCGGCGCGCTCGGCCGGATCGAGGAGATCCTGCACCTGCCGACCGAGGACCAGGACGACGCGGCCGTCCGACCGGCCGCAGCGGTCGCGACCGACGACGCCATCACGTTCGAACACGTGTCGTTCCGGTACGCCCGGTCCGGCGCGTCGGGCCCCGACGGTGCGGTCGCGTCGTCCTCGACCGACGAGCGGCCGGGAGGCCCTGGTCGCCTCGACGAAGCCGCTGACACCGAGCAGGCGGTGCTGCACGACGTGTCGTTCCGCGTCCCGCACGGCGCGCGTGTCGCACTCGTCGGCCCCTCCGGCGCCGGCAAGTCGACGACCTTGGCCCTCATCGAGCGCTTCTACGACCCGACGGACGGCGTGATCCGCCTCGGCGGCATCGACGTCCGCGGGCTCGACCGCGACGAGCTCCGTGCCCAGATCGGCTACGTCGAGCAGGACGCCTCCGTGCTCGCCGGCACCATCCGCGCGAACCTGCTGCTCGGGTCGCCGAACGCCACCGAGGACGACTGCGTCCGGGTGCTCGAGGCCGTCAACCTCGGTGAGGTCCTGCACCGCGACCCCCGCGGCCTCGACGCCCAGGTCGGCGAGGACGGCGTGATGCTCTCCGGCGGTGAGCGTCAGCGCATGGCCATCGCCCGGGCGCTGCTCGCCGCTCCCCCGATCCTGCTGCTCGACGAGTCCACGTCCTCCCTCGACGGGGTGAACGAGCAGAAGATGCGCCTGGCGATCGACGCCGTGGCCGAGGACCGCACCCTGCTCGTCATCGCGCACCGGCTGTCCACCGTCGTCGACTCGGACGTCATCGTCGTGCTCGAGCACGGACGGGTCGTCGGCATCGGCACCCACTCGGAGCTCGTCGAGTCGACGCCGCTCTACCGGGACCTGGCGAAGCACCAGCTCCTCGTCTGACACGCACGAACACCGTCAGCCGCGACGGCCGTCCGCCGCTGCCGGCCCGGTGCGCGCCCGGCTCAGAGCTGGGCGCCGCCGGGGTTCGCGAGTCCCTCGTCCATGTCGCTCGGTTCGACGTGTCCACCGGCTGCCCGGATCTCCTCGAGCGCGGCGGCACTCCGCGCAGGGTCGACCCCGACGACCAGGTCCGTGTACACGACGACGTCGAGTCCGGCACTGAGGCCGTCCTGCGCGGTCGCGAGCACGCAGTGGTCCGTGGCGATGCCGACGACCCCGATCTCGTGGACCTGGTGGTCGAAGAGGACGTCGGCGAGGTCTTCCCCGGACTCCGTCGTGCCCTCGAACGCTGAGTACGCGGGCTCGCCCTGCCCCTTCACCACGTGGACGTCGACCGACTCGGTGTCGAGGTCGGGGTGGTACTCCGCACCGGGGGTACCCGCGACGCAGTGCACCGGCCAGGTGGTCTCGAAGTCGGGGGCGTCGACCGTGGCGAAGTGTCCGCCGTTGTCGTCGTCGCCGTGGTGCCAGTCGCGCGAGGCGACGATGAGGTCGTACTCCTCGGCGTGCCGGCCGAGGAAGGCGGTGATCCGTGCTGCCGTCGCGGCGCCGCCCGCCACGGCGAGCGCACCGCCCTCGGTGAAGTCGTTCTGCACGTCCACCACGATGAGTGCCCTGGTCATGCTCCGATCCAACCCCGGTCAGCTGTTGGTGAGCTTGGCTCCGCACGAGTACGTCGCCGCGGTGACTGCGTCGAGCGCGGGCAGTGCCGCCGCCCGGGAGGACCCGATGGCGTAGAACGCGAACGTCAGCTTCGTGCCGTCGGCGGCGTCGATGTACCCGCCGAGGGTGTTCGCGCTGTCGATCCACCCGGTCTTGGCGTGCACCTTGCCGCGGGCGACGGCGTTGGCGCCCGTGAACCGGCTCGCGAGGGTGCCGGACACCCCGGAGACCGGGAGCGCCTGCGCCAGGGTGCCGAGCCCCTTCGCGCCGGACGCGACCTGCACCATCAGGTGCGCGACGAAGTTCGGCGAGACCGCGTTCGACGCGCTCTCGCCCGAACCGTCCTTGATCACGATGCCCGTGGGGTTCGTGCCGTAGGTGGCGAGGGCCTTCTGGTAGACGCCCGTGAGCGAGGCCGCCGACCCGTTCGAGCCGGACTCCTTGGACGAGATCCGCGCGAGCATCTCGGCGAGGGTGTTGTCCGAGTTCGGGATCATCTGCCCGATGAGCGTCGAGACCGGCTGCGATGACACCTGCGCGATGGTGGTCTGGCTGGTGGTCGCACGCTTCACGATGGTGGCGTTGGCGGCGCCGACCACACCGGCGTTGGCGAGCGCCGTCCGGAAGGCCGTGCCGGCACGTCCGACCGGGTCTTCGGACCGGGGCGAGGTCGCAGCGGCGGGGTTTGCGCGGTCGCCGTCGACCATCAGCGCGGTGACCTCGGGCTGGTACCCGATCGTCCGCTCGCTGACGGGCCACGTCGGGTCCCAGGCGTCCGCGTCGTTCCAGTAGGTGTCGTCCGTGACGATGGACTTCACCGGCGTGCTGCCGAGCTTCGCCTTGACCTGCTGGGCGAGCTGGGCGAGGGTCGGCGCCCCCGGGTACACCGTGGCACCGCCGACGGACAGGGTGGCGTCACCGTGCCCGACGATGGCGATCGTGCCGTTGCCCTCGTCGGTGACGGTGGTCGGGATCGTGTGGCTGCCGCCGAGCACGGCCAGCGCGGTCGCCGTCGTGAGGGTCTTCATCACGCTGCCGGTCTGGGCCGCGGTGTCGCCGTTCCGGGAGAAGAGCATCTCCCCGGTGCTGGCGTTCATCACGTAGCCCTCGAACTTGCCGAGGCCCGCGGCCGACGCGACGCCCGCGATCGAGCACGTGCGGAGCGCGGACGGCCCGGGGGCGTCGGTCGGCACGGCGCGTGCCGGTGCGGTCGCGGAGGGCGTGGCCTCCGGTGTCGCGCTGCGCGTGGCCGTGCTCGACGCACTCGGCGACGCGGCCGCGACGGGTGCCTCAGTGGCGGTCGGGGCGGTGGCAGCGGCGACCGCGACCGCTCCCCCGGACCCGAGCACGAGGACGGCTGCGAGGGCGCCGATCGCCCACGGCATCGGCTTGCGCGCGATCGAGCCGCGGATCGCGGTGAACGCGCCGCGGAAGCGGTCGGGGAGGGACGGTTGCGGAGACATCGGAAGCGATCCTACGGAACTGCGGGAGGAGCCTCCAGGCCGGGTTGCCGACTGTGGAACCGCGACCCGCGCTACCGGGCTGTGGAGGAGTCGTCCGCCGCGTACCGGACGCCGACCTGGCGACGGGCCTCGTCCATGGCTGCCATCACCGCGATCGTCTGCGCGATCGGCATCGCACCGCCGGAGCGGTCGCCGGACGCGATCATCGACTCGAACGCGCGGACCTCGTGGCCGTAGCCGGCGAGTTCCTCCCGGCTGTCGTACTCCTCGACGACGGCGCCGTCACGGTCGCGGAGCCGCCACGTGGTCGGGGTGTACCAGGTCGCGTCGATGTCGATCCGGCCGTCCTCACCGATGATCGACGCGGTGTTCGGGCTGCGGACGTCGAGCGCGAAGTGCACCGTCGACTGCGTCCCGCCCTCGTGCGTCATCACGATGCCCATCTGCGTGTCGACGCCCTGGTCGCTGAGCGTGCCCGCTGCGGCGACGGCGACCGGCGCACCGAGCACGTCGACCGCGAAGGAGACCGGGTAGACGCCGAGGTCGAGGATCGCCCCGCCGCCGAGCGCCGGGTCGTTCAGCCGGTGCGACGGGTCGCGCGGCAGGTCCTGGTGGTGGGTGGCCTCGACGACGCGGGGCCGACCGATGCGGCCCTCCGCGACGAGTTCGCGGATCATGGTCATCTGCGGGAGGAAGCGCGTCCACATCGCCTCCATCACGGCGACGTCGCGGTGGCGAGCGGCGTCGACGACGCGGCGGGCCTCCGCCGCGGTGATCGTGAACGCCTTCTCCACGAGCACGTGCTTGCCGGCCTCGATCGCGAGCAGGGCGTCGTCCGCGTGCCGCGCGTGCGGCGTCGCGACGTACACCGCGTCGACGTCGGGGTCGGCCACGAGGTCCTCGTAGCTGCCGTGCGCCCGCGGGATGCCGTACTCGGCGGCGAACGACTCGGCGCTCGCCTGCGTCCTGCTGCCGACGGCGACGAACTCGACGCCCGCCGCAGTGCAGTCGCCCACGAAGGAACGCGCGATGCCGCCCGTCCCGATGACTCCCCATCGAACCGTCATGTCCCCTGTCTACCAGCCCGCTCCTCCACAGCACTGCCGCACCGTCGTCTGTCCACATGCAGCGGTTCGCTATGGACTCCACTGCTGATTGCCAGCTAGCGTGCTGCCACGTCCCCCGACCGGGGGTCGCCGCTCCCAGATCAGGAAACCCATGCGCCGACTCGCGTCCACTTCCCGGTTCCTCTCCATCGCCGCCGCTGGCGCGGCCCTCGTCGTGACGTCGACCGTCGTCGGTGCCGCTCCCGCATCGGCACACGGGTGGGGCTCCCCCGGACACGGGCACGACCCGGATGCCGGGCTGACGCCGCGGACCTCGTTCACGATGGCGGCCGACGGCTCCTCCGGCACCACCCAGGGCGGTGAGGGCATCCCGAACATCGACTCCGTGAAGAAGACGATCGCGACGTACTACGGCGACCCGGGCACCGGCATCGCGAACACGACCGACTCCCCCTACATCCGCGAGATGCGGTCCATCGTGGACCGGCAGACGAAGCAGCTGCGGCAGATCCACGACCGTGCCGTGCGGCGCGGGGAGAAGCCGGCGATCGTCCTCGACGCCGACGACACCACCCTGTGGACGTACGACATGGAAGTCGCGGACATGCACTTCGTGTTCGACCCCGCGGAACAGGACGTCTGGGTGCAGGACCAGCGCTTCGCCGCCACCCCGTCCATGGTCGGCTTCGTGAACACCGCGGCGAAGATGGGCTTCACGGTGTTCGGGCTGACCGGCCGGAACGACGACCAGAAGGCCGCCACCGTCGCGAACCTGACCAAGGTCGGGTACCAGGGCTTCACGAGCGCCAACTTCTTCACCAAGTGGACCGGGGTCGGCGCGAGCACGCAGCCGTCCTACATCTCGTGCGCCGCCGCGTCGTGCACCACCGTCGAGTACAAGGCCCTCACGCGCAAGCACATCGAGCAGGACCTCGGCTACGACATCACGCTCAACGTCGGCGACCAGTGGAGCGACCTGCAGGGCGGGTACGCGGACCGGAACCTGAAGCTGCCGAACCCCACGTACTACCTGCCCTCGACGGACCTGCCGGGCGTCTCCGAGCCGTCGCTGTCGCCGTGGACGCACTTCAGCATGGCGGCCGACGGGTCATCGGGTGCGAACCAGGGCGGTGAGGGCATCCCGAACATCGACTCCGTGAAGAAGACGATCGCGACGTACTACGGCGACCCGGGCACCGGCATCGCGAACAAGACCGACTCCCCCTACATCCGCGAACTGCGCTCGATCGTCGCACGCCAGGCGCCGGTCATCGCCGCGCAGTGCGCCGTCGGCCGGCACCAGCACCGGAACCCGGCGATCGTGCTCGACGCCGACGACACCACCCTCTGGACCTACGACATGGAGGTGGGCGACATGCACTTCGTGTTCGACACCGCCGAGCAGGACGTCTGGGTGCAGGACCAGCGCTTCCCCGCCACCCCGTCGATGACCTCGCTCGTGTCGATCGCCCAGCGCTCCGGCTGCACCGTCATCGGCCTGACCGGACGGAACGACGACCAGAAGGCGGCGACCATCGCGAACCTGCAGAAGGTCGGGTACCCGCAGTTCGCCGCGGAGCAGCACGGCACGCAGACGTACTACACGAAGTGGACGGGCGTCGGCACGAGCACGCAGCCGTCGTACGTCACCTGCGCCACGGCGAAGTGCACGACGGTCGAGTACAAGTCGCAGACCCGGGCGCACATCGAATCCCGGAGCGGCGGACACTACGACGTCGTCGCCAACCTGGGCGACCAGTACAGCGACCTGCTGGGCGGCTCAGCGGACCGAGCCGTGAAACTGCCGAACCCGACGTACTACCTGCCCTGAGCAGTCGTAGCGTCGGACGAGACGGGGAGGGCGAGCGCGAGGAGGCGTCAGCAGTGAGTGGTCCAGAGCCGTGGTGGACGGACGCAGTGGTCTACCAGGTCTACCCGAGGAGCTTCGCCGACGGCAACGGCGACGGAGTCGGGGACCTCGCCGGGCTCCGGCAGCACCTCGACCACATCGCTGACCTCGGCGTCGACGTGATCTGGCTCTCCCCCGTCTACCGGTCCCCGCAGGCCGACAACGGGTACGACATCAGCGACTACGAGGACATCGATCCGCTGTTCGGCACGATCGACGAGTTCGACGCGCTGCTCGTCGAGGTGCACCGCCGCGGGATGAAGCTGGTGATGGACCTCGTCGTGAACCACTCGAGCGATCAGCACCCGTGGTTCCGCGCCGCCAAGCTGTCGCGCGCGTGCCCGAAGCACGACTGGTACATCTGGCGGGACCCCGTCGACGGCCACGAGCCGAACGAGTGGCGCGCCGCGTTCGGTGGCCCGGCGTGGAGCTGGGACCCCGGCACCGGGCAGTACTACCTGCACATGTTCACGCCCCAGCAGCCGGACCTGAACTGGGACAACCCGGACCTCCGCGCCGCGGTCTACGCCATGATGAACGGCTGGCTGGACCGCGGTGTGGACGGCTTCCGGATGGACGTCATCAACCACATCGCGAAGGACCCGGCGTCGCTGTCGGACGGCAGCGCCGGCTACGTGATGCAGCCCCGCATCCACGACCACCTGCAGGAGATGCACGAGCGGGTGTTCGCCGGGCGGGACGCGCTCCTCACCGTGGGCGAGATGCCCGGCGTCACCGTGGCGGACGCGGCACTGTTCACCGACCCGGAGCGCCGTGAACTCGACATGGTGTTCCAGTTCGAGCACGTCGGCCTCGACCACGGCCCGGACACGAAGTTCGACAACCGTCCGTTCGACCTGCCGGCGCTGAAGACCTCGCTGGCCCGCTGGCAGACCGGGCTGGCGGAGTCCGGCTGGAACTCGCTCTACCTCGCCAACCACGACCAGCCCCGCCCGGTCTCGCGGTTCGGTGCCGCCGCGGTCGCCGCCGCTGCCGGGTTCGACGCCGATCCGTTCACGCTCCGGTACGAGTCCGCGACCCTGCTCGCCACCGTCCTGCACCTGCACCGCGGCACCCCGTACGTGTACCAGGGCGACGAGATCGGCATGGTGAACGCAGGGTTCGAGCGGATCGAGGACTACCGGGACATCGAGTCGCTGAACTGGTTCCGAGGCGCCGTGGGGCGCGGAACGTCCATCCCGGACGCCCTCGACGCGCTCGCGTTCCGCAGTCGGGACAACGCCCGGACGCCGATCCCCTGGGACGACTCTGCGCCCGCAGGCGGATTCTCGGCCGTCACCCCGTGGATCGGCATGGGGCAGGGCTGGCCGTCGATCACCGTCGCGGCCGACCGAGCCGCCGGCGACCGCTCGGTGTTCGACCACCACCGTCGGCTGATCGACCTCCGTCACGCGTCCCGGACGGTGCGGCTCGGCGAGTTCGCGCTGCTCGAGCCCGACCACCCGTCGCTCTGGGCGTTCACCCGGACGCTCGTCGACGAGTCCGAACCGCCGCTCGTCGTGGTCGCGAACCTGTCGTCGTCCGTGGTGATGCTGCCCGCCGCGATCAGCAGTCGGCTCGAGACGCTCGTGCTCGGCAACCTCGGCCGACCGGAGGTCGCCGACGAACTCCGGCCGTGGGAAGCCCGCGTGCACGAGTTCGGCCCGGCCTGACACAGCGGCGGGATCTCCATCCCGAGGGGGACGTGCCGCCCCGGCGGGCTGCCGTACCGTGGCCGCCGTGATCGAAGTCGACCATCTCACCAAACGCTACGGTCCGAAGCTCGCCGTCGACGACGTCTCGTTCGTCGTACGGCCGGGCAGCGTGACCGGCTTCCTCGGCCCGAACGGCGCCGGGAAGTCCACCACGATGCGCATGATCATGGGGCTGGACCGGCCGACCGCCGGCCGTGCCACCGTGAACGGGCGCCCCTACCGCGAGTTCCGCGACCCGCTCCGCCAGGTCGGGGCGCTGCTCGAGGCGAAGGCGGTGCACTCCGGACGGAGCGCGTACAACCACCTGCTCTCGCTCGCGGCGACGCACGGCATCCCGAAGTCCCGCGTGCACGAGGTGATCGACATGACCGGGCTGGACTCGGTCGCCCGCAAGCGCGTCGGCGGGTTCTCGCTCGGCATGGGGCAGCGACTCGGGATCGCCGCGGCGCTCCTCGGCGACCCACGCACCCTCATCCTCGACGAGCCGGTCAACGGGCTCGACCCCGACGGTGTGGTGTGGGTCCGGCAGCTCGCCCGGCGCATGGCCGCCGACGGCCGCACGGTCTTCCTCTCGAGCCACCTGATGAGCGAGATGGCGCAGACCGCCGACCGCGTCGTCGTCCTCGGCCGCGGGCGGGTGCTCGCCGACGCCCCGATCGCGGAGTTCGTCGCCGGAGCCGGCACCGCCGGCGGTGGAGGCTCCCGCGTCGTGGTCCGCACCCCGATGCCGGACCAGCTCTTCGCGGCGATCGGCCCGGCCGCCTCCGCGGTCACCCCGCGTGACGACGGCTCGTTCCTCGTCGTCGGTCCGGACGCGGCCGCCGTCGGCACCATCGCCGCGCAGGCCGGCGTCGTCCTCCACGAGCTCACCCCGGTGGGCGCGAGCCTGGAAGAGGCGTACATGGCCCTCACCCGCGACGACGTCGAGTACCGATCGGAGGGCACCCGATGAGCGCCACCACCGCCACCACCACCCTGCCGGCGAACACCGGCCTGAGCTTCCCCCGCCTCGTCCGGAGCGAGTGGATCAAGCTCCGCAGCATCCGGTCCACGGTCTGGTGCTACGCCATCCTGGTCGTCCTGACCATCGCGATGGCGGTGCTCATCGGCACGTTCGTGAACCAGGACGGTGCCGCGATGCCGACCGACGCCGCGAACGCCACCACGGTGAGCGTGAACACCGCGAGCGTGTCGATCACGGCCCTGGTGGTCGGGGTCCTCGGCGTCCTCATCATCACCGGCGAGTACGGCACCGGACAGGTCCGTTCGACCTTCACGGCCGACCCGGGGCGGATCGGCGTGATCCTCGCGAAGGCGTTCGTGCTCGCGCTGGCGACCTTCGTCGTGAGCGTCGTGTCGACGTGGATCGGTGTGCTGATCGCGACGCCGCTGCAGGCGGCGAACGGGATCCGCCCGGACCTCGCCGACCCGGCGGTGTTCCTGCCGATCCTCGGCTCCTCGGTCTACGTCACGCTGCTCGCACTCCTCGCGTACGGCATCGGGCTGCTCGTCCGGTCGAGCGCCGGCGGCATCGCGATCACCCTCGGCATCCTCCTGGTGTTGCCCGTCATCCTGTCGATCTTCGCCGGGCTGACCGGTGCGCAGTGGATCGCCGACGTCGGCCGGTTCCTGCCGTCGGACGCCGGCGGGCAGCTCTTCACGTACGCCTCGCCGGCCGCCGAGACCGGTGCCACGACGGGGCTCGTGCTGAACGGTTGGGGCGGGTTCGCCGTGCTGGCCGCGGAGGTCGTCGCCGTCGGCGCGGCCGCCATCGCGGTCGCGCGTGCTCGCGACGTCTGAGCACGCCGCGAGGAGTACCACCAGAAAGCGACAGTGGTCGGGAGCGCAGCTCTCGACCACTGTCGCTTTCGTGCACCAGTCCGTGAACTGGTCGCGACCAGAACCGGCCTGGAGGCTCGGGTCGGCCCCGCACCGCGCCTCCCGTCCGGTGGGTGGCCGGATTCCGGACCGGTCCGGCGTCGGAAGGGGCTTGCGGGTGTGACCGAACGGGACGACCATCACCGCATGGACATCGATCCGGATGACCACCGCGCCGCACTCGCACGGGCCCAGGCGCACGCGGTCGCGTGGATCGAGAGCCTCCCCGATCGCCCGGTCGCACCGTCGCAGGACGTCGACGCGATGACGGCGGCGTTCGGTCGTCCCCTGCCGGACGGCCCGACCGCGGCGGCCGACGTCGTCGACGAGCTCGCGACCCTCGCCGAGCCCGGACTGATGGCGATGCCGTCCGGCCGGTTCTTCGGATGGGTGATCGGCGGGACCCTCCCGGCGTCGATGGCCGCGGACTGGCTCGTCAGCGCGTGGGACCAGAACGCCGCGATGCGGTACCCGACTCCCGCGACCGCCGCCATCGAGGACGTGGCCGGTGGATGGCTGCTCGACGTGCTCGGGCTGCCGGCGGGCTCGGACGTCGGGTTCACCACGGGAGCGACGATGGCGAACTGGACCGGCCTCGCCGCGGCACGCGCAGCGGTCCTCGACGCGGTCGGCTGGGACGTCAACGTCGCCGGGCTGATCGGCGCTCCCCCGGTGACGGTGCTCGTCGGCGCGGAACGGCACACTTCGCTGGACCTCGCGCTCCGGTACCTGGGCTTCGGCGCGCCGACGCTCGTGGACGCGGACGACCAGGGCCGGATCCTCGTCCCGGCGCTCCGCGCACACCTGGAGTCGGTGGAGGGACCGGTCATCGTGTGTCTCCAGGCCGGCAACCTGCACTCCGGCGCCTTCGACCCGATGCGCGAAGCCGTCGCCGTGGCGCACGACCACGGCGCCTGGGTGCACGTCGACGGGGCGTTCGGGCTCTGGGCCGCCGCGAGCCCCACCCTGCGGCCGATGCTCGACGGCGTCGAGACGGCGGACTCCTGGGCGACCGACGCCCACAAGACGCTCAACGTGCCGTACGACTGCGGTCTGGCGATCGTCGCGCGGCCGTCGGTCACGCGTGCGGCGCTCGGGACGCAGACGGCCTACCTGATCCGCGACCCCTCCGACGCGTCGGAGCCCTTCGACCTGGTCCCGGAGATGTCCCGCCGCGCCCGCGGGGTGCCGGTGTGGGCGGCGCTCCGACAGCTCGGACGCAGCGGGGTCGTCGACCTGGTGGAGCGGCTCGTGGCGAACGCGCAGGCCCTCGCCGCCGGACTGTCCCGGCTGCCGGGCGTCGCGGTGCTGAACGACGTCGTCTTCACCCAGGTCTGCCTGACGTTCGGGTCCGACGAGCACACCCGGGCCGTCACGCAGGAACTCATCCGGGAGGGCGCGGTCTGGATGTCCGGATCGCATTGGCAGGGCAGGGACGTCCTGCGGATCTCGGTGAGCAACTGGTCCACCGATGACGACGACGTGGCGTTCTCGATCGCCGCGGTCGAGCGGGCGATGGCCGCCGCGACCTGACCACGGGAAAGGGCCCCGATCCGCTTCTGCAAGCGGATCGGGGCCCTTCTTCGTGGAGCCGCCTGTCGGAATCGAACCGACGACCTATTCATTACGAGTGAATCGCTCTACCGACTGAGCTAAGGCGGCGGACGCTCCGTTCCCGGAGCGGCACGGGACACGACTATACAGGTTCAGACCAGCGAGCGCGAAACGAGCGCGCCGAGCTCGTCGAAGGACCGCTGGAGGTCGTCGACGAGGTGCGATTCGGCCGGTGACTCCGACCACTCCCACCACGCGTGCCGGAGGGTCGCGAGCGACACGAGGGACGCCAGCCGCGCCCGACGACGCAGTGCACGCTCGTCCGTGGCGAGGGTCGGGTCGTCGCGGGTGAGCCGCCGGGCGATGACGTCCTCGAGCTCCGCCTGGAACTCCTTCATCGACGCCATCCGCTGGCTGAACAGCTCCGGGTTGGCGCGGAGGACCTGCTGGCGTTCCTCGATCAGACCGCGTTCCTCGATCAGTTCCTCGGTCGAGTGCACCAGGAGCGCACCGACGTCGGCGAGGAGGTTCCCCGAGGGACCACCGGCTGCGAAGGCATCGAGCGCATCGTCGGCCGGCAGCGTCGGGTCGTCCCCGAGGATCGCCTGTTCCTTGCTCGGGAAGTAGTTGAAGAAGGTCCGCGGGGAGATGTCCGCGCGGCGCGAGATCTCGTCCACCGTGACGGCCGCGAGGCCCCCTTCGACCGCGATCCGGAGCGCAGCCTGCTGGATGGCGAGTCGGGTGGCGCGTCGCTTCCGTTCACGCAGGCCGGGTTCTGCATCGGGCATGGGGCGATTGTCGCACGCCGGCCCCGCAGCGCGCCCGGACCGCGTCGCTCGGCGCGCGTGGCGGCGCTGTGCCCGGGCGGCGCTGCTCAGCGGAGTGCGCGGACGATCGTGACGAGCAGCGCTTCGAGGGCGAGCAGTGCGGCGACGTTCGCGGCGATGCGGGTCCGCGCGAGGGCGACTGCGTCCAGCACCTCGAGCGCAGCGGCCGGCGGGACCGACCCGAGCGCCCGGTCGAGGTCGTCCTGCATCGCGAGGTTCACCGGTTCGCCCGGTGCGCCGAGCCCGAGCAGCAGGAGGTCGCGGTAGAGCGAGGAGACGTCGACGAGGATCCGGTCCAGCCCGTCGCGCAGGCTCCTGGTGGCGCGACGCTTCTGGTCCTCTTCCATCGCGCGCAGCTGGGACCGCAGGGCCGGCGGGATCGTGCCGCCCGGTTCGACGCCGAGCGACCGGAGTGCGGCGTCGCGTTCTTCCGAGTCGCGCTCCTGCGTGATCGCCTTGGCGTCTTCGTCCGCGACGGCGAGGAGCTCGGCTGCGGCCGTCACGGCTTCCCCGACGCTCCGGATGCGGAGCACGGTCTGCAGGGTGCGGCGTCGGCGGTCGCGTGCGTCGGAGCTCGTCGCGAGGCGCTGCGCCATGCCGATGTGGCTCTGGGCCTGCCGCGCGGCGTCGGTCGCGAGGGCGCGGTCGACCCCGGTGCGGGCGACGATGAGGTCGGCGACGGACTCGATGCCGGGTACCCGGAGGCGCACCGAACGGACGCGGGACCGGATCGTCGGGAGGAGGTCCGCTTCACTCGGCGCACACAGGATCCACACCGTGCGCTCCGGCGGTTCCTCGAGCGCCTTGAGCAGCAGGTTCGATGTGCGCTCGGTCATGCGGTCGGCGTCCTCGATGATCACCACGCGCCACCGGCCCACCGACGGTGAGTAGTACGAGGAGGTGACGAGCTGCCGGATCTCGTCGATGGTGATGATGACGCGCTGCGTGGTCAGGACGGAGACGTCGGGGTGGGTGTGCGCGGTGATCTGGCGCAGCGTGTGGTCGTCGTCCGGGCCGGATCCGACGAGGGCCGCGGCGAACGCGGTCGCGACGTTGGAGCGTCCCGATCCGGGCGGTCCGGTGATCAGCCACGAGTGGGTCATCCCGCCGGTGCCGTCCGGTGATTCAGCGGCGTTCCGGAGCGCGGCGACCGCTTCTTCCTGCCCGGTCAGGCCGTCCCACACGCTCACGAGGACATCCTGTCAGGGACCACCGACGTGCCACGACCACGGTGCGGGCACGGACGCCGGTCCGTCACGCGTCGATCCCGACGAGCGGTGCGAGGCCCGCGCGGATCGCCCGCTGGACGTCGCCCGCCGGGGCAGCCGCGTCCACGACGAGGAACCGCGACGGCTCCGCTTCGGCCATCCCGAGGAACGCCGAACGGACGGTCTCGTGGAACGCCGCCGCCTCGGACTCGAGCCGGTCGAACGTGTCGCCCCGGGCGGCGGCGACGCGGGCACGTCCCTCGGTCACGTCGAGGTCGAGCAGGACCGTGCGGTCGGGGACGAGTCCGTCCGCGGCCCAGTCGGAGACGCTGCGGACCTGCTCGGCACCGAGGCCGCGCGCGACCCCCTGGTACGCCACCGACGAGTCGATGTAGCGGTCCTGCAGCACGATGTCACCGCGGGCGACGGCGGGTCGGACCACGGTCTCGATGTGGTGCGCCCGGTCGGCCGCGTAGAGCAGCGCCTCGGCACGCGCTGACACGTGGCCGCGCTCGTGCAGCACGATCTCGCGGATGCGGAGCCCGAGGTCGGTGCCACCGGGCTCACGCGTCCGCACCACGGTTCGGCCGTTCGCTTCGAGCCACGCCGTGAGCAGTTCGGCCTGGGTGGTCTTCCCAGCGCCGTCACCGCCCTCGAGCGTGATGAAGCGCCCGGTCACTTCTTCTTGGCCGGAGCGCGCCGGGTGGTCGTGGTCTTCTTCTTGACCGGACCCTTGGCGCGCTTGTCCGCGAGCAGCTGGACCGCACGCTCGAAGTCCACCGTCTCGACCTCTTCACCACGCGGGATGGTGGCGTTGGTCTCACCGTCGGTCACGTACGGACCGAACCGGCCGTCCTTGACCTTGATCGGCTTGCCGGAGACGGGGTCGGCCTCGAACTCCTTGAGCGCGGCGCTCGCGGCACGCTTCGCGCCGTACTTCGGCTGCGCGAAGAGCTCGAGCGCGCCGGCGAGGTCCACGTCGAAGATCGCGTCTTCGCTCGGGAGCGTCCGGGTGTCGGTGCCCTTCTTGAGGTAGGGCCCGTACCGGCCGTTCTGCGCCGTGATCTCGGCGCCCGACTCCGGGTCGGTCCCGACGGTGCGGGGCAGGTCGAGGAGCTTCAGCGCGGTCTCGAGGTCGACGCTCTGCGGGTCCATCGACTTGAAGAGGGACGCGGTGCGCTCCTTCGGCGCCGCGGCCTTCTTCGTCGTCTTCTTCTTCGCGGGTGCGTCGGCCACGGCCGTGGCGGTCTTGCTCGTCGCCTTGGCCTTCGTCGTCGTCGCGGCGGGCTCGATGACCTCACCGGTGGACGGGTCAGCCGTCGGCTCGGGCTCCGGGGTGCGCTCGGTCACGTACGGCCCGAAACGGCCGTCCTTCGCGAGGACTTCCTTGCCGGTCTCCGGGTTGATCCCGACGACGCGGTCGCTCACCACCGGTGCCTCGACGAGCTCGCGCGCCTTCTCGGCGGTGAGTTCGTCCGGTGCGAGGTCTTCCGGCACGTTGACGCGGCGCGGCTTCTCGGGGTCGTCGCTCGGCGTCTCGATGTAGGGCCCGTAGCGCCCGATGCGGAGCGTCAGGCCCGGGGAGAGCTCGACGGAGTTGATCTCGCGCGCGTCGATCTCACCGAGGTTGTCGATGACCGTGCGGAGCCCGCGCTGGTCGCCGCCACCGAAGTAGAACTCCTTGAGCCAGTCGACCCGGTCCTCTTCGCCGCTGGCGATGCGGTCGAGGTCGTTCTCCATCTCGGCGGTGAAGTCGTACTGCACCAGGTCGCCGAAGTAGTCCTCGAGCAGCCGGACCACGCTGAACGCGATCCAGTTCGGGACCAGCGAGGTACCGCGCGGGGTGACGTAGCCGCGGTCGACGATCGTCGAGATGATCGCCGCGTACGTCGAGGGACGGCCGATGCCGAGCTCCTCGAGCGTCTTCACCAGGCTCGCTTCGGTGTAGCGCGGGGGCGCCGACGTGTCGTGGCCCTTCGCCTCGACCTCGTCGACACCGAGGTGGTCACCCTCGGTCATCGACGGGAGCTTGGTGTCCTTGGCGTCCGCAGCCGCCGATGCGCCCTCGTGACGCTCTTCGTCACGGCCTTCTTCGTAGGCGTTGAGGAAGCCGCGGAAGGTGATGACCGTGCCGGACGCGGTGAACTCGACATCGGTGCCGGCGGCGGTCGACGCGATGCCCTCGACGGACTCCGACGACGTGATGCCGAGCACGACCGAGGCGGTCGAGCCCTTGGCGTCGGCCATCTGCGACGCGACCGTGCGCTTCCAGATCAGGTCGTAGAGCTTCCAGTCGTTGCCGCGGAGCACCTTCTCCATCTGCGACGGCGTGCGGAACACGTCACCGGCGGGACGGATGGCCTCGTGGGCTTCCTGGGCGTTCTTGCTCTTGCCCGCGTAGCTGCGGGGCTTGTCCGGCACCGTGTCGGCGCCGTAGAGGTCCGCTGCCTGCTTCCGGGCGGCTGCGATCGCCTGCTGCGAGAGCGACGCGGAGTCGGTTCGCATGTAGGTGATGTGGCCGTTCTCGTAGAGCGACTGCGCGACGCTCATCGTCTGCCTGGCGGAGAACCGGAGCTTGCGCGCCGCTTCCTGCTGCAGGGTCGACGTGGTGAACGGTGCGGCGGGGCGACGCGTGTACGGCTTCGAGTCGACGCTGCGGACGACGGCGTCCCCGGCACGCTCGAGGACACCGGTCAGCGCGGTCGCCGACGCTTCGTCGAGGCGGACCGCCTCGGACGTGGTGTTGCCGCGGTCGTCGAAGTCACGACCGGACGCGACGCGGGTGCCGTGGATCCGGGCCAGGCGTGCCGGGAAGGCGCCCTCGCCGGCCTTCTCGAACCGGGCGGTCAGGTCCCAGTAGTTCGCAGAGACGAACGCCAGGCGTTCGCGCTCACGGTCGACGACGAGCCGGGTGGCGGCGGACTGCACGCGGCCGGCGGAGAGGCCGGGACCGACCTTGCGCCAGAGGACCGGCGACACCTCGAAGCCGTAGAGGCGGTCGAGGATGCGGCGGGTCTCCTGCGCATCGACGAGCGCGGTGTCGAGCTCGCGCGTCGCTTCCTGCGCTCGCTGGATCGCTTCCTTGGTGATCTCGTGGAAGACCATCCGCTTGACGGGGACCTTCGGCTTCAGCACCTGCAGGAGGTGCCACGCGATGGCTTCGCCTTCGCGGTCCTCATCAGTTGCGAGGTAGAGCTCGTCGGCGTCCTTGAGGGCACGCTTGAGTTCCGCGACGGTCTTCTTCTTCGCGTCGGACACGACGTAGTACGGCTCGAACCCGTTGTCGACGTCGACGGAGAACTTGCCGAGCGAACCCTTCTTCAACTCGGCGGGGAGGTTCTTGGGCTCGATGAGGTCACGGATGTGCCCGACTGACGCCTGGACCTCGTATCCGTCACCGAGGTATTGCGCGATCGTCTTCGCCTTCGCGGGGCTCTCGACGATCACGAGCTTCTTCGTGCCTGGCACGTGACTCCTTGATCGATGGTGCTGTCGGCCCTGGGACGACGTGCATCCGGGTCGACCGGGACATCGATGACCGGCGGGCCGACAGGCACACCATACACACAGTGTCGGGGATGCCCGCGGGAAGACGGCCGTCCGGGCACCTGCGGTTCTGAGGAAGGACCGGCGACGGCGACCGCCCGGACGCCGAACGGACCGGAGCGGGCGACGACCGCGACGCGGACGACCGCCCCGGAGCGCTCGCACGCACCCGGGACCGCGCCGTTGCCGCGGGCCACACGGGCCGCGGCCACGCACACCTCGTCGGGGAGCAGCCCGGCCGCGGCCGCGGCACCGGCGAGCGCTGCCGCGTCGGCAGCGCCCTGAGCGCGCACCGACGCCGTCCGGACCCCCGCTGCGGCGAGCACCGACCCGAGGACCAGCGAGACGACCGCGACCAGCGCGACGACCACGACGGTCGCCGACCCGCGCTCGCGCGTCCCCGCCGACCCGCGCTCGCGCGTCCCCGCCGACCCGCGCTCGCGCGTCCCCGCCGACCCGCGCTCGCGCGTCCCCGTCGTCGCCGTCGCCGCCGTCGCCGTCGCCGTCGCCGTGACCGTGACCGCGGCCGTCGTCCGCGCCACGGTCAGCCCCCACCGTCGGCCGCGCAGCCGGTGCCGCGCAGCGTGAGCCCGGCGAACGGCCCCGACCCCGTGCCGCGCGTGACCGTCACGCAGACGAGCCCGTCGGCACGCGTCACCCCGACCACCGCCCCCGGTGCGAGGCGATCGACCGCTGATCGTCCGGCGGCGTCGTCGTCCCGTCCCCAGGCGCGCGCCGCGGTGGCGGCCGCGACCTGGAGCCGGCCCTGCGCGTCGACGAGGAGGACCCCGGCGACGGCGAGCGTGAGCACGACGGCCACCGCCGGCAGCGCGACCGCGAACTCGACCGTGACCGCGCCCCGGTCAGCGGCCCGGTCAGCGGCCCGGTCAGCGCCTCGGTCAGCGTCCCGGTCCGCGCCCCCGCGGCGCGACGGCACCGTGCGGTCACGAGGTGAGCGCACCGCGGACGAGTTCGGTGAGGATCGACTGGACCTCTCCCGAGCGCATCACCGCGACGAGCACGCCGGCGAACGCGACGGCGGCCAGGATCACGACGGCGTACTCGGCGGTGGCGGACCCGCGGTCGTCCGAGAGCCGCGTGCGCAGCCGGTGCAGGAGGAGCGGAGGATGTGGTTGCAGTGCCATGGGTGGTGTCCCTTTCTCGTTGTTGTCGGTGCACACGAGCCTCGCGGTCGGCGCGCCGCCGGACCGGGCGGGAACGAGACCAGTGGAGAGGTCAGCCGAACCCCACGACGGTGGAGGAGAGGATGCCGATCACGACCGGCACC
This sequence comes from Curtobacterium sp. PhB130, assembly GCF_003755165.1. Taxonomy (NCBI): domain Bacteria; kingdom Bacillati; phylum Actinomycetota; class Actinomycetes; order Micrococcales; family Microbacteriaceae; genus Curtobacterium; species Curtobacterium sp. PhB130. The sequence continues at coordinate 722,181 of NZ_RKII01000007.1, read as the reverse complement.
ACCCCGACCAGGACGAACGCGGGCAGGACGCACACCCCGAGGGGAACGACGAGCCGCACGCCGAGCCGTTCCGCCGCGGCGAGCGCGTCCGCCGCGTCGTCGTCCCGCAGGTCCTCCGCCGCTGCACGGAGCAGGGCGGCCGCAGGGACACCGGCCCGTCGCGCCAGGCCGAGCGTCTCCGCGAGCCGGTGTCGTTCGGCGGCACCGAGCGGGCGGTCACCGAACGCGTCCTCGACGGCCGAGCGCGCCCCGGACCACGCGCCCCCGCCGGACAGCGCCACCGCCCACGCGTCGAGGACGACACCGGGGATGCGACCGTCGGGCTCGGCGGCGCGGACCAGGCGAGCGGACCAGACACGGCCGACGGCGACGAGTGCCGCGCCGGTGAGGAGGCAGGCCCACCCGACCGGGGACCCGAGGAGCACGGAGGCGGTGTCGATTCCCCACAGCGCGCCGAGCACGAGCCCCAGCAGGGGCAGCGCGAGGACGACGTTCGCACTGGTGCGGGGGCCGGCGAGCGCCACCCGGACGGCGCGTTCACCGGCGGCCGCGCGTCGGAGCGCCGCGGCGAGCGCACGGAGTGTCGGCGCGATCGGCGCACCGGTCCGCGCGGCGACCGCCAACACCGCCCGGACGTCCGCTCGAGCAGGATCCCCGGCACCCGACCCCGGACCGGCAGCAGCAGCACCAGCAGCGGCACCGACACCAGCAACGACACCGGCACCGGCACCGGCACCGGCACCGACGAGCACCCACGCCCGCGGCGGCGGCACCCCCGCCGCGACGAGCGTGGCCACCCGGTCGAGGACCCGCGCCGCACCGACCGCGTCGAACACCGGAGACCGAGCGGACCCCGCGCCCGTGCCCCTCACCCGTGCCGCGCCGCCGCGAACCCGCCACCGCCCGCGACCCGGCCACCGCCCGCGGACCCCGCCACCCGCTCGACCGCCAGCTGCCCGGCCGGGTCGACCACGAGCCTCCCGGCCGCCACCAGCTGCCGCACCCCGCGCCGCCGCTCGACGTGCAGCACGAGGTCGAACGCGCTCACCGCCTGCCGGGCGAGGGCGGACGGCTCGAGGCCGGCCAGCGCGCCGAGCGCCTCGAGCCGCGCCGGCACGTCCTCGATCCCGTTGGCGTGCAGCGTGCCGGCGCCCCCGTCGTGCCCGGTGTTCAGTGCGGACATGAGCTCGCGGACCTCGGCGCCGCGGCACTCCCCCACGACGACCCGGTCCGGTCGCATCCGCAGGGACTCCCGGACGAGCCGGTCGAGCCCGAGCGCGCCCGCCCCCTCGGTGTTGGCCTGCCGGGACTCGAGCGCGACGACGTGCGGGTGGTCGATCCGGAGCTCGGCGACGTCTTCCACGGTGACGATGCGCTCGTCGTGCGGCACGAGCGCGAGCATCGCCGCGAGCAGCGTCGTCTTCCCGCTGCCCGTCGCACCGGACACGAGCACGTTGTGGCGCTCGCGGACGGCGTCCGCCACGATGCCCGGTCCGACCCGGTCGAAGGTCCCGGAGCGCTCGAGGTCGGCGATGGTCGGCCGCTCCGCGCGTGGGAGCCGGATCGAGATCGCGGTGCCACGGACGGCGATCGGCGCGAGGACGACGTGGACCCGGATGCCGTCGCCGTGCCGGACGTCCGCGATCGGTGTCGTCTCGTCGACGTGTCGGCCCCCGGATGCGACGAGCCGGCCAGCCAGCTCCCGCGTGCGTGCTTCGCCGAGGACGATCCCACCGTCGACGAGCCCGTCGCCGCGGTCCGCCCAGACGCCGGCGCCGCCCTGCACCAGGACATCCGTCACCGTGTCGTCGGCGACGAGGTGCGCGAGTTCCTCGAACTCGACGAGGTCGACGCCCGGCCGGATCCGGACGGCGGCACGGACACCCCGCGCGCCGCGCTCCCCGCGTGCACTGCGCACCCCGTGCGGGATGCCGGGAACAGCCGGAACAGGGAGGAACGGCGACGACGATGCGCGGTGACGGTGCATCCGGAGCACGCTAGGGCGCAGCGCGAGCCGATCGACCGGGACGCCGTCTCTTGGGGACGAGGACCTCCCGTCCCCAGCAGTGCGCACTTTTGTCCCCCGATCGGAGCCGACGTACCCCGCTCCTCCACACCGGGGCGACGTCCCGACCGCGGCACGGATCGGCCCGGGCGGCAGCCGTACCGTCGGCCGATGCCGTCTCCGAGCGTGCGCGATCCCCATACGAAAGCATGGACCGGTCTGTCCACCACAGGGTGGACACGGAGCCGCGCTGCCGCACGGACACGCGGATCGGACGCACAACGGGCCGGCCGCCGACGTCATGACGTCAGCGCGACCGGCCCGGGAAAAAGAAGAGGCGGCACCGGTTGGGGGGAACAGGTGCCGCCAAGACAACGGAGGATTGGGGGGAATCCGATCCGATGCCACCGGAAACGAGTCCGGCGGGAACCACTGTACCCCACAACACGACCACCAGGGCAACCCCGGCGCGCCGGATCCGCCGTCCGCCCAGAGCGAATCCCGGCGGACCCGGAGGGGTAGTCTCCGACTGCAACGAAGGACGCAACGACGCGAAAGGACATCGATGTCCACTCCGACCACGGTCGACCCCAGCAACGACGGCACAGCAGCAGAGGCCCCGACGTTCCCGCCACCCCCGGAGTTCGTGGCCGACGCCGTCGCGCACGAGGACCTCCACGAAGCCGCGAGCACCGACCGCCCGGCCTTCTGGGGCGAGCAGGCACGGACGCTCCTGGACTGGCGGACGCCGTTCACACAGACGCTCGACTGGTCGAACGCCCCGTTCGCGAGCTGGTTCGCCGACGGCGAGCTGAACGTGGCGGAGAACTGCCTCGACCGGCACGTCCGCGCGGGGAACGGCGACCGGGTCGCGATCCACTTCGAGGGCGCTCCTGGCGACACCCGGCGGATCACCTACGCCGAGCTGACCGCCGACGTCCAGCGTGCGGCGAACATGCTGCAGGACCTCGGCGTCACGCGGGGCGACCGTGTGGTCGTCTACATGCCCCTCATCCCCGAGGCCGTCGTGACGATGCTCGCCGTCGCCCGCATCGGCGCCGTGCACTCCGTCGTGTTCGGCGGGTTCAGCGCGGAGAGCCTCCGCGCCCGCATCGAGGACGCCGAGGCGAAGCTCGTGGTCACCGCGGACGGCGGCTGGCGCCGTGGGGCGGTGTCCCCGCTGAAGCCGGCGGTGGACGAGGCCCTGCAGGGCGAGGGCACCGACAGCGTCGAGCACGTGCTCGTCGTGAAGCGCGGCGGCAACGAGATCGCCTGGGACGACGAGCGCGACCTGTGGTGGCACGACGCCCTCCAGCAGGCGGACCCGCACCACGAGGCCGAGGCCTTCCCCGCGGAGAACCCCCTCTTCATCCTCTACACCTCGGGCACGACCGGGAAGCCGAAGGGCATCGTGCACACCTCCGGCGGGTACCTCACGCAGGCCGCCTACACGCACAAGAACGTGTTCGACATGCACCCGGAGAAGGACGTCTACTGGTGCACCGCCGACATCGGCTGGATCACCGGGCACACCTACGTCGTCTACGGCCCCCTGGCCAACGGCGTCACCCAGGTCCTGTACGAGGGCACGCCGGACGAGCCGAAGCCCGGCCGCTGGTGGGACCTCGTCGACGCCTACGGGGTGACGGTCCTCTACACGGCACCGACCGCGGTGCGCGCGGCGATGAAGGCCGGCCGGAAGGTCCCGGACGAGCACAGCCTCGAGAGCCTCCGCCTGCTCGGCAGCGTCGGCGAGCCGATCAACCCCGAGGCGTGGCACTGGTTCCGCCAGGTGATCGGCCACGACCGCACGCCGATCGTCGACACGTGGTGGCAGACCGAGACCGGCGCGATCATGATCTCCGCCCTCCCGGGGGTGACGAAGCTGAAGCCCGGTGCCGCGCAGACGCCGCTGCCGGGGATCGTCGCCGAGATCGTCGACGAGGAGGGCAACCGCGCCGACCCGGGTGAGAGCGGCTACCTCACGATCACCGAGCCGTGGCCGTCGATGGCGCGCGGCATCTGGGGCGACCCGGACCGCTTCGTGGAGACGTACTGGTCCCGGTTCGAGGGCCGCTACTTCGCCGGCGACGGCGCGCGGCTCGACGGTCAGGGCGACATCTGGGTGCAGGGCCGCGTCGACGACGTGATGAACGTGTCGGGGCACCGGCTCTCGACCGCCGAGATCGAGTCGGCACTGGTCGGGCACGAGGGCGTCGCCGAGGCGGCCGTCGTCGGTGCCGCGGACGAGACCACCGGGCAGGCGATCGTCGCGTTCGCGATCCTCACGGCGGAGGCCGCGGAGGGCGTCGACCGTGACGCCGTGGCCGCGGAGCTCCGCTCGTGGGTGGGACAGCGGATCGGGGCGATCGCGAAGCCCCGGCAGATCGTGATCGTGCCGGAACTGCCGAAGACGCGGTCGGGCAAGATCATGCGCCGGCTGCTCCGCGACGCGGCGGAGGGCCGTCGCATCGGCGACACGACGACGCTGGCCGACCCGACGATCATGGCGACCATCGCGGATCTCATGTAGACCGCGGAACGCGAGTGGGGCCTCCCGTCCGATCCGGACTGGAGGCCCCACTCACGTCACACGCGTTGCTGACGGTCCGTCAGGCGGTGAGCTCCACCACCAGCTCGACCTCCACGGGCGCGTCCAGCGGGAGCACCGCGACGCCCACAGCGCTCCGCGCGTGGATGCCGGCGTCGCCGAACACGTCGCCGACCAGGGTCGACGCGCCGTTCGCGACGCCGGGCTGGCCGGTGAAGGACGGGTCGGACGCGACGAACACCGTCACCTTGACCACGCGGGCGACCCGGTCGAGCGAGCCCGCGACGGACTGCACGGCGGCGAGCCCGTTGAGCGCCGCCTGTCGGGCCTGTGCCGTGGCGGTCTCGGCGTCCACGGTCGCACCGACCTTGCCGGTGACGGGCAGCGCGCCGTCGACGAACGGCAGCTGGCCGGCCGTGTAGACGTACGAGCCGGTGACGACCGCGGGGACGTACGCGGCCACCGGGGCGGCGACGGCCGGGATCGTGAGGCCCAGTTCGGTCAGCCGGTCCGCGATGCTCACGCGTCGGCCGCCGGGCGCTTCAGGTAGGCGACGAGCCCGCCTTCGGGGCCGGTGACGACCTGGACGAGCTCCCACCCCTGTTCCCCGAAGTTGTTGAGGATGGCGGTGGTGTTGTGGATGATCAACGGGGTCGTGAGGTATTCCCAGCGCGTCATGCGGTTCCTTGCCAGCCTTCGAGTCGGGGGTGTCGTTTAGGCTGCATCCTATGTCTGCCCAGAAGACGTCTGCCTCGCGGACCAAGCCCGTCTCTGCAGTCGGCGCCTTCATCGGATTCGTCGGCTTCAGCGTGCTCGCCGGCCTGCTGGTCACGATCGGTGTCACCCCCGCGATCGCGGTCGCCGGTGTCACGACGACGTCGACCATCGGCGTGTTCGAGTCCCTGCCGGAGTACATCGAGATCGGTGACCTCCCGCAGCGCAACGAGCTGTACGCGTACCAGAACGGCAAGTCGGTGCGTCTGGCGACGGTCTACGACCAGAACCGCCAGGAACTCAAGTTCGACCAGATCAGCGACCAGCTGAAGAACGCCGCCATCGACGGCGAGGACAAGCGCTTCTACGACCACGGCGGGGTCGACATGACCTCGCTCGTCCGTGCCGGTGTGGGCAGCCTGGCCGGCGGGCTCGGCGAGTCGGGTGGTGGCTCCACCCTGACGATGCAGCTCGTCCGCAACATCAAGATGCAGCAGGCCCTCGAGCTCCCCACGCAGGAAGAGCGCGAGAAGGCCTACAACGACGCCGTCGAGCAGACCATCCCCCGCAAGCTCGAGGAGATGAAGCTCGCGATCGGCCTCGCGAAGAAGTACACGCACAAGGAGATCCTCACCGGGTACCTGAACATCGCGTTCTTCGGTGACGGGACCTACGGCGTGCAGGCGGCGGCGCAGCACTACTTCAACAAGGACGCCACGAACCTCTCCCCGCAGGAAGCCGCGTCGATCCTCGCGATCGTGCAGTCGCCGAACACCCGCAACCTGTCGGACCCGAAGTACTACGACGCCAACGTCGCGCGCCGCGACGTCATCCTCAAGTCGATGTACGCGCAGAAGCACCTGACGAAGGCGGAGTACGACGCGGCCATCGCCTCGAAGCCGGCGGACTACGTGCACCTCACCGAGCCGACGCAGGGCTGCAAGGCCGCCGTCGGTGACGGTGCCGGCTTCTTCTGCGACTACGCGGTCAAGGTCGTCAAGGAGATGTCCCAGCTCGGCGGTTCCGCGAAGGAACGCGCCACCGCGTGGCGCAACGGCGGCTACAAGATCCAGACCACGCTCGACGTCGGACTGAACGCGCAGCAGAAGCAGCTGCTCAACGTCCACGACCCGAAGACCGAGACGGCCTTCGCGCTCGGCTCGACGATGAACTCGGTCGAGGCGTCCACCGGGCGCATCCTCACGATGGCGCAGAACAAGGACTACGACCAGGCGCTGAAGTCCGCGTCGACATCGACCTCGATCAACTACGCGACGGACTACAAGTACGGCGGCTCCGGCGGCTTCCAGACCGGCTCGACGTACAAGGTCTTCACGCTGCTCGACTGGCTCAAGGAAGGCCACGGCCTCAACGAGAGCGTGAGCGGCGCACCGCGCCTGATGTCCTCCGGGTGGACGGAGTGCGGCCAGCCCTACTACGCCGGCGGGTACACGCCGAAGAACGACAGCCCGGGTGAGAACGGCAACTACACCGTCGCCCGCGCCACCGCGCTCTCCGTGAACGTCGCGTTCCTCAACATGGCGCAGAAGCTCGACCTCTGCGACATCAAGAAGACCGCCGAAGACCTCGGCGTGCACCGCGCCGACGGCGGCGAGCTGAAGTCGAACCCGACCTCGGTCCTCGGCATCAACGAGATCGCGCCGCTGACCATGGCGTCCGCATACGCGACGATCTCCAACGGCGGCACCTACTGCAAGCCGATCGCGATCGACAACATCACCGACGCGAACGGCAAGAGCCTCGGCGGCCAGCCGAAGGAGTGCTCGCAGGTCCTCGACCCGACCGTCGCCGCGACCGCTGCCTACGCCATGCGCGGCACGATCCAGTACGGCACCGCGGTCGGTGCGCAGACGGCCGACGGCACGCAGATGTTCGCGAAGACGGGCACCACCGACGAAGCGGACCAGATCTGGCTCGTCGGCGGCAGCACCAAGGTCGCGACCGCGTACTGGCAGGGCAACACCGACGGTGGGAAGACCAACCTCCGCCACTACTACAGCGGCGCCGGCGGCTCCTACGCCAGCGCGCGTGCCGATGTCTGGCGACAGGCGATGACCCCGATCAACGCGCAGTACCCGGGCGAGGCCTTCCCGGCCCCGACCGCCAGCGCGATCCGCGGCAACAGCGTCGCGGTGCCGAACCTCGCGGGGAAGACCACGGACGAAGCACGCTCGCTCGTCGCGTCCGCCGGCTTCACCTACGTCGACGGCGGCACGCAGGCCGGTGCCGGAACGGCAGGGACCGTCTCCTCGACCTCCCCGGCGTCGGGCTCGCTCCTGTCCAAGGGCTCGAGCGTGACGGTCTACACGACCGACGGCTCACAGGCCGCGGTGCCGAACGTCGCCGGCAAGTCCGTCGAGGACGCCCGGTCGCAGCTCGGTGACGCTGGCTTCACGAACGTCGCGGTGTCCGACTCGTACCAGAAGGGCAACGGCAAGCAGGAGTGCCGCGTCGCCTCGGTCGACCCTGGTGTCGGCTCGAACGCCGCCAAGTCCGCCGAGGTCACCGTGACGCTCTTCGGCGACAAGGACGGCAAGGCACCGGAGAAGTGCCAGTGACCCGAGGCGGTCGCGCTGCAGCGGGGGTCCTCGCTGCCGGCGCGGTCACCGGTGCGGCCGCGGCCGCATGGGGGTCGCTCGTCGAACGCCGGCGTTTCGGGATCCGCTGGGAGACCGTTCCGGTCCTGCCGCCGGGTTCCCGTGACGTCGTGGTCCTGCACCTCTCGGACATCCACATGGCCCCGTGGCAGGCGGACAAGCAGCAGTGGCTGCGGGACCTCAGCCTCGTCGAGCCGGACTTCGTGGTGAACACCGGGGACAACCTCGGGCACCCGACGGCGAACGCCGCGGTCGAGTACGCGCTCGAGCCGTTCCGCGGCGTCCCCGGTGCGTTCGTGTACGGCTCGAACGACTTCTACGGCCCCTCCCCCCGGAACCCGCTGAAGTACTTCGGTGGCCCGAGCAGCATGCACGCGAAGGCGAAGCCGGTCGACCTCGACGTCGAGCGGCAGACGGCGTACTTCGAGTCGCTCGGCTGGCTCGACCTCAACGACAAGGCGCACGCGATCGAGGTCCGCGGGTCCCGCTTCGAGCTCTTCGGCACGTCCGACGCGCACCGCGACTGGGACCGCCTCGACCTGCTCCCGACGAACGTCGACGAGATGCGCGGCGAGGTCCCCTGGTCCGAGGACGAGGACGGCCCCGCGCCGGTGTCGATCGGCGTCACGCACGCCCCGTACCGCCGGGTGCTCGACGCCTTCGTGCGCCAGGGCGCCGACGTGGTCTTCGCCGGCCACACGCACGGCGGCCAGGTCGCCGTCCCGGGCTTCGGCGCGCTCGTCACGAACTGCGACCTCCCCCGCGAGTACGCCGGCGGACTGCACCGCTGGCAGAACCGGACGCACTGGTCCTGGCTCGAGGTCTCCGCGGGCCTCGGCACGTCGATCTACGCGCCGGTGCGGTTCGCCGTCCGTCCCGAGGCCGTCGTCGTCACGCTGACCGCCCGGACCGCCTGAGCCATCGGGCGCTCCGGCGCGGGGTTCGGGGGCGACTCGCCCGGCTGACGACGAAGTGGCGTGAGCACCCCCGAACATCCGCTAGACTTCTGCAGGTCGCTTCACGGAGTGGCCAACACACCTCGGGGTGTGGCGCAGCTTGGTAGCGCGCCTCGTTCGGGACGAGGAGGTCGCAGGTTCAAATCCTGTCACCCCGACAGATGAAGGCCCGGATCCACACGGATCCGGGCCTTCGCCGTTCCTGGGGTGCGGGTGGGACGTACGTCCGAGGACACACGGCACGGCGCCCGGACCTGCCGGGACGGCTCCCCCGCTAGCCTGGCAGCGCCATGCAGATCCCCGACCAGCTCACGCCCGTCCTCGTCCGGATCGGTGCGATGTTCCCCGAGCTCCGGGACGACCCCGTGATGGCCGCGAGCCTGTTCGAGAACGTCACGTCGATGCTCACCGACGCCCACCGCCGCTACGCCGCCGGGCAGGAGTCGTCCATCACGAGCGACCAGCTCCTCGCCGACGAGCACCTGGCAACCGGCGCCCTGCACGCCGAGCACATGCAGCACCCCGCCGGCGCGATGCTCGCGGCCGAGGTGCTCTTCGACGAGTACCTGCCCGTGTTCGTCGACGAGGTCGGCGCGACGACCCCCGCCGAGCTGCTCCGTGCCTCCAGGGCGCTGCACGCGGGCATCTGGAGCCGTTTCCCGGCCGGAGCGGTGGCGTACACGGAGGCGCTCCGCCAACGCGTCACGACGGCGAACCTGGACTCCCGGGCGCACATCGCCCGCGACCTACACGACCGGGTCGCGCACGGCATCCTCGCCGGCCTGCAGCGCATCGACCTCGCGCTCCTCACCGATCCCCCGGCGCCGCAGCGCACGGCGCAGCTCGAGGCGGCGGCAGCGCAGCTCCGGAGGGCGCTCGGGGACGTGCAGAACCTCGCCGTCGCGCTGCACGCCCGCGTCGGCGACGACCTGCTCGACGCCGCGCTGGCACGGCACGTCGCGGACCTGTTCCCGGACACCGAGCGCGTCACGATCGCATCGCACGGCACGCCGGGGGTCCTCGTGAACTGGCGGGCCGAGGAGTCGCTGACGATCCTCCTCGAGGCGCTCACGAACTGGTGGAAGCACGCACGTGACGCCGCGGCGCACGTCCGGTTCGACTGGCAGCCGGACAGGCTCACGGTCACCGTGCACGACGACGGCCCGGGCTTCGACGGCACCACGCACGCCGAGGGCCGCCTCGGTCAGTCCACGATGCGGGAGCGGGCGGCCCTCATCGGCGCCGGCCTCGACGTGGCGAGCGCGCCCGGCGCCGGCACCACGGTGACGCTCGTCGTCCCGCGGAGCACGCTGTGAGCGGTGCGGGTTCGATCACCCACGTGGCGATCGTCGACGACCACCGGCTCTTCCGCGAGGGCCTCGCCACGATCCTGGCGTCCGTCCCGACGATCCGGGTGGTCGCGCACGGTGAGCGCCCGTCCGACGTGCTGGACGGGCCCGAGGCCGCCGCTGTCGACGTGCTGCTCCTCGACGTCGAGCTCGACGGTCCCCCGGCCCGCACGACCATCGCGACCGTGCGGCGGAACCACCCGGGCATCGCCGTCGTGGTCCTGACCATGCACCGGGACGCGGTCCTCCGCCGTGCGCTCCTCGACGCCGGCGCGGTGGACTTCGTGACGAAGGACACCCCGAGCCGCGAACTCGTCGAGCGCATCGTCCGGGCGAGCACCGGACCGGCGGCCCCCGTGACGTTCCCCGTGGACGTGATCACCGACGCCCGTGCCGGGTCACCGCTCAGCGACCGGGAGGTCGAGGTCCTCCGCCTCGTCGCCGCGGCACGCTCGAACGCCGAGATCGCCGGCGACCTCGGCCTCGCGGTCGGGACGGTGAAGCGCCACGTCTACAACGTGTTCCGAAAGCTCGACGTCACCAGCCGGGTCGGGGCCGTGGCGACGGCCACGCGACTCGGCCTGCTCGGCTGACCCGAGCCTCCAGGCCGGATCGCCGGAAGGCCGGCGCGACGCCGCGTCGGCGCGCCGCCGCGACCGTCGAGTGCGCAGACAACGCGGACTTGCGTCCCCGGACTCGACGTCTCCTGCGCACTCGATCCCGAACCAGCGCGAGCACGGCCCGCGTCACCGGCCCAGCCGTCCGCGTCAGCCGCCCACGCCGCCGGCGTCAGCCCCGGCGTCAGCCCACCGCGACGGACGGCCGCACGAGACGACCCGCCTCGTGCAGCGACGCGACCACGTCGAGCGCCTGGTGCCGGTACCGCGCCTGCGCTGCGCCCGGCGCCACGATGACGCCGTTCGCGCCCGTGGACTCCACCAGCGCGTTGATCTTGTCCGCGACCTGGTCGGCCGAGCCGTACGCCTGTCGCTCGGTGCGGGCCGCGATGAACCGGCGCTCGAGGTCGGAGAACTCGTAGGCCCGCGCCTCCTCCATCGAGACCGGCTCGGGCTTCGCACCCTGGCGCATCCGGATGAAGGAGATCATCCCCGGGGCGCTCTGTTCCTCGATCACCGCGGGGTCCTCGTCCGTGACGACCTGCACGCCGATGAGCGCGTTCGGCTCCGAGCGGAAGCGGGAGGGCCGGAACGAGTCCCGGTAGAGCGCCAGCGCCGCCTCGGTGTTGTCGGACGCGAAGTGGTGCGCGAACGCGAACGAGATGCCGAGCGCACCCGCGACCTGAGCGCTGTAGCCGGAGGAGCCGAGCAGCCAGAACTCCGGGACGTCCCCGTAGCCGGGCACGGCACGGATGCGGGAGAGCGGGTTCTCCGCGTCCATCCCGGTGAAGAACCCGATCAGGTCCGCCAGCCGCTCGGGGAAGTCGTCGACGTCGAGCCGGTCGGTGCGGCGGAGTGCCATCGCGGTCGCGCCGTCGGTGCCCGGCGCACGGCCGAGTCCGAGGTCGACGCGGTCGCCGTAGAGCGCACGGAGCGTGCCGAACTGCTCAGCGACGACGAGCGGCGCGTGGTTCGGGAGCATCACGCCGCCGGAGCCGATGCGGATCGTGTTCGTGGCGGCGCCCACGGCGCTCAGGAGCACGGCGGGAGCCGACGAGGTGATGCCCGGCATGCCGTGGTGCTCGGCGACCCAGAAGCGCTCGTAGCCGAGTTTCTCGGCGTGCACCGCCATGTCGATGGAGCCCTGCAGGGCCTCGGTGTTGGACTGGCCGTACTCACGGGTGGCCAGGTCGAGGACGGACAGGTGCACGGATGCGTCGCTCATGTCCTCGCCAACGCCGCCCGGCCGGCGTTCATTCCGTGGTGCGTCGACCCGGACGGGAGGCCGGGGTCAGGCCCGTCAGGCCAGGCCGGGTCCGTCAGGTCGGGCCCGTCAGGCGCGGCCGAGTCCGTCAGGCCAGGTCGCCGTCGAGCCGGCCGCCGGACTCCGTCAGGTAGCAGTTCGCGCAGAGCGACTCGTACTCCACGTCCACGCCGTCGATCGCGACCTGCGATCCGTCGAACACGAACCGTCCGTCGACCTTCCGCGCGTTGAAGACCGCCTTGCGGCCGCAGCGGCAGATCGTCTTGAGCTCTTCGAGGGAGTGCGCGAGCTCGAGGAGCCGCCGGCTGCCCGGGAACGCCTCGGTCCGGAAGTCCGTGCGGATGCCGTACGCGATCACCGGGACCTCATCGAGGACCGCGATGCGGAGCAGGTCGTCGACCTGGCGCGGGCTGAGGAACTGGGCCTCGTCGACGAGCACGCAGCTCACCGAGCGGACCATGCCGTCGAGCCGCTCCGACTCGGGATCCCGGGCGCCCGCTGCCGTCACGGCCGCGCGGACGTCGTCCTCGGCGGCGAACACGATGTCGACCTGCCGCGTCACGCCGAGCCGGGACACGATCTCGCGGTCGCCCTTGGTGTCCACGGACGGCTTCGCGAGGAGCACCCGGTGCCCGCGCTCCTCGTAGTTGTACGCGGCCTGCAGCAGCCCGGTGCTCTTGCCGCTGTTCATCGCCCCGTAGCGGAAGTACAGCTTCGCCACTAGGAGAGGAAGCCGTCCTCCGCCGCACGACGGATCAGATCGGACTTCTTCGACGCCGGACGACCGACCTTGGCGTACTTCTCACGCACGCGCCGCAGGTAGGTCTTCGCGGTCTCGTACTGCACGTTCATCTGCGATGCCACTTCGTTCGTGGAGTAGCCCGAGACGTACAGGCGGAGCGCTTCTTCCTCGCCGTGGCTGAGCTTCGGCCGCTGGTGCGCCGTCGCACCGGTCGGGAGCGGGCGCCACTCGCGCTGCGACGGGGTCTCCCGCTCGACGCCCATGACGTCACGGGCGACGTCCATCACCTCACGCATGGGGAGGGACTTCGACAGGAACGCTGCAGCACCGGCCGCGAGGGCACGGTCGCGGGACTCGCGGGTGTCGAGGCTGGAGAGCACGATGACCTTCGCACCGGCGGCGCGGCAGGTGCGGACACGGGCTTCGATCGAGACGGGTTCCTTGAGCTGGAAGTCGAGGAACACCAGGTCGGTCGGGAAGCTGTCGCTGTGCACCATCTCGAGCCAGGAGTGCGCGGTCAGGGCCAGGTCGAAGTCGAACGCGTTCACGGCGATCCAGCTCGACAGGCTGTCCAGCAGCACTTCGTGGTCGTCGAGGATGGCCAGACGCACCCGGCGTGATCCGGGGTTCGGCAGGGCGGGCGAGCCCTCCGTCAGCCTGTTCGGGTCAGTGCTGGTCATACGAGAACCTTAGTGCGAGGGAGGATGGTCGGACGGAGACGTCGAGGTCGGGGAACGTGACGCGGAGGACGGCGAAGTAGGGGTCGAACGTCCGGTGGATGCCGATGTCGGAGTCCGCGACGGCGACGTCGAACGCGACCGAGACCCGGCGGCCGGCCGCGTCCCCTGGGCCGGTGTCGACGCCCCGTGTGACCGCGGCGGAGAAGCCCGCCGGGTCGACGGTGGAGGCGCGGAGCACCGCCCGGACGAAGGTGCGGAGCACGGTGCGCTGGTCGGCGTCGAGCGTCGCGATGAGGCCGTCGGGGTCGTCGACCCGGGCGCTCGGGCCGCCTTCGACCCGGACCGCATGCTCGAACCACGTCCGGTCGGCGTCGGCGACCATGACGCGCCGGATGCCGTCCGCGATCGCACGGGCACGGGCACGGTCGGCGTCGGTGATGGTCTCACGGGTGCGGAGCTCGGCGAAGAACGGGGCGACGTCCCGCGCCAGGATCGTCGAGCGGTCCTGCTGCACGCTCGCCGCGATGCCGTCACGCTCCGCGCGCTCGACGGAGTACGAGCCGGCGCGGATCTGCACACGCTCGGCCAGGCCGGCGAAGGTCCACGCGAACACACCGGACGCGGCGGTCAGGACGAGCGTCGGCGCCGCCGCGAGGAAGGCCGAGACCGACAGCGGGACGTCGTGCGGGAACACGGACGCCGCGAGCCCCCACGCCACGCCGTCGACCACCGCGAGCACGACGCCGCCGACCACCAGGTCGCCCCACGGCCGGTACGGCGCGACCATGACGATGCCGGTCGCGGTGAGCAGGGACATGAAGTCGTTCAGGGCGCTGCGGTCCGGGCCCCACTGCGCTGCGACGCTCGTGACGGCGGCCACCGCGAGCAGGGCGACGTGCGCGGCGAACGCCCATCGCGGGAACGGGGCGCGGAACGGGCTCGAGGCCGTGACGACCACCGCGGTCGAGGCGGCGAGCAACAGCACGGTGAGCGCGCTGAGCGTCGGGCTGCCGACGACGTCGCGGTCGAAGACGGACACGGCGATCGCCCAGACCAGGCCGACGGCGCCGAGGACGACGGCCAGCGGCCGGGACCCCATCACGCCGAGGGGGTCGTACTGCTGGGCGGTCCGCCCGGTCACGATGCCGCTCCGTCGCCGTGGCCGGCCGTCGGCACCGAACCGGTCAGCGCCGGGTACGGCACGGACATCATCACGCTGGTCCCGGTGCCGGGCGAAGACCACACCTGCACGTCACCGCCGACACGGCCGATGCGCTCCCGCACCGAGTTGCGGAGCCCCATCCGGTCCGCACCGGTCTCCTGCTCGTCGAACCCACGGCCGTCGTCCACCACCATCACGGTGCAGGCGACACCGTCGTCGAACACGCTCACCTCGGCCGAGTCGGTCCCGGCGTGCTTCCGGACGTTCGCCAGGCACTGCCCCACGGCGCGCACCAGTGCCGTCACCGCCGCGGGGTCGAGTCGTCCGACCGCGGCGGGGTCGCCGGTGACCGTGACGTCGAGGCCGAGTGCCCGGTGCTCCTCGACCACGTGCTCGAACGCGTGCACCGCGGCACCCGTGGCCCCGGCCGGTTCGGCGGCGAGCCACTCCTTGCCGGTGAGCATCGCGACGTCGGCCTCGACCGTGCGGGCGAGCTGTTCGTCCATGGGACCGTCCGGGGCGAGCGCGATCGCGCCGAGGTGGTTGAGGACGGTGTCGTGCAGGATCGCGGCGGCCTCGGCCTCGACGCCGGCGCGGTAGGCGGACACGTGCTCTTCCCGCGCGGAGCGCAGGAGCTCCGGCTGGACGCGCTGCGACCGCGCCGTGCTCCGTCCGGCCGCGAGCACGATGGCCGCCACGAACGCCAGGGTCACCCAGGCGAGCACGAGCGGGTGGTACGAGTCGCCGGACTGGATGTTCGCGATCGTCGTCGCGAGTCGCCCGACCCCGAAGCCGGCGATGGACCAGAGCACCACCCGTCCGGGCACCGCACCCGCACCGCCCACGAGGACCAGCGGCACGACGACCAGGGACATCAGGTACGACGTCGCCCACGGCTCGGGGATCTCCCGCGCGACCACGAGCGCGAACCACCAGGCGCACACCCCGCCGACGACGAGGAAGGCCACCGCGGATCGCCAGGTGCCGAACTGCACGTGCACGCCGATCATGCCGAGCATCGGGAGGAGCGCGGCGACGGCACCGATCACGTGCACGTCGGGGTCGGCGATCCGGAAGAGCAGGAGCGCGACGACCGCGGCGCCGAGCGAGCCGATCGCCGCCGCGTGGAACGCCCGGACCGTCGACCACGCGTTCACTCGCGGAGCGAGGTGCGTGGGGATGCCGAGCACGGTGGTGGTCCTTCCGGGGAGCCAGGAGGCGCCGCCCACGATCAAACCACCAACGGAGAGGCCGTGTACCCCGGATCGGGCACCGGGCGACGACAGAGTCGATGATACCGGCCACGGACGGGGTCCGGTGTCCCCCGAACGCGGACCGACGGGTCCTCAGAACAGCGTGGGCACGCCGTTCGTGATGCCCGCACGCGCGGCGGGCCGCAGGGCGGCGGTCCGTCCGTCGTGGCGGGCGTCCCATGTCCGGTCTGCGCGCTTGAGCGGCGAGATGCCCGCGGCGCGATCGCTCCCGGGACCCGACGCAGGGTCCGTCCCGGGGCCGCTCCCCTGGCTGAACCCCATCGACCCCGTCGCGGGATCGACACGGCCGAGCCCGACCCCGTGCGCCCGCATGATCGGCCGCACCCGCTCCCCGAGCCAGCGCCGGTAGTCCTTCGGCGGGTACGTGTTGTCGAGGTACATCGCCCGGTACCGCGCGACGAGGTCCGGGTGGGTCCGCGCCAGCCAGTCCATGTACCAGGGCTTCACGCCCGGCTTGAGGTGGAGCGCCGAGTACATCACGCTCGTCGCACCGGCCGCAGCGGCGCGGCCGATGGCGTCGTCGAGGTGCGCCGTGGTGTCGGTGATGTAGGGCAGCACCGGCATCAGGAACACCGAGCACGACAGACCGGCGTCCCGCACGGCCCGGACCGTCGCCAGCCGCGCCGTCGTGGTCGGGGTGCCCGGTTCGACGGACTGCTGGAGTTCGTCGTCGTAGACCGCGATCGACATCGCGAGGTCGACCGGCACCACCTTCGACGCTGCCACCAGCGCCGGGATGTCCCGCCGCAGGAGCGTCCCCTTGGTCAGGATGCTGAACGGCGTGCCGGACTCCGCCAGGGCCGCGATGATGCCCGGCATCAACCGGTACTTCCCCTCGGCCCGCTGGTACGGGTCGGTGTTGGTCCCGAGCGCGACGGGGTGCCGGTCCCAGCTCGGCTTCGCGAGCTCACGCCGCAGGACGTCGGCGACGTTGGTCTTCACGACGATCTGCTGGTCGAAGTCCGAGCCGCCGTCGAACTCGAGGTAGGTGTGGGTCGGCCGTGCGAAGCAGTACACGCAGGCGTGCGAGCAGCCGCGGTACGGGTTGATCGTCATCCCCCACGTGCCACCGTCGATCGCGCCGACACGGTTCAGCGCCGACTTCGCGAGGACTTCGTGGAAGGTCACACCGGCGAACTCCGGCGTCGTCACGCTCCGGACGAACCCGCTGTTCGACTCGAGCCCCGGGAGCATGTCCGCCCCCGACGCGTCGATCGCCTGCCCGTCCCATCGCATGCCCTCATTCGAACACACGTTCGAACAGAGCGCAAGACGACCACGGGGTCAGTGGTGCAGGCCGAGCACCTTCGCCGTGCGCTCCAGCGTGGCGTCCGCCAGCGCTGCGTCCTCGCCGAGGTCCTGGCCGTAGGTCGGCACCATCACGCGGACGGCGTCTTCCCAGCGGTCCCACCGGTCCGGGAAGCACTTCCGCAGCAGCCCGAGCATGATCGGCACCGCGGTCGAGGCCCCCGGCGACGCGCCGAGCAGACCCGCGATGGACCCGTCCGCAGCCGTGATGACCTCTGTCCCGAACTGCAGGACCCCGCCCTTGTCCTTGTCCGGCTTGATGACCTGGACCCGCTGCCCGGCGATGATCTTGTGCCAGTTCTCCGGCTGCGCAGCGGGCATGAAGTCCCGCAGGGCGTCGAACTTCGTCGACTTCGAGGCGAGCAGCTGACCGACGAGGTACCGGACCAGGTCGAAGTTCGAGAACGCGACGCTGAGCATCGGGCGCAGGTTGTGCGGGCGGATCGAGCGGAACAGGTCGAGCATCGAGCCCTGCTTGAGGAACTTCGGGCTGAACCCCGCGTACGGACCGAACATCAGGGACGCGCTGCCGTCGACGATGCGGGTGTCGAGGTGCGGCACCGACATCGGCGGAGCGCCGACGCTGGCCTTGCCGTAGACCTTCGCGGAGTGCTTCTGCACCACCTCGGGGTCGTCGGTGCGGAGGAACTCGCCCGACACCGGGAAGCCGCCGTACCCGCGGATCTCCGGGATGCCGGACTTCTGCAGCAGCTGCAGGGCACCGCCACCGGCGCCCACGAACACGAACTTCGCCGCGATCTTCTGCTTCGACCGGCCGACCTCGTTGAGGACCTCGAGCGCCCAGCCGTCGAACTCCTTGCCACGCTTGATCGCGGTGACCTGGTGGTTCGGCTCGAACTCGACGCCGTCCACCTCGAGCTGGTCGAACAGCTGCCGGGTGAGGGACCCGAAGTCGACGTCCGAACCGGCTGCGGAGTACGTCGCCGCGATCGGCTGATCCTTCTTGCGACCGGGGATGAGCGCCGGCGCCCACTTCCGGATCTGCTCGGCGTCGTCGCTGAACTCGAGGCCGGCGAAGAGCGGGTGGTCCTTCATCGCCTCGTACCGGGCACGCATGTACTCGACGTTCTCCGCACCCCAGACGAAGGAGATGTGCGGCGTCGGGTTGATGAAGCTCTTCGGGTCGGGCAGCGTGCCGGTCTCGACGAGGAACGACCAGAACTGGCGGGACACCTGGAACTGCTCGTTGACGTTGACGGCCTTGGTGATCTCGACGCGGCCGTCGGGCAGCTCGGGCGTGTAGTTCAGCTCGCAGAGCGCGGAGTGCCCGGTCCCCGCGTTGTTCCACGGGTTCGAGGATTCCTGCGCCACACTGCCGAGCCGCTCGTAGACGCGGATCTTCCAGCTCGGCTCGAGCCGGTGGATGATCGCACCGAGCGTCGCGCTCATGATCCCTCCCCCGACGAGGACGACGTCGATGGGGTCCACCTGCTTCACTGCCACCCGACGATCCTACTGGCGTCGCGTCGTCGACGCTCCCAACAAACGGACGGGAGGCCCGGTGCCAGCTGGCACCGGGCCTCCCGTCGGTCGGGTGGTTACGCCGCGACCGCGCGACGTGCGACGACGACCTCGGCGATCTGCACGGCGTTCAGCGCCGCACCCTTCCGCAGGTTGTCGTTGCTGACGAACAGCGCCAGACCGTGCCCCTCGGGCGCGGACTGGTCGGCACGGATCCGGCCGACGAAGGTCGGGTCCTGCCCGGCCGCCTGCAGCGGGGTCGGCACGTCGGAGAGCTCCACACCGGGGGCGCTCGCCAGGATCTCGGTGGCGCGCCGAGCGGACAGCGGCTCGGCGAACTCGGCGTGCACCGAGATCGAGTGCCCCGTGAACACCGGCACGCGGACGCAGGTGCCGGCGACCAGCAGGTCCGGGAGCTCGAGGATCTTGCGGCTCTCGTTGCGGAGCTTCTTCTCCTCGTCCGTCTCGCCCAGGCCGTCCTCGACGATGCTGCCCGCGAGCGGGACGACGTCGAACGCGATGGGGCGGACGTACTTCACCGGGTCCGGGAAGGTCACCGCGGAACCGTCGTGGGTCAGACGTGCCGTGTCCTGCTCGAGCGCGGCCCTGGCCTGTCCGAGGAGCTCGTCGACGCCGGCGAGACCGGAGCCCGAGACCGCCTGGTACGTGGTGGCGACGAGACGACGGAGACCGGCCTCGGCGTCGAGCACCTTCAGGACCGGCATGATCGCCATCGTCGTGCAGTTCGGGTTCGCGATGATCCCCTTGCCCGCCTGGTCGATGGCGTGCGGGTTGACCTCGCTGACGACGAGCGGGACCTCGGGGTCCATCCGCCAGGCGCTGGAGTTGTCGATGACGAGCGCACCGGCAGCGGCGAACTTCGGCGCCAGCGCACGGGACGCGGTGGCGCCGGCCGAGAACAGCGCGATGTCGATGCCCGCCGGGTCGGCGGTCTCGGAGTCCTCCACCACGATGTCCTGCCCGCGGAAGGACAGGGTCGTGCCGGCGGACCGGGCGCTCGCGAAGAAGCGGACCGTCGTGGCGGGGAACGCGCGCTCCTCGAGCAGACGGCGCATCACGGCGCCGACCTGGCCGGTGGCGCCGACGACGGCGATGGTGAGGTCGGACATGGGTGCTCCTGCTCTCGTCGGCTCAGCGGCCGGTGCCGGCGTACACGACGGCTTCGTTGTCGGCGTCGAGGCCGAACGCCTCGTGCACGACGCGCATCGCGTCGTTGAGGGTGTCGGCGCGGGTGACGACCGAGATGCGGATCTCCGACGTGGAGATCATCTCGATGTTGATCGACGCCTGGTGCAGCGCACGGAAGAGCTCGGCGGACACACCGGCGTTCGTCCGCATGCCGGCACCGACCAGGGCGAGCTTGCCGATCTGGTCGTCGTACTGGATGCTCTCGAAGCCGATGTCCGCCTTCGCGACGCCGAGCGCGGTCAGGACGTTCTGGCCCTGGTCCTTCGGCAGCGTGAACGAGATGTCGGTGCGCCCGGTCGACGCCGCCGACACGTTCTGCACGATCATGTCGATGTTCGCGCCGGAGCGGGCCACGATCGTGAAGATCTCGGCCGCCTTGCCCGGCTGGTCGGGCACGCCGACCACGGTGATCTTGCCCTCGGAGAGGTCTCCGGCGATGCCGGTGATGATCGGTTCTTCCACGGTTTCCCCCTTCGCAGGGTTGTAGACGATGGTGCCCTCGGCGTTGCTGAACGACGAGCGGACGTGGAGGGTGACGCCGTGCCGACGGGCGTACTCGACGGCACGGATGTAGAGGACCTTGGCGCCGGACGCTGCGAGCTCGAGCATCTCCTCGCTCGTGATGCGGTCGATCTTGCGCGCCTTCGGCACCACGCGGGGGTCGGCGGAGAAGATGCCGTCGACGTCGGTGTAGATCTCACAGATGTCGGCGTCGAGCGCGGCGGCGAGGGCGACGGCGGTCGTGTCGGAGCCACCACGGCCGAGCGTGGTGATCTCCCCCGTCGTGCGGTTGAAGCCCTGGAACCCGGCGACGATCGCGACGTGCCCGGCATCGAGTGCTTCACGGACACGCTTCGGCGTGACGTCGACGATGCGCGCCTTGCCGTGCTGCGCGTCGGTGAGCATGCCCGCCTGGCTGCCCGTGTAGGAGGAGGCTTCGACCCCGAGGCTCTTGATCGCCATCGCGAGCAGCGCCATCGAGATACGCTCCCCCGCGGTGAGGAGCATGTCGAGTTCACGGCCGGCCGGGATCGGCGTGACGGAGTGCGCCAGGTCGACGAGTTCGTCGGTCGTGTCACCCATCGCGGAGACCGCCACGACGACGTCGTTGCCCGCCTTCTTCGTCTCCACGATCCGTTTGGCGACGCGCTTGATGCTCTCGGCGTCCGCGACGGACGATCCACCGAACTTCTGCACGATCAAGGCCACGGGCGGGTACTCCTGGAGGACGGGTCCGCGACCGAGCGCGGCTTCGACAATCGTAGACGGTGTTTCGGGGATGTTGCGTCTGAGCGGCCCCGCACGCAACGATCCTGCGTGGGGTCCTCGGCTCGGCGCCTGCTCTGGTGTCGGCGCTGCCTCAGCCGCCGACGAGCCGGCGGCCCTCGAAGGCACGACCGAGGGTGACCTCGTCCGCGTACTCCAGGTCGCCGCCCACCGGCAGGCCAGACGCGAGACGTGTGGTCCGGATGCCCATCGGGACGAGCAGCCGGCTGAGGTAGGTCGCCGTGGCCTCTCCCTCGAGGTTCGGGTCGGTCGCGATGATCACCTCTTCCACGGTGCCGTCGGCCAGACGCGTCATCAGCTGCTGGATGCGGAGGTCGTCCGGGCCCACGCCGTCGATCGGGCTGATCGCGCCACCGAGCACGTGGTACAGCCCGCGGAACTCGCGGGTGCGCTCGATCGCGGCGACGTCCTTCGCTTCCTCGACCACGCAGATGGTGGCCGGCTGGCGGCGGGGATCGCGGCAGATGCTGCAGCGCTCCGACTCGGTCACGTTGCCGCAGATCTCGCAGAAGCGGACCCGCTCCTTGACGTCCGCGAGGAGCTCGGAGAGCCGGGACGGGTCGAAGGACTCGTTCTGGAGGATGTGGAACGCGATGCGCTGCGCCGACTTCGGGCCGATGCCGGGGAGGCGGCCGAACTCGTCGATGAGGTCCTGGACGATGCCGTCGTACATCAGCTGCCCTCGCTCAGGGAGGTCTCCTCGATGAACTGCGCGCCGAGGATCTCACGCACCACGGCCTCGCCGTAGCGGCCGGGGACCGGGGCGCGGCGGACCTGCTGCTGCTGGGCCGGCGGCTGCTGCCGGGCCGGCTGCTGCTGCTGCTGCTGCTGCTGCTGCTGGGCAGGCTGCTGCTGCTGCTGCTGCTGCTGGGCAGGTTGCTGATGCGCTGGCTGCGTCGGCGCGGGGGCGCCGCCGCCGGGGCCGGGATCGGGGAACGGGGCGCCGTCGTCGAACGGTGCGTCGTCGAGCGGGTAGTCGTCGACCGGGACGGGAGGCTCGTCCCGCGCCGGCGGTGCAGCCTGCGCCGGGCGCTTGCCGGCCTGCAGGGCGTCGATCGCCGCCTGCACGTCGGCCACCGGGCCCGAGGTCGGGACCGGGGTCTGGGCGGGTGCACCCGCGGGAGCGACGGTGTCGCCGGGGGCGGTCGAGCCCATCGGTGCGGCCCAGGTGGGCTCCACGTCGTCCGGCACGGCGCCCGCGGTGGGGTCGGTCGCGGGGATCGTGGCGACGGCCCACTCGGTGACGGGACCCGAGGAGGTGCTCGGCGCGGGGGCCGGTGCTTCCGGTGCGGGCGCACGGTCCTGCTGGGGCGCGTCCGAGTTCGGCGCGGCCTGGCTCGGCGCGGGCTGCTGCGGCGCGTCCTGCTTCGGTGCGTCCTGCTTCGGTGCGTCCTGCTTCGGCGCGTCCTGCTTCGGTGCGTCCTGCTTCGGTGCGTCCTGCTTCGGCGCGTCCTCGGGCGCGGCGGACTGGCGCGGCGGCGCCTGGTCTGCAGCTGCCGGCGTCAGCGCGGCTTGATCCGGCGCGGCCGTCACCGGGGCGTCCTGGCTCGGCGCCGTCGTTGTCGGCGCGGTCGTCGTCGGCGCGGCCTGCTGTGGCGCGGGCTGGCTCGGGGCGTCGTTCTGCGGGACGGCCGGACGCTGCTGGCCTGCTCCCCCCGGACCACCGGGGCCGCGCGCGACGAACTTCACCCGGAAGCCGAGGAGGTCCTGGATCGCGGCGCGCACCAGTTCGCTGACGCTCGTGGTCGGGTCGGACATCTCCTTGAAGGAGGCGACGTCCTGCTGGCTCGGGAACGTCAGCGTGAGCACGTCGTCGCGGAGCGCGGTGACCTGCGCCGTCACGACCACGGTCCACGCGGAGCGCTTGGCACGCTGGACGTGTTCGAGCACCTGCGGCCAGGTGTCCCGCATCTGCTGCAGCCCGACTGCGGCGATCGGCTGCACGACGGGCTCGGAACCGATGACGGTGCCCTGCCCGGTCGAGGACGCCGCCGCGTGCTCGCTCGGCTCGGACGTCGTCCGTTCCGGAGCCGGCTGCTGGCGTTCCGGGCTCTCCGGGGCTTCGGGAGCGCTCGGCGCGACGGCCGCCCAGGAGGCTGCTGCGTCCTGCGCGGCGTTCTTCGTGGGGGCGTTCGTCGCCGGCGCGTTCGTGACCGGGGCGTTCGTGGCCGGGGCGTTGACCGTCGGCGCGGGCGTCACCGGTGCCTGGGCCGCCGGAACCTGCGCGGACGTCGTCTGCGCCGGGGTTCGCGGTGCCGTGGCTGCGATCGGCGACGGTGCCTGCGCCGCAGGAGCCGTGCGCGCCGACTGCGTCGACTCGACTGGACGAGACGGCGCCGTCTCGTGGTGCCCACCGGCGTCGCCGACGCCCACGCGGCGTTCGAGCCGCTCGACCCGGGCGAGTGCGCCGCGCTGGGTGTCGTCCGCCTCGGGGACGAGCATCCGCGCGATCATCAGCTCGAGGTGCAGCCGGGGCGAGGTCGCTCCGGTCATGTCGGTGAGGGCACGGTTCGCGATGTCGGCACCGCGGGAGAGCCCGTTCGCGCCGAAGACCCCGGCCTGCCGCGTCATCGTGTCGAGCTCTTCCGGGGACACACCACGCAGGACCGCGCCGGCGCTCTCGTTCGTGGCGGCGACGACGATGAGGTCGCGGAGACGCTCGAGGAGGTCCTCGACGAAGCGCCGCGGGTCCTGGCCGGTCTGCACGACACGGTCGATCGCCGCGAACGCGGAACCCGGGTCGGCCACGGCGAGCGCGTCGACGACGTCGTCGAGGAGCGCGCTGTCCGTGTAGCCGAGGAGCGCGACGGCACGGTCGTACGCGATCGCGCCGTCTTCGCTGCCCGCGATGAGCTGGTCGAGCAGGGACAGGGTGTCGCGGACGGACCCGCCGCCGGCACGGACGACGAGCGGCAGCACACCCGGTGCGACGGACACGGACTCCTGCCCGCAGAGCTGCTCGACGTACTCGAGCATCACGGCCGGCGGGACGAGCCGGAACGGGTAGTGGTGGGTGCGCGACCGGATCGTGCCGATGACCTTCTCGGGCTCGGTCGTCGCGAAGATGAACTTGACGTGCTCCGGCGGTTCCTCGACCAGCTTGAGCAGCGCGTTGAAGCCCTGCGGCGTGACCATGTGCGCTTCGTCGAGGATGAAGATCTTGTAGCGGTCGCGCGCCGGGGCGAACACGGCGCGGTCGCGGAGGTCACGCGCGTCGTCGACACCGTTGTGGCTGGCGGCGTCGATCTCGATGACGTCGAGCGAGCCGCTGCCGCCGCGCGCGAGTTCCACGCAGCTCGGGCAGACGCCGCACGGGGTGTCGGTCGGCCCCTCTGCGCAGTTCAGGCAGCGCGCGAGGATGCGCGCCGAGGTCGTCTTGCCACAGCCACGCGGCCCGCTGAACAGGTACGCGTGGTTGACCCGGTTGGTCCGGAGGGCGGTGCGGAGCGGGTCGGTGACCTGCGACTGCCCGATGAGCTCGGCGAAGTTCTCAGGCCGGTAACGGCGATACAGGGCGGTGACCACGCGACAAGGGTAGCCGGGACCGCCGACACCGCCGTCCGGAACTCTCCCGCAGCGGAACCGGTTACCCGCACAACGAAAAGACTCCTCACGCACCCCGCGTGGATCAGCGCTGCCCCGGTTACCCGCACAACGAAAAGACTCCTCACGCACCCCGCGTGGATCAGCGCTGCCCCGGTCACCCGCACAACGAAAAAGACTCCTCACGCACCCGCCAGAGCCCGGTTACCCTTGCTGCGTTTCCGCCCTGGGGGAGTTGGCCTGGATGGCGTCACGTGAGGAGCCGCGGAAGAGTCTACCGGACACGAGGAGCATCATCGAACACATGAAGATCGCCATCGCCGGAGGACACGGCCAGATCGCCCTCCTCCTCGCCCGTCTCATCGTCGACGCCGGACACGAAGCCGTCGGCATCGTCCGAAACCCCGCCCACGTCTCCGACGTGGAGCAGACCGGTGCGACCGCGATCGTCGCCGACCTCGAGCAGCTCGACGACGACCAGCTCGCGCTCCGGCTCCGTGGCGTCGACGCCGTGGTGTTCGCCGCCGGGGCCGGGCCGAACAGCGGCGCCGAGCGGAAGCTCTCGGTGGACCGGGACGCGGCGATCCTGCTCGCCGACGCCGCCGTGCGCCTCGGCATCGACCGCTACGTGATGATCTCCGCGATGGGTGCGGACGCGTACGACCCGGAGCTCGCCGTCGTCCCGGCGAAGAACGACGCCGCCGTGTTCCAGGTGTACCTGCGTGCCAAGGCCGAAGCGGACGCCAGCATCCGGTCGCGGCGGTTCCGGTGGACGATCGTCCGCCCGGGTGGCCTCCTCGACACCCCGCCGCAGGGCACCGTCACCGTCGGCACGACCGTCCCGCGCGGTTCGATTCCCCGCGCCGACGTGGCGGCGGTCGTGATGCACGCGCTCCTCGACGAGACCGCCCTCAGCGCGCAGTTCGAGGTGACGAGCGGCAACACCCCGATCCCGGCGGCCCTCGGCGCCCTCGGCTGACCAGCGCGCGGGAAGTACTCGGCGAAAGCGACAGTTCGCGGCGGTCAGACGTCGCAGCACTGTCGCTTTCCGGGACCTCTCCGCGCAAGCGCCAGCCCGCCCCGCCCGCCCCGCCCGCTACAGCGCGACCGCGGCGGACTGCCGGGCGATCTCGAGTTCCTCGTTGGTGGGGATGACGAGCACCGCGACCCGGGACGAGTCCGTCGAGATGAGCCGGGCGTCCTTCGAATGCAGCTCGTTGCGGTCGTTGTCGACCTCGATCCCGAGGTGCCCGAGGCCCGCCAGGACCCGCCGACGCAGCAGCGCGTTGTTCTCCCCCACGCCCGCGGTGAACACGACGGCGTCGAGCCCGCCGAGCTGCGCGGTGTACGCCCCGACGTAGCGACGGATCCGGTGCCGGTACACGGCGAGCGCCGCCTCTGCCGTCTCGTCGCCGTCGATCGCGTTCGCCTGGACGTCCCGCATGTCGCCGTTGCCGGTCAGCCCGAGGAGCCCTGACTGCTTGTTGAGCATGTCGTCGAGCTCGTCGAACGACAGTCCGGCTTCGCGGTGCAGGTGGATGAGGACGGCCGGGTCGAGGTCGCCGGAGCGGGTCCCCATCACGAGCCCTTCGAGCGGGGTCAGTCCCATCGAGGTCTCGATCGAGCGACCGCCGTCGATCGCCGCGGCGGACGCACCGTTGCCGAGGTGCAGCACGATCGTCTTCAGCTCGGACAGCGGACGCTGGAGGAACACCGCGGCCTGCTCGGAGACGTACTTGTGGCTGGTGCCGTGCATGCCGTACCGGCGGACGCCGTACTTCGCGGCGAGGTCCGCAGGGATCGCGTAGGTGTACGCGTGCGGCGGCATCGTCTGGTGGAACGCGGTGTCGAACACGGCCACGTGCGGCACGTCGGAGAAGACCTGCTTCGCCGCGCGGATCCCCTCGAGGTTCGCCGGGTTGTGCAGCGGCGCGAGGCTCGACAGGTCGTCGATCTGCTGCTCGACCTGGTCGGTGACGACGGTGGCCGTGTCGAAGGTGGTCCCGCCGTGCACGACGCGGTGTCCGACGACCGCCGGCGGGTGCTCGTCGAAGGACGGCCCGACCTTCGCGAACGCGTCGATCATCGCTTGGAACCCGGCAGCGTGGTCCGGCACCGACGCGGCGTCGTTCGAGGACGACTCCCCCGTCAGAGCGTTCGTGTGCTTCCAGGCGCCGTTCGACTCACCGATCCGCTCGACGAGTCCGGACGCCAGGGTGCGCTCCCCCTCGAGTTCGATGAGCTGGTACTTGAACGAACTCGATCCGGAGTTCACGACGAGTGCGGCGGTCACGGTGGCTCGCTTTCTGTGGATGGCTCGGGAGAGCCGGTCTGGAGGCTCGGGGTGCGTCCGGCGGTCAGGCCGCGTCGGACGCGGTGCCGGCCTGGATGGCCGTGATCGCGACGGTGTTCACGATGTCGCTGACGAGCGCCCCGCGGGACAGGTCGTTGATCGGCTTGCGGAGGCCCTGCAGGACGGGGCCGATCGCGACCGCGCCGGCGGAGCGCTGCACGGCCTTGTAGGTGTTGTTGCCGGTGTTGAGGTCCGGGAAGATGAACACCGTCGCGTGCCCGGCGACCGGCGAGTCCGGCATCTTCGTGCTCGCCACGGTCGGGTCGGCGGCGGCGTCGTACTGGATCGGGCCCTCGACGAGCAGGTCGGGGCGACGCTCGCGGACGAACGCGGTGCCGGCACGGACCTTGTCCACGTCGGCGCCGGAGCCGCTGTCGCCGGTCGAGTAGCTGAGCATCGCGACGCGGGGGTCGATGCCGAACTGTGTCGCGGTCTCGGCGGAGGAGATGGCGATGTCGGCGAGCTGCTCGCTCGTCGGGTCCGGGATGACCGCGCAGTCGCCGTAGACCAGGACGCGGTCGGCGAGTGCCATCAGGAACACGCTCGACACGATCGACGTGTCCGGACGGGTCTTGATGATCTCGAACGACGGTCGGATGGTGTGCGCGGTCGTGTGCTTCGCGCCGGAGACCATGCCGTCCGCGAGCCCGAGCTGGACCATCATCGTCCCGAAGTAGGAGACGTCGGTGACGGTGTCGCGGGCGAGCTCGATGCTCATCCCCTTGTGGGCGCGGAGCTTCGTGTACTCCTCGGCGAAGCGCTCCCGCAGGTCCGAGTCGAACGGCGAGACGAGCTGTGCGGCGTCGAGGTCGAGGCCGAGCTCGGTCGCCCGGGCGCGGATGGCGGCCGGGTCGCCGAGGATCGTGAGCTCGCAGACCTGCCGCTGCAGCAGCGTCGACGCGGCACGGAGGATGCGGTCGTCGTCGCCTTCGGGCAGGACGATGCGCTTGCCGTACTCGCGCGCCCGGTCGAGCAGCCCGTGCTCGAACATCAGTGGCGTGACGACGCCGGACGGGGTGACCTGCAGGCGTGCGAGGAGCTCGTCGGCCTGCACGTGCCGCTCGAACAGCGACAGCGCGAGGTCGGCCTTCCGCGGGGAGTCCGCCGCGAGCCGACCGCGCGTCTGGGTGATGCGGAGCGCGGTGTCGTACGTGCCGAGGTGGTTCGTCGCGATCGGGAGCGAGCTCGACAGCCCCTCGAGCAGGCGGGTGATCTGCGGCGCGGTCTCGAACCCGCCGTTCAGGATCACGCCCGCCAGGCTCGGGAACGTCTCCGACTGGTTGGCGAGGAGCGTGGCGATGAGGACGTCGTTGCGGTCACCGGGGACCACGACGATCCCGCCCTCGATCAGCCGCGGGAGCACGTTCTCCATGCTCATGCCGGCGACGACGGTGCCCAGGGCTTCACGGTCGAGCAGCGCTTCGTCGCCGCGGACGATCGTGGCGTCCGTGGCCTGGAGCAGCGCCCGCACGGTCGGTGCGACGAGCACGGCGTCTTCGGGGATGGCCCACACCGGGGTGTCCGGGTGGTCGTCCTGCACCGCGGCGGAGACGCTGGCGCAGATGGCGGGCATCGCGTCCGGGTCGGCACGGTTCACCACGATGCCGAGCAGCTGGGCGTGCGCGCTCCGGAGTTCGCTCGTGGTGACGTCGGCGACCTGGCCCATCTCCTCCGCGCTGCGGGCGGCGCGGTCGGCGGCGTTCCGACCCCCGAGCACCAGCAGCACCGGCGCACCGAGGTTCGTGGCGACCTTGGCGTTGAACGAGAGCTCGGTGGGGCTGCCCACGTCGGTGTAGTCCGAACCGAGCACCACGACCGCGTCGTACTGCCGCTCGACCTGGGCGAAGCGGCTCACGATCGTGGCGAGTGCTGCATCGGCGTCCGCGTGCACGTCGTCGTAGGTCACCCCGACGGCGTCGTCGTAGGACTGGTTCGCGCCGGTGTGCTGGAGCAGCAGCTCGAGCACGTAGTCGGGTTCTTCCACGGAGCGGGCGACGGGGCGGAACACGCCGACGCGTCCGACCGTGCGGGCGAGGGTCTCGAGGACACCGAGCGCGACCGTGCTCTTGCCCGTGTGTCCTTCTGCTGACGTGATGTAGATGCGGGTCGACACGGTTCCAGGGTAGCCACGGCCACGTCGCGCCCACTGGGAACGGACACACCTGTGGACGACCGTGGTCATCCACACCCGCGAAGACCTGTACCATGGGGTGTCGTCATCGAGAGATGGCACCAGGAGAATTCGCCTAGTGGCCTATGGCGCACGCTTGGAAAGCGTGTTGGGTGCAAGCCCTCGGGGGTTCGAATCCCCCATTCTCCGCGTACCGATCGAAACCAAGCACAACGGCCCGATCGAAACCCAGCACAACGGCCCGATCGAAACCAGCACCACCCGAAAGCGCACGAGTCCCCCGGACCGTGCGCTTTCGCCGTTCCTGAGCGGATCCGCCGGGTTGACACGTCACCGGT
Source organism: Curtobacterium sp. PhB130 (assembly GCF_003755165.1). Taxonomy (NCBI): domain Bacteria; kingdom Bacillati; phylum Actinomycetota; class Actinomycetes; order Micrococcales; family Microbacteriaceae; genus Curtobacterium; species Curtobacterium sp. PhB130. The sequence continues at coordinate 692,598 of NZ_RKII01000007.1, read as the reverse complement.
CCCCCACCCTGCGGACCCGTCTGCACCCCGTTCGCCGTGGACGGACCCGAAAGGGTGGACAGACCTGTCGCGATCGCCCCGAGGTCCCCTATGCTGACCGCACGGCACGCCCGAACGACGGTCGAGCCGAGTGCATCGACGGCAGGGGCGCCGTCCTGTGGGACGTCCTTCGGCGTGCCCGGGCACCCGAGGGGACGAGGAGACGGCCGTGGGGGAAGCGACCGCGCCGGCGACGGCGAGGAGTGATCGGATGACGTACGACGTCGTCCTGCGCCCTCGTGCCGCGCTGGTCCGCTCCACTGCGCTGAGCATCGTCTTCTCCGCCGTGCCGCTCGCCGTCGCCCTCGTCTGGATGTCGTTCCCGCTGCGGCTGTGGGCGCTCGTCGCGTCCGTGGTGGTCGTCATCGCGATCGTCGTCGGCGTGGTGTTCGTCCGGCTCCGGTCGGCCTTCGTCGGCCTCGGCCCGGACGGCGTCACGGTGCGCGGTGTCGTCGCGGCACGCCGGACCTTCTCCCGCGAGCAGGTGTCGAGCATCGTCCTCGCGACCACGTTCGGCAGCTCCGTGGACCGCACCGCCCGCGAACTCGTGGCCTTCGACGCCGATGAGCACGTGCTCTTCCGGATGCGCGGCGACGTCTGGGGCGACCAGGGGCTCGACCGTGTCGTCGACGCCCTCGGCGTCCAGGTCACCGAGATCACCCGGCCGATGCCGGCGCGGGACTTCGCCCGCCGGTACCTCCCGGGCCGCCGCACCCACTAGCCGTCGCACCCACTAGCCGTCACCGCCGCGCTGCGCCGGGCAGCGCGCTACCGTCGCCGTCGCAGGGTGGAGAAGATCCCCTGCACGACCTCCTTCGCGATGGTGCCGCCGAGTCCTCCCCCGAGCAGGTCCGACAGCGGGTCGTCCGCCTTCCGCGATGACGTCGTCCGCCGCGTCGAGGTCGTCCGAGACCGCCGCGACTGCGCCGCGCGCTCGGCCTTCTCGAACTCCCGCTGCGTCCGCTCGTACTCCTTCTGGGCCGCCGCACGCTCCCGCTCCTCCTGCTTCGCCTGCGCTGCCGCTTCCTTCGCGGCCGCGGCGGCGGCACGCGCAGCCTCCTTCTCGGCGTCCGCCGCTGCGGTCGCGGCGGCCTCCTGCGCCTCGGCGGCGGCGGACTGCGCGGCGGCGGCCTCCATCCGGCGGGCGAGCATCTCGTGCGCCGAGTCGGGGTCGACGCGGGTGCCGTAGGTGGCGAGCAGCGGGGACGAGGCGACCCGGGCCTCCATCGCGGCCGACGGCATCGGGTCCATGGACCCCTGCGGCGCGCGCAGCCGGGTCCACGCGACCGGGGTGGGCGCGCCCTTCTCGTTCATCACGGTGACGATCGCCTCACCGGTGGCCAGGGAGGTGAGGACCTCGCCGAGGTCGTAGTCGCTCGTCGGGTACGTCGACACGGTCGCGCGGAGGGCCTTCGCGTCGTCCGGGGTGTGCGCGCGGAGCTGGTGCTGGATCCGGGAGCCGAGCTGTGCCAGCACGTCGTTCGGCACGTCCTTCGGGGTCTGCGTGACGAAGAAGATCCCGACGCCCTTCGACCGGATGAGCCGCACGGTGCGGACGATCTGCTCGGTGAAGTCCTTCGACGCCCCGCTGAAGAGCAGGTGCGCCTCGTCGAAGAAGAACACGAGCTTCGGCTTGTCCTGGTCGCCGACCTCCGGCAGCTCGTTGAACAGGTCCGCGAGGAGCCACATCAGGAACGTCGAGAACACCTCGGGCTGGTCCTGGACCCCGGGCACCTCGAGCAGGCTCACGATCCCGCGGCCGTCCGGCGCGGTCCGCAGGAAGACCTGCGTGTCGATCTCCGGCTCGCCGAAGAACGCGTCGGCGCCCTTGTCGGCGAAGGTGATGAGCTCGCGGAGGATCACCCCCGCCGTCTGCTTCGACAGGCCACCGAGCTCCGCCAGTTCCGGCTTGCCCTCGTCGCTGACCAGGAACGTCAGGACGCTCCGCAGGTCCGCGAGGTCGACGAGGGGCAGTCCGGCCCGTTCGGCGTAGTGGAACACCAGCCCGAGCGAGGACTCCTGCGTGTCGTTCAGCCCGAGGACCTTCGACAGCAGCAGCGGCCCGAAGCCCGACACGGTCGCCCGGATCGGCACGCCCGTGCCCTGCCCGCCGAGCGAGTACAGCTCTGCCTCGCTGGCGGCTGGGGTCCAGTCCTGCCCGATGCCGGCGGTGCGGGCGAGGAGCTTCTCGTTGCCCTGCCCCGCGACGGCGAGCCCGGACAGGTCCCCCTTGATGTCCGCGGCGAACACCGGCACCCCGTTCGCCGCGATCTGCTCGGCGAGGACCTGGAGCGTGCGGGTCTTGCCGGTGCCGGTCGCGCCGGCGACGAGCCCGTGCCGGTTCAGCATCCCGAGCGGGATCCGCACCTGCACGTCGGGGCGTGCCTCCCCGTTCACCAGGGCGCCGAGTTCGAGGGCGCTGCCCTCCACGGCGTAGCCGTCCCGGATCGCGGCGATCGCCGCGTCCCCGAGTGGGCCGCTCACGCCGTTGGTCGGGTCCGCGCCGCCGGTCGCCTCCACGCCGTTGGTCGGGTCCGCGCCACCGGTCGCCTCCACGCCGCCGGGAGGCTCGGTGCCGGTCGTCGAAGCCGCCGCCGGTCCCGGGGCGGTCGCGTCAGCCGGCTCCGCTGCCGCCACGTCCGCGACGGCGGGTTCCGCGACGGGGGCGAGTGGTGCCTCCAGGCCGGAGGGAGCCGGCGACGCTGCGACCGCCGGTTCCGCGTCGGGCACGAGGGGTGTCTGCGCCAGTGCCACGGCGAGTTCCTCGGCGCGCGCGGCGGCTTCGTCTGCGAGGCGCCGCGCTTCCTCGGCGGCGACCCGTGCTGCCTCGGCTGCCGCCCGTGCCTGCTCCACCGCGTCGCTCATGGGCACAGCCTATGGACGCGGACGCTCCCCGTCCGGGGTCCACCACGAGACCGACCGACTCGGAACGACGACATCGTCGTCGTACGACAGCGACCTCGTCGTTCCGAGTCAGTCACCGCCGCGCCCCGCGTCAGTGCGTCAGCGCCGGCACCGACCGCGGGCGGACGACCAACCACAGGAGCAGGATCGCGACCGCCGAGGTGCACGCCATCACCGCGGCCATCGGCGCCGCCTGCGAGATGCCGAGCCACCCGACGATCGGCGAGATCAGCCCTGCCACGCCGAAGTTCAGCGCGCCGAGCACCGATGCGGCGGTCCCGGCCTCTTTCCCGTGCGCCGCGAGGCCGATCACCTGGACCAGCGGGAACGAGAACCCGCACGCCGCGATGAAGAACCACAGCGGCACGAGGACCCCGACGAGCCCTGCCCCGAGCAGGTCCAGCACGATGATCGCCGTCGCGGCCAGGAACAGCGTCGCCGTCGAGCACGCCAGGATCCACTGCGGCCCGACGCGCTGCGCCAGCCGGGAGGAGATCTGCACCCCGACCACGACCCCGACGGAGTTCACGGCGAAGAGCAGCCCGTACTGCTGCGCGTCGAGCCCGAAGACGTCCTGGAACAGGAACGGTGACGCGCTGAGGTACGAGAACAGTCCGCTGAAGACCATCGCCCCGATGAGCGCGACCCCCACGAAGATCCGGTCCGAGAACAGCGCCCGGTACCGCTGGCCGATGGTGGCGTGCCCGGCCTCGTGGCGGCGTGCCGGCGGCAGCGTCTCGACGATGAGCAGGATGGACGCGATGACGACCGCCAGGCCGTAGCAGGCCAGGAAGACGAAGATGCCGCGCCAGCTGACGAACCGCAGCATCTGCGAGCCGATGAGCGGGGCGAGGATCGGCGCGAGGCCGTTCACCATCGCCAGACGGGACAGCATCAGCACGAGGGGCTTGCCGCCGAACAGGTCGCGGACCGTTGCCATCGCGACGACACCGCCGGCAGCTGCGCCCATGCCCTGCAGCACGCGGAACACCGCGAGGACCTCGATGTTCGGGGCCATCGCGGCGCAGATCGACGCGGCGACGTGCACGGACGTGGCGATGATCAGCGGCAGCCGTCGGCCGACCTTGTCGCTCCACGGGCCGACGAGCAGCTGCCCGACCGCGAAGCCGAGCGTGGTGGCGGTGAGCGTGAGCTGGACGGCGCCGTCGGTGACGCCGAACTGCTCCTTCAGCGACGGGAACGCCGGCAGGTACAGGTCGATCGTGAACGGACCGAGCGCGGTGAGCGCTCCGAGCACGAAGACGTAGACGAGGCGCTGCGCCCGGGACAGGGAGTCCCCGGGGTGCAGGATGACGGTGAGCGAACCAGTGGTCGCGGGCGCGGTCACAACAGGGTCCTTCGACGATGAGGGGCGGTGGGGAGGGGTGATCGCGGGATCGCTCGAATCGATTCGTCCGCGCGTTCATCCTACGGGCCACAACGAGCCGCGCCGACACCCGTTGCCGGGCGTTGCCGCGTGTCGGTTCCCCGGCTTGCTCGCCGGGCGTGCACCTGCGGTACCGTCGGAGGGCTCGGGGCTCCGGGCGGATCAGCACGGAAGAGGGGGTGGGCGTCATGGTGGACGCTCGGATCCTGCACACGACGGCAGCGCTGCGCGAGGCGATCCTCCGACTCGCCGCGGACCGTCCCGTCTCCGAGATCACGGTCGCGGACGTCACGCGCGCCGCCGGGATCAACCGTGCGACCTTCTACTCCCACGCCGTGTCGCCGGGGTCGCTCCTCGCCGACGTGCTCACCCCGGAACTCGACCGGATCCGTGACGACGACTCCGAGGCACGTCGGGCGGCGTACGAGCGCGGCGCCGACCGTGACGAACTCGCGGCGATCACCCGCAAGGGCATCAACGCCGTCGTCGAACACGTGGTGCTGCACCGCGAGATCTACGTCCGGGCACTCCCCGACCCGAACGACGCCTCGTTGCACCGGCTGCTCGTGGAGCACTTCACGGTGTCGAGCGCGCTGCACATCCGGGAGCTCGACGCGGCCTCCCGGCCCGAGCTCCTCGACGACGTCGCCGCGGGCTTCGTCGCGCAGGGCTTCGTCGGGGCGATCGAGGCCTGGCTCGCGGGCACGCGGCGCTCCCGGAAGGCCCTGGTCGACACCATCACGCGGTCCTTCCCCGCGTGGTGGAGCTGACCCGCGCGGTCCTTCCGCGCGTAGGCAGTTGTTCCGCGCGTAGGGAGTCGTTTCGCGCGTAGGCAGTCGCTTCTTTCGACCGACTACGCGCGATTCCGCTTTCCAGCGCGCGCGTGATGGGTGCGAACGCGCGTGGTCAGCGGCCTGGAGGCGCGGTGCCGGGCCGACACGGGCCTCCCGTCCGGTGGGACCGCGACCAGTGCACCCGGGTCGCGTCAGCCCGGGGCGCGACCAGTGCACCCGGGTCGCGTCAGCCGTCGGCCGGCTTCTCGCCCCGCTGCAGTGCGGTGACCGCGTCGACGGAGTGCTCCACGAGCGCCGCGTCGGTGTCCCCGGTGACGCGGTAGTCCGCGGAGACGCCGTCCCCGCCGGTGCCGCTCGCCGGCAACCGGTCTCCGAGCCCGACGACCACGACTCCGGCGTCGTGCGCTGTCTGGAGCTCCCCGGTCAGTGCCGAGGCGTCCTCGGCCTGGACGAGCAGCGCCTTCGCGCCGGTGCGGACGAGTTCCCGGACGGCCGTGCGCTGCGACGCGACCGGGTCGGCGGCCGTGGCGACGCGCACGTCGGGGCGGAAGCCGGCCTCGGTCAGCTCGGTGCGGAACTCCGCGGGCAGGGTGTCCGCGTCCGAGGCCTGCAGGACCACACCGACCACGGCGTGCTGGTCGAACCCGCCGTCGGAGCTGGTGAGGTCCGTGCTCTTGACCGGCGTCGGAGCCTGCGACGTGGTGCCGGTGCACCCGGCCAGCACGGCGACGGCACTCACCGCCAGTGCGGCGGCGGCCAGGATGCGGCGCACGGTTCCTCCTCGATACGGGTCTGCCACGCTACCCGGTCGTCGCAGCGGACGACGGCGGGGCCGACGACGGCGCGCCCGACGACGGCCCGCCCGACGACGACCCGCCCGACGACGACCCGCCCGACGACGGCCCGCCCGACGACGACCCGCCCGACGACGGCGGCGGCACCGGCCCGAGCCGCCGCACCGCGAACAGCCCGACGAGCGCGATGACGATCATCGCCGCGAAGACCGACGCGAACGCGAGCGCGTCCTCACGGCCCCCGACCGCCGTGAACAGGATCCCCGCGACCGCGAGCCCGACCACGCTGCCGGAGGCGTCCGCGATGGTCAGGGCGGAGCTGGCGAACCCGTCGTCGCCCTCGCTGGAGAACCGGAGCGTCAGCATCGACGTCCGCGGGTACGCGACGCCCATCCCGGCACCGCCGACGAACCAGCCCGCGACGAGCACCCACACCGGCAGGTCCGCGACTGCCACGGCCAGAGCGGCGACGAGGCTGACCAGGGCCAGCCCGAGTCCGACGCCGAAGGCACGGGCGGCGGTCAGCCGGCGCTCCCCCATCCGCCCGTGCACCCAGCTCGCACCGGCCCAGCTGAGCGCGGCGACGGTGAGCGCGAGCCCGGCGGCGGACGGCGAGAGCCCGTGCTGCGCCTGGAGCAGGAACGGGACGTAGGCCTCGCTGCCGAAGAACCCGGCGGCGAGGACCCCGCGGAGCAGGACCACGGACGGCAGCCCGGGGCCGGCGGTGAACGTGCGGCGTGGCAGGAGCGGACGGAGCGCGAACCACGCGCCGACGAGCCCGACGACGACCGCGACGGCCCCCAGGGCGACGGGCAGGTCCGGCGCCACGTTGAGGAGCAGGACGGCCACGGCGGCGGCGACCGACCACACGATCCGGCTCCGCTGCCACGGTGGCCGGAGCGCGGCGGCCGGCGCGTGCAGGTGCCGGAGCGTCGGGACGAGCAGGGAGAACGCGACGACGGCGATCACGAGGGCCCCGGCGAAGACCCAGTGCCAGCTCGCGAGCTCGGTGACGAAGCCGGCGAGCGCCGGACCGATCAGGGCGGGCACCACCCATGCCGCGGCGAAGCCGGCGAAGACCGGGCCGTGCAGGTCCTCCGGGAAGATCCGGGCGACCAGCACGTAGAGGACGACGTCGATCGCGCCGGCGCCGAAGCCCTCGACCAGACGCCCGGCGAGGAACACCGGCATCGTCGGGGCGAGCATCACGATCGCCGTGCCGACGGCGAAGAGCGCGGCGGACACCCATGCGACCACCCGGCCTCCGGCTCGGTCCGTCCAGTTGCCGGCGAGCACCATCCCGGGCACGCCGGCGGCCAGGGGCGCGGCGAAGCTCAGCGAGTACAGGGTCTCGCCGTGCAGGTCCCGGCTGATCTCCGGCATGACCGTGGTCATGGCGAGGTTCTGGAACGCGGCGACGGCGACGATGGCGACCATCCCGATGGTCGGGAGGGCGTACCCCCTGCTGAACAGGGTCGTCCTCGTCGCCGTCGTGGTCACCGCATCAGGCTAGCGGCGGAGCGGGCCGCCGCGCCCGCCGGTTCCACCGCACGAGGCTAGCGGCGGAGCGCCTGTCGCACGTCCTCGACCAGGTCGCCGGCGTCCTCGATGCCGACCGACAGCCGCACGACGTTCTCCGGGACGGCGAGCTCGGTGCCCTTCACCGACGCGTGCGTCATCTCGCTCGGGTACCCGATGAGCGACTCAACCCCGCCGAGCGATTCGGCGAGCGCGAACAGCTCGGTGGACTCCGCGAACCGCTTGGCTGCGTCGGGCCCGCCGGCGAGCGCCACCGAGAGCATCCCGCCGAAGCCGCGCATCTGCTTCGCCGCGACGTCGTGCCCCGGGTGGTCGCTGAGGCCCGGGTAGTAGACGCGCTCGACGGCGGGGTCGCCGACGAGCGCCTCGGCCACGGCCTGCGCGTTCTGCGAGTGCCGCTCCATCCGGATCGGCAGCGTCTTGATGCCGCGGATCGTCAGCCAGGCGTCGAAGGGGGACGAGATCGCCCCGCCGCCGAACTGCAGGAACGCCACCTTGTCGGCGAGCTCCTGGTCGCGCAGGACGATTGCGCCACCGACGACGTCCGAGTGGCCGCCCAGGTACTTCGTGGTGGAGTACGCGACGACGTCGGCGCCGAGCGACAGGGGCTGCTGGAGGTACGGCGACGCGAAGGTGTTGTCGACGACCACGAGCGCGCCGGCGTCGTGCCCGAGGGCGGCGAGCGCCTCGATGTCCGCGATCTTCATGAGCGGGTTCGTCGGCGTCTCGACCCAGAGCACGGTCTGCGCCGGTGCGTCCTGCAGCGCGGCGCGGACCAGGTCGAGGTCGCTCATGTCGACGACGACGAGCTCGACGCCCCACGGCACGTGCAGCCGGTTCACCAGGCGGTGCGTGCCGCCGTAGACGTCGTTGCCCATCACGACGCGGGCGCCGGGCGACAGGGCGGCGCGGAGCAGTGCGTCCTCGGCCGCGAGGCCGGACGCGAACGAGTACGCGGCGACGCCGCCGTCGAGGTCCGCGAGCATCGTCTGCAGCGAGTCCCGCGTCGGGTTGCCGGAGCGGGAGTACTCGTAGCCGCCCCGCATCTCCCCGATGCCGTCCTGCACGTACGTGGACGTCAGGTGGAGCGGCGGGATCACGGCGCCGGTGGCGCCGTCGGGCTCCTGTCCGGCGTGGACGGCTCGGGTGCTGAACTCGGTCATGGTGCGTTCTCCAGGTCGGACGGGAGGCTCGGATCGCGTCGGCCGCGCACCGCTCGCTGGGTGCGCTGCCGCGCTCACTCGGACAGGTCGGCTTACTCGGACAGGTCGGCTTACTCGGACTGGTCGGCTTACTCGGACAGGTAGGTGAGCAGGTCGTGGCGGGTGAGCACGGTCACCGGCTTGCCGTCCTCGACGACGAGCAGCGCGTCCACGCTCTCCAGTGCGCGACGAGCGGCGGACACCGACTCGCCGACGCCGATGAGCGGCAGCGGGTCGCCGACGAAGCCGGTCAGCGCGTCCGCCATCTTCGCCGCCCCGGTGAAGACCTGCTCGAGCAGGTCCTTCTCGGCGACGGCACCGATGACCTCGCCGATGACGACGGGCGGCTCGGCGCTGAGGACGGGCATCTGCGAGACGCCGTACTTGGTCATGATGTCCACGACCTCGCGCACCGTGTCGGACGGGTGCGCGTGCACGAGGTCCGGCAGGCGGCCGTCCTTGCCGGCGATGAGCGAGCCGACGGTACGGGCGTCGTCGGTCTCGGCGAAGCCGTAGGAGCGCATCCACCGGTCGTTGAAGATCTTGCCGAGGTACCCGCGGCCGCCGTCCGGCAGGAGCACGACGACGACGTCGTCCTCCGTGAGGTCGCGTGCAGCTCGGAGCGCCGCGACGACCGCCATGCCGCTGGAGCCGCCGACGAGCAGCCCTTCTTCGCGGGCGAGCCGCCGGGTCATCGCGAACGAGTCGGCGTCCGACACGGCGATGATCTCGTCCGGGATCTCCGGGTCGTACGCGGTCGGCCAGAAGTCCTCGCCGACGCCCTCGACGAGGTACGGGCGACCGGTGCCACCGGAGTAGACGGAGCCCTCCGGGTCCGCGCCGACGATGCGGACGCCGCCGTTCGAGACCTCTTTCAGGTACTTGCCGGTCCCCGAGATGGTGCCGCCCGTGCCGACACCCGCGACGAAGTGGGTGATGCGTTCCTCGGTGTCGCGCCAGATCTCCGGACCGGTGGTCTCGTAGTGGCTGCGCGGCCCGTTCGGGTTCGCGTACTGGTTCGGCTTGTACGCGCCCGGGATCTCCCGCACGAGGCGGTCCGACACCGAGTAGTACGACTCCGGGTGCTCCGGCGGGACCGCGGTCGGCGTGACCACGATCTCGGCGCCGTACGCCGTGAGGACGTTGCGCTTGTCCTCGCCGACCTTGTCCGGCAGCACGAAGACGCACCGGTAGCCGCGCTGCTGGGCGACGAGCGCCAGGCCGACGCCGGTGTTGCCCGACGTGGGTTCGACGATCGTGCCGCCCGGACGCAGGTCACCCGACGCCTCGGCGGCGTCGATGATCCGCGTGGCGATGCGGTCCTTCGAGGAGCCACCGGGGTTCAGGTACTCGACCTTGACGAGCACGGTGGCCCGGACACCCTCGGTGACACGGTTCAGCTTGACCAGCGGGGTGTCGCCGACGAGGTCGACGACGGAGTTCGCGTAACGCACGCGGACGAGTCTAGGCGGCGCACCCGAGTCCCTCCGGAGCGTGACGATCGACTACGACGCGAGCGAGGAGGGCACCCCTGTGGGCGCGACGTGGGCCGTCACCGCTGCCGAGACCTCGGCGCGACGGCGGTCGATGACGTCGCCCATGTCGCGCGCCAGCGCGGGGGTGGACCGCACGATCTGGTCGAGGGCGGTGGCGGGCACGACCAGCGCCGCGACCTCGGTGAGGGCGACGGCGGTGGTGAGCGGTGCCTCCCGGGTGAGTGCCGTCTGCCCGATGTGGTCGCCGGCCTCGACGCGGGTGGCGGGGAGGTCCGGGCTCGCCGGTCCGGGTCCGCCGGTCCGGATCCGCCGGTCCGGGTCCGCAGGTGGGTCCGCAGGTGGGTCCGCCGGTCCGGATCCGCCGGTCCGGATCCGCGCGTCCGGATACGCCGGTCCGGGTCCGCGGGTCCGGGTCCGCCGGGCCGGGTCCGGCTCGGCCTGGAGGCTCGGCCCGCGCCCGCCCCGCCCCTTCCCCCGGCGCGTCAGGCGTCCAGGGCGTCGACCGGTGCGTTCTGCTGTCGGTGCAGCGTCGCGTACGTGCCGTCCCGTGCGATGAGTTCGTCGTGCGTGCCCTGCTCCACGATCTGCCCGTGGTCGAGCACGAAGATGACGTCGGCATCGCGGATCGTCGAGAGTCGGTGCGCGATCGAGATCGTCGTCCGCCCACGTGCGGCCGCGTCGAGCGCGGTCTGCACGACGCGCTCGGAGATCGAGTCCAGCGCACTCGTCGCCTCGTCGAGCACGAGCACGGGCGGGTCCTTGAGCATCACGCGCGCGATGGCGATCCGCTGCTTCTCGCCGCCGGACAGCCGGTAGCCGCGCTCCCCCACGATCGTGTCGTACCCGTCGGGGAAGGACGCGATCGTCTCGTGGATGTTCGCCGCCCGCGCGGCGCGCTCGAGTTCTTCGAGCGTGGCGCCGGGCTTGGCGTACCGGAGGTTGTCACCGATCGTCGCGTGGAACAGGTACGTCTCCTGGGAGACGATGCCGACGTGCCGCATCAGGTCCTCGTGCTCGAGGTCCCGGACGTCGGCGCCGGCGAAGCGGACCGAGCCCCGCGTCGCCTCGTAGAGTCGCGGAACGAGGTACGAGACCGTCGTCTTGCCCGCGCCGGAGGGTCCGACGAACGCCGCGAACTGGCCCGGCTGCAGCTCGAAGGACACCCCGCGGAGCGTCGGCTTGTCGGCTTCGCCGTCCGGGTAGGTGAACGTGACGTCGTCGAAGGCGACGTGTCCCACCCGGGACTCATCGACCTTGCGCGCGGTCGGCGAGTCCGTGATCGCCGGCTTCAGGTCGAGGTACTCGAAGATGCGGGCGAAGAGTGCACCCGAGGTCTGCAGGTCGAGGACGACCCTGAGGAGCCCCACCGTCGGGAACAGCAGCCGGGACTGCACGGTCGTGAACGCCACGATCGTGCCGGCCGTGATCGGGATGCCGCCGAGGATCAGGTACGCGGCGACGAGGTAGATGATCGCCGGGATGATCGACAGGAAGATCTGCACGATCGCGAAGAACCACTGCCCGGACATCTGCTGGCGCACCTGCAGCGCGATCTGGTTCCGGTTCTCGTCGCCGTACCGGTGCGTCTCACTGCGCTGCTGGTTGAAGCTCTTCGCGAGCAGGATCCCCGAGACGCTCAGGGCTTCCTGCGTGATCGCGGTCATGTCGGAGAGCGACTCCTGCGTCTGTCCGGCGATCTTGGCGCGGACCTGCCCGACCTTCCGCTGGGCGATGACGAGGAGCGGCAGCAGAACCACCGCGACGAGGGTCATCTGCCAGCTCAGCAGCAGCATCGCGACGACCGCGGCGATGACCGTCACGGTGTTGCCGAGCACCGAGGAGATCGTGTTGTTCAGGACACTCGCGACCCCACCGACGTCGTTCTGGAGGCGGGACTGGATGACGCCGGTCTTCGTGCGGGTGAAGAACGCCAGCTCCATGCGCTGCAGGTGCGCGAAGAGCCGCATCCGCATGGCGCCCATCACCTTGTTGCCGACCGTCGCCGTCAGGTAGGTCTGCCACACGCCCACCCCGGCGCTCGCGATCCAGAGCACCACCATCGCGGTGACGAGCTCGGCGAGCACCGGGACGTCCGGCGTGCCGGACTTCGGGAACAGCCCGAGGTCGAACGCCTTCTGCGTCAGGAGCGGTGGGATCACGGACAGCGCGGCACCGATGAGCACCAGCACGGTCGTGAAGATGATCGCCCGACGGTGCGGGACGAACAGCCCGGCGATCCGCTTGAGCAGGTGCGGGATCTGCGGAGCTTCGGCGTTCGCCGCCTTCTGCGCGTCGAAGTCACCGCTCGAGATCCGGCCGCCGCGGCCACCACCGCCACCGCCACGCATCCCCGGCATGCTCATGCGAGCTCCTTCCGCCCGGCGCGACCCGGACGGTCCGCTCACCCGAGCAAATGTAGCCCCGCCGTGGGACATCGGCCCCTCCGCTGGACCGATCTGTGGAATTGACCCCTGTTCGGGGCCGTGCGAGCATGACCCGTCCCGTTCCACGCACCACGAGGTCCCATGCCGTCCGCGCCGTCCCGCCCCGACCCGTCCACCGTCACGTCGCTCCGGCACCAGCTCACGCGCCGCAAGCCGATCGACCAGCTGCAGAGCGAAGCGGCCTCGGGTGTGGACGGCGAGCCGCTCCGACGGACCCTGGGCGTCTGGCACCTCACGATGATCAGCGTGGGTGCCACGCTCGGCACCGGCATCCTCGTGGTCCTCGGTACCGCCGTCCCGCTCGCCGGGCCCGCAGTCTGGATCTCGTTCGTCGTCGCCGGGGTCGCCGCCCTGCTCTCCGCACTGTCGTACGCCGAGATGGCCGGAGCCGTCCCGACGTCCGGGTCGAGCTACTCGTACACCTACGCCACCATGGGCGAGGGCATCGCCTGGGTGTGCGGCTGGTGCCTCGTGCTCGAGTACGCGGTGTCCGTCGCCGCGGTCGCCGTCGGCGCGAGCGAGTACGTCGACGAGACCCTCCGGGTGTTCGGGCTGCACCTGCCCGCCGCGCTCTCGGCGCCCCCGGGTGACGGTGGCGTCGTCAACCTGCCAGCGGCGGCACTCGTGCTCATCGCCACCGCCGTCCTGCTGCCGGGAGCCCGCGAGAGCGCCTGGGTCAACACCCTGATGGTGATGGTGAAGATCGCGCTCCTCGTGTTCTTCGTCGTCGTCGCGTTCAGTGCGTTCCGCGCGGGGAACTTCGAGCCGCTCGCACCCATGGGTGCCGCGGGCGTCACCGCGGCCGCGTCCCGGCTCTTCTTCTCCTACATCGGGTTCGACGCCGCGTCCACCGCCGGCGAAGAGGCGAAGAACCCCCGCCGTGACCTCCCCCGCGCGATCATCGGCTCGATCGCGCTCATCACGGCGCTGTACATCCTGGTCGCGATCGCCGCGATCGGTGCCCGGCCGTGGACGTCGTTCTCCTCCACCGAGGCGTCGCTGGTCCGCATCGTCGTCGACGTCACGGGGCAGCCGCTCGTCGCGCTGGTGTTCTCGATCGGCGCCGTGATCGCCATCGCCAGCGTGGTGCTCACCGTGCTCTACGGCCAGACACGGATCCTCTTGACGATGGCGCGCGACGGACTGGTGCCGAAGGTCTTCGGCCGGGTTTCGCACCGAACCGGGACCCCGATCGCGAACACCCTGATCGTCGGTGTCGTCGTGACGATCGTCGCCGCCCTGGTGCCCCTCGGCGAGCTCGCGGACGCGACGAGCATCGGCACCCTCGTGGCCTTCGCGCTGGTGAACGTCTCCGTGATCATCCTGCGTCGCTCGCAGCCCGGGCTCGAGCGTTCGTACCGTGTCCCGTTCTTCCCTGTCGTCCCGATCCTCGGCACGCTCAGCTGCGCCCTGCTCGCGGTGTTCCTCGGCGCGGGCACGTGGATCGCATTCGCCATCTGGATGCTCGCTGGCGCCGCGCTCTACGCGCTCTACGGCCGCCGCCACAGCACGCTGCCCTGACCCCGCCGCCCTCCGCGCGCCACTCATCGGGTCGACACCCCGTGCTGTCGGAACAGCGCGCGGAGCCGCTCCGGGTCGACGAGGTGCCACCAGGTCACGCGGACGAAACCCCGCACCTGGGGAAGCGCACGTACCCGGTCCTCACGTACCTTCTCGGCCCAGACCGCGTCGGCCCCGTTGCGCCCGTGCAGCATCGACGCGTCTTCGTACTTCTGGCGCCCGTCGAACTCGACCACGATGCCGAGCGACGGCATCCAGAAGTCGACGCGCACTGTGGCTCCGTCGTCGAATCGGAACTCGTGCTGCGGCTCGGCGCGGTCGAACCCGAGCTCGGACAACCGCGCGGCACAGTACGACTCACCGACGGATTCGTGGCGCACATCGCTCACTGACATCACGCGCTCCACATGGCGACGGCCACGGACGACGAGCTGCTCAGCCGAACTCGTCAGAACCGCACGGTCGACACCACCGCAGAGCGCAGCGTCGAGCAGCACCACCGCCGCGACGAATGGTGCGTCCAGGATCGCTCCGAGCGCCGTCTCGACCGCATCCGCCACCTCCACACCCAGGAAGCTGTCCGGCGGCGCACGTCGCTCACCGAGCGACGGTACGGGCCGCCGCACGCTGACGCCGGCGATCTCGTGACGGGAGAACCCCCGTGGGGACACCTGCACCCGCTCGGGCCAGGGTCCGATGTGCGCCAACCCGCGGACCGCAGCGGCTGACAGGTGCGACAGTGCCACCCTCGGTGGGAGCTTCGGCGCCACCGCCTGGACCAGCAGGAGGTGGCGGCCGCGAGCGTCGAGCCCGTCCCAGTCATCCGGACGGACGTACACGCCCGGCGACACTCTCCGGAGCAGACCGTTCGCAGCCGAGCGTTGGAGCTGTCGCGCCGTCGTGCGGTCCGAGGAGGCACGGAGGAGCCGGGCGGGATGCGCGGGGTCGAGTTCCATGCACCGAGCGTCGCTGAGCCTCGCCCCGGAGAACGTCCACTGACGCGATCGGTGGACAACTCAATCGATGAGCGCTCGTGTGGAGGACTCGTTCACGCTGCGGAAGCGACACCGAGCGGAGTTTTGCGCCGCGCTTTCATGTACTCGATGTCGCACGCCCCAATGCGCCCGCATCGAGCGACATCTCGCGGTGCAAAGCGCGGCGCGAAACCACGTGCGATGTCGCTTTCGTCGAACACGCCACCCGCTCCCCGCCGCGCGCCCGCCGCGCCGCGCGCCCGCCCCGCGCACCCCAGCGCACACGACGAAGGCCGCCACCCCGAGGGGCAGCGGCCTTCGTGACCGAACGGTCGGAACTACGCGAGCTCGATCGTGGCGCCAGCGGCCTCGAGGGCAGCCTTCGCCTTGTCGGCCGTCTCCTTGTTCGCACCCTCGAGGATCTTCGCGTCGGCGGTCTCGACGAGCGCCTTGGCCTCGCCCAGGCCGAGCGACGTGAGGCCACGGACCTCCTTGATGACCTGGATCTTCTTGTCACCAGCGGACTTGAGGATGACGTCGAACTCGGTCTTCTCCTCAGCGGCCTCGACCGGAGCGGCAGCGCCGGCCGGAGCGGCAGCGGCGACCGGGGCGGCCGCGGTGACCTCGAAGACCTCTTCGAACTTCTTCACGAAGTCCGAGAGCTCGATGAGCGTGAGCTCCTTGAAGGCCTCGATGAGCTCGTCCTGCGAAAGCTTCGCCATGATTTTCTCCTACTACTCAGTACGTGATGTGGTTGTGGAACGCGTGCCTGATCAGGCCGCGGACTCCTGCTTCTCGCGGAGGGCGTCCACCGTGCGGACGGCCTGCGAGAGGGGTGCGTTGAACAGGTACGCAGCACCGAACAGCGAGGCCTTGAAGGCGCCGGCGAGCTTGCCGAGCAGAACTTCACGGGACTCGAGGTCGGCGAGCTTGTCCACCTCGGTCGCGGTGAGCGGGTTACCGTCGAAGTAACCGCCCTTCACCACGAGCTCGGGGTTCGCCTTGGCGAATGCACGCAGCGACTTCGCTACGGCGACGGTGTCACCGTGGACGAAGGCGAGAGCGGACGGACCGGCGAGTTCGTCGTCGAACGACGAGATGCCGGCGTTGTTCGCCGCGATCTTGGTCAGCGTGTTCTTCACCACGGCGTACGTGGCGTGCTCACGGATCGAGTTGCGGAGCTCCTTGAGCTGCGCGACCGTGAGACCGCGGTACTCGGTGAGCAGAACGGCGTTCGAGCTACGGAAGGACTCCGTGAGCTCGGCGACCGCAGCTTCCTTGTTCGCCATGGTTCTCCTTGGGGGTCTTGCCGGTAGCCCCAGGTCCGCACACATGAAAAAAGCTCCGGCGCAGAGGCTCGGAGCTGCTTCCACCAGAATGGCGGGAGTCGTTCTGAACACCTGCGCGGGATGCCTCACGAGTGAGGACCTTCGACCGTCATGCGAGCATGACGGCATCCGGCGGTCTTTGGCTTCGAGAACTGTAGCAGACGCTCTGGACGTCACCAAACAGCGGACGGGAGGCTCGGTGCCGGCTGGCACCGCGCCTCCCGTCGGGTGGTTGCGAAGGTTCCCATCACGCGCGCGCTGGAAAGTGGAATCGCGCGTAGGCAGTCGGAACTTCCGACCTCCTACGCGCGATTCGACTTCCTACGCGCGATTCGGCACGTGGGCCCAGGCATCGTCGGCGGGCGCGGTGCCAGCGGCGGCGGCGGCGTCGGCGGCGCCCGCGGCGTCGGCGGCGGCGGCGCCGGCGCCGGCGCCGGCGGCGCCGTCGGCGCCCTCCGGCGGCGCAGCCGGCAGGTGCACCGTGAACACGGTGTCCCCCGGCACGCTCGCCACCGCGACGGACCCGCCGTGCGCCTGCACGACCGCGTCGACGATCGCGAGCCCGAGGCCCGTCGACCCGGCGCTCCGCGACCGCGAGCTGTCCGCCCGCGCGAACCGCTCGAACAGCTTCGGCAGGAACTCGGGGTCGATCCCCTGCCCGGTGTCCCGGACGGTGAGGTCCACGCCGTCACCGACGGGGGTGAGGCCGACCGTGATGCGGGTGCCCTCCGGGGTGTGCGTCCTGGCGTTGGTGACGAGGTTCACGATCACCTGGTGCAGCCGCGCGGCATCCCCCAGCACGACGACCGGCGTGGAGGGCACGTCGACGGAGATCTCGTGGTCCGGCGACGCCGCGTGCGCGTCGTTCACCGCGTCGAACACCAGCCCGGTCAGGTCGACGTCGTCGAACTGGATCTCCCGGCCCTCGTCGAGGCGGGCGAGGAGCAGCAGGTCCTCGACCATCGACGTCATCCGGACGGACTCGGACTCGATGCGGCTCATCGCGTAGACGACGTCCGGCGGCAGGTCACCGCCCATCCGGCGGGTGAGCTCGGCGTAGCCGCGGACCGAGGCGAGCGGCGTGCGGAGCTCGTGCGAGGCGTCGGCGACGAACTGCCGGACCTTCTGCTCGGAGCGTTCCCGGGCCTGCATGGCGCCGCCGATGTGTCCGAGCATCCGGTTGAACGCAGCGCCGACGCGGCCGACCTCGGTGCGTGGATCGGTGTCGGGGACGCGCACGCCGTCGAGGGCGTCGCTGCGTTCCAGCGGCATCCGCGCGACCGTGGACGCGGTCTCCGCGACGCGTTCGAGGGGGCGGAGGGAGCGCCGGACGACGACCGCGGCGACGACGGAGGCGACCACGAGGGCGGCACCGACGACGAAGATGACCACCCAGAGCAGTGACCACACGCTCTGGTAGACCGGCGACATCGGCAGCCCGACCACCAGCACGGCGTCGTCGAGGTACCCGTTGTCCACGCGGACGGCGGCGACACGGTAGGTCCCGGTGCTGCCGAGGTCGATGGTCGCGGGGGCGATGCCGACCTTGACCTGCCCGAGGCGCTGCAGCTGGTCGGCGCTGAGCGACGAGGGCGAGCCGTCGTCCTCGATCACGATGCCACCGGCACGACCGCCGGTGAAGTAGTACGCGGTCAGGGTCCCGGCTGCCTGTCCCGCCGGGCGGAGCACGTCGTCACCAGGGGGCTGGGAGGTCTGCCCCTGCCCGAACTTGTTCGTGGCACGCTTCGTCGCGGTCTGGAGCTGCTGGTCGATCGCGCCCGTCTGGATCGAGGCGAGCGCGATGATGCTGCCCGCGCCGATCACCGCGCTGACGGCGACGACGAGGGCGACGATGCTCAGGACGAGCCGGCGGCGCAGTGTCATGGGACGAAGGGTCTCAGGAGGTGGGCTTGATGACGTACCCGACACCGCGCACGGTGTGGATCATCGGGGTCTCCCCGGCGTCGATCTTCTTGCGCAGGTAGGAGATGTAGATCTCGACGACGGAGGACTTGCCGCCGAAGTCGTACGACCACACGCGGTCGAGGATCTGCGCCTTGGACAGCACCCGGCGCGGGTTCCGCATCAGGAAGCGGAGCAGCTCGAACTCGGTGGCGGTCAGCTCGATCGGGCGGCCGGAACGGGACACCTCGTACGACTCCTCGTCGAGCACCAGGTCGCCGACGACGATGCGGGAGTCACCGGCCTCGGAGACGGAGATCTGCGATCGGCGGATGAGGCCACGGAGACGCGCGACGACCTCTTCGAGGGAGAACGGCTTGGTGACGTAGTCGTCGCCGCCAGCGGTGAGCCCGGTGACGCGGTCCTCGACGGAGTCCTTCGCGGTGAGGAACAGCACCGGGGTGTCGTCGTTGTTCTGCCGCAGCCGGCTGAGGACCTGCAGGCCGTCGAGGTCCGGCATCATCACGTCGAGCACCATCGCGTCCGGCTTGAACTCGCGCGCCTTGGCGAGGGCGTCCTGGCCGCCGTTCGCGCTCGTGACGTCCCAGCCCTCGTAGCGGAGCGCCATCGAGAGGAGGTCGGTGAGGCTGGCCTCGTCGTCGACGACGAGGATGCGCAACGGCGAACCGTCGGCACGCGTGAGGCGCGGAGCTGCTGCAGGCTGGGAGATGGTCACGTCTTCGAGTATCGAGAGTTTCCTATGAGCGGTCTGTGGAGACCCACTCGGCGGTCTGTGGATGAACGGTCAGCCGTCTCGGGGTCGCATCCGTAGGTTGGCAGGATGATCCGATCCACCGCCTGGCCCGCTGACGCACGCGCCGTCGACGTCGGCCGACTGACGGACACCGCCGGGAGGCCCGGCGCGGCCCGGGCGGCCCGGCTCGCCGTCGCGCGGGCGGTCGCGTCCATCACCCCACCCCTGTCCGCGGGCACGGCCGGGCGGGCGTTCGTGACGCTCGCAGCCGTCGCCGCGGTCGACGTCGCGCTCGCCAGGACCGTCGAACCGCACCTCGACGCGCTGGGGATCCTGGCCCAGGCCGGGATCGATGTGCCGGACGGGTCGACGTGGGGCGTGTTCGCGGCGGAGGGGCCCGGGACGCGGCTGACGGCCACCCCGGGCAGCGACGGGTCCGTCGTGCTCGACGGGACGAAGCCGTGGTGCTCGCTCGCGTCGACGCTCTCGCACGCACTGGTCACCGCGCACCGCGGCGACGACCGGCAGCTGTTCGCGGTCGACCTCCGGCAGGACGGCGTCACCACGCACGACGACGCCTGGGTGGCGCGCGGGATGCCGGATGTGCCGAGCGGTCCGGTGGACTTCGACGGGGTCCGCGCGACCCCGGTCGGCGATCCCGGCTGGTACCTCACGCGCCCGGGCTTCGCCTGGGGCGGGATCGGCGTCGCCGCGTGCTGGTGGGGTGGCGCCGTCGGGCTCGCCCGGGTCCTCCGCGACCACGCCGCCACACGTCCGGACGCCGAACTGCTCCGGGTGACGCTCGGGGCGGTCGTCGCGGACCTCGCCGACGCCGAGGACGCGCTGGCGGACGCCGCGGCCAGGATCGACGCTGACTCCGGCGCCTCCGCCGATGACGTCGACTGGGCGCTGCTCGCACAGGTCGTCCGCTCCCGGGTCCGCCGGGCCGTCGACGCCGTGCGGACACGGGTGATCGGAGCGCTCGGCCCGGCACCGCTGACCTCCGACGCCGCCGTCGCGGCTCGGGTCGCCGACCTCGAGCTCTACGTCCTGCAGGACCACGGCGACCGGGACCTCGCCCGCATCGGCCGGATGGTCCTCGAGCGCGGCGGTGTCGCGTGGTGAGCTTCGACCACCGGGAACCCGGGACGCCCGCGGCGACCTGGACCCCGTTCCTCGACGCGGTCACGCCCCGCCCCGTCGACCTCACCGACGTCGCCGCGGTCGTCGTCGTCGCGCCGCACCCCGACGACGAGACGCTCGGCGCCGGCGGACTGATCGCCACGGCAGCCGACGCCGGGGTCCCCGTGCACGTCGTCCTCGTCACGCTCGGCGAGGGGTCGCACCCGGACTCCCCCACCACCACGGCGGACGAACTCGCCGCGGTCCGCGCCGGAGAGTTCCGCGACGCCCTGGTGGCGCTGCACCCGGACGTGACGGCCGGCTCGCTCGGCGTGCCGGACGTCGGACTCCGCGAGCAGCCGGAGACCCTCCGCGACGCCCTCGTCGCACGGCTGGACGCCACGGCCGAGGCCTCCGGAGGCCGAACGCTGCTCGTCGCCCCGTGGCACGGGGACGGGCACCGCGACCACCGCGTCGCCGGCGAGGTCGCCGAGGCAGTGGCCTCGGGACGGCCGGAGGTCGACCTGCTGTCCTACCCGATCTGGGCGTGGCACTGGGACCGCCCGGACGCCCCCGCGGCACCGTGGGACACGGCGCACGCCCTCGCCCTGTCCGACGACGTCCTCGACCGGAAGCGCGCCGCTCTCGCCGCGTACCGCTCGCAGGTCCTGCCGCTCTCCCCGGCACCGGGTGACGAGGCGATCGTCGACGAGCGGCACGCGGCGCACCACCTCCGCGACGTCGAGTGGTTCTTCGGCACCGCGGTCCGGACGCCGGCGAGCTCGCGGTCACGGGAGTCGTTCGACGCGCACTACGCCCGGAATCCGGAGGGGTGGGACTTCGACGGCTCCTGGTACGAGCGCCGGAAGCGTGCCGTCACGCTCGCCGCGCTCCCCCGCGAGCGCTACCGCTCCGCGCTCGAGATCGGCTGCGCGACCGGTGTCCTGACGGCGGCGCTGACCGAGCGCGCGGACGACGTCCTCGGCACCGACATCGCCGCGGCGCCCCTCGACCGTGCTCGTACACGCGCACCGCTGGCCCGCTTCCTGCAGGCGGCGCTGCCGGATGACTGGCCCGAGGGGACGTGGGACCTCGTCGTGCTGTCCGAGGTCGGCTACTACCTCTCCGACGCGGACCTCGACCGGACCGTCGACCGCGTCCTCGGCTCGCTCGCCGACGACGGTGTCCTCGTGGCGTGCCACTGGCGGCACCCCGACGACGAGGCGGTCTCGAGCGGGGACGCCGTCGACGCCCGCCTCGCCGAACGGTGGCCGCGTCCGGCGCTCGTGCGCCACGTCGAGGAGGACTTCGTGCTGAGCGTCCTGCCCGGCCCGGGGGTCGTCGCGGTCGCCCGCGCCGAGGGGCTCGTCCGGTGAGCGCCCGTCAGCGCATCGACGTCGTCGTCCCCGCGCACGACGAGGAGGACCGGATCGCCGACTGTCTCGACGCCGTCCTCGTGGCCGCCGAGCGCCTCCGTGCCGAACGCCCCGACGTCGCGGTCGGGGTGACCGTGGTCCTCGACGGCTGCACCGACGACACCGCCCGGATCACCCGCGAGTACCCGGTCGAGGTGCTCGAGACGCCGCGCGTCGGCGTCGGACGAGCACGTTCGCTCGGTGTCGCACGGGCGCTCCAGCACGCACCCCAGCAGGACCCGGGCACCCGGTGGCTCGCCCACACCGACGCCGACTCCCGCGTCGGGCCGGGCTGGCTCGTGCAGCAGGCCGACGCCCTGGCCGCCGGTGTCCACGTGCTGGTGGGTGCCGTGGTGCCGGACCCGGACGACCTCGACCCGGTCGTCCTCGCACGCTGGACGACGGCGCATCCGCCGGGGGCCGCCCTCGGCCACGTGCACGGCGCCAACCTCGGGGTGCTCGCCACGGCGTACGTCGCCTTGGGCGGGTTCGACCCCGTGCCGGAGCACGAGGACGTCCGGCTCGTCGAACGCGCCCGTGCCCTCGGGCTGCGCGTCGACGCGACGACGGAGCTGCCGGTGGTCACGAGCGGACGCTTCGACGGACGGACCCCCGGCGGCTACGCCGAGCACCTGCGCCGGAGCTACGGCGACGCGTCCTGACCCGGGCCCTTAGGGAGCTCATAGGGACGCGAGGGTGCGCCCATAACAGCGCTGCCTAGCTTCTCCTCAGTCGGCCCCGCCGCGCTCCCGATGCGCGGCCGGTGACCCGTGTGCCGGCCCACCACCGAGGAGAACCATGTTCCTGACCTACCTCAGGCGCGAACTCACGAACCGCAAGAAGCAGACCGTCATCATCGCGATCGGCATGGCACTCGCCATCGCCCTCGTCGTCATCGTGTCCTCGATCTCCAGCGGTGTGAAGTCGGCACAGTCGAGCGTGCTGCAGTCCGTGTACGGCGTCGGCACCGACATCACGGTCTCGAAGACCGAGACGCCGACGTCGTCGAGCACCGGGCGCCCGAGCTTCGACTTCGGCGACCAGAGCGCTTCCGGCTCCTCGGGCAGCACCAACCTGTCGCAGTCGAAGCTCGCCGTCACGCGTGGCACGAGCACCCTCACCGCGGCGAACGTGACGACCGTCACGAACACGGCAGGCGTGAAGGCCGCGACCGGGGTCCTCACCCTCGAGAACAGCACGTTCTCCGGCTCGGTGCAGCAGGGCTCGAGCGACAGCAGCAGCTCCACCGACTCCGGGACCTCCACCCAGAACGGTCCGCCGAGCGGCGGCACCGGCGGCGGCGGCGGCTTCGGCGGCGGTTCCTTCAACGTCGACTCGTTCACCGTGACCGGCATCCCGGTCTCCGGCGACGCCGTCGGGCCGCTGACGAGCACCGAGATCACCAAGGGCCGGACCTTCACGGCCTCCGACGCCGGCAAGGACGTCGTCGTGCTCGACTCGTCGTACGCCAAGAGCGAGTCGAAGGCGGTCGGTGACACCCTCTCGATCGGTGGCACCAAGTTCACCGTGATCGGCATCGTCGCCTCGACCGGTTCCGCATCGACCACCGGCTCGAACACCTACGTGCCGCTCGACACCGCCCAGACCCTCGCGGACCTCAAGGGCAAGGTCACCTCGATCTACGTGTCCGCGCAGTCGTCCTCGGACGTCAGCACCATCAAGACCGCGCTGCAGGCGAAGCTCACCAGCGCCACGGTCTCCACCGAGTCGGACCTCGCCTCGAGCGTCTCGGGCTCGCTCTCGACCGCGTCGAGCCTGGTCTCGAACCTCGGGACGTGGCTCTCGATCCTGGTCCTCGCAGCGGCGTTCCTCATCGCGATCCTCTTCACGATCTCCGGGGTCACCCGACGCACCCGTGAGTTCGGCACCCTCAAGGCGATCGGCTGGTCGAACGGCCGCATCACCCGACAGGTCGCCGGGGAGTCCCTCGTCCAGGGCCTCATCGGTGGCGTGATCGGTGCCGCAGCTGGTCTGATCGGCATCCTCGTGGTCAACGTCATCTCCCCGACGATCTCGGCGAGCGCCACCTCGACCACGGGCCGTGGGGCGGGCGGGACCGGCGGCGCCGGCGGGTTCCCGGGTGGTGCCGCGACCGCCGCGGCGGGCTCCGGCACGACCGGCGGCGCTCCGGCCGGCGGCTTCGGCGGCGGCGGCGCGAGCACCGCGTCGACCACGGACGTCGTCCTGCACGCCCCCGTGACCGTCGAGGTCATCCTGCTGGCGATCGGACTGGCGATCCTCGGCGGCCTCATCGCCGGTGCCCTCGGCGGCTGGCGCGCATCGCGGCTCCGTCCGGCCGAGGCCCTGCGGAGCGTGGCCTGATGGCCGACGCGCGAACGAGAACCGATCCATCGGAACCGACGACAGGAGCAACCGTGACCACCACCGAGACCGCACCCGCTGCCGGCGAGGCGAGCCGAGCCTCCGTCCCGATGTACAAGCTGACGAACGTCAGCAAGACGTACAAGCAGAAGAACCGCACCGTCACCGCCCTGACGAACGTGGACCTGACCATCCCCCAGGGGCAGCTCGTCGCGATCCAGGGCCCGACCGGCGGCGGGAAGTCCACGCTGCTGCAGATGCTGGGCGCGCTGGACCGGCCGAGTGCCGGGTCGGTGAACCTCGGCGAGCGCGACGTCGCCAAGCTCGGTGACGGGGCGCTGACGGACCTCCGGGCGACGGAGATCGGCTTCGTCTTCCAGAGCTTCAACCTGATCCCGACGCTGACGGCGCTGGAGAACGTCGAGACGGCGTTCGCGGGGTCGCTGGCGAACCGCTCCCGGTCCGAGATCCGGCAGCGCGCCACCGACGCCCTGCAGGAGGTCGGCCTCGGCGAGCGGCTCGACCACCTCCCCGCGGAGCTCTCCGGTGGGCAGCAGCAGCGCGTGGCGATCGCGCGGGCCCTCGTGAAGAACCCGAGCGTGCTGCTCGCGGACGAACCGACCGGTGCCCTCGACGAGGCCACCCGTGACGAGATCATGGGGCTCATCGAGCGGCAGTGGAAGGACCGCGGCCTGACGGTCGTGATCGTGACGCACGACTCGTGGGTCGCGAAGCGTGCTGAGCGGCGCCTGCACATCAAGCAGGGGCAGGTCCGCGAGGTCTAGTCCCGCGCACCAGGACGACAACTGCGCAGTCGCACGACTGCGCAGTTGTCGTTCCGGCGTTCAACCGGGGTAGTCGCAGTACGCGAACCACGTCGAGTCCGGGGCCCACGGTGGCACGTTGACCGTTCCCTGGCCGCCGTCGAGCGTGACGAGGGTCTCGGGCACGACCGCGATCCGGGCTCCGCGGACCAGGACGCCCGGCAGCAGCCGCAGCTCCACGCGGTGATCGGCCGGGTGGCCCTGCACGCCCGGCGCGTAGGACAGGTACAGCAGGTGCGCACCGTCCGGCGACACGTGCGGGAACCAGTTCACCCGGTCGTCGTTGGTGATCCGGACGGGGTCGGTCGCACCGGGCCACAGCGACACCAGCTGTGCGGTGCCCGGGGTGAACCGCTCCGAGTTCCAGACGAGCTGGTCGCCGGCGAACGAGACGCCGTCGTCCGGGTGCTCGTCGCGGGTCAGGAACGTCGGGTGCCCCGTGGCTGGATCGACGAGCGCGACGTCGGTCGTCCAGACGCCGTCCTCGGTCCGCTCCCCCACGATCGCCGCGAGCGACGAGCCGTCGGCGGCGATCCCGTGCAGGTAGAACTTGCGGAACACCGGCAGCGCTGCCGCGGTGTCCGTGATGCGTTCCCCGGTGCCGCCGGCCGGCAGCGGGACGCGGTACAGCTCGCCGTCGCGGCCGCTCACCACGACGGCCTGGCCGGACGGGTCGAGCACGTGGTCGTTGTTGATCTCGGGCACGCCGTGCATCGGGACGCGCTCGAGCGCGGTCTCGTCCAGGACGGTGTCCGTGCCCCGCTCGGGCAGGCGCAGCAGCCAGAGGTCGCCGCCGGCGTTCAGCACCAGCGTCTGCTCGTCGAGCACGTTCGGCGCCTCGACGAGCACCGTGCCGGACTCGAACACGAGCCGGCTGGACCGGGCCTCGACGTCGTACACGTGCACGCGGCTGCGCTGCCCCGGCCGGAGCTGTCGTCCCCTGGTGTCGCTCATGCGTCCATCCTGTCGTGCGCGGCGCGTCGTCGCGCCCGGCGGCGCGCTCGGCGCGGCACTCGGCGCGGCCGGCGTCGCGCCCGGTTCGGCCCGGCGTCGCACAACGGAAGACGGTCCGCACCACGGGAAACCGTGGTGCGGACCGTCTTGGGTTGCGCGGTGCCGATCAGCGCCGCCCCTGCCGTCGGCGCTTACTTCACCGCACCGGCGGTCAGGCCGGCGACGAACTGGCGCTGCACGACGAGGAACGCGATGACGACCGGGATCGAGACCACGAGCGACGCGGCCATGATCTGGTTCCAGTACACGTTCGTCTGCGTCGAGTACTGCTGCAGACCGACCGCGAGCGTCTGCCCGTTGCCGTTCGTCATCACCGAGGCGAAGAGCACCTCGCCCCATGCCGTCATGAAGGAGTAGATCCCCACGGCGACCAGACCCGGACGGGCCGAGGGCAGGATGATCCGGAACAGCGCGCCCATCGGGCCCGAGCCGTCGACCATCGCGGCCTCGTCGAGCTCACGCGGGATGGTCTCGAAGTACCCGGCGAGCATCCAGATCGAGAACGGGAGCGTGAACGTCAGGTAGGTGATGATCAGGCCGAGCCAGCTGCCGACGAGCTGGATGCCGAGGGTCTGCCCGAGGTTCGTGAAGATGAGGAACAGCGGGAGCAGGAACAGGACGCCGGGGAACATCTGCGTCGAGAGCACCGTCGTGGTGAAGGCGCTCTTGCCCTTGAAGTTCCACCGCGACACCGCGTAGGCGGCGAAGGTGGCGATGATCAGCGAGAACACCGTCGCGACCGTGCAGACCACGAGCGAGTTGATGAAGTACCGGCCGAGCGGAACCGTCGACCACATGTCGATGAACGGCTGGAAGGTGATGTTGGTCGGGATCCACGTGAAGTCGTTCTGCACGTCACCGAGCGGCTTGATGGCCGTGGTGATCATCACGTAGAGGGGCACGACCGTGAAGACGGTCAGGAGTGCCAGGACGATGACCTTGAAGGACTTGGCGCCCATTGTTTCACGCACGGACGGACCTCCGGTTGGTGACGGCGAGGTAGATGCCGGTGACGACGAGCAGGAAGAGGAGGAGGAGCACGCTCATCGCGGCACCGGAGCCGAAGTTCCAGGTGATGAACGAGGCGTTGTAGATGTGGAAGCTGAGCAGGTCGGCTGCCGGGGGCTGCGCCGTCGAACCGAAGAGGACGTACGGCGTGTTGAAGTCGTTGAAGGTCCAGAGGAACATCACGAGCACGAGGGTCACGTTCACCGGGCGGACCATCGGCAGCGTGATCGAACGCCACTGGCGGAACGGCTTCGCACCGTCGACCGAAGCGGCCTCGTACACGTCCGCGGGGACCGACTGCAGGCCGGCCATCAGCATCAGGAACGCGAACGGCCAGGTCTTCCAGATCGCGACGACGACGACGGCCACGAAGGCGTTGTTGCCGATGAGCCAGAACGGGGCGACACCGTTGAAGAGGTGCAGCTGGTCGACGAGCAGGTGGTTCAGGGCACCCGAGTCACGCTGGAACATGAACTTCCAGGTGATGACGCCGGCGTACATCGGCAGCGCGTAGGGCACCAGGAACAGGGTGCGGAACAGGCCGCGGCCCTTGAACGGCTTCTGCAGCGCGACGGCCGCCATCATGCCGAAGCCCCACGACAGGCCGACCACCAGGACCGTGAACGCGCAGGTGATGAGGAACGAGTTGAGGAGTCCCTTGCCGATCGCCTGGTTGAAGTCCACGGCGACCGCGTAGTTGTGCAGGCCTGCCCAGGGCGCAGCGCCCCAGTTCGCGATGAAGTACTTGGTGAGCTGCACGAAGCTGATCCAGATGCCGACGAGCATCGGCACGATGTGGATCAGCAGCTCGAAGAGGATGGCGGGACCGACGAGCGCGTACGGCAGCCACTGCAGGCGGCGCTTCCCACGGGGCGGTGGACCCGACAGGGTCGGCGCCTTCGTGTGCGTCAGGTCGATGGCCTCGGAGTCAGGCAGGACCGTCGTGGACATGGGCAGGGCCTTTCGGCTTCAGGTGGTTTTCGGGTGCTGTGCCAGCCGTGGCAGCGGCTGTGGAGCTGAGGGGTGGAGACCCGGGGCGCGCCCTGCGGACGCGCCCCGGGCCTCCAGGCTGGGTGTGGATCAGCCGTTCGCCTGGGACACCTGGTCCTGGGCGGTCTGGAGCGCGGACTTGATGTCAGCAGTGGACACGGTGCCACCGGTTGCCATCTTGGCGAACATGTCGTTCATCGCCTTGCCGACCGTGGACTCGAACTGGTCCTCGGCGGGCACCAGCGGGAGCGGCTTCGCCTTGTTGTTGTAGATGTCGAGGAACGTCTTCGTCTGCTCGTCGGTGACCGAGTCAGCCGCAGCAGCGAGCACCGGCAGCGCCGAGTACGGCTTGTCGAGCGTCGTCTGCGTGGATGCGCTGGTCATGTACTTGACGAACTTGAGGGCGCCGTCCTTGTTCTTCGTGTTCTTGAAGATCGACAGGTTGATGCCGGCGGGGAAGGACGCGATGTCCTTCGCGCCGGTCGGGGCGGGGAGTGCCACGACGCCGTACTCGTCCGACTTCATGCCGAGCGACTCGATCGTCGCGTTCGCGTTGTTCTGGTTGAGGATGAACGCGGCCTTCTTGTTCGCGAAGTCCGTCACCGACTGGGTGGCGTTGTCGTACTGCGCGTTCGACGGGTTCGCGACCTTGGAGACCTGCATGAGGTCGAGGTAGCGCTTGATGCCGTCGACGTTCGCCTTGGACGTGAAGGTCGGCTTGCCGTCCTTGTCGAACCACTCGCCACCGTTCTGGGCCGAGTTGATGAACGCGAAGTGCGAGTTCTCCGTGTACGAACCGCCGGCGAGGCTGAACCCGTAGGTGCTGCCGGTGGTCAGCTTCTTGGCGTCGGTGACCAGGTCCTCCCACGTGGTGGGCGGGGTGATCCCGGCGTCCTTCAGCATCGCCTTGTTGTAGTACAGGCCGTAGGCGAGGCCGTAGAGCGGGACGCTCGTGACGGTCTTGCCGGGGGCGCCACCGGTCGAGAGCGCGACCTTGCCGAACTTGTCGGACCCGCCGATCGCCTTCATCTCCGAGGAACCGAACTCCTGGAAGGCGCCGGTGGCCTGGAGCGAGGTCGCCCACGTGTTGCCGATGTTGACGACGTCCGGGCCCTGGCCCGAGGTGACGGCGGTCTGGATCTTCGTCTGCAGGTCGTTCCACCCGATGACCTGGAGGTTGACCTTGATCCCGGTCTCCTTGGTGAACTTCTTGAGGACGGGGGTCAGCACCTCCTTGTCGTTCTGGAGGGACGTGCCCTGGTTCGACGCCCAGTAGGTGAGCGTCTTGGAGTCGCCGGAGGAACCGGACGACCCGGAGGAGCAGGCTGCGAGGCCGGTCACGGTGAGTGCCGCGGCCGCGGTGATGGCCAGTGCGCGGATGGCAGTGCGCATGACTCTCTACTTTCTCGTCGTTGAGATGGTGCAGTGGGTGGTGCTTCGGGTACTTGCTGTGTGGTGTTGCGGGTCAGACCAGGGTCTGCCCCGCGGTCCCGCAGGTCAGACCAGGGTCTGCTCTGCGGGGTCCCAGCCCTCGTCGAGGGTCTGGGAGGGCGACACGGTGCTCGCAACGAGCACCGCCTCGCCACGTTCGGCGCTCTCGGCGATGGAGACCATCACGTCGAGGGCGTGGAAGGCGAGCGCACCGGGAACCCGGTTCGTCTCGCCCGCACGGAGGGAGCGGGCCAGGTCGACCACGCCGGTGCCGCGCGAGTAGGTGGAGCCGACGGCCGCGATGGTCTCGGGCTCGTCGGCACCGAGCGAGTACAGCTCGGTGTCGCCGTCGAAGTTGTTCGGGTCCGGGAACACGACGGTCCCGGTCTCACCGGCGATCTCGACGACACCGGTGCGGCCGCGGTCGGACTCGAACGAGAAGACGCTCTGGGCGCTCCCGCCGTTCTCGAACTCGATGAGGGCCGAGTGGTTCGTCGGGACCTCGACCGGGAACTCGGTGCCGGCCTTCGGACCCGAGCCGATGGTCCGCGTGGCACGCGACTTCGACGAGGTCGCGGTGACCTTGGCGACCGGGCCGAACACCTGCACGAGGGTCGTGATGTAGTACGGGCCGATGTCGAACAGCGGGCCGGCGCCGTAGGCGAAGAGGAACTCGGGGCTCGGGTGCCAGGACTCCGGGCCGGGGCTCTGGAAGAGCGTCAGGCCGTTGAGGGGCGTGCCGATCCGGCCGTCGCGGATGGTGCGGAGCGCGGTCTGCAGGCCGGCGCCGAGGAACGTGTCCGGGGCGACGGAGACCGTGAGGCCGGCGGCAGCTGCGGCGTCGCGGAGCTGCGCGGCGCTCTCGCGGTCGAGAGCGTAGGGCTTCTCGCCCCAGACGTGCTTGCCGGCGGCGATGGCCTGCAGGGCGACCTCGACATGGGCGGCCGGGATGGTCAGGTTCACGACGATCTCGATGTCGTCGTCGGCGAGGAGCTCCGCCACCGAACCCGAGCGAGCGACGCCCCACTTGGCGGCCTGCTCCGCGGCGCGGGGCTCGTCGATGTCGGCGATGAAGCGGACCTCGACGTCGGGGAAGACGGTGAGGTTGCCGAGGTACTGGTCCGAGATGACCCCGGCGCCGATGACGCCGACGCCGACCGGGCCGGTCTTGGTGGACTTGCTGACCGCGGGGGTCACAGCGGTGTCGGTCATGCGTTGGCTCCCTGCAGGAAGGTGTAGGAGTCGGCGACGGCCTGGAACACGTCACCCTCGTGGTCGTCGAGCTCGATAACGTGCAGCGCGTTCGGCGCCGCCGCGATGATCTCGCGGATCGGCATGATGCCGTTGCCGACCGCGACCTGCTTCTTGTCGTCGTGCGAGCCGTCGCCGTCCTTGACGTGCAGGAACTGGACCTTGTCGCCGAGCTGCTCGATGACGGCCACCGGGTCGTCGCCGCCGACCTTCACCCAGTACGTGTCGAGCTCGAGCACGACGTCGTCGGACAGCGCGCCGGCGAAGACCTCGTAGGCGCTGACGCCGTCGATGCGGTTCGAGAACTCGAACGCGTGGTTGTGGTAGCCGATGGTCAGACCGTGGTCCGCCGCACGCGGGGCCAGTGCGCTGAGTTCGCGGGCGATCGCCTCGACGTCCTCGCGGGTGGTCCAGCGGGCCTCGTCGATGTGCGGGTCGATCAGCGTCTCGGTGCCGATCGTCGCCGTGGCGTGGAAGATGCGCTCGAGGTCCTGCTCGCCCGCGTCCAGCAGCCGGGCGTGGCCGCTCGGCGCGGCGAGGCCGGCGTCCTTCAGTGCGGCTGCGTACTCGTCGGCGCGGTCCACGTAGCCGAAGAGTTCGACGTTCGTGAATCCGATGCCGGCGATGCGCTGCAGGGTGCCGGGCAGATCGGCACTGAGCGCGTCGCGGACCGTGTAGAGCTGGACCGAAAGCGGTTGGGTCACCAGGTTCTCCTCATCGAGTGGTGTGGTCGACGTCGACCGTGCGTCACACTACGAGGACTTCTGTCGGCGGTCAAGCAGAAGTTCGCAAATCTTCGACGGACTTCGTTGCGCGTCTCGTTCGATGTGTGTTTCACTCCCTCCATGGTCGACTTGACACGGACGGCAGCGTCGCCTCCGGTCGGGACGAGCGAGCTCTTCCAGATCCTCCGCGACGGTGTGCCGCGGACCCGGGCAGAGCTCGCCGCACTGACAGGGGCAGCACGCTCGACGATCGGCGTGCGCCTCGACGCCCTGAGCGAGGTCGGACTGGTCGGTCCGGTCCAGACGGCCGCGTCCACCGGTGGCCGCCCGCCGGCGCAGGTCGCCCTGCGCCCGACGTCGCGCCTGGTGATCGCCGCCGACCTCGGCGCTTCCCACGGACGCGTCGCCGTCACGGACCTCGTCGCCGCGCCGCTCGCCACCCGCGAGGCACGCATCGACATCGCCGCCGGCCCGGTCCCCACGCTCACCTGGCTCGTGCAGGCCATCGACGAGCTCCTCGACGAGGTCGGCCGCGCCCGCGACGACGTCATCGCGATCGGCATCGGCGTCCCCGGACCGGTCGAGTTCTCCACGGGCCGACCGGCGAACCCGCCGATCATGCCCGGGTGGGACGGGTTCGACGTCCCCGCGTGGCTCCGGCAGCACATCCAGGCGCACGTCCTCCTCGACAACGACGTGAACATCGCCGCGCTCGGCGAGCGGGAGCACGGGTGGCCGGACGTCGACCACCTGCTGTTCGTCAAGGTCGCGACGGGCATCGGCTCCGGGATCGTGTCCGACGGCACCCTCCAGCGCGGCGCGCAGGGCACGGCGGGCGACATCGGCCACGTCCGGGTCTCGCGCGCCGGCGACATGCCGTGCCACTGCGGCAACACCGGCTGCCTGGAGGCGGTCGCGTCCGGCCCGGCGATCGCCCGTGCACTCCGCGCCAGGGGCCACGACGTGCACACCAGCGCCGACGTCATCGAGCTGGTGAACCGGTCGGACCTCGACGCGATCGGCGCCGTGCGGCAGGCCGGTCGGGACATCGGCGAGGTCCTCGCGACGTGCATCTCGCTCATCAACCCGTCGGTCATCGTCCTCGGCGGTTCGATGACGCAGGCCGGGGAGCACCTCCTCGCCGGTGTGCGAGAGGTGGTCTACTCCCGCTCGATGCCGCTCGCGACCGAGCACCTGGTGATCGCGCCGTCCCGGGCGGGCGGCATCGCGGCATTGCAGGGAGCGGCGGCGCTGGCGATCGGCTACGCGCTCTCCCCCGCCGGGGTCGACGAGCTCGTCGCGTTCGCCGAGGGGCGCGAGCTGGTCTCCTGACCACGCGGTCCGGCGCGGCGCGGTGCGCCGGTTTCGTCCTGACGGTGGTCGGGGTGAGAATCGACGGGTGACGATCGTGCAGCCCACCCTGTGGGGCGACAGCCTGGAGGCCGTGCCCGGCCCGGGTGCGTCGGCTGCGGCCGTCCACGACACCTTCACCGCCCTGCGCGGCCACTCGGAACGGATCGTCGCGCACTCGTCCGACCGGGTCGCCTGGCTCCGCGCCCGCGCCGCCGGCATCACCGCCACGGACGTCGCCCGGCTCGCGTCCCTGCGGGCGGTCGAAGCGGTCGTGATGGACAAGCGCTACGGGTCCCGGTTCTCCGGCAACGCGTACACCGAGCACGGCAAGGACCGCGAACCCGTCATCGCCGCGTGGGTCGCCGCCACACACGGCATCCTCCCGTCGGCGCACCTGTTCCACGCTGCCGCGAATCGCGCACACCTCGCCACCCCCGACGGCGTCGGCCACGACCGTGACGGCCGGCTCCTGCTCGCCGAGATCAAGACGACCTCGACCGGCTGGAAACGCGTCCCCCGGCACTACCTCCGGCAGGTCTGGTGGCAGCAGTACGTCCTCGGCGCCGAGCGCACCCTGTTCGTCTGGGAGCACCACGACGACTTCGTGCCGATCGCCGACGAGCCCGAGTGCCGGTGGATCGACCGCGACGACGACCAGATCCGCGGCCTCATCACCCTCGCGGACATGGTGCTCGACCGGCTCCGCAACGCCCGCTCGTAGTCCCCCTGGACCAGCCCGGCCCGTGCGTCGTATGCTGACCTCCACAGCAGCCCCGGACCCCGGCCGCAGTCATCACTCCACGTGCTCCGACGCCGTCGGCGTGCGTGGTTCGAGCTGGCCGAGTGCTCCTGATCCGTCCTCGACCGGTAGACCCGTCGTGTCCCGGAGTGCAACGGAGCGCCCCGTCCATCGGACACCGCGGGAGGGTGCACCCCGCGTCCAGGGGGACGGTGCGGACTGCACCCCGGGTCGGCGGAGTCCCGGACCCGACGGGGCTCCGCCGGTTCCCGGTGACGCCCCGGCGTCGGCGGTTCCCGGTGACGCCCCGGCGTCGCTCAGAGCTTGACGAGACGGAGCCGGCTCATGCCGACCACCAGGACGCCCATCAGCGCGATGAAGACCGCCACCCCGAGCGAGTACAGCGCCACGACGCCGTAGCCCTGCGCCGGGTCGAGGAACGGGTACGGCACCCAGCCGTCGGTCGCGCCGCGGATCAGGATGACGACGAGCCACACCGCCGGGTAGAGCAGGAACCACCAGACGTGCCGGAGCAGGAGCTTCGCACGGTCGGAGAAGAGCAGCCAGTCGAGCACGGCGTACACCGGCAGGATCTTGTGCAGGACGTCGTTCGACCACTGCACGGTGAACGAGTTGTCGAGGGCGGCGTTCACGAGCAGGGTGTTGTAGACGATTCCCGTGGTGGCGATGTACACCGTCGCGGCGCCGCGGAACACCGAGACCCCGAGCCCGTCGCGCTTCCGTCGCGCCGCAGCCACCAGCGTGATCGCGAACGCCGCGGCGATGAACACGTTCGACTGGATCGTGAAGTAGCCGAAGAAGTTGAAGAAGGCGTACGTGGGGCTCTCGACGCTCCGGATGAACTGCGCGACGATCGCGGCGACGACGGCGATCACGGCGATGAGCCGCAGGGCGTTGACCAGGGTGCGCACGATGCAACGCTACCGGGCGGTGCCGCGCCGCGCCGTGGACGCAGCAAGGCCCGCACCGAAACCGGTGCGGGCCTTGCTGGAGCAGATCAGATCAGATCGATCAGATGCCGTTGACGCCCAGCGGGATGGGTCCTGTGAACCCTGTGCCGAAGGTCGTCAGATGCTGTTGACGTCGAGCGGGATGCCCGGGCCGAAGGTCGTCGAGACGGCGCCCTTCATGACGTAACGGCCCTTCGAGGCGGACGGCTTGAGGCGGTTGATCTCCTCGAGCGCGGTCGTGATGTTCTCGTCGAGCTGCTCCGGGGTGAACGAGGCCTTGCCGACGACGAAGTGCACGTTGGAGTGCTTGTCGACGCGGAACTCGATCTTGCCGCCCTTGATGTCGTTGACGGCCTGCGCGACGTTCGGGGTCACGGTGCCGGTCTTCGGGTTCGGCATGAGGCCACGCGGGCCGAGCACCTTGCCGAGACGACCGACCTTGCCCATGAGCTCCGGGGTCGAGACCGCGGAGTCGAACGAGGTGTAGCCCTCGGCGACCTTCGCGATGAGCTCGTCGCCACCGACCTCGTCGGCGCCGGCGGCGATGGCGGCCTCAGCCGCGGCACCCGTCGCGAAGACGATGACGCGGGAGGTCTTGCCGGTGCCGTGCGGCAGGATGACGGTGCCACGGACCATCTGGTCCGCCTTGCGGGGGTCGACGCCGAGCTTGAGCGCGACCTCGACCGTGGAGTCGGTCTTCGCAGAGCCGGTCTCCTTGGCCAGGGCGACGGCCTCGGTCGGGGTGTAGAACTTGTCGGCCTCGATCTTCGCGGCCGCGGCCTGGTAGGCCTTGGACTTCTTCGCCATGGTGGTCTCCTTGCGAGATACGTGGTTGGCGAGCCGGCGAGGCTCTCCCACGGAAGTGTTGGGGGTGTGGACCTGAGTGGGGTGAGGCTTACGCCTCGACCGTGATGCCCATCGAGCGAGCAGTGCCGGCGATGATCTTCGCGGCCTGGTCGATGTCGTTGGCGTTCAGGTCGGCCTGCTTGGTCTCGGCGATCTGACGGACCTGGTCCATCGAGATCTTCGCGACCTTGACCGTGTGCGGGGTCGCGGACCCCTTCTGCACACCCGCAGCCTTCTTGATGAGCTCAGCAGCCGGCGGGGTCTTGAGGACGAACGTGAACGAACGGTCCTCGTAGACGGTGATCTCCACCGGGACGACGTTGCCGCGCTGCGACTCGGTCGCGGCGTTGTACGCCTTGCAGAACTCCATGATGTTCACGCCGTGCTGACCGAGCGCCGGACCGATCGGCGGGGCCGGGTTGGCGGCTCCCGCGTTGATCTGCAGCTTGATCAGGCCCGTGACCTTCTTCTTCGGTGCCATGTCTGTTTCCTCCTGGTTGCGAACGCACGGGGATCCGTGCACTCTCCCGCGTGGTCGGCGGATCCGACTCGCGGTGACGAGCCCGACGCACGAGGCGTTCGGACCCAAACTCGATGAGTGTAGTCGATCTTTCGGAGCGCTACAGCTTGGTGACCTGGTCGAAGCTGAGCTCGACCGGGGTCTCGCGCTCGAAGAGCGAGACGAGGACCGTGAGCTTGCCGCTCTCCGGCTTGATCTCCGAGATCGACCCGGGCAGACCCGCGAACGAGCCTTCCTTGATGGTGATCGTCTCGCCGACCTCGAAGTCGACCTCTGCCGCCGGCTGGGCCTGCGTGAGGCCGGAGCCCTTGCCGCCCTTGGTGGGCGCTGCCTCCGCGACCTGGACGAGCGACTTCAGCATGCCGAACGCCTCGTCGAAGCGGAGCGGCGTGGGGTTGTGCGCGTTGCCGACGAAGCCGGTGACACCCGGGGTGTGCCGGACGACGGACCACGAGTCCTCGTTGAGGTCGAGGCGCACGAGCACGTAGCCGGGGATCCGGACGCGCGTGACGAGCTTGCGCTGACCGTTCTTGATCTCGACGACGTCCTCCATCGGGACCTCGACCTGGTAGATGTAGTCCTCCATCGACATCGACACCATGCGGTTCTCGATGTTCGACTTCACGCGGCGCTCGAAGCCCGCGTAGGAGTGGATGACGTACCACTTGCCCGGCTTCATCCGCAGCTCGGCCTTGAATGCCTCGTACGGGTCGACCTCGGCCTCTTCGGCCTCGTCGTCGCCCTCGGCCGCGTCACCCTCGGCGTCGTCCTCGAGCGCGTCCGCGGCTTCCTCGGCGGCGATCGTGGCGTTCGCCTCGTCGGCGGACTCTTCCTCGAGCTCGGACTCTT
Source organism: Curtobacterium sp. PhB130 (assembly GCF_003755165.1). Lineage (NCBI taxonomy): Bacteria > Bacillati > Actinomycetota > Actinomycetes > Micrococcales > Microbacteriaceae > Curtobacterium > Curtobacterium sp. PhB130. The sequence continues at coordinate 656,119 of NZ_RKII01000007.1, read as the reverse complement.
CTTCGTCCTCGACGGCCTCGACGGCGGCCTCTGCCTCGTCGGCGGTGTCGATCTCGAGCGCGTCGTCGACGACGGCGTCGGCTTCGGCGTCGCGGGACTCGGCGAGGGCGGTCAGCGTCTCGTCGATGCCGTCGACGTCACCGCCGTCGGGCTCGGCGCTGAGGCCGAGGGACTCGTCGTCCTCGTCCTCGACCTCGATCGCACGCTCTTCGGCGGACTCGGCCGAACGGAGCTCGCCCGTCTCGACGTCGCCTTCCTGGTTCTCTTCCACCTCGGAGGACTGCTCTGCAGCGGTCGCGAGGTCGATGTCGTCGCGGGAGTTGTCAGACACTGTCGGTTCTTTCCGTTCGGTGGTGCGGATCGGGTTGGCGTTCGGCCCTGGTGACTGTACGTGCACGGTCCGTCGGCGGGATCTTCGATCTGCGCCGGAGATGAACCGGGCGGCCTGCCAGTGGTGGTCGGGTGGCTGACCCGATCAGGCGGTCGGGCCGTTGCCGAAGACGTAGCCGACGCCGAGGCCGAACACGAAGTCGAGCACCGACACGAGGATCATCATCACGACGACGAACACCAGCACGACGCCGGTGTAGCTGAAGAGCTCCTTGCGGGTCGGCGTCACGACCTTGCGCAGTTCGCCGATCACCTGGCGGATGAACAGGGCGATGGCAGCGAAGGGACCGCGGCGCCCGGCCCGGTCGTGCTTCGCCTTGGCGACGACGTCATCCGCCGTCGTCTCCATGTCTTTGCTCGCCAACTTCTACCCTTCCAGAGTTGCAGGGCGGACAGGACTCGAACCTGCAACCTGCGGTTTTGGAGACCGCTGCTCTACCAATTGAGCCACCGCCCTTCAGAAGGAGAGACCTTCTGTGTGGCACGGTTCCGCTACCAGCGGGCCGTGACCACCGCAGACGAGTGTACGGGAGTGCGTCACACGGTGTCCACTTGAGGGGTGCTCCGGCGTGCCGCGCCGATAGGCTTGGCCCGTGAGCACCGCAGCCGAAGGCCCCGAGTCCACCACCACCCAGCGTCCCCGGATCGCGTCCCGCATCGCCGCGATCGCGGAGTCCGCGACGCTCAAGGTCGACGCCAAGGCGAAGGCCCTCAAGGCCGCCGGACGCCCGGTGATCTCCTTCGCCGCCGGCGAGCCGGACTTCGCGACGCCCGGGCATGTCGTCGACGCCGCCGTCGCCGCCGCCCAGGACCCGAAGAACCACCGCTACACGCCCGCGACGGGCCTCCCCGAGCTCAAGCAGGCCGTCGCGGAGAAGACCGCCCGCGAGTCCGGCATCACCGTCGACCCGTCCCAGGTGATCATCACCAACGGCGGCAAGCAGGCCGTCTACCAGGCGTTCCAGACCATCGTGGACGCCGGCGACGAGGTCATCCTCCCCGCCCCCTTCTGGACCACCTACCCCGAGGCGATCCGGCTCGCGGGCGGCGAACCCGTCGAGGTCTTCGCCGGCAGCGACCAGGACTACCTCGTCACGGTCGAGCAGCTCGAGGCAGCGCGCACCCCGAAGACCAAGGCACTGCTGTTCTGCTCCCCCTCGAACCCGACCGGCGCCGTGTACTCCGCCGAGCAGACCCGCGCCATCGGCGAGTGGGCGCTCGAGCACGGCATCTGGGTGATCAGCGACGAGATCTACCAGGACCTGGTCTACGACGGCATCGCGTTCACGGGCATCCTCGACGCCGTCCCCGCACTCGCCGACACCACCATCCTGGTGAACGGGGTGGCGAAGACGTACGCGATGACCGGGTGGCGGGTCGGCTGGTTCATCGGCCCGGCCGACGCCGTGAAGGCCGCGTCGAACCTGCAGTCGCACCTGTCGTCGAACGTCTCCAACGTCTCGCAGCGCGCCGCGATCGCCGCACTCACCGGCCCGCAGGAGCCGGTGACCGCCATGCGCGAGGCGTTCGACCGCCGCCGCAAGGCGATCGTCGCGGGGCTGAACGCGATCCCGGGCTTCGTGACGCCGACGCCGGAAGGCGCCTTCTACGTCTACCCCGACGTCACGGCGCTGCTCGGCCGCGAGTGGGCCGGTTCCACGCCCACCACGACGCTCGAGCTCGCGGACCTCATCCTCGAGCACGCCGAGGTCGCGGTCGTCCCCGGAGAGGCGTTCGGTCCCTCCGGCTACCTCCGGCTGTCGTACGCGCTCGGCGACGACGACATCGCCGAGGGCGTCGCACGCCTGGCGGCGTTCTTCGCCTAGCGGTCCTCCCCGAAGACGACAGTCCCCGTCCGACTTCCGGACGGGGACTGTCTCGTTCCGGCACGAGACGGTGCGGACGGCACGGCCGGGAGGCCCGGTGCGGGTCAGGCGAGCAGGTCGCCGACCACGACGGGTTCCGGCACGAGCGTCACTCCGAAGCGGTTGAGGACGCTCACCTGGACGAACCGGGCGAGCTCCGCGACCTGTGCCGCGGTGGCGCCGCCCCGGTTGGTGAGCGCGAGCGTGTGCTTCGACGAGATCCCCGCGCGGGACCCCGCGAGCGCGTACCCGCGGTGCACCCCGGCGCGCTCGATGAGCCAGGCGGCGCTGAGCTTGACGTCGTCGCCGGCGGGCCAGCGCGGCGCGTCGGCGGGCAGGGACTCGGCGAACCCCGCGGACACGATCGGGTTCGTGAAGAAGGACCCCGCGCTCCGGGTGTCCGCGTCGCCGGCGTCGAGGACCATGCCCTTCGAGGCACGGAGCGCCAACACCGTCGATCGGATCTCGGCCGGGGCGACGCGGGCGCCGAGTTCGACCCCGAGCGACCCGGCGAGCTGGGCGTACCGCACCGGGACTCCCCCGTCGGTGTCGGTGCCGAGCGCGAACTCCACGGTGAGGACGACGCCGCGACGCCCGTGCTTCAGTGTCGAGGTGCGGTAGCCGAGCGCCAGCTCGGATGCCGGGACCCACGCGCGCTCCCCCGATTCCGCATCGAGGAACTCGACCCGGGTGAGCACGTCGGAGAGCTCGACCCCGTAGGCGCCGATGTTCTGCACGGGGGACGCACCGATGGTGCCCGGGATGCCGCTGAGGGCCTCCAGGCCGGTCCACCCGTGCTCGACGGTCGACGCGACGAACGCGTCCCAGGGTTCGCCGGCGGCGACCCGGACGGTGACGCCGTCCGCGGTCTCCTCGTGCTCCACACCGCGGGTGCGGACCAGGACGACCGTGCCGTCGAAGCCGGCGTCCGCGACCAGCAGGTTGCTCCCGCCGCCGACGACGAGCCAGTCGTCGTCGGACCAGGCGTCCTGGACGTGCGCGACGAGCTCGTCGGTGGTCTCGGCGACGAGCAGCCGTGACGCCGCCCCGCCGACGCCGAGCGTCGTGAGGTCCGCGAGGACGGTCGATGCCACGGTCAGTGGAACGCCACCGTGACCTGCGCCTTGCCGAGCACGGTCTGCCCGGCGGCGGTCACGGTGAGGTCGATGCGCTGCGGACGGCCCTCGTCGTCGACGGTCCCGACCTTGGCGACGACGCCGACGGACGCGCCCTGCTCCGGGTCGACGACGACGGGACGGGTGAAGCGGACGCCGTACGAGCGCACCCAGCCGCGGTCGCCGAGCCACTCGGAGACCGGCTGGACCGCGAGGCCCATCGTGAGCATGCCGTGCGCCAGGACGCCCGGGAGCCCGACGGACGCTGCCACGTCGTCGCGGTAGTGGATCGGGTTGAAGTCACCCGAGGCACCGGCGTAGCGGACGAGCGAGTCACGGGTGATGTGCACGTCGCGCTCGGCGACGATCGTGCCGACCTCGGTCACGGGGACGGTCTGTGCGCGCTGCGCGGCCTGGGCGGTCATGCGTCATCTCCTCGGACGACGAGGGTGGACGTTGCCGTGACGACGTGCTCGCCGTGCGCGTCCACCACGGCGGACTCGGCGGTGACCATCGCGTTGCCGCCGAGGGTCTTGACGCTCGTGACCGTCAGGGTCGCGGTGAGCTCGTCGCCGGCGACGATCGGGCGGTCGTAGGTGAACTTCTGCTCACCGTGCACCACGCGGGAGAAGTCGATGCCGGCGTCCGGCTCCGCGAGGAGCTGCGCGAGCGTGGCTTCCTGCACGACGACCGCGAAGGTGGCCGGTGCGACGACGTCGTCGTACCCGGCGGCACGGGCGGCGTCGGCTTCGTGGTGGATCGGGTTCGTCGCGAACGTGGCGCGGGCGAACTCGCGCACCTTCTCACGACCGACCAGGTACGGCGGGGCCGGCGGGAACGTCCTGCCGACGAGCTCGGGGTTCACTGACACGACGGGCAGTCTACCGACGCCGGGTCCGCACTCGGGGTGCTCGCCGTCACCCTTGTGGTTCATGAGTATGCATCGGCTATGCTGTTCATCCGGCGCCGGGGGGCGCGCTCGTCTTCGAGGGGGATGCAAGTGGACAGCACGATCGAGTTCGCCGTGCACACCGGTGACCGGTACACGGCGATGGAGCTCGCGGGGGCCGCGCTGCGCTCCGCGGGACACCGGGTGGACGCGACGCCGGGGGCCATCGTCGCGGAGTCCGGGAACCGGCTGCTCACCGTGCTCCTCGGCGCACTCGTGCACCCGTCGCGGGAGTACCGCCGCTACGAGCTCGTCGTCTCCACGTTCGGGGGTCGCTCCACGCTGACGCTGCGGCACGCGGCGCCCGGCACGGCCGTGGCGGGCGGGTCGATCGGCGCCGCGCGGCGGCGGGCGGGGTGGCACCACGTCACCGGGCTCGTCGAGGGGGCGCTCCGCGCCGCCGGCGTGCTCGTCGCGCCGCCGCGGTAGCGCTGCCGCGAGCCGCGCGGGCGCTGCCGCGAGCCGCGGGCCGCGCGGCCGCTGCGCTCGCGCCGGGCCGTTCGCACCGGGGCCGTTCGCACCCCGAGCGACAAGTCACGGCGGAATGCGCCGCGCATCTGGCTGCACGCTGTCGCTTTCGTCGCGGGCGGCTCCCCGAGACGGACAGCGCCGAAACGGACAGCCCCCGGAAACGACGAAAGCCCGGCGCGGACGCCGGGCTTGCGGTAGCGAGGGCGGGACTTGAACCCGCGACCCCACGATTATGAGTCGTGTGCTCTAACCAACTGAGCTACCCCGCCACAGATCCGGCGATGAGTTCTCGCCGGGTCGGAGCCCCGAGTCAGGATTGAACTGACGACCCCTTCCTTACCATGGAAGTGCTCTACCACTGAGCTATCGGGGCGTGTACCGCGAGCGGCACCACACGAGGATAGCAGAACCCGGACGGTGGTCTTGAACCGGCCGTGACGCCCGGGCGTGCCGCCTTGCGAGGCTAGTTCGCGTTGGCCTTGAGCCACGCCAGCGGGTCCACCGGGACACCGTCCACGTGGACCTCGAGGTGCAGGTGCGGGCCCGTCGAGTTGCCCGTCGAACCCACGAGACCGAGCTCGTCACCGACCTCGACGTGCTGGCCCTCGACGACCTTGAAGGAGTTGTCCTCCATGTGGCCGTAGACACTCGTGAACTGCTTGCCGTCGACGTCGTGCTCGACCCAGACGTCGTTGCCGAACCCGCCGTCGTCCGCCTGCACCTTGGTGACGGTGCCGGCGGCGATGACGCGGATCGGGGTGCCCTCACCCGGGGCGAAGTCGACGCCCTGGTGGTTCGTCGAGCAGAACGAGCAGCCCTCGACCTGACGGCCGCCGAACCCGGAGGTGATCGGCACGCCCGTGAGGAACGGCCACTGGATGGTGCCGGTGGGGTCGTTCGTGAAGGACGAGGAGTCGACGTTCTTGTACTGCGTCGCGTCGGAGACCGTGTACGCGTCGCGGTTGGTCTCACCCTCGGTGGCGGCGCCGACGCTGAGCGACTGCGTCTCCCCCGCGACGGTGGTGCCGCGGACCGTGGTCGATCCCGGCTCGGGCGTGTAGAGCGCCTGCGCGGGGAGGGAGGTCGAGACGACGAGGCCGGCGACGAAGAGGAGCGCGCCGAGTGCCGTCACGCGGGAGGCGTTCCGGCGGAAGGCCGAACCCCGCAGCGGGGCGGTGGTGGACACGGGCCGTGTCGCGGGACGGCCGGCGCCGAGGTGCCGGGTCGCGCGGTCGACTCGCGCTGCCTCGACGCGGGCACCCTGCGGGGTCGAGCGGCGAGCCGCCGGACGGACGGGAGCGGCGACGGACGGCGCTGCCGCGGGACGGGCCGAGGTGGTCGGACGCGCTGCGACCGGAGCCACGACGGGCGAACTCGGAGCTGGCGGCGTCTCCGGTGCGAGCGTCGACGCCGGCAGGACCGGGGACGCGGGCGCCGGCGGAGTCACGGGCATCGCTGCTTCGTCCGCAACGGCGGCCGTTGCCCGAGCAGGCCCGGTGCCGAGCGCGTCGACCCGCTGCACGTCGTGCTTCACTGCCGCGCGTTCCGCTTCGATCCGTGCCCGTCGGGTCAGGTGCACAGCGGGGGCCGGGGCATCGGAACGGTCGGTGGACAAGGGCGTGGCGGGAGCTTCGGGCATGCGTTTCGGCGAGGATCCTGATCGAGGCAGTGGCGCTCGTGTGTAACGAGCAGATAACGGGACCCGAGCGACGGTACCAGGGGTCGTAGCGTGACGCCAGTCGTGGTCATGACCACACGGACGCCCCAGAGCGGGGGGTCAGCTGCCGAGCGCTTCGGTCTCCGCTGCACGGACCAGCGCCTCGAGCGGGTCGGCGATCGCGGGCGACGCGAACAGGAACGACCGCGTCCCACCGGCGTCCCACGTGCGGACCACGGCACCGGCCGCGGCGGCGACGATCGACCCGGCGGCCATGTCCCACGGGTTGATCCCACGCTCGTAGTAGGCGTCGACGACCCCGGTGCCGACGGCGCAGCAGTCGAGCGCCGCCGATCCCCCGCGGCGGATGTCCCGGACCTCGCCGAGGAGCCCGGCGAGGACGGCGACCTGCTCGCGCCGGCGTTCCACCGTGTAGCCGAAGCCGGTCGCCACGAGGGCCTCGGCCAGCGACGCAGGCTGGGCGACGCTTACCGGGAGGCCGTTCAGGAGCGCCGGTCCCCCGGCGACGGCGCGGTACACGTCGCCCGTGGCCGGCGCGACGACCACGCCCGCGATCGGTTCCCACGACGACGGGTCCGGCTCGCCGCGGACCACGCCGATGCTGACGGCGTAGAGCGGGCTGCCGTAGAGGTAGTTGACGGTGCCGTCGATCGGGTCGACGACCCAGGTGATGCCGGAGGTGCCGGTGCTGGCCTCGGTCTCCTCCCCGAAGAAGCCGTCGTCGGGGCGGGCCTCGGCGAGGCGGGTCCGCACCAGCGCCTCGACCTCCTGGTCGGCGGCCGTGACGACGTCGACGATGCTCGACTTCCGCTCCGCGACCTCGACACCCTCCGCTCGTCGGCGGGCGGCGAGCGCCGCGGCTTCCGTGGCGATCGCTTCGGCGAGGTCGGCGAGCTCGGTCGGGGTCGGCGCAGCAGTCATGCCCCGATCCTCCCAGGACGGCCCTGCGCCTCGCACGGGACCAATCAGACACGGGACCAATCAGACACGGGACCAATCAGACACGGGACCAATGAGAAAGGGCCCCGTCGAAACGGGGCCCTGTTGTATCTCGTCACCATGCGCAGAGAGTTCTTCAGCACATGGACACGTGGCGAGTGAGGGATTCGAACCCCCGAAGGCTACGCCGGCTGATTTACAGTCAGATCCCTTTGGCCGCTTGGGTAACTCGCCATGTGCGCACCCAGCCCGTGTAGTCACCAACCGGAGGCGCCAGAACAGCATACCGGATGGCCGAACGTGCTCGTGACCAACCGAGCCCCGCGCCGCCGGATAGGCTGTCGGGCATGGCAGACAGCTCCTTTGACGTGGTCAGCAAGGTCGACAAGATGGAGGCGGACAACGCCCTCAACCAGGCCGCCAAGGAGATCGAGCAGCGCTACGACTTCAAGGGTGTCGGCGCCTCGATCGCGTTCAGCGGCGAGGACGTCCTCATCAAGGCGAACTCCGCCGAGCGCGCCAAGGCCGTTCTCGACGTCTTCGAGTCCAAGGCCATCAAGCGCGGCATCAGCCTGAAGAGCATCGACGCCGGCGAGCCGTACGCCTCCGGCAAGGAGTTCCGGATCGAGGCGAAGTTCAAGAACGGCATCGAACAGGACGTCGCGAAGAAGATCGGTGCGTTCCTCCGGGCCGAGGCGCCGAAGAGCGTGAAGAGCCAGATCCAGGGCGACGAGCTCCGGGTCTCCTCGAAGAGCCGCGACGACCTGCAGAACACCATCCAGCTGCTCAAGGGCGAAGAGTTCGACGTCCCCTTGCAGTTCATCAACCTCCGCTGACGCGCGCAGCACCGACGACTCGACATCCCCGTGGAGCACTGGCTCACCGTCACCCTGACCGTCCTGCTCGTCCTGCTCGACCTGGCGATCCGCGCGTTCTCGATCATCTACGTGCCGATCAACCGGAAGCCGCAGACGGCGACCGGCTGGTTGCTCGCGATCTTCCTCATCCCCTACATCGGGTTCATCGTCTTCCTGGTCATCGGGTCGACGAAGCTGCCGAAGGCGCGGCGTGAGAAGCAGACCGAGATCAACGCGTACATCCTCGAACAGACCGAGGGCATCGAGCGCGTCCGCCGTGACCACCCCCGTCCGCCGTGGTTCGAGAGCATCACGGAACTGAACCGCAAGCTCGGCGCGATGCCCCTCGTCGGTGGCAACTCCGCGGAGCTGTACCCGGACTACGAGGAGTCCATCGCCGAGATGACGCGGGCGATCGACGACTCCCGCCGGTTCGTCCACGTCGAGTTCTACATCGCGACGATGGACGCGACGACGCAGGACTTCTTCGACGCCCTCGCCCGTGCGCAGGCCCGTGGCGTGACGGTCCGGTTCCTCATGGACCACTGGGCGAGCCGCGGGTACCCCGGGTACAAGGACACGCTGGCGTTCCTCGACCGGGCCGGCATCGAGTGGCACCTGATGCTCCCCCTGCAGCCGCTGCAGGGGAAGTTCCAGCGCCCCGACCTCCGGAACCACCGCAAGATCATGGTGATCGACGGCTCGGTCGCGTTCACCGGGTCGCAGAACCTCATCGACAAGTCGTACGACCTCAAGGCGCACATCGAGAAGGGCCTGGCGTACAAGGACCTCTTCGCCCGCTTCGAGGGTCCGGTCGTCGCCGGCATCAACGCGCTCTTCGTGACGGACTGGTACAGCGAGACCGACGAGCTGCTGCTCCGCGAGAGCGACCCCGTGCAGCGTGCGGACCGCGGGGACGCCCTGGACTGCCAGGTGGTCCCGTCCGGCCCGGGCTTCGACGGTGAGAACAACCTGCGCCTGTTCAACGCGCTGCTCTACTCGGCGCAGAAGAAGGTGTCGATCACCTCGCCGTACTTCGTCCCGGACGACTCGATGCTCTACGCCATCACGACGACCGCGCAGCGCGGGGTCGAGGTCGAGCTCTTCGTCGGCGAGATCGGCGACCACGCGATGACGTGGCACGCCCAGCGCTCCTACTACGAGGGACTCCTCCGCGCCGGCGTGAAGATCTGGCTGTACAAGGCGCCGACGATCCTGCACGCGAAGCACTTCACGATCGACGACGACGTCGCGGTCATCGGCTCGAGCAACATGGACATGCGCTCGTTCAGCCTGAACCTCGAGATCTCGGTGATGGTGCGCGGGGAGCGCTTCGTGAACGCGCTCCGCAGCGTGCAGAGCTCCTACCGGCAGGAGAGCACCGAGCTCGACCTCGACACCTGGCTCGCCCGGACGCGTCGCTCGCAGGTGCTCGACAACGTCGCGCGGCTCACCGCCGCCCTGCAGTAGTCGACCGCCGGGAGGCCCGGCTCGCCGCCGTCCCGCCGGCTGCGGTCAGCGCGCGAGCGTCGTCAGGCGGGTGACCAGGCGCTCGGCGGGGCCGCGGCCGAGGAAGCGGCGCCAGAGCATCGCGAACAGGATCGTCCCGATCGCGAACCACCACCACGTCCTGGCGGAGTCGGGCAGCGGCGGCAGCACGGCGAGCACGACGAGGTGCAGCGCGTAGATCGTCAGCGGCATCGAGCCGACCGCCGCGAGCGGGAACGCGATGCGCTCGAGCAGACGCCCGCGCCCGTCGAACACCAGCGAGCAGAGCCCGATCACCGCGACCGCGATCCCCGCGGTGCCGACGACGTCGACGATCGAGGACGAGTGGTCCCGCGGCGACAGGAACACCTGCGCGAACGCCTGCTCGGACGACGAACCGAGGGGCACGAACGGCACCCCCGGGAACGCACTCGCCGCGTCCGGCGGGACCGGCGCCGCGAGCACGCCGAGCACGTACGCCGCGGTGGCGACCAGTGCGCCGATCGCGACGAGCGCGCCTTGCGTGATCCGAGCCTCCACACCGGACCTGGCGACCGCGAGTCCGACCAGCACGTACGCCAGGAAGGTGACCACCGGGTAGACCAGCCCGAGCTGCGCCCCGAACACCCCGCCGCCCGCGTAGAGCGGGACGATCGCGAGCGCGACCGGAGCCGACAGCAGCGCGCAGAGACCCGCCGCCACGAGCAGTGTCCGTCGACGCCACCGGAGCGCCGGGATCACCAGGAGGAACAGCGCGCCGTAGGTCGGCAGGATCACGTAGACGTCGGTGCCGAGTGCCATCAGCAGGATGCCGATGACCACCACGACCACCGCTCGGAGCGCGAGCCGGACGCGGATCCGGGTGATCTCCGGCGGACCGGGCGGTGACGTCCGACCGCTCACCAGGCCGACGGACACCCCGGCGAGCACCGCGAACAGCGTCGAGGAGCGGCCGTTCACGACCGCGTCCCAGGCCGACGGGTCCGACCAGTCCAGCTGCTCGGCGGCCCCGCCGACGTGCGCGACCATCATCCCGAGCAGGGCGATCGCGCGTGCGACGTCGACCCCGGTCAGACGCACGCCCCGCACCTCGGTGTCGAGGGCGGGGCGCACGGTGGTCACGGGCCGGACCCGTCAGACCCGGTCGGAGGTGCGTCCGAGCGACGCGTCGATCATCTCGTCACGCGGGACGACCTTGACGCGGGCGCGACCGTGCGGCTCGCCGAGCGCGATCTCGTGCTCGTCGAGGCGGTGCCAGCCCTCGAGGTCGGTGTACTCCACGCCACGCTCGGCCAGGAGCGCCGGGATCGCCTCGTCGGAGGGGTCCTCGGGCGTCCACCAGCTGGCCTGGTCGTTGACGATGTGCTGCACCGTCTCCATCGCGTCGGACTTCGTGTGCCCGATGAGCCCGACCGGTCCGCGCTTGATCCAGCCGGTGGCGTAGATGCCCGGGATCTGGCGGTTGTCGTCGTCGAGGACCTTGCCCTCGTGGTTCGGGATGACGCCGTGCCGGTCGTCGAAGGGGACCCCCGGGAGCGGCGAGCCGAAGTAGCCGACCGCGCGGTAGGCGGCCTGGATCGGGATCTCGCGGATCTCGCCCGTGCCCTCGACGCCGCCCTGGCCGTTCGGCCGGGTGCGCTCGTACCGGATCGCGGTGAGCTTGCCGTCCTCGCCGACGAACTCGAGCGGCTTCGCGTAGAAGTGCAGGTGCAGACGACGGCTGGCCTGCCCGACCTCACGCTTCCGCCACTGCTCGAGCACGCGGTTGATGACCATGACCTGCTTGTTCGTCTGGATCGCGGTCAGCGAGGCCTCGTCGTGGTCGAAGTCCTCGTCGTACACGACCATGTCGACGTCCCGGACCTCGCCGAGCTCGCGGAGCTCCAGCGGGGTGAACTTCACCTGCGCCGGGCCACGACGTCCGAAGACGTGGACGTCGGTGACCGGGGACGCCTTGAGGCCCTGGTAGACGTTGTCCGGGACCTCGGTCGGGAGCAGGTCGTCGGCGTGCTTCGCGAGGATGCGGGACACGTCGAGGGCGACGTTGCCGTTGCCGATGACCGCGACGCTCTCCGCGGTGAGCGGCCAGGTGCGCGGGACGTCCGGGTGGCCGTCGAACCAGCTCACGAACTCCGCGGCGCCGTACGAGCCCTCGAGCTCGACGCCGGGGATGTCGAGGTCAGCGTCCTTGATCGCGCCGGTGGAGAAGACGACCGCGTTGTAGTGCTTCTTGAGGTCGTCGAGGGTGATGTCCTTGCCGAACTCGACGTTGCCGAAGATCCGGATGTCCCCGCGGTCGAGCACGTCGCGGAGCGCGTTGATGATGCCCTTGATGCGGGGGTGGTCCGGCGCGACGCCGTAGCGGACGAGCCCGTACGGGGCCGGGAGCTGCTCGAAGAGGTCGATCGACACGTCGTACGCGTGCGCTTCCCGCAGGAGGATGTCCGCGGCGTAGATGCCGGCGGGGCCGGCGCCGACGATGGCGAGGCGGAGGGTGGGCACTGATCGTCTCCAGTTCGTTCGGGTGGGGTGCTCCCGGTGGCTGTGCTGGTCTGTGGGGTGCGGCGTCAGCGGCTGCGGTCGGCCGCGTCAGCGGCTGCGGTCGACCACGGACTCCGCGAAGCGGGTGAGCGCCCGCTTGACGACGCCGTCCGGCAGCGGTGCGAGGGCCACGACGGCCTCCGTCGCCCACTGCGCGGCGAGCGCCCGCGTGGCGGCCGTGGCCTCGTGCTCGCGGAGCGCGGCGACCGCGGAGAGGTACGTGTCGGTCGTGACCGCGTCGTCCGGGGCGCCGGTGACGTCCCGCTCGATGCGCGCCACGAGCTCTGCGGCGCCCGGCTCGGTGGCCGCGCGGCGACGGAGCTGGAGCAACGGCAGGGTGTCGACGCCGGCGCGGAGGTCGTTGCCGGCGATCTTCCCGGTCTTGTCCTTGGCGGGAGCGAGGTCGATGACGTCGTCGACGAGCTGGAAGGCGACGCCGACCTTCTCGCCGAAGGTCCCGACCGCTTCGAGGTAGGCACGGTCGGCGCCGGAGAACAGGATCCCCGCGCGGGCGGCGGTCGCGATGAGCGATCCGGTCTTGTCGCTGAGGACCTGGATGTAGTGCTCGACGGGGTCGTCGTCCGGCTGCGGCCCGGTGGTCTCGTGCAGCTGGCCCATGCAGAGGCGCTGGAAGGTCTCGGCCTGCATCCGGATGCCTTCGGGCCCGAGGTCGGCGGTGATCAGGCTGGCACGGGCGAAGAGCAGGTCGCCGGTGAGGATCGCGACGTTGTTGCCGTAGGTCACGTGCGCTGCCGGGACCCCGCGGCGGACGGGCGCTTCGTCCATCACGTCGTCGTGGTACAGCGAGGCGAGGTGGGTCGTCTCGACGCTCACCGCAGCCTTCACGACGTGGTCGGTGACGCCGTTGCCGAGCTGTGCGATGAGCAGGGTCAACGTCGGCCGGATGCGCTTGCCACCCGCGGAGAGCAGGTACCGGCTGGTCGTGTCGGCCAGGGTGTCGGCGGAACGCATCGCGTCCTCGAGCCCCTGCTCGACGAGCTCGAGCCCGTCGTCCACGGCCGTGATGAACCGACGCTCGGCCGGGCTGGCGAACAACCGCTCGCCGATGCCGAGCGAGGCTCGGAGACTCGGTGCGCGACGTGCGACCGGGACGCTCGGGTTCAAGTGCTGCTCCGTGGTTCGGGGGTCCGTGTGCGGATGGAGGGGCAGGTCAGCCGTCGGTCGGCTCGACGCGCGGCTGTTCGCCGGTGGCCTGGTGCTCGCGCCGGGCCTTCGCGCGGCGTGCGACCGATTCGCGGACCGTGCCGGCGACCGGCTTCCGGCCGCGGTGCAGCGCGACGATGCCGGCCGTCAGGTTGCGGTAGGCCACCATCGTGAACCCGACGCCGCGGAGCCACTGGCTGAGCACCTGCTGCTCCGGCCATGCCTCGATCGACTCGGCGAGGTAGCGGTACGCCGCCGGGTTGCTGCTCGACAGGCGCGCGATGCCCGGGAGGACGCGCTTGAGGTACGTGCCGTAGCCGAACCGGAGCGCGGCGAGCGGCGGGGTGGAGAACTCGCAGATGACGACGCGGCCGCCGGGCTTCAGGACCCGGAGCATCTCGCCGAGCGCCTGCATCGGGTCGTTCACGTTGCGGAGACCGAACGAGATCGTGACGGCGTCGAAGGTGTCGTCGTCGAACGGGAGGTGTTCCGCGTCCCCCTCGACGAAGGTGATCTCCGGGTGGCGTTCACGGCCGACGGCGATCATCCCGGCCGACAGGTCGAGCGCGCTCACCTCTGCGCCCTTCTTCGCCAGGGCCGCGGCGCTCGTGCCGGTGCCCGCCGCGATGTCGAGCACGCGCTCGCCGGGCTGGGGATCGACGGCGCGCACGGTGGCGACCCGCCACAGCGGGGCGTTGCCGGCGGAGAGGATGTCGTTGGTCAGGTCGTACTTCTCCGCGACGTCGTCGAACATGGCCGCCACCTCGTCCGGCCGCTTGTGCATGTCCGCTCTGCTCACCCGACCAATCCTAGAGGTCCGTCCCGTACGTTGCCGGTACACCCGCCGCGGCGCTGCCCGGCGAATCCGGCGCGGCGCTGCCCGGCAGGTCCGCCGCGGCGCTGCCCGGCAGGTCCGGCGCGGCGCTGCCCGGCAGGTCCGGCGCGTACGATCGGTCCGTGACCCGTACCGCCACGGCGGCTCCGCCGCTCACGGTCTCGACCCGGATCCTCGACGACCCGGGCGCCGTGCTCCGACACACCCTCCCCGACCAGCCGCTCGCCTTCGTGCGCAACGGCGACGGCATCATCGGGATCGGTGAGGCGCTGCGGTTCGAGTTCACCGGCCCGTCCCGGATGCGCGACGCCGCCGAGGTGTGGCGCGACATCGTCGAGCGTGCCGTCGTCGACGACCCGGTGCAGCTCCGCGGTTCCGGGCTCGTGGCCTTCGGCGCCTTCGCGTTCGCCGACGACTCCGCGGCGACGAGCGTGCTCATCGTCCCCCGTGTCGTCGTGGGGCGCCGCCGCGGCAAGGCGTGGCTGACCGCGATCGACACGACGCCGGACCCCGCTCCCCTGACCTTCACGCGCACCTCGGTACCGGTGCCGCACGTCGGCCCGCACCTGTCGGTCGCGCTCGTTCCCGGCCGGATCGACGAGGACGCCTACGCCGCATCCGTCGCCGAGGCCGTCCGCCGCATCACCGCAGGCGATGCCCGCAAGGTGGTGCTCGCACGTGACCTGGTCGGCACCCTCCCTGCCGGCGCCGACCGCCGCGCGCTGCTCCTCGACCTCGCCGCGACGTACCCGCAGTGCGTGACGTTCGCGGTGGACGGGCTCGTCGGCGCGACCCCGGAGACCCTCGCCCGCACCGACGGCACCCGCTTGACCGCGCGGGTCCTCGCGGGCAGCGCGGCCCGTGGGAACGACGCCGTCTCGGACCGGGCCGCCGCCGAGGCGCTGGCATCCAGCGCGAAGGACGTCGAGGAGCACACGTTCGCCATCGCGTCCCTCGTCGACGCGCTCCGACCGCTCGCCGCGGACCTCCGCGTCGACCCGGAGCCGTTCCGGCTGCAGCTGCCGAACCTCTGGCACCTCGCCAGCGACGTGCAGGCCACCCTGCCGGAGGACACGACGTCCCTCGACATCGCCGACGCGCTGCACCCGACGGCCGCGGTCGCGGGGACCCCGACCGACGTCGCGATGCGGCTCGTCGCGGAGCTCGAGGGCATCGACCGCGGGCGCTACGCCGGGCCGGTCGGCTGGCTCGGTGCGTCGGGTGACGGCGAGTGGATGCTCGCGCTCCGCAGCGCCCAGATCGACGACGACGGGACGGTCACCGCGTGGGCCGGTGCCGGCATCGTCGGCGGGTCGGACCCGGCGCGCGAGGTCGCCGAGACCGCGCTGAAGTTCCGCCCGATCCGCGACGCACTGGCGTAGCGGAACGGCGCCGACGCGCACCGCCCGGCCCGCCGCAGCGCCGCTCAGTCGGCCAGCGGCACCTCGATGACGACCCGTTCGGCGGGGTCGGTGAGCACCCGTTCGAGGTCGCCCCAGGTCGCGGCCCGGCGGTACTCCCACCCGAGCCCCGTGACGACCCGCTCGACGTCGACGTGCTGCGGCGTCGTCATCATCCGCCGCATGTCCGCGGCCGGGGTGGTCTCCGCCACCTCGAGCCCGCGGAAGATCGCGCCGCCCTCGTCGTTGCCGAGGACCACCTGGACCCGCTGGGTCCGTTCCTCGGTGCCCGTGACCAGTGCACCGACGTCGTGCAGCAGGGTCAGGTCGCCGAGCAGCACCCGTGTCGTTCCGCCCGCCGCCTGTGTCGTCTCGAGCGCGGCGGCGATGCCGAGTGCCGTCGAGACGGTGCCGTCGATGCCGGCGAGCCCACGGTTGGCGTGCACCCGGATCTTCTTGCCGGCGACGCGGCCGTCCGCGACGCGGATGATCTGCGACGCGCCGAGCACGAGCCGGTCGTGCGGCCAGGTCACACCCCACACGGCGTCGGCGAGCATGGCGCGGTCGACGGGTCGACGACGGAGCGCCACCTCGTCCTTGAGGAACCGGTTCCGCTCGGCGCGGTCCTCGGACCGCTTCGCGTCGAGGTCCGGCCCGGCGTCGCCGTCGCCGAGTGCGGCACGGCTGGCAGCGACCCAGCGTCCCACCCACGCACGGTGTCCCGGGCTGGTCCGGCCCGTCACGCGGACGTCGGACACGAGCGTGGTCGGTTCGTCCGGACGGGAGGCTCGGCTCGGCTCGTACGGGTCGGCCCCCGCCCCACGGACGGTCACCACCTCGACGTCGTCGCGCTGCAGGAGCGCCGGGACCTCTCGGCTGAGCGTCGGGTGTCCGAGCACGACGGCGCGGCGGACCCGGCCGCCGAACTCCGGGTCGCGGAGCAGCTCGCGGTAGGTGACGACGAGGTTCCGGCCGTAGCGCGCCCCGCTCGACACCTCAGCCAGCAGCGGCGCACCGAGCTCCCACGCGACCCGCTCGGCGTCCTCGCCGGCGTCGTGCCCGGCGATCACCACCGTCGCGGGGTCGTCGTCCGGCGTGAGTTCCGCGACGGGCAGGCCGGTGTGCACGCGTCGGGTGGCGTAGGCGGTGTCGATCTCGTCATCGGGGACGCCCGCGACGTCGTGCAGTGTGGCCGACAGGGGTTCACGGAACGCCACGTTCACCTGGGCCGGACCGGGCTGACCGGTGTGTCCGGAGGCGGCGGCCACGGCTTCGCGGGCGATGCCCCGGACGACCTCGCGGGTGCCGTCGTCGACGCCGTGGGCGGTCGGCGCCTCGACTTCCCGGACGAACGACACCGCGTCGGCGAAGATGCCGGGCTGCACGGTGGTCTGGTTGCTGCCGATGCCGCGGAGTTCGCTCGGCCGGTCGGCGGACACGACGATCATCGGCACGCCGGAGTGGTGCGCTTCGAGCACGGCCGGGTGCAGGTTCGCGACGGCGGTGCCCGAAGTCGTGACGACCAGCGCGGGTCGGCCGGTCTCGATCGCCAGGCCGAGCGCGAAGAACCCGGCGGTCCGCTCGTCGAGACGGACGTGCACGGTGATGCCGCCGGCGCGTTCGAGCGCGACGGCGGCGAGGGCCAGCGCCTGGGAGCGTGAGCCCGGGCTGACCACGACCTCGGTCACACCGGCGCGGGCGAACTCCTGCAGCAGCGCGAGGGCGAAGTCCGACGCCGGACTGCCGGACGCGGGGTGTCCGTCGCCGTCAGCGATCGGTGCGGCCGTCGTCGTCCGTGTCGTGGAACTGTTCTTCGAGGTTTCGGAGGGTCGCGTCGTCCTGGTCCTTGTCCGTGCGGGGCCGCTCGGGAGCCTGCTCGCCGAGGAAGTCCGGGTCGTCTTCGGGACCACGGTACCGGGCCGTGCGCTCCGGAGCGGCAGGTGCACGACCGAGGACGAACCACAGCAGGCTGCCGACGACGGGCAGGATCACGATGAGCAGCAGCCAGAGACCGCGACGGAGCGACCGGATGCGCTGCTTCGGCATCGTCGCACAGTCGATGAGCGCGTACACCGTGAACGCCACGGCGGCGACGACGACGACGAGCCACAAGCGGATCATGCGGTGCAGCGTACGTCGTGAGGCTGTGACCGACCTCACGGTCGGGCGTCCGTAGACTTGCCGCGTGAAAGCGTGGCTCGTCTACACCCTCGCCCGTCTCGGCATCTTCGCGGCGGCGCTCGTCGTGCTGTTCGTGATCGGGCTGCCCTGGTACTGGGCCACGATCGGCGCGGCCCTCATCGGGCTGCTCGTGTCGTACATCGCACTGCCCCGGTTGCGCGGCCAGGTGACGACGAACCTCGCGAACCGGCGCGGGCGTCCGGAGCGCGACGCCGACTCGGACTTCGAGGACGACTTCGTCGACGCCGAGGACACCGACGCCCCCACCGCGCGGCCGGTCTCGGACGCCGATCGACACGCCGAGCGCCGGGACCACCCGACCGCCGACTGAGCCGCTCCCGCGCCCAGGCTCCGGCGTCGACCGCCGCAGGGCCTACGGCTGCAGGGCCAGCGTGATGCCGAGCACCAGGCCGAACGCCAGCGACGCGAACGACGACAGCTGGAGCGCCGTGATGAGCTCGCGCGGCTTCCGCGAGGACACCCCGATCGCGAGTGCCGGCAGCGCCAGCAGCAGCGAGAAGTACGTGAAGCCGGTTCGGAAGTACAGCAGCACGAACCAGAGCAGCGCGACGTACGGCAGCATCAGGAACACGCCGTAGAGCACGCGGGCGACCGGACGGCCGACGACGACCGCCAGGGTCCGCTTGCCGGCGAGCCGGTCCTCGTCGATGTCGCGGATGTTGTTCACCATCAGGACCGCGCAGGCGAAGAACCCGGCCGCGATCGCCGCCGCCCAGCCGCTGTGCGTGATCTCCCGGATCTGCACGTACTGGGTGCCGAGGACCGCGACGAGGCCGAAGAACACGAAGACGAAGACCTCGCCGAGCGCGTTGTAGCCGTAGGGCTTCTTGCCGCCGGTGTAGAACCAGGCGGCGACGATCGCCGCGGCACCGACGAGGAGCAGCCACCACAGCTGGGTGAGCACCACGATGACGATGCCGGCGACGGCCGCGAGGCCGAAGAACGTCAGCGCGACGGTCAGCACCGTGCGGGGCTTCGCCAGGCCGGCGCCGGTGAGCCGGGCGGGGCCGACGCGGAACTCGTCCGTGCCCCGGACCCCGTCGGAGTAGTCGTTGCTGTAGTTCACACCGATCTGCAGGAACAGTGCCACGGCGAGGGCGAGCAGGGCGATCGCGAGGTGGCCGTCCTTCGCGATGTAGTCGCCGAAGTCGCCGGTGATCCCGCTGTCCACGAAGGCCACGGCCGTGCCGAGCACGACCGGGACGACACCGAGCGTCAGGGTGCGGAGCCGTGCGCCGCCGATCCAGTCGCTGGCGGTCGCCCGTCGCTTCGTGCGTGCCGGGGCAGCTGCCTTCGCCGGGTTGCCGGAGCGGCCCTGCTTCTGGGTCTCGTTCTTCGATCGTGCCACGACCGTCAATCCTATTCGGGCTGCGCGGACTCGACGCTCCGCACCGCTATGAAGCCGCTGACGGATCGGCGAGCGAGCGGATCGCGCGGCGGTCCGGCTTGCCCGACGCGAGCATCGGCACCTCGTCCACCACCAGCACCTCCGCCGGTCGGGCGGCCCGGCCGAGGGCGGCACCGATGTGGTCCCGGACGCGCTCCAGGTCGAGCGGGCATGCCGTGACGACGACCGGCACCTCGCCCCACTCCCCCGACGCCCGCCGGGTCACCACCGCGGACTCCTGACCGGGCAGCTCGCGGACGAGGCGCTCGACCAGGCCGAGCGGGACCTTCTCGCCGCCGGAGATGACGACGTCGTCGAGGCGTCCGAGCACCCGCACCGTGCCGTCCTCGATCGTCGCGGCGTCCCCCGTGCGGTACCACCGGTGGCCGTCCCGCTCCACGAACGTCGATGCGGTGCGCTCGTCGTCACCGAGGTACCCCTCGGCGAGCATCGGACCGCGGAGCCAGAGCTCCCCGTCGACGAGCTCGGTGCCGACGGTGCCGAACGGGACGCCGTCGTACACGCAGCCCCCGCTCGTCTCGCTCGCGCCGTACGTCGTGACGACGTGCACGCCCGCTTCGACGGCGCGCTGCCGGAGCGGGGCCGGCGTCGCCTGCCCACCGACGAGCACCGCGTCGAACCCGGCGAGGGCGGACGTCGCACGCTCGTCGTCGAGCACCCGGGCGAGCTGCACCGGCACGAGCGAGGTGTACCGACGCGGCGCGGCCGGTCCGGTGACGAGCCGGTCGGCGGCGTCCGCGAACGCCGCCGCGTCGAAGTGCCCCGGTGCCACGATCGACGGGGTGGTCCCCGCGGCGACCGACCGCGTCAGGACGTTGAGGCCCGCGATGTAGTGGGTCGGCAACGCCAGCACCCAGCCACCCGGGCCGCCGAGCGCCGCGTCGGCGGCGGCAGCACCGGCGAGGAGCGACTCGGAGGACAGCGCCACGCGCTTGCCGGTGCCGGTGGACCCACTCGTCTCGACGACCAGGGCGACCCGCCGCGGGACGTCGGCCGGAGCCGGCGTCGGCAGTGCCGGAGCGCCCTCGGCGACGGGGAGCAGCGCGGGGCCGCCGGCGAGGGCAGCCTCCAGGCCGCGGAGCACCGCCGACGGGTCCGACGTGCCCAGCGCGACCAGTGGCCGGACCATCAGTAGTGCCAGGGGAACGACGTCCACTCGGGCTTGCGCTTCTCGAGGAAGGAGTCGCGGCCCTCGACCGCCTCGTCGGTGCCGTAGGCGAGACGGGTGGCCTCGCCCGCGAAGACCTGCTGGCCGACCATGCCGTCGTCGACCGCGTTGAACGCGTACTTGAGCATCCGGATCGCCGTCGGGGACTTGCCGAGGATGATCTCGCCCCAGCGGATGGCCTCACGCTCGAGCTCCTCGTGCGGGACGACCCGGTTGACGGCACCCATCTCGTAGGCGCGCTGCGCGGAGTACTCCTCGGCGAGGAAGAAGACCTCTCTCGCGAGCTTCTGCCCGATCTGCTTGGCGTAGTAGGCGCTGCCGTACCCGCCGTCGAACGAACCGACGTCGGCATCGGTCTGCTTGAACTTCCCGTGCTCGGCGCTGGCGATCGTCAGGTCGCAGATCGCGTGCAGCGAGTGCCCACCGCCGGCCGCCCACCCGGGGACGACCGCGATGACGACCTTCGGCATCATCCGGATGAGCCGCTGGACCTCGAGGATGTGCAGCCGGCCCATCGACGCCTGCGCCGCAGCGGGGTCGACGCCCTCCGGCGGAGCACCCTCGTCGCCGACGTACTGGTAGCCGCTCCGTCCACGGATCCGCTGGTCACCGCCGGAGCAGAAGGCCCAGCCGCCGTCCTTCGGGCTCGGGCCGTTGCCCGTGAGCAGGACGACACCGACGCGGGGGTCCTGCCGGGCGTCGTCGAGTGCGCGGTAGAGCTCGTCGACGGTGCGGGGACGGAAGGCGTTGCGGACCTCGGGGCGGTCGAACGCGATGCGCACGATGCCCTGCGACACGTGCTTGTGGTACGTGATGTCGGTGAAGGACGCGGCCGCCGGGGCGGTCGTCCAGACGTCGGGGTCGAACAGGTCGGACACGGTGTCGGGCATGCACCCAACCTATCGCCGGTGCCCTAGGCCCCCATGTCGGTGAGGAGTTCGGGAGCCACCATCACGACGAGCACGATGAGGATCACCGGGTTCGCGAAGAACGCCACGACGACGCCGATCGCGCCGTACCAGCGGCCGAATCCGCCGACCGCGGCGATGAACCCGAGAACCGCGGCGATGAGGGTCAGGAACACCACGACGAAGCAGATCCCGAACGCGAACTTCGTGTCGCCGCCCATGAACACCGCGAACGCGCTGGCGTCCACCGCGGCGGAGACGATCGCCAGACCGAAGGCGATCTTGCCGACGACCGGGTTCCGGCGGCGGCGGGTCCGACCCTGCTGCCGGACGTCGACGGTGTTGCTCCGCATGAGCCGGGCGAACTCGTCCGTGCCGGCGCGCGGCTGGCCCGTCCGGGGAGTCCCGGCTCGGGCTCCGGGTGCCCGTGCGCCCGACGCTCCGGCTCCGGATGCGCGTGACGACCGCTGCTGCGGATCAGGCGCCACGGAGCCTCCCTCTGGTCGTCGTGTCGGCCGTCGACCGAGGCCGACCGATGCATGCTAATGCCCCGCCCTGGCGGTCGGCTCCGAGGAACCGTGAGGTCCGCTGCGAGGATGGGAGCGTGCTCCCCGACCTCGCCGAACTCCTCGCCGACGCCCACGTCGTGGCCCTCCCGATGCGGGTCCGGTTCCGCGGCATCACCACGAGGGAAGCCGTCGTCCTCCGCGGCCCGGAAGGCTGGACGGAGTTCTCCCCGTTCGTCGAGTACGACGACGCCGAGGCCGCCGCCTGGCTCCGGGGCGCGATCGACTTCGGCTGGACCGCGCATGCTCCGGCGGCGGCGTCCGTCCCGGTGAACGCCACCGTCCCGGCGATCGACCCCGGTGCCGTCGAGGACCTGCTCGCGCGCTACCCCGGCTGCACGACCGCGAAGGTCAAGGTCGCCGAACCGGGCACCACGATCGCGGACGACGTCGCCCGGGTCGCCGAGGTGCGCCGCGTCATGGGACCCACCGCTGCCGTCCGCGTCGACGCGAACGGCCTGTGGAGCGTCGAGCAGGCCACGGCCGCGCTCGAGCAGCTCGCTCCGTTCGACCTGCAGTACGCCGAACAGCCCTGCCGCACCGTTCCCGAGCTCGCGCAGCTCCGGGCCCGGATCGCCGGCCTCGGCGTGCCGATCGCGGCGGACGAGAGCGTCCGGAAGGCCTCCGATCCGCTCGCCGTCGCCCGAGCCGGAGCCGCCGACGTCCTCGTCGTCAAGGCGCAGCCCCTCGGTGGGATCACCGCTGCGCGCTCGGTGATCGCGGCGGCGGGGCTCCCCTGCGTCGTGTCCAGCGCGCTGGACACGTCCGTCGGGCTCGGGATGGGGGCGTTCCTCGCCGCGGCGGCGATGAGCCCGGGCTACGCCGCGGGCCTCGGGACCGCCGTGATGTTCGAGGGTGACGTCACCGCCGACCCGCTGCTGCCCACCGACGGGAGGATCGGGGTGCGCCGCGTCGACGTCTCACCCGAGCTGCTGGCCCGGTTCGGTGCCCCGCCCGAGCGGGACGCGTGGTGGCGCGCCCGCCTCGCGCGCGTGCACGCGGCGCTGCGCGCCGCCGCGTAGCGCGCCGCGCCGCGCGCCGCGCGCCCGCGCGCGCCCGCGCGCCCCGCGCGCCCCGCGCCGCGCGCCCGCGCCGCGCCGCGCGCCGCGCGCCCCGCGCTCCCTGCGCCGAGATCGCAGTTTCTGTCGGTCCGGCGCTGCCGAGGCGACGCGAACTGCGATCTCACCACGGGGGTGAGGCGTGGGGGGGGGGGAGAACGACGGAGGCGCGGTGCGGGACGGACCCGCACCGCGCCTCCAGGCCGGTGCCGACATGTCGGCGGACTTCAGCTGCTCACAGGCCGGAGTAGCTGTGCAGCCCCTTGAAGAACACGTTGACGACGGAGAAGTTGAACATCACCGCGGCGAACCCGATCAGGGCCAGCCAGGACGACCGCGCCCCACGCCAGCCGCGCGTCGCACGAGCGTGGATGTAGCCCGCGTAGACCACCCAGATGATGAAGGTCCAGACTTCCTTGGTGTCCCAGCCCCAGTAGCGACCCCACGCACGCTCGGCCCAGATGGCGCCGGCGATGAGCGTGAAGGTCCAGAGCACGAAGCCGACGAGCAGCACGCGGTAGGTCAGGACCTCCAGCCGGTCGGCGTCGGGCAGGGTCTCCATGAAGCGGAGCTTCTTGGCGGCGCCGGAGTGCCCGAGGCGGTACGTCTGCACGAGCTGCGACACCGCGAGCCCCGCGCCGAGCGCGAAGAACCCGGTGCCGGAGATCGCGACGAAGACGTGGATCACGAGCCAGTAGGACTGCAGCGCGGGCTGCAGCGGGACGACGGGCACGTAGTAGTTCACCGTGGCGATGCCGAGCAGGATCAGCGTCAGGCCGGTGATGAACACCCCGAGGAACTTGAGGTTCTGCCAGAACTGGACGAGCAGGAAGATCGCGATGATCAGGCCGGTGCCCGTCAGCGAGAACTCGAACATGTTGCCCCACGGCACACGGTCGGCGGCGATGCCCCGGAGGACGATCGAGCCGATGTGCAGCACGAGCGCCAGGATCGTCATCGCCATGCCGACGCGTTCGAACCGCGACCCGCGACGACCGGAACCGGTCTTCGCGGGGGCTTCGACGCGCTCGAGCACGACGGTGCCGCCCTGCACGGTGGCGACGGTCTTCGCCTGGCGTTCCACCGCGGGGGCGGCGGCGTCGGTCGCGGCGACCGTCACTTCGCCCGCGCGCTTGGCCATGTCCAGCGCGAACGCGATGAACGCGACCACGTAGACGGCCATCGCCGAGTACGTGAGCACGACCGAGTAGGTCGCGAGGGTCGTCGTCATGTCGTTCACGAGGGCATCCTAACTCCGAGGTCCGACACGTGCCGCGTGGCGATGTCCGCCACGGCCCGTTCGAGATTGGGGTCCTCGCCGCGGGCCAGCCCCGCGTACTCGAGGTCGTACTCGCCGTGCTCGGCGCCCGTGCGGGGCACGACCTTCACCCACACGCGACGGCGCGGGACGAAGAGCGACGTCAGCAGCCCGAGGACGCTGAGGATCGCGAACCCGCCGACGAACAGCTGCGACGGGTCGTGGTGGACGTCGAGGGAGACGTAGCGCTTGACGCCGTCGAAGGTGATCGACCCCGCGCCCTTCGGCAGCGTCTTGGTCTGCCCCGGCTTCAGCTCGATGCTCTTCGTGTCCGCCTTGGTGCCGGCGATCTGCGTCAGCCCCTTGGTGTCGAGCTGGTACACGCTGCGCGGGACGCCGTCGTCGAGGCCGAGGTCACCCTCGTACACCTGCAGCGTCAGCAGCGGGTTCTCGGTGTCCGGGTAGGTCGACGCGTACGCACCGGTGGTCTGCTTGACCGCCGTCGGGTAGAAGAACCCGACCATGCCGAGCTGGTCCGGCGACGCGTCCGGCACCTTGATGACGCCGGTGGAGGTGTAGTTCGCGTCGGCAGGCAGGAACGGCACGTCGTCCTTGAACGCCACGTTGCCGTCGCCGTCGCGGATCGTGACCTGCATCGCGTAGCCGTTGCCGAGGAGGTAGACGTTCGTGCCGCCGATCGACAGCGGCTCGTTGACGCCGAGACGGCTGGTCTTCGACTCGCCGCCCTTCTCCTTGCTCGTCACGGTGGCCGAGTAGTCCGTCGCCTGGCCGAGGGCGTTGAGGTTCCGCTCCTCGTACTTCGTGACGAACTTGTCGAGCGTCAGGTTGTAGCCCTTGAGGTCGGTCTGCTGGAACCAGCGGCCCGGGTTGAACGAGTCGTACGAGCCGAGCACGTTCGAGAAGGTCTGGCCCTCGACCAGCAGGCGCTGACCGGTGTAGCCGAAGCCACCGCCGATGCCGACCGCCACGAGGACCCCGACGAGCGCCGCGTGGAACACCAGGTTGCCGGTCTCACGGAGGTAGCCGCGCTCCGCGCTCACCGAGTCGCCGAACCGCTCGACGCGGTACCCGGAGCGCTTCAGCAGCGCCATCGCGCGCGTCACGGCGCGTTCGACCGACGGGAGGCCCGTGGCCGGGTCCGTCTCCGCGGCGCCGTCCGCCATCGTGTCCGGCTCCACGGCCACGGTGCGGAACCCGGCGAGTCGCGTCAGGCGGACCGGCGTCTTCGGCGGGCGGGTGCGGAGCGCCTGCCAGTGGTGCCTGGTGCGGGGGATGATGCAGCCGATGAGCGACACGAAGAGCAGCAGGTAGATCGCCGAGAACCACACCGAGGTGTAGGTGTCGAAGACCTGCAGCTTGTCGAGGATCGGGTAGAGCGTCGCGTGGTCGGCCTTGTACTGGACGACACCGTTCGGGTCCGCGGTGCGCTGCGGCACGAGGGACCCCGGGATCGCCGCGAGGGCGAGCATCATCAGCAGGAACAGCGCGGTGCGCATGCTGGTCAGCTGGCGCCAGAAGAAGCGGACGTAGCCGACGAAGCCGAGCTTCGGCTGGTTCACGCCGCCGTCGCCGGGGCCGGCGCCGTCGACGTGGTCGGACGGGCGCATCGGGTCGGACTCGGTGCCGTTCTCGACCCTGCTCGCGTCGGTGTCAGACTGCCGGGACATAGCTCTGGATCACCGCCCCGACGCTCGACATGACGGCCGACCAGATGCCGGTGACCATGAGCAGACCGATGACGATCAGGATCGCTCCTCCGATGATGTTGACGATGCGCATGTGGCGCTTCACGGCGCGGATCGCTCCCGCTGCCCACCCGGCGCCGAGTGCCACGAGCAGGAACGGGATGCCGAGACCGAGGCAGTAGGCCACCCCGAGCCACATCCCCTGCCAGGCGCTGCCGGACTGGACGCTGAGCAGGTTGATCGCGGCGAGGGTCGGGCCGAGGCACGGGGTCCAGCCGAGGCCGAACACGATGCCGAGGAGCGGCGCCCCGACGAGTCCGGTCGCGGGGGTCCACGACGGCTTCAGCGTGCGCTGCAGGAACGTGAACCGCCCGATGAACACGAGGCCCATCAGGATGACCACGACGCCGAGGACCTGGGTGATGAGGTCACGCCAGCGCACCAGCCAGAAGCCGAGTGCGCCGAAGACGGTCGTGTACGCCACGAAGACCGCGGTGAAGCCGAGGACGAAGAGCAGCACCCCGAGGACGACACGTCCGCGTGACCTCGAGCCGCCGTCGGCGACGCCGCTGACGTACCCGAGGTACCCGGGGACGAGCGGCAGCACGCACGGCGAGAGGAACGACACGAGCCCGGCGAGCAGTGCGACGGGCAGCGCCACGTACATCTGACCACTGAGGATCGCGTCGGAGAAGGGGTTGCTGTCCACAGGTCAGGAGGCCTTGCCGCCGTCGAGCTCGTCGCCCACCAGGGTCTCGAGGATGCTCGTGCCGTCGACCGCGCCGAGGACGCGGGCGGCGACCCGGCCCTTCGTGTCGAGGACGATCGTGGCGGGCACGGCGTTCGGTGCGATCTGCCCGGAGAGCGCGAGCTGCATGGTGCCCTTGTCGGCGTCGAGCACCGTCGGGTACTGCACGCCGAACGTCCGCTCGAACGCGGCTGCGGTGGCCTTCTGGTCACGGACGTTCACGCCGATGAACTGGACGTCATCGTCTGCGTACTCCGCCTGCACCTTGTTGAGGTACTTCGCCTCGGCACGGCAGGGCGGGCAGCTGGCGTACCAGAAGTTCAGGACGACGACCTTGCCGCGCAGGGCCTTCGCCGAGACGGTGTCGCCGTCGGAGGTCGTCGCGGAGAAGTCGACCGCGTCGGTGCGCTTGTCGGCGGCGACCTCGGTCACCGCACCATCACCGGAGATGTAGTTCTGCGTCGTGCCGCTGCCGTACTGCTTCGACAGCGAGTCGCTGCCACCCGAGCACCCCGTGAGGGCGATCGCGGCGACGACGGCGAGCGCCCCGACCGCGACGAACCGCTTCTTGAGACTGCGGACGATCACACTGCTCCTTCGTCGATGGCGGTCCCCCGGAGTTCCTGTGCGGGGTCGGCGTACCCGACCTCGGTGAACCGGCCGCCCAGGGTGGCGGGCACGCGCTCCAGCGTCGTGATGCTCGACAGGTCGCAGCGGCGCTTCCGCGGGTCGTGCCAGAGCGGCTCCCCCGCCAGGCGCCGGTGCACCATCCAGATCGGGAGCTGGTGGCTGACGAGGACGACATCGCCCTCGTCGACGCTCTCCCACGCGGTGGCGACCGCGGCGAGCATGCGGTTGGCGATGGACTCGTAGGCCTCGCCCCAGCTCGGTCGCAGCGGGTTCGCGATCCACGGCCACTCCGACGGCTTCCGGATGGATCGCTTCGTGAAGCCGGGAGGCTGTCCCTCGTACCGGTTCGTCGGCTCGATGAGCCGTTCGTCCAGGGTGACGTCGAGGCCGTACGCGGCGGACCACGGTGCCGCGGACTCCTGCGTGCGCTGGAGCGGCGAGGCCACGATCCGGCGGACGTCGACGCCGGCGTCCTTCCACGCGGTGGCGGACGCTGCGGCCATCCGGTGCCCGAGCTCGCTCAGTCCGAAGCCCGGGAGTCGCCCGTAGAGCACACGGTCCGGATTGTGTACCTCGCCGTGCCGCACGAGGTGGATTCGGGTCGCGGGCATGGGTTCCAGTCTAGGTCGCGCAGCTGTTCCCACTGCCCACACAGGCGATTGACGGCTTCGGGACCGTTCAGCCGAGGTGTCCGGAGAGCCTGCCGTGCAGCGCGACCGAACCCGTGTTCAGGTTCACCACCTCGACGCTCGAGCCGTGCTTCGCGAACCGCTGCTCGACCCCGTCGAGGGCGGCCACCGTGCTGGCGTCGAACACGTGCGCCTCGGACATGTCGATGACGACGTGCTCCGGGTCCTCGGCGTAGGAGAACCGGGTGACGAGATCGTTCGACGACGCGAAGAACAGCGCACCGCGGACCCGGTACCGCACGGTCCGCTCGTCCACCGGCTCGCGGACCACCTCGACCACGTGCGCGACCCGGCGGGCGAACACGAGCGCCGCGACGACGACACCCACGAGCACCCCGGTCGCGAGGTTGTTCGTGGCGACCACGACGACCACGGTGATCACCATCACGGCGGTCTCCCCGAGCGGCATCCGCCCGAGGGTCCGCGGGCGGATGCTGTGCCAGTCGAAGGTCGCGACGCAGACCATGAGCATCACCGCGGTCAGCGCGGCCATCGGGATCCGGGCGACGACGTCGTGCAGCACGATGGTGAGCACGAGCACCGATGCACCGGCGACGAAGGTCGAGATCCGGGTGCGGGCCCCCGCGGTCTTCACGTTGATGACGGTCTGGCCGATCATCGCGCAGCCACCGGTCCCACCGAAGAAGGCCGACGCGATGTTCGCGATGCCCTGCCCCCATGACTCGCGCCACTTGCTCGACCCGGTCTCGGTGATGGCGTCGACGAGCTGCGCCGTGAGCAGCGTCTCGATGAGCCCGACGATCGCCATGCCGAACGCGTACGGGGCGATGATCGTGAGCGTCTCGAACGAGATCGGGACCGTGATGCCGTTGAACCCCGGCAGCGCGGTCGGCAGCGCCCCCTCGTCCCCGACGGTCGGCACGGCGACGCTGAACACGATCGTGATGACGGTGATCACGACGACTGCGATGAGCGGCGCCGGGACCGCCTTCGTGAGGAACGGGAACCCGACGATGATCGCGACGCCGAGCGCGGTCAGCGGCCAGACCACCAGCGGCACGTCGTGGCCGAACAGGTTCGGGAGCTGCGCCGTGAAGATCAGGATCGCGAGCGCGTTCACGAAGGCGACGTTGACGCTGCGCGGGATGAACCGCATCAGCCGTGCCACCCCGAGGAACCCGAGCACGAGCTGGATCACGCCGCCGAGCACGATCGTCGGGACGAGGTAGGAGATCCCGTGGTCACGGACCAGCGGTGCGATCACCAGGGCGACGGAACCCGCTGCTGCAGACACCATGGCCGGCCGGCCGCCGACGATCGCGATGACCACGGCGATGATGACGCTGGAGAACAGCCCGACCGCCGGGTCGACGCCGGCGACCACCGAGAACGAGATCGCCTCCGGGATGAGGGCGAGCGCGGTGACGATGCCCGCCAACACCTCCCGCGTCAGGAGTCGGGGCGAGCGGAGTGCGGACAGGACGCTCGCGGCGGCCGGCGCGTGGGTGAGGGTCGTCATCGCGCTCAACCCTACCCTCACGTGAGGGTAGGGTTGGGCGCGATGACCGAGTACGACGAACAGCACGACGACCAGCACGACGCCGGGACGATGCACATCGGTGAACTCGCCGACCGCGCCGGGATGTCCCTCCGGACGATCCGGCACTACGACGAGGTCGGGCTGCTCGTGCCGAGCGGCCGCACCACTGGTGGCTTCCGCGTGTACACCGAGCGCGACCTGGAGCGGCTGCTCGTCATCCGTCGGATGAAGCCGCTCGGGTTCTCACTCGACGAGATGGGCGACCTCCTCAGCATCGTCGACGGGCTCCCCGGCAGTGATGCGGACGACACGGCCGCACGCGCAGCGCGCCTCGATGCCTTCCTGGAGGACGCGCGGGCCCGCCACGCGAAGCTCGTCGAGCGGGCGGGCATGGCCGAGGAGTTCATCGGCACGCTGGGCTCCCTCCGCGCTTCGCTCCCCTGAGCCCCGCGCACGCTCGGCCGCGCGCCGATCCTGTTCTCGCTCCGCACGCTCTGCGCGCCCCTCCAGCACCAGTTCCCACCAGACCCGAACACGCTCGTCGTGTGCCGCGATGATCGCCTCGGCCTTCCGCTTCCGGAAACGGTGCCGACGACGGACGCCCTCCCGCCACCGCCGCTCGACATCGGCGCTCCACGCATCGGCTTTGACTCCCATGGTCATGCTCCTCCTGCTCGGGTCTTGATGAGGTTGTCCACGATGGTGACGAACTCCACGTCAACGCCGCGAGCAATCTGCATGTCGCATGCCGCTTCGAACGCAAGGCGACCGATCTCGTTCTGGCCCACGTCGTCAGAGCACACGAGGTCGATCGCCCACACGATGCGCGTCCACGCGCGGTCACGCTCTTCGCGGTGCACGTCCCGCCGCCAACGGAGCACGGCCCAGCAGCCGCCGACCACCGCGACGACCATCGTCAGTCCGGCCGCGCACAACGCTGCGACCACCGTCGCGACCGCCGCAGGCGGCCAGGCCGCGAGACCGTCGGTCCCCACCGTCAGCACCGTCATGAGGACCTCCTCCCCGCTCGCGACCCGGCCACGTCGAGAACGCTACGGACGCACCGGGGGCGAGCCGGGCCTCCCGGCGGTGTCTGTGGAGAACCGTCGGACGGAACCGGGCTGTGCAGAACCGGCAGCCCGGTAGACTCGACGACCGTGATCGAACGCACCCGCATCAGCGACCTCGCCGCCCTCCCCGACGGTCCCGTCTCCGTGGCCGGATGGGTCGAGACCGTCCGCGATCAGAAGAAGGTGCAGTTCGTCGTCCTCCGCGACGAGACCGGCGCCGTCCAGCTCGTGAACCCCGCCACGCGCGAGGCGACCGAAGGCGACGACGCCTCGGCCGCAGCACTCGCCACGACCGAGACGATCTCGGGTCTGGCGCACGGCTCCTTCATCCACGTCACCGGCACCCTCAAGCACGACGAGCGCGTCAAGCTCGGCGGCCTCGAGGTGAAGGTCGGCGAGCTCACCGTCGTCAGCGCCGCGATCCCGGAGACCCCGATCGCCGACGACTCCTCGCTCGACAAGCGCCTCGACTGGCGCTTCATCGACCTGCGCAACCGCAAGCAGAACCTGATCTTCCGCATCCAGACGACGCTGGAGCACGCGTTCCGCACGTACTGGGTCGAGCGCGACTACATCGAGATCCACACCCCGAAGCTGATGGCGTCGGCGTCGGAGTCCCGCGCCGAGCTCTTCCAGCTCGAGTACTTCGAGACGACCGCCTACCTCGCGCAGTCGCCGCAGAACTTCAAGCAGATGGCACAGCCGGCCGGTTTCGGTGCCGTGTTCGAGATCGCCGACGCCTTCCGCGCCGACCCCTCCTTCACCTCCCGGCACGCGACCGAGTTCACCAGCGTCGACGCCGAGTTCTCGTGGATCGAGTCCCACGAGGACGTCATGGCGATGCACGAAGAGGTCCTCGTGGCCGGCATCACCGCGGTCAAGGAGAAGTACGGCAAGGACATCGAGGAGGTCTTCGGCTTCGAGCTGCAGGTCCCCGCGACCCCGTTCCCCCGCGTGACCCTGGCCGAGGCCCGGAAGATCGTCGCGGAGAGCGGCCACGACGTCGTCCGTGCCGACGGCGACCTGGACCCGGAGGGCGAGCGTCGCGTGTCCGCCTGGGCGAAGGAGCACCACGGCTCGGAGTTCGTGTTCGTCACCGACTACGACGCGTCGATCCGCCCGTACTACCACATGCGCCACGCCGACGACCCGACGCTCACGAACAGCTACGACCTGCTGTTCAACGGTGCCGAGATCTCCACGGGAGCCCAGCGTGAGCACCGCGTCGACGTCCTCACCGCGCAGGCGGAGGAGAAGGGCCTGGACCCGGCCGAGCTCGGCTGGTACCTGGACTTCTTCCGCTACGGCGTGCCGCCGCACGGCGGCTTCGGCATGGGCCTCGCGCGCGTGCTGATGCTCATGCTCGGCGAGCCGTCCATCCGCGAGGTCACGTACCTGTTCCGCGGCCCGACGCGCCTGACCCCGTAGGGGGCGCGACGGCGCGGGCTGCGGCGCGCGGCGGCGCGGCGCGAACCGCATCCGCACAACCGAAGCCGGCTCGAACCACGGAATTCCGTGGTTCGAGCCGGCTTTCGTTGTGCGCCGCCGGAGCGCGCCAGCGCAAGCGGGCGGAGCGCGCCAGTCGGGAGGCTCGGCTCAGCTCTCCCAGTCGATGGCGGCCCGCCCCGTGACCAGTCCACGGATCTCGGCCGCCGCAGCCTGGTGGTCCGGGTGCACCTGGTACACGTCGAGACCGGCGAGGTCGTCGAAGGTCGCCACGACGGCGACGTCCTGGTTCTTCCCCGGGTAGGCGACGTTCTCGACGACCTGCAGCGAGCGGATCGACGGGACGACCCCGATCAGCCCGTGCAGCAGTTCGCGGATCCGCCCGATGGACGACGCGCGGTCGAGGTCTTCCCGGAGGGTCCACGAGACGACGTGCTGGATCATGCGGAGGCTCCCGCCTTCTCGAGGGCGCGGACGAGACGGTCCTCGTCGACACGCCAGTTGCTGTGGACGCGGCCGTCGACCAGCACCACGGGGATGTCCTCGGCGTACTCGAGCCGGAGGGCGTCGTCGTCGAGGATCGAGCGCTCCGTGAGCGTCACGCCGGGATGGGCAGCGACCACCCGCTCCACGATCGGTCGTGCATCGTCGCAGAGGTGGCATCCGGGCTTGGTGAGGAGCGTCACGGCTGGCATGGGATCAGCGTAGCCCCGACGGTTCCCGGCCCGGGAACAGCGAAAGCCCCGGCGAACCGGGGCTTCTGCGGCAAGTCTCGCGACTTACTTCTTGTTGCGACGCTGGTGACGCGTCTTGCGAAGGAGCTTGCGGTGCTTCTTCTTCGCCATGCGCTTGCGACGCTTCTTGATGACAGAACCCATGTGGACCTCGCTCGGACTGATGCTGATGTACGGACACCGGGCCGATGAAGCCGCGGAAAATCAACCTGCCCGATCCTACCGGAGGGCCGCTGTGATGTCGAACGCGCTCTCAGGCGGAGGACTCAGCCGACGTCGGCGATGCCGCCGCGCAGGACCTCGGCGACTGCCGACTCCGGGACGCGGAAGGAACGGCCGAACCGGATCGCGGGGAGTTCCCCGGCGTGCACCATGCGGTAGACGGTCATCTTCGAGACGCGCATCATCTCGGCCACCTCAGCGACGGTGAGGAAGCGCACGTCGTCGAAACTGCCGGTCATGATCCGCCTTCGGGGCACGCGCTCGACCGAACGCGGAGGTTGGTGTGACCTGAGTGGTCTCTGGTAACTGTAGAGGCGGGTGATACCCGGTGTCCAGGGCGACGCGTCAGTCCTCGTCGGAGCGTTTCGTGAACCGGCGACGCGAACTCTCGACGACCCGTTCCCAGCCCTGCTGCGCCCCCGAGAACGCCGCCGTGGCGCGGTGCGACGCCTCGGCCATGACGCGCCCGAGTTCGGTCCCCACCTCGACCGTGGCCTTGCCGGCGACGCCGTTCCGACGGACGGAGACCGGCTGCCCGTCGGGCGTCCATGCGGTGGTCGCCGGCGTGCCGTCGGCGTCGACCGCGCCGGTGAACGGCGCCACCCAGTCCTCGATGTGCAGGAGTGGTTCCGGGTCGAGCCGGTAGTAGCGGTGCTGTCCTTCTTCGCGCGAGGTCACGAGGCCGATGTCACGGAGCACGCGGAGGTGCTTCGAGACGGTGGGCTGGCTGACCCCGAGCTTCTCGACGAGCTGGCCGACGCTGAGTTCCCCGCCGGTCGCGTCGGCGCCGTACGCCGTGAGGAGCGCGCCGAGCAGTTCCCGCCGCGTCGGATCGGCGACCACGCTGAAGATGTCGGCCATGGGGAAAGGCTAACCGGCCGGGCACGGATGTACCATGCGATGCGTCCCGCCCATGTCCTCGGAGGCATACGATGCTCGACCGCACGGAGCCGCCGACCGTCTCGACGGGCGCTTCCCGCAGACGCGTGTCACGGATCGCCACCGTGCTGCGCTCCTCGCCGTCGCGCCTGGCGATCCTGGTCTTCGTCGCGCTGATCTTCGTGTTCACGGTGCTCTTCATGACGCCGATGGCCGCGGCCGACGGGCGGTCGACCCACTTCGCGGACTCGCTGTTCACCGCGGCGTCGGTGGTCTGCGTCACCGGGCTCGCGACCGTGGACATGGCGACGCACTGGTCGGTGTTCGGCAAGACCCTCGTCGTGATCGGCACCCAGATCGGCGCCGTCGGCGTGCTGACCTTCGCGTCGATCCTCGGGCTGTTCGTGACCCGGAAGCTCGGGCTGCGCGCGAAGCTGATGGCCGCGGGCGACTCGAACCCGCTCCGCACGCACCACGGCGCGGTGCCGGAGGGACAGGCGGTCCGGCTCGGCGAGGTCGGCACGCTGCTCGCCACCGTCGCGGTGAGCACGCTGTCGATCGAGATCGTGCTCGGCCTGCTGCTCCTGCCGTCGGTACTCATCGCCGGCATCCCGTTCTGGAGCGCGGTCGGCGACTCCTTCTACTACGCGGCGATGGCCTTCACGAACACCGGGTTCGCGCCGAACGCCAGCGGCCTCGACCCGTTCGCGCACGACTACTGGTTCCTCTCGCTGCTCATGGTCGGCGTCGTCGCCGGGTCCATCGGCTTCCCGGTGATCCGGGCGCTCACGAAGCAGCTCCGCACGCCCCGGAAGTGGCCGATCCACGTCAAGCTCACGCTGGCGACCAGTGCCGTCCTGCTCGTCGGCGGTGCGATCGTGTACATCTCGCTCGAGGCGTCGAACCCGTCGACCTTCGGCCAGGAGGGCGCCGGGCGGACCGCCTTCCAGGCGCTCTTCCTCTCGACCATGACCCGGTCGGGCGGCTTCTCGCTCGTCGACTTCGACCAGCTGAACGGGTCGAGCCTGCTGGTCACCGACATGCTCATGTTCATCGGCGGCGGCTCGGCCTCGACCGCCGGCGGCATCAAGGTCACGACGCTCGCGGTGCTGTTCCTCGCCGCCGTCGCCGAGGCTCGCGGCCGCGCGAGCATGGAGGCGTTCGGCCGCCGCATCCCGAGCGACGTGCTCCGCGTCGCCGTGGCCGTCGTCCTCTGGGGCGC
The DNA here is from genome assembly GCF_003755165.1 of Curtobacterium sp. PhB130. Classification (NCBI taxonomy): domain Bacteria; kingdom Bacillati; phylum Actinomycetota; class Actinomycetes; order Micrococcales; family Microbacteriaceae; genus Curtobacterium; species Curtobacterium sp. PhB130. The sequence goes on along the minus strand of NZ_RKII01000007.1, from coordinate 621,012 downwards.
CACGATCGTCGCGGTCGCCACGATCGTCCTGCTGCAGATCACCCACGAGTCGCTCGACCGGGTGCTGTTCGAGGTGATCTCCGCCTTCGCCACGTGCGGCCTGTCCTCCGGCATCTCCGGGGAGCTGCCGGAGTCCGGCAAGTACGTCCTCGCCGCGACGATGTTCCTGGGTCGTGTCGGTACAGTGACCATCGCCGCAGCCCTGGCCGCCAGCCAGAGCCGGCAACTGTTCCGCCGTCCCGAGGAGAGGCCGATCGTTGGCTGACCGAACCCGCCCGCAGCACCCGTTCGGTGCCGTCAGCCACGACGCCCCGGTGCTCGTCATCGGCCTCGGCCGCTTCGGCGCCGCCACCGCCGGGCAGCTCGAGCGCCAGGACCGCGAGGTGCTCGTCGTCGACACGGACGCCGGCCTGGTCCAGAAGTGGTCCGACCGGGTCACGCACGCGGTGCAGGCCGATGCCACCGACATCGACGCGCTCAGGCAGATCGGCGCGCAGGACTTCCCGATCGCCGTGGTCGGCACCGGCAGCGACCTCGAGTCGAGCGTGCTCATCACCGCGAACCTCGTCGACCTCGGCATCCCGCAGATCTGGGCGAAGGCGATCAGCCGCTCGCACGGCACGATCCTGTCCCGGATCGGCGCGAACCACGTGGTCTACCCGGAGCGCGAGGCCGGTGAGCGCACGGCGCACCTGGTCTCCGGCCGGATGCTCGACTTCATCGAGTTCGACGACGACTTCGCGGTCGTCAAGATGTTCCCGCCACGGGCGGTCCGCGGCAAGGACCTCGGCACAACCGCGATCCGGACCCGCTTCGGCCTCACCGTGCTCGGCATCAAGCCCCCGGGCGAGGCCTTCGTCCCGGCCACGCCGGACAGCGTGATCGGTGAGCACGACGTGATCATCGTGTCCGGCTCGACGACGGCGCTGGAGCGCTTCGCCGCTCTGGAGTAGACCACAGGCCGCCGGGAGGCCCGGTGCCGGCTGGCACCGGGCCTCCCGTCCGGTCTGTGGTCTGGTCTAGAGCTTCGACAACTCCTCGGCACGCGCGATCGCCGCGTCGGCGGCACGCCGCAGGGTGTCGGCCAGGTCCGCCTCCTGCAGGACCGCGACCGCGCGCTCGGTCGTGCCCTTCGGGCTGGTCACGGCCTTCCGGAGGTCCGCCGGCTCCTTGCCGGAACGCTCGAGCAGCTCGACCGCACCCCGCACGGTGCCCTGCACCATCGTCTCGGCCTGCTCGTGGGTGAAGCCGAGCGCCTCGGCCGCGCGCTGCCACTCCTCCACGAAGAGGAAGACGTACGCCGGACCGGAGCCGGACACCGCGGAGAGGGCGTCGAGCTTGTCCTCGGGGACCTCGATCACTGCGCCGGACACGTCGAACAGGCTGGACGCGAGCGCGACCGCCTCGGTGTCCGCCGAGGCGCCGCCGCTGATGCCGGTGACGCCGTGGCCGACGCCGATCGGGGTGTTCGGCAGGGCTCGGACGACGCGGACGGAGTCCGGCACGCGGGCTTCCATCGCGGCCGTGGTGACCCCGACGGCGACGCTGACGACGACGGTGCCCGGTGCGAGGTCGCCGGCGATCTCGTCGAGGACGTCACCGATCGCGAACGGCTTCACCCCGAGCACGACGATGCCGGCACCACGGACCGCAGCGCGGTTCGCATCCGGTTCGGTGTCGCTCGCGTGGGCGTCGAGTCCGCGCTCGCGATGGGCGGCGGCGGACGATTCGGACTTCGTCGTGATGACCACGGTGTCGGGTGCCAGACCGGCGGCGAGGAGGCCGTCGAGGACCGCGCCGGACATGGATCCGACGCCGACGAGGGCGGTGCGGGGCAGTTCGATCGTCATGGCCCGACCCTACCGAGGGACCTGCCCGTAGGATCGGGCAGCAGATCAGGAGACAGGGGTCACAGTGAGCGCTTCCGGAGGCAACCGGGCCATCCTCGCCGCACTCGGCGCGAACGTCGGCATCGCGATCGTGAAGTTCATCGCCGCCGCGATCAGCGGCTCGGCATCGATGCTCGCGGAGGGTGTGCACTCCCTCGCGGACTCGGCGAACCAGCTCCTGCTGCTCCTCGGTGGACGGCGCGCCCGACGTGCCGCCGACGAGGAACACCCGTTCGGCTACGGGCGTGAGCGCTACGTGTACGCCTTCGTCGTCTCCATCGTGCTGTTCTCCGTCGGTGGCGTGTTCTCCCTGTACGAGGGCATCGAGAAGTTCGCGCACCCGCACCCCCTCGAGAACTGGTGGCTGCCGCTGCTCGTGCTCGTCATCGCGATCGGGCTCGAGGGCTTCTCACTCCGCACCGCACTGAAGGAAGCGGCACCGCACAAGGGCTCGCTGTCGTGGGTGCAGTACGTGCGCCGCGCCAAGGCCCCCGAGCTGCCCGTCGTCATGCTCGAGGACACCGCGGCGCTGACCGGCCTGGTCTTCGCGTTCTTCGGGGTCGGCCTCACCGCGCTGACCGGGAACGGGGTGTTCGACGCGATCGGCACCGTGCTCATCGCGGTGCTGCTCATCGCGGTCGCGCTGGTCCTCGGCATCGAGACCAAGAGCCTGCTCGTCGGGGAGGGCGCGACGGCGGCGGACGTGACGAAGATCAAGGCGGCCGTGCTCGACGGTCCCGAGGTCGAGTCGATCATCCACATCAAGACCCTCTACCTCGGCCCGGAAGAGCTGATGGTCGGCGTGAAGGTCGCCGTCGACGGGGACCGACGACTCGGCGACGTCGCCGCCGGGATCGACACCGTCGAGCAGCGCGTGCGTGCCGCCGTGCCGATCGCCCGGGTCATCTACGTCGAGCCGGACGTGCTCCGCACCGGACCGCGTCCGCCGACCGAGGCGATCGTGATCCGCGCGGCCGACTAGCGCCGTCCGGCGGAGCAGCAGGGAGCGGCGACTAGCGCCGTTCCGCGAAGAAGTCGTCGAGCAGGGCGGCGCACTCCGCCTCGAGCACACCCGCGACCACCTCGGACCGGTGCGGCAGACGACGGTCCCTGGCGATGTCGTAGACGCTGCCGGAGGCTCCCGCCTTCGGGTCCCACGCGCCGAACACGATCCGCGGGACCCGTGCGGCGAGGATCGCCCCCGCGCACATCGGGCACGGCTCGAGCGTGACGACGAGGGTGTGCCGGTCGAGGTGCCAGTCCCCCGTCGCGGCGGCCGCGGCACGGAGGGCGAGCACCTCGGCGTGCGCCGTGGGGTCCTGCGTGGCCTCGCGCTCGTTCCGGCCGGTGGCGACCACGCGGCCCTGTGCGTCGAGGACGACGGCCCCGACCGGCACGTCCCCGGTCGCGAGGCACGCCCGGGCCTCCTCGAGCGCCAGTGCCATCGCGGACACGTACGGACGCCCGGCCGGGTGCGTCGAGCGTGTTGCGTCCACGGGTCCTCCGGTCTGGTCGGGTACCGCCCGCGAGCGCTGGTGGGCACGCGGCACGGTACGCTCGACCCTATGCGAGTCCACGTCGCCGACCACCCGCTCATCACCCACAAGCTCTCGGTGCTCCGCGACCGGACCACACCCTCCCCCACGTTCCGGGCACTGACCGAGGAACTCGTCACGCTCCTCGCGTACGAAGCCACCCGGAACGTCCGGGTCACGGCGACCCCGATCTCCACGCCGGTCGCGCAGACCATGGGCGTCTCGATCGCGAAGCCGCGCCCGCTCGTCGTCCCGATCCTCCGCGCCGGCCTCGGCATGCTCGAGGGCATGGTCAAGCTCGTCCCCACGGCGGAAGTCGGGTTCCTCGGCATGGCGCGCAACGAGGAGACCCTCGAGCCGCAGACCTACGCGGAGCGCCTGCCGGACGACCTCTCGAACCGCCAGTGCTTCGTGCTCGACCCGATGCTCGCGACCGGGGGCACCCTCGCCGCCGCCATCGACTTCCTGTTCGACCGCGGCGCCGAGGACGTCACCTGCGTGTGCATCCTCGGGGCGCCCGAGGGCCTCAAGGCCGTCGAGGAAGCCGTGGGCGACCGCGACGTCACGATCGTGCTCGGCGCCCTCGACGAGCGCCTCGACGAGAACGGCTACATCGTGCCGGGCCTCGGCGACGCCGGCGACCGTCTGTACGGACTGGCCGAATAACACTCCTCCGCCCTCGACCGTCCGGGCGGACGGTTGACAGCGACTTGGTATACCGCGGATACTCGTCGTCATGACTGCAACCGTGTCCCGCGTCCTCTCCGAGGCGTGCTCCCTCTCGGGGGCAGTGGGGACCGCCGGCACGATGATGCCGGCGATGGCCGTCATGCGTTGTCGAATGTGTGCCTGATCGGCACCCGTTCCAGCCGGATCCCCCGCGACACCACCCCCGTCGCGAGCGCGTGATCCCCGGGTGACGACCACCGACGACGCGCACGTCACGTCACGAGGTCGTTCCCCGCACCCCCGGGTCAGCCCCGGTCCTCCCCAGCAGGACCGCAGGGCACATCGGCGCACCGCCGATGCGACGTCACCGTACCCGGGCCGACGCATTCGACACCGGCCGCACTGCGAGAGCAGCCGCGACCACATCGCCCGGAGAACCACCATGTCGCTCACCATCGCCCAGCCCCGCACCAGCCTCCGCACCGCTGCTCCCGCCCCGATCGACCTCGGCGCAGTCACCCCGATCCGGCCCCGCCGCGACGCGGCACCGTCGCGGGCCGTGCAGCCCGAGCGCACCGAGATCCCGACGAGCCCGGTCGTCGCACCGCAGCGGAACCGCGCACTGCCGGAAGGCACCGAGGCCCGCGGCTTCGCCCTCTACGTCGGCATCGACGAGGAGAAGGCCGCAGCGGCCGGCACGACCCTCGCCGCGGTGGTCGAGCAGCTGAAGGCGCTCACCGCGCAGCTCGTCCCCGCCGCCGAGACCTACGCCGCGGTCGCCGTGGCCGCCGAGGGCTCCGGTGGCCGTGACGTCGACGTCGTCCGGCTCGCGCTGCAGGACCGCTCCGCCGTCGCCGCACGCAAGCAGGCCGAGAAGCCCGAGCCCGAGGAGACCGGCGTCGTCATCGACATCTCCCGGAAGCGTGTGACGCTCGACGGTGAAGCCGCTCCCCTGACGTACAAGGAGTTCGAGCTCCTGCAGTTCCTCGTCCTCCGCGAGGGCCGCACGGTCGACCGCACCGCCATCATCGACGGTCTCTGGTCCGACGGTGAGGACGAGACCCCGAACGAGCGCACCATCGACGTGCACGTCCGCCGTCTGCGCTCCAAGCTCGGTGCGTTCGAGGAGATCGTCCGCACGGTCCGCGGGGTCGGCTACCGCTTCGACCGGCACGCGGACGTCGCCGTCCGCTACGCGTCGACCCCGTCGCCCGACCTGTTCTGAGCACCACAGGCCGCGCATACCGGCCTCTTGGTGAACTCGCAGCGAACGTCGGCGGTTCCGGCTAGCGCCCGTTATCCGTTCGTTATACAGTCGGTGGTGCAGACGGTGTTTGCTGTGGCACCGGCTGCGGAATGTGATTGCAGGACACTCTTGGTGCAAGGGAGAGGGCCGGTCGCTCGTTGAGCGGCCGGCCCTCGTCCGTGTCCGGGGTCCGGCAGGCGCGTTGCTCGGTCCGAGTGTCCGACGCCCTCGGTAGGGTGGAAGACCACCGGACCAGAGGGAGCTCCACCGTGAACGACGAGGCGCGCGGCACCGACGGTGCCCGGACCGACGCCCACCGCAGCGAGAAAGCGGTCGCAGTCGGTGCCTGGGAAGCCCTGTTCCGGGCACAGGTCACGGTGATGCGGAACCTCAACACCGAGTTCCCGGGCGGCGAGATCTCGTTCAACGAGTACGACGTCTGCTTCAACCTCTCCACGCAGCCCGGGCGGCGCTGCCGGATGCGTGACCTCACCGGCCACCTCCTGCTCACCCAGCCGAGCGTCAGCCGTCTGGTCGACCGACTGGCCGCACGCGGCATCGTCGAGAAACAGCCGGACCCGACCGACGCCCGCGGCGTGATCGTCGCGCTCACCGCGCACGGGTTCGACGTCTACCGCGCCGTCGCCGTCCAGCACGCCGCGAGCATCGCCGCGCAGGTCAGCGCCGGACTGAGCGACAGCGAGCTCCGGACCCTGACCGAGCTCTGCACGAAGCTCCGTGTCGCCGCTGCCGACGTCCCCCCGGTGCGCCGCACCGTCGCCGTCCAGACCGACCCGGCGCCCGTGTGACCGGCGCCCTCGTCTGGCTCCGCGACGACCTCCGGCTCGCGGACAACCCGGCACTCCGCGCGGGGATCGACCACGGCGGCGACCTCACGGTGGTCTACGTCCTCGACGACGACAGCGACGGCATCCGGCCGCTGGGCGCCGCTGCCCGGTGGTGGCTGCACCAGTCGCTGACCTCGCTCGACGCCGACCTGCGGGCCCGCGGGTCCCGGCTCGTCCTGCGCCGGGGCGCGGCCGCCGACGTCATCCCCCGGCTCGTCGCCGACACCGGCGCGGACGGCGTGTTCTGGAACCGCCGGTACGGACCGGTCGAGCGCGACATCGACGCGGGGATCAAGTCCGCGCTGACCGACGCCGGCACCGAGGCGCACAGCTTCGCGGCGACGCTGCTCTGGGAACCGTGGACGGTGCTCAACGGTTCCGGTGAGCCGTACAAGGTGTTCACCCCCTTCTGGCGCGCGGCGCAGGCGATGCCCGAGCCACGGCACCCGCTCCCGAAGCCACGGGAGCTGCCGTCACCCTCGTCCGCCGACAGCGACGACCTGGCCGACTGGGCGCTCGTCCCGACCGCCCCGGACTGGGCCGGCGGACTCCGTGACGCCTGGGATCCCGGCGAGCACGGTGCGGCGAAGCTCCTCGAGGAATTCGTCGAGAACGCCCTCGAGGACTACGACCAGCGCGACGAACCCGCGATGGCCGCCACGAGCGACCTCTCCCCGCACCTCCGCTGGGGCGAGATCAGCCCCTACCAGGTGTGGCACCGGCTGCACGGCAGGCTCGAGCCGCACCAGCGGCAGCAGGCGCCCGCGTTCCTCCGGCAGCTGGCGTGGCGCGAGTTCAACTGGAACGAGTACTTCCACTCGGAGCAGCTCGCCACCGTGAACGTCCGGCGGGAGTTCGACGCATTCCCCTGGCGCACCCCGTCCGACGACGAACTCCAGCGCTGGTACCAGGGGCGCACCGGGTTCGACCTGGTGGACGCCGGCATGCGCGAGCTCTGGAGCTCCGGCGCAATGCACAACCGCGTCCGCCTGGCCGCGGCGAGCTTCCTCGTGAAGAACCTGCTCGTGGACTGGCGCGTCGGGGAGCAGTGGTTCTGGGACACCCTGGTGGACGCCGACGCCGCGAACAACCCGGGCAACTGGCAGTGGGTCGCCGGCTCCGGGTTCGACGCGGCGCCCTACTTCCGCGTGTTCAACCCGGACCGCCAGCTCGAACGCTTCGACAAGCACCGCGAGTACGTCCGCCGCTGGGTGCCCGCCGACGAGGACCGCCCCGAACCGATGGTCGACCTCCGCGAGACCCGCCAACGAGCCCTCGACGCCTACGACAGGATGCGCCGCGCATGACGACCACCAGCCCGGAGACCATCGCGCGGATCGACGAGCTCTTCCGGGAGCGTGTCGAGCGCGGTGTCGCCCCGAGCACCGTGTGGGGCGTCTTCGACGCGGACGGCCTCGTCGCGTCTGGCGGCCACGGCGACCGCGGGGACGGCCGCGCACCAGACGCCGACACCGTCTACCGGATCGCCTCGTGCACGAAGAGCATCACCGCGGCCACGCTCCTGACGCTCGTCGCGGCAGGCCGGGTCTCCCTCGACGCCCCGATCACCGACTTCGTGCCGGCGTTCGCCGACGTGGCACTGCCGACGCCGGACGCACCGATCCCCACGCTCCGGATGCTCCTGACGATGTCGGCGGGCTTCCCCACCGACGACCCGTGGGGTGACCGCCAGGAGTCGATCTCCGACGACGAACTCGACGCCGTCCTGCGGGCCGGGCTGCTGTTCGACTCCGTCCCCGGCACCGGCTTCGCGTACTCCAACCTCGGCTACGCGCTGCTCGGACGTGCCGTCGCGGTCGTGGCCGGGCGCCCCTTCGTCGAGGTCGCCCACGACGTGGTCCTCGAGCCGCTCGGTCTCGACGACACGGTCTTCGCGGCGGCCGACGCCCGCGGGTACGTCGTGACCGGTGCCCGCCCCTTCGAGGGCACCTGGGAACCACTCCCCCTGAGCGGCCCCGGCGCGTTCTCCCCGATCGGCGGCCTGTTCTCCACCGTCACCGACCTGGCTCGCTGGGCGCGACACCTGTCCTCGGCGTTCGCGCCGCTCCGTGCGCCGGGGTCCGTGGCCGAGGACGGCCCGGTCTCCCCCGCGGACCGCCGCCTCATGCAGCAGGCGATGCGGGTCATCCCGACGACGGTCCCCGGTTCCGGCCGGCCGGTCGGCTACGGCTTCGGGCTCTTCGTCGAGCAGGACGCCATGTACGGGCCGATCGCCTCGCACTCCGGCGGCTACCCGGGCTTCTCGGCGCACATGCGGTGGTCCGTCCGCTCGGGCCTGGGTGTCGTCGCGTTCGAGAACGCCACGCAGGCGAAGGTCTCCGTCGCGACCGAGGCCGCGCACGACCTGCTGCTCGCGGCCGACGTGCGGACCCGGCCGGCGCCCGTGAGCGTCCTCCCCGAGACGCGAGCCGCGCAGGCGGCCGTGTCGCGCCTCCTGGCCGGGTGGAGCGACGACCTGGCGGACGCGATCTGCACACCGAACGTGGCCATGGACGTGCCGTACGACCGGCGACGCGCCGCGATCGCCGCGGCGGCCGCCGCCGTCGGCGCCGACCTCGGTGCCGCGCCCGTCGCGGAGGCGTCGACGACGCCGACGCACCTGCGCTGGTGGCTGCCCGGCACCGCTGGACGGCTCCGGGTCGAGATCCGACTCGCTCCGCTCGCATCGGGGCGCGTCCAGACCCTGATCTGCACCGCGGAGCCCGTCGAAGCCGAAGGCTGACGCGCCGCGGGACCGCGCCGCGGGACCGCCCCGCGACCGCCGCACGACCGGCGCACGACCGCCGCACGACCTCAGACCGGCGGCCGCCCGCCGACGAACCCGAGCGCGCGAGCGGCGACCCGCGTGCCCTCCCGCGCGGCGGCCCCGACCCGCACCGGGTCGGTGGCCCAGGCACGGATGAAACCCGCCGCGAACGCGTCGCCGGCGCCGATCGTGTCGACGACCGTGGCCGCCGTGGCGGGCACGCGTTGCGGGGTCCGCCCCGGCCGTCCGACGAGGACACCGTCGTGCCCGAGCGTGACGACCACGAGCGGCACGGCCCGGGTCAGGATGCGGGCGGCCTCGACGACGTCGGGCGCTCCCGTGAGTGCGAGCGCCTCGGCCGCGCCGGGGACGAGCAGGTCGACCCCGGCGATCGCGTCGAGGAACGCGGGGCCGCCTACGGCTCGGACCACCGCCGCCGACGACGGGTCGAAGGACACGCGGGCCGGCCCCGAGCGAGCGCGGGCGACGAGGGCCGCCAGGCGTTCCACCCCGCCGGCGCCGAGCATCGCCTCCCCCGTGAGGTGCACGATGTCCGCACGGGCGACGAGCTCGTCCGGCACGTCGTCGGCGGTGATCAGCGAGCTCGCCGCGCCGTCGGACATCGACGTCCGGGCGCGCGCGTTCCGGACCGACACGACGACGCCGGTGGAGGTGCCGGCGTCGTGGTGGATGTGCGGCCGGACGCCCGCGTCCTCGAGCGCGCGGGCGTGCCGGTAGACGTCGTCCACTCCGACGCGCCCGACCAGGTCGACCTCGGCGCCGAGCCAGCCGAGCCAGGTCGCCGTGTTCCCCGCGGCCCCTGCGGGGCGGTGCCGGATGGACGCGGCCGGGTCGTGGTCGCCCGGCCCGGTGGCCCGGGTCTGCACGAGCACGCCGTCCAGCACGTCGCCGATCACCAGGAAGCGCTTCCCGACGCCGCGGCGACGGCCCGCGACCGCCCGTCCGCCGGCCGCCTCCGCGGGACGTGACGGGGGCACGGAACGCTCGGACGGCAGGGACATCCTCGGCAGTCTACGTGAACCCGAGGAAATCTCCACTTTGCGGGGCGAGCCTGCACCCCTCTTCAGATCACGGATGCGATGCGGACTCCCAGCCCGGCGCCGGACTCTGCCGGTAACATGTTTCATGATTGTGTTCTGATCCACCGCACGGCCGGAGACCCCATGCCCCGCAAGCCCGATCCGACCCTGAAGCCGGCGATCGTCGCCAAGGTCGCCCAGCACCTGCAGGACACCAAGCTCGAAGACGTCTCGGTCCGCAGCCTCGGCCGCGTCCTCGGCACCAGCGCGTACCCGATCGTTTACCACTTCGGCACCCGTGAAGCCCTCATCGACGCCGTGGTCGAGCACCTGGCGGAGCGCACCGCGACCGTCGCACTCGACCCTGACGCCGACGACCTCGGCCTCGCCGCCTACCTCGTCGCCGTCTTCGGCGGCCTCGACGACCCGGAGCGCTCCCTCGCGGCGCGGCTCACCTTCGAGCTCGGGTCGGTGGAGTCCCTCGACGGGCGCGACCGCGAACACGTCTTCCACCGCGCGCAGGTGGCCGCCATCGCGGCCTGGTGCACCACCCACGGCTACGGCGCCCGCGACGGGGAACGAGCGGCCCGCGGCGCGGTCCTCGCCGCCCGTGGCGCGCAGTGGGGCACCATCGTCGACCGCGAGCACACGGACATCGACGCCGTCCTGCGGGCGGTGGCCGACCGGCTCGTCTCCGGCGCGCGGTTCGCCACGGCCTGATGTGACGGACCGGGCGCCCGGTTCGCACGGCCTGACGGTGACGGACGTGCGGTGGGCGCGACCACGAACGGACGGGAGGCCCGGTGCCAGCTGGCACCGGGCCTCCCGTCCGTCAGGTCAGAGCGTTCAGAGCGTGACGAACGACTGCGACTTGGCGTTCGCGAAGCGAGCCGCGACGTTCTCCCAGTCGACGATGTTCCACACGGCCTTGACGTAGTCCGCCTTGACGTTGAGGTAGTCGAGGTAGAAGGCGTGCTCCCACATGTCGAGCATGAAGATCGGCACCAGGCCGAACGGCACGTTCGCCTGCTGGTCGAACAGCTGGAAGGTGGTGAGCTTCTGGCCGACGGTGTCCCAGGCGAGGACGGACCAGCCGGAGCCCTGGATGCCCGTGGCGACGGCGGTGAACTGGGCCTGGAACTTCTCGAACGAACCGAAGAACTCGTCGATCGCGGCGGCGAGCTCGCCCTCCGGGACCTTCGTGTCCGGGCCGAGGTTGGTCCAGAAGATCGAGTGGTTGACGTGACCGCCGAGGTTGAACGCGAGGTCCTTCTCGAGCTTGTTCACGTTCGCCAGGTTGCCCGACTCACGGGCCTCGGCGAGCTGCTGGAGCGCGGTGTTCGCACCCGTCACGTAGGTCTGGTGGTGCTTGTCGTGGTGCAGCTGCATGATCTTGCCGCTGATGTGCGGCTCGAGTGCGGCGTAGTCGTACGGCAGCTCCGGCAGGGTGTACTCAGCCATGTGAGTTCCTTTCGATCAGTGGATTGGCGGATGGTGCTCCGCGGCTCACGAGAGCCGGGAACGATCGGTGAGGGAGTGGAATTCCCGGTTGTGGTAGACCAGCGGCTCGCCCCGTTCGGAGCCGAGCACGATGTCCAGGACCTCGGCGACGACCACGGTCGAACTGCCGATCGGCGTCGTGGAGAGCGGACGGCAGCGGAGGGCGGACGCGGCGGACGGCAGGTAGCGGTCACCGGAGGGCAGCGTGCCCCAGATCGGGTCGTCGGCCGCCGGGCTGCCGGTGGACGCGAAGCGCTTGGCCAGGGCGACGCCGTGCGAGTCCATCAGGTGCACGACGAACAGCGGCGCTCCGAGGACGATGCCGGCCGACCCGGACTGGGTGGACAGCGAGAAGACCAGGACGGGCGGGTCGATCGCGACGCTCGCCACGCTCGAGGCGGTGAGCCCCGTCGGGCCGTCTGGCCCCTCGGCGGTGATGACGGCGACGCCGGCGGGGTGACCGCGGAACGCCGACTTGTACGCGTCCGCGATGGTGGCCGGTGCTGCTTCGGGCATGGGAGTCGTGGTCGTTCCTCGTTCGGGAGTGGGTGACCCGCTGTCCTGGCGGGCATCTCCCAACGTATGACCTCAACCTATGTTGAGGTCAACGATTCCCAGGTTCGCCTCATCCCGGGCGTGCCGGATGACGCCGTGTGACGCGGAGCGGCGGCGTCGCACGGTGCGGGGTGCGGCACCTCAGCGCCGCCGGAGCATCACGACGGCGCCGGCAGCGGCGACGACCATGAGCACCGCGGCGACGCCGGACGTGATCGTCACGCCGGAGTCGAACGCCGCCCGCGCCGAGTCGAGCAGCGCCTGACCGGCCGACCCGCCGAGCGAGGTCGCCGCGGACACCGCACCACCGAGCGTCTCCTGCGCCGCCGTGTGGGCCGAGGACGACAGCCCGCTCGGCACCGACACGTGCGCCCGGTACGCGGTCGCGAGGATCGTCCCGAGCACGGCCGTCCCGAGCACCGCACCGATCTCGTACGCCGTCTCGGAGACGGCCGAGGCCGCGCCGGCCTTGTCCGCCGGGGCGGTCGAGATGATGAGGTCGTTCGTGACGGTCTCGGACGCGCCGATCCCGATGCCGAGCAGCACGAACGCGAACGCCAGCGCCACGATCGACGCGTGGTGGCCGAGCACCGCGACCATCCCGTACGCGGCCGCCGAGAACAGCAGCGCGACGGCGACGACCCAGCGCGGTGCGACCCGGGCCACGATCGGCACGACGACGAGTCCGGCGACGATGGTCAGCACCGACCCGGGGACCAGCACGACGCCCGAGGTGAAGGGGTCGAGCCCGGCGACGAGCTGCAGGTGCTGGGCGATGAAGAACAGGAACCCGGTCAGCGAGAACATCGCCGCCATGTTCATCAGGACGCTGCCCGTGAACGCGGTGCTGCGGAACAGCCGGAGGTCGAGCATCGGGGTGCGGGTGCGGAGCTGCCGCCGCACGAAGGCGACGCCGCAGAGCACGCCGACGGCGACCATCGCGATCGCGAGGCCACGCTCCTCCGGGTGCACGATCGACTTGATCGCCCAGGCGATCGGCGCGAGGGTGCCGAGCGAGAGCAGCATGCTCGGGACGTCGACCGGCCCGGGGTTCCGGTCGCGGGACTCCGGCACGCAGAACGGCACGCCGACGAGCATGAGCACGAGGATCGGCACCGCGACGAGGAACACGCTCCCCCAGTGGAAGTGCGCGAGCAGCACGCCGCCGACGAGCGGGCCGAGGGCGTTGCCTGCGGCGAACATGGTCGACCAGACCGCGAGTGCCATCCGACGCTCCCCCGCGTGCGGGAACACGTTCCGGATGATCGACAGCGTCGCGGGCATGAGCATCGCGCCGAACACGCCCATGGCGATGCGGGCGGCGACGAGCATCCAGGCGTCGGTGGCGAAGGCCGCGGCGACCGAGAGCAGCGCGAACCCGGTGGCACCGATGACCAGGATCTTCCGGCGCCCGATGCGGTCGCCGATGCTGCCCATCACGACGAGGAGCCCGGCGAGCACGAGCGGGTACGCGTCCACGATCCAGAGCTGGGTGGTGGCGTCCGGGTCGAGGGCGCGGGAGATCGAGGGCAGCGCGAAGCTCAGGATCGTGTTGTCGATCGAGATGAGGAGGACGGGCAGCATCAGCACGGCGAGCGCCAGGAACCGTCGCGCCCGACTCGTGGTGACACGGGTGGCGATCGGGCTGGTGAGGAGTGCGGACATGGTGGTGCTCCACGGACTTCGAGGGTGTTGCTCCGGGCGCGGAAGTCGTCACGCCGCCCGGCAGGACCCGTCTACTGTACCGTCTGGACGGGTAACGTTGCAAACGCAACAAGGAGACGGTCTGGAGGCTCGTGACGACGCCGCCACGAGCCTCCAGGCCGTCTCCTGGCCCCCTCCAGGGCCCGCGGTCGCTAGGCGGACTCGCGCAGCAGCAGACGGTGGCGCACCGTGCGCTGCACGGTCGGACCGTTGCGCGGCAGCTCGCCCGCGAGCATGCCGAGGGCGAGGTCGAGCGCCTCGCGGGCGACCTCGTCGAGGTCCACCGCCAGCGTCGTGAGCTGCGGCGAGACGAGCGCGCCGAGCGGCAGCCCGTCGACGCCGACGACCCGCACGTCACCGGGGACGTCGACGCCGGCGCGACGGCAGGCCTGCAGCACGCCGAGCGCCATCACGTCGTTGAAGGCCAGGATCGCGTCGAGCCGACGCTTCCGGCCGAGGATGCGGACCGTCTCCTCGGCCCCGCACTCGGCGGTGCCGTGCGGTGCGTGCACGACGTCGGGCAGGTAGCCACGGCGGCGGAGCGCATCCGTCATGAGGACTCCGCGCACGCTCGTGTGCTCCGGCGAGGAGTTGTCGAGGACGACCGGGTGACGCACGCCGGTGGCGACGAGGTGGTCGGCGAGGACCTCGATCCCGTCGCTCGGGTCGATCCAGACCGCGGCGGTCGGCGGGTCCGAGGAGGGGTCGAGCTCGACCATCGGGACCGTGCCGAGCAGGTCGTTCCAGCGCTCACGGCGGTCCCCGAAGTACCCGATCACGACGTCCGTCTGCGCACCGAGCGCGGCGACCATCCGGTCCGGATCGCTCGCCAGGTCGACGTCCGCGAGCATCACGTTCCAGCCCTGCTCGGCGGCGAGCTGGAACACCGAGGCCGCGAGCTGCGGGGTGTACGGGTTCCTGAGGTCGTTGACCACGAGCCCGAGTTGGTGATCGCCGCCGGTGACCAGGCCGCGGCCGAACCGCGACGGCCGGTAGCGGAGCTGCTCCGCGACCGCGAGCACCCGTTCCTTCGTCGCGGCGCTGATGCCGGTCATCCCGTTCATCGCACGGGTGACGGTCTGCCGGGACACCCCGGCGGCCGTGGCGACGTCGATGATCGTCGCCCGGCCGCCGGGGGTGTGGTCGCTGACCTGGCCGACGCTGCCGGCGCCGGTGGCGTCGGTTGCGCCTGTGGCGTCGGTCAGTCGCGGAGGTCCAGCCATGCCACCTGTTCCGGAGTGAGTTCGACGGAGAGCCCCGTCATGGAGGAACGGGCTTCCGCGATCGTACGCGGTCCGAAGAGCGGGAACGTCGGGAACGGCTGGTTGAGGACGTACGCCAGGGCGATCGCCGTCGCCGGGACGCCGAACTGCGCGCCGAGCTCGGACGCCCGGCGCAGTCGCTCGAAGTTCTCGTCGGAGTAGTAGCAGCGGACGAGCTCGGCGTCGCTGGTGTCCTCTGGCGTCGCACGGCCGGTGAAGAAGCCGCGGGCCTGCGACGACCACGGCAGCAGCGGCACCTGACGCTCCTCGAGCCACGCCTTCGACGCCGCGTCCGTGACGTGGCGGCAGCCGGCCCACGGCACGTCGTACGCCTCGGCCAGGCCGAAGTGGTTGCTCAGGACCTCGAACTCGTGCTTCCCGTTGGCGCGGGCGTACGCGTTCGCCTCGTCGAACCGGGCGAGGCTCCAGTTCGAGCCGCCGTAGACACGGATCCGGCCGGCGCGACGGTGCTCGTCGAGGACGTCGACGAACTCCCCGACGGGGATGTCCTCGTTGTCGCGGTGCATCATGTAGATGTCCGCGTAGTCGGTGCCCTGGCGGTCGAGGCTCTCCAGGAGCTGGCGGCTGAGGGACTCCGGGTCGCAGTACGGGGTGTGTGCGCCCTTGGTGATGACGACCACGTCCTCACGGATGCCGCGGTTCTGGATCCACTTGCCGAGCCGCCCTTCGAGCACCCCGCCGCCGTAGATGTAGCCGGTGTCGAAGACGTTGCCGCCCTGCTCGACGAACAGGTCGAAGATGGCGCTGGCGTGCGCCAGGTCCGGCTGGTTGTCGACGCCCATCACCAGACGGGACATCCGCTTGCCGACGCCGGGGATCTCCCCGAACCGCATCGGGTTGCCGTCCTGCACGGCCAGCGGGCGGCCGCTCACCGTGGGGATGTCCGCGGTCTCGGCCTCGAACGGGTAGCGCAGGTCGATCGCGGCGCGCCACTTGTCGAGCGTGCGGGCGGTGGCGAGCGACTCGTCGAGCGTGTACTCGGGCACGTCCACGCGACCCGCAGCGAGGGCCGCGGTCGTGGCGTCGGCTTCGAGCGCGTACGGCTTCGCACCGGCGAAGGACAGCGTGCGCGGGTCCTCGTCGACGGTGCGGATCTCGATCGTCGGGTCGTCGCCGAGGGTCCACGGGTCGGTGAGCGTGATCTTGCCGGTGGTGCCGTGCACCGTGACGGCGTTGTCGTCCTGCACGCGGACGCCGGTGCGGACGTCGGCGGTGATGCCGCCCTTGTACGTCAGCGTCGCGGTGGTCCACTCGTCGACGCCGGTCGGCCCGAGGGTCCCCGCGGCGGTGAGCTCGGTCGGCTCGGCGACGGCGACACCGGTCGCGGCCTGGACGATCGCGGCCGCCATCGTCACCGGGTAGCCGCCGACGTCGAGGATGCCGCCACCCGCGGTGTCGACGTCGAACAGTCGACCGGTCCGGGACCCGGCGCGGAACGCGAACGACGCGTCGATGTGGGTCACGTCGCCGATCGCGCCCTGGCGGACGAGGTCGAGGAGCGCGGCGGTCTGCGGGTGGAAGCGGTACATGTACGCCTCGACGAGCGGGAGCCCCGCCTGCCTGGCGGCGTCCGCGAGTGCCATCGAGGTGCCGTGGTTCGGCGACAGCGGCTTCTCGCAGAGGACGGCCTTGCCCGCGGCGAGCGCGGCGAGCACGAGGTGCGCGTGCCCGGTGTGCACGGTCGAGACGTAGACGGCGTCGACGTCCGGGTCGGCCAGGACCTCGTCGTAGGTGCGGGCGGCGACGTCCGCGAAGCCGTGGTCGACGGCGTCGTCCGCGAAGGCCTGCGCCCGCTCGGTCGAGGAGCTGCCGGCGGCGACGAGGGTGGCCCCGGCAGCGCTCGCGGGCAGCTGGGAGAGGAAGCGGCGGGCGATGCTGCCCGGCCCGAGGACGGCCCATCCCGGGGTGTCGTGGGTGGCCCCGGTCGGGGTGCCTGCGGTGGTCGCGGTCTGCGCTGACATGCGGATCCTGTTCGTCTCGTGAACCTTCACGGTCACGACGACGGTAACGCGCCCGCCCCGGTGCCGCAACGCAATCGTTGCTTGACACGGCGTGTCGGTCAGAGCATGCTCTGATCCACTTCGTGAGCGTTCACGGTCGAGCGTTCACGGCAACCGATCTCAACGACGAGAGCAGGTCCAGAAGTGACAGCAACGCCATCGATCAGTCTCAGCCGGCGGGGGTTCCTCGCCGGCGCAGGTGCCCTCGGCGCCGCCGCCCTCCTTGCCGGGTGTTCGACCGGCACGTCCATCTCGAAGGACCCCGACGAACTCGTCCTCTGGTACTGGAACCGGTCGCTCGACCCGAAGTTCCTCAAGCGGGCCGCTGCCGGGATCGACGGGCACCGGCCGATGCGCCTCCGCCCCGACCTCATCGGCGGGGCGTCGTACGACACGAAGTTCCGGACCGCGCTCGCCGGCAACGCGTTCATCCCCGACGTGCTCATGGTCAACTCGAACTGCTGGCTGTACTTCCCCGACGAGGACCTCTTCACCGACTTCGACGAGCACGGGGGCACCGCGAAGAAGAGCGAGTACTACGACTGGAAGCGCGCCCTCGGCACCACTCCGAGCGGCCGGCAGTGCTTCTGGCCGGTCGACACCGGGCCAACCGGGTTCTTCTACCGGCAGGACGTCCTCGCGAAGGCCGGACTGCCGACGGACCCGGACGAGGTGTCCGCCTCGATCACCACCTGGGACGACTTCCGGAAGCTCGGCGCGACGCTCCGCAAGAAGGCCGACGTCGCGACGGTGATCACGGCGAACCAGCTCTTCAACCAGTACGTGTACGCCAGTCCCACCCGGTACTTCGACCGCGACGACCAGCCCGTGTTCGAGCGGGACGACAGCAGCATCCGCAAGGCGTGGGAGAACGCCGTCGCGTGTGCGAAGTCCGGCGTGACCGGCAACCTGCAGTCCGGCACCGACCAGAACGCCGGGTGGGTGTCGGGCCGCGTGGCGGGGCAGATCGAGGGCGCCTGGTGGACGCAGGTGATCCACGACACCGCGCCGGACTCGTCCGGGCAGTGGCGCATCGCACGCCAGCCGGAGCGTCCGGGCAACAGCGGCGGCTCGTTCCTCGCCGTCCCGAAGACGTCGAAGAACCCCGCGGCCGCCGTGGCCTTCGCGCAGTGGATCACCTCCCCCGAGGTGCAATCGCACACCTACAACGACATCCAGCTGTTCCCGTCGACGCCGTCGTCGTTCGAGAACGGCCTGATGCAGAACCCCGGTGACTTCTTCGGTGACCAGGACCCGCTCGGGTTCTTCAGCGACACCGCGATGGACGTCCCCGTCACCTACATCTCGAACAACGAACGGTTCATCGGCGCCTTCGCGACCGAGATCACCAACGTCGAGGCCGCCGGCAAGGACCCGGACCGGGCCTGGCAGGACGCCGTCGACCAGACCAACCGTGTCCTCGAGAAGCGCGGGGTCGCCGCATGAGCACCAAGCAGGCCCCGCCCACGACGAGCATCCCCGCCGTCGTCGGGACGCCCACCTCCTCCATCACGACCGCTGCCACCGGGAAGCGGTTCGGTCTCCGGCGGTTCTGGCCGCAATATGTGGCGATCGCGCCGTTCTACGTCCTGTTCCTCGTCTTCGGGCTCTTCCCGATCGTGTTCTCGATCGTGCTGTCCTTCACCGACTGGGACGGCATCGGCGCGCCCGCGTGGGTCGGGTTCGCGCAGTACGAGTACCTGCTCGGCGACCCGCGCTTCTGGAACGCCGTCGCGAACACCTTCCTCATCTGGATCATGTCGACGATCCCGATGCTCTTCCTGGCGCTCGTGCTGGCGTTCCTGCTGCACGGGAACATCCGCGCGAAGGGCTTCTACCGGGTGGCGTTCTTCATCCCGAACGTCACGAGCATGGTCGCGATGGCGATCGTGTTCGGCTCGGTCTTCTCCGACGGCTTCGGCCTGGTGAACGCCGCGCTCCGGACGCTCGGCGCCGACCCGGTCGGGTGGCTGTCGTCGTACTGGGGCATCAAGGTCACGATCTCGGTGATGGTGATCTGGCGCTGGACCGGCTACAACGCGATCATCTACCTGGCCGGGCTGCAGTCGATCCCGACGGAGCTGTACGACGCCGCGAAGGTCGACGGCGCGAACACCTGGCAGATCTTCTCCCGCATCACCGTCCCGCTCCTCCGGCCGGTGATCCTGTTCACGCTCATCACGTCCACGATCGGCGGGCTGGGGCTCTTCACCGAGCCACAGATCCTGTTCAACGGCGGTTCGGTCGGTGGCCCGGACGAGGCCGGCATGACGATCGTGCTCTACCAGTACGAGCAGGCGTTCAACCAGTTCGACTTCGGCTACGGGTCGGCGATCGCCTGGGTGCTGTTCCTCTTCTCGGTGGTCTTCGCGATCATCAACTGGCGCCTGCTCAGCGAACGCGACGGCCTGAAGACACCGAGGCGTCTGCGCACCGCGCGCACCGTCCGTCCCGTCCGCTCGACCACGAAGGGGGTCGACGCATGACCGCGACACAGCCCACCACCACGACCACGAACACCGCCGCCGCCCTCGGGCGCCCCGGTGCCGCCGGAGACGACCGGCGCCACGGCTTCCGCCGCGGCTGGGTCGGGACGCTCGTCACCCACGTCTGCCTGGTGGTCGGGGTGGTGCTCTCGATCTTCCCGTTCTACTGGCTCCTCGTGATGTCCACGTCGACGAACGCGGAGATCTTCGGGTACCCGCCATCGATGTGGTTCGGCAGCAACGCGATGGCGAACGTCGCGTCGGTGTTCGCGAACGTGGACATGCTCCGGGCGCTGCTGAACACCGTGATCGTCGCCGGCAGCACCGCGGTCCTCGTGATGGTGTTCGACTCGCTCGCGGCGTTCGCGTTCGCGAAGTACGAGTTCCCGTTCAAGCGGTCGCTCTTCACCGTGATGCTCGCCACGTTCCTCGTCCCCGGCAGCCTGTCCCTGGTGCCGAGCTTCGTGCTGATGTCGCACCTCGGGTGGATCGGCGGGCTGCAGGCGCTCATCGTCCCGGGAGCCGCGAACGCGTTCGGGATCTTCCTCCTCCGGCAGTTCGCGACCGGGTCGATCCCGAACGAGATCATCGACTCCGCCCGGGTCGACGGCGCCGGGTTCTTCCGGACCTGGTGGTCGATCGCGGTGCCGATGCTCCGCGGTGGCCTCGCGTTCCTCGGGATCTTCACGTTCATCACCGCCTGGAACGACTACGTCTGGCCGTTGATCGTGCTGATCGACCCGAAGGGGCAGACGCTCCAGGTGGCCCTCGCCGGGCTGAGCTCGGTGAACGCCACCGACCTCGGCGCGGTGATGGCCGGTGCGGTGATCAGCGTCTTCCCGCTGATCGGGGTGTTCATCATCGGGTCGCGGCACTTCATCGCGAACATCGCGGCCGGTGCGCTGAAGGGCTGACGGTGCGGGCGGCGGGGCAGTGCGTCCCGCCGCCCGGCACTCCCTAGACTCCCCCTATGGCAAGTGCTCGCGACCGCGTCCTCGACAGCTTCGTCGCCATCGTCTGCGAAGAGGGCGAGCGCACCGCCACCCTCGACGCCGTCGCCGCGCGGGCGGGGGTGTCAAAGGGCGGCCTGCTCTACCACTTCGGCTCGAAGGCGGCCCTGGTCGAGGGACTCTGCGACCGGCTCGCCGACCTCTCCGCGATCGACGTCGACCGGATGCGGGACGCCGAGGACGGCCCCGCCCGCTACTTCGTCCGCAACTGCCAGTTCGTCGGCAGCGAGCTCGACCTGGCGCTCCTCGCCGCCAGCCGGCTGCAGCAGGCCGGGTACGAAGAGGCCGGCCGCACCCTCGACGAGACCGAGAACGCCTGGCTCGCGACCCTCGTCGACGCGCTCGGCGACGCGCCGACCGCGCAGGCGATCAAGCTGATGGGCGACGGTCTGTACCACGCCGCCTCGCTCGGAGCGGCGAGCGACGTCCGGCCCGACCGCGCGACCGTCGACATGGAGTCGCTCCTGGTCGTGGTGGACCGACTCGTGTCCACGAAGCCCGCTGCGTGAACCAGCACGCCCCTGCCTGGGGATAGACTGGGGACGATCCACCCGCCTGATCTCCGGAGGTACCACTGTGGGCCGCGTCATCGCCGCTGTTTTCTCGATCCTGCTCCTGCTGGTGTCGATGTACCTGTTCGGCGTCGCGTTCCAGGTGAGCTCGGGCCAGGCATTCGTCTTCCTGGGCGGCGTGCTGCTCATGTCGCTCTCGTTCTTCCTGCCGATCCACGTGTTCGGCAAGCGCTGAGTCAGCGCACCTGAACGGGCCCCGCACCTCTCGGTGCGGGGCCCGTTCTGCGTCCGGGCGCCGTCGTTGCCCCTGCGGAACCGCGTTCCGGACATGCGCCCTGGTCGCGGTCGCGCCCCGATACGCACATCGCGCCCCGTTGTGACGGGGCGCGATGTCTGCGCGGGGGCGCGAAGGCCGCGTGCGTGACGACCGGCGCGGAGCGCGGGTGTCGCCGCGGAGCGCGGGTGTCGCCGCGGAGCGCGGGTGTCGGCGCGGGGTGGGTCAGGCCGGGACGGAGGCGCCGCGCAGGGTGCGGAGCGTGACCGCGGTCGCGATGGCGGCGTGCGCGGCCTCGGCGCCCTTGTCCTCCTTCGAGCCGGGCAGGCCGGCGCGGTCGATGCCCTGCTGCTCGTCGTCGAGGGTGAGCACCCCGAAGCCGACGGGCTTCCCGGTCTCGATCGCCACGCGGGTGAGCCCACTCGTCGCCGCGTCGGACACGTACTCGAAGTGCGGGGTGCCCCCGCGGATGATCACGCCGAGGGCGACCGCGGCGTCGAAGCCGTTCTCGAGCGCCGTCTTCGCCACGACCGGCAGTTCGAAGCTGCCGGGGACCGGGAGCACGGTGGCCTCGGCGCCGAGGCGCTCGACCTCTCGCTGGGCTCCGGCGAGGAGCCCCGCCGCGATCGTGTCGTGCCACTGCCCGGCGACGATCGCCACCCGGATGCCGCTGCCGTCGACCTGGTCGCGGTCTGCCGCGCCTGCTCCGCTCATCGTGCTGTTCCTTCCGTGGGGGCGACGTCCGTCGCCGCCCGGTCTGCCGCGTCGAGCCACTCGACGAGTGCGGCGATGGTGATGACGGGCACGCCGGCGCGTGCCCCGAGTTCGACGAGGCGCGGCAGACGCATCATGCTGCCGTCCTCGTCGACGATCTCGCAGATCGCGGCGGCCGGACGGAGCCCGGCTGCCGTGACGAGCTCGATCGCGGCTTCGGTGTGGCCCGCGCGTTCGCGGACGCCGCCGGGGCGCGCCCGCAGCGGGACGACGTGCCCGGGACGGTGCAGGTCGGCGCGGACCGACGTCGGGTCGGCGAGGACCCGGAGCGTCCGGGCACGGTCGTGCGCGCTGATGCCCGTCGTGATCCCGGCCGCGGCGTCGACCGTGACGGTGTAGGCGGTGCCGCGGGGGTCCTCGTTGGTCTCGACCATCGGCGGGAGGTCCAGCGCGTCGGCGATCGCCGCGCTCACCGGGGCGCAGATGAACCCGGACGAGTGCGCGACGGTCCAGGCGATCCACTCCGGGGAGGCGAGCTCGGCCGAGAGGATCACGTCGCCCTCGTTCTCACGGTCCTCGTCGTCGGCGACGATCACGGGACGCCCGGCGGCGATGGCGGCGACGGCGTCGTCGATGCTCGCCAGACCCTGGACGCGTGCCGGGGCGTACTCGTGGCCGACACCGGGCACCGGAGTCGCCACGTCGTCGACGTGCCGTGTCTCGGCGACCATCACCGGGCCTCCAGGCTGTCTTCCAGGACCTGCGCGGCGGCGTCGAGCCGCAGCATCCGCCGGACGTGCCGGGCGAGGACGTCGGTCTCGACGTTGACCCGGTCGCCCGGGACGCGGTCGCCGAGCGTCGTCGCCGCGAGGGTCTCCGGGATCAGGTTGACCTCGAACCAGGCGTCCGACGGGGCGGTCGTCTCGGTGGAGACGGCGCTCACCGTGAGCGAGACGCCGTCGAGCGCGATCGAGCCCTTGTCGACGACGAGGGGGCTGAGCTCCGGCGTGAGCGCGAACCGGACCCGGCGCCACCCGTCGCCGTCCGCGGTCTCGAGCACCGTCGCGGTGCCGTCGACGTGCCCCTGGACGATGTGGCCACCGAGTCGGTCGCCGACGGAGGCTGCGCGCTCGAGGTTGACCGGGTCCCCCACGCGGAGGGAGCCGTGCGCGCTCATGTCGAGCGTCTGCTTCATCACGAACGCCGTGAAGGTGTCCGGGGTCTGCTCGACGACGGTGAGGCAGACGCCGCTCGTCGCGATCGAGTCGCCGTGCTGCGCGTCCGCGACCACGAGCGGGCCACGGATGGTGAGCGCGACGGAGTCGCCGCGCTGGTCGACGGCGGTGACGGTGCCGAGTTCCTCGATGATGCCGGTGAACACTGGTGTCCTCTCAACGGGACTCCGGGTGTGCACGACGGTCGTCGGCAGAGCGGCAGGAACGCCCGGTCCGGGATCCGTGATGGACCTCCGGGTTCGGTCGTGCCTTCCGCCAGCGCGCCTCCCATCCGGACTCTCACCGTCGGTCCCGGAGTTTCACCGAGTCAGCACCGGCCGGGAGTTCACCCGTCCGACGCTCGTGGACTGTCACCACCGGTTCGGAATTACACCGACCCCGGAGCGCTTGCGTACCCGGAACGATACCCCAGGCGTGCGACGGCGGCGCTGCCGGGGTCACGAACCGTCATGCGTTCCGGCCGCGCGCCAGGGCCACCGCCTGTCGGAGGGACAGGTCGGGGAGGTACGCGCGGACGACCGCGACGCCGATCGCCGGGAGCGCGACCGGATCCGGGTACGCGAGCACCAGCGGGTGCAGCTCCGGGCCGAACTTCAGCTTGAACCGGAGGAGCGAGCGGAACCCGTAGACCGGCTCGAGCACACCGCCCACGAGGTCGAGGAGGGTCTGCACGCCATCGGTCGCCTGCGCCTGCGCCTGCGCCTGGGGCGCCGGCGCGGGGGGTGCCTGCGCGAGGGGTGCCGCGGAGAGGCTGAGCCGTTCGATCCCGTCGGTGCGCATCCGGTCGGCGGCGCTCGCGACGAGGAACTCCATGACGCCGTTCGGTGCCGCGCCCGTCCGCCGCATCACGTCGAGGGTCCAGCCGACCACCCGTCCCTGGCGGTACGAGGGCAGCCAGCTCGTGACGGCGAGGACCGTGCCACCGGAGTCCTGCGCCACCAGCGTGCGGACCGCGGGGTCCCGCATCTCGTCGACCCCGCCGAGGGTGAAGCCCATCTCCGGGAGCTCGCGGTCCGCGACCCACTCCTCCGAGATCGCCTCGATCTGCCGCGTCGTCGCCGCCGGCAGGTCCTGCCAGCTCGCCCACGTCGCGGTGGTCCCCTCGCGCGCGGCGCGGTTCACCGAGGTGCGGACGTCCTGCTTCTTCTTGCCGCTGGTCGTCCAGTCGCGGGGGTCGAAGTCGGCGTCCTCCGCGACGGGCAGCGTTCCCCAGCCGAGTGCGCGCAGCGGCGAGGCGACCGCCTCGTCGACGCCGTAGAACACCGGCGTCCAGCCGTTGTCGTCGCAGTGACGGGCGAAGGCGGCGAGCGCCGGGACCCGCGCGTCGTCGTAGCCGAAGGGACCACCGAGCGTCACGGCGACGGTGCCGTTCCGTCGGTACGCGACCCCCGCCCGGCCGTCCTCGGCGAACCAGTACGCGTTGCCGCGCCACGTCGTCATCCACCCGAAGGTGTCGCCACCGCCTGCGGTCAGGAGGGCACGGGCGCGGTCGCGCGCCGCGCGGGTGCCGTCGGCGTCCGTGTCCTGCGGCGCCGCTCCGGTGGGCCGGATCGCGGCGATGGCGACGACGAGCCAGAGCAGCGGGCCGGCGATCCCGAGGGTGAACCGCAGGCCGGGGTCGAGCGCCGGCACCTGCTCCCAGAACGTGACCGGTGCGACGGGGCCGAGCGCGGCGACGACGATCCGCCAGGGGTCTTCGACACGGGTCGGCGAGGCGTCCGCGACGACCAGCATCGCGGCGACGAGGACGCCGGCCGCGACGAGGACGACCACCGCGAACCCGGCGACCCGGCGCCGGGTCGGGAGCACGGTGAACGACCGCCGCAGGACGACCAGCACGACGGCGGTCGCGAGGGGGACGACGACGGACGCGGCGATCGAGAGCGTGACGAGGAACCGGTCCTCGACGCCCTGCAGCCGCCCCTGCACCGCACCGTACGTGACGGCGGCAGCGACGGCCGTGACCGTGTCGACGACCACCACGAGCCAGACGGCGAACCGGCTGCCGCGGAAGAGCCCGAGCCCACCGACGACGAGGACGAGGAGCGGGGGGACCGCGAGGAGCAGCGTCCACGGGTCCGTCGCGCGGTACGCGAGGAGGCCGCGCAGGCACTCCCCCGAGGTCCTCGCCACCGCGCCGGCGGTGTCGGACGTGCAGCCGGAGACCGGCGTCACCGGGCCGGAGCCGACGACCGCCGCGATCGGCGCGAGGATCCCGACCCGGGCCCGGGACACCAGGGCGATCACCGGGCCGATCGCCGACACCAGCACGACGGTGCCGAGGAGCACCCGCGTCTCCCGGTGGGAGCTCCGCGTCCACCCGGTGCGCTTCGGCGTCCGGCGGAGCAGCTCGCCGAGCGCCCACCCGGCCCCCGCCGCGAGCACCGCGTACAGGTCGGACGCGTGCCCGGCGTAGAGGAAGAGCGCTGCGACGACCGCCAGGGTGTTCACCCGGATCCGGCGGCGCCACAGCGGACCGGCGAAGGCGCTCGCGGTGGCGACGGTCCCGACGACCGCCGTCCACGGGTCGAAGCTCGTCGCCCGTCCGAGGAGCAGCGCTCCGACGTCCCGGCCGTCCAGGTCGACGAACGCGCTCAGCGCACCGAGCCCGGTGCCGACGACGGTCGTCAGGACGAACGCGACCGCCGTCCGCCACGACCCCATCAGGCGCTCGGACGCACCGACGAGCACGACGACCCCGGCGAGGGTGAGGAGGAGCGCGGCGGCACCCGTCGAGACCGCGAAGACCCGGAGCGGGCCGAAGGACTCCGTGGTGCTCGTCGCGTGCGACACCCGCATCACGATGCCCACGGCGGAGGTGGCGACCACGAGGGCGACGATCACGGCGGTGACGGGGTACCGACGGAGGGTGCGGGTGACCGTGGCGCCGGCGGAGCTGCGCGTCGCTGCGCGGCGCTCGTCGCGGGTCACCGGGGGCCCGCCGTCGCGGGTCACCGGGCGTCCGCCGTCGCGGGTCACCGGGGGCCCGCCGTCGCGGGGAGGCCGAGGTGCGCGAGGACCGGCGGCAGCCCGTGCGCGAGCACGTACCGCACGGTGTTCCAGTCGTGCGCCGACCCCGGGGACACGACGAGCGCCGTCTGCATGCCCGCGCGCACGGCTGCGGCGCGGAGCGCGGTCGTCGACGCCCGGTACGGCGCGTCGTCCTGCCCGAACCCGAACACGGTGAGGTGGTCGCGGTAGGGGCCGTGCCGGTGCATGGTGGCGATCGGTGCCGCCGCACGGTACGCGTCCTCGGATCCGTTGAACCCCACCTGCACAGTGTGGTGCTCCGAGCCGTTCCGTGGTGCGAGCTCGCTCGAGATCGCCAGTGCCGTGCCGAAGACCTCGGGGTGTCCGGTCGAGAACTGCATCGCGCAGGTGGCCCCCTCGGAGAACCCGGCGATCCCCCACCCGGCCGGCGTCGACGCCACGTCGAGGTGTGTCCTGATCCAGTGCACCGTGTCGGTCATCACGTAGGTCGCGCTGCGCCCGAGACCCCGTGAGTCCACGCACATCGGGTTCCGCCCCGGTGCGCCGAGCTGGTCGGGTGCGACGACGATCGGCGCGAGACCCCGGTGCGCGCTGGCGTACGCGCCGAGGGTGCGGCCGAGATCGCCCGACTGGAACATGTCCGCAGGCTGCCCGGGCTGCCCGGACAGCGCGATCAGCACCGGGAGCGTCGGCGGGTCCGTGGTCAGCGCCGCGGGCGGCAACCACACCACCGCCCTCCGTGCGCGGAAGTGCGACACCGTGCCGGGGATCCGCACCGACAGGGTCCTACCGCGACGGGGCATCCCGGCGGGCGCCCTCCACGCTGCGGTGTCCACGGTCTGCGGGGTGGCCGACACGGCGTGTTCGTGCCCGAGGGTCCCTGCCGGGTACGGGTTCGTGGTCACGACCTGCCCGATCGTCCGGTAGGCGCCGAAGTCGACGTTCACGCCCAGCCCGGCGGCGAGCGCGACGACCGCGGTGGCTCCGATCGCGGTGGACAGGCGGCGTCGGACCGCGCGGCGGGGCTCCGGTGCGTCGGACAGGAAGCCGCGGCCACGCACGCTCTGCGCGCTCTGCGCACTCTGCGCGCTCTGCGCGCTCTGCGCACTCTGCGCGCTCTGCGCGCTCCGCAGCGTCTGCACGGCGACGACGGCGCAGAGCCCCAGCGCTCCGCTGGCGAACGTCAGCCACATCCGGGTCACCGGCGTGAAGTCGACGCCGAACTCGTCCCGGACGTCGCCGAGCCACCAGATCACGACGAGGCCGAGCGCCGCCCCCGCCAGGAGGCCCGTGGCACGGGCGAGGACGCCGCGACGACGACCGACGAGCACCCAGAGCACGAGGAGTCCCGCGACCACGTCGACGGGGACCAGCACGGCCGGGGAGACGATCGGCAGGCGGAGGAGCGCGGTGAACACGGTTCATCGTCCTGCTCCGCGGCTCCCGGGCGCCTGCCGGAGCGCTTCCGCTGTTCACAGCATCACCATCACCGTCACCCAGACACTGTCCTGCTCCTTCCCAGGCGTGGGTCTGAGGGGCACCGGCGGACCGGTGCCCCTCAGCGTGGACCGTGCTCAGCGGCGGTGTCGGAGGACGAGCGTCCCGGCGCCGGCGAGGAGCAGCAGCAGTGCGAACACCGCGGGCAGGACCGGCGAGGTCGCCCCGGTGTACGCGAGACCGGCGGGCGTGCTGGTCGCTGCGGTCGCCGCTGCACGAGCGGCCAGGGTCGACACCTGTGCGGCGACAGCGGTCGTCGCGGTGACGCCCGTCGTGCCGGCGGTGGTCACGACGTCCGCCGTGACGATCGAGCCGGAGCCGCCATCACCGACCGGGGTGGTCGTGTCACCGGGGGTCGAGCCACCGTCACCGGGGGTCGTGCCGTCACCGGGGTCGGTGCCGTCACCAGGGGTCGTACCGTCACCGGGGTCGGTGCCGTCACCAGGCGTCGTGCCGTCACCGGGCGTCGTGGTCGTCCCGGTGCTGGTCCCGTCACCGATGATGCCGATGCCGTTCCCACCGATGGTGATCGGCAGCCCGATCACGGGCACGATCTGCGTCCCGGAGAGGAGACCACCGTCACCGGAGGTGCTACCCGCCGTACCCGTGCCCGTCACCGGGACCGTCGTGGCCGAACCCGAGCTGGACCCGTCACCGACGAGACCGATCCCGTTCCCACCGATCGTCACCGGCAGCGAGACCACCGGCGACACCTGCGTGCCAGCAGCGACACCATCCGAACCATCCGTCGAACCAGCGGTGCCGGCCGACGTGCCCGTACCCGTGCCGGTACCCGTCACCGGGACCGTCGTGGCCGAGCCCGAGCTGGTCCCGTCACCGACGAGACCGATCCCGTTCCCACCGATCGTCACCGGCAGCGAGACCACCGGCGACACCTGCGTGCCAGCAGCGACACCATCCGAACCATCCGTCGAACCAGCGGTGCCGGCCGACGTGCCCGTACCCGTGCCGGTACCCGTCACCGGGACCGTCGTGGCCGAGCCCGAGCTGGTCCCGTCACCGACGAGACCGATCCCGTTCCCCGAGACCGTCACCGGCAGGGAGACGGCCGGCGTCAGCTGGGTGCCCGAAGCGATCCCGTCCGACCCGGAGGTCGTCGAGGAGTCACCCACGGAGGGAGCGGCAGGAGCGCTGGCGGACGACGAGCCGGTGGAGCTCGCATCGCCGAGGAGACCGATCCCGTTGCCGGAGATCGTCACCGGGATCGAGACGAGCGGCGACACCTGGGTGCCGGACGCCGTGCCGTCAGCGCCCGACGTGGAACCGCCCGACGTGGATCCGCCCGACGCAGCCGCCGGAGCGGCCGGAGCCGCCGTGGAGGTCCCAGTCGAGGTCCCGTCCCCGAGCAGCGCGATCCCGTTGCCGGCGATCGTCACCGGGACCGACACCGTGGGGACGACCTGCGTCCCCGAGGCGGTGCCGTCCGACCCGGACGTCGTCGGTGCAGCAGCAGCCGGAGCTGCGGGAGCGTCAGCGGCAGGCGCAGTGGCAGCCGGTGCCGGCGACGCCGCGACGGCGTCACCACCGACCGACACCGCGTTGCCGGAGACGTCGACCGGCGCGGCCACATCGCCGGCGACCTGGGTCCCGGAAGCGACCCCGTCCGCACCGGACGTGGCCGGGGCCGCAGGCGCAGCAGCCGGAGCGGCAGGCGCCGCAGCAGCAGGCGCCGCAGCAGCAGGCGCGGCAGCCGCAGGCGCCGACGAGGTCGACGCCGCGTCACCACCCACCGCGACGGCGTTGCCCCCGACGGCCACGGGCGCACTCACGGAAGGGACCGCCTGGGTCCCCGACGCGACACCGTCCGCCCCCGAGGTGGTCGGAGCAGCGGGAGCGGCAGCAGCGGGTGCAGCAGCGGGAGCAGCAGCCGGAGCAGCAGCCGGAGCAGCCGGCGCCGACACCGCCGACGACACCGCGTCGCCGAGCAGGCCGAGCGCGTTCCCGGCGACGGACACGGGTGCGTCGACAGACGGCGCCACCTGGGTCCCGGACACGGTGCCGTCAGCCCCGGAGGTCGTCGCCGCGTTCGCCGCAGCAGCACCTCCGAGCGTCAGGCCACCGACGAAGAGGGCGAACCACAGCCCTCTGGAGACGTACTTGTTCATGGTCATCACTCCTGATCGAGATGTTCCCGACCGCGGTCGCGGCCGGTGGTGCGCTTCCTGCCGTGGGGGCAGGTGCACCGATCTCAGTCAGGAGCGACGTCGTGGTCGCCGGTTGCGGACGCCGGGACGGCGTCGTCGGCGATGGTGCCGCGTGTCCCCGCGGCGAGGGGGTCCTGGTCGGCGCTGACGCCGACGGTGCCGATGACACCCGCGCCGGCCGAGCCGGAGGTCGAGGTGCTGCCGGTGAGTCCGGAACCGGAGCCGCCACCGAGCGGCGAGTCTCCGGGGGTACGGCCGTCCGGCAGCAGCAGGGCTGCACCGCCGAGCGACGCCGACTCCGGCGCTGCCGACGACGACGTGGCGCGCACGGCGGACGCCGAGACGACGGGCGCCGGGTGGTTGCCCGCGATCGTCGCCGCAGCGCTCGGATGAGCCGCAGCGACGGTCGTCGGAGTCTCCGCCACGCCGGACGCCACGGCACCGAGCGTCACGGACGCACCCGGACCGGCCACGGCGGCGGACCCGCCACCCACCGTGGGCAGGGGTGTCTGTGGGAGGGGTGCCGAGCCTCCAGGCAGGGTCACGAGCGGCGGCGGCGACGAGCCGTCGACGATCCCCGGAACCGTCCCCACCACGGTCCCGACGCCGCCGAGGGTGTCGTCGAACAGCCCGGTGACGGGTGCCGTCACGGTGCCGAGGGTGTCGTCCCCGAGCACGGTCCCGACGACCGGCAGCGCCCCGACCACGTGGTCGAGCGTGCTGACGACGGTCGTGACCGGACGTGCGCCGGTGAGCCCCTGGACCGTCCCGGTGACGGGGCGGAGCACGGTTGCGACGGTGCCGAGCAGCGGACTGGAGGCCGTGCTCGCCGCCGTCTCGCCGGAGGCCGTCGCAGGGGTGGTCGGGGCCGTCGCCGTGGCCGGTTCCGTCGGCTGGGCGGCGGTCGCGGGGGCCGAGGTGGTCGGGGCTGCGGGGGTCGTGGACACCGGGGTCGTCGCGGGCGTCGTGCTCGACGGCTGCGGTGCCGGAGCGGGCGATGCCGGGGCGGGGCGCGTGGGCGCGGCAGCCGCTGGCGCAGGCGCTGCCGGAGCGGGCGTGTGTGCAGCCGGCGCAGCGGGGGCGGCGGGAGCGGGCACGTGTGCAGCGGGCGCTGCCGGGGCCGGCGCTGCCTGAGCGGGGGCGGGGGCCGCCGGACGGACGGCGTCGCGCACCGGGTCGACGACTCCGCCGACGACCTGTCCGACTCCTCCGGCGACTCCGTGGACGGTGTCCCCGAGACCGCGGGCGATCCCGCCGACGAGGCCGGACGAGTGCGACGACTGCGACGTGGACGATGCCGGCGCCTCGGCTGCGGAGGCGGCGTGCACGCCGAACGTGAGCGAGAGCAGCACACCGGCGGCGCTCACCCCGGTGCCCAGCAAGGCGTACCGGATCGCAGCGCGCCAGGGTGCGCGCAACGGCTTGTCCATGCGCTCACCTCCTGGTCTGGCTGCGCACGTAGAGTGGTTGATCGGCACGGTACGCCCCTCGCGGCGATCGCGCACCAGCTCTCCCACGAAACCGTCAGGAACCAGCGGCATGCCCTCGATCTTCAGCGCCCCAACTCGCAACCTCGACGTCGTCACCCTGCACGAGGTCCTCCGGCTGCGTCAGGACGTCTTCGTCGTCGAGCAGGGGTGCGCGTACCCGGACATCGACGGCCGTGACCTGGAGCCGGGCACCGTCCAGTTCTGGGCCGGCGAGGGCTCGGTCGACGCGACGCTCCGGCTCCTCCGCGAGCCCGACGGCAGCGAGCGCATCGGCCGGGTCGCGACCGCCGCGCACGCCCGCGGCGCCGGACTGGCGGCGAGCCTGATGGAGGCCGCGATCGCCGAGACCCGCTCCCCCGTCGTGCACATCGACGCGCAGGCGCACCTCGAGCAGTGGTACGGCCGGTTCGGGTTCGTGCGTTCGGGCGACGACTTCCTCGAGGACGGGATCCCGCACCTCCCGATGACCCGGACGCGCTGAGCGGCGGGCGCGGGCAGGGGCTCGGGGCTGCGCCGCGGGCGGTGGCTCGGGGCTGCGTGCGGGCGGGGCCGAGCCGAGCGCCGGGCGCGGGCCGCGGGGCGGAGCGGAGCCGAGCCTCCCGTCCGCGCTGCTCGTTCCGAGCCGGCATGCGCGTTCCTTCCCATCACGCTCGCGCTGGGAAGTGGTTTCCCGCGTACCTGCTCGAAAGAAACAGCCGACTACGCACGAAATCACCACCCACGGGCGGGGCTGCGGGCAGGGCTGCGGGAAGGCCGCGGGCGGGGCAACGGCAGGCTGCGGGCGGGGCTCCGCGCGGAGCGTCAGGCGCGCCAGCGCCGGAGTTCGTCGTAGGAGCGCGCCTGCCGCTCCCGGTCCGCCACGAGCCGCTCGAACACGATGTTCGTCTGCGTCGTCGCGACGGACGGGTCCCCGCTGAGCTCGTCGGCGACGAAGTCCCGGAGCTGCTCGGTCGACGTGCACGCGATGTGCACGAGGAAGTCCTTGTCCCCCGCCAGGAACGACACGTCGAGCACGACGGGAACGCGGAGCAGCCGCTTGGCGAACTCCCGGAGCTCGTGCCGGGCGGCGGCGTGCACGCGGACGGACACCATCGCCTCGATCGAGAACCCGAGCCGGGCGACGTCGACGTCCGCGCGGTAGCCCCGGATCACGCCGGCGTCCTCGAGTGCCCGCACCCGCGCCAGGCACGTCGACGGGGCGATCCCGACCGCGGCGGCCAGCCGGTTGTTCGGCATCCGGGCGTCAGCCGCGAGGGTCCAGAGGATCCGCTCGTCGACCTCGTCGAGGCGCGGGGCCGGATCGGGACGGCGGACGGGGCGGTCGGTCACGCGACCACCGTAGCGCGCGGGTCGGGCGCCGGGCCCGCCGGGGCCGCCGGGCCGCCGGGCCGCCGTGGCCCGCCGGGCCAGCCGGGGCCGCCGGGGCCGCCGGGGCCGCCGGGGCCGTCGAGTGCGCAGAAGTGGTGCCGCTCCGTGGAGGAACACCGCCACTACTGCGCACTCGACGCTCAGCGCACGGCGCCCGACCCGCACCGCCGACCCGCGCCGCAGCCCCGCACCTGTCCTACATCGCGAGCGTCATCCCGATCACGGCGACCGTCATCGCGAACACCTCGCCGCTCCGGACCGCCCGCCGGTCCTCGCGCGCCCACTCGTACCGGAGCAGCCACCCGCTGAACGCGCAGTACCCGATCACGCCGCCGCCGAGCACCGCGGTCAACGCGATCCCGTGTCCGGCGTGCCCGTCGGCGAGCCCGGTCGCGTGTCCCATCAGGAGCATCCCGGCCATCACGACCGACGAGAGCGCCCGGTGCACGTCCATCGGCTCGGCACGACGACCGTCGGCGCGACGACGGCGCATCACGGGCAGCGGGGCGAGGAGCAGCAGCACCGTCGCCGCCAGCAGCGTCCACGACGCGCCGGCGTGCACCACCGGCATGACCATCGCGACGAGCATCACCGCGGCGGGGACGATCACCCCGGGGCGCGGGCGGTACCGGTCGCCGACGATGCAGCACACGGACGCGAACTGCGGCACGACGAGCATGGCGTCGGCGACGGTCTCGTGCACGGGCGGTCCTCGGTGCGTCCGGGGTGGATGGGTCGGGGCGGGTCAGCCCTCGGCGCGGGCAGCGGCCTTCGCGGCGCGTTCCTGCTTCACGCGGGCGTTCTCCGCGTGCACGGCGGCCTGCGTGGCGCGCTCCTGCACGAGCCACTCGGGCTTCTCGACGAGCAGGTCCTTGATCTGGGCCGTGGTCAGGGCTTCTTCGATCCCGGAACGGCTCAGGCCGGAGATGGACACGCCGAGCTTCTGCGCGACGACGGGTCGCGGGTGCGGGCCGTCGCGACGGAGGTCCTCGAGCCATGCCGGCGGCTGGGTCCGCAGTTCCTCGAACGCGGTCCGCGTGACGGGCGCGTCGCGGAAGGACTCCGGAGCGGCCGACAGGAGGATCCCGAGCTTCTTCGCGGCCGTCTCGGGCTTCATCGTCTGTTCCTGCGCCATGGTGACCAGAGTACGGCCCCTATGCTCGGTTGCATGACCGCGGCACTGACCATCGCCTTCGTGCCCGGGGTGTCCCCGGCCAAGTGGGCTCGGGTGTGGCGTGACCGCTTCCCCTCCGTCGAGCTCCTGCTCCGTCCGATCGGCCAGGGTGACGTCGACGATGCCCTCGCCGGCGACGTCGACATGGTCTTCGCGCGGGTCCCCGTCTCCGAGGACCACAACGCGATCCCGCTCTGGACCGAGACCGCGGTCGTGGCGACCCCGAAGGACTCGGCGCTGGCGAAGTCGTCCGAGCTGACCGCGACGGACCTCGCGGACGTGCACGTCATCGACGCGGGCCCCGTCCCGGCAGACGTCGACGGTGCGCTGGACCTCGTCGAGGCGAACGTCGGCGTGGTCGTCCTCCCCCAGTCACTGTTCCGGAAGGCCAGCCGCAAGGACCTGGTGGCCCGTCCGCTCGCCGACTCCCCCGGCACGCGCGTTGCGCTGGTCTGGCGGGACGAGGACGCGTCCGAGCTCACCGAGGAGTTCATCGGCGTGGTGCGTGGCAGGACCGCCAACAGTTCACGGCAGACGGGAGGCCCGGATCGCGACCCCGACGACGGCTCGCCGTCGGCACGTGGCGGGTCCACGGCCGGTGCCGGGTCGAAGGGCGCGTCCGGGTCGAAGGGCGCGTCCGGCTCGAAGGGCACCGGCAAGGGCGATGCCGCCGGGGGCAAGGCCAAGGCGAAGTCCCCCGGGGGCGCGAAGTCCGGTTCGGGCAAGGGCTCCAAGAGCAGCAAGAGCCCCAAGCCCGGGCGCGGGAAGATGCGCGGGAAGCCGAGCCGCGGGTCGAAGGGGAACCGGTGACGGCGACCCGTCTCGTCACGATGCCGGCCGACCGGCTGCCGGCCTGGCTCGACACGACGATGGCCGAGTACGTGGAGTCCCGGATGGTCGCGGGTGAGACCCGCGAGCAGGCCGAGGCCAACAAGCAGCAGTCCCTCGACACGTGGTTCCCGGGCGGTACGCCGCTCGACGGGCACCACGTGTGGGACGTCGTCGACGGCGCGGACACCGTGGTCGGGTACCTCTGGATCGGGCCGTTCACGCCGGGCAGCGCCGACTGGTGGGTGTTCAACGTGGAGATCGACGCGGCACACCGTCGGCAGGGACACGCGCGGCGGGCGCTCGAGGCCGGGCACCGGATCGCGAAGGACGAGGGCGCGACGAGCATCGGGCTGAACGTCTTCGGCTACAACGCCGGTGCGCAGGAGCTCTACGAGCGCCTCGGCTACGGCGTCACGGCCGTGCAGATGAAGCTGCCGCTGGCCTGAGCTCCCCTGCGCGGTGCCGTGCTGCCCGAGCGGTCAGCGCATGATCGCGGCCGCTGCCCGTGCGACCCGGTCGCCCCGGGCGTCCTCGGCGGCTGCACGTGCCTCCGCGACGCCCCTGGCGTCCGCGCGGTCGGCGGACCCGGCGTCGAACGGCGGCTGCGGGTCGTACTCGATGTACAGCTGGATGCGCTCCGCCGCGGGCTGACCGGCGAGCTCGGCAGCGAACCAGAGCGCCATGTCGATGCCGGCGCTCACCCCGGCCGCGGTGACGATCGACCCGTCGTCGACGATCCGCTCGTCCACGGTCGTCGCACCGAAGGCGGCCAGCATCGGCTTCGAGGCCCAGTGCGTCGTCGCACGCTTGCCCGCGAGGAGACCCGCGGCACCGAGCACGAACGCCCCCGTGCACACCGACGTGACCCAGGTCGCACGCTCGGCTTCCCGCCGGACGAAGTCGATCACCACGGGGTCGAGCATCGCGTCGAAGGCCCCGTCCCCACCCGGCACGACGAGGACGTCCGCGGGGTCGGCGTCTGCGAAGGTCGCCGTCGGCACGATCGAGAACCCGCAGTCGGTCGGCACCGGGTCGAGCGTCGCGGCGACGTACTGCACGCGTGCTCCCGGGACGCGGCTGAGCACCTGCGCCGGACCGGTCAGGTCGAGCTGGGTGACGTCCGGGAAGAGCAGGAACGCGATCCGGACCTCGGCCGGGTCGTGCTCCGGGACGGTGGCGTCCTCGGCGAGGGCGTCGGGCGCCGGGACGTCGACGTCGATCGGGACGTCCACGTGCTCGGCGTCGACCGGGGTGACCGGTGTCACACGCGGGTTCGGGGTGGTCCGCGGGTCCTGGTGCTCGTTGGTCATGGGCGCGACGCTACGCCCAGACGCCCGAGGTGCTACGCCCAGACACCCGACGTGCCTCGGCGGTGACTGCCGACCAGGTGGGTGTCGACGATGCCGAGCGCTTCCATCAGCGCGTACATCGTGGTCGGCCCGACGAAGGCGAACCCGCGCTTCCGGAGCGCCTTCGACAGCGCGACCGACTCGTCGCTCTTGGTCGGGACGTCGGCGTACGTGACGGGCTCCGGGGTCGTCGCCGGCCGGAACGACCACACGAACTCCGACAGTCCGCCGTCGTCCCGCAGGGCGACGGTCGCGTTGGCGTTCGTGATCGTCGCGAGGATCTTCGCCCGGTTGCGGACGATGCCGGCGTCGGCCATCAGCCGGGCGACGTCGTCCTCACCGAAGCCGGCGACGGTGTCCGCGTCGAAGTCCGCGAAGGCGAGCCGGAACGCGGGGCGCTTGGCGAGGATCGTCCGCCAGGACAGCCCGGACTGGAACGCCTCGAGCGAGAGCCGTTCGAACACACCACGCTCGTCACGCACCGGCATGCCCCACTCGGTGTCGTAGTACTCGCGGAGCATCGGGTCCGTCGACGCCCACACGGGTCGGGCGAGGCCGTCGTCCCCGGTCACCAATTCACTCACGCCCCCATCCTGCCGCCCCGCACCGACACCGCGCCCCACGCGGCGACGCCGGCCACGGGCACACCTCGGTGAGATCGCATTTCGTGTCGGTTCGTCGTGATCGATCCGACACGAAGTGCGATCTCACGCCCGCCTGGGGCACCCGCGGGCGCGCCCGGGCGCGCGCGCGCCCGCGTCAGGCGCGGAAGCGGCGGAGCAGCTGGGCGTTCAGGCTGACGATCACCGTCGACAGGCTCATCAGGACCGCGCCGACGGCGGGCGACAGCACGAACCCGACCCCGGCGAGCACCCCGGCCGCGAGGGGCACCGACAGCACGTTGTACCCGGTCGCCCAGACGAGGTTCTGCACCATCTTCCGGTAGGTCGCGCGGGACAGGTCGATCACGGTCAGCACCCGGCGCGGGTCGTTCGACGCGAGCACGACGCCCGCGCTCTGCACCGCGACGTCCGTCCCGGCGCCGATCGCGATGCCGACGTCGGCCCGGGCGAGCGCCGGCGCGTCGTTCACGCCGTCGCCGACCATCGCCACGACGGCACCCGACTCCTGCAGCCGAGCGACCTCACCGTCCTTGTCCTCGGGGAGCACCTCGGCGCGGACCTCGTCGATGCCGAGTTCCCGGGCGACGGCGTCGGCGACCTGCTGCGCGTCGCCGGTGACCATCGCGACCCGGATCCCGCGGTCGTGCAGGGCACGGACGGCCTCCGCCGACTCCGGGCGCACGGCGTCGCGCACGGCGAACGCCGCACGGACCGTGCCGTCCACCACGGCGACGATGACCGCGGCGCCGTCAGCACGCCAGCCGTCGACCCGCTCGGCGAAGTCGTCCGGCATCACGGCGCCGCTCTCCCGGAGCATCGCGGGCCCGCCGACCTCGATCCGCTGGCCGGCGACGGTCGCGCTGACGCCACGACCGGGCACCGATCCGGTGTCGTCGACGTCGGACGGCACCGCGATCCCACGGTCAGCAGCCGCGGCGACGACCGCCCTGGCGACCGGGTGTTCGCTGTCCCGCTCGGCAGCGGCCGCGAGCCCGAGGACCGCGTCGTCGCCGATCGTGTCCACGACCTCGGGCGAGCCGGTCGTCAGGGTGCCGGTCTTGTCGAACACGACGGTGTCGATGCCGCGCATCCGCTCGAGGGCGAGCCGGTCCTTCACGAGGATCCCGGCCTTGGCGGCACGCTCGGTCGAGATCGCCACGACGAGCGGGATCGCGAGCCCGAGGGCGTGCGGGCAGGCGATGATCAGCACCGTGACCGTGCGGGTGATCGCCTCGGTGGGGCTGCCGAGGAGGATCCACACCACGAACGTGATGATCGCCGCCCCGGTGGCGAAGTAGAAGAGGAGTGCCGCGGCCCGGTCGGCGAGCACCTGCGTCCGCGACGACGATGCCTGCGCCTCGGCCACCATCCGCTGGATCCCGGAGAGCGCGGTGTCGTCCCCGGTCGCGGTGATCCGGACGCGGATCGAGCTGTCGGTCGCGACGGTGCCCGCGACGACGCGGTCGCCCGCGGCTCGCTCGACGGCGACGGACTCCCCCGTGATCATCGACTCGTCGACCTGCGCGCGGCCGTCGACGACCTCGCCGTCAGCGGGGACACGTCCGCCGGGTCGGATCACGACGGTCTGTCCGACCTGGAGGCTCGACACCGGCACCCGGGACACGTCACCGCCGTCGTCGATCACCTCGGCCTCGTCGGGCAGCAGCGCCGCCAGCGCGTCCAGGGCACTCGAGGCGACGCCCATGGCACGCATCTCGATCCAGTGCCCGAGCAGCATGATCACGATGAGGAGTGCGAGCTCCCACCAGAAGTCGAGATCGAGCCCGAAGAGCCCGAGGCTGGTGATCCACGAGGCGACGAACGCCACGACGATCGCCATCCCGATGAGGAGCATCATCCCGGGGTGCTTCGTGCGGGCCTCGGACCAACCGCCGGTCAGGAACGGCCAGCCGCCGTAGAGGAACAGCACCGTGCCGAGCACCGGCGAGACCCAGCCGGCCCAGGCGGCGTCGGGCAGCGGGTAGTGCAGGATGTCGGCGAACATCGTGCTGAACGCGACGACCGGGACGGCGAGCACGAGGCTCCACCAGAACCGGTCGCGGAACATCGCGGCGTGGTCGCCGTGCCCGCCGTGCCCGTGGTGCATGTGGCCGTGGCCGCCGTGCTCGGCGTGCGCATCGTGCCCGGCGTGGTCGTGCCCCGCCATGTCGTGCCCGGCGTGGTCGTGCCCCGCCATGTCGTGCCCGGCGTGGTCGTGGTGCGCGTGTTCGCCGCCGTCGACGTGCCCGGGTTGGTCCGACGCGTCCTGGACGATCGTCTTCCGGTCCTCGTGGTCGTCGCGCTGGTCCATGCCACCCACCATACCCCCTAGGGGTACCCAAGGAACGGACGGAACGGTCAGGACACCGCGTGATCGGCCGGAGTGGACGGTGTCGTCGGCGGCGGCGCGAGGTCGCCCCGGCGCCGGATCGCCCCGGTGAGGACGAGCACGAGGACCACGACGGCGAGCACGATCCACCCCGCCACACCGAGGGGACTCCGGAGGACACTCGAGACGTCCACGCCCGAGGCCGCCACCACCGCCCCGACCCCGGCGGCACCGTTCACCCCGGCATGCGCGAACACCGCGGGCCACACCGAGCCCGTCCGGAGCCGCAGCCACCCGAGCACGATCCCGAGCAGCACGCACGCGATCACCATGAACAGCACGCCGAGCCAGTCGGTCCGGCCGAAGTTGTAGCCGAGCAGGATGATCGGCGCGTGCCAGAGCCCCCACACGACACCGGAGCCGACGAGCGCGGGCCAGGTGCCGAACCGTGCCAGCGCCGGGACGAGGAACCCGCGCCAGCCGATCTCCTCCCCGATGGTGACGAACGCGTTGAAGCAGGCGACGAACGGCAGCTGCGCGAGCTGCAGCGTCACGAGCACCCCGATCGGCATCGGGAGGCTCCGGAGACCCTGCGCCTGCAGCACGTCGTGGAAGCCGCCGAACCCGACCAGGTCGACGGGGAACCACCCGGCGAGCGCGGCGACGACCAGCGCCGCCACCGGGAGGAGCAGTCCGCCGAGGTAGGCGGCAACCGTCGTCCAGATCGTCCGGCCCACCGGTCGGAGGGGCCAGACCCCGAGGAAGCGGAGCACCGGGCGGGGTCGACGGTGTCCGAGCAGGAAGAGCACGAGCGCGGCGGACACGAGCGGGGTGAACATCATCCCGACGATGAACAGCGTGGCGAACGGCGTGCCGAGCCCACGCCCCGAGAGCCAGAGCGGCAACGCGACCGCCCACGCCCCCGCGAGCGCGATCAGGACGAAGGCGACGATCGCCCACGTCGGCACGGACTGCATCCGCGCGGACTGCACCGGCCCGGTCGGCATCGGCCCGGTCGGCACCGGCCCGGTCGGCATCGGCCCGGACGGCTGTGGTTCCCCCTGGTGGTTCATGCCGAAATGCTACCGGCCACCACCGTCACTCGGCAGGCGGGCCGTCCTGCGCCGCCTGCATGTCCATCCACACGTGCTCCCAGCGGTGCCCGTCCGGGTCGAGGTAGCTCCGCTGGTACATGAACCCGAGGTCCATCTCCGGCCGGTCCTCGGTCCCGCCGGCCGCGACAGCCGCGTCGACGATGCGGTGGACGTCGTCCTTCGAGTCCGCCGTGAGGGAGTTGATCACCTCGATCGTCGAGCCGTCCGAGATCGGCTTGTCGGTGAAGTCCGTGAACCTCGCGTGCGTGATCGCCATCACGTACACGGTGTCGCTGATCACCACGCACGCGGCCGTCTCGTCGCTGAACTGCGGGTTGATCGAGTACCCGAGCGCCTCGTAGAACGCGGTCGAGCGCTCCAGGTCGGCGACGGGGAGGTTGATGAAGACCATGGTCGGCATGTGATCAACCTGGCCCGACCGCGAGCGGACCGCAACCGTTTCGCAAGAACGACGAGGTCGCTGTCGTACGACAGCGACCTCGTCGTTCGGGGTCAGGCAGCCAAGCGCAGCCCGCGGCGGGTCAGGCAGCCAAGCGCAGCCCGCGGCGGCTCAGGCCAGCTCGCGGCCCTCGCCGGCGGCCTTCTGATGCTCCTCCGCCTCGGCCTGGCCGATGATGTCCTCCGCCGGGACGGGCGCGAGCCGGTCCCAGAGGAAGAAGAGCAGCCCGCCGGCGAGCATCGACAGCCCGACCCAGAGGTTGATGTGGATGCCGCCGGTCTTCACCGGGTCGGAGTCCCAGTTGACGATGCCGACGATGGTCGTGATGACGCCGTAGAGCACGAACAGTCCGCCGAGGATGCGGCGCAGGTCGAGGCGGCGGGTGGAACGGACGAGTGCGGCCTTCTGCTCGTCCGTCATGGTGGTGGTGGTGTCACTCATGGGGTGTGGTCTCCTTCGCAGGACAGCGGATCAGAGGAACGGCAGGTAGAGAACGACGCAGAGCACGAGGGCGACCGTGCCGAGGAGCGCCGGCGACCGGTACCAGGCGGTGTCGGTCGCGACCGAGTCGCCGTGCAGGTCGATCTTGCCGACGCCGTAGACCAGACCGCTGAGGTCCTTCTCGGCCTTCGGCTTCGTGAACATCGACACGACGAACCCGACGATGAGCACCGTCACGAAGGAGATGATCGCGCCGTAGAGCGTCTCGGCGGTCCCGGTCGCGAACAGCTTCGGGTTCACCAGGTAGGCGATCCACGTGATCGTCGGCGTCACGATGCCGAGGATGTAGCCCCAGAGCGCGCCCTGGGTGGTCATCCGCTTCCACAGCAGACCGAGGATGAACACGGCGAACAGCGGCGCGTTGAAGAAGGAGAACAGCGTCTGCATGTACGTCATGATGTTCTGCGCCTGGGCGGCGATGAACGCGGTCGCGATGCCGACGACGACCCCGACGACGGTGACCCAGCGGCCGGTCTGCAGGTAGTGCGCGTCGGGCATGTTCGGCTTCACGTAGCGCTGCCAGATGTCGTACGTGAACAC
This sequence comes from Curtobacterium sp. PhB130, assembly GCF_003755165.1. Taxonomy (NCBI): domain Bacteria; kingdom Bacillati; phylum Actinomycetota; class Actinomycetes; order Micrococcales; family Microbacteriaceae; genus Curtobacterium; species Curtobacterium sp. PhB130. The sequence goes on along the minus strand of NZ_RKII01000007.1, from coordinate 579,333 downwards.
CGTGTTGAACGAGGACACGTTGGCGGCCATGCCGGCCATGAACGAGGCGAGGAGCCCGGTCACCGCGACGCCGAGCACGCCGGTCGGCAGGTACATCTGGATGAGCTTCGGGATCGCGTCGTTGTACGTCAGCGTGCCGTCCGCGAACTGGTTGCCGACGACGGCGGCCGCGATGAGGCCCGGGATGACGACGATCGCCGGGATGAAGAGCTTCGGGATCGCGGCGATGAGCGGGGTGCGGCGGGCCGCGGACATGTTCTTCGCGGAGAAGGCGCGCTGCACCTCGGTGAAGTTCGTCGTCCAGTAGCCGAAGCCGAGCACGAAACCGAGGCCGAGCACGATCGCGAGCCAGTTCGCACCGATCGGGTTCGTGACGTTGCCGAACCCGGTGCCGGCCCACGCCTGCAGGTGCTGCACGCCCTGCGTCTCGACGATCGCGGACTTCAGGCCGCTCCAGCCGCCGACGCGGTGCAGACCCACGATCGTCAGCGGGACGAGGCCGGCGATGATCACGAAGAACTGCATGACCTCGTTGTAGATCGCGCTGGAGAGCCCGCCGAGGGTGATGTAGACGAGGACGAAGCCCGCGGAGACGATGATCGCGAGCCACTCCGGCCAGCCGAGCATGGCCTCGATGACGATCGCCATCGCGTAGAGGTTGATGCCGGCGATGAGGACGTTCGACACCGCGAACGCGATCGAGTTCACCAGGTGCGGCGCCTTGCCGAAGCGGCGCAGCATGAACTCCGGCACGGAACGCACCTTGGAGCCGTAGTAGAAGGGCATCATCACGAGCCCGAGGAACACCATCGCCGGCACCGCGCCGACGAGGTAGTAGTGCAGGGTCGCCATGCCGATCTGGGCACCGTTGGCGGCCATGCCGAGGATCTCGGTCGCGCCGAGGTTCGCGGACACGAACGCCAGGCCCGTGATCCAGGCGGGCATGGACCGGCCCGAGAGGAAGAAGTCCATGCTCGTCCGGACCTGCTTCCGGGCGGTGAACCCGATCCCGATGACCACCGCGAAGTACACGATGATCATGAGGTAGTCGACCCAGCCCAGGTTGAGCTGGATCCCGTTGTTCGCTGCAGCGAGAACCATGTAGTGACTCCACGTCGAGGTGATCAGGACCGGCGTCTGCGCCGATCCAACGGGGGACACTACCCGAGTAGTACCGTTTTGTAACTTTTGCTCCGATCCGCGCGGTGGCCTATTGTGACCGTTCACATAGCCATGACATGTGTCATGCGAACCGGGGGACGCCACAAACCCCGCCGGTAGGCTCTGGACATGACCGAGCAGCCGCGCATCCTCGTCCTCAACGGCCCGAACCTCGACATCCTCGGCCGCCGCGACCCGGAGCAGTACGGCACGGTGACGCTCGCCGAGATCGAGGCGGTCGTCCACACCGAGGCGGCGGTGCACGGACTCGACGCAGACTTCCGGCAGACCAACCGCGAGGGCGAGCTCGTCGAGTGGCTGCACGAGGCGCTCGACGACTTCGTCGGCGTGGTGATCAACCCCGCCGCCTACGCCCACACCTCCGTCGCGCTGCACGACGCCGTGGAGGCACTGTCCGTCCCGGTCGTCGAGGTGCACCTCTCGAACACGTGGAAGCGCGAGCCGTTCCGGCACGTCGACCACGTCGCGACGGCGGCGACCGCCGTCATCGCGGGAGCCGGCGCCGACGGCTACCGTCTGGCGGTCGCGCACGTGGCGGCCCTGCAGGGCTGACGCGACCGAGCGGCGGACGGGAGGCTCGTGGCGGTGCCGCCACGGGCCTCCCTCCCGGTTCTGGGCTATGTTCGCATGTATGGACATGGTGCGGATCGGACTCGTCGGCTACGGCATCGGAGGGCGCGCCTTCCACCGGCCCTTCATCCTCGACGCCTCCGGCGTCGAACTGGTGGGCGTCGTCGCCCGCTCCGCGGACAAGCGCGCGCAGCTCGCGACCGACCTGCCGGACGTCCCGGTGTTCGACTCGCTCACCGCGCTCATCGCGGCGGGTGTCGACGCCGTCGTCATCACCACGCCGCCGTCCACCCGTCGTGACCTCGTGCTCGAGGCCGTCGATGCCGGGATCGCCGTCGTCGCGGACAAGCCCTTCGCGCCGGACCCCGCGACCGCGCGTGAGATCCGGGCGGCTGCGCTCGAGGCGGGCGTCCCGGTCGCGCCGTTCCACAACCGGCGGTGGGACACCGACCTCGTGACGCTCAGGGGCGTGCTGGACGGCGGCGCGCTCGGCGAGGTGCTGCGGTTCGAGTCGCGCTTCGACCTGGTCGAGCGAGCGGGCATCGCGACCGGGGTCGGCGGCGGCGTGCTCTCCGACATCGGCTCGCACCTGGTCGACCAGGCGGTGTCGCTGTTCGGGCCGATCGCGTCGGTGTGGGCCTCGCTCGACATGCGCGACGCGCGCTCGCTCGGCCGCGACCAGGACGGGCAGATCGACGCGGGCTTCACGCTCGAGGCGACGCACCGTTCGGGCGTGGTCTCACGGCTCACGTCGAACAAGGCCGGGTTCCTCGCCGCTCGCCGCCTGCGGGTGGACGGGGTCGACGGGACCTACGAGGCATCGAGCACCGACGTGCAGGCGCAGGCAGCCGTCGCCGGGCGCTCCCCCGCTGACGACCGCGCCGGGTGGGGCGTCGAGCCGGCCGGCGGCACGCTGACCACGGAGTCCGGCACCGCGTCGGTGCCGTCGGCGCAGAGCTCGTACACCGACTACTACGAGCGGTTCGCCCGGGCGGTCCGGGGCGAGGGCACGGTGCCGGTGTCCGTCGACGACGCCGTGCACGTGGTCGAGGTGCTCGATGCGGCACGGCGCGCGGCGGAGTCCGGCCAGGTGGTCGAGGTCCCGGCGGCCTGACGGCTGCGCGTGGCGAGCGCGTGGCTAGAAGTCGGCGGGGCGGGGGACGTCCGTCGTGGCGGCCGTGACGAAACCGCCGCGGATGATCGGCAGCGCGCGGCGGACGGCCTGGTCGATCCGGAGCTCGAGGTCGATGTTCGTGATGTCGTAACCACCCTCGCGCTTGGTGAAGTCGCGCTCGTTGCCGAAGACCCCGATCGGCAGCGTGGTGGACTGGAAGAAGCCGAAGAGCGGGCGCATCTGGTGCTCGACGAGGAGCGCGTGCCGGTCGCTGCCGCCCGTCGCCGTCAGGAGCACCGGGGTGTCGACGAGGTCGTACTGCCCGACCCAGTCGAAGAAGAGCTTGAACGCGCCCGAGTACGCGGCACGGAACGCCGGGCTGCCCACGACGAGCACGTCGGCGGCCTCGACGGCCTCGAGCGCGGCGACCGTGGTCGGCGACATGGTCGAGCGGTCCGACGCCGCGCCGAGGTCGGCCAGCAGCGGACCGATCTCCACGGTCAGGGTGCGCGCGTCCTCGATCTCCTCACCGAGTCGCGCAACGGTCGCGGCCACGAGGGTCGAGGTGCGCGACGGGTCCGATGGGCTGCCGCTGACGCCGACGACGAGTTCTCCGCTCATGCGTTCGATGCTCACACGCCCCCGGAGCCCCCGCTCGGTTGTGACGACATGTGTCGCCTCAGCCGCGCCCGCGTACCGTTCGCCGCATGCAGACGTTCCTGCCGTACGCCGACTTCCGCGCATCCGCCGAGTCTCTCGACGACCGCCGGCTCGGGAAGCAGCGCGTCGAGACCCTGCAGGTGATGCGCGCGCTGACGCTGCCGGACTACGGGTGGCAGCACCACCCGGTCGTGGCGATGTGGCGCGGGTACCGGCCGGCACTGATGGCGTACCAGGACGCCACGTGCGGGGTGTGGCTCGAGCGCGGACACGTCGACACGTGCCTGGCGAAGACCCTCGCGGACCTCGGCCGCTCCCCCGAGGACCTGGCGGCGTACGAGCGCGGCGACTACCCGGTCCCGGCGTGGAACGCGGACGAGGCCGTGCACCGGTCGCACCGGTCCAAGCTCGTGCAGAAGGACCGGGAGCACTACCTCCCGCTCTTCCCGGACGTGCCGGACGACCTGGACTACGTCTGGCCGGTGCCGAGCGCTGCGGTCAGGCGATCGGCGCCCACCGCGCCCCGTCGCGCCGGGTGACCCGGTCGGAGCGGACCTCGACGGTGCCGGCGAGGCCGTCGACGGCGTGCCGGGCGACGGCCACGGCGAGCTCGTCCTCCGCGGCTTCGTAGCGGACGACCGCGCACGGCACACCGCGGAGCAGGCGGACGTCCTGCGCCTCGACGACGGCGAGCTCGGCGACGAGCCGGGCGGCGGCGGGCAGGACGGCGTCGGGAGCGACCCCGGGTGCGAGCGCACCAATGGCGAGCGTGACGCGGTAGGAGGGCACGCCCACACGGTACCGGCGCGCGCTGCTCGGCCGCGCGGTACCGGCAGGCAGAAAGGTGCACCCGGACCCGCCGTGGGTTCGAGGGGGAACGGGACGCCGCTCAGGGAAACGGCGCCCTTGACCCACGGCGGGTCACGGGGTGCAGCAGACTGCGACGACAGGGATCGTCGCGGCCCGCTCCGGACGCTGGTTCAGGGGTGCGTCCGGTTCATCGCGCCGACCGGCTCCCGCAGGGGAACGGAGCCGGGCGGCGCGGGTCCTCAGAGGTGTTCGGTGTCCTCTCGGTACCGCTCCGACTCGGTCGGAGCTGGCATGGATCGTCGTGCAGCGGCCGGGCAGATCATCGGGAGCAGGGCACTCCCGATGGTCGCGAGCGCGCCCACCACGGCGATGAGACCGAGGGGCGCCGAGCCGACGTCGTGTCCGGCTGCCACGGCGAGCGCGAGGACGGTCGCGGGTGCCGGCAGGAGCTGTACCGCCCGGAAACGGTCCTCCCGGGGGACTCGAGTCGTCATCGCGTTTGCCATGTGAACACTCTGACGCAGAACGGGTGTCCGCAAAAGGGGGGACACGTACCCAGAGATGGAGTAGAACGTCTAGTACACCCCTGAACGCGGCTCAGCCCAGCGAGCGGACCGCCGCCACCGCATCGACCACCGCGGCGACGACGAGCGGGACGTCCTCCCCCGTCAGGGTCCCGTCGAACGTCAGCCGGACGGCACTCCGCGCGACCTCGTCGGACAGCCCGAGCGCGGTGAGGACGTGCGACGCCTCGGTGCTGCCGGCGGCGCAGGCGCTCCCCGAGGACGACACGACGTCCCGCTGCTCCAGCTCGAGCAGCACGGTCTCCCCGTTGACGGCGGGGACCCGCGCGGCGCCGGCGGCACCGGGTACCTCGGGGAAGCAGAACGACGCGTGCCCGGGCAGCCGGTGCACAGCGGACCCGGTGAGCACCGCGCCGGGGACCCCGGCGAGGACCCCGGCGACCACCGCGTCCCGAGTGGCGGTCGCCGTCGCGGCGGCGACTGCGCGCCCGGCCGCCGACAGCGCCACCGCGGTCGACACCGCGACCGCACCGGCGACGTCCTCGGTGCCCGACCGCCGTCCGCGCTCCTGGCCCCCGCCGTGCACGAGCGGCTCCATCGGCACACCGGACCGGATCGCGAGCACCCCGGTGCCCTTCGGCGCGCCGAGCTTGTGTCCGGAGAACGTCAGCGCGTCGACGCCGAGCAGGTCGAGGCCGATCGGCAACCACGGCGCGGACTGCACCGCGTCGGTGTGGAAGCGGGCGCCGACCCCGTGGGCGAGCGTCGCGAGGGCGGGGATGTCCTGCACCGTGCCGATCTCGTTGTCGGCGTGCGCGATCGACACGAGCGTGGTGTCCGGCCGGAGCGCCGCGGCGAGCACCGACGGGTCGACGCGGCCGTCCGGCGACACCGGCAGCACGGTCACCTCGAACCCGTGGAAGCGCTCCAGGTACGCGCAGCTCGCCAGGACCGCCTCGTGCTCGATGGCGCTCGTGACGACGTGGCGGCCCCGCGGTGCGGCGAGCGCGATGCCCTTCACCGCCGTGTTCGCGCCCTCGGTGCCGCCCGCGGTGAACACGATCTCGGCCGGACGGCACCCGAGGACCGACGCCACCTGTCCACGCGCGGCCGCGAGCCCGCGGGACGCCTGGTCCCCGATCCCGTGCGTGGACGACGGGTTCCCGAAGCCGCCCGTCAGCCACGGCCACATCGCCTCGAGCACCTCGCGGCGGACGGGCGTGGTGGCGGCACGGTCCAGGTAGAACACCGGTCAGGCCGACGGCGCGGACGGGACGGCGACGTCGATGTCGAGCCCGAGGTCGAGGGCACGCGCCGAGTGCGTCAGCGCACCCACCGAGATGACGTCGACGCCGGTGGCGGCGATCGCGGCGACGGTCTCCAGCGAGACCCCGCCGGACGCCTCGACGAGCGCACGGCCGCCGACGATCGCCACGCCCTCGGTCAGCATCGCCGGCGTGAAGTTGTCGAGCATGATCGTGTCGACCCCGGCGCCGACGACCGGCTCGATCTGGTCGATGCGGTCCACCTCGACCTCGAGGTGCACCGTGTGCCCGAGCCGCTCCCGGGCGCCGTGGATCGCCTCGCCGATGCCGATCCCGCTCGCGAGCAGCACCGCGAGGTGGTTGTCCTTCGCGAGGACCGCGTCGGACAGCGACGTCCGGTGGTTGTGCCCGCCGCCGCACCGCACGGCGTAGCGCTCGAGCGCGCGGAGCCCTGGCGTGGTCTTCCGGGTGTCGACGATGCGCGCGCGGGTGCCGGCGACGGCGGCGACGTACCGGGCGGTCGCGGTCGCGATGCCGGACATCCGCTGCACGAGGTTGAGCGCGACCCGCTCGGCGCGGAGCACCGCCCGGGCCGACCCGGTCACGGTCGCGAGGACGTCCCCCGGCGCGAACGGGTCCCCGTCGGCGACGTGCACGACCGCCTCGATCGTGGGGTCCACGGCGTGCATCACGGCCACGAAGACCGCGCCGCCGCTGAGGACACCGGGCTCACGGGCGCCCAGCGTCGCGGTGGCGGTCGCGTCCGCCGGGATGAGCGTCTCGCTGGTGACGTCGCCCCACGGCGCGTCCTCCTCGAGCGCGGTCTCGATGACGCGGCGGAGCGCGTGCGGCGGGATGGAGCCGACGTGGGTGGTGGGCACGGTGGTGGGCACGGTGATGGTCATGCGAGTGCTTCCTCGGGGACGGGAACGGGTGCGGTCGCCGGTGCGGCGACCCACGCGAGCGACGCGGGGGCGTCCGGGTCGGTGTCGGGGTGGTCGGTGCGGGCGTGTGCGCCGCGGGACTCGGTACGGGCCTCGGCCGCACGGGCGACGAGCCGGGCGAGGTCGAGGAGCGCGCGGTCCTCGTGCGCCCGGACGGTCGCGGGGGCGTCGACGGCCAGCGCGTCGAGCTCGCGACGCGCGGTCGCCAACCCACCCGCGTCGCGGAGCAGGCCGACGCGTTCGGTCATCACCCGCTGGACCGTCTGCCGGACGTCGGCCGACCCGTCGAGGCGAGCCGGGCCTCCCGTCCGGCGGTCCGTACCGATCGTCGGACGGGAGGCAGTGGTCGGCCCCACGACGCCCGGCACCGTGGTGACGGGGAGCGTCGCGGTGCCGCGGAGACGGAGCAGGCCGGGTCGCGGTGCGCCGAGCGCGTCCGCTGCGCGGACCGCGAAGACCAGTCCCTCGAGGAGGGAGTTGGAGGCGAGGCGGTTCGCACCGTGCACACCGGTGCACGCCGCTTCACCGATGGTGGCGAGACCCGGGATGCTCGTGCGTCCTTCGGCGTCGGTGGCGATGCCGCCCATGAAGTAGTGCGCTGCCGGAGCGACCGGGACGCCGTCGCGGGTCCAGTCGAAGCCGGCGGCACGGGTGGCGCGGGTGAGGCCGGGGAAGCGGGCGACGAGGAAGCCGGGGTCGAGTGCCGTGGCGTCGAGGACGACCTCCCCGGAGTCGCGGATCGCGGCGGCGATGCCCCGGGCGACGACGTCACGCGGGGCGAGTTCGGCGTCCGGGTGCACGGCGGTCATGAAGCGGCGACCGCGGGCGTCGCGGAGGACGGCGCCCTCGCCGCGGACGGCCTCGGAGACGAGCCCGCCGCCGGGCACCGCGAGGCGTGTCGGGTGGAACTGCATGAACTCGAGGTCGGCCAGGACGGCTCCGGCACGCCAGGCCGCGGCCGCCCCGTCGCCCGTCGCGACGAGCGGGTTCGTCGTCGCGCGGTACAGGTGCCCGGCGCCCCCTGATGCGAGGACGACCGCGTCGGCGTCGATCCGCCGCGGCTCGCCGAGGAGATCGAGGACGTCGATGCCGACCACCGCCCCGTCACGGAGCACGAGGTCGGTGAGGCAGGTGCGCTCCAGGATCGTCACGTGCTGCCGGTGCAGCGCCGCGATGAGCGTCTGCTCGATCGCCGCGCCGGTGGCGTCGCCGGCCGCGTGCACGACCCGCCAGCGTCCGTGCGCCGCCTCACGCCCGCGGGCGAGGTCGTCGCCGTACCGGTCGAGGCTCGCCGGGTCGGCGGTGCGGTCGAACGGCACGCCGAGCGCCAGGAGGTCGCGGACGCGGGCCGGGCCGTCGGTGCAGAGGACCTCGACCGCGCGCCCATCCGCGCTGCCGGCCGCCGCGACGTGCGTGTCCGCCTGGTGCAGCGCCGCGGTGTCGTCGGCGCCGAGGGCGACGGCGATGCCGCCCTGGGCGTGGCTCGTCGCCGCGTCCGCCAGCGCGCCCTTCGTCACGAGGGTGACGTCGTGGTGGGCGCTCGCGCGGATCGCGGCGGTGAGCCCGGCGATGCCGGAGCCGACGATGACGACGTGCACGCTCAGTCCTTCGGACGGGCCGCGAGCATCCGCTCGAGCGCGACCTTGGCGTCGGCCTTGACGTCGTCCGGGACGACGATCTCGTTGAGGACCTCGCCGTTCACGAGGGCCTCGAGCACCCAGGCGAGGTAGCCGGGGTGGATCCGGTACATCGTCGAACACGGGCAGACGACCGGGTCGAGGCAGAAGATCGTGTGCTGCGGGTACTCCGCGGCGAGCCGGTTCACCATGTTGATCTCGGTGCCGATCGCGAACGTGGTCGGCTCGGTCGCCGCGGCCACGGTCTTCCGGATCAGGTCCGTGCTGCCGGCGGCGTCCGCGGCGTCGACGACGGCCATCGGGCACTCCGGGTGGACGATGACCTGGACGCCGGGGTGGTCCACGCGGGCCTGCTCGATCTGGTCCACCGTGAAGCGACGGTGCACGGAGCAGAAGCCGTGCCAGAGGACGACCTTCGCGGCGAGCAGCTCGGCCGCGGTGTTGCCGCCGCCGGGCAGTCGGGGGTTCCACATCGGCATCAGGTCCGTGCTGATGCCCATCGCCTTCGCGGTGTTCCGACCGAGGTGCTGGTCCGGGAAGAAGAGGACCCGCTGCCCGCGCTCGAACGCCCACTCGAGGACGGTCGCCGCGTTCGAGCTGGTGCACACGATGCCGCCGTGGCGGCCGCAGAAGGCCTTGAGGTCGGCAGCGGAGTTCATGTACGTGACGGGGATGACCGGCACGCGGCCGTCGGCGTCCGGCTCGGTGCCGTAGACCGCTTCGAGCTCGGCCCACGCGGCCTCGACGCTGTCGATGTCGGCCATGTCCGCCATCGAGCAGCCGGCCGCCAGGTTCGGCAGGATCACGCGCTGGTCGTCGCGCGCGAGGATGTCGGCCGTCTCGGCCATGAAGTGCACGCCGCAGAACACGATCGCCTCGGCGTCGGGCTTCGTCAGCGCGGCGTTCGCGAGCTGGAACGAGTCGCCGAGGAAGTCCGCGTGCCGGACCACCTCGTCGCGCTGGTAGAAGTGCCCGAGGACGACGACGCGGTCCCCGAGGGTCGCCTTCGCCCGTTCGATGCGCTCGTGGAGCTCGTCGACGGGGGCGTGCTTGTACTCGTCCGGCAGGACGCCCTGGCGCGGGGCGGTGGTCGGGATGACGTCGGACATCGACGAGCCGGGCCCGTACCCGGGGCGGGCGTCGAAGTCCCAGGTCGGCATCGCGAGGTCCGGCGTGCAGGTGCTGCCGTCGGCCTTGCCGTTGGAGATGAGTTCGATGGTGGTTGCGATGGACACCGGGGGTTCCTATCGGTTCTGCGGTTTCGTGCCCTGCTGCAGCGGGCCGTTGTCCGCGTAGGCCAGGTCGGGGTTCGAGCGGTACAGCCGGGCCGGGCGGTGCCGGTCCCCGCTCGTGGTCTCGTCGGTGGCGATCACCGCGTCGGACTGCGCGACCTGCCGGCGGAAGTTCGCCGGGTCGAGGGTGCGGCCGAGGACGGCTTCGTACACCGCCCGGAGCTCGGCGAGGGTGAACCGCTCGCCGAGGAACGCCTGCGCGATCCGGGAGTACGACATCTTGTTGCGGAGCCGCCAGAGCGCGTACTCGGCGATCCGGTCGTGGTCGAACGCCAGGGGCGGGTGCTCGTCGGCGAGGAACCAGCGGACGTTCCAGTCCTCCGGCACCGAGCTCGCCTCGTCCGGGCGGACGAGAGCCCAGTACACGATCGAGACGACCCGGGTCGGGGAGCGGTCGACGTCGCCGAACGCGTAGAGCTGCTCGAGGTACCGCGGCTGCACGTTCGTGGTCTCGCGGAGGCGCGCCGCCGCGGAGTCCTCGAGCCCTTCGTCCGGACGCACCCAGCCGCCGGGGAGCGCCCATGATCCCTCGTGCGGTTCGGTCGTGCGGCGGACGAGCGGCATCCACAGCGCGGGCGCCCCGGTGTCGGGGTGCGGGCGCAGCGCGACGATCACGGTGGAGACCGCGACGCGGATGTCGTCTGCCATGTTCTGGTCTTTCTGACTGTAAGTGTTCGGGTTGAGCCGACTCTATCACCGGGACCGGCCGACGCTGACACGTTGCCGAAACAAACCGTCTCCACACCGAAAAACTCCGGTGACCGCCCAGAAACCCGCCAGGCATACGGTGGCGACATGACAACGGTGACCAGGGTGCACGCCGTCGTGACGGGGACCGTCCAGGGGGTCGGGTTCCGCTACTGGACGGCACGCAAGGCCGACGGGCTCGAACTCGCGGGCTACGCTCGGAACCTCTTCGACGGAACGGTCGAGGTCGAGGCGGAGGGGCCCTCGCCGGCGGTCGACGCGCTCATCGAGATGCTGCGCAGCGGACCGCCGACGGCGACCGTCACCGAGGTGACGACCAGGGCGGTCGTGCCGCACGGGGACGTGGAGACGTTCGACATCCTGCACTGAGCGTCCATCCGGCGATGTCGGTGCGGCGCGGAATAATCGAGTTCGTTCAGGTGCTGCACCGTTCGTCCTCGCCCACTCCCCTCTCGTTCGGAGCCTCCATGACCGACCACGCCACCGACGCCGCGCCGCGGACGGGCGCCGTCCCGCAGCAGGGCTCGCGCCAGCAGGGCTCGCGCCAGGAGGGCTCGCGCCAGCAGGGCGGTGGGTCGCAGCCGGTGCGGTCCGCAGCTGACGACCGGCTGGTGATCGGCCTGCTGCTGGTCTCCGCCTTCGTCGTGATCCTCAACGAGACGATCATGGGCGTCGCGCTCCCGCGGCTCATGGACGACCTCGACATCAGCGCCGCGACCGGGCAGTGGCTCACCACCGGGTTCCTGCTCACGATGGCCGTCGTCATCCCGATCACCGGGTTCCTGCTGCAGCGCTTCAACACGCGGCCGGTGTTCGTCTGGGCGATGAGCCTGTTCTCCGCCGGCACGCTCATCGCGCTGCTCGCACCCGGGTTCACGATGCTGCTCGTCGGCCGTGTCGTGCAGGCCAGCGGCACCGCGATCATGATGCCGCTCCTCATGACGACGGTCCTCACCCTGATCGAGCCCGCACACCGCGGCCGCGTGATGGGCAACATCTCGATCGTCATCTCGGTCGCGCCCGCCATCGGCCCGACGATCTCGGGGCTGATCCTCAACGCGTTCTCGTGGCGCTGGCTCTTCGGCTTCGTGCTGCCGATCGCGATCGCGGCGCTGATCCTCGGCATGGTGAAGGTCCGAAACGTCGGCACCCCGCGGACGGCTCCGCTCGACGTGTTCTCCGTGGTCCTGTCGGCCTTCGCGTTCGGCGGGGTCGTCTACGGCCTGTCGAGCATCGGCGAGATCGCCACCACCGGCCCGGTCGTCCCGATCACGGCCCTGGTCGTCGGAGCCGTCGCGCTGACGCTGTTCATCCTCCGGCAGACCCGGCTGCAGCGGAGCGACCGCGCACTGCTCGACCTCCGGACGTTCCAGACGAAGGGCTTCACCGTCCCGATCGTGGGGATGGGCCTGAGCTTCCTGGTGATGCTCGGCACGCTGATCCTGCTGCCGATCTACCTGGAGCGCGTTCTCGGGCTCGACGTCCTGAACGTCGGACTGCTGCTGCTCCCCGGTGGCCTGCTGATGGGGCTGCTCTCCCCGATCGTCGGCCGGATCTACGACCGTCGTGGTCCGCGGGTGCTGCTCATCCCGGGCACGATCATCATCAGCCTCGTGATGTGGGCGCTGTCCACCGTCGGCACCGACACCAGCGTGTGGTTCGTCCTCGGCGCACACGTCGTCCTGAGCATCGGCCTGGCGCTGACCTTCACGCCGCTGTTCACCGCGGCGCTCGGCGGCCTGCCCCCGAAGCTCTACTCGCACGGCAGCGCGGTGCTCGGTACGGCGCAGCAGCTCGCCGGTGCTGCGGGCACCGCACTGTTCGTCACGCTGCTGACCATCGGCGCCGCGACGGCCACGGCGGGCTCCGGCGCGGACGGGCTCGCCGCGGCGACGGCGTCCGGCGTGAAGACGGCGTTCCTCGTCGGCGGGATCATCTCCCTGTTCGGGATCCTGACGGCCGTCTTCGTGCGGAAGCCCGTCACGCCCGAGGGCGCGCCGACGCCCCCGGCCGCGCACTAGCGCGGCCGGCGCGCGCCGCGGCGCGGCGCGCGCTCCGCTCGGCGGTGTCGCGCTCGCACGACCGAAACCACCGCGAACCACGGACTTCCGTGGTTCGCGGTGGTTTCCGTTGTGCGGACGCACAACGCACCGCATGCGCGGTGCGCGGTGCGCGGTGCGTTTTGCGGTGCGCGGTGCGCGGTGCGCGGTGCGCGGTGCGTTTTGCGGTGCGCGGTCGGCGCGGTCGGCGCACGCCCGCCGCGGCGCCGCCGAGGCGGCCGCGGCCGCGGCGCGCGGCCTCGGCGCTCGGCGCTCGGCGCTCGGCGCTCGGCGCTCGGCGCTCGGCGCTCGGCGCTCGGCGCTCGCATAACGGAAACCGCGCCGAACCACGGACTTCCGTGGTTCGGCGCGGTTTCCGTTGTGCGGAGGCATTCCGCACCACGGTGCGCGGCGCGGCTGCCGCGCCGGCCGCCGCTGCTGCCGCGCCGCGCCGCGCCGGCCGCGCCGCCGCGCCGGCCGCGCCGCGCGCACGGGGGCGCGTGGCATCGTGGGCGCATGCGGTCGACGACGAGCGAGCTGAACTGGTCCGGCACGGTGACGTACACGGCGGAGCGCGTCGAACGCCCGACCTCCTTGGAGCAGGCCGCCGAGATCGTCGCGCGCGAGCCCCGCGTCCACGGCCTCGGCACCCGGCACTCGTTCAACGACGTCGCGGACACCCCCGGCGTGCTGCTCGACCTCACCGCGATCCCGACCGACCTGGCGATCGAGCACGGAGACGGCGCGAGCACCGCGACACTCGGCGCCGGCACCCGCTACGGCGTCGTCGCCCCCGACATCGACGCGGCCGGCCTCGCCCTGCACAACATGGGCTCGCTGCCGCACATCTCGGTCGGCGGCGCGATCGCGACCGGCACGCACGGCTCCGGCACGACGCTCGGCTCGCTGAGCACCGCCGTCTGCGCGCTCGAGTTCCTCGGCCCCGACGGCACGACCCGCACCGTGCACCGCGAGGACCCCGACGGCCCGGGCAGCGTCATGCACCTCGGCCTGCTCGGCATCGTCACCCGCGTCACGCTCGAGGTGCAGCCGACCTACCTGATGCGCCAGGACTCGTACGGCCCGTTCCCGTGGCGCACGTTCCTCGACCACGTCGCCGAGATCCAGGCCGCCGGGTACTCCGTGTGCTCGTACACCCGGTTCGGCGACGAGATCGGCGAGGTGCTCGTGAAGAGCCGCGCCGAACACGTGCCCGACGACCTGTTCGGCGCACCACGACTCCCCGGCACCCCGGGCGACGCCTCCCGCACCGCCCGGGACGGCTCGATGGGCCCGTGGTGGGACCGGCTGCCGCACTTCCCCATCGACTCCGTCCCCTCACACGGCTCCGAGGTGCAGAGCGAGCACTTCGTCCCGCTCCGCCACGCCGCGGCAGCGCTCGACGCCCTCCGCGGGCTCGCCGACCGCATCCAGCCGCACCTGCACGTCGCCGAGCTCCGGACGATGGCCGCCGACGACCTCTGGCTCAGCCCGTCGCAGGGCGAGGACGTCTTCTGCATCGCCTTCACCTGGAAGAAGCACCCCGAGGAGGTCGCGGCGCTCCTGCCCGACCTCGAGGCCCGCCTCGCACCCCTCGGTGGCCGCCCGCACTGGGGCAAGATGAGCTCGCTCGACAGTGACGCGGTCGCCGCGCTGTACCCGCGCCTCCCCGCGTTCCGCGAGCTGGTCGCCCGGGCGGACCCGGACCGGACGTTCGCGTCCGCCTTCGGCGAGCGGTCCTTGCGGACCTGACCCGAGCCTCCCGTCCGGTGCATCCCGGCCCACCACCGGACGGGAGGCGCTCCCCACGTCCGCCCCGCCGCTCACGGCAGGTGGGTGACCACCTTCGCCTGCCCGTCCCAGTGCCGGAGGGCGCCCACGGTGAGCACCTCGGGGAGCGGTCTCGCCGCCGTGAGCGCGCGGAGCGCTGCGGGCAGGTCGACGTCCCGGATGCGGCGGGCCAGGGTGACGTGCGGCGCCCACCGTCCCGGGGCGGCGGGGTCGAGCGAGCCGGGAGCCGCGCGGTGGACGGCCTGGTGGAACCGCGCCAGGGGCTCGTCGACGACCACGCCGAGGCCGAGCACGTGCCGACCGGGCCCGGCGGGGAAGAGCAGGACCCCGGCGACGCGGAGCTCGGCGGGCAGGGCCGTGTCGAAGCCGGTGGGGACGGGCAGGGTCTCCCCCGCGGCGAGGGTCACGTGTGGGTCGTTCGTGCCCGAGTGCCCGAGACTCGGCAGCTCCGCCGCGACGAGCGTCTGCCAGAGCGTCCGGACCACAGCGTCCGAGGGGTCGTCGAGGACGAGTTCGATGCTGCGCACCCGTCCGAGTCTGCCCGGCGGCAGCTGCGCGCGTCCCGGTTGTAACACGGCGGAACGCAAGTCGACCGTGCCCCCGCTGGCCGTCACACTCGTGTCAGTCCACGAGCGTGTGACCCCCACTGCACGGCCCGCGAGGCCCGCCCCACGAGGAGCACCCCATGACCGCACCCGCACTGCCCGACAAGCCGAAGCGCAAGCGCCCGATCGGCTGGATCGTCGCCGCGGCGATCGTCGTCGTCGCCATCATCATCGCCGTCGTCGCGGTCGCCGTCCGCTCCGGTGGCGACGACTCGAGCGCCGCGTCCTCGGGCAACGCGCCGAAGACGGTCACGATCGGTGTCTCGGACAAGTCGCTGCCGTACTGGGACACGTACGTGAAGCTCGCGAAGTCGCAGCTCAACGTCACGGTGAAGCTGCAGAACTTCTCGGACTACTCGCTGCCGAACCCTGCGCTCAAGGACAAGCAGATCGACATCAACCAGTTCCAGCACATCCAGTACCTGGCGAACTACAACGTCACCTCGGACGACGACCTGCAGCCGATCGGTGCGACGGCCGTCTACCCGCTGCCGCTGTACTCCACCAAGGTCTCGGACGTCGCGGACTTCAGCAACGGCGCCAAGGTCGCGATCCCGAACGACGCCATCAACGAGGCGCGGGCGCTCCTGGTCCTGCAGGCCGCTGACCTGGTGACGCTCAAGGACGGCGGCAACGCGTTCTCGACCGTCGCCGACATCACCTCGCACAAGGTCGACGTGCAGACGCTCGACGCCTCGCAGACCGCGAACGCGCTGCAGCAGGGTTCCGTCGAGGGCGCGATCGTCAACGTGAACTACGCCACCTCGGCCGGGCTCGACACCAAGGACGCGATCTTCCAGGACGACCCGAAGAGCGCATCGGCCGCCCCGTACGTGAACGTGTTCGCGGTGCGTGACGCCGACAAGACGAACAAGACCTACCTCGAACTGGCGAAGCTGTTCCAGGACGACGCCGTGCAGAAGGTCTTCGCGAAGGACTACCCGGACGCCGTGCCGAGCGACGAGAGCGCTGCGACCCTGCAGAAGGAACTCGCGGCGGTCGAGAAGGACGCGAAGGCGGCAACGGAGTAGTGGCTGCCCTCGTCGAACTCCGCGGCGTCTCCAAGAGCTACCGCCGCGCCGACACCGGCGAGACCGTGGTCGCCGTCGAGGACGTGTCCCTCGACGTCGAGCAGGGTGAGGTCCTCGGCGTCATCGGCTACTCCGGTGCCGGCAAGTCCACCCTGGTCCGCCTGGTCAACGCCCTCGAACTGCCCACCTCGGGCACCGTCACGGTCGCGGGCCAGGAGCTGACGGCGATCCCCGAGCGGGATCGCCGTCTGGCGCGTCGCCGCATCGGGATGATCTTCCAGCAGTTCAACCTGTTCCGCTCCCGCACCATCGCCGGCAACGTGGCGTACCCGCTCAAGGTCGCCGGTGTCGGGAAGGAAGAACGGGACCGCCGTGTCGCCGAGCTGCTCGACTTCGTCGGACTGCTCGACCGGGCGTACGCGTACCCGGAGCAGCTCTCCGGCGGCCAGAAGCAGCGCGTCGGCATCGCCCGGGCGCTCGCCTCGAACCCCGAACTGCTGCTCGCCGACGAGGCCACGAGCGCCCTCGACCCGGAGACCACGTCCGAGGTGCTCGCGCTCCTCCGCCGCGTGAACCGGGAGCTCGGTGTGACGATCATCGTCATCACGCACGAGATGGACGCCGTCCGGCAGATCGCGGACCGCGTCGCCGTCATGGAGCAGGGCCGCGTGGTCGAGGTCGGGGACGTCTACGACGTGTTCTCCACGCCGGCCAACGCCGCGACGAAGCGCTTCGTCCGCACCGCGCTGCACGACCGGCCCTCCCCCGAGACGCTCGCGCGGCTGCGGGAGCGGCACCCGGGGCGGCTCGTCACCGTGCAGATCACCGACGAGGCCCGGTTGCAGAACCGCATCGACGCGGTGTTCCGGTCCGCCGGGGTCACCGCCGAGCTCGTGTACGGCGGGGTGGGCGAGATCCGGGAGCGCCGGATCGGGTCGCTGACGTACGAGTTGACCGGGCCCGGTGCTGGTGCTGGTTCTGGTTCTGGTTCCGCCATCGACGACGCCGTGGCGGCGCTCCGCTCCGGCGGCGTCACGACCGACGAGGAGGCAGGCGCGTGAACAACTCCTTCCAGAGCGTGATCGACACGTTCGACGTCTTCCTGTCCTCGGTGCGCGACACGATCGTGATGTCGCTGGTGTCCCTGGTCATCGCCGGGCTCATCGGTCTGGCGCTCGGCCTGGCGCTGTACGCGACGCGTCCGGGCAACCTGCTCGGCAGCCGCACCGCGTACACGGTCATCAACCTGCTCGTGAACATCGTCCGCCCGATCCCGTTCGTGATCTTCCTCGCCGCGATCGCCCCGCTCTCGCGCGTGGTGGTGCAGACGACGATCGGCGTCCCCGCGGTGACGTTCGCGATCTCGCTGGCGGCGGCGTTCGCGGTCGCCCGCATCGTGGAGCAGAACCTGCTGGCGGTGGACCCCGGCGTGGTCGAGGCCGCGCGGGCATCGGGAGCGCACCCGGTCTCGATCCTGCTGACGGTGCTCATCCCGGAGGGGCTCGGGCCGCTCATCCTCGGGTACACGTTCATCTTCATCGGCATCGTGGACATGACCGCGCAGGGTGCACTCGTCGGTGGCGGTGGCCTCGGCGAGTACGCCATCACCTACGGGTCGCAGCGCTACGACTGGTGGATCGTGTACGTCTCGGTGGCGGCGATCGTCGTCATCGTGCAGCTCGGGCAGTTCATCGGCAACCGCTTGGCGCGCGCGACGCTCCGCCGCTGACCCCTGCCGAGATCGCACTTCGTGTCGCCCGCCCTCGAGCGAGGCGACACGAAGTGCGATCTCGCGCGTCGGGCGCGGGGCGCGGGCGCGCCCGCGCGGCGCGCGCGGCGCGCGGCGCGGGCGGACGCGCGGCGCGCGGACGCGTCAGGCCGCGCTGTCGGCGGCGACGCTGTCGGCGGCCGCGGCGCCCGGCGCCTCGTAGTGCGCCCGCACCAGGATCGGACGGTGGTCCGAGATGCCCGCCGGCAGGGTCTCCACGCCGGCGATGTGCAGCCCGACGCTCGTCGCGAAGTCGAAGTGCCCGGTGAACTTGCGGTACCGCAGGTACGTCGGCTGGTCGGAGAGCGAGAGCGCGAAGCCGTGCGACTCGATCTTCCGGCGCAGGTTCGTCTGGAACCACGGGTAGTTGAAGTCGCCGACCATGATCGCCGGAGCCTCGCTCGACAGGTCCCGCACGAACTGGTGCGCCGCCTCGATCTGCTTGCGCCGCAGTGAGTTCGTCGCCGTCAGCGGTGAGGCGTGGAACGACGCCACGATCACGTCGGTCGCGGCCTGCTTGTCGTGCAGGTGCATCGCGATGAGGCGTTCGTGCGCGGGCGCGAGCACCCGGTCGTGCAGGGACTTCTGCAGCGAGTGGATGCTGAAGTCCTGCACCTCGAAGCGATCGTCGCGCTTGTAGATCGCGAGGCCGAGACGGTTCGCCTTGGTCGACGCGGCGAGGGTCAGGCCCCCGACGGCGGGCGCGAGGTCGTTGCTGTCGCACTCCTGGACGCACAGGACGTCGGCGTCCGATGCCTCGGCGAGGGCGGCGAGCTCACCGTTCGCGGCGTGTTCCCGCAGGTTGTAGCTGACGACGCGGATGGTGGTGGGTTGGACGTCGGTGTCCATCGGGATGGTCCCCTGTTGGTCTGGCACGGGCATGCTGCCTTCCTTCCGGAGCCGGGTCCCTGCGTCCCGCTCAGTCTGCCGCGGCAACGGTACTCGGCGTCCGCAAGCAGTTGCTGAGACTGTAGCGCCTGCCGGATTTCCGGCGCGTGACAGGGACACGAACGTTCACGCTCGCACCCGCCGGACCGGGCGGATGGTGTCCCCGGCGGTCCGGCTCATGACGATCCCCTCGACACAGGCGACGACGAGCAGCACCGCGATCACCCAGAACGCGACCGCGTACGGCCCCGAACCTCCGAGCCCAGCGGCTGCGCGGATGACGACCGCGGCGACGGCGACCCCGAACCCGGCGGCGGTCTGCTGCAGCGTCGAGGACAGGGTGTTCGCCGGGGTCATGTCGGCCTGCTCGACGTCCGCGAACGCGATGGTGTTGTACGCCGTGAAGCCGACCGAGCGTGCGGCACCGCTGACGACGAGCAGCACGGCGAGGACCCAGAACGGCGTCGCCGGGGTGAGGAACGCCATCGCGACGACCGTGGCCGCGGCGACGGCGGACGACACGATGATGACGGGGCGGTACCCGAACCAGCGGAGGAACGGCGTCGTCGCGGGCTTGATGCCGAGGTTGCCGACGAAGACCCAGAGCACGGCGGACCCGGCTTCGAGCGCGGTCCACCCCCAGGCGTCCTGGAAGAGCAGCGGCAGCACGAACGGCACGGCGGAGACGGCGAGCCGGAACAGGCTCCCGCCGGCGTGCGACACCCGGAAGGTCTCGAGGCGGAACGCGTCGAGTCCCATGATCGGGTGCGGTGCCCGCCGGAAGTGCCGGATCGCGAGCCAGGTGCAGACCGCCCCGACGACGCCCGCGACGACCGCGGCGACGACGGGCACGGTGTCGAGTGCGAGGAGCGACGCCATCACCACGAGCGCGCCGAGCCCGAAGCAGGCGAGCAGTGAACCGCGCCAGTCGAACGGCACGCGCTGCGGTGCCCGCTCCTGGGGGACGAGCACGAGCGCCGCGACCAGGGCGATCACGCCGAGCGGGATGTTCACCAGGAAGATCCAGTGCCACGTCAGGGTGTCGACGAGGACGCCGCCGATGAACGGCGCGATGATCGGCGCGGCGAGTGCCGGCCAGGTCAGGATCGCGATCGCGGTGACGAGCTGGTCCTTGCCGGCGCTCCGGAGCACGACGAGCCGCCCGACGGGGACCATCAGCGCGCCGCCGATGCCCTGCACGATGCGCCAGATCGTCAGGTCCACCAGCCCGTTCGACGCGGCGCAGAGCCCGGACGCGATGGTGAAGACCGCGATCGCGCCGACGAACACCGTCCGCGACCCGATGCGGTCGGTCAGCCACCCGCTCACCGGGATGCACACCGCCAGCGTCACGAGGTACGCGGTGATCGCGATGCCGATCGCCGCGGAGTCGACGCCGAGGTCGCGTCCCATCGCCGGGGCCGCGGTGGCGAGGATGGTGCCGTCGAGCAGCTCCATGAAGAAGGTGCCCGCCACGAGCACGGCCACCGCCGTGCTGCCCGTCCGTCGTCTGGCCGATGTCGTCGTCGTCATGTCACCACAAATGCTATGCCCAGCGGCGCGCGGGCTGTTCTGCAATGTGGAACGGTGGGACGGACAGCGTTGTCCGGACGATCGTCCGTGCAGCAGCGTGGACCCCGTCGAAGGAGGATCGATGCCGACCATCCCCGCCACCGTCAGCACCAAGGGCGCATGGGACCCGGGTGCCAGCACCCCGCACCACGTGCTCGACGCCGCGCACCTGCCCGTGATGACGCTCCGCGACTCCGCGCTCGTCAACAACACCGCGGTGATGCAGGCGTACGTCGAGCGGCACGGGCTCCTGTTCGCCCCGCACATGAAGACGCACATGTCGCCGGACCTCGCCGCGCGGCAGATCGACGCCGGCGCGTGGGGCGTCACGGTCGCGTCGGTCCAGCAGGCGATGGTCGCGTGGGAGCACGGCATCCACCACGTCCTCGTCGCGAACGAGGTCCTCGACCCCGCAGGGCTCGCCTGGCTCGCGTCCCGCCGCTCCGCCGACCCCGCGTCGGACGTGCTCTGCTACGTCGACTCTGCGGCGGGCGTGGCGGCAGCGGCAGCGGCGACCGCGGCGGTCGACGGGCAGCTCCACGTACTCGTCGAGGTCGGGTTCCCCGGCGGGCGCACCGGCGTCCGTGACGCGGCAACCGCTTCGGACATCGCGCAGCGGGCCGTCGACGCGGGCCTGACCGTCCGCGGCGTCTCCGGCTACGAGGGCGGCCTGCCCGGCGTGGACGAGGCCCGTGCGTACGTCGACGGCGTCCTCGCGATCGTCGCGAGCGTCCGACCCCTCGTCACCGGCGACCGGGCACTCCTCAGCATGGGCGGCAGCGCCTGGTTCGACGCCGTCACCGACGCCGTCGCAGCCCGACCGGACGACCTCGACGTGCTGCTCCGGTCCGGCGCGTACCTCACCCACGACGACGGCTTCTACGAGGCACGTACGCCGTTCCACCGACACCCGGCAGAGGGCTCGCTCCGCGCGGCGATCGAGGTGTGGGGGCGGGTCACGTCCTGCCCGGAACCCGGCCTGGCACTCGTCGCGGTCGGCAAGCGCGACATCTCCTTCGACGAGGGTCTCCCCGTGGTGCGGCAGATCCGGATCGGAGGCTCGGCTCGGGACGCGCAGCGCGTCCCGGCACCCGGGGCGGTCACCGTGACCCGCCTCGACGACCAGCACTGCTACCTCGCGCTGGCGACGGGGGTCACGCTGACGCCCGGCGACGTCGTCGTGTTCGGCATCTCGCACCCGTGCACGGTCTTCGACAAGTGGCGCCAGGTGCACGTCGTCGACGACGACGACACCGTGCTCGAGACGATCGCGACGTGGTTCTGATGCAGACAGCCGAAGCACCCGAGCTGCCCGCACGGAACGCCGCGCTCTCCCTCCGGCGTGGCCTCCGGATCCTCGACCTCGTCGCCGACCGCACCCGGAACGGTGACCCGTCGGTGAGCCTGACGACGCTGAGCACCGCGCTCGGCACCTCGAAGTCGACGGTGCTGCGGCTGACGGCCCCGATGCTCGAGAACGACCTGCTCCGCCGCACCGCGGACGCCGGCTTCACGCTCGGCCTCGGGTCGCTGCTGCTCGGGCAGAGCTACCTCGAGGGGATCGACCTCCGCGCCGCCGCCGCGCCCTTCCTCCGCCGCACGGCCGAACAGACCGGGCTGACGTGCCACCTCGTCGTCCCGGACGGCACCGACATCGTCTACGTCGACAAGGTCGAGACCCGGGGCACCGTCCGGATGGGTTCCCGGATCGGGAACCGCCTGCCGATGCGCAACACCGCGTCCGGCAAGGCGATGGTGGCGTTCGGCGAGCCGGACCTGCTCGACCGGGTGCTCGCCCACCCCGCCGCCGCGATGACCGAGCACTCGATCACGGACGACGACCGCTGGCGCCAGGAGATCGGCCGGACGCGGGAACGCGGGTACGGCATCGACGACCGCGAGAACGAGCCGGACATCCGCTGCGTCGCGGCCCCCGTGCTCGACCACGCGAACCAGGTCGTCGGCGCGATGAGCATCTCCGGGCTCGCGTCCCGGTTCAAGGCCTCGGCCGTCCGCGACCTCGGGGGCGGCGTCGTCCGGACCGCGCTCGAGATCTCGGTCGCGCTCGGGTCGTCCTCGGCACAGCTCGCCCTCGCCCGGGGTGCCCGGTGACCGGCGTCCTGACCTTCGGCGAGACGATGCTCCTGCTCGCCGGGCGCGGCGCCGTCACCGACCTCGACGCGATGGGCGTGGACACCGGCGGCGCGGAGAGCAACGTCGCGATCGGCCTCGCCCGCGCCGGTGTCGACGCGACCTGGATCGGCCGGGTCGGCGCCGACCCCGCCGGGGACCGCGTCCTCGCCGACGTCGCGGCAGAGGGGGTCGAGGTCGTCCCCGTGCGCGACCCGGAGCGCCCGACCGGGATCATGATGAAGGAACGACTCGACGGGGGTCGCACGCGGGTCACGTACCACCGCCGGGGTTCCGCGGGCGCTGCCCTGACTCCGGCGGACGTGCCCTCCGGCCTCGTCGAACGCGCTGCGCTGCTGCACCTCTCCGGCATCACGCTCGCGCTCTCGGACACCGCGCGGGAGACCGTGCACGCCGCGATCGTCCGCGCCGCCGATGCCGGCGTCCCGGTGTCGTTCGACGTCAACCACCGCCCGAAGCTCGTCGACGACGACACCGGCCGGTCGTACTACCGCGCCGTCGCCGCCCACGCCGCGGTGGTCTTCGCCGGCGACGACGAGGCACGCCTGGTCCTCGGGCGTCCGGAGCGCGACGACGACGAGGAAACCCTGGCGCACGAGCTCGCCGCGCTGGCGAACGGCCGCGCGGTCGTGAAGCTCGGGTCCCGCGGGGCCGTCGCGTCGATCGACGGGGTGCTGTACCGGCGGCACGCCAGCCCGGTCGCGGTGATCGACCCGGTCGGCGCCGGGGACGCGTTCGTCGCCGCCTGGCTCGCCGCGGACCTCGCCGGGGCCTCCCCCACCGCCACGCTCGACCGCGCCGCAGACGCCGGCGCGCTCGCCTGCACGGTCGACGGCGACTGGCGCCGGCCGGACCCCGCCGCGCTCGGTCTGGTCGACGTGACCGGGATCGACCACGCCGTCCACGACCGCGTCGACCGATGAGCACGATGGAGAACGACACGATGACCGACACCACGACCACCACCACCACCGGGACCGCGCGGCACCGCCACGAGGCCGGACCGGCCATCGCGATCCTCCGCGGCGGGACGGGCGAGCACGTCGAGGACGTCATCCGCACCCTCGTCGATGCCGGCGTCCGGGCGATCGAGATCACCACGAACACCCCGCGCTGGCGTGAGGGCATCGCGTGGGGCACCGCGGAGTACGGCACGGCGGCGGCGATCGGCGTCGGCACCGTGCTCGACACGCGGCAGCTCGACGAGGCCGCCGCCGCCGGAGCCACCTTCGCCGTGAGTCCCCACACCGACGCGGCCATCGGGGAACGCGCGCACGAGCGTGGCCTCGGCTGGTACCCGGGCGCGGCGACGCCGACCGAGATCGTCCGCGCCTGGCAGCTCGGAGCCCGCGCCGTGAAGGTCTTCCCGGCAGCCCAGCTCGGCGGCCCCGCATTCCTCAAGCAGGTGCTCGCACCGCTGGACTTCGTCGACGTCATCCCGACCGGCGGCATCGGGGTGGACGACGCCTGCGACTACCTCGACGCCGGTGCCGTCGCCGTGGGGCTCGGGTCGCCGCTGGTCGGGGACGCGCTGACCTCCGGCGACCTCGACGCGCTCCGGGCCCGCGCCGAGCGACTCGTCGCCGCGGTGCACCGATGACCGTGCTGCTCCGCGGCGGTTCCGTCGTCGGCGTCGTCGGCACGGCCGCAGACGCGGGTGTCGCTCCCGGCGTCGACGACGTCGAGCGGGCCGATGTCCTCGTCGAGGGCGACCGCATCGTCCGGGTCGCGCCGGACATCACCGCACCGCCGGGCGCCACCGTCGTCGACTGCGGCGAGCGCCTCGTGCTCCCCGGCCTCGTGGACGCGCACTCGCACGCCGGCTCGCTCGTGTTCGAGCCCGAGGTGCAGCTCGCGCTCCTGCGGCAGGGCGTCACCACGATCGTCACCGGGCAGGACGGCGTCGGACCGGCCCCGGGTGGTGGTGCGTTCGCCGACACGTACTTCGCCGCGATCGACGGCCCCCACCCCCGCTACGACGGCAGCGGCATCGCCGGACTCCTCGCCACGTACGACGGCACCACGCCGCTGAACGTGGCGACGCTCGTCCCCGCCGGGACCGTCCGGCACGAGGTGCACGGGGACGACCCCGGTCCGGTGACGCCGCAGGAGCGCCGTGCGATGCGCACGATGGTGCGCGACGGTCTCCACGCGGGTGCCGTCGGGCTCGCGACCGGGCTCGACTACGTCCCCGGGCTGTACGCCGACACGGCGGAGCTCACGGCGCTCTGCATCGAGGTCGCCGATGCGGACGCGCTGTACGTCTCGCACATGCGGGGTGGCTACGAGACGAACGCCCGGGCGGGCCTCGACGAGATCGCGGAGATCGTCCGCGCGACGGGGGTCCGCGCGCACGTGTCGCACCTGCATGCGCCCGTCGAGCTCGCGGTCGAGGCCCTCGCCGACCTCGAGCGTTCCGGAGCGCCGATGTCGTTCGACGCGTACCCGTACTCCCGCGGCTGCACGATCCTGTCGATGCTGCTGCTGCCCGCCGACCTCGCCCGTCCGGGCACCACCGACCTCGCGGCGGCCATCGCCGACGAGGACGGCCGTGCCCGGGTCCGCGGCGCCGTGCTCGACCGGGTGCTCGGACGCGCGGACCTCGGCACGGGGTGGGCGGAGCAGATCACGCTCTCGCACGTGCCGGCGCCGGAGTTCCACGCGCTGCAGGGCCGCACCCTCGCCGAAGCGGCCGAGCTGACCGGCACGGACCCGGTCGACCTCGCGCTCGACGTCCTCGTCGACTCGGCGCTCCAGGTCACCGTCGTGATGCGGGTGCCAGACCCGCGGACCTCCGACGAGCTCACCCCGCTCTTCCGGCTGCCCGGGCACACGGCGGGCTCGGACGGGATCTTCGTCGGCACGCACCCGCACCCCCGGGCGTACGGCACGTTCGCGCGGTACCTCGAGGAGTACGCGGTCCCGGGCCGCCTGGGCTGGGCCGAGGTCGCCCGGCACCTCGCCACGACGGCGGTCGAGCGCCATCGACTCGGCACGCGGGGGACGGTGACGGCCGGGGCGGTCGCGGACCTCGTCGTGGTCGATCCGGAGCGCGTGGCCGCACGGTCGACGTACGCCCACCCGATGCAGCTCGCGGAGGGGATCGACGACGTCCTCGTCGCGGGTGTCCCCGTGCTGCGGGACGGCGCCCTGACGCACGAGACCCCCGGCCAGGGGCTCCGCAGAGTGTCCTGACCGGGGGCGCTGAGCCTTCACTCAGCCGAGCGAGCGCGCCGAGGGCAGCTCGGATGGCCGCTCAGGCGGTCGGGAGCACCGCGACGACGTCGATCTCGACGAGGATGTTCGCCAGGTGCGACTGCACGGTGGTGCGCACCGGGTACGGCGCGGTGAAGTGCTTCGCGTACTCCTCGTTGAAGGCCGCGAAGTCACGGTCCGAGTGCTCGAGGTGCACGGTCGACTTCACGACGTCGTCGAGCGTCGCTCCGTGTTCGGCGAGGACCGCGGCGACGTTGGCCAGCACCTGGGCCGTCTGCCCGGCGACGTCGTCGGCGATCGCACCGGTGGCCGGGTCCTGCGGGCCGAAGCCGGCGGTGTAGAGGAAGCCGTTCGCGACGATCCCCTGGCTGTAGGGGCCGGCGGGCTTCGGGGCGTTCTCGGTCACGATGGCGGTCTTCGGCACGGTGGCTCCTCACGGTGGGGTTGCGGGCGGGTCGTCCCAGGCTAGGGCGAGCGGGGCACTGCGGACCGACCACGGGACGGCCGTTTTCCGCACTGCACAACGTGTGTCGTGCCTCCCGACCGGCGCGCTGTGTGCGTCACCCAGCCACCGTGACTATCGTCGTGGCGTGCCGCCCGACGGAACCCTCACGCAGTCGATCGCGTCCGGCCGTCGCCGGGCGATCGACTCGGTCACGAGCCTGCCCGCGTGGGCCGCCGTCGTGCTCGTCTGGTTCGGCGGCCGCATGGTCTCCACGCTCTGGCTCGCATTGGTGTACCCGCTGACCGGGCGGGCGCTGCCGGAGAACGCGATCTGGACCAACGACCACGGGTTCCTGCGCTTCCTGACCGCGTGGGACGGGCAGTACTACGAGCAGATCTCCCTGCACGGGTACCCGACGACGCTGCCCCTCGACACGGCGGGACACGTGGCGCAGAACGCGTGGGCGTTCCTGCCGGCGTTCCCGTTCACGATCCGGTTCGTCACCGTCTGGACCGGCATGACCTTCGAGGTCGCCGCACCCGCGATCGCGCTCGTCGCCGGCCTCGTCGCCGCGTTCCTGCTGCACCGGCTGGTCCGCGAAGGCGCCGGCAACACCGCGGCGATGTGGGCCGTCTTCTTCTTCACGTGCGGGCCGCTGTCGTTCCTGCTGCAGGTCGGGTACGCGGAGAGCATGTTCCTGGCGCTCGTGTTCGGGGCGCTCCTGGCGCTCGAGCACCGGCGGTACGGGCTGCTCACCGCGCTCGGGGTCGCCGCGGCGTTCACCCGGCCGGGCGCGCTCGCGCTGCCGCTGACGCTCGGGGTCGTCGCCCTGGTGCGCTGGGTCCAGTTGCGCCGCGGCAACTCGCGGGTGCTCGACGGGTTCCCGCTCCGCGAGCAGGCCCGCGTCGTGGCGTCCGGCGTCGTGATGGTCGTCGCGGGACTCGCGTGGCCCGTGATCGCGTCGCACGTCACCGGGCGCTCCGATGCGTACCTGGCGACCGAGATGTCCTGGTGGGTGAACTTCATCGGCCGCGTGGACTTCGTGCCGCTGACGCCGTGGTTCCTGACCACCGCGAAGTGGCTCGGCGTCAGCGGCGTGCTCATCGTCGTCGGGCTGCTGATCGGGTACCCGATCTGGCTGCTGCGCCGGTCGACCCGGAAGCTCGGGTCCACGACGCTCGTCTTCTCCGGGGCGTACGCGCTCTACGTCTTCGCGGTGTCGCTGCCGATGGCGTCCACCCCGCGGCTGCTGATGCCGCTCGCGCCGCTGTTCGGGTCACCCGAGCTCGTCGCGAAGCCCTGGATGCGGTGGACGCTCGTCACATGCGCGCTCGCCGGACAGCCGGTGCTCGTCGCCGTGCTCTGGCTGCTCGGCCCGCCCTGACCCGGGCGCTCCGCGCATTCGGGCGCTCCGCGCACTCGGGCGCCCCGCGCACTCGGGCGCCCCGCGCACTCGGGCGAGACGCCGCTCACCGGGCCAGACGCCGCCGCAGACGGCGGCGTCTCGCGGAGCCGGCGGCGTCTCGCGACGCGCGTCTCGCTAGAGCTCGACGGTGCCGTGCGAGCCGACGTCAGGCTGCGTCTCCTTGCCGAGGGCGGCCTTCATCGTCTGCACGAGGCTCCCGACGGGGCCGGTGTCCTGGGTCCAGTACTCGACCGACTCCCCCTCGACCGTGAGGAGCCGGATCGACGGGTCGTCGCGGCCGTCCGGGAACCATGCCTCCGCGAACGGCGACCACAGCTCGTCGATCACGGAGTCGTCCTTCGTCACGGTCGCGGTGCCGGCGATGGACAGGTACCCGCCCTGCGACTCGATCGCGACGTTGACGTGCGGGTTCCTGGCGATGTCGTCGACCTTCTCGCTGCCGTCCTGCACGAGGAACCGCAGGGTGCCGTGGAAGGTCTTGTCCTGCACCGCGAGGGGACGTGCGTGCAGGGAGCCGTCCTCGCTGACCGTGGTCAGGAGGGCCGTGTGGGCCCCGTGGACGATGTCGGAGATGGCGGCGCGCTGGTCCGCCTGCGTGTCGGTCATGGTGCTCCTTCGCATCGTGCGCCCCGACCCACCGCGACGTTGCCGGGCGGACCCGGGGCCGTACCGTTCCGGCCAGTCTGCCCCTCGGACCTGGGCGCGTCCGGCGCAGCGCGTCTCGTCCGGCATCCGGTCCTGCGGCCGGCTCGCCGTCTCGTCCCGGAGAGCGACAGTGGTCGGGTGTGCGGACCACGAGGAGTGTCGCTTCGGCGGCGTGGTCCCGCTGCGCGGCGACCGGGAGGCCCGGTGCCGGTCCGGCGCGCGCGCTCGACACGGCAGGCGCGCGCGTCGAGGGCGGCCGCGCGGGATCCGCGCGGGTCAGGCGGGCTCGTGGATGGTCGTCTCGACGTCGACGACCTGCGGGATGCGCGGCATCGACGCGAAGCCGAACCGCACGGGCGGGTCGAGCGGCGCCAGGGACCCGAGGGACTCCCCCGCCCAGGTGCCCCGCACGCCGGTCACGTCGTGCGCCCCGGTCACGCCGTAGTACTCGCGACGCCCGCCGCCCGCCGAGCCCGCGGTGCCGGCACCGGGCGCGACGAGCCGGGCGATCGGGTCGATCGCGCTGAGCCACCTCGGGTCACGGGCGACGCGCTTCGGGACGATGCGGAGCACCCGGCCGAGCGGCGAGATCGCGCCGACGTCGATCGTCGCGCGGAGCTGGCCGGCGTCGAGCTCGAGCCCGGCCGCGGTGCGGCGGGCGGTGACCGGGACGACGTCGACCGCGTCGAAGCGGTAGGTGCCGGAGACGTACGCGGCGACGATCTCGTCCGGGGCGAGCAGCACGCTCGAGCCGTCGGGCAGCTCCACGAAGACGTCCGTGAACGCGCCGAACGGGGAGCGTTCCCACATCCCGACGACGAGCCGCACGCCCGAGGTCGTGCCGACGCCCATGATCCGACCACGGAAACGACGTTCGACGGTGCTGGGGCGCGACGGCATGCGGGAGACGGTACGCGGCGCTCCCGTGAGGCCGCGTGGCGGGCGCGACCCGAGCCTCCCGGCCGCGCGCGACCCGAACCGTGTCGGACCGCCGCCGCGCCGCCCGCCACCGGGCCGCCGCCGCCCCGGACCGCCGCACAACGAAAAGCAGTTCGCACCACGGAATCCCGTGGTGCGAACTGCTTTTGGTTGTGCCGCGCCGAACGGCACCAGCCATGCGGCGCCAGCCGAACGGCGCCAGCCGTGCGGCGCCAGCCGAACGGCGCCAGCCGTGCGGCGCCAGCCGAACGGCGCCAGCCGTGCGGCGCCAGCCGAACGGCGCCAGCCCTGCGACGCGAGCCGACTACGGGACGGGGACCGGCTCGGCCAGGAGCTCGCGGACCCGCGGCGCGACCGCGGTGCCGTAGAGCTCGATCGAGCGCATCATGTCCTCGTGCGGCAGCCGTCCGGTGGCGTACCGCAAATCGAACCGGGTGACCCCGAGGATCCGCATGTTGCGCGCGATCTTCCGCGCGACGGTCTCGGGCGAGCCGACGTACAGCGACCCGCCGGCGGAGAGCCCGGCCTGGTACTGCGCGAGGTCGAGGGGCGGCCAGCCGCGCTCCCGGCCGAGCCGGTCGGTGACGTCCTTGTGGAACGGCCAGTAGCGCTCCGCCGCTTCCTCGTCGGTGGCGGCGACGAACCCGGGCGAGTGCATCGCGATCGGCTGCTGCGGCAGGTCGAGCTGCGTCAGCGCCTGGCGGTAGAGCCGGGAGAACGGCGCGAACTGCGCGGGCTGCCCGCCGATGATCGCGAGGAACAGCGGCATGCCGTAGGACGCCGCACGGATCACGGACTGGGGCGAGCCCCCGACGCCGATCCACGTCGGGATGGGGCCGTGCTCGAGCTTCGGGAAGACGTCCTGGTCGGTCAGCGACGCGCGCTTCGTGCCGCTCCACGTGACCGGGTCGCCGCCGCGGAGGGCAGCCCAGAGCTGCAGCTTCTCCTCGAACAGGACCTCGTAGTCGGACAGGTCGTAGCCGAACAGCGGGAACGACTCGGTGAAGGAGCCGCGGCCGAGGATGACCTCCGCGCGGCCGTTGGAGATCGCGTCGACCGTGGCGAAGCGCTCGTAGACGCGGACCGGGTCGTCCGAGGAGAGCACCGTGACGGCGGAGCCCATCCGGATGCGCTCCGTGCGTGCGGCGATCGCGGCGAGGACGACCTCGGGCGCGCTGACGGCGTAGTCGACGCGGTGGTGCTCGCCGATGCCGATGAAGTCGATGCCGGCCTGGTCGGCGAGGACGGCTTCGTCGATGACGTTCCGGATGCTCTCCGCGTGGGTGTGTGTCGAGCCGTCGAGCCGGTCGGTGACGTCACCGAAGGTGTCGAGGCCGAGCTGGACCGGCCCGACGCGGTCGGGAGCGGGCGGCGGGACGTCCGACGGACGACCGGTGCCGAATGCGTTGCTCATGGCGACCTCCAAGTGAATGCGTTTGCATGAATCTAGCACAGTCAGGGCCCGCGTGTACGGTCTCGCGCATGCCGAAGATCCCCGACCAGACCGGACGCCGCATCGTCGTCACCGGAGCGAACAGCGGCACCGGCAAGGAGACCGCGACCCGCCTCGCCGAAGCCGGAGCATCCGTCGTCATCGCGGTGCGCACGCCGTCGAAGGGCGAGGACGCCGCAGCCGCGATCCGCCAGGCGCACCCGCACGCCGACGTCGAGGTCCGCGAGCTCGACCTCGCCGACCTGTCGAGTGTCCGGCGGTTCGCCGCGGGCATCCTGGCCGACGACCGGCCCCTCGACGTGCTCGTCAACAACGCCGGCGTGATGGCGCCGCCCGAGCGCTTCGAGACCGTCGACGGGTTCGAGCTGCAGTTCGGCACGAACTACCTCGGCCCGTTCGCCCTGACGAACCTGCTGATGCCCGCACTGCTCAAGGCCTCGGCACCGCGGGTGGCGACGATGTCGAGCATCGCGGCCGTCCCCGGACGGATCCGGTTCGACGACCTCCAGTGGACGCGCGGGTACTCCCCGTGGCGGGCGTACGCGCAGTCGAAGCTCGCGGACCTGCTCCTCGCGCTGCACCTGCACACGCTCTCCGTCGAGGTCGACTGGCCGCTCGTCTCCACCGCGGCGCACCCCGGCTACACGCGCACGAACCTGCAGTCGGCGGGGCGCTCGCTCGGCCGGTCGAAGCCCGTCGCGTCGCGCCAGCGGGCGTGGCCCTTCACGCAGGACGTCGCGCAGGGCAGCGAGCCGATCCTGTACGCGGCGGTCGGGCCGAACGCCACCGGCGGCGCCTACTACGGGCCGTCGGGTCCGTTCGGCATCGTCGGGCCGGCGACCACGGCCTCGATCCCGCGGTCGGCGCGGAGTGCGGACCTGGCGCGGAGCCTGTGGGCGGTCGCGGAGGACCTCACGGGGACGCACCTGCCCGCCTGACGTGGGCGCGGAGCGCGGGGCGCGGGGCACGTGCGGCGCGGGCGGCGGCCGGGCGGCGCGCTGCGGCGTGACTCGGATTGACAACCTCGCTGTCGTACGACATCCGCGGTGTCGTTCGTTCGCGTTGGTGACGGTTGCGCCCGCACGCGACGACAGCCTCGCTGTCGTACGACAGCGAGGGTGTCGTACGGGGACGGCGCGCGGCGCGCGCGGCGGCGCGGCGCGCGCGGCGGCGCGGCGCGCCCGCGCGTCAGGCGCGGTGGAGCTCGACGCTGCCGTCGATGTCGCCCGGGTCCGCGAGACGCGCGTGCTGCAGGACCGTGCGGCCCGGCCCGACCGCGGCGGCCACGATCGAGAGCGTCGCGAAGTGCCCCTCGGGCTCGACGGCGTCGCGGAGGATCGCGTCCGGGTCGTCCGAGGGCAGCGCCGCGGACTCGGCGAGCAGCCCGAACCAGGGGCTCCAGCCGTCACCCGGGTCCGTCCCGGCGTCGGCGGCACGGAGTTCGTCGAAGGGGGCGAGGTCCGGCGGCCCGCTCGGCGCCGCCACGGCACGGAAGGGCTCGAGCCAGCGACCGATGCGCGGCGCCGCCGGGTCGTCCGGCTCGCCGTGCGTGATCATGTGCACGCCGGGGCCGAGCTCGACGGTCCGGACCTCGGCGCCGTCCCAGGTCACGACCGAGCCGCCGGACGCCGTCGCGCGGACGAGGTTGAACGCACGCGTCGTCGGCAGGGTGCCGTCGTGGCCGGGCAGGCGCTCGTCCGCGACGGCGTCGAGGGGCAGCACGCCCCTGGTCGTCCAGCTGCCGTCGGCGGAGGGGACGTCCTCCCAGCGGTTCAGGACCACGGCGAGCCCGCCCTCGTCGGAGGCGGCGAGCCAGGCGCCGCCGGCCTCGCGGTCGCGGACGCCCCGGAGTGCCGGGTCACGGTCGGGCCACCAGGCGGCGGGCGGGTCCCAGGGGCGGGTCGGTGACTCGTCCCGCATCGCGAGCATGGTGACGGGCCACGCCGAACCGGGTTCGACGCGGACGACGACGGTGCACATGGCGTCGATCCTCGCACGGTGCGCTGACCGCGCGACGCGAGCCCCCGCCCGGGTAGCGTGGCGGGCGTGAACGGAGCACCCGCAGCGCGCAGGACCATCGTCGTCGGCATCACCGGAGGCATCGCGGCCTACAAGGCCGTGCAGGTCGTCCGCGAGTTCGTGAAGGCCGGCCACGACGTGCACGTCGTCCCGACCGAGGGTGCGTTGCAGTTCGTCGGGCTGCCGACGCTCGAGGCGCTCAGCCGGAACCCCGTCACCACCAGCGTCTTCGAGGAGGTCGCCGAGGTCCGGCACGTGTCGCTCGGCCGTCGGGCGGACCTCGTCGTCGTCGCCCCCGCCACCGCCGACTCGCTCGCCCGGATGGCCGCCGGCCTCGCCGGAGACCTGCTCGGCACGACGCTCCTGGCGACCGAGGCCCCGGTCCTCGTCGCGCCGGCCATGCACCCGCAGATGTGGGAGCACCCCGCGACCCGGGCGAACGTCGCGACGCTGCGGTCCCGCGGCGTCGCGTTCGTCGGACCCGAGGTCGGCGCGCTCACCGGCGACGACGCCGGGATCGGGCGGATGTCGGAACCCGACGCGATCGTGGCTGCCGCCCTGTCGGTGCTGGACCGCACGACGGGCGCGGGCCGATCCGCCGGGGTCGAGCCGAGCCTCCAGGCCGGTGCAGCCGGAACCACACGAGAAGCCGGAGCAGCCGGAACCGGCAGCCCTGCCGGCATCGGCGCCCGCGGGGAGCAGGGCGACCTCGACGGCGTCCGCGTGGTCGTCAGCGCCGGCGGCACCCGCGAGCCCTTCGACCCGGTGCGCTTCGTCGGGAACCGCTCGAGCGGCCGCCAGGGCATCGCGATCGCCGCAGCGGCCGCAGCCCGCGGTGCCGACGTGACCCTCGTCGCCGCGAACGTGGACGGCGGCCTCACGGCGGACCTCGACGTCCGCGTGGTGCCCGTCGGCTCCGCGCTCGAACTCGCCGAGGCCGTGCACGCCGCAGCAGCCGAGGCCGACGTCGTCGTGATGACCGCCGCGGTGGCCGACTACCGTCCAGCTGAGGTGCTCGGCGAGAAGCTCAAGAAGGACGCGCAGGGCGAGCGGATGACGCTCGAGCTCGTGCGGAACCCGGACGTCCTCGCGGACCTCGTGGCCGCCCGTCGCACGGGGCAGGTCATCGTCGGGTTCGCTGCGGAGACCGAGCCGGACCGTGACGCCCGGATCGAACTCGGCCGCGCCAAGATCGCCCGGAAGCCGGCCGACCTGCTCGTGGTGAACCGCGTCGGCTGGTCCGAGGGGTTCGAGCGCGAGGAGAACGCCATCGAGGTGCTCGTCCCCGGCGGCGAGGTGGTGCGCGAGGCGTCGGGCACCAAGGCCGAGGTGGCGACCGTGCTCCTGGACCTGGTCGCGACCGCCCTGACCTGAGAGCCGCCACCGGCGCCCGGGCCACGATGGACCGCATGGGACGACGCTCCGAACGCGCCAGACGCGCCACCAGGACGGCCGGCGTGCTCGCCGTCATCCTCGGCGGCGCCGGCGTCACACACTTCCTCCGTCCGCGCGGCTACGACCGCATCGTCCCGGCGGGCCTGCCCCCACGCGTGACGACCCTGGCGTCCGGCGTCGCCGAGCTCGGCATCGCGACCGGCCTGGTCATCCCCGCCACCCGCCGTGCGGCCGGGATGGCAGCGGCGGCCCTGTTCGTCGCGGTGTTCCCGGCGAACCTCAAGATGGCGCGCGACCTGCTCGACAGTCCCCGCTCGAGCCGCGCGATGCGCATCGTCTCGGTGCTGCGCCTCCCCCTGCAGGCGCCGCTCGTCGCGTGGGCCCTGCGCGTCGGTCGGCACGCACCCCGGGGATGACCCCGACCGCGCGGGACCGGGCGGCCGTGCCGCTCCGGCACCGCCCCGTGACCGTGCACGCGTGGGACGACGTGGTCTTCGCGCACTGGCGGCACGACCCGGAGTCGCTCGCGCCGCTCGTGCCGCGGGGCACCCGTCCCGACGTCGTCGACGGCAGTGCGTGGGCCGGGCTGTCCGCCTACGTCTTCCGGGAGACGCGGGTCCCGCCGTTCCCGCCGTCCGGCCGGCTCGGCACGATGACCGAGGTCACGATCGAGATCCTGACCGTCGACGACGCCGGCCGGCACGGGGTCGTGTACCGCACGGTCGACACCGGGAACGTGCCGGCGATCGTCGCGGCGCACGCGCTGCTCGGCGTGCCGTACACGTTCTCGCACGCGCGGGCGAAGCGCCGTGGGGACGTGCTGACGTACCGCTCGGTCCGGCACCGGGGCGGGCTGGGTCCGGCTGCCGTGGTGCGGTCGTCCCGCCGCTCGCGGTCCACCCGGGACGGAGGCCCGGTGCCACCCCGCCACGCCGCATCCGTCCGTGTCGTGGCCGGCGAGGTCGACGACTCATCGCTCGCGGTCGAGCTCACCACCCGTGCGGGCATCCACGCGCGGTACCTGACGCAGACGGTGTTCTGGCAGCGGCAGCACGACCCGTTGACCCTCAGGAGCGCCCGGCTCGAGCGGCTCGGCGGGGACCTGCCGGACGCCGTCGGGATGCCGGGGCTGCTCGACCGGCAGCCGGACTCGCTCCTGGTCCTCGACGGCACGACGGTCCGCTACGCGTGGGGCGAGGTCGTGTCGTGAGCGCGGATCCCTTCGACCTCGGGCGGTTCGTCCGCGCGCAGGACGGGGTTCACGAGGTCGCACTCGCGGAGCTGCGCCGTGGCCGGAAGACCTCGCACTGGATGTGGTTCGTCTTCCCGCAGCGCGCCGGGCTCGGCCGCAGCGCGATGTCCGAGCGGTACGCGATCCGCAGCGACGACGAGGCGCGCGCCTACCTCGCCCACCCGGTGCTCGGCCCGCGCCTGGTCGAGGTCGCGGAGGGCGCTGCGACCGCTCCGGCTCGTTCCGCCGATGCGCTCATGGGCGGCGTCGACGCACTGAAGCTCCGGTCGTCGATGACCCTGTTCGCGGCCGTCGCCGACCGTCCCGAGCCCTTCCGCGCGGTGCTCGACCGATGGTGGCCCGGAGCGGAACACGACACACGCTGAGCCGACCGGAACGCCGTTCGCATATCAGGTATCGTGACCGATGCGTCCGCACCGACCGTTCCGTCGGACCGTCGGACCCCCTGATCTCGAAGGAAACGACATGCCGGTCCCCAGCAGCGCCCCGACCGAACACCAGCTGCTCCGCGACACCGTCCGCCAGAAGATCCACGAGGCGATCATGGACGGCACCCTGGAACCGGGCGAGCGCCTCAACGACGAGGAACTGATCGCCTGGCTCGGCGTCTCCCGCACCCCCATCCGCGAAGCCCTCAGCCAGCTCGCCCGCGCCGGCCTGATCGAGATGGCGCCGAACCGGTACACCCGGGTCACCACGCCCCAGCCGACCGAGGTGATCGAGGCGCTCCAGACCCTCGGCGTGCTCTTCGGCGGCGTCGTCCGCCTCGCGGTGCCCCGCCTCGGTGCGCCGGCGCGGAAGAAGATCCTGTCGGCGCTGGACAAGACCATCAAGGAGTTCGAGTCGCACGACATCGGCGGCGTGAACAAGGACGCCCTCGGGGTCTTCGCGCTGTACGTCGACGAGTGCGGCAACGACAACCTGCGCCGGGTGTGCGCCGACACCATGGACGGTCTGGCGTTCCGGCTGCGCCTGCCGAACCTCGACGAGCTCGTCGACTGGGACCAGATGACCGCGGACTTCAAGCGGCTCCGGAGCGCGACGGAGCACGGTGACAACGTCGCGGCGGAGCTCGCGACCGAGGCGATCCACCAGCTCCCGGGCGAGAAGCACTGACCCGACGATGAGTTCCTGCCTGTTGCACTGAGCATCGGTACAGGAACCGTCCCGCTACCATCGCCACGACCGCACGAACCCGATCTCGAAAGCAGCAGATGAGCCCTCGGCAGACGGACCGCACCGAGATCGCCGCGCGCCTGGCAGCCGCGGTGGGTCGGATCAACCGGCGCGCCCGCACCGACTCGGCCTCCCTCGGCTACGGGATCGTGTCGGCACTCGCGACGATCCAGCGCGAAGGGCCCCTGCGACCGGGTGACCTCTCCCGCCTCGAAGTGGTGACGAAACCCACGATGACCCGCATCCTGACGGAGCTCGAGCAGCGCGGCTTCATCGCGCGTGAAGCCGATCCGCGTGACGGGCGGGCCTTCATGGTGAGCGCCACGCCAGAGGGAATCGCGGCCGTCGAGCAGGCACGCTCCCAGCGCACCGGGATCGTCGCCGAGCTCATCGCCGAGCTCCCGACCGAGGACGTCGTGGCCATCGCCGGGGCACTCGACGCACTCGAACGCGTGGCGCAGGGTCACCCCTCTCAGGAGAACCCCAGCTCGTAGCGCCGGACGGGCCGTTACCGAACCGTTACCGACACTCCGGGAGGGGGTGGACGGACGGTTCTGCCAGTGTTCGTGCACGACCTGTCCAGGGACGGTCGTCATCGTTGCCGCTTCGCCACCGCGGCGGCCGCCCCACACGGCTGCGCACCGGCGACGGACGGGCCCCACACCACCGTCCGGTCTCCCCCGGCTCACCCGTGCCCCCTCGCGATGACGCAGCGCGCCCGAACGAACCGCCCGACAACCGGAATCGATGACAGGACACAACTCCGACCTCCCCACCACCACCAACAGCACGCGCCGCGCGGCCCTGGACTCCCCCGGCCGCCGGATGCGCCGTGCACTCCGGAAGCGCGGCGTGCTCATCGCCGGCGGTGCCGCGGTGCTCGCGATCGCCGGGGGCGCACTGACCGTCGGCACGCAGCCCGCGATCGGTGAGGCCATCGGCATGCCGACCGCCACCCCGACCCCCGGGCTCAACGGCACCGCGCTCGACCGGGCGCAGGCAGCCGCGACGATCGAGACCGCGAAGACCATCGTCGCGACCGCGAACGACAAGACCGACACGACGGCGCTCGAGCAGCGGATCACCTCGCTGTCCGACTACACGAAGCTCTCCGGCGGCACGCTCAGCGCCCGCATCGAGTCGACCGTCGACACCACGCAGGACGTCGCCCAGGCGAGCGCCGACCAGGACAAGCACGACGCCGACGCAGCCGCGGCGGCCGCCGCAGCCGCCAAGGCGAAGGCGGACGCCGCAGCCAAGGCGCAGGCCGAGGCCGCGAAGGCCGCAGCGGCAGCAGCCGCGAAGGCGAAGGCCCAGGCGGCCGCGAACACCCCCGCCGCCGCGAAGGCCACCGCCAGCTCCCTGGCGTCGTCGCAGTACGGCTGGGGCTCCGACCAGTTCCAGTGCCTCGACAGCCTCTGGACCAAGGAGTCCGGCTGGGACTACCAGGCGTACAACGCCTCGGGCGCGACCGGCATCCCGCAGGCACTCCCCGGGTCGAAGATGGCGACGATCGCATCCGACTGGCAGACCAACGCGACCACCCAGGTGACCTGGGGACTCAAGTACATCAAGGACGCGTACGGCACCCCGTGCTCGGCATGGGCGCACTCGCAGGCGACCAACTTCTACTGAGCACGCACCACGACGGGGCGCCTGGGTTTCCCCAGGGGCCCCGTTCTCGTGTAGTCATGCACAGTGACGACGATCGGACTCCGCCGCATGGGACCGCGCGACCCCGCCGAGGGGCACCGCGCCGCGAGTCCCCTCGAGCTGCTCTTCGACCTGGTCTTCGTCGTCGCGGTCGGGTTCGCCGCGACGAACCTGCACGAGATCGAGACCGAGGGGCACGTCAGCTCGGCGATCCTGTCGTTCGCGATGGTGTTCTTCTCGATCTGGTGGGCCTGGCTGAACTTCTCGTGGTTCGCCACGTCGTTCGACATCGACGACTGGCTCTACCGCGTGATGACGTTCGTGCAGATGGCGGGCGTGCTCGTGCTCGCCGCGGGCGTCGGGCCCGCGATGCAGGACGGCTCGTTCACCATCGTGGTCGTCGGGTACGTCGTGATGCGGCTGGCGCTCGTCGGCCAGTGGATCCGCGTCGCCGTGTCTTCCGCGCGCTACCGGTCGACCGCGCTGCACTACGTGGTCGGCATCACCGTGGTCCAGGTGTTCTGGGTCGCGATGCTGCTCCTGCCCGCGCACGCGCAGCTGTTCGTCGCGCCGGTGCTCGTGTTCTTCGAGGTCCTCATCCCGATCTGGGCCGAGTCGCGCGCCGAGACGACGCCGTGGCACCGGCACCACATCGCCGAGCGCTACGCCCTGTTCACGCTCATCGTCCTCGGTGAGGGACTCGTCGCGTCCGCGAGCGCCGTCATCGACGGGCTCCGGGACGCCGAGCACCTCGGGCCGCTCCTCGTCCTCGCCGCCGGCGGGCTCGTGATCGTCGCCGGGCTGTGGTGGATCTACTTCTCCCGCGAGCAGCACGAGCACATCCGCGGGCTGCGGAGCGCGCTGGTCTTCGGCTACGGCCACTACTTCGTGTTCGCGGCCGCCGCGGCGCTGCCCGCCGGGATCGAGGTCGCCGTCAGCGCCGACGCGGGCGAGGCGGACCTGTCCCACGCGTCCGTCGCCGCCACGATCGCGGTGCCGGTCGCGCTGTTCGTCGCGTCGATCTGGGCGCTCGCACTCCGGCCGTCGCTGTCGGGCCGCTCGAACGTCGTGGTCGTGGTGCTGACGCTCGCGATCCTCGCGAGCATCGCGGTGCCGGAGGTCTCGCTCGTGGCGACCGCCCTGCTGGTCGCGGCGATCGTCGTGGTCCTGGAGGTCGCGGCCCTGCGGCCCACCCGCTGACGGACGGGAGGCTCGTGGCGGCGCCGCCACGGGCCTCCCGTCCGGCGCGTGGCCGCCGGTCAGCGCTCCCGACGCGCGTCTTGCGGTCCCGACGCGGAACGACGACCGGCGGAACCGGGGAGCCGCGGTCAGCCGACGCGCGCGATGCGGACGTCGACGCGCGCCAGCGTCAGGCCGTGCTCCGCACACTGGGCGAGCACCGCGTGGTGCACCGCTCGCGCGACCTGCGGAGCCGGCAACACGCCGTCGGTCCCGATGACGACGCGGAGGACGTCGCCGTCGAGGACGACTCGCGCCGCTTCCGTGGCGTGCCGGACCGCCGCGACGGTGCTCTGCAGTGTCGGACGGGCCCGGTAGACCTCGGCGACGCCGGGGACCGCGAGGACGGCCGCCTCGACCGCGGCGAGTGCTGGTACCTGCTCGACGTCGCTCATGCGCCCGCCTCCCCGGTGGTGTCGGTGCTGTCGGTGCTGTCGGCGCTGTCCGTTCGGGTCCCCGCCGGGTCCTCCGGCGGGTCCGGCATCGCGGTCGCGGCCGGCATGGTCGTCGCGGCACTCGGGACGGACACGGGAGGCTCGGTGCGGCTCCCCGCGTCGGTCAACGGCGTCAGCGGGTTGCGTCCCACCATCGGTCGGGTCAGCAACGCCGGTGTCGTCCCACTCGCGTGGACCATGGACACCGTCGGGCCGCTTGCCCGGACTGCTGCGGACACCGCCGTCGTGCACGACGCGATCGCGGGGTGGGACCAGCGCGACCGGACCACGCGACGCGAGCCGGTCCACCCGACCGCGCCGAGCCTCCAGGCCGTCGACCCCGCCACCCACCTGCGCGGCCTCCGGGTCGGTGTGATCGCCGACTACGCGCTCGTCGGCAACCAACCCGATGTCACCGCCAGCGTGCGCGCCGCGCTCGACGCGCTCGACGCGCTCGTCGCCGCTGGCGCGGTGGTCACCGAGATCCACGTGCCCGGTGTGGACGAGCTCGTGGATGCGCAACTCGTGGTCGACGCTGTGGAGCCGAGCGCGATGCACCTCGACCTCCTGCGCACCAGGCCGGACGACTACGGCGACGACGTCCGGACGCATCTGGAGATCGGGCTCCGCTACTCCGGCGTCGAGTACGTGCAGGCGCAGCGTTTCCGAGCGTGGTTCCGCGACGGGCTGCTCGAGGCGATGCGCGACGTTGACGTCCTCGTGACACCGACCCTGCCGTTCACGGCGCTGCCGCACGGCGCGGAGAGCGTCGAACTCGACGGGGGGCCGGCGTCACTCACGGCCGGGAACATGCGGTACACAGCGATCGGCAGTATGGCGGGCCTCCCCGGACTCAGCGTTCCGATCGGGCTCGACCGGGACGGACTCCCGTTCGGGATGCTCCTCACCTCCCGAGCGTTCGACGAGACGCGAGCACTCGCAGCCGGGAACGGGTATCAGGCGATCACGTCGCATCACCTGCTGCGACCACAGCTTCCTTGACCGCCCGCATGCCAGCCTGTGCTCGCGAGCATCTGCGCACCGCATGCCAGAGGTCGAGTCGCAGCCTCCGCACGCTCAGGCGGGAGCCCATCGACCGCGAGGAAACAGTGTCGTGGCTGACCACTCGTCACCGTGCCGATGACCGCCGAACTCGGCCGGTTCAACGTTGGACGTCAAGTGTCTGTGCTCGGACGGCCGAGGCCACCCGATTGCGTCAGCGCAGCGAACGCAGAGTCTGTCAGCTCATCCAGCGGCGAGATGCCGTTGTCCTCGACCCAACCGTCGTAGGCCACCATCAGGCAGCCGACAGCAGCCATCACTCGCGTGCGCACCGCGATGATCGGCGTCCCGACCCGGGGCTCGCGTTTGAGCAGGAGGTCAACGAGTTCTGGGCGCCAACTTGCCTGCTTCTCGTGAAGGCGTGCCCAGAGCGCGGGGGTGGACCAGACGAGCCGGATCCTGTCGAGGCCGTCCGCCGCATCTTGCAGCAGATCCACTGCCGGAGCAACCGCGGCGCGGAGCGCCGACCAGGCGTCCTCGGTCAACGGCTGGGTATCGAGAACCGCGGCCATCTGGTCGCCAACGGTGTCGAAGACGTGCAAGACCACGTCCTCTTTGCTGCCGAAGTAGCGCAAGAAGGTGCTGCGTGAGACACCTGCTTCTCTCGCGAGGTCGTCGAAGGTGATTGCGTCGAAACCCGACTCGAGGAATTTCCGCAGACCGACGGCACCGAGTTCGTTGCGAACGGCGGCACGCCCGATCGCTCGCGTACTGGTCCCGTGCATCCGACCATCCTACGAGCCTTGACTTCAGTTGCAGGTACGAATTCTTGCGTCTACAGTGACACTCAGTGTCAAACAAGGCGCTGATGTTCACGCGATACGGAGAGAACACCCATGACCTACGACCTGCCCGCCCTGCACATCTCGGTAGCTGATGGGGTCGCCCATGTCACCATCGACAATCCCCCCTTGAACCTCTCTGACGGGACTCTCCTACCATCGCTGCGCCGGTTCGTCTCGCAGGTGCGTGGCGACGAAGCCGTCCGCGTGATCGTCTTCGACAGCGCTGATCCCGACATCTTCGTGGCGCACGGCGACACTCGGTTCATCACAGAACCCGAGGTGATGGCAGCCGCCGGCGCGGCAACGATGGCGGCGAATCCGGATGCGGAGTTTCCTGCGGACATGAACCTCATGCAAGTTGTCCACGAGGAAGTGCGCTCTCTCCCTCAGATCACGATCGGGAAGCTGACCGGCCTCGCCCGCGGCGGTGGCAACGAATTCCTCATGGCGTTGGACATGCGCTTTGCCGCCATCGGTAAAGCCGGTCAAGCCCAGCCCGAGGCGCTCATGGGCATCATGGCCGGTGGCGGAGGGACGCAGTACTTGACCTCGCTCGTCGGCAGGGCTCGTTCCCTCGAGATCCTCCTCGGCGCCCAGCTCGTCGATGCCGAACTCGCCGAGCGCTACGGGCTGGTGAACCGGGCTCTGCCGGCGGACGAGATCGATGAGTACGTCGGTTCACTGGCACGTCGGATCGGTGAGCTGAGGCCCGAAGTCGTCTTCGCCGTCAAGGAGGCGGTGAACACGGTTCCGAGCGGAGTGACGCGAGGAGGCCTCGCAACGGAGAATGCGCTTCTCGGTCCGTTGTTCACCGCCGACGCGGCAGAGCTTGCTCACCGGCTCCTCGACGCCGGCATGCAGACCCGTGCCGGCGAACTCCGCCTCGAGGCACTGATCAGCGAGATCTGACGGCTTGGGCGCCGGCTTCTCCATGCGAGACCGGCGCCCAGCAGTCACCGTTCACAGCTCAATGGCCGGGGATGTCGACCGAGCTGACGTTCACCTCGAGCGGGACGACGTCGGTTCGCACCCATGTCTCGTACACGTCGAAGCGTTCTTCGTTCTTCGTCCAGGACGTGGATTGCACGCAGATGACCGGCTCGCCGCGCACGATTTCCAGAGCTTCAGCGACTTCAGCAGTCGCGGCCCGCGCACGGATCGTGCGGTGCGCGCCGCGGAGTGGGTAGCCGGCACGCGTCAGCAGCTC
This sequence comes from Curtobacterium sp. PhB130, assembly GCF_003755165.1. Lineage (NCBI taxonomy): Bacteria > Bacillati > Actinomycetota > Actinomycetes > Micrococcales > Microbacteriaceae > Curtobacterium > Curtobacterium sp. PhB130. The sequence continues at coordinate 536,436 of NZ_RKII01000007.1, read as the reverse complement.
GGAGAGGGACCCAGTTCCGTTGAGCACGGCTTCCGAATCGCCGACGATCGGGGCGACGCTTGGCGGACTGTAGTTGACGCTGTACACGGCAGGGACACCGTCCAGGTGGCGAAGGCGGACGAGTTCGAATCCCTCGACTCCGACCGCGACTTCGAGCAAGGCGGCGACGAAGTCCGGCAGCTTCGCTCTCCCCGATCGCAGGACGGTGGTGGTCACGGCGCGGTTCTGTCGTCCGACCGCGTTCTCAAGGAACCCTTCGGTGTTCTGGATCATCCATCCACGGTCGGACGACGGCCGCGACGCGAAGACACCTCGATTCGGGACACGCTGGGCTAGTCCTCGACTCTCAAGGAGCTGCAGGGCCTGCCGGACGGTCGCGCGGGCGATTCCGTACTCAGCGGAGAGGTCCAGTTCGCTCGGCAAACGGTCCCCCACAGCGATCGCCCCGTTCTCCACGCGGACCTGGAGCACATCAGCGAGCTGTTCGTAGTACGGCACAGGCGACTGCCGGTCAATGGCCTGTTGCTCGCTCATCCTGGCTCTCCTCGCATCGCACCCGGGGCGGCATGACACCACCACGTAGACGGTATGACCATCTCATACGGACAACCCGTACAGCCACCGCACGGTGCTCCGCTCCCGACCGATCTCAGCTATTGGACTGCAGGTTGCGAGGATCGCGCCGCCGTCTTCTCGAAGTACCCCATCGCCACCTTCGCAGCGTCATGCTGCTGCGAGATCTGCGTTTCGGTTCGCAGCGGGGCGAGTTCGTCGCCGTTCGTCGACCAGACCGGGAACGCCCCTTGCAGCGCAGCAAGCGCCTGCATCGCCGCCCCCTTGGCGACGTACTCCTCGGGATCGGGGACGACAACAGGTACGTCGACCATCTGCGTCAGGATGTGCTGAACCGCCTCACTTTGCGCAGCACCACCGATGAGGACGACGCGTTCCGTGACGATGCCACACCGCTCCAACGCTTCGAGCATCTCGACCTGGCTCGCAAGGGTTCCTTCGATGATGGCCCGCGCGAAGTTCGGACGGTTGAAGTTGGTCAGGGACGCTTGATGCAGTGAGGCTCTCGCGTGGGGCAGATCCGGAGTCCGCTCTCCTTCGAAGTACGGCAACAGGGTCAGACCGTTCGCACCTGCCGGGGCAGAGAGCGCAAGGTCCGAGAGTTCGTCGAACGAGCAGCCGAGCAGTGCGGCGCCGAGTTCGAAGTTCCGGCCGGCGTTCAGGGTCGCAACGAGCGGTTGGAACTTGCCAGTGGCGTCCGCGTAGTTGCAGACGTATCCGGCGTAGTCGTGGATCGGCGTTTCGGACTGCGTGTAGACGACCCCGGAGGTTCCGAGAGAGAGCACGGTGTCGCCGGCGCTGACGTCGAGCGCGAGGGCTGCGGCTCCGTTGTCACCGCTGCCAGCGCCCACGACGATTCCTGCGGGGATGCCGGGGATACCTCCACCGGTCACACCGGCGCGGTCGAGCGGTCCGAGGATCTTCGGAAGGGTCACGGTCTTGCCGAACGCATGCTCGACGAGGTCCATGCAGTACTCACCGGTCTCCGGCGACCAGTACGCGGTTGCCGCGGCGTCCGATCGGTCGGTGACGAGAGCATCCAGGCCGCCGTGCCCGCTTCCGTACCCCAGGAGGCGCCAGGTGAGCCAGTCGGGGACGATCGCCACCGCGGCAGTTCGCTCGGCTGCCGCCGGGTCCGTGTCTCGCAGCCAGCGGAGCTTCACGACGGTGTCCGAGAGCGTGAGCGGTAGGCCCGTTCGGCGGATCCACGTGTCTCGACCGAGTTCCTCGTTCAGGCTGACCATCTGGCCGTGGGAACCGGTGTCGTTCCAGAGCGGTGAATCGCAGACGACCTCGCCGTCCTCGTCGAGGAAGACCGGAGTGTGCTGTTGACCGCTCACCGCGATCGCTTGCACGTCTTCGAGTCCGCCTGCACGCTCAACCGCTGTGAGCAGCGCCTGCCACCACCGATCCGGGTGGACGATCGTGCCGGACGGGTGTGACGCCTTCCCTTCCCGCACACGGTTGCCGGTCGCGGCGTCTCGAACAGTGACCTTGCACATCTGCGTGGATGAGTCGATCCCTGCGATCAGCATCGTCGACCTCCTTTGGGTTACGGAAGTTGTCTCAGACGGTTCGAACAGCCTCATGCGGGGAGACCCTTGAGGTAGTCCCACTGGGGCTGGATCGTTGCTCGCCATTGAGCGAGTGCCTCGCGTCGAGCCGTGTCGACGTCCACATCTTCCGGATCGCTGTCCTGCCAACTGAGCCGCTGGTCGGAGGCGAGGGCTTGCGCGCCGCGGGAGACGACCTCCGGGAATCGGGAGGCTGTGAGCGGTGTGCCGAGGAGGTCCGCCTTCAGCTGCTGCCAGAGCGGGTTCCCGCCTGCGGGCCCGATCACCTTCACGCGGCTCGCCGTGACTGGGAAGAGGTCGAGCACGTCGGAGAACTGCAGTGCCATCCCGAGGAAGCAGCCCAGGATGAGTTCGTTGGCGGTCGTGTCGGTCTGCAGCCCGGCGATCGCGCCGCGTGTTCGAGCGTTCTTCGTCGGCGGGGGGCTCCCGCGGAACTGCGGGAGGATCACGGGCACGCGGTCGAGCGCCACGTCGCCGGCGACGTACTCCTGGTGGATGCCGGAGATGCTGTCAGCGAGTTCCGATGCGGAACGACCGAGCAGTCCCTGCAACGTCGCGAACGCCGAGCCACCAGTCGGGATCGAGGCGAACAGCGTGTAGTCGGACCCGGTGCAAGAGATTCCGTTCGCGAGCTTCGCGCGTCCTGCTGCCGGACCGAGAGTCGGTGCGTCGGTCAGGAACAGCAAGCCCTCGGTCGTCCCGGTCGAATTCAGCAGCTCGTTGTGTTCAAGGTCGGCGCCGACGGCACCGACCATGTGATCGTGGCCGGCGACGTGGACCATGACAGAGGTGTCCAGTCTGAGCTCCGCGGCCCGAACGGGCGAGAGCGTCGTGCCTTCGGAAGCGGTGCGGAGGTCGGGGAACCGGCTGACGTCCAGATCGAAGAAGTCGCACATCTCGGCCGACCACGTCCTGGCCGCGAGATCGAGCGCCATCGTCCTGCTGGCGAGGGAGAACTCCGACCATCGTTCGCCGGTCAGTTCGGCCGCTACGAACTCCGCCACGTTCAACCACTGCGCATCAGCAGCCCCCGAGCCAGCGTCGTCCACGGCCCACGCCACTTTCGAGATGCCGTAGTTCGGGTTCACCGGGAGTCCAGTGATCGCGTACACGCGATCGCGGCTGAAGACATCGAAGTCCTCGAGCCAGTCCGCTCCACGGTGGTCGTGCCAGAGGATCATCGGCGATGCCAACGACCCATCGGGGCGGACCAGCCCGCCGGACTCTCCCACACCGGCGATCGCGATGCGACGCACCGAACGTCGTGCCGCATCGTCGAGGCCGCGGACGAAGTCGGCGATCTGCTGCAGCAGCGCCTCCACCTGGTAGACCTCTCCCCAAGCGTCCCGGGTCGTCGGCGTCGGGTGCTTCGTCGAGACGACGACGCCGCCCACGTCGTCGAACAGGCACAGCTTGATGCTGGTCGTGCCGATGTCGACCGTGATGGTAGGGAGCACGGGGTGAGGTCCTTCGGTTCGGCGCTGAACGCGGTGACAGGTCAGGCGACGGATGGGTTCAGCGTGCGGATACGCTTCTCGACTACGTGGGTGATGGCGGCGACCGCGTCCGTGGAGACTCGGATGAGCGACGCCTCCTTCGGGTTGGCGTTGTAGGCCTCGCCGAACGAGCGGATCATCGCGTTCCGGAGATCGCTGGCAACGTTGACCTTCACGACGTTGTACTCGTGTAGCTGCGCGAGCTGCTCATCGGGCAGTCCGGAACCGCCGTGGATGACGAGCGGGACCGGGCTGGCGTCGCGGACGGCGGCGAGCAGCTCGAAGTCGATCGCGGCGTTCGGGACGTACCCGTGCTGGTTCCCGACCGATACCGCGAGCATGTCGCACCCGGTCGCGGCGACGAACTCGGCGGCCTGCTGGGGGTCGGTGTGTGCCGCGAACTCGGGAGCGACGTCGTCCTCCTTGCCGCCGATGCTGCCGAGCTCTGCTTCGAGAGCGAGCGACGACGGCGTCAGCTCTCGTGCGATCTTCGAGACGCGCACGTTCTCGTCGTAGTCGTACTCGGAGTAGTCGATCATGATCGAGGTGAAGTCCGCCGCAAGCGCATCCCTCACAGCATCGAGCGACTTCCCGTGGTCGAGGTGCAGCGCCACCGGGACGTCGCACTCTGCCAACCGGCGGCTGACCATGTCGTAGATGTACTCGAACCCTGACAGCGCCGCGTTGGTCGGAGCGACCTGGATGAACGTCGGAACGCCGACCTTCTCGATCGCTGCGACGATCCCCATCGTCGTTTCGATGTTCGTGGTGTTGAACGCGCCGGCGACGAGCCCGCGTGAAGTGCACTCGTTGATGACGTCGATACCGCTGACAAGAGGCAAGAGGGTTCCTTTCGGCCTGCACCGACGGCGTCGCGACGTGCAAGTCGCCGTGTTTTCGGAGCGCTTCGGTGGTCTCGGCGGCTTCCAAGGGGCGCACGCGGCGGCGCGGATGATTGCGTCATCGCGTCGCTGCGACGGAGATCCGTCTCGGCCGAACCGCCTGGGTTCCCGTCCATGGTAGGCAGGTTGGTACAGATTGTCTAGTCCATATGTACAGTCCAGCGAATTGTCCACATCGGGCTGTTGCGGTCCCGCTCATGGGACAGAATGACGCTCGTGAAGCGCGCACACCGGGGTCCGATCGTCTGCGGGGTCGACATCGGCAGTACCAACACGAAGGTCGTCGGTCTGGGTGCTGACAGTCGAGTCGTCAGCCGAGCCCAGCGACAGACCCCGCGCGACGACACCGATCTGTCCATCGACGCGCAGCAATTGCTTCGGCTCATCGAGGACATGCTCCTCGAGGTCTGCGGGACAGAGTTCGCCGTTCATGCGGTCTGCGCCGTCGGTGTCGGCGAGGACGGCATCCCCGTCGACGCACAACTGCGCCCAACGGCGTCGGCGCTCGCCTGGTTCGATCCACGACGAGCCAGGCTGTTCACCGCCGTCGCCCCGCAGCTCGCTGCAGCTGACGGAGTCGGCGTCGGCGACGATGCCGCAAGAACGCTCGTCGGTTGGCTCTGGGCCCGTGAGCAAGGACAGCTCGAATCCGCAGCAGGCTGGGTATCACTCACTGACTACGCAGCCAGCGCTTGGTCCGGCACCGCCTTCATGAGCGACTCGATCGCGGCGCGGACCGCAGCCTGGGACGGAAGAACTCGCTCATGGGTGCTGGCGCGAGTGGAGAGCACGCTGCGGGATCCGACGCTCCTGCCGAAGGTCCTCACCGCAGGTGAGGCCGTCGGACCGATCCTGTCGAGGCGCTTGGACGCGGCCGGAGTGCTTGCCCCAGGCGCACTCGCGATCGCTGGCGGCCACGACCATCCGATCGGCGGGTGGGCAGTGGACCGGCTAGACCAAGGAGCAGTACTCGACTCCATGGGAACCGCGGAAGTCGTCGTGGCGCAGGCGCCGGAGCAGGTGAACCGAACCACAGGAGTCGACGTCGCGCCCGGGATCCGGAACACCGGCACCTCACTCCTGTCGGTCGAGGAGTTCACCCGGAACGTCGAATGGGCGTCGCTCGACCCAGAGGTTGCGTCGGAACTGCGACTCATTGCGAGCGGTCGAAGGAAGCCGGACGGGTACGTGGACTCGGACGTGTTCGTCGCGGGCGATCGCGGCGGAGGCCGACCGAAGTACTCCGTCGGAGCTCCCGCGAAGGCGACATCGAGGGCGGCGGCGGTACTCGGCGCCCTCGCGCGGGTCGGCGCCGATGCGATCGACGAAGTCACCGCGCTGATGCCCGCACCAGGGCACGTGTACGTGGCCGGTGGATGGTCACGTGCGCCCGGCTGGCTCGCGATCAAGGAACAGGTCAGCGGACGGCGGATGCAGATCGTGCACGAGCCGGAAGTCGCAGCCGTCGGCGCAGCGATGCTCGCGGCGGCCGCGCTGGACTGGGTAGTCGACGCCGATACCGTGATGCGCGCCGACACCAGCCACGAGAGCGCCCGGTGATGCCCCGTCCCTAGGGCAGGTCACCGTGCCTGTCCGCAGCCGCGATCCGGAGGTTGCGGGGATCTTCCTCGCTTCGGAGCGCGAGACACAGCAGCGCCCCGACGACGTACATCGCCACGAAGGTGCCGATGAGGATGGGAACGTTTGCTGCTCCGCCGAGGACACCGACAAGGACCGGGCCGATGAACGCCGAGAGGCCTGCCGCGAGCGTGTACACAGCGAGCGCGCTCCCGCGATCTTCCGCCGGGACGAACGAGGGGACCAGGGCCGTGAGAGGTACGAAGCCGGCCAGACCAATTCCGAGAATCGCCCAGCACAGGACAGTGAGCCAGAAGTTCGGGCCAACCAGCACCGGCACGATGTACAGCGAGGCGGCCCCGACCGCGCTCATCACACACCCGAACCAAAGCACCGTGCGTTGCCACCCAAACCGGTCGCCGAGGACTCCGAAGAAGAGGTTGGCGAAGATGTTCGCCGTGTAGACGATCGTCACGATCTGCAGGTACTGAGACTGCGTGAAACCGATCTGTTCAGTGAAGAAGAACGGCGCGACGACGAAGAGCGCGAAGTTCGGCGCCGTGTTGATGAGCCGTACGAGTGCTCCGAGACTCACCCGTGGCTGACGCCAGATGATCGTGAGTCCCTTGGCAAGCTCAGCGATCGCGCTGTCGCCGTTGTGCGCGGGTCCGGCGTGCTGTCGGTCTCGGACGCCGAGGATGGCGGTGAGCGCCCCGAGGACCACGAGGCCCGTCGCAAGCCAGAAGGTGCCGACTTCACCGATGACCGGAATCGTCCAACTGGCCAGCAGCGATCCGAGCGTTGGCAGTCCAGCTCCGAATACGAACCAGAACCAGCCCACGGAGCTTCCGCGCTGCTCCGGTCGGGTCGCGGTGTTGATCCACACCAGGAACGCGTAGGCAAAGAACGGGTACCCGATGCCGCGGATCGAGTACGCGACGACGGCCACCCAGTGCACGTCAGCACCGACGCCGACGGTCAGGAACAGCGCCTCGAACACGACCCAAGTCACGGCGCCGATGATCATCACCTTGCGGGGGCCGAGGACCGAGGAGAGGGTGCCAGAAAGCCACGATCCGATGGTGACGAAGATGCCGTATGCGCTGATCGTCACCGCGGCAGCGGACTCGCTGAAGCCTTCTGTGTCCACGAGAAACGGCGACAGGTAGTTCGACTCGACTCCGTCCCCGATCATGAACAGCAGGACGCCGATGAACCCGAGTGCGAGTGGGGCGGGCAGGCCGAGCCGGTCGAGGAGCCCTCGACCCGTCGGCACTGCTGCGCTGGCGGTCATGGACTCGTTGGTCATCGCGCGTTCTCCTTCGAACGGATGTGGGGTGGGGGCCGCGCCGGACACCACGGAGGCGCGGCCCCCGACGAGTCACGGTTGATCGGACTCGCCAGTATTGAGAGCTAGAACCACTTCTCGGCGCGGTGGTCCGCCTGGATGCGGCGGATGGTGTTCGAGCGCGAGCGCAGCACGAGCGAGTCGGTGTGGATGACCCCGCGCGAGCGGCGGACACCGTCGACCAGGACGCCGTCGGTGACGCCGGTGGCGACGAAGAACGTGTTGTCGCCCGTGACCAGGTCGTCCTGGTCCAGGACCTTGTCCAGGTCGTGACCGGCGTCGATCGCCTTCTCGCGCTCCTCGTCGTCCTTCGGCTGCAGCTTGCCGAGGATCACACCGCCGAGCGCCTTGATCGCGCACGCCGTGATGATGCCCTCGGGGGTGCCGCCGACCCCGACGCACATGTCGATCGGCGAGCCGGGCAGCGCCGCGGCGATGCCACCGGCGACGTCACCGTCGAGCAGCAGCCGGGTACCGGCACCGGTCGCACGGATCGCACGGATCAGCTCGTCGTGGCGCGGGCGGTCGAGCACGGCGATGACCATGTCCTCGAGGTCCTTGTGCTTCGCCTTCGCGAGCGCGCGGATGTTCTCCCCGATCGGCTTCTCGAGGTCCAGGACCCCGCGACCATCGGGCCCGGCGGCGATCTTGTCCATGTAGAAGACGGCGGAGGGGTCGTACATCGAGCCGCGGTCCGAGACGGCCATCACGGAGATGGCGTTCTGCCGGCCGGCGGCGGTGAGCGAGGTGCCGTCGATCGGGTCGACCGCGATGTCGCAGGCCGGGCCGTGCCCGTTGCCGACGTGCTCGCCGTTGTAGAGCATCGGGGCGTTGTCCTTCTCGCCCTCACCGATGACGACGACGCCGTCGAAGTTCACCGTGCCGAGGAACTTGCGCATCGCGTCGACGGCAGCGCCGTCCGCGAGGTTCTTCTCACCACGACCGACCCACGGCTGCGCCCGGATCGCCGCTGCCTCCGTCGCACGCACGAGTTCGAGGGCCAGGTTGCGGTCGGGCTGGAGGAACAGGGAGCCGGTCTCCGTAGAGGGCTCGTCAGCGAGTGAAGGCATGCTCCCATCATGTGACTTGCAACGATTTTTGTCTAGACAGTCCAACGCGTATAGACACAAGCAGCAATCTCGTCGTACTGTGTGTCAGCGGCTCGCCCAACGACGTAGCAGTCTCCGGGAGAACGCCCTGAAACGGCGGGTGCAACGCATCCGCGACGCGACTCCCGAGAGGATCAACGAAGATGCGCGCAGTAGTGCTCGACGGCACAGGCTCGATAGAAATCGCGGACATCCCCGCGCCGACGCCCGGCCCGAACGATGTCGTCATCGCCCCCGAGGCGGTCGGCATCTGCGGTACCGACATCCACCTTGCCTCCGGCGATTACCCCACCGGCACGTTCCCCGTCGTCCCCGGGCACGAGTTCGCCGGTACCGTCACAGCCACTGGTGCTGAGGTCACGAAGTTCGCCATCGGCGACCGCGTGTCGGTCGACCCGAACGTGAACTGTGGCCACTGCGAAGAGTGCCTCGCCGGCGCGACGAACCTGTGCGAGAACCTGTACCCGATCGGCGTGACCGTCAACGGCGCGTGCGCTGAGTTCGTCGCCGTGCCCGAAAAGGTCGTCTTCAAGCTGCCCGAAGGGGTCGATTGGGCAACTGGCGCCCTCATTGAACCACTCGCATGCGTGCTGCACGCGTTCGGGCGCATCAAGCCGATCGAAGGCCAGCGGGTCCTCATCTACGGAGCCGGCTCCATCGGACTGCTCGCTCTCGCGGTTGCGAAGGCGCGTGGCGCGAAGAGCATCGAGATCATCGAACCGAGCCCCGTCCGTCGCGACGCCGCGATCGATTTCGGTGCGGACTCCGCTGGGGCGCCTGGTACGAACTCCGGCGTGCAGGACATCGACCTCGTGATCGAAGCCTCCGGACACCCGGCGGCGGTCTCCGACGCTCTGACCCGACTGGCGAAGCGCGGCACGCTCCTGCAGATGGGCGTGGTCAGCCCCACCGCCACCATCGATCTCCGCCCGTACGACCTGTTCGACCGCGAACTCTCCATCGTTGGCTCGCAGTCCCTCGCTACCTCCTACCCCGACGCGGTCACCGAGATCGTCACCCTCGACGACCTCGCCCCCCGCACCGTCACCCACACCTTCGGGCTCGACGACTACGCCGCCGCGCTCGAGGCAGCGAAGTCCGAATCTGCCCGCAAGGTGCACCTCCTCCCGCAGCAGTGACGCTGCCCTCACGGAAGAAACCCGCCATGTCCACCACGCACATCCGTACCAGCGGCCCGGCCTCGACCGGCTTCATCGACCGACTCGGACTTCCCCGCCCGCTCGTCTGGGGCTTCGTCGGCCTGCTCCTCTTCATGATCGGCGACGGCGTCGAATCGGGCTACATCGCGCCGTTCCTCGCGAACAACGGCGCGGGCACCGAGACGAACGCCGCCATCATCATCTCCGTGTACGGCGCCGTCGTCACCATCGGCTCTTGGTTGTCCGGAGCCTTGTCCGACGTCTGGGGCCCCCGACGCGTGATGATCATCGGCGCCGTCACCTGGGCCGCACTCGAGGTGCTCTTCCTCGCCGTGGCACTCCCCACCCAGAACTACTGGCTGATGCTGGTCATCTACGGCCTCCGCGGTATCGGCTACCCGTTCTTCGCCTACGGATTCCTCGTCTGGGTCCTCGCGGGCAGTCCCGCACACCGGCTCGGATCGGCAGTGGGCTGGTTCTACTTCGCCTTCACCGGCGGCCTTCCCACGCTCGGATCCCTGCTCGCGAGCGGTACCGAGCCGCTCATCGGCGAGTACCTGACCCTCTGGATCTCGTTGGTCCTGGTGGCGCTCGGGGCCGTCGTCTCGCTCGTCGGACTGCGGGGCGCCAAGGGAGGGAACCGACTCGCCCGACCAGAGGTCACCACGGGACGCAGCATCGTGAACTCCGTCGCCATCGCCTTCACCAGCCCGCGTGTCGGCCTCGGCTGCCTCGTGCGGATCGTGAACACCGCGCCGCAGTTCGGTCTGTTCGTCTTCTTCCCGACGATCTTCGCGAAGGACCTCGGCTTCGGAACCGCCGGCTGGCTGCAGCTGGTCTTCGTCCTCGGGGCGGCGAACATCTTTGCGAACCTGTTCTTCGGAGTGCTCTCCGACCGGCTTGGGTGGCACCGCACGCTGCGGTGGTTCGGCTGCATCGGGTCGGCGGTCGCGGTCCTCGCGTTCTACTTCATCCCACAGGCCACCGACGAGTACTGGGTGTCCGTGCTGTGCGCTGCGTTCTTCGGTGTGACGTTGGCCGGCTTCACACCGATCTCCGTGCTCATGTCCCTCATGGCACCGGGGCAGAAGGGCAACTCCATTGCAGTGCTCAACCTGGGTGCCGGCGCTGCGACGTTCGTCGGACCCCTGATCGTTGCGATCTTCCTCGCACCGCTCGGAGCTGGCGGTGTGACGATCATCTTCGCCGCGCTCTACGTCCTCGCTGGCATCTCCGTTCGTTGGCTGCGCGTCCCTGAGGAGTCCGCGAAGGTCGTTGCCACTGGCGGCACGCTGCAGGACCTCGCCGAGGACCCTGAGATGGTCGCTGGCACGCCGGCTCCGGGAACGCCGGAGCAGCTGAAGTAACGACTTCTCGGCCGCACCGTTCGGCGGCCGGGAGCTACGAGGGTGGACGCGATCGCGTCCACCCTCGTTTCATGTGCGACCGCGCGCGATGCGACAGGCCACGCAACCGGCTCAGAGGTTGATCATGTGGCCGGTCAGTCCGTGGAACGCTTCTTGGAACGCTTCTCCGAGTGTCGGGTGGGTGTGCACGTTGCGGGCAAGCTCCGCGGCCGTGAGGTCCCACTTCTGCGCGAGCGTGAGTTCGGGCAGCAACTCTGCGACGTCGGCACCGATCATGTGTGCGCCGAGGAGTTCGCCGTGGGCGGCGTCGGCGATGAGTTTCACGAACCCGCTCGGCTCGCCGAGGCCCTGCGCTTTCCCGTTCGCGGTGAAGGGGAACTTTGCGACGATGATCTCGTGGCCGTCGTCGCGAGCTTGCTGTTCAGTGAGGCCGAAGGATGCGACCTGCGGCTGCGTGAAGGTGGCGCGCGGCATCATCCGGTAATCGCCGAGCGGCAGGGTCTCCGCGCCAGCGATCGTCTCTGCTGCGACGATGCCTTGCGCCTCCGCGACATGGGCGAGTTGCAGTTTTGCGGTCACATCGCCGATCGCGTAGATGTGAGGGACGTTCGTTCGCATGAAGTCGTCGATCGCGATCGCGCCGCGTGTGGTGAGCTGTACGCCGGTGGCCTCGAGGCCGAATCCGAGAACGTTCGGGGCGAAGCCGACGGACATCAGCACACGGTCTGCTGTGATCACGTCAGTCGCCCCGGCCGCGTCGACGTAGGAGACGTCGACGCTCCTGCCGGAATCGGTGACGGTGTCGACGCGGGAGGAGGTCAGGATGTCGATGCCGAGCTTCTTGTACTGCCGGGTGATCTCCTTCGACACCTCCGGGTCCTCGTTGGGGAGGGCCCGGTCCAGGAACTCGATGATCGTGACGTCGACGCCGTAGTTGCGGAGCACGTACGCGAACTCCATGCCGATGGCACCGGCGCCGATGACGATCAAAGAAGCGGGCAGCTCGCGCTCGAGGATCTGGGTTTCGTAGGTGACGACGTTACTGCTCAGCTCGACGCCTGGGAGGCTGCGGACGGTGGATCCCGTGGCGATGATCGCATCGTCGAACGTCACCGTTTCCGCGCCGCCGCCGGTGAGTTGGACGTCGATGGTCTGGGCATCGCGGAACACACCGTATCCGTCGATCTCGGCGATGCCGTTCTTCTTCATCAGGTAGTGCACGCCCTTCACGCGGCCGTTGGCTACGCGCCGGCTGCGATCGAACGCGACGCCGTAGTCGAACTGGACGGTGCCGGAGATGCCGCAGACGTCTGCTTGGCGTGTGACGGTGTGCGCCAGCTCGGCGTTGCGCAGCAGCGCCTTCGAGGGGATGCAGCCCACGTTCAGGCACACCCCTCCCCAGTAACGGCTCTCGATGACGCCGACCTGCATACCGAGTTGCGCGGCGCGGATCGCGGCCACGTAGCCCCCTGGTCCAGCTCCGAGGATGACGAGGTCGTAGTGAGTGCTCATGGTGCCCTTCCTTCCGGGTTCGCTTACGCGGCGGTTTTCGCTGCGGTGGTACAAGGCAGGCAGGCGTCGACCTGACTGCGGATGTCGGCAAGGACCTCGTCGAGGGAACGCTGCGCGAACACCGTGGCGGTGGTGCTGACGTGCACGATCGCGGTGACGACGCGAGCAAGCACTTCCGCGTCCTCAGCGGGTACACCACTGCCTTCGAGACGGCGCGCGACGCCCGCCTCCAAACGGCCGGAGAGCATCAGGCCGGTGCGCCGGTGGGGCTCGTCGGGATCTCCGAAGGCAAGCTCGTGGAGGTACGTACGGCCGTTCTCAACCTGCTCGCGGACGCACTGCACAACGGGCATCAGCACCGCCATCACACGACACGTCTGCCCCACAGGCTCGGGCGCAGCGAGGCCCTGCTCTACGGCGTCTGCAAACTTGTCGTTCTGCACCATGATCAACAGTTCCGCCTTCGTCGCCGCGTAGAGGTACAAGGTGCCGATCGCTACGTCGGCGCGATCCGCGACCTGCTGCGTCGTCACACCGCTCACGCCACGCTCCGCGAACATCTCACGCGCCGCCCGCATGATGCGGTCGCGCTTGTCGGTCTTGGCCCGTTCGCGCCGCCCTACTGATTTCTCTTGTAGTGCCACAACATCTCCTTGACAAGATAACTGAGTTGACTCAAACTTGAGTCTACTCGGGGTTTCCGACGTTTCGAAAGGTCGAGAGGACTCATCCATGAGGCTCAGTAAGGGGCCCTGGCGCGATGTACCGACGAGAACCATGGCAGCAGCCGGGACACAGTTCGCGGTTCGTGAGTACGGAGCGCACTCGGAAGTCCCGCTCGTACTCCTGACGCATCTCGGTGCGAATCTGGACAGCTGGGATCCTGCCGTCGTGGATGCCCTGGCGCTGGACCGTCGTCTCATCGCCATCGACTACCGCGGCGTCGGCGCATCCGCCGGAGTGGTAGCGGACACCTTCGACGCTATGGCTGCCGATGTGATCGCTGTGCTCGGGGCACTCGAGTACGAACGGATCGATCTGTTTGGGTTGTCGATGGGCGGCATGGTCGCTCAGGCCCTGCTCGGCCAAGCACCCGAGCTGGTCGAGCGGGTGGTCCTTGCTGGCACGGGACCGCAGCACGGCCCGGGGCTGAAGGCGATGACCGGGGTCGCGATCCGTAGCACCGTACGGGCCGCGTTGACGCGCCGGGACCCGAAGCAGCTGCTGTTCTTCACCCGCAGTGCCGCTGGCCGCGCCGCTGCTTCCGCGTATCTCCGGCGGCTGACCGAGCGGAACAGGAACAGGGACAGTTCCGTCACGCCAGCGGTATTCCGGGCGCAACTTCGCGCCGTGAACCGTTGGGGGGACGCGGCGGCGCCGTCGGCGCCGTTGTGGTCCTCCCCAACACTGCTGATCCACGGCGAAGAAGACCGGATGGTCCCCGTCGTCAACGCACACGCCTTGCTCGCACTCCTGCCGGACAGCTCCTTGGCCACCTTTCCGGACTCTGGACACGGTGTGGTGTTTCAACACTCCACGGCCGTCACCGACGCCATCCGTCAGTTCCTTACCCGCTGACCGCCCGTTCGTATTCATCGCCCCTACCGACAGAGATGGAAGACATCATGCAGGCGTTCGTCCTGACCAAGTACAAGCAGCCCCTTGAACTCCGAGACATCCCCGAGCCCACCGTCGGCGAACGCGACGTCCTCGTCACGGTCGAAGCCGCAGGGCTCAATCAGCTCGACGAGAAGATCCGGGAGGGCGAGTTCAAGCCGATCCTGCCCTACAAGCTACCGACCACTCTCGGCCACGACGTCGCAGGGACTGTGATCCGGGTAGGAGGCAAGGTCAGCCATTTCAAGCCGGGCGATCAGGTGTACTCACGCCCGAGGGACCACCGCATCGGCGCGTTCGCCGAACGTATCGCCATCGACGAAGCCGACCTCGCACTCACGCCGACGACGATCACCACGATCGAGGCCGGATCGTTGCCGCTCGTCGCGCTGACCGCATGGCAGGCACTCGTGGAGCGCGGCAACGTCCAGCCCGGGCAGAAAGTCCTCATCCACGCCGGTTCTGGCGGTGTGGGCACAATTGCCATCCAGCTCGCGAAGCACCTCGGTGCCCACGTCGCCACGACGGCCTCTGCAGCCAACGCCGATTTCGTCCGCCAACTCGGCGCCGATGTGGTCATCGACTACCGCAGCCACGACTTCGAACAGGAACTCTCCGGCTACGACTTCGTCCTCGACAGTCTCGGCGGCGAAAATCTCGCCAAGTCGCTTCGCGTTCTCAAGCCCGGTGGGAAGGCCGTCAGTATCAACGGTGCGCCCGATCCTGCGTTCGCGAAGGAAGCCCACCTGAATCCGGTCGTGAAGCTCGTCGTCGCTGGGCTGAGCCGCAAGGTGCGCGCCCAGGCAGTGAAGCTCGGCGTGACGTACGAGTTCCTGTTCATGCGAGCCGACGGTGCGCAGCTGCAGAAGATGACCGACCTCTTCGAGCGCGGGATCATCCGCCCTGTCGTCGGCGCGACATTCCCGTTCGAACAGATTCCGGCTGCACTGTCGTCGCTCGGGAAGACGAGTATCCGCGGCAAGGCCGTCGTCACACTCTCTTAGCCAGCATCCGACATCGAGACCGCACTCTCTCTTGATCCCAACGAAGAAAGCCCCGTCGTCATGAGCACTCCGACCGAACCCGTGATCACCTCGTACGCGAACGCGCCCGCGAAGACCATCACCACCGGCGGCGACACGTTCGCCTACCGGGAGCTTGGACCCGAGGGCGGCATTCCGGTGGTGTTCTTCACCCACCTTGCTGCGACCCTGGACAACTGGGACCCACGGCTCGTCGACCCGATCGCCAAGCAGCGCCACGTGATCACCTTCGATCAGCTCGGAGTCGGCGCCTCCAGTGGCGCCGTCCCAGCCACCCTCGAACAGGCAGCGGACGACGCCTATGCGTTCATCACCGCCCTCGGCTACGACAAGATCGACGTCTTCTCCTTCTCCATGGGAGGCATGATCGCGCAGGATCTGACTGTCAAGCATCCATCCCTGGTCCGCAAACTTGTTCTCACCGGGACCGGCCCGCGCGGCGGCAAGGACATGGACAAGGTCGTCGGGGCCACCTACTACGACATCCTTCGCGCCGCCCTCACCCGGTCCGATCCGAAGGAGTTCCTGTTCTTCAACCGAGACGTCCCCGGCAAGAAGGCCGGCAAGGCGTTCGTGGAACGGCTCAAGGAGCGCACGGTTGACCGCGACAAGAAGATCAACAACAAGGCGTTCGGCACCCAGTTGAAGGCGATCCAGCGGTTCGGGCGCTCACAGCCGTCGGATCTGTCCGTGATCATGCAGCCGACCCTCATCGCCAACGGTGACCACGACCGCATGGTGCCATCGGTGCTGTCGACGGATCTGCGGAACCGGATCGCAAACAGTGAGCTGATCATCTACCCCAACTCCGGTCACGGCGGCATCTTCCAGTACTGGGAGGAGTTCGCCCCTGTCGCGGTGAAGTTCCTCACTGACTGAGCCCACCTCGGAAGGGCGGCAGTGCCGCCCTTCCGTCTCAGGCGAAGGGCGGCAGCTCTGGGTAGAGCGCTTCGATGGGGCCTGCAAGAGCTGCCTTCACCTTCGCGGTCTGCTCGTCACCGATCACCTCGACAGCTCCAGCCTGCAACGCGTCGAACACCTGCCGGACGAGATCGCCGGGTTGCAGCTTCTGCCCCTGCGCCTGCGCCGCCATGGCGGTGTCGACATAGCTCATGTGCACCCCGATGACGTGCACGCCTCGTGGTGCGAGTTCGAGGCGCAAGGCGTTCGTGGCGGCCCAGAGAGCGGCTTTCGCGGCACTGTACGCGCCGCCATATCCAAGCCAGCTGCCGATGGAGTGCACGTCGATCAGGATCGGGTGCGCTGCCTTCAGCAGCGCTGGGGTGAATGCGCGGGCGAGCAGGACCGGGGCGAAGAAGTTGATCTCCATTGTGGTCCGCAGTTCGGACTCGGCAATGTCGATCAAGCTGGCCGTCGAGGGGCTGGCACCGGCGTTGTTGACCAGGACCGTGACGTCGGTGGCGGAATCAGCCGCAGCCTGAATGGAGGTCGGGTCGGTGACATCGAGTTGCAGTGCGACGATGCGCTCATCATCCCAGGCGCGCGGGGTGCGCGCGGTGGCGTACACCTTCGCCGCACCCCGGGCCAGGGCTTCGGCGACGAAGTGGGTGCCGATGCCACCGTTCGCGCCCGTCACGAGGACGACGGCGCCGTTGAGTGAGGTCATGGAGGCTGCTTTCAATAGTGCGCAGGGTCAGCTGCGGGTGAGCGCGGGGTAGTCGGTGTAGCCGTGGGCGCCGCCGGAGTAGATCGTTCCGGGGTCACCCGCTTCGATTGCGGACGGGATGATCGGCTGACGGTGATGCGGGGTGTTTTCCAGGTGCGACGTGCATTCGACGTGCATCAGCTGGGTGAACAGGTGCCCGGCACCGCAGTGCACCCGTTCGGTCACGCGGCGCCACCCTGCGATGCGCTCCGGCGTCAAGATACCGGGGGTGTCGAGATACCCCTGCCCATCTGTAGAGGGTTGTGTTCCCTCGGTGATGAGCAGCTCGAGCGAGGCGCGCTGGCTGTAGTACTCGGCGGCTAGGGCACCCGGGGTCCCATCGGTATTTGCGCGGCTTCTCGTCATCAGGGTGCGAGCGAGCCAGTGCACCAGCTCGATGCGGCCGAGAGTGAAGAGGTGTCAGGGGCGGAGGGTGCGGGCATAAGCGGACTCATCTCGAGGGGTCGACGACGACGGGGAGGGGTCTCCTCGGTGCCTGTGGGAAAGTAGGGCGGTAGGATCTCTTCCCATGCCACTTACTGACTCTGCTCAGCACTGAGCGTAGTCGTCTTTTACTCCCGGAGGATCGCTCGTGACTGTGCCATCGACAGGAGCCGGCCGGCGCGAACGCAACAAGCAGGACAAGCTCGCTCGCATCACCGCGGCCGCGTCGGCTCTGTTTGCCGAGCGCGGCGTCGATGAGGTGACGACGCAGCAGATCGCTGATGCGGCGGACATCGGCACCGGCACGCTCTTCCTTTACGCGAAGACGAAAGGCGAACTGTTGCTGATGGTGCAGAACCACCACTACAAGGCTGCGCTCGAGCGCGGCACGCGACTCGCCGCGGAATCAGACACCGCGCTCGATGCGGTGATGGCAATCACCGCACCCATTATCGAGTGCAACCGTGCCCAGTTCGATAATGGACGGACGTACCTTCGCGAAATGGCATTTGGGGATCACACGGAAGAGAACCACGCCGCGGCGCTCGCAATCGTCGGTGACACGGAGATTGCGGTCAGCAGCCAGCTCAAGCGGTTTGCTGTCACCCCCGAGGCGGAAGCAATGAATCTTGCCCGCGTGGTGTCGGCGGTTCTGTTTCTGACGATGGCTACTTCGCCGAAGACGCAAACGGTGTCCGAGATAGTGGCCGCAACTGAGCAGCAGCTTCGGGCCGCGATACGCCCGCGAAGATAGCGACCCTCCAATGTCGCCGAACTGACGTTAGTCGACCACGATCACAATCTTCTGGTGCGGGCGGTGGTCAAGATTAGTTGCCCACAGTGGAATGACTGCTCGTCGCGTCGGCATGGCTGGTGCCACTGTGAGGTTTCCGTGCGAGATCCGCTGCTGCCTCGTTCTTGACGTAGCCGAGGTATGACATCGCCGCCAGAACTCGATGCCGGGTGACCGGTCGCACGTGCCCAGTTTTGTTGATCACTCGCGATACGGTTTGGTGGGAGACCGATGCCAGGGCGGCGACGTCATAGATGGTCGGAGCTTTTGGCGGCTGATCCTGCTCGGACAGCCAGCGCGGTCGTCGGCTACTCATCTCCGGGCTCAACATCCATGATCGGCTTGTCCTCTCCGAGAAGCGCGAAGCTGAGTTCTCTCCGCTGTTGGGCCAGCAAGCAACGGATCCATGGACCACCGCTCGCTGTATTTCGAGAGCTGAAAGGTCAGGGCTTCGCTTGATGGTGTCCAGGCGACTATTTTGGCGCTCGGATGCTCGTGGTGGAGTCAGTGCTTCGACGACCGACCGAGATGGGGATGATGGCCAGCGCGCCAAGAATCCCGACGATTCCACCGACGATGTACACCGCGGTGTAATCGCCGGTCGCGAGTGCGATGATCCCTCCCGCGACGAGCGGCCCGACGGCCTGCGGCACCTGGTTCGCCAGTTGGATAATGCTCATGAACCGGCCGTTTTCGTTCTCCTCGCGTGGCAGAACGTCCTGCTGAATCGCTTGATCGACTGCGCCGTAGACACCGACGGCGAGCGTGCTGAGCGCGCTGCCTACGAGGAACTGTCCCTCGCTCTGAGTGAAGGCGACCACGACCATTCCGGCGGCCAGAATGAACGCACTTGCGATCAAGAATGGCTTTCGGCTGTGGAATCGGTCCGAGAGGTACCCGCTGGCGATGGCGCCGACGATCGCCGTGACGATGCCGATGAGACCCGACGTTGCAAGGATCGGGGCGGCCTCCGCGAGCGTGATGTCGAGACGCTGCCCGAGGAGGTAGACGCCGTAAGTCGTGGAGAAGGATAGTGCGAGGAAGACCAGAGCTCGGCTGATCCATACCCAGCCGACGTTGGGGAACTTCCGTGGGTTGAAGTAGAACCCTCGCGCGATGGACTTGATGTCGACGGGCTTGCGCTCGCTCACCGATCGCTTGTCCTTCATCAGGCCCGCGAAGATCAAAACGAAGATGAGCGCGAACGCCGCCGGAGCCGCGAACATGATCACGGGGATCTTCACGAACGCACCAGCGAACAGGATTCCGACGATCGGGCCGATCTGCGTAACTGAACCGGTGAGGCCAGAGACCTTCCCTCGCTGTTCCTCGGGGATGAGGTCGCTCTGGTGCGTCAGGAGCATTGCGCCGGCAGTCGAGTATCCGACGTAGGCGATGGACCATCCGACGATGAGGAGCGGGATGGACGGTGCGAACCCGACGATGAGCGATCCGAGCAAGCCCACGATTACCCCGCCGATGATCCAGGGGCGCCGGCGGCCGAAGCGGGATCGAGTGCGATCGCTGAGGAGCCCGGCGAGCGGGGTGGTGAAGAGGACGATGATGCCCGGGATCGCGATGGCGAGTGCGATCGCGCCGTTTTTGCCGACCGGGTCGATCTGCTGTACCCGAATGGAGAGGGAGTAGCCGATCGGGGTCACCCACGCGACGTACAGCGCGAGTGTTGCCACGACCAGGCCAATGATGTAGCGCGCGCTGATCTTCTTCAGGGGGTCGGCGCCGTGGCGGACCGCGTCACCAACTCCCTCCGCAGCGATTTCGAGTCCGCTCGGAATTCCGAGTGGGACCTCGTTTGGCTTTGCTGAGGAGTGCGGCGCGGTGCCGTCGGGTGAGGACATATCAGAACTCCGTTGTTGTGATGAGTGACGCAGGCGGTCAAGTAACGCGCGTTACCGAAGTATCGCCAGTGCAGGGTCTAAAAGCAAGAGGTGATGCTGATCTGGCGTAACGCGCGGTACCAGCGGCCGTGCACCCGCTGCTGAGGTGGCGGCCACGCTTGCCGAAGGTGAGAAGACGTCGCTTGGTATGACGTCTTCTTTCCGCTCCTAGTGACCGTGTCGGAGATCACACGTCGTGGATCGACAGGGCGGCGACGAGGTCCCGTTCCATCGCCGATGAGTTCGGGTGCTGCTGCGCGAGGGTGCGCACCGGCGCATCGCCGAGGCGGCTACCCGCGGCTTCGACCGGCACACCCGGGAAGTACGAGCGGAGGACGTCGAGAACGGCGGCCCAGACGGCGTCGTCCTTCATGGTCTCTTTGACGCTGGAGTCGAGTGTCAGCTCTGCCTTCTCGCCGAACCCTGCCGGCGCCGCGTATCGCCATGAGTGCCGACCAGGAGCGACATCGACGGCGAGCTGTTCTGGATGCAGCGGGGGGATGACGGTGGCGGTGGCTCCATCGGGTACGACAACCTCCAGCACGAGGTCACCGTCGTCGACGTACCAGTGGCTTTCCACCCGCCCGAGCACCGTGTCGTGTTTGGCGTGGGCGGATGTGAGTCCTCCACCCGGCTGCGGGGCCACCGTGAATGTCCGCCAGCCCGGCGCAGTTCGGGTGAGACCGCCGACGACACGGTGAAGCCAGTCGGCGACGGCCCCGAGGGCGTAATGGTTGAGCGAAGTCATGCCAGTGGCGTTGACCGTACCGTCGGCGAGCACAGCGTCCCAGCGTTCCCAGATCGTGGTCGCACCCATGAGGACGGGGTAGAGGAAGGAGGGACTCTTCGTCTGCATCAGCAGGTCGTACGCGACGTCGACGTGTCCGGTGCTGCTGAGCGCGTCCGTAACGAGCGGGGTGCCGGCGAATCCCGTGGCGATCGTGGCGCCCGACTCACTGATGATCGCTGCGAGCCGATCTCCAGCGACGCGCTGCTGGTCGTCGTCAAGCAGTCCGAACATGATGGGAAGGGCGTATCCGGTTGCCGATTCGCTCACCACGCGGCCGACGGGGGTCACGAAGTGACGCCGGAAGGCCGTCCGCACACGTGTATGTAGTTCGTCGAAGTGCTGAGCGTCTGCATGCTCACCGAGAACTGCCGCAGTTTGCGCCATCTCCTTCGTCGTCTTGGCGAGGTACGCCTGGGCGACGAGGTACCGGTCCGTCTTTCCGCCGGCGGGGTTGTCGGACGGAGCGTCGGGGTCGAGCCAGTCACCGAACTGGAATCCGTGGCCCCAGAGCCCGTCGTCGTCGAGTGCTGATTCGACTTCGTCGACGAAGGCCGTCATCGATTCGTAACTGCGTCGGAGGATCTCCGACTCCCCATACTCCTGGTACATGGCCCACGGCAGGCTGACCGCCACGTCACTCCACAGCGCGGTAGCGGTTGACGGTGTCGGGAGGACGTCCGGGATGCTCCACGGGACGGTCCCGGTCTCCTGTTGTTCAACCGCGAGGTCCTTCAGCCAGGAGCCGAGCACCTCGCGGACGTCGTAGAGGAACGTGGCGGTGGGCGTGAATGCGTTCAGATCGCCCGTCCATCCGAGTCGTTCGTCACGCTGCGGGCAGTCCGTCGGTACGCCGACGAAGTTGTCGCGCATCGACCAGACGGTGTTCTCGTGCAGCTTCGTGATGCGGGGGTCTGATGCCTCGAACCAGCCGGTGCGAGTCATGTCCGTGTGCACCACAATGGCGCGCAGATCAGCGACTGTGGGTACCCCGGGCCATCCTGTTACCTCGACGTATCGGAAACCGTGGAAGGTGAAACGTGGCTCCCACGTCTCCGCTGTGCCGCCCCGGAGGATGTACTCGTCGGTCGCGGCCGCGCTGCGAAGGGTCTCGGTTTCAAGGGAGCCGTCTGGCTTCAGCAGTTCGGCGTGACGGAGCGTGACGGTGTCGCCGCTTTGCCCGTTCACCGTCAGTCGCACCCAGCCGGAGATGTTCTGCCCGAAGTCGACGATCCACTGCCCAGCGGACTGCTCGGTCACGGAAACCGGCTCTAGTTCCTCTATGCGCCGGATAGGGGGTGCACCGCCTTCGACGAGCGTCTTGGTGTCCCAGTCGAAGGCTCGCGCGGCGCACCAGTTCGCAGCGTCGAACGCCGCTGTCGACCATCCGATCGGTTCACTGCGCGCGTCGTAGCGTTCGCCAGCGTAGATCCCGCTCGAGTGCACCGCTCCGGTGCTCACGAGGACTTGCTCGTCGCTTCCGATGACGTCGATGTGATCGTCGTACTCGAGTTCGAGGCGCGCCCAGAAGGCAGGCCGGTCCGCGTAGTTGTGTCGCCGGTTCTCCCAGGTGAGAGCACCGACCGCCCACCCTTCACCGACGATCGCGCCGAACGCGTTCTCGCCGTTCGTGAGGAGACCGGTGATGTCGTGGCGTCTTGCGACGAGTCGGTGCCGATACGACGTCCACCCTGGGAAGAGCACTTCATCACCGACGCGGTGTCCGTTGACGTACGTCTCAGCGATGCCCAGCGCAGACACCGTGAGCGTCGCTTGGCGGAGTCCTTCGGCGACCGTGAAGTCACGCCGGAAGTACGGTGCCGGGTCGCCTTCGACGCTTGCAGTGTCGGCGCTGACGAAGACGGGTTCGGTGGACTGTGTCATGGCGTTCCTTCTAGGTTCGCAGAGGAGGAGAACGGTTCCGGCGGACGGTCAGTGCACGGTGAGTTCGACGACTGCGGATGCACAACCGGGTGCAGTGACCGTCACGGTGATGACGCCTGCAGCGGTCGGTCGGACGATTGCGAGGGCGGTTCCGTCGAAGGTGCACCGAGTTGTCTCGGCGAAGAGCGACACCGGTGCCGGATCCCCACTGCCGAACGACTGAAGGGTCCCTGCGCCCTCAACGAGGACAGTCACCTCGCGATCCATCAGCGGTCGAACGACGCCCGCGGTGTCGGTGAGTGAGATGTCGATGTATGCGAGGTCGGTCGTGCCGTTGGTGATCTCCGTCCGGTCCGCCGAAACGGAGAGGATCGTCTCATCGGCGGCGGAGCGGAGCGACGTTCGACCGGTCTCGACACCGCCGGCGTACGCCACGGCGGTCAGTTCACCGGGCTGCCACACCGTCTCGATCGTTGCCCGGAACGCCAACTCGGCTCCGACGGCGGCGCGACCGATGATGTCGCCGTCCAGCAGCAGCTCGACCTCGTCGGCGTCGCTGTAGACCTCGACGGTTACGGGAAGGCCGTCGTAGCCGTCCCAAGCCCAGCTCGACACACTGTCGCTCCACGACCAAGGGGTTCCGAGCACCGTCTGACCGTGACGTGAGGGCCGCTGCACGGCAACGTACGGCTCGCGGCGAAGGCCGAACACGATCTCTCGGTAGTACGAAACGGGCCGACGGCGTCCGATGATGTCGAGGTCGCCGCTGGCGGCGGCGAGCCAGGGCCAAGCCTTCGCTGCGGCAGGACCGGCTGCCTCGTCGTGATAGCTCACGCCGCCGAGGCCCGCTTCGCCGAGGTAGTCCCACCCCACCCACGTGAAGTCGCCGATGACGTGGTCCAGCCGCTTGACGAGGTCCCAGTTCCGGGCGATGTGCGAGGGGAACGTCTCGCTTCCGACGATGACGCGGTGCGGGAAGAGCTCGTGGTCGAGTTCGTACCGCCCGTCGCCGTAGTTCATGCCGGCGACGTCGAGCACGGAGAACGATTCTTCGGTCCGCGCGGTCACGGGCGGCGAGGCCGAGATCTGGTTCATCATGTCGCCGACCTGGCTCATCATCGCATTCACGCCGCCGGCTTGCGGCTCTGCGGATGCCAGCGCCTCCCGCTGCTGCGCCATACCGGCGGTGACCAGGTCGAGGACTGACACGAATCCGTTGATGCCGTTCGTGACGAACCGGTTGGGGTCGAGCGAGCGGAGCTTCTCGGCGAGACGCCTGCTCCAGATGCCGCCACTGATGGAACCCGTTTCTGGGATTTCGTTGCCGATGGAGTACATGATGACGCTCGGGTGGTTGACGTCCTTGGCGACCATTGACTCGACGTCTCGCTCCCACCACTGGGTGAAGTCGGACGCGTAGTCGAAGTCGGACTTGCTCGAGGTCCAGACATCGAACGTCTCGTCCATGACCAGCATGCCCAGCCGGTCGCACGCTTCGAGTAGCGCCGAACTCATGGGATTGTGCGCACTTCGGATCGCGTTGAACCCTGCGTCTTTGAGCAGCTCGATTCGGCGCTCCTCCGCGCGGACGATCGCTGCAGCACCCAGGGGGCCGTTGTCGTGGTGGATGCATGCTCCGCGGAGCAGGACGGCTCGTCCGTTGATCCGAAGTCCGCGTACGGCGTCGAGCTGCAGAGTGCGGATGCCGAAGGTCACCTGTTCGCGGTCGACCTCGTCGTCACCGTCAGTCAGGACGACGGTCGCGCCGTACAGCGTCGGCGAGTCCACATCCCACAGCGATGGGTTCGTCACAGGCAGTCGGAGTCGGACGGTGGAGCGCTCGCCAGGAAGGAGACTGACCGGAGCGCTGCTCATGACGAGGGAAGCGGACGATTCGGCCTGGGTCACCTGCGTGATGTTGGTCGTGAGACGGAGAGTGCGGGTCGTTGTGCCGCCGTTCTCGACCTCCGCAGCAACCTCGACGACCGCCCTGTCCACATCGACGTCCGGGGTGGTGACCTGCACGCCGTCGACTGCGATCCGCGCGGCACTCTTCACGATGAGACGAACGTCGCGGTAGATTCCGGCTCCGGTGTACCAACGGCTGTCCTGGTGAGTGCGGCAGTCGACCTTGATCGTGTTCGTTGTCCCGGCCTCGAGCCACGGGTCGATCCGCACCACGAATCGGGAGTATCCGAACGCGTGTTGGCCGGCGAGTGCACCGTTGACGTAGACCATCGCATCTCGGTGGACACCGTCGAATTCGAGCGCCCAGAGCTGACCACCGAAGTCCGCTGGAACTGAGACCTCGGTGCGGTACTCCCATGCTCCACCCGGGAAGTAGCCAGGCGCGGCGCCGTTCCGGAGATCAGGCGTTCGCGCCGTGGTGATCTGTGCATCGTGCGGCAACGTCACGTCTTCCCAGTCGCCGCCCGCGCCGCCGAGTTCGGCAAACGCGCTGACCTTCGGACGGTAAGACCAACCCTGGTTGAGCAGCTGCACGGTCATTAAGGTCTCCACAACGTCATCGTCTGCGCAGGTATCGCGCGTTACCTAGCCAATCAGCTCGGGTATTGCGTGTCAACCGCCGAGACGGTTCCCCCGCATGCCGATCCCTGGGGGCCACTGATCCAGGACGGACGCGGCCGAGCACCCTCGCCGACGACCCGCCAAGCCCGAGGCTCATTCGGGTCGCCGTTCGGGCGTGTGTAGCGGCATGTCTTCATCGCGACACTCATGGGATGCACACCTCGCGTCCTCCTTTGACTTCCACGAATGAGCGCGCCGGCACTGATGACCGACGAGAACCTGCTCCTCGAAGTTGCGAGCGGCGGCGCCCGGTTCGTTGCGTCGCACCGAAGCACTCGCGGACAACGCGGTGCCGATCGGCATCCTTTTGCACCGGCTGGGAACCTCAACAGCATCCCGCTCGAACCAGATGGCGCGGTTGACGTGGACACGCGACCGCTCTAGCGTCAGTTACGCGCGTTACCAACGAAGGGATGGACACGTGTCCGAGTCGAACAAGCCACTCACTGGCCACACAATGATCGGAGCGTGGCTTGAGCACCCCGCCGGGGGTGCGGTGCTTCGTCAGTTCGGTGAACAGCTCGGCATGCAGGAATCGGCCCTTCGCCTACTCCGCCGTGTGCCACTCGAGACCTTGATCGCTGGGATGGGGGACCGAGGTGAGGGAGTGCTCGATACTTTGACTCGGGAGGCGAACGGGCGGGAAGTGTCTCCGGAAGAAGAAGCCGAAAGTGCGGGCTGGGTGGAGCGCATCTCCGCCGGTCGGTTCGACGGCCGCACCGTCATCGTCACGGGCGCCGCTTCGGGTATCGGCCGTGCCGTCGCGGTGCGTATCGCCCGCGAGGGCGGAACCGTTGTCGCTGTGGACATCGCCGAATCGCGCCTCGCCGACCTGGTGGCAGCGTTCCCGTCCGTGCGGCCCGTCGCAGCGGACATCACCGCCGATGACGGCGTCGCGCGGATCGTTGAGGCTGCCGGAGCCCGTATCGATGGGCTCGCGAACGTCGCGGGCCTCCTCGACGATTTCAGTCCCCTTCACGAGACGGACGACGCGATGCTTCGTCGCGTGTTCGAAGTGAACGTGTTTGGTCTGGTCCGACTGGCTCGAGCGGTCATTCCTGCGATGATCGCCGCTGGCCGCGGATCAATCGTGAACGTAGCGTCCGAGGCTGCCCTGCGCGGCTCCTCTGCGGGGTTGGCGTACACCGCGTCGAAGAGCGCCGTCCTCGGCGTCACGCGCTCGTCTGCGTTCATGTACGAGCCGAACGGGATCCGCGTGAACGCCGTCGCTCCCGGCGGTACCCTCACCGGCATGCGTCCGACAGCGACGAACACCTTCGGTCAAGAGCGATTGAACAGTCACACCGCCGACGTCCCCATCGCCGTTCCGGAGGCGCTTGCAGCATCCATCACGTTCCTGCTGAGCGACGACGGCGTCAACGTCTCGGGCGCCCTTCTGCCGTCTGACGGTGGTGAGTCCGTGTTCTGACGCATGCGGTGAGCGTCGGATCGTTCTCCTCGGGTCAGGTAGTACCACGCACGACGACCCGAAGCGGATTCTCGGCCGGCTTCGGGTCGGTCGTTGTGAGCCCGAGTCCTTGGATGACTCGGCTGATACTTGACCGCGCCGCGCCCTCCAGATCGACGTGCACGGTCGACAGGGGCGGGATGGTCACTGCTGAGAGCGGGGTGTCGTCCATTCCGATCAGCGCGACGTCCTCGGGGATGCGGTACCCGCGTCGCGTTCCCGCGGCGAGCAGAGCAGTTGCGACGTCGTCGTTGTAGCAGGCAATCGCGACACCAGGCGCGGCAAGCGAATCAAGGGCGGCGTCTGCGGAGTCAGCGTTGATCTCGACACTCACGTTCAACGGGTCCGGGAGGCCGGCGGCGCGGCAGGCGTCTCGCACTCCTGCCTCCCGGGCCTGACCGAAGGGGTCGTCACGCGCATCGTGAAGATGAGCGAACGCAAGGCGTTGGTGACCCTTCTCGATGAGGTGCTCAGCCTGCAAGCAGCCGATACTCCTGTTGACGTCGTCATCTGCGGCGCGCGGTCCCGGGTCGACGGCGAGGACCCCGTTCCGTTCGAGTAGCTCTCGCTCGAAGCTGTCGAAGAGCGTGAATGAGATCACGGCACGTGGATGCAGACCGCGGACCATCCGATTGAGTGACTCGGCCGATGCGGTCGGGAATCGCAGCAGGAGCGTCAGGCCACGATCGGCAAGCTCGTCGGTCGCTCGCTCGAACAGGTCCTGCAGGTTGCCGTGGAATGTCGTGTTGGGGATGAGGGCGATGACGATGTCGCTGGAACCAGTCGCGAGGGCCCGTGCCGCGACCGACGGCTGGTACCCGAGGTCGAGAGCGATCCGTTCGACCCGTTCGCGCGTCGCGGGTGAGAAACGTGCACCGCGACCGTTCAGGATTTGGCTGACGGTCGCTCGCGAGACACCAGCGGTACGCGCCACGTCTTCGCTCCTGGTCACCATGCGGTCTCCTCCCGGCCGTGCCCAGCTTAATGGGGCGGTGACGCGCGATACGCGACCGACGAAGATCGTCTAACTACTGGTGGATCCGACGAGTGCTGGATGGAGCACGGTCCTCATTTCCGTCTCACGCCAGCGTCGGAGCAACGAGTGGAACCGCACGGGACCGGGACTGTAGCTCCCGCCGCCGCGGCGGCGAGTCCCCTCGCCGTTGTAGTACCCAGGCGTGCACTCGGCGAGGAACGCCGCATTGTTCGTCTCGACGGCGCTGATTGTCTCGGCCCAAGCATCTTGCGCCTCTTGAGTCGGTTCGACGAAGCGGGCGCCCTCGCTTCTCGCTCGTCCGAGGATGGCGGCGATGTGGGTTGCCTGCTCCTGGAGGACGTGGACGAAGTTCACTGAGTTGGCGTTCTGCAGCGACCCGAGGTGGAAGAGGTTGGGGAAACGATGCGACATGAAGCCGTGGAGCGTCTTCGGCCCCTCCGCCCACGCCTGGAGGAGCTGGTCCCCGCCGCGACCGACTACCGGTAGCGTCCCGGAGACGACTCCGGAGACGCCGGTCTCGAATCCGGTGGCGAAGATGACGCAATCGACTTCCCACTCGTTGTCGCCGACGACGACCGTGTGCTCCGTCATGGCGGTGATGCCGCCGCTGTCGGCCGTGTCGATGAGAGTCACGTTCTGCCGGTTGAAGGTCTGCAGGTACGTGTCGCTGAAGGTGGGCCGCTTGCACATGTACCGGTACCAGGGCTTCAGCTTTGCGGCGGTGCCGGCGTCGTCGATGATCGCGTCGACGCGGGCGCGGATCCGGTCCATCTTCTGCGCGTCTGCAACCTCGACGAGGAGGTCTCGGTCTGGCGTATCGATCGTCTCGTCGCTCTGGCCGGTGAGCATCGTCCGTTGTATGGCAGCGGTGGAGGTCCACCCGTCCTGGACGAGGTCGACGTCTGTCTCCTCGCCGGACACGACCGCGAGGAAGTTCTCCATTCGTTCTTCCTGCCAGCCGGGCGGCAGCGACTGGGTCCAGCCAGGCGGCAGGTCTCGGTTGTCCCGGACATCGACGCTGGACGGGGTGCGCTGGAACACGAAGAGGTGCTCAGCGGAGCGAGCGACCTGAGGAATGACCTGAATCCCGGTGGCGCCGGTGCCGACGACCGCGACCCGCTTGTCACGCAGCCCTCCGAGGTCGCCGTCCTGCGTGCCCCCCGTGTAGCCGTAGTCCCAGCGGCTCGTGTGGAAGGTGTGACCGCGGAACGTCTCGATGCCAGGGATCGCGGGGAGCTTCGGCTGCGAGAGTGTCCCAGACGAGACGACGACGTACCGTGCACGGAAGCTGTCACCACGATCGGTTGCGACCTGCCACTCGGCGTCGTCCTCGTGCCATCGCAGTTCCGTCACGCGGGTGTGGAACAGGACGTCGTCGTACAGGTCGAACTTCCGGGCGATGGCCATCGCGTGCTTTCGGATCTCCTCACCCGGCGCGTAGCGCCTGGAGGGGATGGTGCCGACGTCCTCGAGCAGTGGCATGTAGATCGACGACTCGATGTCGCAGTGGACGCCGGGATATCGGTTCCAGTACCAGGTGCCGCCGAAGTCGCCGCCCTCCTCGGACATGCGAATGGACGTGAAGCCGGCCTGCCGCAACTTCGACGCGGTGAGCAACCCACCGAACCCGCCTCCGACGACGAGCACTTGGACTGCACCGTGTTCCACGGTCCGTTCCTTGCGCGGCGTGTAGGGATCGGTCTCCCAGTATCCGAAGGACCCGCGGGTTCGTCGGTACTGCCGGAGCCCATCTGGCCGGATGCGACGGTCGCGCTCCTGCGCGTACCGCGCGCGGAGCGCAGGCATGTCGTTGGCGGTGGGGTCGGTCATGTTCCTCCAGAACGGGACGATTGGTGACGATGCGTGACCGCCTCGGTCGACGGCCGGTTGGTCGACGGTGAGTTCGCTCGTCAGTCTTCAAGCGCGATCGCGAGAGCCGGGCAGACCGCGACGGCGTCGCGGACTTCCTCGACTTCTTCTCCGGTCACGTCGTCCTTGAGGAGAAAGGCGATACCGTCCTCGTCTCGTTGGTCGAAGACGTTCATGGCAGCCATCACGCACTGACCGCTTGCGACGCACTTGTCTTGGTCGAGGATGACCTTCATCGGGTCTGCTCCTTCTCTTCCTTCTGGGGGTGAGCCGGGCACCAAGTGACCGGGAGTTCGTACACCCCGTAGACGGATCCGTCGTGCTTGAAGGGGATCGCGTCGAGGGTGGTGGCGAGTGTCAGCGTGGGGATACGTCGGAGCAGCGTGGCGTAGGCGACCTGCAGCTCCATTCGTGCCAGCGGTTGGCCGAGGCACTGGTGCACGCCGAACCCGAACGCAACGTGCGTTCTGGGGTTCCGTCCCACGTCGAGCCGGTTTGGGTCGCTGAACACGGCGTCGTCCCGGTTGCCGAGGTCGGTCGCCACGATGATCCCGTCGCCAGCGCGGATGGTGACGCCGTCGATTTCGATGTCCTCGACAGCGACTCGCTTACGCCCGTCGTGCGTGATGGTGAGGTAGCGCAGAAGCTCCTCTACCGCGGACGCCACGAGCGCGGGGTCGGGATCGTCGCGGAGTCGCGCCAACTCGTCAGGGTGTTCGATGAGCGCGAGGGTGCCGAGGGCGATCATGTTCGCCGTTGTCTCGTGACCGGCGATGAGGAGCAGGATGCCCATCTGCACAGCGTCAGCCATCTCCAGCTCGCCGTCGGTGACGCGGCGGCCGAGGTCCGAGAGCAGGTCCTCGCCTGGTTCGGCGATCTTTCGGTGCAGGGGCTGCGCGAGGTAGGCGCCGAGCGATTCGAAGGCGCGACGCTGTTCCTCACGAGCGACACCGCGCTTGATGATGGTTCGACTGTGCTCCTGGAAGTCGTCGTGATCGCCATAGGGCACGCCGAGCAGCTCGCAGATCACCAGCGACGGGAGCGGAAGCGCAAATTCTTCGACGAGGTCGACTGGTCCGGTGTGGGAGAGCATCGAGTCGATCAGGTCGTCTGCGATCCGTTGCACTGCCGGTCGCATGACCTCGATGCGCTTCACCGCGAACGGCGCCGTCACCATCCGGCGCAATCGCGCGTGGTCGGGATCGTCCATGAGGATGAAGCTCAGACCGGAACCGCCGCCGTCGACAGGAGCCGGGGATGGGTAGCCGGGTCGGCTGATGTCCGCGCTGATGCGGGCATCAGCAAGGATCGTCCGCGCTTCAGCATGTCGAGTCACGTACCACGGCGTGGAACCGTCCCAGAGGCGAACCCTTCGAATCGGTCCCTGCTGCTGTTCATGGGTTGCCGTTGGAGATGGGTCGAACGGACATGCGCTCGCTCGCCGCATGGGGAATGCTGGCGGTTCAGCCTGCTGCGTCGATGCAATGACATCAGTCATCGGGTTTCCTTCCTCTCGGTGTTCAGATGACAGCGGCTTGACCGGCGAAGCGGTCAGTGAGCAGCGCGCTCGCGAGGCGTGCCTGCTTCGGCATCCCCCACCCCAGGACACCGACGGGTTGACCGGCCCGTGTGGCGAGCGCGACAAACCGACCTTCCTCGATCGATCCCTCGATGACTGCGCTGTCATCTGCGTCACCGGGGAAGCCGTACGCCTGGATCTTGGTCCCGTACTGATCAGACCAGAAGTACGGAACTGGCACGTAGGGTGCTGCCGCGTCCGCGTCCAGGATGTTTCGGGTCACTGCCGCCGCTTGTTCCGTTGCGTTGGTACGGTTCTCGAGTCGAAGGTCCCTGCCGAGGCCTTCGTGACGCCAGCGTGCGACATCACCAACTGCCCAGATCCCGGGTGCAGCGCGACAAAGACCATCACACAGGACGCCGTCAGACACATCGAGGCCGCTGTCGCTGAGCCACTCCGTGTTCGGTGTCGACCCGATCGTCACGATCACTCGACCAGCCTGAAGCTGTGTGCCGTCGTCGAGTACGGCGCCGGCCACGCTGCTGCGATCCTGCAGGAGTGATCTGACGCGGGACTCACCACGCAGGACGACGCCCGCGTCTTCATGGCGGCTGCTGAGCAGGGCGGAACCGACGGAGCCGAGCTGGGCGAGCATCGGAGTCGGCTCCGGGCCGACAAGTGTGGTTGCGGACCCAGAAGCGACTGTCGCCGCGGCGATCTCGCTGCCGAGGACCCCGTTCCCGACGACGAGTGTGGGCACCTTCGATCGGAGCGACTCGCGGAGTTCGCGCGCGTCATCGAGCGAGCGAAGGACATGGACGCCGAGGAGGTCGTGCTGGAGAGGAAGCTGACGAGCACGGACACCGGTCGCGATGACGATGTTGTCGGCAGCGATGGCCTCGTTGCCCACCGATACTGTTCGGCGCGCCACGTCAAGTCCGCTGGCGGAGTGCCCGAGACGGAAGACCGCGCCGAGGCCATCCAGCGACCGTTGCGGCCGGAGCATCACCTGCTCGAGGTCCCAGTGGCCGCTCAGGTACTGCTTCGACAGCGGCGGGCGGTCGTATGGGGTGTGCTGTTCGTTGTCGAGCAACGTCAGCGGGCCGCTGTGCCCTCGCCGTCGTAGACCTTCCGCAACAGCGATCCCCGCGGCGGACGCACCGACGATGAGCACGCTGCTGTCGATTGCAGATGTCGTCATGTATGCCTCCGCACGGAAGCCGAATCTGCGAGTCAGAGACGCTCCGTCAGGGGGTAGTCAACTCCGACGAGCAAGATTTTCAAACACGTGATTTAGATTCTCACCGCTTTCTCACCCGTCCGTGCCCCACGGTCCCCTCAACGGAGGACCCACGGCCCAGGTCACGGCAGACGGTCAGTCGTGGGCAGATCGACGAGCCACAGCGCGGAGATCGCGTTGGTGAGTGCTGCTGCGACATCGGACCAGTCGGACCAGATCCTGGGCCCTCCGCGCTCAAGGGACCGTTCGTGCTCCGCGATCATCTGCGTCAACAAGATCCGGCCCATGGCATTGCGTTCCGCCCGCACCTGCCGAGGGAGGTCGGGTAGGCAGCTCCTGATGCCTTCAGCGATGCGAAGGAGGCTCGGAGTCTCGCGCGCCTCGTCCATCGCGATGTCTGCCCACGCCGGGTCGGTGGCGACCTGTGCGCTGAACCGGCCGTACCAGGTAGGTGACCCGAGTGCTGCGAGATGTGTCGTTGTTGCTCGCACGAAGCATCCGATCCAGTCACGAACGTCGGTAGACCCGTCGATGCGCTCAAGTTCCAGGAGGCGCAGCTCGTTGATGCGCCGCTGGTGTCGTCCGAGGATGGCGCGGATGAGTTCATGCTTGCTGCCGAAGTGGTAGCTGACGACTGCGGTGTTTCCTTGGCCCGCAGCCTCTCCGATCTGCCTGTTCGAGATGTGTGCGATGCCGTACTCCGCGTAGAGACGCTCGGCGGCCGTCAGGATCAGTTCTCGCGTTGCTGTGACGCGCTTGCTCCGAGCGCCTTCTTCACCGGTGGTCATCGCGATTCCTCTCCGCGATGAGATCGTAGCGACTGCGCTCGTTGGGCTGTGCCCGAATGGGACCTGCCGGTCAATCGCAGGCAGACGACAGCGGGGGTACCGACGAAAGACTCGTCGATACCCCCGCTGGCGGGAATGTCAGGAGGCCTTGATCGCCTCTCGCTGCGGCTCAGTGTTGGCAGCCGTTTCGTCCTCGGTCAGGCTGTGACCCTCGGTGTCGAGATTCGGCACGATTCGCTCCAGCCACTTCGGCATCCACCATGCGGCGCGTCCGGCCAACGCCAGGAGCGCCGGCATCAGGACCATGCGGACGATGAACGCATCCGCTAGAACGCCGATCAGGAGTCCGAACGCGGTCTCCGACGCGAACGTCATCTCGCTCGACGCGAAGCCGCCGAACACGAAGGCCATGATCAGGGCTGCGGCGACGATCACCGGGCCGGACTTGCTGAAGCCCGCGAGGATGGCTTCCTTGGGCCGGAGCCCGGAGACGTACTCTTCGCGGATCCTGGAGACGAGGAAGACCTGGTAGTCCATGGCGAGTCCGAAGAGGACGCCGACGAGGATGATGGGGAGAATGCTGCCGAGGGGGTCGCCCTGGGGTGCGGCGATGATGAAGTCCAGCCACTTCCACTGGAACACCGCAGTGAGTGCACCGAGTGCGGCACCCAACGACAGCAGGTAGCCGAGGGTCGCGAACAGCGGTACGAGGAGTGACCGGAACATCACGACCAGCAGCAGGAACGACAAGACGACGATCACGACGACGTACTGGATCAGTGCCTTGTTCATCTGTGCGGTCGTGTCGAGACCGATTGCAGTTTCGCCGGTCACTTCGAGGTGCACACCACCGACAGAATCGGCTTGGTCGCGGATGTCGTGGACAAGGTCCTTCGTGCCGTCGTCGATCGGGCTGCCGTTCGGGATGACGGTGAACAGGGCCGTGTCACCGGAGGTGTCGATCTGGGCAGGGGTGACCATCCGAACGTGAGCGAGGTCATCGAGCGCGTTCTGCACGTCAGGAGCCTTGTCCTGAACGTCGTTGCCTTCGGCGAGGACGAGGAGCGGTGACTGCGTGCCACCGAACTTGTCCACGATGAGGTTGTACGCGTGGCGCTGTGTGGAGTCCGGGTTCGAGCCGCCCGGGATGTTTGCGGCGGTCTTCATGCTGAACAGCGGGATCGCAACGATGGCGAGAACTGCAACGCCTCCGATGAGCATGAGCAGGGGGTGCCGGGTGTTCGCCGTTCCCCAGCTGCGCAGGAACGAACGCTTCTTCGGGGCGACGTCGATCGTTCCGCCGGCGCGGAGCGTTTCGCGGTCCTTCTTCGGCAGGGCGCGAAGGCCGAGGCTCCGCAGGATGACGGGCAAGAGGGTGAGGGCTGCGAGCACGGCGATCGCGATTGCGAAGGCTCCTGCGAAGCCCATGTCCTCGATGGTGCTGATCCGAGTGACGACCAAGCCGACGAGCGCGATGATCACGGTGAGGCCAGCGAAGACGACGGCTGTGCCGGCCGTGCCCGTGGCGTGAGCGACGGCGTCCTCGACCTTGCGCCCGGCACGAAGCTCAGCGCGGAAACGTGTGAGGATGAAGAGCGAGTAATCGATGCCGACCGCGAGGCCGAGCATGCCTGGCAAACTGATCACGGTGGTGTCGAGAGGGTGAATTGCCGACCATGCGAGCACGCCGAGGATGCCTGCTCCGACGCCGCTGAGGGCGACAAGCATGTTGGCGCCGGCGGTGATGAGCGATCCGAAGGTCAGGAAGAGGATCAGGAACGCAACCAGGAGGCCGACGATCTCCCCGGCTCCGCCGATCGGGTAGCTGTCCTCGGCGATCTGCCCGCCAACTTCGATGCGAAGATCTGCGTCGTGCGAGTGAACGAAGGAGAGGACCTTGTCATAGGTCTTCTCAGCGTTGCTGTCCGTGATGCCGCTGAACGTCAGCGTGGACACGGCGGTGGTCTGGTCCTTCGACACGTAGGGCTGCTGCTCGTCGAACGGGGAGGTCACAGACTCCACGTGCGGGAGGTCCCCCGCGGCGTCCACGATGCGAGTGACTCGGGACACGGAATCGGCGTCCGTGATGTTGGCGCCGTTGCGGCCTTCCATCACCAGCTGCAGGGTCTTTGCCTCCGAGCCGGAGGATTTCATGCCGGGGAACTTGTCTTGGAGTGTGTCCAGCGCCTTGGACGCGGGGGTGTCAGGGGCAGTGGTCTTTCCGCCGCCGAGGTCAGCTGATGTGGCGGTGATTCCGGTGAAGACGGCGATGATCAGCAGCCAAGCTGCGATCACGATCAAGCGGTGTCTGGCGCTGAATCGCCCGACAGCGGCGAGGAACTTCGGCATGAGTGCTCCTGAAGAATGAGGTGCCGCCCTGGAGGAACTCGGGCCGGCAGTTGATGTCTCAATCCTCGGGTGACGCAGTCGTCGGGGCGTCGTCTGTGCGAAGCGCCGTTTCTACTTCGTCTGCAGTAGATGACGCTCCGATGTCCGGAGGGTCAGACGAGTCCAGCGCGGTAGGCGAAGGCGACGAGCTGAGCGCGGTCGCGCGCTGCGACCTTCGCCATCGCGCGGGTGGCGTGAGTCTTGATGGTGAAGGGTGAGACGAACATCGCTGCGGCGATCTGCTCGTTGTCATTGCCCGCGGCGACGGCGATCACGACGTCGAGTTCGCGGGGCGTCAACGCTGCGAACCGCTGCGCGAGTTCGGCGTCGACTGGTCGTCGGGGACCAGTTTGGACGTGTTCCACGACCGCGCTCGACGCAGCTGGGGAGAGCACTGCATCACCCTGCACCGTTTGCCGGAGTCGCTCGAGGAGCGCGGCTGGTCCGACGCCTTTGCCCAGGAACCCGTTGGCACCGGCCTGGAGTGCGTCGAGAACCACGGCGTCCTCCTCGAAGGTGGTTAGGACGATGATTGGGAGTTGCTGCGCTGATCGTGTCGCTCGCACCCGTCGGGTTGTCTCGACTCCGTCGATCCCAGGCATCCGAACGTCCATCACGATCAGGTCTACGGACTCGTGGTCGAGAACCCGTAGGGCCTCGAATCCATCGGATGCTTCGGCCACGACAGCGAAGTCCGGGCTGGAATCGATGATGGCTCGGAGACCGAGACGGATCATCTCCTGGTCGTCGACGAGTAGTACGCGACAGATCATGCTTGCTCCTCGGGGATGGTCACGAACACGGCGAATACGTCATCTTCGACATCAATCCGAACGGTGCCCCCAACAGATTTGACGCGCTCCTGCATGCCCATGATGCCGAACCCAGTTCCATGAACATTCGATGCGTCCGGGCGGGTTGGGTTCGTCACCTCCACGTGCAGCGCACCGGCCGCAGCGTGGAGCGTGAGTGCTGCCTCGCCGGCGCCGTATCGATGAGCGTTCGTGAGCGCCTCTTGCACGACTCGGTAGACGGTCACGCCCACCGCGTCCGAGGTTTTCGGCAAGGGCGTTGGGATCTGTGCGTCGACGTTGAGACCGATCTCGGAGAACGATCGAACAAGCGCGGCCATGTCCTGGAGGGTCGGCAGCGGGCTCGATGCCGCGGCTGCGTGCTCGTCTGCGCGGAGAACCCGCAGGGTGTGCTGGGTTTCTGCGAGGATGCGTTGCGTGGCGGTCTGTGCGGCCTCGACGGATGCGGCAGTCCGTGAGTCAGTCGCTAGCCCGGATACGGCAATCGCCCCGAGATGCATGTTCACGACTGCGGTCTGATGTCCGATGATGTCGTGGAGATCACGAGCGATACGGATGCGCTCCTCAGCGACTCGGCGAGTTGCCTCAATGTCTCGGGTGACGA
Organism: Curtobacterium sp. PhB130; assembly: GCF_003755165.1. Lineage (NCBI taxonomy): Bacteria > Bacillati > Actinomycetota > Actinomycetes > Micrococcales > Microbacteriaceae > Curtobacterium > Curtobacterium sp. PhB130. The sequence continues at coordinate 499,411 of NZ_RKII01000007.1, read as the reverse complement.
TCGCGTCCTCGGCACGTGCTCGCAGCGCCTCCCAGGACCTGTACTGCTGGAACAACGCCGATCCGATGGCACCTGCCGCGACGACGCTCAGAACTCCCGCAGCTCCGTCCCACTGGACAACCCGACCGTGGTCGAGGTAGCCGCTTGCGGCGACGATCCCCGCAACCACTCCCGCAGACAGCAACGTCGATCGGAACGCCGGGGTGCCGGTAGCCGTGATGGCGAACAACGTGAATGCCACCACCGTGAACTCAGCGAGGGCGTCACGGTGCCCCAGTGTTGCCAGTGCGGTCCCCAGGAGGACTGCCCCGATCCCGACGTAAGGTCGCCGACGTGCCGCTACGGCACCTACCGCGCAGACCACGGCTCCCATGTATCCGAGGAACGACCCCCCGAGAATGATCGCGGTGGCGATCTCGACCAGCATCGCCGTGACGCTGATGTACGGCATGGAGCGAGGTACCGCGCGCTGCGCACGCAGCCATCGGGGCGACTCGATCTCAGGTCGCTGAGGTTCGTCGTTCACGGTCTGATTGTGCCTGGACAAGATCGGCGCGCGGCCTACAGACGTCACATGCCTCGGATGTTCGGGCGACGTCGCCCTCTGAGCCCTATTCACCGCCGCGCGCCGGACCGTTCACCGATCGCCAACGGCGGCCTCGCGTTCGTCGGAGACCGGAGTGGCTGAGGTGGTGTCGCGCGCCGTGGTTTCTCGCTCTGACGCTCGGCGCTCCGCGGGTTCCGCGCGTTCCTCGGGCCTCGAGTACTCGAGCATCACGGCGGTCATGTCGATCGGAACGGTGTCCTGCAAGAAGAGATCGTCCGGGCGGACGGTCTGTCGCATCAGTACGGATTCCGCATCGGAGCGGCCGAAGCTCATCGTCATCGCGAGATCACCGTCACAGCGAGCTTCTCGACACCCATGGCGACGAGCACAACCATGAATCCGGCAAACCGGACCACCTCGGAGACGGTCATGAGTGTCCCCCAGGCGACCAGCTTGGGAACTCGGGCAGTGCGCGCCACGGCACCCTCAGCGGGACGGATGCGTTGCGCAGTTGGCGCTGCGGCGGACTGAATCACGGTCATGATGACTCCTTTGCGCAGGGGCTCGCCCTGATGAGTTCATCCTCAGTGCCGGCGGACGATCCGTCGTCGTTCAGCAAGACTCGATCGCCTACTCCAGATGGAGTAGACGCCGTAGTGTGATCGTCTTCGGTATCCGAGGCCGCGCCACCTTCCTCGGTGTCCGAGAGTGAGACGTTCAAGGCGGCGCCGAAGGGTCCGTACTCCGGATGGACCACACGGATGGAGTGCTGCGGGAGTACGCGGCTCATCCATGCGCCTGTGAAAGTAGTCGACAAATGATTCGACGGGTGAGCAACGTTGTGGCGCAAGACATGAGTACCGGGATCCTCCGCGATCAAAGCCGGTCTGGATCGTGTTCGACAGCAGCTGGACTCCAGTCCAGACGAACTCGCCGACCAGCTTCTTGCGCTTGGCCCGCTCATCACCGAATTGGGTCGCGGACGATTTGCTCGATGTGTGGGTGACAATCCCAGAAGGAGTCGACGGCGTCGTCCGCCTGCCTGGCACCGCCGATCAACGGATCGGCTCCGGAACCAGCCGCATCGGTGCTGCGGCACGTCGGATGGTCGCGGACCACCTTCGAACGACAGCCAATCCGCAGCCGGGGGTGGATGTGGATCGCGATCGTGGTCGTGCTGCTGTTCAACGTGCTGCGGCTCGCGACCGTCGACTACTCCGCCGCAGGGTTCGACTGGGTCGCTGCGTGGTTACTGGCCGGACTCGTCATCGGCTTCTCCGAAGAACTCCTCGCCCGCGGCTACGTCGTCCGGATCATGCGGTCCTCGGGGCATTCTGAGGTTGCTGTCGGCCGGGTCTCGGCGGCGCTGTTCGCCCTCCTGCACGGGAGCAACCTCTTCACGAGTCAGCCGCTCGGACCCACGCTGCTGCAGATGGTCTACACGTCCTTCTTCGGCTTCTGCATGTACCTCGCGTCGCGGGTGACCCGCATGATCGTCGCGCCGATCCTGCTGCACGCCCGACCGACCCCAGCATCTTCATGCAGGGCACCCACCCGGCGACCGGCGGCATCACCGCCCTCGCCCAGCTCGGCAACATCGCCCTGGTCCTCGTCGGAGCCGTTCTCCTCATCGTCTTCCTCATCACGGAACGACGCGCACTGCACCACGACCGGAGCGTGATGTCGGAGTCCGTCAAAGTCTCCTGACCGGGCGCGCACAGGGCGACGGTTCAGCGCAATACTCCGCCGCAAATCGATGGATCTCGCGTCTGTTCAATGCTCAGTTCCGGGCATCTTCGTGCGGTAGTCGGGCCAGTTTCGCCAGATCGGGTTCATGAAACGCGGCACGAATTGTCCTGTGGCGTCGTCCGTGAGCGGCCCCCAGACGATCCCGTCCTTGGTTCTGCCAAACGGTTGAATCAAGACTCGAGATCGGCCATCGTTTGCGAGCCCGATCACGATCAGTGCTTCTTCCCTCCCTGCCGCAACAGAGACCGTGAAGTACTCATCGTTGCTGTCAAGTAACTCTTCGGGCGGTACACCCAGAAGACTGCCTCTCGGCACTCCAAGCCAGGTCTCAGAGGAATACACCGCGCCGGTGAAGGGCCAGACACCGACCATGTCCACGCTCGCAGCGATCTTCAGTTCGCGAGGCTCATCGTCGTCGAACCAGACACCCAGCAGTCTCACTTCTTCTTCGCGGCTCAACACCAGCATTGGACCGCTGTACCCGTCCGCCAGCAAGAACTGCTTGGAGTACTCCAGGCGCTCCGGTGCGTGCTCAATCGGGTCGGAGGAGTGCTTCTCGGGCAGGGGACCGTAACGCTCCAAGCCGACCTGCATGAGGTCTTCATCCTTCTCGATCGTTCCGTAGCGGAACCCCATGCGTTCGCCCGTCGCGAGGTCATACAAGCCGTCGGGAACAGGAGCACCGGGTCCCACGCACCGCAGCTCAGGCTCGATCAAAGCGGTCACGCAGTCACGCGGGAAGTGCTCGATACCACAAGGCTCAACAGCACCGCTGGCCTTGTGCGCGAGGCTGACCACGTTGGCAACTCCGCGGTACATCTCACTCAACGCGGCGACGAGTTCGTAGTCAGGCAGCTGATCGTCGACCCAGCGCCTCTGTACGCGGATCACACCCTTCCGGGTGCCGGAAGCCTCACGCGCCTGGTGGAACACGGCCAAGATGTCGTCAGGTGTGTACTCCGGTGGCACGACCAAGACGTCTTCTGCCACGCTGAGCCGCTCGCCGTACAGCGTGATGCGGGCCTCACTCAGCGTCTTCAGGTCTTCTTCCTTGACGACTCGGTTCCGAGCGGTGACGCCCCAACTGAGGATCGAGTTCTCTCTGGACTTCGACTGCCAGGATCCCTACCACTGGTCGAAGTCGGGCCACTTTGCCTTGCGCTTCTGAAGGAGGAACGTCACTCCCCTCGAATTCTGGATAGCTGAATTCAGGAAGCGCCTGAACTCGTTGGGCTCCATGTATGCCTCGATGGCGCGATGCACGTCTTCGTGAAGGTCCTGGAGTCGCCGATGCGCGTCGATACACGGGCAGGCGGGAGCTGTTGCGGGCACGTCGAGACCGTAGTCGGCCTCCCTACCGAGCCGCGAGCGCGTTGCCCACTTCGAGGAGAGCAACCTCTCCTGGAGGCATAACCAGGTCGGCCACTACTTCGTGTTCGCGGCCGCCGCGGCGCTGCCCGCCGGGATCGAGGTCGCCGTCAGCGCCGACGCGGGCGAGGCGGACCTGTCCCACGCGTCCGTCGCCGCCACGATCGCGGTGCCGGTCGCGCTGTTCGTCGCGTCGATCTGGGCGCTCGCGCTCCGGCCGTCGCTGTCGGTCCGCTCGAACGTCGTGGTCGTGGTGCTGATGCTCGCGATCCTCGCGAGCATCGCGGTGCCGGAGCTCTCACTCGTGGCGACCGCCCTGTTGGTCGCGGCGATCGTCGTGGTCCTGGAGGTCGCGGCCCTGCGGCCCACCCGCTGACGGACGGGAGGCTCGTGGCGGCGCCGCCACGGGCCTCCCGTCCGGCGTCGTGGCCGCCGGTCAGCGCTCCCGACGCGCGTCTTGCGCTCGTGGGGCGCGTCCTGCGCTCCCGACGTGCGTCCTGCGCTCCCGACGCGGAACGACAACCTCGCTGTCGTACGACAGCGACCTCGTCGTCACCGCGCGCCTGCAACTGTTGCGGACGCGCGATGGCGACGATCTCGTTGTCGTACGACGACGGCTCTGTCGCTCCTTCGCGGCGCAACGACCTCGGCGCCGACGCGGAACGACCCGGTCCCGACGCGGAACGACGACCGGCGGAACCGGGGAGCCGCGGTCAGCCGACGCGCGCGATGCGGACGTCGACGCGCGCCAGCGTCAGGCCGTGCTCCGCACTCTGGGCGAGCACCGCGTGGTGCACCGCCCGCGCGACCTGCGGAGCCGGCAACACGCCGTCGGTCCCGATGACGACGCGGAGGACGTCGCCGTCGAGGACGACTCGCGCCGCTTCCGTGGCGTGCCGGACCGCCGCGACGGTGCTCTGCAGTGTCGGACGGGCCCGGTAGACCTCGGCGACGCCGGGGACCGCGAGGACGGCCGCCTCGACCGCGACGAGTGCTGGTACCTGCTCGACGTCGCTCATGCGCCCGCCTCCCCGGTGGTGTCGGTGCTGTCGGTGCTGTCGGTCGGTGCCGGGTGCCCGACGATGAGGTCGCGAACCAGCACGTCGATCGCCTCGACGACCAGGTCCGTCTGCTCCCGGAGCGCCGAGTCGACCGCGGCCCGCACCAGGTCGGCGGTGGCCGGGATGGAGGGGCCCGCGACGATCGCGACCTCGACCGTGACCCGGACCGGCGCCGCGAGCTCGGTCACGTCACCGTCGATCGAGCACCGTGCGACGACGATCCCCGGGACAGCGTCCCCGGCGCGGCGGACCAGGGAGCGGATCGCGCCCTCGGTCATCACCGGGTGCTCGGTGGCGGCCTCCGCACGCAGCGGGACGTCGCGGCCGGAGCGTGCCTCCAGCGAGATGTTCGCCAGGACGCCGCCGATCCACGAGTCGTCGGCGGGCGCTTCGTCGCGGGCGGCCGCCTCGAGCGAGCCGAGCGACGCCTGCCGGAGCCGGATGATCGCGGCGAGGGCGTTCTGGCAGGCGGGCGAGCCGTCGATGCTCGGGTCCACCGGCTGCATCCCGGCGTCCAGGTAGTCGGCGAGCTCGTCGATCGTGTGGCCGTCGAGGTCTTCGGGTTCGAGTGCCGAGAGGACCACGTTCTCGGGTGCGTCGGTCATCGCCATCCCTCCATCAGTCGGATCATGTTCTTCCTGGCGCGGGAGAGCAGTCCGCGGACGGTCGAGAGTGGCACACCGAGCTCCTCGGCGATCTCCTCGTAGCGGTACTCCAGCACTTCCTTCATGAGCCAGCACCGCCGTTGCGCCTCGGGCAGGGCCGCGAGCGCGACCTCGACCGCCTGTTCACGGTCGTGTGCCTCGGCGACGCGCTCGGGCGCGCCGTCGTCGGGCGCCGCGACCTCGAGCTCGGTGACGTCGTCGTGGTCACGGCGGGCACGGATCCGGTCGAGGCACTTCCGGCTGAGGATCCGCATCAGCCACGCCTTGACGTGCGCACGGTCCTCGAGCGAATCGAGGCGGTTCCAGGCCGTGATGAAGGTCTCCTGGACGACGTCGTCGAGTTCGTCGGTCGAGCCGAGGGTCCGCCGAGCGTAGGCACGGAGCAGCGGGGTGTGCCGACGGATCAGGATCTCGAAGGCACGGACGTCGCCGTCGGCGGACCGACCGGCGAGGACGCCGTCGTCGAGTTCCGCCAGTGGCGTCCGGTTCGGTGGGTGTTGCACGGTTTCCTTCTACTGGTCGCAGTTGCGGGATCGCTGGTGTTCCCGTCCTCGCATCTGGGACGGTCCCCGGACGGCATTCGTCACGCCGGTCCACGAAGTGCCAGGTTCCGCTCGGGGTCCCGGATGCGGCAGGCTGGGCGCATGTCGCTCGTCACCGCCGTCTGCCGCGTCGACCGCCTGCTCCCCGACTCGGGCACGATCGGGATCACCGCGATCGACAAGCGCCCCGTCGACGGCCCCGTCCGGGTACGGCCGCTCGGGCTCTACGCGGACGTCCAGGCGGACCGCAAGCACCACGGCGGCGAGGACCAGGCCGTCTACGCGTACGCCGACGAGGACGCCGCGTACTTCGCCGAGGTGCTCGACCGCCCGGTCCCCGCCGGGCTCTTCGGCGAGAACCTCCGGACCACCGGGATCGACGTCACCGGAGCCGTCACCGGGGAGCGCTGGCGGGTCGGGGCGACCCTCGAACTCGAGGTCACCATCCCCCGGATCCCCTGCGGGACCTTCGCCCGCCGGATCGGCGTCGACAAGTGGGTCAAGCGGTTCACCGAGGAAGGACGTCCCGGTGCGTACTTCCGCGTGCTGAAGTCCGGGCCCGTCGCAGCGGGCGACCCGATCGAGGTGCTGTCCCGACCGGAGCACGGCGTGACGATCGGGGACGTGTTCGCCGGACTCACGCCGGCGCAGGCGCAGGCCGTGCTGGACGCGTCGGCGCCGGGCGCCGGGGGCCGTCCGCTCGCGCCGAAGGTGCTCCGCGAGGTCACGAAGGTCCTGGCACGCGTCGACGCGTGAGTCCAGGGGCGCGTCGGCGTCGACGCGTGAGTCCAGGGGCGCGTCAGCGTCGGCGCGTGAGTCCCCGGCTGCGTCAGCGCACGACGCGGAAGCGGGCGACCTCGACCAGGTCGTCGTCCCCGAGCGACGGGTAGTGCGCCAGGAGTCCGGCGCGCAGGTCCGCGACGCTGCCGGCGTGCTCGTCGCGGGCGTCGTCGGCATCGATCTCGTCGACGCGCTTCCGGACGACGGACTCGACCACCGCGCCGGTCGTCGTGAACTCCTCGGCGTGCTCGTCCTCGAACACGAAGGTGGTCGGACCGGTGCCCTGCGGGTCGTCGTGGCGGATCGTCGCGGTCTTCCGGCCGGCCAGCACGTCGTTGCGGTAACGGCCGTTGAACCGGACGATCCTCGGGGCGGGACGGTCCGGCCAGGCGTAGGCGTGCGGCAGGAGCGTCCGGACCGGGACGCCCACCGGCTCGCCGTCGCCTTCCCCGCCCGCGTCGGCGCCGGGCACCAGGACCAGCACGTGCGGGTGCAGGTCGAGCAGCACCTGTCGGCAACGCCCACACGGGGCGAGCACCCCGCGGTCACCGTCCCCGACCGCCACGATCGCCATCACCGGGTCGTCCGAGACCGCCGCGGCCGCGCCGAGCACCGCGAGTTCCGCGCACGGGCCACCCGTGAAGTGGAAGACGTTCGCCGCGGTGTGGACGCGTCCGGACAGGTCGATCGCCGCCGCGGCGACGGTGTGGGTGCCGCCGTGCGTCCCGTCCCCGGGGAGTCGGGCAGCGGCAGCCGTCGCCGCGTCGAGGATCATCCTGTCGGTGCGCCAGAGCATGCCCCCACCCTGCCAGGAGTTCCGGCCCGCGTCAGCGCTCGTCGCGTCAGCGCTCGTCGCGTCGCCGCTGCGGGTCGATCGGCCGCTTCGCCCGGGGCAGCCCAGCGACCACGAGCTCGTACGCGTTCGCGACGAGGTCCTCCACGAGGGTCTCGTCGATCCCCGCACCCGGTGACAGCGTGATCCAGTGCCGCTTGTTCATGTGCCACCCCGGCGTGATCTCCTCGTGGTCACGCACCAGCGCCGCGCCGTGGGGTGGCGCGCACTTGAGGTTCACGATCGGCACCCCGCGGAGCTCCGAGGTCATCACGAACATCTTCCCGACGACCTTGTAGACGAGGGCGCCCTCCCCGAACGGCTCTGTCGCTTCGGTCGCCGGCAGCGCGAGCGCCGTGCGGGCCGCGACCTCGTGCAGTGCTTCGCCGTCCATGTCCCCAGCATGCCGCAGGCTCCCCTGGACTGGGGAGGGCACCCGGAACCGAGGGATCGTTACGATCGGCTCTGCCGCGTACCCGACGCGGCAGTGACCACCCGTGGGGGAACCATGCGCATCATCCGGACCATCGGCATCGCGGCGACCGCGATCGTCCTCGCCACCACCGTCTCCGTCGGCACCGCGGTCTCCGCCGAGGCCGCGACGACCACCTACAAGAACTGCGATGCCGTGCACAAGGTGTACTCCGGCGGGATCGCGAAGAAGGCCACGAAGGACAACACCGTCCGTTCCGGCGGCAAGGTCACCCACCGTGCGTTCAAGGGCACCGTGAAGAAGGACGACGCGCTCTACAAGGCGAACAAGAAGCTCGACGCGGACGCCGACGGGATCGCCTGCGAGAAGAGCTGACGCGCGCCGCGCGCAGCCGCCGCCGTTCTACCGAGACGCCGCTGATCTGCCGAGACGCCGCCACTTTCCGCGGCGTCTCGAGCGGACGGCGGCGTTTCGCGCGCCCGGAGACGCGCCACCCGCGCCCGCGCCGCGCGCCGCGCGCCGCGCGCCCCGCGCCCCGCGTCAGAGCGTCGGCACGCCCTCGCCGCCGGACCGCGGCCGCGCCGTCCCGGCGACGCCGGTCACGACCGACCCCGCCGGGACGTCCTTCGTGACGACCGTGTTCGCCCCGACGACCGAGTCGTCCCCGACGGTGATCGCACCGATGAGCGACGACCCCGCGCCGAGCACCACTCGGTCCCCCACGGTCGGGTGCCGCTTGGCGCCCGGCCCGTGGGCACCGCCGCGCCCGCCGAGGGTCACCCCGTGGAACACCAGCACGTCGTCGCCGACCACGGCGGTCTCGCCGATGACGACCCCCATGCCGTGGTCGATGAAGAACCGCCGGCCGATGCGGGCGCCGGGGTGGATCTCGATGCCGGTCAGCGCCCTTGCGGTCTGCGCCACGACCCGGGCGGCGAACCGGGACCCGGGCAGGTCACGTGCGATCCAGAGCCGGTGCGCGATCCGGTACGCCCAGATGGCGTGCAGCCCGGAGTAGACGACGGCGTTCTCGAGGTCTCCGCGGGCAGCGGGGTCTCCACGGCGCGCTGCAGCGAGGTCCTCCCGGACGGTCCGCAGCACGCCTCGTCGGCGACGGGTCACGCAGTGAGTCCCTCGAACAGCACGGTGGACAGGTAGCGCTCACCGGTGTCGCACACGATCGCGACGACGCGCTTGCCGGCGTTCTCGGGCCGCGCGGCGATCTCGAGCGCCGCGTGGATGATCGCGCCGGAGGAGATCCCCGCGAGGATGCCCTCGTCCGTCGCGAGCGCCCGGGCCACGCGCAGTGCGTCGTCGAGTTCGACGTCGAAGACCTCGTCGATCACGGACTGGTCGAGCACCTCGGGGATGAAGTTCGCACCGATGCCGGCGATCTTGTGCGGGCCGGCCTTGCCCTCGGTGAGCAGGGGCGAGTCCTTCGGCTCCACCGCGACGATCTGCACGCCGGGCACACGCTCCTTCAGGACCTGGCCCACGCCCGTGATCGTGCCACCCGTGCCGACGCCCGCGACGAACACGTCGACGTGGCCTTCGGTGTCGCGGAGGATCTCCTGCGCCGTCGTCTTCCGGTGGATCGCCGCGTTCGCAGCGGTCTCGAACTGGTGGGCGAGGATCGCCCCGGGCGTCTCGTCGACGATGGACGCTGCCTTCGACACGGCGCCCTTCATCCCCTCGGCGCCGGGCGTCAGGACGATCTCCGCCCCGTAGGCGCGCATCACGGCGCGGCGCTCGACACTCATGGTCTCGGGCATCGTGATGACGACCTTGTACCCGCGGGCAGCACCGACGAGGGCGAGTGCGATGCCCGTGTTGCCGGACGAGCCCTCGACGATGGTGCCGCCGGGCTTCAGCTCGCCGGACTCCTCTGCCGCGTCGATGATCGCGACGCCGAGCCGGTCCTTCACACTCGCACCCGGGTTGTAGAACTCGAGCTTCGCGAGCACCTCTGCGCCGCCGTCGGCGGGCAGCCGGTTCAGCCGCACCAGCGGGGTGTTGCCGAACGCCTGCGAGATGTTGTCGTAGATGGTGCCGGTCATCGGTTCCGTCCTCACTCGGGTCACGTCCGCGACCCTGTCTGGAGGCGCGGTGTGCGCCCGATCCTAGCCACCGGAACCGACCCGGCCCTGTCCATGACGTGCCCCGCGTCGGCGACGCGGGTCGGGCCTCCAGGCCGCTGGTACCAGCCAGCGGAGAAAGCGACAGCGCGGACACGATCGCGCGCCGCATCTTGCCGCTCGCTGTCGCTTTCGACGCTGTCTCCTTCGTGGACGACGTCCGCCGTCGTGGGTTGCGAGTAGGTTGCGCCGCAACGACGAGGAGGTCGCCATGTACGCACCCGAGCAACCCGAGGCCGCACCACCCGTGGTCGACCGAGCCGCGTTCGACGACGCACTCGCCGCGCAGGTCCGCGACGAGAAGGAACTCACCCGCCACGGCGACCGCGTCTCGGCGGGGCGACGCCGCCTGCCGATGGTCCGGGTCGACGACTACGCGTTCACCGGACCGGACGGCCCCGTCCGGCTGACCGAGCTGTTCGGCGACCGGTACATGCTGCTCGTGCAGAACGTCATGTACGCCCCGTCGTGGGACGAGGCCTGCCCGGCGTGCACGTGGGGCGTCGACAACCTGCCCGCGGACATGGGGCGGCTCGAGGAGGAGGGGATCGCGTTCGCGATGATCGCGCAGGCCCCGATCGAGAAGCTCGACGCGTGGAAGGCGTCGCACGGCTGGCCGCACACCTGGGTGTCCTCCGGCGGGACGAGCTACCACGACGACTGGGGGTGGACGCAGCCCGAGGGCCCGGTGCCCGGGTACTCGTACTACCTGCTCCGCGACGGTGTCCCCTACCTGACGTACTCGACGACCGCCCGCGGCACCGAGGCGATCAGTCCCGTCGCGCACATCATGGACCGCACGGTGTACGGGCGGCAGCAGGAGTGGGAGGACAGCCCGGCGGGCTGGCCGCAGTTCCCCACGTACGGCTGAGCCGGGTTCGGCGCGTCCGCTCGGCTGTGCGGCGCTCGGCTGCCCGGCGCTCGGCTGCCCGGGCTGCTTGCTACCGCACCAGTGCGGTCCGGCCGAACCGCTCGTCGGTGGCCTCGAGCACGCGGAGGACGTTCCCGCCCGCCAGCGCCTCGAGGTCCGACGCGCCCCACCCCCGGCGCTCCAGTTCCGCGGCGAGCACCGGGTACCGCGACACGTCCCGGACGTCCGGCGGCAGCACCGGCGTGCCGTCGTAGTCCCCGCCGAGGCCGATGTGCTCCGCGCCGGCGACCTCCCGCGCGTGTTCGACGTGGTCGGCGACGTCGGACACCGTGACGAGCGGGCCCTCACCCACCGAGCCCGCTTCCTCCCAGTCCGCCCACGCGCGGGAGACGAACTTCGGCACGAACGTGATCATCACGACGCCGCCGTTCGCCGCGAGGCGCCCGAGCACGTCGTCCGGCACGTTCCTCGGGTGGTCGTTGACCGCGATGGTCGAGGAGTGGCTGAACACGACGGGCTGCGTGGCGACGTCGAGCGTGTCCCGCATGGTCGCGGGCGCGGTGTGGGACAGGTCGACGAGCATGCCGATCCGCTCCATCTCGGCGACGACTGCACGCCCCCGGTCCGTCAGGCCGCCGTGGGCCCGTGCGCCGGTCGCGGAGTCCGCCCACGGGGTGTCGTCGTTGTGCGTCAGGGTCATGTAGCGGACCCCGAGCCGGGCGAAGTCGCGGAGCACCGCGAGGTCGTTCCCGATCGAGTGCCCACCCTCGGCGCCGAGGAGCGAGGCGATGCGGCCGCTCGCGATCGCCGCACGGACCTCGGCGGCGGTGCGGGCGAGCGCGAGGTCGTCCGGGTACCGCTCGATCAGCCGGTGTGCGACGTCGATCTGCTGCAGGGTCGTCCGGACCGGGTCGGGCTCGTCCGCGGGGACGAACACCGACCAGAACTGCCCCACGACGCCCCCGGCGCGGAGCTTCGGGATGTCGGTGTGCAGCGAGCCGTCCTCGGTGTCCACGCCCTCGACCCCGGAGCCGTGCGACTCGCGGCGCTCCCAGGGCAGGTCGTTGTGGCCGTCGATCACCGGGAAGGGAAACGTCATGCCACCGACGCTACCGGTCCGGGCACAATGGCCCCGTGACCGTGTCGTTCCGCCTCGTGACCCACCTCGACGCGCTCCCGGCGGAGGCCTTCGCGCTGTCACTCGACATCGGTGCGCACGAGCGGTCGCTCGCCGCCACCGGGGAGCGTGCCGTCGCCGGCACCGTGTCGGGACCCATCGGCCTCGGCGAGACGGTCACGTTCCGCGCGCGGCACCTCGGGGTGGTCTGGCGGTTGACGAGCAAGATCACCGCGCTGGAGGCTCCGGCCCGCTTCGTCGACGAACAGGTCCGTGGTCCGTTCGCCCACTTCCACCACGAACACCGGTTCGAGCCGTCGGGTCCCGGCACACGGATGGTCGACGACGTCACGTTCCGCGCGCCGCTCGGCCCGCTCGGGCGTTTGGCCGAGGTGCTCGTGCTCGCGCGGTACATGCCCCGCGTGCTCACGGCGCGGAACCGGGTGCTGGCGGCGGAGCTGCGTCGGCCGGGTGCCGCGTAGGAAGTCGAATCGCGCGTAGGCGGTCGATTCGCGCGTAGGTGGTCGAATCGCGCGTAGGCGGTCCGAAGTTCCGACCCCCTACGCGCGATTCGACTTCCCATCACACGCGGTGTGGGAAGGAACGCGCGTGGTGAGTGCCCCGGCGCGGGCCGGCCGGGCCGACGCGGGCCGGCCGGGCCGGCCGGGCCGGCCGGGCCGACGCGGGCCCGGCCGGTTCCGATCGCCGGCGCACAACCAAAAGCACTCCGCACCACGCGATTGCGTGGTGCGGAGTGTTCTTGGTTGGGCGAAGTGCTCGCGCACCGCGCAGCAGCCGCGCGCTCAGGGGGCGGCGAGCTCGCCGAGGGAGTCGTACGCCGCCGCGACCGCGTCGACCCGGGCACGCCCGGCGGGCCCCGACGCCTCGTACACGTCGTTCGCGATCGCCGCGACGACCGCGAACAGCGCCGCCAGCGAGTCGAACGCGGACGGCGAGTCCACCGGGCAGAGGATCGTGGTCGCCGCCGGGGCCGCGATCACCGCAGCGGTCGGGTCACCGATCACGACGACGTCCGCGCCGGATGCCACGCAGTGCCGCACCAGCCGGTCGATCCCGGCCGCGTGCCGCCGCACGGTCACGACGACGACGAGGTCGCGGCGGTCGAGGTCCGCCACTTCTTCCCCGAGGCGCTGTCCCGGCGCGGGTCCCACCCGGACGTCCGGCCGGACCTGCGCGAGTTGCGCCCGGAGCTGCAGGGCGATCGGGTGCGCACCGCGCTCCCCGAAGACGAGCACCCGCCGCGCCCGCATGATGCGGCGCGCGAGCCGGGGCCGCTCGGCACGCGCGAGCGAGGCGAACGCGGCATCGAGGTTCCGCGACTCCACGGCCCGCTGGTCGACGTGGGCAGCGTCCTCCGCAGCCCACGGCAGCCCGGTGCCCCGGGCGGACATGAGTTCTTGACGGACCTCGGCGGCATCCTGGAACCCGAGGGAACGGACGAGCCGCGAGACCGTGGCCTTCGAGGTGCCCGACTCTGCCGCGAGCTGCGCCGAGGTGCCGACGAGCAGGAGTTCCGGGTCGTGCCGGACCATCGCGGCCACGCGCCGCTCGGCGGGCGAGAGCTGCTCCCACACGGAGTCGATGCGCCCGCGGACGTCGGGCTGCACGGCGGTCACGACGCCGCTCCGGACGAGGGGGCCGCAGCGAGGTGCAGGACGGCGGCCGCGAGCGCGTCGAGCCCGAGGGCGATGTCGTCCTCGGAGACGAACTCGTCCGGGTGGTGGCTGATGCCGTCCGGGTTCCGGAGGAACAGCATCGCGACGTCGGTGACGAGCCCGAGCGACATCGCGTCGTGGCCGGCGCGGGAGAACAGTTCGAGGGGCTGCTGCTCCCCCGTGGCGACGATCCCCGCGCGGACGGCGTCCATCAGGCGTGGGGCGCAGAACACCGCCGGGGCACGGTGCACCTCGGTCGGTTCGACGCTGACACCCCGGCGTTCGCCGATCAGCACGAACGCCTTCGTGATCTCGTCCCACACCCGGTCGCGTCCGTCGTCGAACTCACCGCGGAGGTCCACGGAGAACCGTGCGAGGCCGGGGACGACGTTCACGGCACCGGGCTCGACCGTCATCGTGCCGACGGTGCCGACGTGCTGCGACGCCCGGCAGATCCGCTCGACGGCGAGTGCCGCTTCGGCCGCGGCGAGGAGCGCGTCGTGCCGTCGTTCGTACGGGGTGCCGCCGGCGTGCCGGGCTTCGCCGACGGCTTCGACCGTGAAGCGCCGCGCGCTGGCGATGCTCGTCACGACGCCGAGCGCCTGCCCGGCCGCTTCGAGGTACGGGCCTTGCTCGATGTGCGCTTCGAGGTACCCGACGAGCCGGGACGGGTCGACCGCGGCGTCGGCGACGCGTGCGGGGTCGAGCCCGAAGTCGGTGAAGGCCTGACGGAGGGTGATGCCGTCGTCGTCGGTGAGGTCCCACCAGGAGTCGTCCCAGACCCCCGCGACCGCGGAGGACCCGAGGAGCGCCTTGCCGAACCGGGTCCCTTCTTCGTCGGAGAACGCGATCACCTGGATGCCGAACGGAAGCGGACCGCTGGCGGCGAGCCGGGCCACGGTGGCGATGCCCATGAGGACGCCGACGATCCCGTCGTAGCGGCCGGCGTCCACGACGGTGTCGAGGTGCGACCCGATGAGCAGCACCGGCGCGTCTGGGGTGGCTCCGGGGACGCTGCCGTGCAGGTTCCCGGCGTCGTCCTGCCACGTGGCGAGCCCGGCGTCCTGCATCCACCGCGCGACGATCGTGTTCACCCGGGCGTGCTCCGGCGAGAGGTAGACGCGGGTGAGGTGTCCCGGCGTCGCGGACACGGCGGCGAGGTCGTCGCACCAGCCCACGATCGTCGCGGCCTGCTGCCGGGCGAGTGCCGAGGCGGCGAGCGTCGCGGCACTCACGAGCGCACCAGCGGAGCGGCGGCAGCCGCAGCAGACGCGGGGGCTGGGGCAGACGCAGCAGAAGCGGGGGCAGCGCCGGCGTAGACGTCGAGCGCCGCGTCCACGCCACCGCCCTGCGGCACCGCGAACCCGCCGCGCCGCAGCGCCTGCTCGAGCGCGGCGAGCGTCGTCACGACGGCGTCCTTGCGGGCGTTGTAGCCCATGGTCCCGATGCGCCAGACCTTGCCGTGCAGCGGTCCGAACGACGTGCCGATCTCGATGCCGTGGTCTTCGAGCAGGGACCCGCGGACGGCGTCCCCGGAGACGGCGGACGGGATCGTGACGGCGACGACGTTGTGCATCTTGTGCGCGACGTCGCCGAAGACCTGGAGCCCGAGGGCCTGCACCCCGGACAGCATCGCCCGACCGGCGAGTTCGTGCCGCGCGATCACGGCGTCACGCCCTTCGTCGAGCAGGATGCGGGCGCACTCGTTCGCGGCGTAGAGCATCGACGCCGCCTCGGTGTGGTGGTTCAACCGCCGCGGTCCCCAGTAGTCCAGGATCATCGCGAGGTCGAGGTAGTTCGAGCGGATCGGGTGCTCGGACACGTCGTCCCCGGGTTCGCGGATACCGGCCTCGACGCTGCGTCGGCCGTCGAGCACCGAGACGGCCCGCGGGGACAGGGTCAACGGCGCGCTCCCGGACGGGCCGCCGAGGCACTTCTGCAGCCCGGCGCTCACCGCGTCGATCCCCCACGCGTCGGTCTCGAGCGGGTTGCCGCCGATCGTCGCCGTAGCATCCGTGTAGAACAGCACGCCGTGCCGTTCGCAGATCGCCCCGAGCTCGTCGAGCGGCTGGTTCATCGTGGTCGAGGTGTCGCCCTGCACGATCGCGAGCAGCTTCGGCCGGACCCGGACGATCGCGTCTTCGATCACGGAGGTCGGGAACACCTGCCCCCAGGCCGTCTCGATGGTGTGCACGTCGGCTCCGGCACGTCCGGCGATCTCGGCGAGCAGGTGCCCGAACCGGCCGAACACCGGGACGAGCACGCGGTCCCCCGGTGCGAGGAGCGACACGAGCGCCGCTTCGATGCCGGCGCGGGAGGTGCCGTCGACGAGCACGGTCGCGTCGTTCTCGGTGCCGAACACCTGCCGGTACAGCGCCTGCGTCTCGGTCATCGCCCCGGTCATCCAGGGGTCGTACTGTCCGACGAGCGGCGTCGAGAGCGCGCGCAGCACGCGGGGGTCGGCGTTGATCGGGCCGGGGCCCATGAGGAGCCGGGCGGGTGGGTTCACCGGGTGCATTGGTCTCTCCGTTCCGTGATCGAGACTACTGGAACGATCGTTACAGCAGTGTTTCGGCGAGCTCGACGATCGCCCGGTCCGAGCCGGCCGGGCCGACGAGGCAGACCCCGACGGGAGCGCCGTCGACGGTGAGGAGCGGCGCACTCACGGCGGGCAGGCCGCCGACGCCGGCCATGGCCGTCATCCGCAGGGTGGCGGCGCGCGTGCGCAGGACGGCGTCCCCGGATGCGGTCCGCAGCGGGGCCGGTCCCGGAACGGACGGGAGGCACAACACGCCACCGCCGATCGCGTCCCGCACCAGGGTGCGCAGCTCCTCGAGCCGCACGCGCGCCGCACCCTCGGCCGCCGCCGTGATCGTGGCGGCCGTGGCGAAGCGCGCTGCCACGTCGTCGCCGAGGGCCCCGGGATGCTCGGCGATCCAGGGTCCGTCGTTCCGCCAGGCTTCTGCTGCCTGCACGACCCGGAGCGTCTCCGCGAGGTCGTCGAGCGCCGGCAGCTCGATGCGCCGCACGGCCCGTCCGTGGCGCTGCAGCCAGGCGTCGAACGCCGCGCGGGTGTCGGGTTCGACGGCGGCGAGCAGGGCGTCGCTGACCAGGAGTTCCTCGTCGTCGACCGCGGTGCAGCGCCCCGGCAGCGAGATCGCGGCGGCAGCGGCGAGCACCGATGACGAGCGGGCGATCCACCCGACCGTGTCGAACGACTGCGCGAGCGGCAGCACCCCGTCGCGCGGGACGGCGTCGTGCGTCGTCCGGAGCCCCCACAGCCCTTGGTACGACGCCGGCACGCGGAGGCTCCCGGCGGTGTCCGTGCCGAGACCGAGGTCCGCCTCCCCCAGCGCGACGGCAGACGCCGAACCCGAGGTCGATCCGCCCCCGATCCGCATCGGGTCGGCCCCGTTCGGCGGCGACCCGAAGTGGGCGTTCCGGCCGGCGAGCGCGTACGCGAACTCGTCGGTGCGGGCGATCCCGGTGACGACCGCGCCGGCGTCGAGGAGCACCTGCACCGCCGATGCCGACCGGGTCGACACCGGTGCCGAGCGCTCCCAGGTCGGGTTGCCCGCGCCGACGACGTGCCCGGCGACGGCGAACAGGTCCTTGACGGCCACCCGGACCCCGGCGAGGGGACCGTCGGCGGCTCCGTGCACGAGGGGGTCCCCGACGACCCGCCAGATCGACCGGTCGAACGCCGTCGGCCGACCGGTGACGTGGGCCGTGCGGATCCGCCAGCGCCCCTCGGTCCGGCACCAGAGCTGGGTCTGCAGGCCACGACCGCCGCCGACGAACTCGGACTCCCCCACGACGAGCGCGGCGTCCGGGGCGAGCTGGTGGACGTCCACGGCCGTGATCACCCGCCGCGCGACGCCGCCCCGACCACCCCGGAACGCGCTGATCCGGTCGTGCCCGCGGAGGAGTCCGGTGTCGTCGCCGCGGAGCGTCTCCGGGCCGGGCGCGAACAGCGCGTCGAGCGCTGCGGTGTCGTCCGCCATCAGGGCGTCCTCGTAGGCGGTGAACGCCGGCTCGAGGCCGTCCGGCCACACGCCGGTCAGCATCATGCGCCGACCGCCGCGAAGTCGCGCTTGCGCACGGTGGCGTGGGCACCGCACACCAGGTCGACGACCTGCGAGATCCGGAAGTCGGTCGCCGCGCTGAGGTACGCGTACGCGATGTGCTCGTCGACACCCCACCGCGCCCGGAGCAGTGCGATCGCGGCACGCACGCAGCGGCGGACTGCTTCGTCGAGGTCCTCGTGCATGCCGGTCGGGACGAGGTACTCGGTCGTCTCCGCGATCGGGCCGACGAGCGCGCCGAATCGTCGGAGCGCTTCGGTTCTGGGAACGAGGTCCAGGCGCAGGGTCAGGCGGAGCGAGGCTTCCATGGCCGTGAGTGCCACCTCTCCGTCGCCCTGCGCGAAGTGCGGGTCGCCGACGTACACGCCGGCGCCCGGGACGAACACGGGCAGGTGCAGCGTGGCGCCGGCGGTGAGCAGGGCGATGTCGACGTTCCCGCCGTGCGGCCCCGGCGGCACCGAGTGCGCCCGCACGTCGGAGTCGGGTGTGACCCCGACGATCCCTGGGAAGGGGGCGAGCGGGAACGTGATCGTCCGGGGTCCGCCCTCGACGACGGGGAGCCGGCCGTGGTCGACCCCGTCACGCGAGACGACGTCGGCGAACACCGACACCGGTTCCTCGGCACGGGGCAGCTCGCCGGGCAGGGCGCCACGACCGTGCCGGTTCGAGATGACCCCGTACGGCACCCGCGGCTCGGCCCGGAGGATCGTGACCGAGACCACGTCCCCGGGCTCCGCACCCGTGACCGCGATCGGCCGGGACACCACGTGTGGGCCGTCGGCGGGGTCACGGGTGAGCGTCCGCGCGATGTCGACGGCGTCGGTGAGCACCTCCGAGGCGGCGACACCGTGCCGGCCGAAGTACCCGACCGGGTCCGATCCCTGGTCGGCGAGGATGCCCTCGTGCGAGACGGTGTCGATCGTCACGACGGTCCCCGGCGCGACGGACAGCACCGGCGCGTCCGTCCGGGACGGCAGCCGTCCCCACAGCACGTCGTCGGGCGTGGACCCCAGGAACTCACCCACGTGGCACCAGCGCTCCGGCGATCACCGAGACGGACGTGACGCCGTCGGTGGTGGTCGTGATCCGCTCCCCGCGCAACCAGGTCTCGGTGACGCGCCCCAGTGCATCCAGCCCGGCGAACGCGGAGACCGCGTTCCGGTGCGCGAGCCCGGCCGCCTCGATGACCGCGGTGGCGGCGGGGTCGAACACGGCGAGGTGGGCGAGGGCTCCGGGGGCGATCCGGCCGCGGTCGGTGAAGCCGGCGAGCGACGCCGGGCCGGTCGTGAACCAGGGCAGGACGCGCTCGAGCGGGATGCTGCGTCGTGACGCTTCGGTCCAGACGGCGCGGAAGCCGACCTGGAGGCCGGCGATCCCGCCCCATGCGAGCCCCCAGTCGTCGACCTTGAGGTCGGCGGTGGACGGGGAGTGGTCCGAGACGACCATGTCGATCGTGCCGTCGAGCAGGCCCTGCCAGAGCGCGTCGCGGTTGGCGTCGTCACGGATGGGCGGGCAGCACTTGAACTCGGTGGCGCCGTCCGGGATCGTGGCGGCGTCGAACGCGAGGTAGTGCGGGCAGGTCTCGACCGTGATCCGCACGCCGTCGTCCTTCGCGGCGCGGATCATCCCCAGGGCGCCCGCGTCGGAGAGGTGCAGGACGTGCACGCGCGCGCCGGTCGCCCGCGCTCCGTCGATGACCTGCGCGATCGCCGACCGCTCGGCGCGGGCCGGCCGGGTCGCCAGGAAGTCCGCGTAGTGAGCGCCGAGCTCGTCGTGGTCGACCAGGTGCTCCGGGTCTTCCGCGTGCACGATGAGGAGTGCATCGATCGCGGCGACCTCTTCGATCGTGCCCTGCAGCTGCGCGGCGTCGAGGTGCGGGAACTCGTCGACGCCGGACGGTGCGGTGAAGCACTTGAACCCGAAGACGCCGCGGTCGTGCAGGGCGTCGAGCGACCCGAGGACCTCGGGGACCGCACCGCCCCAGAAGCCGACGTCGACGGCGACCCGTCCCTCCGCGCTCGCCTGCTTGACGGCCAGCGCCCCGGGCGTCGTCGTCGCGGGGATCGAGTTGAGCGGCATGTCGATGATCGTGGTCACGCCGCCGAGCGCCGCGGCCCGGGTGGCGGAGGCGAAGCCCTCCCACTCGGTGCGACCCGGCTCGTTGACGTGCACGTGCGTGTCGACGAGCCCGGGGAGCAGCACGTGGCCGTCCGGGACGACCTGCACGTCCGGGTCGGGGACGGTCGCGTCGAGCGGCAAGATCTCAGCGACCCGCCCGTCCCGCACCACGACGGTGGCCGGCCGGAACGCCCCGTCGATCCACGCGCGCCCGGCGCGGAAGACGGTCATGCGTCCACCCGCGCGGCGCGCTCGAACGGGGCCAGCAACCCGGACATCGCCTTGGACGGCGGGGCCGCGTACTCGCCGCGCTTGCCCGTCGTGAGTCCCAGCCGCACCAGGGACTCCGCGAGCACCGTCGCGGCGGCGACCCCGTCGACGACCGGCGCACCGATCGCCCGCGAGACCTCGGCACAGAAGTCCGCCATCCCCGCGCACCCGAGCACCACGGCGTCGGCGCCACCGGCGACGACGGCACGGCACTCCGCGGTGACGAGGTCGCGCGCGCCGGACGCGGGGTCGTCGAGTTCGAGCACCGGGACCTCGCACGCACGGATCTCGGTGACGAGCGGGGCGAAGCCGTAGCGCTCCGCGAGCTCGTGCGCCCGGCCCGTCGTGCGGGCGAGCGTGGTGACGACCCCGAACCGGCGACCGAGCATCGCCGCAGCGTGGAACCCGGCTTCCGCGATCCCGATGACCGGGCCGCGCGCGAGTTCCCGAGCGGCGTCGAGCCCCGGATCGCCGAAGCACGCGACGACGTAGGCGTCCACGCCGTCCTGCTCCCCCAGGGCGATCTGCTCGAGGAGCCCCGGGACCGCCAGGGCTTCTTCGTAGTGGCTCTCGATCGAGGCGGGCCCCATCGTCGGGTTCACCGCTTCGACTACGGTGCCGACGCCGGCGACCGCCGATGCGGCGGCGCCGATCGACCGGGTCATCGAGGCGGTGGTGTTGGGGTTGACGACGCGGATGCGCATCGGGGTCCTTCCGGTGGAGCGGTGGAACAGGTGGTCGTGACCATCGTTGCGGGGCCGAGCCGAGCCTCCAGGGCGGAGTGCCCGGACTGTGGACGGACGGACGCCGCGACCCGTCTGTGGAGGACGGGTCGCGGCGTCGGCACTCAGGCGCGACCGATGGCGGCGCCGTCGTCGACGGTCGGGTCGTCGGCGTCGAGGACCGGCATGCTCGGGCGGACCCGCTCGAGGCCCCAGAACACCAGGAGTCCGAGGCCGCAGCCGATGAACCAGCTGTAGTTGCTGAGGCCGGGCAGGATGCCGAGGGCCGGCGGCAGCACCGCACTCGCCACGGAGACCAGCCCGGTCCCGACCAGCGTCCACACCGCGTTCGGGTTGAACCCACGGCGGTACCAGTACCGGGCGCCGGTGTTCTTCGTGTACATGTCGTCGACCGCGACGCGCTGCTTCGCGACCAGGTAGTAGCCGGCGATGAGGATCCCGAACAGCGGTCCGATCAGCGCACCGAGGATGCCGAGCGTGTAGAGGATCGCCTGGTCGTTGCCGTACCAGTTCCAGGGGGTGAGGAGCACGGAACCGACGGCGGCGATCATGCCGCCCATCCGCCAGCTGATCTTCCGCGGGGCGACGTTGGAGAAGTCGAACGCTGGGCTGATGAAGTTCGCGACGATGTTGATGCCGACGGTCGCCGTGACGAAGGTCAGGCCGCCGAGCAGGATCGCGAACGGTGCGTCGATCGCCTGCATCGTCTGGATCGGGTCGGTGATGAGCTTGCCGAAGACCGGCACCGTGGCGCTCGCGCAGAGGACGGTGAGGATCGAGAAGAACAGGAAGTTGACCGGCAGACCCCACATGTTGCCGCGCTTGACCGCCTGGAACGACTTGCCGTAGCGCGAGAAGTCACCGAAGTTCAGCATCGGGCCGGAGAAGTAGCTGACCACGATGGCGACCGCGGACAGCATCACCGGGATGCTCGCGCCGAACGACAGGGGCTTGCCGGCGGAGAGGTTGAACGAGATGTTCCCGATGCCGGCCTTGCTCACCAGGTAGATCGCCAGCGCGATCATCACGACGTAGACGGCGGGACCGGCCCAGTCGATGAACTTCTTGATCGCCTCCATCCCCATCGAGAAGAGGGCGGCCTGCGCCACCCACAGGATCGCGTAGGAGATCCACCCGAGTGCGGACAGCCCGAGGAACGAGTGGTCCAGCAGGCCGGCCGAGGCGGGGATGAACTTGAGGAAGATGATGTTGAGCGACTGCGCGGCGAGGAACGTCTGCACGCCGTACCAGGCCATCGCGATGAGGCCGCGGATGATCGCGGGGACGTTCGCGCCGAGGACGCCGAACACCGCCCGGTTGATCACCGGGTACGGGACCCCGGTGCGCTGCGACGGCTTCGCGACGAGGTTCGCGAACACCTGCACGATGAGGATGCCGACGACCAGCGCGATGAGCACCTGCCAGCTCGCGATGCCGAGGGCGAAGAGCGACCCGGCGGTCACGTACCCACCGACCGAGTGCACGTCGGACATCCAGAACGCGAAGATGTTGTAGCTCGTCCAGGACTGCTTGCGGAGCGGGGCGAGGTCCTCGTTGGTGAGGGCCGGGTCGTACCCGGGCTTGATGACGCCGGCGCCCGCGGGGGCGTCCGGCGTGACGGGGGCGTGGGGCGCTGCGACGGGTGTCGCGATCTCTGTAGCCATGGCGTCCTCCGATGGGAGTGGGAAGCGGGGCGGTGCTTGCTTGTCGAGAAAGCTACGGACCCCGTTCGCCCCGGCCGTTTCCCCCTTGTAACGACCGTGTGTCAGGCCACCCACCCTGAAACGCTCGTTCCAGGGTGGGCCAGCGAGTCAGGGCTGCACGTGCTCCAGGTCTGCCAGCAGGCTCGGGTGCACCGGCTCCCATCCGAGCGTCCGGCGCGTGATCTCGCTCGACGACGGCTGGTCGGTGGCGAAGATCGGGGCGAACGCGCCGAACGTCTCGTCCGCGACGCGCTCGACCGGCAGGCCGAGGCGCCGTCCGATCACCGCGGCGATGTCCCGGACGCGGTCCCCCTCGTCCGCCACGGCGTGCCAGGCCGTCCCCGCCGGCGCGCCCTCGAGCGCGAGCCGGAACAGGACCGCGGCGTCGCGGGCGTGCACCGCCGGCCACCGCTGCTCGCCGTCGCCCGGGTACCCCGCGACCCCGCTCTGCCTGGCGGTCTCGGTGAGGATCCCCGCGAAGCCACCGGCACCGTCGGCGTGCACGGTGCGCGGCAGCCGGATCGCCGACGTCCGGACGCCGCGAGCGGCCAGTGCGAGCGCGGCGCCGACGGAACGGGCACGCCCGGCCACCGGGCCCTCCAGCGGCAGTGGATCCGTCTCGACCGACCGACGTCCGGTGATCCAGGGCGTGCCGGACACGACGACGAACGGACGGTCGGTGCCGACGAGCTCCCCGCCGAGTGCGGCCATCGCCGCGGACTCCTCCTCGATCGCGCGGGTCAGGGCCTCCGGGGAGCTGAAGTCGTTCGAGAACGCCAGGCTGACGACACCGTCGGCGTCGCGGGCGCCGGCCCGCAGCACGTCGAGGTCCGTGATCGCGCCGGGGACGGGCGTCGCGCCCGCCGCGGCGAGCGCCGCTGCCGCGCGGTCGGAGCGGGCGAGCGCCGAGACGCTGTGGCCCGCCGTGATGAGCTCGGCGACGACCGCCGTGCCGATGGTGCCGGTGCCGCCGGTGACGAAGACGTGCATGGGGACTCCTCAAGTGATGGGACTGTTGTGCCATCACCATACGCCCGTGATGGCACTCTTGTCCCATCGCTTAGGATGGGCCCATGGCACGATGGGAACCCGGTGCACGTGAGCGGCTCGTCCTGGCCGCCGTCGACCTGTTCTCCGAACAGGGCTACGACGAGACGACGGTCACCCAGATCGCCGAACGCGCCGGGGTCACCAAGAGCACCTTCTTCCGGCACTTCCCCGACAAGCGCGAACTCCTCGTCGCCGGCCAGGAGACCCTCAGCCGCCTCCTCGCCGAGGGCATCGCCGACGCACCCGCTGGCAGCAGCCCGCTCGACGCCGTCGCCGCCGGGCTCGACCGCGCCTCCGGCGAGATGGGCCCGATGAACCGGGAACTCGGACCACGACTGAAGGCCGCCGTGGCCGCCAGCGCCGAGCTGCAGGAACGTGACGCCCTGAAGAGCGTCGGGATGGCCGCCGCCATGACGACGGCACTCGTCGCCCGCGGTGTCGCCGAGGCCCCCGCACGACTCGCCAGCGAGATCGGCGTCCTGGCCTTCAAGCAGGGCTTCGACCGGTGGTCGGGCACCGCGCGGAACGACGACGACGGGCTCGCACGGCACACGCTCGCGGCGCTCGCCGAGCTGCGCGCCGCCACCGCGGCCCTGGGCTGACCCCGTGACGGACGGGAGGCCCGGTGCCAGCTGGCACCGGGCCTCCCGTCCGTCACGTGGTGACGATCACATCACCAGCAGGCGCGTGAACTGCGCTGCCGACACCTGCTGCGCAGGGCCACCGGCCGCGGGCACCCGCCAGAGCCCGGCAGTCGGGGCCTGGTCGATGTCGATGTACACGTCACCGGACTCGGTCGCCGCACCGATGTTCGCACCACGGGAACCCGCCGTGATCCCGGAGACCGGCACGGTCTTCGAGGACCCGGTCGAGCCGAGGACGAGCATGTTCGGGATGCTCCGGTCGATCGCGCAGCCGCCGGGGGTGCCGTACTCCGCCGGGCTCGTGCACCACTCGGCGGACTGCAGGAGCGAGAACGTCCCGGAGTTCGTCGCGGCGTACTCGAAGGCGATGTGCGTGCCGATGTGCTGCTGCACCGTCGCACCGGGCTTCAGGAGGTACCAGCCCCAGTAGCCGGCACCGCCGGGCGAGCGCTCGTTGAGGTACAGGTTCCCGTGGCCGTCGACGACGACCGCCGTCGCGTAGCCGAGCGTGTCGTTGCCGCCCGCGTAGGTGAGTGTGCGGGAGGTCGTCGTCCCGGACGGGGACGCCGTGTTCACGACGAGCGAGTCGCCGTTGCCGGCCTGGGTCGCGACGGTTCCGTCCCGTCCGACGCCCCAGGCGCGCTGGATCGAGGCACTCGGGGCGCCGAACCCGAGCAGCGTCTTCGGAGCACCACCAGTGACGGGCAGCTTCACGATCGAGCCGGACACCGAGTCGACCCAGTAGAGGTTCCCGGGGACGTCCGAGCGGAGGTCAGCGGTCAGGTGCAGGCCCGTCGCGACGGTCTTCGCCGCGCCGCCGCCCGCCGGGTACATCACGATGGACGTGAGGTCCGCAGACGGCACGAACACGTCACCCCGGTCGTCAGCGGTGAAGCCGGCGCCCTTCGCCGCGATCGTCGTCGGAGCGCCCGTGCCGCTCACCGGGAAGCGCACCACGGCACCGGCCGCGTTCAGTGCGAAGAGGGACTGCACGGTCGGGTCGGTCGTGGCGCCGGTCGCGGTGTGCTTCACCGTGACCGCCGGGCCGAGGCCCTTCGCACCGACCGCGCGCACCGCGAACGAATACGTCGTCCGAGCCGTGAGGGCGCCGAAGTGGTCCGTCCGCGCCGACGCCTTGAGCTTGTCGACACCGTGGGTAGGCTGGTTCTCGGCCGGCGAGATCGTCACGCGCCAGCCGGTGATCTTCGGGCCGGTGCGCGGTGCGCTCCAGCTGACGTCGGCATCGCCGCCGACGCCCGTGACCTTGACGGCGGTCGGAGCGCCGGGCGTCGCGGCCGCTGGTGCGGCCTGCGCGGGCAGTGCTCCTCCCACGATGAGCGCGACCGCTGCGACAGCGGTCAGTGCGGCTCTGTACATGTCGGACCCCTTCTCGTGCCTCGGCTCCCTGTGCCGGGGCTGCGCACATGCTGACACCGGGTGGTGTCCCGCCGGAACGCGTTGTCCGGAACGTGCGGCATCGCGCAACCGCACGATCCGGGGGCGGGGTGGGGTCGTCCCGCGCTCGGTCGTTTCGCGCGTAGGGGGTCGTCCCGCGCTCGGTCGTTTCGCGCGTAGGGAGTCGTTTCGCGCGTAGGAGGTCGAAAGTTCCGACCCCCTACGCGCGATTCCACTTTCCATCGCGGGCAGTGTGGGAAGGATCGCGCGTGGTCGCCGAGGCGCATCGGCACCCGCTGCACCCGGCCTGGAGGCTCGGCGCACGCCCGCAACGCGCCCGCCGGTCCGGCAGGCGGCCCGGCAGGCGGTCCGGGTCAGGGCCGCGCGACGTACGTCCGCGTCGCCACGCCCGTGATCACGTGGGGAAACTCCTCGCCGGTGGGGACGAACCCGCCGGCCTCGTACAGCCGCACCGCGCGGTGGTTGTCCGCCAGGACGTGCAGTGCGACGGCGGGGTGCCCCTCCGCTCGTGCTGCGTCCTGTGCACCCGTGAGCAGGGCACGACCGAGCCCGCGCGCCTCGAGCCCCGGACGCACGGCGAGCAGCGACAGGTACGCAGCATCGACGGGGTCCGTCGGCCGCCCGGTCCCCGGCGCCGTGACGAGCGCGAACCCGTCCACGACACCGTCCGGCCCCGCGGCCACCAGGCACGCCACCCGGGGCGCGGCGAACTTCTCCTGCGCCCGGGCCCGCGTCGCCGGGTGCTCCGGGATCCCGTCACGCGCAGCGACCGCGGCAGCCCACAGGTCGATGCAAGCGGGGACCTCGTCCGGGGCGGCGGCACGCACGACCACGGACGACTCGATCACCCGATCAGCCTACGACCGCGTCGCTGCCGATCCGGTACCCGGCTCCGCGGTGCTCCGCGGGCAGCCGGTCCCCGCGTCCGTGCAGCTTGTGCCGGAGCGACCCCGCCTCGTACGCCTCCGGGTACACGCCCCGAGCGCGGAGCTCCGGGACCACGAACTCGATGACGTCCTCCCACGTGCCCGGCGTCACGGCGTACGCCAGGTTGAACCCGTCCACGTCCGTCTGCTCCTGGATCTCCTGCAGCTGTGAGGCGATCGTCGCTCCCCCACCCACCGCGACCGGCCCGAGCCCGCCGATCGCCGTGTGCCGCGCGAGGTCCCGGATCGTCCAGGCGCTCCCGTCCTCCCCCGTCGCTGCCGAGATGTTCGCCGCCGCCGACTGGATCGCGTTCGACTCGACGTCCCCGAGCGGCTCGTCGAGGTCCCACTGCGACAGGTCGACGCCCATCCACCCGGAGTTGAGCACGAGCGCGCCGAGCTCCGACGCATAGGAGAGGTAGTCCTCGTACTTCGCCTGCGCCAGCTCGTCCGTCGCATCCGTGATGATCGTGAGCAGCGTGTAGATCTTCGCCGCGTACCGGTCCCGCCCGGCCGCCTCGAGTGCATCGCGGATCTTCGTCACCGTCGAAGCGAGCTGCGGCAGCGTCGGCGCACCGACGAAGATCGCCTCCGCGTTCTCCGCGGCGAAGGCGATCCCCCGCGGCGACGCCCCCGCCTGGTAGATCACCGGCGTGCGCTGCACCGACGGCTCGGAGAGGTGGATCCCCGGCACGTCGAAGTGCTTGCCGTGGTGCTCGATCGGGTGCACCTTCGCCGGGTCAGTGAAGACGCCGTTCTCCTTGTCGAGCACGACGGCGTCGTCCTCCCACGAGCCCTCCCACAGCTTGTAGAGGACCTCGAGGTACTCGTCGGCGACGTCGTACCGGTCGTCGTGGCTCAGCTGGTCCGTCTGCCCCATGTTCCGTGCCGCGCTCGGCAGGTACCCCGTCACCACGTTCCATCCGACGCGGCCCTTCGTGAGGTGGTCGAGCGTGGACACCCGCCGCGCGAACGGGTACGGGTGCTCGTAGGCCGTGCCCGCCGTGATCCCGAACCCGAGGTGCTCCGTCACCGACGCCATTGCCGACACGAGCAGGATCGGGTCGTTCACCGGGACCTGCGACCCCGTGCGCAGGGCGGCTTCGTTCGAGTCCCCGTACACGTCGTACGTGCCGAGGACGTCCGCGATGAAGATGCCGTCGAACGCCCCGCCCTCGAGCGTCTTCGCGAGGTCGGTCCAGTACGTCAGGTCGCGGTAGTTGCGGGAGCGGTCCCTCGGGTGCCGCCACAGGCCCGAGGACTGGTGCGCCACGCAGTTCATGTCGAACGCGTTGAAGCGGATCTGCCGCGGGGTCGTCGGGGTCGGGTTCGTCGAGTCCGTCACGGTCGCGACGCTACGGATGGTTGCTCCGCGGGTCACGCAAGGTGACGAACCGTGACGAGACGGATCCGGACGGCCGCACTGCTACCGCCGGTAGTCCCGGTTCTCGTCGGGCTGGTCGAGCGGGAGCTGTCGCGGCCACTGGCGACCGTCGGTCCCTGCGCCGACGCCGGTGATCGCCCGGACAACAGCGATGAGCACAGTGGTCGCCCACCCGTGCCGCTTCGGGTTCGTGAACCCGTCGTCACCGAACGGGCGATCGCGATCAGGTCCGGACACTTCGCCTCCGAGCAGCAGTTGATGGTGCACAGACTACGTGCGGGCGGCGGATCAGCAACGAGGTCGAGACGGGAGGATCCTCGGACCAGACACGGCCGCCGTCACCGTCGATGACGAATGTCAGAAGTTCAATATCTCTTGTATCAGCGTATGCATGCCGACATCCTTGTCATGGGCTGGGCCGCACAGCGCGGCCAGCACGACGGTTCCGACGAAGGAGATGCAATGTTCGACGCACCACGGCGAGTGGCCGCCGCCACGTTCGCAACGGGGATCATGACTGCGGCTCTCGGTTTGGGGGCACCTGCGGTCGCCACGACGGCCACCTTGGCGAGTGACGCCAACCACGTCACCACTGTCGGAGACACGATCGTTTCGTCCAGGACCGAGATCACCACTGAGGCTCAGCTCAGTGCGCTCGAGCAGAGCGAAACGCCGAAGGTCATCACGATCGACCCATCGACGAACACTGTCGTGTCTGTGGTCGAGCAGACGGATGCCGCAGCGCCGACGGCAGTCACCAACGGATGCGCGTCGGGTGCGCTGTGCTGGCAGGCAGCGAAGGTCCCGTACGCGAACTTCGGCTTTTCCGGTGTCGGGAACCACAACGGCGGATGGGAGTGGCGAAGCACGATGAAGTCGAACAACTGGGGTGGGCAGCTCACCTATACGGTCAACAACAGCGGAGCATCCTCGAGCACGCCGGTCTTCGGCCACAACTCGGAGATCAAGTTCACCAAGCCGACGGTGAACAACATCAAGGGCTTGAAGGTGGCTGTCCGGAAGTAACAGGGAGGATCCTCGGATCAGACACGGTCGCCGTCACCGTCGCCGCGCACCGAGGAGAGGACCAGCCCATGGCCGAGGAACCGATCACCACGATGACCGCGGTGCGAGCGCACCGCCGCGGCGGACCCGAGCAACTCGTCGTCGAACAGGCTCCCGTGCCGGAACTCGCCGCGGGCGAGGTCCTCGTGCGGGTCGAAGCCGCCGCGATCACCGTCGCCGAGCTGACCTGGCCGGAGACGTGGGAATCGGGAGGCGTCGACCGCACCCCGATCATCCCGTCGCACGAGTTCGCCGGCCGGGTCGCCCGCGTCGGCGGCGCCGTGGAGGACTTCCACGTCGACGACCGGGTGTTCGGGCTCGTGCCGTTCGACCGCGACGGCGCGGCAGCAGAGTTCGTCGCGGTCCCGGCGACCTCGGTGGCGCACCGGAGCGCATCGGTCGCTCCCACCGTCGCGGCAGCAGCCGTGCTCCCCGCACTGACGGCCTGGGAGGCGCTGGTCGACCGGGCGGCGATCGGCCAGGGGACCCGGCTGCTCGTCCGCGGCGGGACCGGAGCCGTCGGGTCGTTCCTCGTCCAGATCGGCGCGAGCAGCGGCGCGGAGGTGACGGCCACGGTCTCGTCGGAGGCGGCTGCATCGCGAGCCCGTGCGCTCGGCGCCGCCCACGTCGTCGTGGTGCCACGCGGCACCGCTCCGGCACACATCGGGGACTTCGACGTCGCGATCGATGCGGTCGGTGACGACCTGCCGGAGTGGGTGTACGCCGCCGTCCGTCCGGGAGGCGACCTGGTCGTCCTGCAGCAGCCACCGGCGCAGGACGTCGCCGAGCGGTACGGCATCCGCGCGACGTTCTTCGTGGTCGACACGAACCAGGACCGACTCCGTGAGCTCGACACCCTGCTCGCGACCGGACGACTCCACGTCGCGGTCGCAGCGACGTTGCCGCTCAGCGCCGGCGGCGAGGCGTTCGTCGCGGCGACCGCTGCGGGTCGGCCATCGGGCAAGACGATCTACGTGCTGCCCTGACCGCTCCGGCTGAGCCGCGTTCCGGTCGGCTACCCGACGACTTGCCGGATCCGCTCGAGGCCCGTTCGGCAGCGATCCCGGTACTCGTCGTACAGGTCCGGCCGCTTGTCGAGCGCCCAACGGGTCACGTCCAGCAGGTGCAGTTCCGTCATCGTGGCGAGGCGCCGGTGATCGGCGGCCGACGCCAGCCCCGCAGCGGCAGCGAACTCGGCATGGTCCTGGAGGGTGATCGACCCGTCGACGAACGCCCATTCGAAGACCCGTCTGGCGTCGGTCCAGGGTGACGGTCCGGTCTCGGCGGCGCCCCAGTCGATGAGCACGGGTGGCAGGTCGGGACCTCGGGAGAGGAGGTTGCGCGGCGCGAGGTCGCCGTGCGCGAGTCCGAAGTCGTGCGCATCGTCCTGCAACGAGCCGAGGCGATCGCGCAGGCGCGCGGGCTCCGTGTACGCGCCGTCGCGGAGGAGCCGGTCGTCGTCCCCGAGGGCGCGGATGTTGTAGTCGAGGTGTGCCGACCAGGCACGCGGCACGTCGGCGCCGAACCGCGAGTAGAGGGACGGCGGCGCATCGCGGAGCGAGATCCCGGCGACCGCGCGGGCGTAGGTGCCGAGCCACGTCCAGGGGTGGTCGATCGCCCGCGCGTCCGGCGTCACGTACTCGGACATGGCGAACGGCACCCCGCGTTCGACACCGTGCGCGAGCGGCATCGCGACCGGGATGCCGATGCGAACCGCCTCTGCCGCGGCCCACGACTCGACGGGGTACTCGTCCTCGCGGAGCGGATCGACCGGGAACCGGAGGACCACGGGGTCGGCGTCGACGCGTTCAACCAGGTACGTGTGGTTCACCGCGCCGCCGCGCAACGGCACGATGCGGTCGACGGTTCCGCCGACACCCTGCACGACGACCCGCAACCATTCCTGGTCGATCCCCTCGTGCGGCACGGCTCCATCATGGCCCCCGGCTCGGACACCGGCTCTTGCGCAAGCGGTACTCAGTGTTACTATCTACCGGTAGTCAGCAACGCTGAGTACCACTTCGACCAGGAGGTACGCATGGCCAAGCAGGAGACGGAGATGCTCAAGGGCATCCTCGAGGGGATCGTCCTCGCCGTGCTCGTCGGCCGTCCGGCCCACGGGTACGAGATCACCGCCTCGCTCCGGGAGCAGGGCTTCACCGACATCGCCGAGGGCACCGTCTACGCCCTGCTCGTCCGCATCGAGCAGCGCGGCCTCGTCGACGTCGAGAAGGTCCCCTCCGAGAAGGGGCCGCCGCGGAAGGTGTTCACCCTGAACGCCCGCGGCCGGGAACAGCTCGACGACTTCTGGTCGGCGTGGACCTTCCTCGCCGACCGCCTCGAGCACCTGCACAACGCGACCAGCACGAACGGACAGGACTGACCATGGCCATCTCGATCTCCGACATCACCACCAAGCTCATCGGCGACAAGAAGCGCTGGCGGGCGTACAAGGCCCGGACGGCGACCCTGCCGGCGAGCCACCGCACCGCCGTCGACGGCATCGAGCGGTACCTCATGTACACGGGGCCGAGCGACGGCGACCAGCTCATGCGCATGCTCGACGACCTCGCGGACCTGTTCGAACAGAGCGCCGCGGACGGCACGAGCGTCCGCACCGTCGTCGGCGAGGACCCGATCGCGTTCGCCGAGGACTTCAAGGCGAACTACGGGCTCGGCTCGTGGCTGAGCAAGGAGCAGCAGCGCCTGGTCACCGCGATCGACGAGGCAGACCAGGCGGACGCTCATCGAGGAGGTGAACCGTCGTGACCAACGCCATCCGGGTCCGGGGCCTCACGAAGTCCTTCGGCGACCTGCACGTCCTCCGCGGCGTCGACCTCGACGTCGAGGCCGGCACCGTCGCGGCCCTGCTCGGCTCGAACGGTGCCGGCAAGACCACCGCGATCCGCATCCTCGCGACCCTCGCCGCGGCCACGGGTGGCACGGCCACCGTCGGGGGGCATGACGTCGCTGCCGAACCGGGCGCGGTCCGCGAGGCGATCAGCCTCACCGGACAGTTCGCGGCCGTGGACGAGGTGCTCACGGGCCGCGAGAACCTCGTCCTCGTCGCCCGGCTCCGGCACCTCCCGCACGCCGGCCGCATCGCCGACGAGCTCCTGGGACGGTTCTCGTTGACCGAGGCCGGTTCGCGTCGGGCGGGGACCTACTCGGGCGGCATGCGCCGTCGACTCGACATCGCGATGAGCCTCATCGGTGATCCGCAGGTGGTGTTCCTCGACGAGCCGACCACCGGACTCGATCCCGAGGCCCGGCTCGAGGTCTGGGATGCCGTCCGCGCACTCGCGGCGAGCGGCACGACGGTCCTGCTCACCACGCAGTACCTCGACGAGGCCGAGCACCTCGCGGACCGCATCGCGATCCTGCACGAGGGACGGATCATCGCCGACGGCACCCTCGCCGAGCTGCGACGCCTGCTCCCGCCCGCGCGGGTCGAGTACGTCGAGAAGCGTCCGACGCTCGAGGACGTCTTCCTCGCCGTCATCGGTCACGGCCCAGCCACGGCTGCGCCACACGAAGAAGCCACCACCGCGCCGCACCAGGAGGAGGTCGCCTGATGTCCACCCACCCGATCCACGACACCGCCGTCCTGACCGGCCGCTCCCTCAAGCACGTCTGGCGGAGCCCGGACACGATCATCACGACCGCCGTGATGCCCATCGCCTTCCTGCTCCTGTTCGTGTACGTCTTCGGCGGCGCGATCGACACGGGCAGCACCTCGTACGTCGACTACCTGCTGCCCGGGATCCTGCTCATCACGGTCGCGTCCGGCGTCGCGTACACCTCGTACCGGCTGTTCCTCGACCTGCAGTCGGGCATCGACGAGCGCTTCCGGTCCATGCCGATCGTCCGCGCGGCGTCGCTCTGGGCGCACGTCCTGACCTCGCTCGTCGCCAACCTGGTCTCGGTGACCGTGGTGGTCGGGGTCGCCCTGCTCATGGGCTTCCGGAGCAGCGCCGGCATCGGCGCGTGGCTCGGGGTGCTCGGCATCCTGGTGCTCTTCACGCTCGCACTCACCTGGATCGCGGTCGTGGCGGGCCTGTCGGCGAGGTCGGTCGACGGGGCGAGCGCGTTCTCGTACCCGCTGATCTTCCTGCCGTTCATCAGCTCGGCCTTCGTCCCGACGGACACGATGCCGGGTCCGGTCCGCTGGTTCGCCGAGCACCAACCGGTGACGTCCATCGTGGACTCGATCCGAGCCCTGTTCGCCGGGCAGTCCCCGCAAGCGGACCTCTGGATCGCGCTCGCCTGGTGCGCGGGCATCCTGCTCGTCGCGTTCGGCGCCGCGGTCCTGGTCCAGCGTCGCCGGGTCGGCTGATCCTCGAGATCCCGGGTCCGTCGTTGCCCGGACCCTCACATGTCGGTGTCTCGCGCTCGGGCCAGGCGGGCGCTGACGGCCCCGATCGTCGCCCCGACGGCCGGGAGCGCGAACGTCGTGAAGGCACCGGCCGCGATGACCAGCCCCCGCGCCGTCCGGTCCGGGTCCGAGCCCGGCAGGCGCGCGATGAGCACGAGGACGAGCGTCGCAAGCGCGACGGCGACGGCCCAGAGGACGACCGCGACCACCGTCAGGACGATGACGGTGCGCCGTCGGCGTCGATCCTGTGTGGTCTCCCCCGGCTGATGCATGACCCCATCCAACCGGAGACGCGGGTCGGCTGATGGCCCGCGATGCCGGCCTCGGCCCGGGGGTGCGGACCACCGCTCCCCCGGGCCGCCCCGTCACCGCCCCGTCGGCTCCTCCAGGTCGTCGACGTCCCGCCAGTTCCCGATCACCGGGAACTCCGTGACCCGCAACCGCGCGGACCCGTACGGCACCAACCGCAGGTCGTCGTCCGGCCCGTGGTCGAGCACCGGGCTCGCCGGCGGCACCGACGCCTGTGCGCCGTCCTTCCGCCACTCGGTCGCCCGCGCCCCCGGTGCGTGCAGCACCACGGCCGCGCTCCGGCGGTCTCGCAACGACCACGGCGCGCTGGGTACCGTGCCACGCGTGACGCGCCACTCCCCCGCGTCCCGGACCTCGGCGAGCGCCCAGTTCCACGACCCGCGCGGGTGCAGTTCCCACTCCCCGATACCGGGTGCCCCGTCGTGGGACACCCACCGCTCGCCGGGCGAGTAGACCATCGTCAGCGGGCCGAGCCGGACGGCTGCGGCCTGGCGCTCCCGCCGGACGACCCGGGCACGCATCGGCAGGACGAGCACGACGTCCCCCGCGGCGGACCAGTCCCGCACCAGCGTCACGTACCCGTCGACGACGGAGACGCCGAGCGGCACCACCACCCCGCCCACCGTCAACGACGCCTCAGTCGCCCACTCCGGGATCCGGAGTCGCAGCGCGAACGGCGTCGTGCGCGCGGTCGACACCCGGATCGTCACCGTCTCGTCGAACGGGTACTCGGTGTCGACCGTGATCGCCACCGGGTCCTCGTCGACGGTGGTCGCGACCTCGGACGGCGCGTACGCGACGGCCCGCAGCCCGTCGTCGTCGCGCAGCCACAGGTGCGACACGAACTTCGGCCATCCCTGGTGCAGGTTCGCCGTGCAGCACCCGAAGTGCGGTTCGAGCCCGAAGATGCCGGCGTCGTCGGAGGAGAAGCTCCACTCCCGCCGGGCGACGGACACCTCGACCTGGTTCGCCTGCTGGTGGTACTGGTGCCCGCGCATCTCGGGGTCGCTCGACGCCGGCAGCAGGTTGTAGGCGAGGGACTCCAGCCGGTCGCCGTCGACCCCGCGCCCGTACACCTGGGCGTGCACCGCCGCGGTGAACATCATCTCGACGACCTGGCAGGTCTCGATGCCGGCGGTGGCTTCGCGGCCGCCGAGCCACTCGTCACCGGAGAACCACCCGTTCGCCTGCCCGTGCCACCGGTCGAGCGCGCCGAAGGACGTCTCGGTCCGGTCCGCGTGCCCGGCGAGGTCGTGGTCGCGGAGCGCGGCGACGGCTCCGGTCTTCAGGCCCATCGCGACGTTCGGTCCGTGGGTGCGGTGCGAGAAGGTCCGCGCGGGCCCGGTGATGAGCTCGTCCGCCAGGTAGTCGTCCCACCGCGTGGTCTGCGCCGCGAGCAGGTCGACCAGGTCGAGGAGCCAGGCGTCGCCGGTCCGCTCGTACAGCCACCAGACCGACAGCGCGTTGTCGGCACCACGGGCGCGCCCCCATGACGTCAGCGGCCGGCCGGGCAGGTGGTCGAGCTGGTGGCGGAAGTACCGGGACAGGAACGGTGCGACCCGCTCGTCTCCGGTCGCGTCGGCGTGCTGGGTGAGGACCTTGAGGGCGACCATCCGCGGCCACCAGTCGTCGTTCCCGGTCGGACCGAAGAAGCCGTCGTCGCGCTGCGACCCGAGGATCCACTCGATCCACGGTTCGGCCAGGGCGGTCAGCCGCGCGTCCTGCAGCACGTGCGCGAGCGGGACCAGCCCGTCCAGGTAGTACGGCCCGCGTTCCCAGTTCTCGCCGGGTCCGCCGCGCCAGCCGCTGTCCGGGCCGACGTCGGGCCAGATCGCCTCGAGCTGCCCGGTGATGTTGTCGGCCTGCAGCTGGAGCTGGTCGAGCAGCCAGCCGCGCGGGGTGATGCTCCCGAGCGGGAGCGGACGGTGCGGCCGACCGGCGGTGCCGGCGGAGACGCCGGTCGAGCTGCCGGCGGTGCTGCCGGTGGGGGTCGACGTGTAGGACATGGTCATTTGATGGATCCTCCGATGAGACCTCGGGTGTAGTACCGCTGCAGGGCGAGGAACAGCACGACCACCGGCACGGTCGCGACGCACGCGACGGCGGTGAGGAGTCCCGGGTCGATCACCGGGACGCCGGGGATCTTGAAGGACGTGCTGATGCTCGAGAGCGCGAGCGGAAGGGTGTACTTGCTGTCGGTCGACAGGAACGTGACCGAGCTGAGCAGGTCGTTCCAGCCGGCCATGAAGCCGAACAGTGCGGTGGTGACGAGCCCGGGCCACGCGAGCGGGAGCATCACGGAGCGCAGGATCCGCCCCGTTCCGGCGCCGTCGATGGCCGCAGCATCCTCGAGCTCGGACGGGATCCCGTCGAACGTGTTCCGCATCACGAACACCGAGAACGGCAGCTGCAGCGTCACGAGGACGAGCACCACGCCGACCAGGGAGTCGAGCAGCCCGAGCTTGCCGAGCACGATCGACAGCGGCGTGAGCAGCCCCTGGAACGGCACGACGAGCGGCGCGAGCAACAGCACGAACACGATCGACGACCCGCGGAACCGGATCTTCGACAGCGCGTAGGCGGCGAGCGTCGACACGAGGGCGACGAGCACCGCGACCGCGATGGCGACGACGAACGAGTTGACGATGTTCTGCCGCAGGTCCACCGACGGGTCGAACACCTTCGCGTAGTTCCGGAGCGTCAGCGTCGCGATCGACTCCAGCCCGATCCCCCGGGCGTCGGCGTCGGCCGGCAGGAACGACCGGAACAGGATGTAGACGATCGGCGCGATGAAAAGGAAGGCGAGCACCGTGCCGACGGCGACGTACGCGACGCCACTCGCGTGCACACGACGGCGCCGTGGCCCGGGACGGGTCACGT
The DNA here is from genome assembly GCF_003755165.1 of Curtobacterium sp. PhB130. Taxonomy (NCBI): domain Bacteria; kingdom Bacillati; phylum Actinomycetota; class Actinomycetes; order Micrococcales; family Microbacteriaceae; genus Curtobacterium; species Curtobacterium sp. PhB130. Next base: position 462,667 of record NZ_RKII01000007.1, on the reverse strand, counting down.
CCGGTGCGTCGGTCCGGTCCACCGCATCCGGCCTGGAGGCTCGACCCGCCCCGCGTCGAGACGCTGCGGTCGTGCGCTTGGTCACGTCCGTCGCGCTCATCGGTCGTCCTCCGCTCCGGTCGAGCGCAGCGCCCGCAGCTGGACGACCGCGATGGCGAGGATGATCACCGTGAGGATCATCGACAGGGCGGCGCCGTAGCCGAGGTCGTACCGGACGAACGACTGCTGGTACGTGTACATGACCGTCGTCGTGGTGGATCCGCTGGGGCCGCCCTTGGTGAGCACGTAGAACTGGTCGAAGACCAGGATCGAGCCGGAGACCGCGAGCAGCAGGCAGAGCGCGAACTGTCGTCGGACGAGCGGGAAGATCACGGATCCCTCGCGTCGCCACCAGCTGGCGCCGTCGATCTTGGAGGCCTCGATCACCTCGGTCGGCACCGCCTGCATGCCGGCCATCAGCAGGATCATCGCAACGCCCATCGACTTCCACACGGTCAGGACGATGACCGCCCAGAACGCGGAACCGGGCGCCGTGAACCAGGCGGTGTCCCCGTCGGTGAGCCCGACCGACTTCAGGAGCACGTTGATCACCCCGGTGCCGGGGACGAGCAGCACGTTCGCCATGTACGCGGCGGCGGTGAAGCCGATGACGACCGGCATGAAGAACGCCGTCCGGACGAAGGAGACGAACCGGCCCTCACCGCGGACCATCGTCGCCGCACCGTAGCTCACGGCCATGCCGAGCGGCACGGCGACCACGGTGAACAGCAGCGAGAAGACGAGTGAACGCCAGAACGCCGCGTCCTGGAACGCCTGCGCGTAGTTCCCGAAGCCGGCCAGGCTGACCTTGCCGAGCAGCGGCCAGTTCGAGAACGACATCCCGACGAGCAGCACCATCGGGACGACGAAGAACACGAGCGCGAGGACCAGCGCGGGGGCGACGAGCACCCACGCCAGCGTCTGGCGGCGCCGGCTCCCGGGCCGGGGACGGGAGCGTGTGCTCCCGTCCGCGACCCCGGCGAGCGCCGTGGAGGTGACGGCTGTCACTGCCCGACCTGGCTGTACGCCTGCTCGATGAGCGAGTTCGCCTGCTTCTCCGCGCTCGCGAGGGCGGTCGTCGCGTCCGCGCCCTGGAAGATGACCTTCTGGGACTGCTGCGCCCACGGGCCGTTCGGGTCGTTGATGACGGCGTTGTAGGCGATGCTCTTCGGGAGCTTGCCGATCGCGAGCGTGTCGACGATGTCCTTCGACCACTCGTCGGTCGCCAGGCTCTTCGCCACGGTGAGGTCCGGCGCGATCCAGCCCTGCGACAGGTCGATCTTCGCCGCTTCCTTCGAGCTGACCAGCCACTTCATGAGCGACCAGGCGCCGTCGGTGTTCTTCGCACCGGCGGTCATGCCGATCTCGTCACCACCGAGGAACGAGCCGGAGCCGCCGTCCACGCCGGGGATCCCGACCGCGCTGCCGAAGTCGGCCTTCTTCGCGGTGAGCGTGTTCGCACCGCCGAAGAGGATGCCGACCTTGCCGTTCAGCGCGTTCTCCTGCCCGACGTTGCCCGGGTCCTGGTTGGGCTGGTCGGTCTTCTGCATGAGCCCGGACTTCCACATGTCCTGGTACCAGTCGACCATCCCGACGAGTTCCGGGCTGGTGAACTCGGCCTTCTGGTCCTTCCCAGCGGCGGTCAGGACGCTGCCGCTCTTGGCCCACGAGCTCGGGAAGCCGGTCCAGGCCTGGCCGACGCCGCCGAGGGTCGAGAACCCGGTGACCCCGCCGCCGAGCGCCTGGATCTTCTGCGCGTCCGCCTTGACCTCGGCGAGGGACGTCGGCGGCTTCGTCGGGTCGAGTCCTGCCTCCTTGAAGAGCGACTTGTTCCAGAACATCTGCGAGCCGGTGAGCGCGACCGGGAGCGCGAAGTTCTTGCCGTCGAGCGTGCCGATCTCGACACCGGCCGGCGCGAGGTCGCCCTTGTCCGAGAGCCCCTTCACCTTGTCGGTGACGTCGGCGAGCAGGCCCTGCGTCGCGAGGAGCGGGGTGTTGACGATGTCGTAGCTGACGAGGTCCGGCACCGACCCCGCACGTGCGGAGTTGGCGAGCTTGGTGAGGTACTGGTCGGCCTGGATCGTGGAGAGCTTCACGGTGACGCCGGGGTGCGACTTCTCGTACGCCTTGACCTGCGCCGTCAGGTCGACGCCGCCGTCGCGCTGCCAGAGCGTGACCGTGCCCTTCGCCGCGCCACCGGTGTCGGCCGTCCCGCTCGAGGAGCACCCGGCCAGCCCGATCGCCGCGACGGTCAGAGCGGCTGCCGCGATCGCGGTCCGCCGGATCGTGGATGTCTTCATCGTCATCTCCGCATCTCTGCTTGCCGCGTCGTTGCGGCAAGATTTGCTGTGTTTGCCGAAGGTAGAACCTGGCGATGGCCGTGTCAATGCTTGACGTCGCAATCGTGATACGGCAAGGTTTGCCGAGTGCCGTACGATGCATCGCAAGGAGGACGCCGTGGTCAATCGACGTGAGGTGACGCTCGCCGACGTCGCCGCGCAGACCGGTGTCTCGGTCGGGACGGTCTCCAAGGTCCTCAACGGCCGCGGACAGATCGCCGAGGCGACGCGGCAACGTGTGGCCCTGGTGGCGAGCGAGCTGGGACTGGTCGTGCGCGCCGAGACGCGAGCACAGCCTCCCGGCCGCTCCTTCCTGGTCGGCGTGCTCTCGACGGATGCCTACGGGCGCTTCACCATCCCGATCCTCACCGGGGCGGAGGACACCTTCGGCCCCGGCGAGGTGTCCATGCTGCTCGCCGAGAGCCGCGGCGACCCCATCCGTGAAGCGCACTACGTGCAGACGTTCCTGAACCAGCGGGTCGACGGCATCGTGGTGACCGGTCGCTCCAGCGACCCCCGACCGTCGATCACCGGACTCCTCGGGGTGCCGGCCGTGTACGCGCTCGCGCCGTCCCTCGACCCGGACGACGTCTCCATCGTGCCGGACGACGAAGCCGGCGCCGCCCGCGCGATCGACCACCTGATCGGGTCCGGACGCCGCTCCATCGCGGTCGTCTCGGGTGCCCGGCGGCACACCGCGAGTTCGCACCGCGTCGAGAGCGCGAAACGGGCCATCGCCGCTGCCGGAGCGACGCTCGCCGGTGGCGACGCGCTCTACGGCGAGTGGAGCGAGCGCTGGGGGTACGAGGCGGCGACCCGGCTGCTCGGGAGCGAGTTCGACGGCGTCTTCTGCACGAGCGACCAGATCGCGCGCGGCGTCGTGGACTGCCTCCGCGAAGCCGGGATCGTGGTGCCCACCCAGGTCGGCGTCGTCGGCGTGGACAACTGGAGCGTCATCACCGACGCGGCGCGGCCGAGCATCACGTCCGTGGACCTCAACCTGCGCGAGGTCGGCCGCCGCGCGGCAGACCTGCTCATGCGGATGATCCAGGGCGACCAGGTCGCGGGCGGCGTCCGCACCGCGGAGTGCTTCCTCGTGCCCCGGCAGTCGACGTGAACCCCTCGGCGGATCCGCGCCTGGCGCGCGCACTGGCGGCCGCCGGTCTGCCGACGACGGGTCACTTCGTCGAGAAGGGCGGCTGGGTCAGCCACGCCTGGATCGGCGACGACGTCGTCGTCCGGGCGAGCAACGGCGCGATCCGCGACGCCTACCGCCACGAAGCCGAGGTCGTCGACCTGCTCGCCGGCAGCGGCGTCCCGCACGCTCGACGCATCGCGCACGGCGACGAACCGGACGGCGCCTGGTCCGTGTCGACGCGACTGCCCGGTCGCACGCTGCAGGACGCCTGGCCGACCGCCTCGCCGGAGGCCCGCCGGACCATGATCGAGAGCCTCGGATCAGCGCTCCGCGAGCTCCACCGCGTCCCGGCACCCGCGGACCTCATGCCGCCGTGGCTGGCCGATGCCCTCGCCGGCGGATCCTGGCCCGCGTACCACCCGCCCGTCGTCGACGCGGCCGAGCAGCTGGTCGACGAGGCCCGTCACGCCGGCGGCGACGCCGGGCTGTTCGAGCACGTCGCCCGCTGGGTCGACGCGCGACTGCCGCTCTTCGCCGACGACCGGCTCGTCCTCGTCCACGGTGACCTGCACGGGTCGAACGTGATGGTCGACCAGGGGCGCGTCACCGGGCTCATCGACTTCGCCGAGGCGGTGGCCCAGCCGGCCGACGTCGAGCTCGACACCATCCTGCGCTGGTGCGCTCGACCGCTGGAGTTCCCGGCCACACCCGACGGCCGAGGGCTCGACGCATCGACCCTGGCGGAGGTGCCCGGGTGGCTGCGCGGCGCGTACCCGGAGCTGTTCGCGCGCGAGCACCTGCGCGAGCGACTGCGGTTCTTCGACATGGAGGTCGAGCTCGCGATCCTCGCGCACCACCCCGACCCCGCGGTGCGTGAGGTGGCGCGAGGACGCGTCGTGCGACTGCTCGAGGGGCACGACCACCTCGACGAGCTCGTCTGGTAGGTCAGCGCGCCGCCGCTTCCACCGCGGCGACCGCTGCAGCGACCCCACCGTGGAACGGTGCCCCGTGCCCCGGCAGCACCCACGTCGCCCCAGTGGGCAGCAGGGCGCCGAGCGACGCGATCGCCTGGGCCGGCTCGTCGGTGAACGGCGCGGGCGCGGGGCCGACGGCTCCGGTCAGCACGTGCCGGGTGGTGAGCCCGTCGCCGACGAACACCGCGTCGACCGCCGGTACCCACACCGCGATGCTCCCCGGCGAGTGTCCCGGCATGCCGATGACCTGCGGCGCACCCGGCAGGTCGAGGACGTCGCCGTCGTGCACCTCGACCACCTCCTGCAGCCACACCGGCCGTGCGCCGCCCTTGCGCAGCGAGTAAGCCACGAAGCCGAGGAGTGCCCCGATCCGCATCCGCTGCTTCCCGCCCTTGGGCTTCGGACCACCCTTGGCGCGCTCGGCGTCGGCCGCGTGCACGTACACCGGCACGCCGTGTTCGCGACGCAGCCGTTCGGCGAAGCCGACGTGGTCGGAGTCGCCGTGGGTGAGCACCACGCCCCGGACATCATCGAGCGAGCGCCCCATCGACGCCAGCTCGGCGACGAGGTCACGCCAGTGGCCGGGGAGGGCGGCGTCGATCACGGTGATGCCCTCGGGCGTCTCGACGAGGTAGGCGGAGACCACGTCGCTGCCGATGCGGCGGAGGTTGGGTGCGAGTTCCATGATGGCTACGCTACATAGCCATCATGGCTACTGTCAATAGCTATACTCGGGTCCATGCCCACTCCGGACCGGACCACCCTCGACGCCATCGTCGCCGCCGCGCGCGACCTGCTCGAGGAGGACGGGCTCGCCGGCGTGACGATGCAGGGCGTCGCCGTCCGCGTCGGCGTGCGCGCACCGTCGCTGTACAAGCGGGTGGAGAACCGCGACCGGCTGATCCAGCTCGTGGCCGAGGAGACCCTCCTCGAGCTGACGGCACGCCTGGACGCCGCCGCGGATGCTCGCACGCTGCTCGACACGTACCGCGCGTTCGGGAAGGAACGACCAGCGGCCTTCCGACTGGTGATGACGCCCGGTGCAGGAACGCCCGTCGCCGACACCGCGGTGCAGGCGGCAGCGAGCACCGCGATCCTCCGCATCTCCGCCGGGCTGGCGGGCGAGACCGATGCGCTCGAGGCAGCGCGCCTGCTCACCGCGTGGGCCACGGGCTTCATCAGCATGGAGCTGAACGGCGCGTTCCGCCTCGGCGGGGACATCGACCGCGCGTGGGACTACGGCATCGCCCACCTGGTGGACGCGATCACCCGGTAGTCGCCGGCGGACGCGGTCAGCAGCACCGGCGCCCCGCTGAGCGTCATCCCAGCCCCAGGCAGGTCGCCATCACGGCCTGCTGCACCGGCAGCAGCGACGCCTTGAACGCGTGCCCCACGAACGCCGGGTGCTCCAGGGCATCCGCGCTGACCTCGCGCCCCAGCAGGAACGGCGGGCACGGGTTCAGCCGGACGCCCGACGGCGCCGCATCGAGGAGTGCCGCGGTGATCCGGTACGGCGCCAGGAGTTCGGCGTGCGGGCCCGGACCGTCGGTGAGCACCACGTCGGCGGAGCGGATCGCCACGTCGAGGTCGTCCGTCCACCGCGCACCCGGGGTCGCGACCTGCGCCGGGCAGCACTGGACGAGGTCGAGCTCCATCGCCCGTGCCGCTTCCTGCCAGGCACGCGCGATGTTGCCGTCGGCGCCGACGAACAGGAACCGCAGCGACCGGAGTTCCGCACCGAGCCGCAGGGCGTACAGGTCCGACAGCACCTCGCACGGGTGGTTGCCGTCCGTCATGGCGTTCACGACGGGGAGGGACGGCACCGAGTCCAACCCGTCGAGGACCGCGAGATCGGGGTGCCGGGCGACCACGATGTCGGCCCAGGCGTCGAGGTACCCGGCGACGTCGGCGAGTGCCTCGGGCTTGTCGAGCGTCGTCTCGGGGAACACGATCGGCTGCAGGCCCATCAGCGCCGCCCCCCGCTCGAACGTCACCCGCGTCCGCAGGCTGGAGGCGGGGAAGAACAGCACCGCGCACCCGGAGGTGACGGGACCGCGGCCGTCGCGGTAGGCGTCGGCGAGGTCGAAGACCCCCGCGATGTCCGAGTCGGACCAGTCGTCGAGGCGGATGAGCGAGCGCATCAGATCACCGTAGCGACACGTCGGCGAAACACCGGATGTCGTCTCCTGGTCCTGCACGGCGTCACCGAGGCGTCGACGAAACGAAGGAGAACACCATGCCCGTCACGAAGAAGCTCCTCGCGAGCGGCATCGTCCTCACGGCGGTCGGAGCGAGTGTGCTCGGCGGAACGGCGGTCGCCTCCGCCGCGTCCGTCGGTCAGGAGGCAGGGACACTCGCCCGTCCGACCGAGGACGCGCTCATGCTGACGCCGCACTCCGGTGATGGCGATGCCACGTTCACGGTCGACCAGGACGCGGTGGGGGATCCTTCCGTGGTCCTCGAGCCGGGTTCCGGCGACACGGTCATCGGTCAGCCTGTCGGGTCGTAGACGCGGACGATGACGGACGGGAGGCCCGTGGCGGCGCCGCCACGGGCCTCCCGTCCGGTTCCGGGTCGTGTCAGCGGGCCGCGCTCGCCTCGCGCACGGCGGCTTCCGCCGCGACCCACGCGAGCATCCCGCACTTCACGCGCATGACGAACTTGGAGACCCCGTGGAAGGCGATCAGGTCCTCGAGGACGTCCTCGTCCGGTTCGCCGACTCCTCGGGACCGCATCATCGCGCGGAACTCCTCGGTGAGGGCGAGCAGCTCCGGGGTGGTCCGGCCGACGGCCATGTCGGTGAGCACCGACGCGGAGGCCATCGAGATCGAGCACCCGTCGCCCTGCCAGGCGAGCCCGGCGATGCGGTCCGAACCGGGCTCGAGCCGCACGCTGACGGTGATCTCGTCGCCGCACGTGGGGTTCCGCTCGAAGTGCGACGCGTCGGCATCGGCGAGCGCACCGTCGCCGTGCCGGGCCTTCGCGTGGTCGAGGATGACCTGCTGGTACAGGGAGTCGAGGGAGTTCACGAGGCCGCCCCGTCCGCACCGAAGTAGCCGCGGATCTCGCTGACGGCCTGCACGAAGCGGTCCACGTCCGACTCGGTCGTGTACACGTACGTGCTCGCGCGGCTGGTGGCGGTGAGACCGAGGCGGCGGTGCAGCGGCTGGGCGCAGTGGTGCCCGGAGCGGACGGCGATGCCCTGCGCGTCGAGGTACTGCGCGACGTCGTGCGCGTGCACCCCGTCGACGTCGAACGACACCAGACCCGAGCGCGGGATGCCCGCTGCCGGACCGACGACGGCGATGCCCGGGACGGCGGCGAGCCCGTCGAGCATCCGCTGGGCGAGGTGCTCCTCGTGCATGCGGACCCGCTCCATGCCGATGGCCTGCAGGTAGCGGACCGCCTCGGCGAGCGCCACGGCCTGGGACACGGGCTGCGTGCCGGCCTCGAAGCGCTCCGGTGCCGGCATGAAGTCGGTGTGCTCCATCGTCACGGTGGTGATCATCGAGCCGCCGGTGCGGAACGGGGGCAGTGCGTTCAGGAGTTCACTGCGTCCCCAGAGCACGCCGATGCCGTTCGGGCCGAGCATCTTGTGCCCGGAGAACGCGGCGAAGTCGATGCCGAGGGCCTGCACGTCGAGGGGGCGGTGCGGTGCGGACTGGCAGGCGTCGAGGACCACCAGGGCACCCTGCGCGTGTGCCGCCGCGACGATCTCGGCGACGGGGGCGATCATCCCGGTGACGTTGGAGACGTGCGCGAAGGCGACGACCTTCGTGCGGTCGGTGATGAGCGCGATGGCGTCGGTGGCGCTCCAGCAGCCGTCGTCGTCGACGGGCACCCAGCGGAGCGTCGCACCGGTTGCGATGGCGAGCTCCTGCCAGGGCACGAGGTTCGCGTGGTGCTCGGCCTCGGTCACCAGGACCTCGTCACCCGGGCCGATCCGGAAGCGTTCGGCGTCCGCTCCCCCGCGGCCGCGGCTGGCGTTCGCGATGCCGTACGCGACGAGGTTGAGGGCGTCGGTGGCGTTGCTCGTCCACACGACCTCGCTCGGGTTCGCAGCACCGATGAAGCCGGCGACGGTGGCGCGGGCGTCCTCGTAGGCGTCGGTGGCCAGGGCGGCGAGGGTGTGCGCGCCACGGTGGACGGCCGCGTTGTCGTGCTCGAGGAAGCGGCGTTCGGCGTCGAGCACCTGGCGGGGCCGTTCGGCGGTGGCGCCGGAGTCGAGGTACGCCAGCGGCTCGCCGTTCACCTGCTGCTGCAGGATCGGGAAGTCGGCCTTGATCCGCTCGACCTGGTCGTCGGTGAGCGGCTGGTTCGGTGCCACGATCGTCACTGCGCTTGATCCTCCTGGTCGTCGGGGACGACTCACTGTCGTCGGGGACAACCGCTCCATGGTCCCGGTTGTTCCGCCAGGAGTCCAGCCGGTCCCCCGACAGCGAACGACCCCGGACCCGTTGCCGGGGCGGGGCCGTTCGGTGTGCGGACGCTACTCGTTGCCGACGTGCTTGTCGGCGGAGTCGCGGGCGCCGTCGATCTTGTCGTCGAACTTGCCGCCGGTGGCCTTCTTCACGGCGTCGGCGACGCCGTCGAGCACCTTGTCGCTGATGCCCTCGGCCTTCTCGCTCTTCAGGGCGTCCTGGACCTTGCCGTCCTTGAGGAAGTCCTGCGCCTTCTTCGTGATGTCGTCGAACCCCGCCATGTCCGTGCCTCTCGTTCGGCGCGGAGCCGGTCGCCCCGCCGCGTGCCGCCGATGGTAGGCCGGTCGGGTCGCGCGCGTGCGGGTCGCGCGGGCTCGGGTGTCGGGTGCGGTCAGGCCATCTGGGCGCTGCGTCGGCGCGCCAGCACGTAGCCGACCGCGACGGACCCGGAGACCGCCAGGAGCGACGGGATGAGGATGTCGGTGCCCTGCTCGGTGAACTCGACGACGAGCACGAGCGCGGTGAACGGCGCGCGCATCGTCGTCGCGAGGAACGCCGCGGCGCCGATGAACGCGAAGGACGCCAGCCCGGGGCCGTCCGCCGGCCAGAGCAGGATCCACGCACCGCCGAGGAACCCGCCGAACGCCGCGCCGATCGCGATCGACGGCGTCAGGGTGCCACCCACAGCACCGGCACCGATCGTGGCCGAGGTGGTGATGGTCCGGATCAGACCGAGCACGAGGAGCAGCACGATCGGCGCGAAGCCGAGCATCGAGCCGTCGTCGACGGAGGTGTTCATCGCCAGGATGCCGAGCGCCCGGCCGTTGCCGAGGATCTCCGGGAACGGCACGGCGATGAGCCCGACCATCGCGAACACGACCGGCAGTACGACGAGCAGGTGCCAGCCCTTCGGCGCGATGCCCTGGAGCCGGTTGGTCAGCTTCACGAAGCCGACGCCGGCGAAGCCCAGCACCGGTCCGACGACGACGGCCCAGACGAGCAGCGACGGCGACATGTGCATCGCGGGCACGTGGTAGAGCACCTCGTCCGGGATCACGAGTCGCGCGACGAAGGCCGCGACGGCGCTCGTGGCGAACGCCGGCAGCGCGGTGGCGAAGGTGAGCTCGCCGAGCAGGACCTCGACCGCGAAGAGCGCACCGCCGAGCGGCACGTCGTACACGGCGGCGAGGCCGGCGGCGGCGCCGCACGCGACGAGGATCTTCGTCTCGCGCTTCGACAGTCCCGCGCGGGCGGTGACGAGCTGGGCGAGCCAGGCGCCGATCTCCCGCGGCGCCACCTCTTTGCCGATGGACGCACCGAGGCCGACCGCGAGGATCTGGACACCGGCGTTCGCCAGGGTCGCGAGCGCCGGCATCCGCTTGCCGTTGACCGCACCGGGCACGGAGACGATCGGTCGGCCCCACCGTCGGAGCGCCCACCAGGCGAACCCGGTCAGGATGCCCGCGGCGACGAGGGCGAGGAACCGGTTCAGCGCGGACGGGGCGTCGGCTGCCTCGAGGTGGCCGGCGAACGGGAACCCGAACGCGACGAACTGGATGAGCTGCAGCGCGAGCCACACCGAGACCCCGGCGATGCCACCCGCGACCCCGACGAGTCCGGTGACGACGACGAGCTTCAGCACCCAGCCCGGGGTCGTGTGTGCGGTGTGCGGCATATCGGAAACCCTATCGGCCGCGGGCCCGCCGCTCCGGCCCCGTCACCGCCGGGCGTCGTCAGTCGAAGAGCTCGCTGAGCCAGTTCCCGCGGCGCTTCTTCCCGTACGGCTGCTGGCCGTACTGCTGGCTGGACTGCTGGCCGTACTGCTGCTGGCCGTACTGCTGCTGGCCGTACCCGCGGCGGCCCTTGTCCCACGACCCGGGCGAGCCCGGGGATCCCGGGGACGCGTACCCGTTCCGCGGGACCGCCATGCCGGACGTGTACCCGGGCACGTAGCCGGGCGCAGGCGCGGCCGGCACCGCGTGCGGACCGGGTGCCGGAGCCGGCGCGGGGGCCGCGGTCGCGGTGGGCGCTGACGGCGCTGCTCGCTCGATGATCTTGTCGAGCTCGCCGCGGTCGAGCCACACACCGCGGCACTCGGGGCAGTAGTCGATCTCGATGCCGGATCGCTCCGACATCACGAGGGTCGCCTGGTCGTTGGGGCACTGCATGAGGAGGTCCTTCCGATCGGCGCGAGGTGCGCACTGCGATCGATCCTGTCGACCGCGTGTGTGCCGCCCGTGCGGAACCCCTGGACAGCCCCTGTGGATCACCGGAGTGTCCACCGCCCGGCACCGGCAGGACCCGGCACCAGCGCCTGCGCCCTAGGCTGACGACGTGCCCGAGATGCCCGACGCAGGACCCCAGCACGGCTGGGAGCCGCTGGTCGGCAGCGCGCAGTCCGTCGTCCTCGAAGTGCTCCGTGCCGGGCCGCGTCCGCGCACCGAGCTCGCCGCCCGCCTGGGCCTCTCCGGCCCGAGCCTGTCCCGGATCACGAAGCCGCTGCTCGAAGCGGGGATCCTGATCGAGCGCGACGGCGTGCAGCAGACGGTGACCGGCCGCCCCTCGATCCCGCTCGACATCGACCAGGACGCACACCACTTCATCGGGGTGAAGCTCACCGGCGACAGCCTCTTCGCCGTCTCGACGGACCACCGCGGCGAGGTCCTCACCGAGCGTGAGGAACCACTCGCCGACCGGGACGTCAGCGCCGTCGTCGCCCGGGTCGCCGAGGTGATCGCCGCCATCACCGCAGCGGACGACCGGGTCCGGGGCGTGTGCGTCGCGCTCGGCGGCGCGACCGAGGACCGCCGGACCGTCCGTCGGGCGCCGTTCCTCGGCTGGGAAGACGTCCCGCTCGCAGCGCTGCTCGCCGACGCGACCGGACTGCCGTGCTCGGTGGAGAACGACGTCCGGGCGCTCACCCACGCTGAGCACTGGTTCGGGGAAGGGCGTGACCACCGGTCCTTCGCGCTCCTGACGATCGGTGCCGGCATCGGTCTCGGTCTGGTCGTCGGCGGCACCGTCGTGGCAGGCGCCCACGGAGCCGCCGGCAGCATCGGGCACCAGCGGCTCGGTGGGACCGCGGGGACGTCGGACCTCCGCTGCGAGTTCGGGCACCGCGGGTGTGCACGGGCGGTCATCAGCGCCCGGGCGATCGCCCTCGCGGGCAGTGCGTCGCTCGGCCGTCAGGTGTCGGCCGCCGAGCTCCTCGACGTGGCGCGTGGCGACGGCACTGGTGCCGACGCTCGCGCTGCCCGCACCGTGGTCGACACCGCGGCCGAAGCGCTCGGGCTCCTCGTCGCGGACGTCGTCAACGTCGTCGACCCCGAGGTCGTCCTGCTCTCCGGGGAGCTCGTCGGCGTCGCCGAGGTCGGCCGGACAGCGCTCGACCGCTCGGTCGAGGCCGCCCGGCACTGGTCGACGCCGGCGCCCACCGTCATCGCGCAGCCGTTCCGCTTCAACGAGTGGGCCCGGGGCGCGGCCGCGGTCGCCATCCAGATGCACGCCCTCGGCGCCTGACCCCCACGCGCCCGCGCCCGCGCCCCTCGCACCGTGCGACCCGGCGCCCCGAGCGCCCCTCGCACCGTGCGAGGGGCCGCACCCGCCGCCCGCCCCGCCTACGTCAGCTGCAGCAGCGTGTTCACCTGGTCGTTGACCCCGGTCAGCGTGCTGACCGGCTTGCCGTTGGCGTAGATGTCGTCGAACGCCGGCTGGACGAGCGCCTGGATGTCGCCCGGGTTCCGCGTCACCGGGAACAGGAACGTCGTCTTGTCGGCCACCTGCTGGGTGAACGCGGACACGTCGAAGCCCTTCTTCCCGAACGCCGCGACGGCTGCAGCGGTGCCCTCGGGCCGCGCCGGGAAGACGATCCCGGCCTTCCCGACGATCTGCTGCGCGGTGGACCCGCCGAGGAACGCGACCCACTTCGCCGCGGCCTCCGGGTTCCGCGCCTGCTTCGTGATCGAGTCCCCCAGGCCGTTGAACATCGACGCGCGGTGCCCCACCGGCCCGGACGGGGTCGGTGCGATGGCGACGTCGATGCCGGCGAGGTTGCCGTACGCGCCGATCATCCACGAGCCGTTGAACGAGAGCGCGACCTTCTTCGCGCCGAGCTGCACGTCCGGCCCGGTCGTGGTGGAGAACACCCCGTACTTCGGCATGAAGCCCTTCTCGGCGAGCCCGAAGTACCAGGAGATCGTCTTCTGGAACCCGGCGTCGTCGTAGCGGAACTTGTTCCCCCACGGGTTGCTGTTCGTGTAGAACCAGTCGGTCGACCCGGTGAACGGCGACCACTGCGTCTGCCCGAAGCCGTCGCCGCCGCTGCCGTTCGCGCTCATCCCGTAGACGGCGATGTCGGTCTTGTCGAAGCCGGGCTCGTCGCCGCGACGCCCCTTGCCGTCGATGGTCAGGTGGGCGAGCATCTGCTCGAACGTGCCGCCGTCGTCGGGGTTCCACTCGAGTGCGGCGAGCTGGTCGGCGGTCACACCGGCCTTCGCCATCACCTTGGTGTCGTAGAACATCGCGATGGTGTCCCAGTCCTTCGGCGACCCGTAACGGTGGCCGTCCTGGCCCTTCCAGAGCTCGGCGAGCCCGGACTGGTAGTCGGCGTCCTGGATCGACGCGGTGGCCTCGAGTTCGTCGAGCTTGTAGAGCACGTCGAGGTCGGCGTACTGCGGGAACTTCGTCAGGTGGTCGGTGAAGACGTCGGGCGCGGTGCCGGCGATGAACCCGGCGGTGAGCTTCGTCCAGTAGTCGTTCCAGCCGAGCTGGGTGATCGTGATCGTGATGCCGGGGTTCTCGCGCTCGAAGGCCTTCGCGACCGCCTGGTAGGCGGGGAGCTGGTTCGAGTCCCACAGCCAGTACGACACGGTACCGGTCGCACCGCCGGTGGAGGACGCGCGGCCGGGCGACGAGCACGCGGCGAGCGCACCGAGGGCGAGGGCGGATGCACCGCCGGCGAAGAGCGCGCGGCGGGTGATGGAGTTCGTCATGGGGAGCGTCCTACTTGATGCCGGAGAAGCCGATGGAGTTGACGATGCGCTTGGCGAAGACGCCGAACAGCACGATCATCGGGAGCGCTGCGACGAGCGTGGCCGCCATCAGCCCGGACCAGTCGGTGCCGGACTGCGGGGCCTGCGACTTGAAGACGCCGAGCGCGACGGTGAGCACCCGCGAGCTGTCGGTGTACGACACCATCAGCGGCCAGAAGTAGTCGTTCCACGCGGTGATGTACGTCAGCACGGCGAGCGTCGCGATCGGTGCGGAGGCCATCGGCAGGATGAGCCGGAAGAACACCCGGACCTTCCCCGCGCCGTCGATGAGGGCCGCTTCCTCGACCTCCTTCGAGATGCCGAGGAAGAACTGCCGGAGGAAGAACACCGCGAACGGCGTCATCAGCATCGAGGGCAGCGAGATCCCGAGCAGGGTGTCGACGAGGCCGAGCGACTTGATGAGCGCGAAGTTCGGCAGGAGCGTGAAGATCGTCGGGACCATGAGCCCGGCGAGGAACACCGCGAACACCTTGTCGCGTCCCGGCCACCGCAGCCGCGCGAAGGCGTAGGCGGCGCCGGCGGAGAAGAACACCTGCCCGACGGTGATCATCGTCGCGGTGATCACGGAGTTGAGCAGGTACTGCCAGAAGTTGATCGCCGCGCCGGAGCCGCCCTGGGCGAGCGCCTCCTTCGTGGACTGCAGGCCGAAGACGCGCTCGAACCCGCCGAGGCTGAACCCGGTCGGCAGGAGCGAGGTCGGGTCGGCGGAGATCGCACCGTTCGACGACAGCGCCGTGCGGAGGATCCAGTAGAAGGGGAAGAGGGTCACGACGATCACGGCGATCATCGCGATCCAGGCGAACACCCGGCCGACGGACGGCTTCGGACGTGGGGGCTTGGCACCGCGGGTGGTGAGCGCGCGGGTGGTCGTGGGGTCGGCCACGGGGGGCAGTGTGCTGGTCATCTTCGACTCGCTTTCGGGGTCCGTGGCCGGTCAGTCCAGATCGCTCTCGCCGGAACGCGAGAGTCGGTACTGGATGAACGTGATGACGCTGAGGACGATGAGGAGGGCCACCGAGACGGCGGACGCGTAGCCGAACTGGAACCGGCCGAAGGCCAGGTTGTAGATGTAGTTCTGCACGACGTTCGTGGCGTTGGCGGGTCCGCCCTGGGTGGTCACCGCGACGGTGTCGAACACCTGGAACGACCCGATGGTCGTGATGATGAGCACGAGCGACAGGATCGGGCGGAGGAGCGGCACCGTGATGCGCCAGAACATCTTCCACTCGCTCGCACCGTCGATGCGGGCAGCCTCGTAGACCTGCTCCGGCAGGGCCTGCAGTCCCGCGAAGATGAGGAGCGCGGTGTAGCCGACGTTCCGCCAGACGTTGATGAACGCGATGGTCGGGATGCCCCACACGTCGCTCTGCAGGAACGGGATGCGTCCGATGCCGAGCGCGGAGAGCACCTCGTTGCCGATGCCGAGCTGCGTGTCGAGGATCCAGAGCCAGATCAGCGCCGCGACGACGTTCGACACCAGGTACGGCGCGAGGACGATCCCCCGGACGAACGTGGACTTCGTGAGCCGGTGCATCATCACCGCGATGAACAGGGCGAGGACCGTCTGGAACCCGATGTTCAGCAGCACGTACTCGACCGTCACCGCCATCGAGTGCCAGAAGATCGAGTCCTGCACGAGGCGCTCGTAGTTCTGCAGCCCGGTGAACACCGGCGGGGTGAGCAGGTTGTAGGACGTGAAGCTCAGGTAGATGCCGCGGATCGTCGGCCAGAGCAGGAACAGCGCGAACCCGATCGCGGCTGGTGCGATGAAGGCGAGCGCCAGCCACAGGTCGTTGCGTGGTCGTCGCTTCCGCGGAGCGGCGGTCCCGGCCGCTGTCTCGGTGTCGGCGCTCGGTCGGCTGCGCCGGACCGGCACCGTCAAGGGTGTTTCGGTGGCCATCGTGACTCCTTCGTCAACGTGGTTGCCGTCCGGGTGGCAGCCCCGGACGGGTTTAGTGTCGCCACAAAAGAAAGCGGTGTCAAGAGGTCGCCACGACGAGGTGGTGACCAGCTGACGGCCTGGAGGCTCGTGGCGGCGCCGCCATGAGCCTCCAGGCCGTCACGGGGTCCGGATCAGATCGCGGTGAGCCGGAACGGGACCACGCGCTCGGTGTACGTGGCCGGGGCCTCGAGGCCCACCGACGCGAGGACGCGACCGGTGAAGACCCGCGCACCGGACCACCATTCCGGGGCACGGACGCCGTCGGCACCGCTGCCGATGAGCACCGGGTCGACGCGGTACCGCGCGTCCGGGTCGAGGTCGCGGAACGTGATCCGACCGCGGAGACTCACCTCGGGGGCGGCGAGGGACGCCAGGAAGAACATCGCCTCCCGGCGGTCCGGCGCGACCACGCCGTAGACGTTCAGCGTGTCGTCGACCTGGTCGACGCGCACCAGGTCACCGCCGTGCAGCAGCGCCCGGGTGTCCTTGTAGAGCGCGATCCACTCGGCGAGGTCCCGCTCCTCGGCCGCGGTGGCCTTGGACAGGTCCCACTCGATGCCGAGGTGCCCGAACAGCGCGGTGCCCGCACGGAAGGACAGGTCGTGCCAGCGCCCCGTCGTGTGGTTCACGCCGCTGGCGATGTGCGAGCCGAGGAGCTCCGCCGGCAGCAGCTGCATCGTCCAGCGGTTCATCTGCTGCCGCTCGAGCGGGTCGATGCAGTCCGAGACCCAGACGCGGTCGGTGTGCTCGATCACGCCGAGGTCCACGCGGGAACCACCCGACGAGCACGACTCGATCTCGAACCCCGGGAAACGGTCCTTGAGCGCCGCCATCAGCCGGTACGCCGCCAGGGTCTGCTCGTGGACGGCCGCCCCGCCGTCCCGGTACCCGGCCTCGACCAGGTCCCGGTTGTGGTCCCACTTCACGTAGTCGATCCGGTACTCGTCGATGATCGCGGTCATCCGGTCGAGCACGTACTCGTACGCCTCCGGGATCGCGAGGTTGAGGACCTGCTGGTGCCTGGACCGGACCGGCAGGCGTCCGTCGGCCTGCATGATCCACTCCGGGTGCGCCCGGGCGAGGTCGCTGTCCTCGTTGATCATCTCCGGCTCGAACCACAGGCCGAACTGCATGCCGGCGGCACGGACGTGGTCGACGAGCGGCGACAACCCGTCGGGCCAGACGTCCTCGTCGACGAACCAGTCGCCGAGGCCCGCGAAGTCGTTGCGACGGTGGCGGAACCACCCGTCGTCGAGGACGAAGCGCTCCACGCCGAGGCGGGCGGACCGGTCGGCGAGGTCCTCCAGCCGGGCCAGGTCGTGGTCGAAGTAGACCGCCTCCCAGACGTTGATCGTCATCGGGCGGACGCTCCGGGGGTGCTGCGGACGGCTGCGGAGGTACCGGTGGAAGCGGCGGGCCTGCTCGTCGAGGCCGTTCGCGTACGCGCCGTGGAGCCAGGGGCCCTCGTAGGTCTCCCCCGTGCCGAGGCGCACCTCGCCCGGCAGCAGGAGCTCGCCGCCGCCGATGACCTGCTTGCCGTTGAACAGGCGCTCCGCGAAGTGCCGGTGGTTGCCGCTCCACGCGGCGTGGACACCCCAGAGCTCGCCGTCGGCGAAGCCGAACCCGGGGACGCCGACGCTCAGGACCGTGGCCGCGTCGGCCCCGGTGCGGCCCTTCCGTCCCTCGCGCTCGTGGATGCCGACCACGAGCTCGCGGCGCTGCGGGGTGCGCTCCTTGCCCCAGCGGCCGGCGAAGTCCAGGATCTCTCGGGCCCTGGTCGGGATCGGGAGCGCGACCGTGAGGTCGTCGACCGTGTACGTGCCGGTGCCGGTGTTCGTGAGGGCGGCGCGGGTGCGGACGAGGCCGGAGGGCAGCAGCTCGATCTCCAGGCGGACGGCGAGCTGGGCGTGGGCATCGGCGGCCTCGACGACGACGGTCGCGGGGCCGGCGTCGATGCGGGTGGGGGCGGCTGCACTGTCTGCCGTCTCGTGGGCCT
The DNA here is from genome assembly GCF_003755165.1 of Curtobacterium sp. PhB130. NCBI lineage: Bacteria > Bacillati > Actinomycetota > Actinomycetes > Micrococcales > Microbacteriaceae > Curtobacterium > Curtobacterium sp. PhB130. The sequence goes on along the minus strand of NZ_RKII01000007.1, from coordinate 444,767 downwards.
GCGCCTCGTGGGCCCGTGTCTCGTGGGCCCGCGTCTCGTGGGCCCGTGTCTCGTGGGCTTCTCCGATCACGTCGATGCTCGTCGTCGTGAACCGCGGTGACCAGTCCTCCCCGTCCCGGTGCCCGCTCACGCCCGGCTTCCCGGACCAGCCGGCGTGCGGCTCGGGCAGGATCGCCACGCGGATCGGTTCGTCGACGGCGTTCGACACGATGGGCTCACGGCCCGCGGTGACGATCGCCTGCAGGTCCTCGGTGGACAACTCCCCGAGGGCGGCACCCCAGTGCACCACCGAGGGCAAGCGACCCCCGGTGCAGTCGAGCACGAGGGAGACCCCGGCGGTGGTCAGGTGGACGAGGGAGTGCGTCATCGGAGCTCCTGGTCGGCTTACTTTTGTTGCGTAAGTATGTCAGGTCGTCAGAACCAGCGCTTCACCTTGAAGACCACGAACAGCGCAGCGGCGAACGCGACCATCGCGATCACCGCCAGCGGGTAGCCCCACGTCCACGTCAACTCCGGCATGTGCGTGAAGTTCATGCCGTAGATCGCCGCGATGAGGGTCGGCGCGAAGAGGATCGCCGCCCAGCCGGAGATCTTCTTCGTGTCGTCGTTCTGCTTCTGCGCCGCCAGGGTCGCGTCGACCGTCAGCGCGTTCTGCAGCAGCTGCCGAAACGTGTCGATGCGCTCGACCGTCCGGATCGCGTGGTCGAGGACGTCACGGAAGCGGCGCTGCATCTCGACCGGCAGGTGGTACTTCTCGGCGCCGCGGTGGATGTTCTCGATCATGTGGATGAGGGGCCGGGCGGCGCGCTGGAAGTCGACGACCTCCCCGAACAGCTCGTAGATGCGACGGGACACCCCGGCGACCCCGGCGAAGAGCTGGTCCTCGATCTGGTTGATGTCCTCCTCGAGGCCCTCGATCACCGGGATGTAGTCGTCCACGATCGAGTCCATCAGCGCCCACAGCTGCGCTTGCGGCCCCGCGGTCACGAGCCCCGGCTTGCCACTCATCCGCTGCAGTGCTCGCGGTACGACGTGCTTCCCGCGGGGGTCGGCCTGCACGACGGCCAGGAAGAAGTCCTCCCCGACGAAGGCGTGCACCTCGCCGAACTCGACCTCTTCACGCTGGTCGTTGTAGAGCGCCGGCTTCAGCACCGCGAACAGCGTCGAGCCGTAGCGCTCGAGCTTCGGTCGCTGGTGGCCCTCGGCGGAGTCCTCCACCGCGAGCTCGTGCAGTCCGAGGGCGACCGCGACGTCCCCGAGCTCCACGGCGTCGGGCTGGTAGAGGACCACGCAGGCGCTGGCGTCCTGCTCGTGCATCATCCGGAAGGTGTCGTCGAGCGTCGGACTCGCGATCGGTGCGATGCGGTCGATGTACGCGGTGTTGAGCTCGACGGTCACGACCCCAACCTACGCAGGTCCCGGGGCCGCATGTCCCCCGCTCGCTGGACCCCGCCTGCACGCGCGGGTGGATGATCCGTCTACCGTGCAGGTCATCAGCATGCTGACGAAGGCGTGTCGACGAAGGGAGTGGCCATGCGATGGTTCCGGAAGATCGTGATCGCGGCGAGCGCCGTCGTCGCCGTGGTGGGCTCGTTCATCGGGTCCGGCGCCGCCGGTGGCACGCCGATCCAGGACGCAGCGGGCGGGGCACTGTCGGCGTCGTCCACGGCGATCGCCCCCGACGGGCCGGCCTTCGGCATCTGGAGCGTCATCTACGTCGGCCTGATCGCCTTCGCCGTGTGGCAGTTCCTCCCCCGCCGCGGTGACGAGGCCCGCCACGACCGGCTCGCCGTCCCCGCGACGCTGTCCCTGCTGCTCAACGCCGCGTGGATCCTGTCCGTACAGTTCGGCTTCCTCTGGTTGAGCGAACCGATCATCGTCGCGCTGCTGGCCGTCCTCGCGTGGACGTTCGTCATCCTCCGACGCACCCGCCCCTCCGGCATCGTCGAGGCCATCGTCACCGACGGCACCTTCGGGCTCTACCTCGGGTGGGTGTGCGTCGCGACGGCGGCGAACACGGCCGCGGTGCTGACGGCCGCCGGCTTCCGGGGCTTCGGGCTGTCGCAGGACGTCTGGGGTGTCGTCGTGGCCCTCGTCGCCGGGCTCGTCGGGGTGTTCATCGCCGTGGCCGGTCGTGGGCGCCTGGCTCCGACGGCGTCGCTCGCGTGGGGGTTGGCGTGGGTCGCGGTCGCGCGGCTCGACGGCCCCCTGGTGTCCGTGCCGACCGCGGTCGCGGCACTCGTCGCCGCTGCGCTCGCCGTCGTGGTGACGCTCGTCGTGCGGGCGCGCGCTGGCTTCCGCGCTCCGGCCGCGCACGCGCCCCGCGCGGTCCGGTAGCGCCGCGCGCGGTCCGGTAGCGCCCCGCGCTGCGGCGGCCGAGCACGCGACGAAAGCGACACCACGCGGCCGGATGCGCCACGCAATCGTGTATCCGATGTCGCCCGATGCGCGTACATCATCCCCGCAGCGACGAAAGCGACACCACGTACACCTTTGCGCGGCGCAATCGTGTACGCGGTGTCGCTTCCCTCACCCCGCCGCGTGCCCCGACGGCCGGCGCGGGTGCGCCGGTGCGGGTGCGCGGGCGCGGGTGCGCGGGTGCGCCGTCGCCTGCCGTCAGAGCCCCGCGGCTCAGCGCGCGGCGGCCGTCAGCCCGTGCGCGGCAGCGACGGCCTCGTTCGTCACGTGGCCGTCGTGCACGTTGAGCCCGCGGGCGAGCGCCGGGTCGGACTCGAGCGCCGCTTCCCAGCCCTGGTTCGCGATCGCCACGGCGTAGGGCAGCGTCGCGTTCGTCAGCGCGATGGTCGAGGTGCGCGGGACGGCACCGGGCATGTTCGCCACGCAGTAGTACACGGCGTCGTGCACCCGGAACGTCGGGTCGTCGTGCGTGGTCGGCCGCGAGCCCTCGAAGCACCCGCCCTGGTCGATCGCGATGTCCACGAGCACCGATCCCGGACGCATGTCCGCGACCATCGCGTCGGTGACGAGCTTCGGCGCCGACGCCCCGGGGATGAGCACGGAACCGATCACCAGGTCCGCGTCCTGCAGCGCCGAGGCGATCGCGTGCGACGAGGACCGGAGGGTCGTGATGCGCCCGTCGAACCGGGCGTCGAGTGCCCGCAGGCGCGGCAGGCTGATGTCGAACACGGTGACCTCGGCACCGAGCCCGAGCGCCATCGCCGCGGCGTGCTCACCGGCGACACCACCGCCGATGACGACCACGCGGCCCTTCGGCGTGCCGGGGACGCCGCCGAGCAGCAGCCCGCGGCCACCGTTCGCGCGCATCAGGTGGTTCGCGCCGACCTGGGCCGAGAGCCGACCGGCGATCTCGGACATCGGCGACAGCAGGGGCAGCGAGCGATCGGGAAGCTGGACGGTCTCGTACGCGATCGCGGTCGCGCCGGAGTCCATCAACGCGGAGGTCAGCGGGCGGTCGGCTGCGAGGTGCAGGTAGGTGAAGAGGACCTGCCCGGGTCGGATCGACGCGTACTCGGACGCGACCGGCTCCTTCACCTTGAGGACGAGCCCGGCACGGCTCCACACCTCGGCGGCCGACGGGACGATCGTCGCACCGGCGGCGGCGTACTCGGCGTCCGGGAAGGACGAACCGTCACCGGCCCCGGCCTGCACGAGCACGTCGTGCCCGTGCATCGTCAGCTCGGCGACACCGGCAGGGGTGGCGGCGACGCGGAACTCGTTGTTCTTGATCTCGGTGGGGACGCCGATGAGCATGGCGGACTCCTTCGTGGGCTGCGAGCGGCGGGCGACCACCATCCAGCCACTCGTGCGTGTCCGGCGCGTTACGGCCGAACATCCCGCTGATCAGATCCCGATCCGTGCGATGGGATTCGGCTGCTCAGCTCCGGGCGCGGAGCGATTCACTCGGCAGTTCGCCGAACCGCGACCGGTACGCGGCGGAGAACCGGCCGAGGTGACCGAACCCCCACGACCGGGCGATCTCGGCGACCGACACCTCGTCACGGTCGGCATGACGGAGGTCCGCGTGCGCGCCGTCGAGCCGGACCTGCCGCAACAGGTCCCCCGGCGTCTGGTCGAGGTGCCGGCGGAGCGACTGCTGCAGCCCGCGGGGGCTGAGCCCCGCGGCCGCGGCGATCTCCGGCGTGCCGATCGGCTCGTTCGCGTGGGCGTGCACGAACTCCAGCGCCCGGCGCAGTCGCGCGTGCTCCGGCCCGGTGCCGGGCACCGAGGCGCGCCAGAGGGTCCGGCGCGGGAACGCACGGAGCGCTGCCGTGCCGAACGACTCGGCGACGACCCGGCGCTCGACGTCACCGAGGACGTGGTCCATGTCGAGCCACGTCGCCGAGTGTGACCGGACGGCGTGCTGCCACGCTCGCAGTCCGTCGCCGGACGCCCGCTGCATCGGCTCGAAGGCGAAGTCGTCCTCACCGGCGAGCGAGCTCAGGAAGGAGCGGTCGAGCTGCACCATGTTCAGCGAGATGTCCCGGTGGTGCAGGTCCCAGGTGTCGTCGATGGGCAGCACCAGGGGGACGCCAGCCTGCAGGTCGACGGACTGGCCGCCGTAGGTCAGGGTGCTCGTGCCCGAGCGCAGCCAGATGACCATGAACTCGGCGTCCGCGCGACTCTCGCTCCGGATGTCGACGTCGAAGCGTGCGGTCCGCAGGGACATCCGCTCGTCGCCGACCCCGGCGAAGCTCCACGCGCTGCGCGGCGAGGTCCGCCGGACGTTCGGGGAGCGGAGCTCGTAACCAGCCGAGAAGAAGGCCAGTGCCTGGTCGACGTCGGTGCCGGCGAGCCGCTTGGACCAGCGACGATCGGGTCGGTCGGCGGCGTCGATCGGGGACACAGGTGTGGCGCTCACCGCCGTGGCCGGCGGACGGGAGTCCGTGGGAAGCACCATGGCCGAGAAGGTACGCGCGACCACCGACAGCGACCCGTGATCCGCGTCCCCCGGCTCAGTTCTGCAGGATCGCCTGCCCGATGCTCTCGTCGAGGATGAGGTCGGTGATCAGCCCGGCGGCCAGTGCCCCCTTGAGCGACGCCGCCTTCCCCCGCCCGGCCACCACGCAGATCCGCCGCGGAGCCCGCTTGATCGTGTCCAGGTCCGGCCCACCGGCGCGGGCGTTCACCCCGATGTCCTTCCAGGACCCGTCCGCCCGGTAGAACACGGTGGAGACGTCACCGACGACCTTGGCCTTGGTGAGTTCCTCGCGGTCGGCGGGGTCGAGGTACCCGCCGGAGTACACGTGCGAGGGGACCGGGGCCTGCGGGGCGCCGACGCCGAACACGACGACGTCCATCCGCTCGTGCAGGTCGAGCACGCGGCGGATCGAGCGCTCGCGGAACAGCGCCGCCTTCGTGGTGGGGTCGTCGAAGAACGCCGGGACCGGGAACTGCTGCACGAGCGCGCCGTACGCCTCGCCGAAGCGTCGGAGGATCTCGGACGCGTAGACGATGCCCGTGGTGCGGGTGTTCGCGGCGCCGTTCACCTGCACGACCGTCGACCCGTGCGTGGTCTTCGGCACGAGGTACCGGCTGACCGCACTGACCGTCGAGCCCCAGGAGATCCCGATCACCATGTTCGACTCGATGTACTGGGTCAGGATCCGAGCGGCGGAGAGCGCGACCCGCTCGAGCCGGTCGACGTCGCTCGTGTGGTCCGGCACCGGGACGACGTGCGCGTGCACGCCGAACCGTGCACGGATGTTCCGGCTGAGCGCTGCGGCCTGGTCGAGGGGTGACCGGATCTGGATGTCGACGAGTCCGGTGTCCCTGGCGTGCTTGAGCAGTCGGGACACCGAGGAGCGGGACGTGCCGAGTTCGTCGGCGATCGCGTCCATCGTCAGGTCCTGCAGGTAGTAGAGGTGCGCGGCCCGCAGGGCCTGCTGCGTGCGCATCGGTTGGGCGGCATCGCTCATGGAGCAACCATGCACGGACGTGCATGGCGCTTGCAAGCCCGACCGCCCGTGCCGAACCGGAATCGGACACGTCGACACGTGTGCTGCACGTTCGTGCACGCGAGTTGCCCGGCCTCTCACCGGAGGAGCACGATCGTTCTCGAACCCAGCGAACCGACCCACAGAAAGCGACGCGTACGCACATGTCGAAGACGACGCAGCCCCGACGCACAGTGACGAACCTCACCGAGCGTCCGAACGCACAGGTCCTCATCGTCGGTGGCGGCATCAACGGCATCGCCACCTTCCGCGACCTCGCCCTCCAGGGCGTCGACGTCGCGCTCGTCGAGCGTGGCGACTACGCCTCCGGCGCCTCCGCGGCGTCGAGCCACATGATCCACGGCGGCATCCGCTACCTCGAGAACGGCGAGTTCCGCCTGGTGCGCGAGAGCGTGCAGGAGCGCAACGGCCTGATCCGCATCGCCCCGCACTACGTCAAGCCGCTGCAGACGACGATGCCGATCTTCTCGACGTTCTCCGGCATCATGAACGCCCCCTTGCGGATGCTCACGCACAAGCAGCGCTCCACGAAGGAGCGCGGCGCGATGCTCATCAAGATCGGCATGACGATCTACGACTCCTTCTCCCGTGACGGCGGCTCGGTCCCGAAGCACGTCTTCCGCACCAAGAAGGCCGCGCTCGCGGACATGCCGGCCCTGAACAAGGACCTCAAGTACACGGGCACCTACTACGACGCCTCCGTGCACGAGCCGGAGCGCCTGGCGCTCGACGTCCTCAAGGACGGCCTCACGGCCGGCACGAGCGCCGACGGGACCACCACCAGCGCGGCCACCGCCCGCGCCACGAACTACGTCGAGGCAGCCGGCACCCGCGACGGCGGCGTCCTGCTCCGCGACCGCGAGACCGGCGACGAGTTCGTCTTCACCGCCGACGTCGTGATCAACGCCTCCGGTCCCTGGACCGACCTCACCAACGGCGCGTTCGGCGGCGAGACCAAGTTCATGGGCGGCACGAAGGGCTCGCACATCGTCGTGCACAACGACGAGCTGCTCGAGGCCACCAAGGGCCGCGAGCTGTTCTTCGAGAACGACGACGGCCGCATCGTGCTGATCTACCCGCTCAAGGGCCGGGTCCTCATCGGCACGACGGACATCGACGCCGACCCCGCGAAGCCGGTCACCACGACGGACGAGGAGATCGACTACTTCTTCGGTCTCGTGAAGCACGTCTTCCCGCAGATCGACGTCACCCGCGAGCACATCGTCTACAGCTACTCCGGCATCCGTCCGCTCCCCCGCCACGAGGACACCGCCCCCGGCTTCGTCTCCCGTGACTACCGGATCGTGGACACCCCCATCGCCGGTCTGCCGAAGAGCACCGTGCTGTCGCTCGTCGGCGGCAAGTGGACGACGTTCCGTGCCCTCGCCGCGCACCTCTCGACCGAGGCCACGACGAAGCTCGGTGTCGCCCGCAAGGTCGACACGACGGGCATGGCCATCGGCGGCGGCAAGGAGTACCCGACCACGGACGCCCAGCGCGCCCTGTGGATCAAGTCGCACCGCGACGGGCTCGACGCGAAGCTGGTCGAGGGTCTGCTCGAGCGCTACGGCACCCGCGCGGCCGAGGTCGTGGACGTCCTCACCGACGGCCCGGTCGAGGCACTCGAGTCCGACCCTGCGCTGACCCGCGCCGAGGTCGCGTACTTCGCCGAGCACGAGCACGCCGTGCACCTGGTCGACGTGGTGCTCCGCCGCACGAACCTCGCGTTCGTCGGTGGCGTCACCATCGACCTCCTCGACGAGCTCGCCGACGTGCTCGCCGGCGTCCTCGGCTGGTCGCCGGAAGAGCGCTCGGACGAGGTCCAGCGCACCCTCGACGTGCTGCGCGAGTCGCACGGCGTGATCGTGCCGTTGACGGCAGCCGCCGCCCGCGCCTAGTCGCGGCCAGGTGGGTGGTCGTCACCACTGACGGACGGGAGGCCCGGTGCCAGCTGGCACCGGGCCTCCCTTCCGTCTGTGTCCGGGTCTAGAACCGCTCGCCGGTCGGGTCCTGCGCGGTCCGGTCGATGAGGTCGTCGCCGCCCATCGGCTCGCCCTCCCAGTCCACGAGGCGCCACCCGTCGGCACTCGACCCCTCGAGCTCGACGACGCCGGTGTTCTCCAGGTGCCGGTCCGCGCCGAGGTCGTTCGGCACGTTCTGCGCGGTCGTGGCGGCCCAGATCCGGATCGCCGCACCGTGGCTGAACGCCGCGGCGACCGCGACGCCGGTGTCCTCGATCTGCCGGACGGCCTCGTCGTAGCGGTCGAAGAAGTCCTCGCCGGTCTCCGCGCCGGGCATCCGGGCCTCGCGCTCCCCCGACGCCCACGCGTAGCAGGCGGCCAGGTACCGCTGCACGGAGGTCTGGTCCCGCGCTCCCTGCAGGTCCCCGGCCTCGATCTCGCGGAGGCCCGGGAGCACCACGGGGTCGATGCCGAGCGCCGCGGCGAGCGGAGCCGCGGTGTGGTGCGTCCGGACCATCGAGGAGACGAAGAGCCGCTCGATGCCGCGGTCCGCGAGCGCCGCCGGCAGTGCTGCTGCCTGCTGCTGCCCGAGCTCCGTCAGGCCCGGACCGGGCACCTCGGCGTCGAGGACGCCGTTCACGTTCGCGGGGGTCTGGCCGTGTCGGATGAGCAGCAGTCGCATGCTCCCACCCTACGGCGGCCTCGGAGCCCGGCCCGGGCCCCGACGCCACCGTCGGTGCGCGGCGCGTCAGCGTGCCGCGGACAGCTCCCGCTCCCGGGCCGCCCGGACCGCGTCCTCGGCTGCGAAGGGCAGGTCCCCGAGGTCGAGGTTCGGGTTCGTGTCCTGCGTGAGGACGAGCTCGCGGGCCTCCTCGGCCGTCTCCACCGCGGGCATCGACCCGGGGAGCGGTCGCTGCGAGGACTCCTTCATGCAGAACACCCCGATCGCACCGACGACGCTCATCGCCATCAGGAAGTACGCCGGCGCGAGCTCGTCGCCCGTCGCCGTGAGCAGCGCCTGCACGATGAGCGGCGTCGTCCCGCCGAACACCGCGATCGCGATGTTGTACGCGAAGCCCATCCCGCCGTACCGGGTGGAGGTCGGGAACAGCGCCGGCAGCGACGCCGCCTGGTTCGACACCCACAGCGCGGTCATCAGCGCCAGGAGCGCGAGGCCGGACAGCGTCGACCACTGCTCGCCGTGCCCGATGAGCAGGAACGCGGGGACGACGAGCACGACGGTCGTCGCTGCACCGATCCACATCACGACGCGACGGCCGAGCTTGTCGGACAGCTTGCCGGTCAGCGGCAGCATCACGGCGAGGAGCACCAGCACCGGGATGGTGAGGAGCGTGCCGTCGAGCGCGGAGTACCCGAGCGAGTCGGTGAGGTACGTCGGCATGTACGAGGTCAGCGCGTAGCCGACGGTGTTCGACGCGGCGACGAGCATGATCGCGATGACGATCGGACGCCAGTGCTCGCGGATCATCGCGAACACGTTCGCGGGGCGGTCCCCGGACGCGTCGGCGAGCACCTCGGAGGACGCGGCCTGCGCGGCCTGGGTCGCGGCGAACACCGGGGACTCCTCGATGCGCAGACGGAACCAGATCGCCACGGCGCCGATCACACCGGCGGCCAGGAACGGCAGCCGCCAGCCCCACGCGGTCATCGCGTCGTCGCCGAGGGTGATCTGCAGCACGGACACCACCGTGGCGCCGAGCGCGAAGCCCATGTAGCTGCCGAAGTCGAGGATGCTCGCGAAGAACCCGCGGCGACGGTCGGGGGCGTACTCGGTGACGAACGTGGTCGCGCCGGCGTACTCACCGCCGGTCGAGAAGCCCTGCAGGAGCTTGAGCACGACGAGGACGATCGGCGCGAAGACCCCGATCGTCGCGTACGCCGGCAGCGCCCCGATGAGGAAGGTCGACGACGCCATCAGGATGAGCGTCGTGGCGAGCACCTTCTGGCGACCGATCCGGTCCCCGAGGCGCCCGAACACGATCCCGCCGAGCGGCCGTGCGACGTACGTCGCCGCGAACACCCCGAGGCTGAACAGGATCTGCACCGCGGGCTCGGCGGTCGGCAGGAACACCCGCCCCATGGTCACGGCGAGGTAGCCGTACACGCCGACGTCGTACCACTCCATCGTGTTGCCGACGACCATGCCGCTGACGGCCTTGCGCATCATGCTCTTGTCGACGACGGTGACGTCGCTCTCGCGGAGCCGACGGGCCGGCTGTTCGGCTGGCCGTCGGCGCTCGGTACTGCTGGGATCGGAACCCACGTGTTTCTCCTCGGGTCGGGACTCGGGACGGACCCGGATCGACCGGGTCGGTGAACGGGCCACGACGTTACCGAGCAACCGAAATGTCATTGGCCGGTGATTCCCAGGCAACGGCGTGTCACCCGAACGAGGGGCACGCCCGATCCGCAGCAGGACACGGAAGCGTGAACCTGAGTAACGACGTCATAACATCGGCCCATGGCGATCGAACCGGACACGAAGAACTGGACCTGGGTCATCGAGAGCGCGTGCCCCGAGTGCGGCTACGACGGCAGCACGGTGACGATCCGCGACGTCCCGGGCATCATCGAGGCGAACGCGACCGGCTGGCCCGGCGAGCTCGCGCGGGCCGGTGTCCGCGACCGTCCGGACGAGGACACCTGGTCAGCGCTCGAGTACGGCGCGCACGTCCGCGACGTGCACCGGAAGATGACCGAACGCCTCGCGCTCATGCTCGCCGAGGACGCCCCGACGTTCCCGAACTGGGACCAGGACGCCACCGCGATCGAGGACCACTACGGCGAGCAGGACCCGGCCACCGTTGCGCGCGAGCTCGGCGAGGCCGCCCACCGCGCGGCCCGGGCGTTCGACGACGTCCGGGACGACCAGCTCGAGCGCACCGGCCTCCGCTCCGACGGCAGCGCGTTCACCGTCGCGACGCTCGCCACCTACTACGCACACGACCCGGTGCACCACCTCTGGGACGTGCGGCGGGATCGCGCGTAGGCAGTCCCAACGCGCGGAGGCAGTCGAAACGCGCGTAGGCAGTCCCAACGCGCGGAGGCAGTCGAAACGCGCGTAGGCAGTCGTTCCTTTCGACCCGGTACGCGCGTTCCCACCTCCTGACGAGCGCGCGGTGGGTGGGAACGCGCCGACCTGCGGACGGGAGGCGCGGGTCGGGGCCGCACCGCGCCTCCAGACCGTCTCGTCCCACGTCCGGGGCCGCAGCCGCGTCACCCGTGTGGTGTCGGGTCAGGCGAGCGCGTCCAGCAGGGCGCGTCCCGTCGCGGCGTCCGTCACCAGCTCGTTGACCAGGCCGCCACGGACCGCCCCGATGATGCTCGGCACCTTCGACTCCCCGACCGCCAGGCCGACGACGTGCGGGACGGCGGAGAGGACCTCGCGCGCGGTGCGCACCATCCGGTCGCTGCCCGCGAACTCGATCGCCCGCCCGTCGGCGTCGTAGAAGTTCAGACAGACGTCGCCGGCCGCACGGTCGAGCGCCTCGTCCTCCACCGGGATGCCCCGGGTCATCGCGTCGCGGGTCGGGATCGGCGCACCGATGCCGAGGATCGCGCCCTTCGCCCGACCCCAGAGCCCGATGACGTGCTGGAACGCCGGGTCCTCGTCGAGGGAGGCGCGCATCGCCTCCGACGGCAGCGCCTGCGCGAAGAGGAAGGCCGGGATCGCACCGGAGCGCTCCGCGGCCGTCCGGGTGATCTCGTTCGTCTGGAACCACGGCATCGGGTCCGCCTGCCCGCCCACCGTCGGGACGAGCTGCACGCCGTGGAGCTGCGGCATCCCGGAGCGTGCGACGTCGTACACCGTGCGACCGGAGGACATCAGGACCGCGTCGCCGGGCTGGAGCGCCATGCCCTCGACGGCTGCGGCGACCGGCGCGGCCAGGTCGGCGCCGAGCGTCGCCGCGTGCGTGACCGCCGTGAGGTGCACGGCCCGGAGCCCCAGCACGACCTGCAGCCGCTCGGCGAGTGCGACCGTCTCGTCCTGGAACGGGTCGACGACCTCGATGCGGACGAGCCCGGCGCGCCGGGCCTCGGAGACCAGACGCGACACCGTCGGCCGGGAGACGCCGAGCCGGGCGGCGATCTCCACCTGCGTGGCGTCCTCGAGGTAGTACATCCGCGCCGCCTGGTAGACGGTGTCGAGCGGGAAACGGCTGCGGGCGCCGTCCGGGGTGGGGGTCTCGGCCGACATGGGGTGATCGTAGCGCGCCACGCGCAGCAGAAATTGTGTGCTGGACAAATGTCCTGCGTCCGCGCAGACTGGCCTGCATGACGTACCGACTGGTGATCGGCTCGGATGATGCCGGGTTCGACTACAAGGAGATCATCAAGCGCGACCTGCTCGCGGACGACCGGGTGTCGAGTGTCGTGGACGTCGGTGTCGACGCCGACGGGCACACGGCGTACCCGCACGTGGCGGTCGACGCCGCACGGCTGGTGGCCTCGGGCGATGCCGACCGGGCGATCCTGATCTGCGGGACCGGGCTCGGGGTGGCGATCAGCGCGAACAAGGTGCCGGGCATCCGGGCCGTCACCGCGCACGACTCGTACAGCGTCGAGCGTTCGGTGCTCTCGAACGACGCGCAGGTGCTCTGCATGGGGCAGCGTGTGATCGGGGTCGAGCTGGCGCGGCGCCTGGCGAAGGAGTGGCTCGGGTACTCGTTCGACACGTCCTCGGCGTCGGCCGAGAAGGTCGCCGCGATCTGCACCTACGACGGCAGCGCCCCCGCCGGGGTCGACGCGGTCTGACGTCGGCGGCCCGGGCCCGGGCCCGGGCCCGGGCCCCGACCGTCGCGGGGCCCCGCGTGCTTCGCGTGCTTCGCACAACCAAAAGCAGTCCGCGCCACGGAAGTCCGTGGTGCGGACTGTTCTCGGTTGTGCGGCGGGCCTACGCTCGCACCGTGCAGTGGACGGACGATGTCGAGCGAGGGGCGTGGCTGCTCGACCGAGTGGGGCGATGGGCGACACCGGGCGGCGTCGCCGGCATCGGGTTCGCGGCGTACGCCAGGATCCTGCACCCGCCGACAGCCGACCGAGAGGCGGCCACCGGCGTCCCCGCGGTCGACGGCCGTGCTCTGCGGTGGGCGGACGTCGCAGCGCGGACCGGGCGTGTGGTGCACCCGCTCGTGCAGTGGTCCCGCCTCGTCGGTCGGGAGGACGAGTTGCCGCGGTCGTTCGACGACGGCTGGACGATCTGGCCGCCGCCGCAGGGCTGGTGCGCACCGGAGCAGTTCGCGGTGCTCGCCCGGCACCTGGCCGTCGCGACGCACACACCGTCGGACCTCACCGCGGGTGTCTGGACCGGGTGGGGTGACCTCAACGGGTCGGCCACGGCAGGTGTGCTGTGGCGAGGCGACCAGGAACCGACCCCGGGAGAGATCGCCGAGACGCAGGCTGAGGCCGTCCGAGCGATGCACGCACGGGTGGCCGAGGACCTCCGGCGTGGAGTCGTCGCTGGGCCGGTGCTCGAGTGGCCCGGTCGTGACTTCGCCCTCCTGCGGACCTCCGTGGCAGAGCTCGGCGGTCCGTCGTGGCTCGACGTCGGTCACACGCCGCAGATGCTGTGGCCGGAGGGCCACGAGTGGGTCGTGGCATCGGAGATCGACTGGGACTCCACCATCGTCGCCGGTCCACGCGGCCTCGTCGATGCGGTGCTCGCCGACGGTCGTCTCGAGGTGTTCGAGGTCGACGTGGATGCTGACCTCACGCAGTCAGGGGACGAGGTCGACGTTCGCCGGCGGTGACACCCTTCCGGTCGTCGGCGGCTCGGGCCACTGCGGCGCGGGACGGGTGCACAGCGGACTGTCGGTTGCCCGACCTAGTGTGCTGAGCACTCGAACGCTGTACCGAGGGGAACCCGATGAAGAAGTCCGCATGGCTGCCCGCCGTCATCGCGCCGGTGGTCGTCGCCGGGGCCATCGCGGCGCCGGCACTCGCCAACGCCGCCAGCACGCCGCTCGCGGGGGCGAACCCGACCGCGGCGGACGTCATCGCCAGCGTCGCGAAGTCCTCCGGCGCGCAGTACTCGGGCAAGCTCGCGCAGACCAGCGACCTCGGCCTCCCGGAACTCCCCACCGGGTCCGGCGGGTCCTCGCTCGAGGGCAACGCCTCCGACGCGCTGAGCCTCCTCACCGCGTCGCACACCGCGCGCGTGTACGTCGACGGTGCGACGAAGCAGCGCGTGCAGGTGACGGAGCAGCTCGCCGAGCAGGACCTCATCCGCAACGGCAGTGACGTCTGGACGTGGGACTCGAAGGAGCGCCAGGCCACGCACGTGACCCTGCCGGCGGACACCGCGAAGTCGATGCAGGACGGCACCACGACCCCCGCCGACATCGCGAAGCAGGCGATCGACGCGATCCGCCCGAGCACCACCGTCTCGAAGCCGACGACCACGAAGGTCGCCGGGCAGAGCGCCTGGCAGATCACGCTCACCCCGAAGTCGTCCGGCACCCTCGTCGGCAGCGTCCAGCTCGCCGTGGACAAGCAGACCGGTCTCCCGCTCCGCGCTGCGATCGAGGCGAAGGGGCAGTCCGACCCGGCGTTCCAGGTCCGCTTCACCAGCCTGTCCTACGGCGCACCGGCGTCCCGGCTGTTCGACTTCACGCCCCCGTCCGGCGCGGAGGTCACGACGAAGGACCTGTCCGACGCCGCTGACCACGCGGGCGCCGGCAAGGGCGACCGATCCACGAGCCACGACGGCGCTCCGACGCTGACCGGCAAGGACTGGTCCACGATCGCCGAGCTCCCGGCCGGCACCGCAGACCAGAGCGGCCTCGGTGACGATGCCTCGACGCTGCTGAACCAGCTCACGAAGGCCGTCGACGGCGGCCGTGCGATCCAGACCTCGCTCGTGTCCGTGTACCTGACCGACGACGGCCGTGTGCTCGCGGGCGCCGTGCCGGTGTCGAGCCTGGTCGCCGCCGCGAAGTGAGCCCGACCGACCCGGCACCCGACACCACCGACGCGGCACCCGCCACGACCGACGCGGGCGCCCCGACGACCGCAGCCGACTTCGCGATCCGCACCACGGGCCTCCAGAAGGTCTTCCGCAAGCAACGCGCGGTCGACGGCATCGATCTCGCCGTCCCCCGGGGTGCCGTCTTCGGGTTCCTCGGGCCGAACGGCTCGGGGAAGACGACCACCATCCGGATACTGCTCGGCCTGTCGTCCGCGACGGGCGGCACCATCGAGGTGCTCGGCGAATCGATGCCCTCGGCGCTGCACTCGGTGCTCCCCCGCGTCGGTGCGCTCGTCGAGGGCCCGGCGTTCTACCCGTACCTCTCCGGCCGCGCGAACCTCAGTCGCTTCGACGCCGCCGATCCGACCTCGGACCCGCGCACCCGGAAGGCCCGCGTCGCGGCGGCACTCGACCGTGTCGGGCTCTCGCACGCCGCGGACAAGAAGGCGCACGCGTACTCGCTCGGCATGAAGCAGCGGCTGGGCCTCGCGAACGCGCTGCTCTCGCCGCGCGACCTGCTCGTGCTCGACGAGCCGACGAACGGCCTCGACCCGCAGGGCACCCGCGAGGTCCGCAACCTCATCCGGTCCCTGGCGGACGACGGCACGACGGTGTTCGTGTCGAGCCACCTGCTCGCCGAGATCGAACAGGTCTGCACGCACGCCGGGGTCATGCGCACGGGCAAGCTCGTCGCGCAGGGCACCCTCGACGACCTCCGGTCCGCCGGCGCACGCACGGTGACCGTCCACACGCCGGACCTCGGTCAGGCCGGGTCGGTGCTGATGCGGCTCGGGCTGACCCCGCGGCACGACGGCGGCGCCGATGCACTGGTGGCCGACCTGCCCGCCGAGCTCCTCCCCGAGACGATCGTGGCGGAACTCGTGCGCGCGGACGTCAGGGTCCGCGGCATCGCCGTCGGTGGTGGCACCCTCGAAGACCTGTTCGTCGCCCTCACCGGGGAGGGCTTCGATGTCGCAGCCTGAGCGCACGGCGACCCCGGCGCAGACGGCCCGCACCGCACCCCCGACGCGGTCCCGGCCCTTCGCGCTGCTCGGCTCCGAGCTCGCGCTCGTGTTCCGCCGTCGCCGCACGTGGGCGATGCTCGGCGCGCTGGCGCTCGTCCCGATCCTCATCGCGGTCGCGGTCCGGCTGACCACCGGGGACGACTCCGGCGGCCCCGCGTTCCTCGGCGACATCACGAACAACGGCCTGTTCGTCTCGTTCACGGCGCTCACGGTGTCGATCCCGCTGTTCCTGCCCCTCACCGTCGGGGTCGTCGCGGGTGACACGGTCGCGGGCGAGGCCAGTCACGGCACGATCCGCTACCTGCTCGTCGCGCCGACCGGGCGCCTCCGGTTCATCCTCGTCAAGTACGCGGGCGCGGTCGCGTTCTGCCTCGCCGCGACGCTCCTCATCGTGCTGGTCGGTGCCGCGATCGGCGCCGCGCTGTTCCCGATCGGGCCGGTGACGCTGCTCTCCGGGACGCAGGTCGACGGCTGGTCGTACGCCGGTCGTGCCCTGCTGCTGGCGCTCTACGTGACGCTGTCGATGCTCGGGTTGTCCGCGATCGGGCTGTTCGCGTCGTCCCTGACGAACGTGCCGGTCGGTGCGATGGCCGCGACGGTGGTGCTGGCCGGGGCATCCCAGGTGCTCGACCAGCTCCCGCAGCTGGACTGGCTGCACCCGTTCCTGTTCTCACACCAGTGGCTCGGGTTCGGGGACCTGCTCCGTGACCCGATCGCGTTCGACTCGTTCGGCAGCAACGCGCTGCTGCAGCTCGGCTACGTCGCGGTCTTCGGCACGCTGGCGTACGGCCGGTTCGCGACGAAGGACGTCCTCAGCTAGCGCTCACTGCGCCTCGGGCCGTGCCGGCGTGCCGCTCGACACCGGGTCCCTGAGGTCGCGGGACTTCTCGGACTTGTACCAGTGCAGTCGCGCGCCGGTCTCGACCGGCTGCATGCCGACCACGACCTTGCCGCGCGAGTGCATCTCCGCCAGGTCCTCGTACGCGTCGACGATGTACTCGAACGGGTAGTACCCCGAGATGATGAACTGCACCTTGTGCCGCTGCACCAGGTCACCGAGGGTGGTGAGCATCTCGATCGCCTCCTGGTCGTCGCCGGGGGCCCGCAGGAACCGGATCTCGAGGTCGCGCCGGTCCTCGCTGGAGACGAACCGCTTCTCCGGGGCACCGAGCGACTCCGCGAGGGCAGCGTTCTCGCCCTCGTCCCGGTTGTCGATGAAGGCGGTGATCGGGCGGCCGTCGGCGATCTCCCGGATCCGGTCCGCCTCCCCGTCGCCGTAGGCGACCGGGAGCGTGCCGATCTGCCGGAGGGCGTCGTGGTTGCGCGGGCTGCCGAGGCCGATCACGGTCGCGCCGGCCTCGTGCGCGAGCTGGCACTCGATGTGTCCGACGCCACCCGCCGCGGCGCTGATCACGACCGTGTCCTGGGGCCCGAGCTTCAGCGACCGCACGACCGAGAGCGCCGTGCACCCGGCGAGGTACAGGCTGCCCGCGACCTCGAACGTCATCGTGGAGGGCTTCTTCACGACCGCGCCGCGCGGGACGGTCACCCACGTCGCATGCGCGCCGCCGTGGGGTGCGTGCCCCATGACCTCGTCGCCGACGTGCAGGTCGCGCACCTCGGTACCGCGGGCGCGGACGACGCCGGCGAAGTCGACGCCCTGGTGTGCTGGGAACTCGAGGTCGACGTGGTCCTGCAGCCGGCCTTCGCGGAGGAACCGCTCGATGTGGTTCAACCCGGCGACCGACACCTCGACGACGACCTCGCCCGGTCCGGGCTTCGGCTGTTCCTGGGTGACGAGCTCGACGACGTCGAATCCGCCGTAGCGGTCGTACTGCACTGCACTGCCGGTTCGCATGGCGCACTCCTTCGGACGTTGTTGCACCGGCCTACTCGCGCTGCCGAGGAACTGCCTGCGCGTCCGGGGTACCGGCAGCTGCGCTGCACCGGACGGGAGGCACGGCGTGCGTCCGACCCGACGGCCGCGGCGATTCGACGGCCGGCTTCAGTGCGCTCCGGCTTCAGTGCGCGCCGGGTTCAGTGCGCCGGGTTCAGTGCGCCGGCTTCAGTGCGCCGGCTTCAGTGCGCGCCGGCTTCGGCGATGATCGCCGCGACCGCGTCGGTGTCGTGGTGCACGGCCACGGTGTCTGCTCCCGCGACGGGGACCCGGACCGGGGTGGACCAGAGCGAGCCGTCCTCGGCGACGTCCACGACCAGCGCGCCCGTGCCGACGTACGCCGTCTCGGAGCCGTACGCGCCGATCACGTCGGTGTCGTTCGCGACGCCCGGGGCGACGAGGACCGGCACCCCGCCGATGCTGCCGGCGAAGTGGTGGTGGTAGTGCCCGGCCAGGACGACCCGCACGTCCGAGCCCCGGAGCACGTCGGCCAGGTCGCCCGGGTTCTGCAGTCGCAGCGCTTCGTGCAGGGCGGTCGGCGCGGGCAGCGGCGGGTGGTGCAGCACGACGATCGACCCGTGCGGCGCGCCCGCGTCCTCGGCGAGTGCCGTCCGGAGGCGGTGGAGGGTCTCCTCGCTCAGGGTGCCGTAGCCGGCACCGGGGACGCTCGTGTCGACGGTGAGCACCCGACGCCCGGCGACGAGCGACTGACCCCAGACGGGGACGGTCGGCGGGTGGTACTCCATCGTGTGCATCACGGGGCGGCCGCCCTCGCCGAGGACGTGCCCGTTCGCGAGGACCTGCCGGAACCCCTCGCGCCTGTCGTGGTTGCCCGGCACCGTGACGAGGGCCGCGCCGTGTCGGGTCGCCCAGCCCCCGACGCGCTCGAGGAGCACCGCGTAGGACTCGGGCGAACCGTCCTCGGAGACGTCCCCGGAGACGACGACGAGGCCGACCCCCTCGACCGCGTCGAGTCGTTCGAGCAGCGTGTCGAGCACCGCCGTGGTGTCGACCGTCCCCTGGTGCAGGGCACCGTCGCCGGTCAGGTGGGTGTCGGACAGGTGCAGGACGCGGAGCGTGCCGGGAGCGGGGGGCTGCATGGCGCCACGCTAGCGACCGGAGCGCTCAGCCCGCTGGGCACGGCCCCCGGCCACTGCGCCCGGCGGTGATCGAGTGCGCAGCACCTGCGCACCAAGGGCAGCTCGGCCGCAACGTCTGCGCACTCGACGCATCAACTCGACGCATCAACTCGACGGCCCGTCAAGCGAGCGCGCTCGACACGGTGTGCGACCCGGGGCCGAACTCCGTCGATGAACCGTCGGGCAGTCGGACCTCGGCCGTCGTCCCCGGCGGCACGTCGACCGTCAGGGTGACGACCCCACCCGCAGCGGACCACCGCACCCCCGCCGTCCCGTACGGCGTCCGGACCGAGCACGACGCTGCCCCGACGGCCCCGCACACGGCCGGCGCGACGAGGAGCCGCCGCCACCCGGGCGACACCGGCCGCAGCCCGGCGACGTACCCGGTGAGCCAGTCGTCGACCGTGCCGAGGAAGTAGTGCCCGTGCGACCGCGCGGCGAGGTCCCAGTGCTCGAAGGTCGACGTCGCGCCGGCCGCCCACCACGCACCCCACGACGGCACCGTCGTCTGCCGGGCGACCGCGAGCGCGACGTCCGCGTACCCGGCGTCGGTCAGCACCGGGAGCAGCCACTTCGTCCCGATCGCCCCGGTGTCCAGGTGGTCTCCTCGGGCCCGGACGTCCGCGGCGAGCGCCGCCGCGACGGACGCCCGGTCGGCAGGCGAGCGCACCACGTCGAACGCCAGCGCGAGCACCTGGTGTGACTGCCGGAACCCCTCGTCGCGCGGACCTCGCACGACACCGTCGACGACGAACGCGTCCACGAACGCGCGTCGCACGTCCTCGGCTGCGGTGGCCGCCCACGAGCCGTCCCGGCCGAGCACGTCGTCGATCCGGGCGACGGTGTCGAGGATCCGGACCAGGAACGCCGTCGCCGGGACGCGGGAGTCCTCGGGTGGGTTGCCGCCGCCGGGGTCCGTGCCCGGTGCGACCCAGTCGCCGAGGATCGTGTCCGCGATCCCGCCGGGCGAGCGGGACAGCTCGAAGCGGGCGTACTCCTCGATGGTCTCGACGTGCGCCCCGAGCACGGCCGGGTCCCCCGTGTGCCGGTACAGGTCCCACGGCACCGTCGCGAGCGCGGCGTGCCAGACGGGTGCCCGTTCGTCGACGCCGAAGACCCCGGCATTCGGGGCGATGAGCGCCGGCGGGTGACCCGGCGTGGTCGTCTCGGCGAGGTCGCCGACCCACTTCGTGAGGACGGCCGCGGCGTCGAGGTCGGTCAGGAACATGTCCGCCCCGACGGCGGCGTCCCCGGTCCACCCGTTCTTCTCGTACTTCGGGGTGTCCGTCGGGTACCCGTGCAGGTTGTTCTCCATGGTCCACACGGTGGCGTCGTGGATCCACTGCAGCAGGTCGTCGTCGACCGTGAACGTGCTCGTGACGGCGGCGTCGGTGCGGACGACGCACGCCACGACGTCGGACGGGGCGGGTCCGGCGTCCGAGGGCCATCCGGACACCTGCACGTACCGGAACCCCTTGTAGGAGAACCGCGGTTCCCAGGTCACGGCGTCGTCGTCGAGCGTGACCTCGTCCGTCTGGAAGCCGTCCGCGAAGTAGTGCTTCTCGTCGTCGGCGTTCGGCAGTCCGTCGGCGCGGAGCCGCTCGCCGTACCGGATCCGCACGGTGCTGCCGGCAGCACCACCGGGCAGGCGGAGGCGCACCCACCCCGCGATGACGCGGGGGAACGCGACGACCCACTCCCCCGGTGCCGTCTCGACCACCGAGTCCGGGACGAGTTCCTCGACGACGCGGATCGGCTGTTCGAGCCGCGCTTCGAGCCGGCCGCCGGGTCCGGGCACGACGACGGCGGGGCGCATGGCCCCGGCGGACGGTCGGCCGGGTCGACGGCGGAGATCGTGGATCTCGCCGCCGTACAGGTCGTCCAGGAGGATCGTCCCGCGTCGGGCGGTCCAGTCGGGCCCGGTGCCGATCACCTCCACTGCCCCGTCCTCGCGTTCCAGCCGCAGCAGCGCCCGGACGCGCGGCTCGGCGTGCCACGGCGCGCGCTCCCACGCCCAGACGTTCGCGTTCGTCATGCCGAAGAACCCACGGCCGAGTTCGAGCCCGAGGTCGTGCCCGCCGCCGTCGGCGAACGCGGGCGTCAGGTCGTGCAGGACGACCTGGACCCGCTGGTCCCAGTGCGTGGTCGTCGGCGAGAGGACCTCGTCCGTGGCCAGGCGTCCGTCGACGCGGACGTCGACGTGCCCGCCGGCGGTGACGGCGAGGAGCGCACGGGTGACGGGAGCCCCCGCAGCGATCGTCCGGGCGAGCACCGGTGCCGCGAGGCTGCCGTCCCGCGACCGCTCCCGCGCGTGGTCGGTCTCGGGCGCACCGTCGGTCGCCGCGACCCAGTCGGCGTCGTGCCAGGCGCGCTCGTCGGTGGGGGCGGGTGTGAACGCTCCGCGTGCGGTGGTGACGGACGCGCCGGAGTCGATCCGGGCCTCCCAACCGTGTCGTCGCCACGGTGCGAACCGGACGCCGCTCGGCGATCGCAGCCACGGTTCGGACGTCGCGACGGGGCCGGAGTCCCAGACGACCGCGTCGCCATCCCGGACCACGACGCGCACCGCAGTCTGCGGTCCGGTCGGCGTCCAGGCGAACCGCACCCCCTGGTCAGCGGTGCCGACCGCGTCGATCCGACCGTCCGTGGTGCCCAGGGGCTCCATCGCTCCTCCATGCCGCGGTGCACCGGCGCACCGACCGCGTGAAACGATTCACTGCCCGGGCGCCTCGTGTCAAGGGCGGATCTGCCCGAGCCCGTAGAGGCTCGGCGGTTCCCCGAACGTCGCACGGAAGACGCGCGAGAAGTACAGCGGGTCGGTGAAGCCGACGGCCCGGGCGACCTCGCCGACGCGGAGTCCGCTCGTGCGGAGGAGTTCAGCGGCCTCCCGCATCCGGGCGTTCCGGATCCACGCGGCGACCGACGTGCCGAGGTGCGCGGCGAACAGGCGACCGGCGGTGGAGACGCTGCACCCGCCCGCAGCGGCCACGTCGCCGACCGTGAGCGGCGTGTCGAGGCGCTCGGTCACGAAGGCGGTCATGCGTTCGAGTGCGGCGGGGATCCCGTCACCCTGGCCGGTGGTGTGCACCGACTCGGCACGGAAGAGCGCACCGAGTGCGCGGCTGGCGGACTCGTCCCACGCCTCCTCCCCGAAGCGCTCGACCGTGTACCGGCCGAGCGAGGCGATCCGGCGCGCCAGTGCCGTCGACGCCACGGAGTGCACCGGGTGACCGGCGTCGCCGTCGCGGGCCGCGGAGGCGTACAGCGGGTCGCCCGGTTGGTGCGCGACGGCGGGGACGACCGGGACGCCGCGTGCGTGCCGCGGCACCACGTGCACGGTGCCGAGGCGGAAGGGCGAGCGGGCGTCGGCGCGGTACTCGACGTCGTGGTCCCACGGCAGGCGGAGGACCGCGCCCGCCGACAGCGTGAACCACTCGTCGCGCGAGCGCACCCGGCCGGTGCCGCCGAGCACCCACAGGAAGCACTCGCTCCGCACGCGCTCGTGCCGGATCCGCTCCCCGGCGCGGAAGCGGTACCAGTTCGCCGCGACCACCACGGGGCCGACGCCTTCGTCCATGCAGCGAGGGTAGCTGCTGCCCGTGGTGACCGGAACATCCATGTTGTGGTCGCTCACCCCATGGGCTGCGCGCGATCGTCGACCTAGCGTCGACGGGACCGGTCGACACACGGCCGGCGGAGCCACGGGAGGCACCATGCGGATCATCGCCGACACCAGTGCGTGCGTCGGGGCGGGCCAGTGCGCCCTCGTCGCCGGCGAGCTGTTCGACCAGGACGACGACGGGATCGTCGAACTCCTGGTCGAGCGGCCGGACGGGCCCGACCAGCCCGACGCCCGACGTGCCGCGGCGCTCTGCCCGGCGCGCGCGATCACGATCGAGGAGTGAGCGTGCACGTCGTCGTGGTCGGCGCCTCGGTCGCGGGCGTCACCTGCGCCGAGGGGCTGCGGGCCGCCGGGCACACCGGGCCGATCACGCTGGTCGGCGCCGAACCACACGATCCGTACGCCCGGCCGCCGCTGTCGAAGCAGGTGCTCGCCGGGTCGTGGGAGCCGGCACGCGCCACGCTCCGGACGGCCGCCGCGCTGCGGGAGCTCGACGTGACGCTGCGGAGCGGTGCCGCCGCCACGGCACTCGACCCGCTCGCGCACCGCGTCGAGGTCGGGGACGAGCTGCTGCCGTACGACGTGCTCGTCGTCGCGACCGGGGTCGAGGCGGTCCGTCCGTCGTTCCCCGGTGCCGACGGCGTCCGGCAGCTCCGGACCCTCGACGACGCCCTCGCGCTGCGGGCGGCGTGGGCCACGGCCCGGCACGTCACCGTGATCGGGACGGGGGTCCTCGGGTCGGAGATCGCCTCGGCGGCCCGTCGGGACGACCGCGAGGTCGTGGTGGTCGGGCGGAGCGGACGGTTGTCCGCGGGCACCGTCGGGACGCTGTTGTCCGATCGGCTGCTGACGCTGCACCGCGGGAACGGGGTGGACGTGCGGGCTGGCGTGGGAGTGCGCGGTGTCGCACACGCCGGTGCCGGCGCGGCGACCGGCGCCGGTGTGCGGACCGGCGCGGCGACGGTGTTCCTCGGCGACGGGGACTCCGTCGCCACCGACCTCGTCGTCGCGGCGACCGGCGGGCGACCGCGGACCTCGTGGCTCGCCGGGTCCGGGTCCGGGCTCGACGTCTCCGACGGCGTCGGCTGCGATGAACTCGGCCGTGCCGCCCCGGACGTGTACGCGATCGGCGACGTCGCCCGATGGCGGGACCCGCGATCCGGTCGGGCCGTCCGGGTCGAGCACCAGACGAACGCCGTCGAACAGGCGCTCTCGGTCGCGGCGACGATCACCGGCAGCGCCGCGACGCCCGCGCCGACGCCGTTCTTCTGGTCCGAGGTGCACGGGGTCCAGATCCAGGCCGCCGGCACCTTCGACGCCGCGCTGCCGCTGTCCCCGTGGCCCGACGACTCCGACGTGCTCGTGCAGCGGGACGGCGTCGACACCACCACCGGCGTCGTCGGATGGGGTGCACCGCGGGCGTTCCGGCGCGCCCGAACCGAACTCGACCGCCCCGCGGCGGAACCCGGATCCGCGGCCGTGCCCGCGCCCGCGCCCGCGCCGGCGCCCGTGCCCGTGCGGGCATGAACCCCCAGGAGGCCCCCGTGTCCGGATGCCCGTTCCACCAGCTGCCCGCCGACAGCACCCCGCTCACACCGTCCCCGCGGTTCGCCGCGTGGCGGGACGCCGGCCCGGCCACCCCGCTCGAGTACCAGGACGGCCACGTCGGCCTGGTCGTGACGCGGTACGACGCCGCGCGGGCGGTGCTCGGGGACCCGCGCTTCAGCCAGGTGCCGCACCGGATGCCCCGCGGTCCCGCGCCGGACCCGGCGGAGGGTGCGACGCCGGACCACGACCCGGACCCGGCTGCACCGCCCGCGCCACCGCCCGCGTCACCGCCCGCGCCACCGCTCGACGACGCCGCCCGGCGCTCGATCGACGCGGCGAACCTGCTCGCGCTCGACGGCGACGTCCACCAGCGGATGCGCCGCGGCGTGACCGGACGGTTCTCGGTGAAGCAGGTGCGCGGCCGCGAGCCCGAGGTGCACGCGTCCGTCGAGCGACAGCTCGAGCACCTCCGGAGCACCGGCGGCCCGGTCGACCTCTTCGCGGAGTACGCCCAGCCGATCGCCGCGCGGACCCACTGCAGCGTGATCGGTGTGCACGAGGACCTGGTCCCCGAGTTCTCCCGGCACTTCGTCCGGGGCACCACGACGCAGGAGCGGTTCGACTTCATCCGCCGGGTGGTCGACCGGCGGGCGGCGGACCCGGGCGAGGACGTCATCACGGACCTGCTCGCCTCGGACTTCTCCCGCGAGGAGCTCGAGGGCATGGTCTTCCAGCTGATGAGCGCCGGCCACGACTCGGTGGCGTACCTGATCGCGACGGCGACGGTGGCGCTCCTGACCCATCCCGATCAGCTCGAGCGGCTCCGGGCGGACCCGGCGCGGGTCGCCCCCGCGATCGAGGAGTTCATGCGCACCGGGGCGATGTTCCTGACGCTGTTCCCGCGGACGGCGACCGAGGACCTGGAGATCGAGGGCGTGGTCGTCCGTGCGGGGCAGACGGTGTCGGTCTCCCCCGTCGGGGCGAACCGGGACCCCCGGCGCTTCGAGGACCCCGAGCAGTTCGACGTGGACCGGGACGCCTTCGGGCACCTCGGCTTCGGGCACGGTCCGCACGGGTGCATCGGCCAGCAGCTCGCCCGGCTGGAGATCCGCCTGGCGATCACCCGGCTGCTGACCGGCCTGCCCGGGCTCCGCCTGGTCGACGCCGAGCAACTCCGGCCGCTGCCGTTCGCGAACCCGGTGGCGACCTACGAGGCGGGCGCCGTCGTCGTCGCGTGGGACTGAGCACGGGACACGGAAGGGCCCAACACCGACCGCCAGTCAGTTTCATCCATCATTGTGAATTAACACTGGCGCCCATGACCACGGATGCGTATATTCATCGCCACACCGCTGAAACGATTCATCGCGAACGATGAACGCCACCCACGGCGCCCGATCATCAACGACGACGACCGGAGGTACTCGATGACGAGACCACCATTCCCGCCCACCAGGCCCGTGGCACGCGACGTGTCCCGACGGGCGTTCCTCGCCGCACTCGCTGCCGGCACGGCCACCATCGGACTCGCCGGCTGCACCGTGATCTCCGGCGGCGCCGTCGCCGCCGACCAGCAGGGCATCCGCCTCAGCAAGGACCCGGCATCGGGTCGCGAGCACGTCGTCGAGATGTACAACATCTGGGGCGGCACGCTCGGCAACGCCTGGGTCATGCTCGCCGAGCTGTACGAGCGGTCCCAGTCCCACACCGGCGTCCGCGTGACCTACGCACCGCTGTCCGGCAACACCCAGATCCGCCTGCAGACCGCGATCGCCGCCGGCACTCCGCCGGACCTCGCCTTCTGCACCCCGGAGGAGTACCCGCAGTTCGCGGGCTACGGCGTCGTGACCCGCCTGGACGGCTACATGGCGAAGGCCGGGCTGGGCGAAGCGGACTACGCACCCGCCGTCTGGAAGCAGATGACCGCGACCGACGGCATCTGGGCGCACCCGATCCTCGTCGACGTGAACTTCCCGCTGTTCTGGAACAAGAAGGTGTTCGCCGCCGCCGGGCTCGACCCGGAGACACCCCCGAAGACGATCGACGAGCTCGACCGCTTCTCGGACGCGATCCTCACGAAGGACGGCCGTCGGGTCACCCGCATCGGCACCATCCCGTGGGACTACTACGGCTTCAGCAACTCGATGTTCACGATGGGCTTCGCCTTCGGCGGCAAGTTCATGAGTGACGACAACCAGGTTGCGACGCCCGACGACGACAACATCGTGCAGGCGCTGCAGTGGATGTGCGACTACGCGAAGAAGGTCGGCGGCGCGAGCCAGCTGGCCGTCACCGCGCCGTCACAGACCCTGCCGACGATCGCCAGCGGGAACGTCGGCATGGCGCCGATGACCACGACCGACAGCTCGAACGTCTACAAGCAGGGCGACAAGGCGAAGGTCGAGCTCGGCGCGGCGCTCTTCCCCTACGCGGAGGGACTCGGCCAGCCCGGCGGCGCCACCTGGCTCGGCGGCTACGACCTCTTCATCCCGAAGGAGTCCAAGGAGCACGACGCCGCCTGGGACTTCCTGCAGTTCGCGACGGTGTCGGACAAGGGAACCGAGTCGAACTACGAGTACGGCACGCTCCTGCCCGGCTACACGAAGTCCCCGGTGCTCGAGGAGTTCCGCAAGGACCCGAACGTCGCGATCTACCGCGAGGGGCTCCTCGCCGCCCGCAACATCCGCCCGACCATCCCGGTCGCGAGCACCTACGCGACCGCGCTCGACGTCGCCGTCAGCAGCGCGATCTACGGCAAGACGACCCCGGAGCGCGCGCTGCAGAGCGTCGCCTCGCAGGTCAACTCGGCCCTCGACGAGTTCCGGAAGGAGCACCCGTGAGCGTCACACGGAGCATCACGACGCGCGGTGCGAAGCCGCGCGGGACGTCCTGGTTCACCCACTGGATCCCGCGCACGCGCGCGCAACGCCAGACGTTCCTGTGGGGCCTCTTCTTCACCGCACCCGCCATCATCGGGCTCATCGCCTTCACTGGCGGCCCGATCATCACCAGCGCCGTGAACAGCTTCACGAACGCGAACCTGCTCGGCGGCACCCGGCAGTGGGTCGGGTGGGACAACTACCGCCAGCTGTTCGGTGACGGGCAGTGGTGGCTCTCCCTCGGCAACACCCTGTTCATCACGGTGATCTCGGTGCCGCTCGGCATCGCGGTCGCCCTCGGCCTGGCGCTGCTGCTCAACTGGCGGGTGAAGGGCCTCGGGTTCTACCGCGTGGTCTTCTTCGTGCCGTCGATCGTGCCGATCGTCGCGAGCGCCGTGATCTGGGCGTACGTGCTCAACCCGCAGTACGGCGTGATCAACAACGTCCTCGGGCTGTTCGGCATCCAGGGGCCCGGGTGGCTCTCCGACCCGGACTGGTCCAAGCCCGCGCTGATCCTCTTCGGGCTCTGGGGCGTCGGGAACCTCATGGTGATCCTGCTCGCGGGACTCCAGGGCGTGCCGCAGGACCTCCTCGAACAAGCGTCCCTCGACGGAGCCGGCTCCTGGCAGCAGTTCCGGAACGTGACGCTGCCGTTCATCAGCCCGCAGCTGCTCTTCGCGACGATCACGGGCCTCATCGCCGGCTTCCAGTACTTCACGCAGGCGTTCGTGATGACGGGCGGGTACGGCGATCCAGCCGGCTCGACCCTGGTGTCCGGCGTCTACCTGTACCAGTCGGCGTTCTACCACTACCAACTCGGATTCTCGAGCGCGGTCGGGTGGGTGCTGTTCATCATCATCGCCGCCGTCTCGATCCTCGCGTACCGGATCATCGGCCGGCGCGTCTACTACGGAGGTGAGGCGCGATGACCGCCATCCAGAACCCGACCGCAGCCGCGGCGGCCGCTCGCGAACCCGGGCTGAACACCGCACCGAGCAAGCCGGTCCCCCGGCACCGCCGCCGGACCTGGCCGCAGATCGCCGAGTCGATCGCGAAGCACTCCGTCCTCATCGTGCTCAGCGTCGTGTTCCTGATGCCGCTGTTCTGGATGGTGACGGGTGCGTTCAAGACGCAGGCGGACATCGGGGCGTTCCCGGTGAAGTGGTTCCCGGAGACCATCACGACGGGCAACTTCTCCTACGGGCTCGCCACGTTCCCGCTGCTGCAGTACTTCTGGAACACCCTCGTGATCTGCGTCCCGTCGATGATCGGCGCCGCGCTCTCCAGCGCGATGGTCGGCTACGGCGTCTCGAAGATCCGGTGGCCGTGGCGGAACGGCGTCTTCACGATCCTCATCGCGACGATGATGGTGCCGTTCTACGTGACGATGGTCCCGCTGTTCGTGGCCTACCGCGACATCGGATGGACGGGCACGTACCTGCCGCTGATCGTCCCGACGTTCTTCGGCATCCCGTTCTTCATCTTCCTGATGCGGCAGTTCTTCCTCGGCATCCCGGAGGCACTGTCCGACGCAGCCCGGATCGACGGCGCCGGCGAGCTGCGGATCTTCATCCAGGTGATCCTGCCGCTCTGCAAGCCGGCGCTGGCAGCGGTGATGCTGTTCCAGTTCCTGGCATCGTGGAGCGACCTGCTCGGACCGCTCCTCTACCTCACGAAGTCGAGCCAGTACACGCTGTCGCTCGGCCTGACGTTCTTCCAGGGGGCCCAGGGCGACACCGCCGTCGGCCCGCTGATGGCCGTCTCGACCATCATCCTCATCCCCATCGTGGTGCTGTTCTTCTTCGCCCAGAAGACGTTCATTCAAGGAATCACGATGTCCGGGATCAAGGACTGAGCGCAGAAGACGTTCATGCAATCCAACCCGGGCGAATCACGATGTCCGGGATCAAGGACTGACGAAAGGACCACGCATGACCGACACGACAGACATCCTGACGGCCCGGCGGGTGGCCGGTTCCGCATCGACCGACGGGAGGCCCGGCTCGGCTCCCACCGCAGCGCTCGCCCCGACGGGACTCGCCGTCGAACACGTCCGCGAACCGCTCGGGATCGGCGCGGCCGAGCCGCGGCTCTCCTGGCACGTCGCGGAGGCCGACTCCGGCTGGGAGCCCGGCCTCGCCGAGGTCGAACTCCTGCACCGCTCCGCGGGGACCGACACCGGCACCGTGGCCGAGGTCGACGTCTCCGGGGTCCTCGTCCCGTGGCCGTTCGCCCCGCTGGCATCCCGGGAACGCGCCACGTGGCGGGTCCGCACCCTCGGGGTGGACGGCACCGCGACCGACTGGAGCGAGCCCCTGGAGGTCGAGGCGGGCCTCCTGTCCGACACCGACTGGACCGCCTCGTTCGTCGCGGCGCCCTGGCGGGAGAACACCCGCGTCGACCAGGCGCCCCCGATCCTCCGGCGCGAGGTCACACTGACGGGCGACGTCGTCCGCGCACGGCTCGCCGTGGCGAGCCTCGGGCTGCACGAGGTCACGATCGACGGCGTCCGCGTCGGCGACGCCGAACTCGCACCCGGGTGGACCTCGTACGGCCACCGCGTCCGCTACCTCGTGCACGACGCCACGCCGATGCTCACGGGCGGCCCGCGGACCGTCACGCTCGGTGCGCGCCTCGGCGACGGCTGGTACCGCGGCCGGATCACCTGGGACGACCGCGTCCGCGACGTGTACGGCGACCGGCTGGCGCTCATCGCCCAGCTCGAGGTCGAGTACGCCGACGGCTCGATCGAGACGTTCGGCACCGATGACTCCTGGCGCGCGGCGCGCGGCGGGATCCTGCTCTCCGGACTCTACGACGGAGAGAAGTGGGACGGCAGGGTCGAGCCCGACGGTTGGCAGGCCGTCGGGTTCGACGACGCCGCGTGGGACGCGGTCGAGGTCGTCGACCGTCCGGACGCGGCACTCGTCCCCTTCGACGGGCCGGTGGTCCGCGTGACCGAGGAACGCGAGCCGGTGTGGTCGCGCCGCTGGGACGCCGGCGCGATCCAGCTCGACTTCGGTCAGAACCTGCCCGGGCGCCTGCGCATCCGGAACAAGGAGGTCGGGCCGTTCGGCGTCACGATGCGGCACGCCGAGGTGATGCAGGACGACGAACTCGCGACCCGGCCCCTGCGCACCGCGAAGGCCACCGACGTCTACTACTCCGGGCCCGGCGACGACGGCAGCGGGACGTGGCAGCCGCGCTTCACGGTGCACGGCTTCCGCTACGCCGAGGTCGAGGGCTGGC
This sequence comes from Curtobacterium sp. PhB130, assembly GCF_003755165.1. NCBI lineage: Bacteria > Bacillati > Actinomycetota > Actinomycetes > Micrococcales > Microbacteriaceae > Curtobacterium > Curtobacterium sp. PhB130. Next base: position 414,523 of record NZ_RKII01000007.1, on the reverse strand, counting down.
CGGGCGCCGAGCTGGAGCCGGGCGACGTCGTCGCCGAGGTGATCCACTCGGACATGCGCCGCACCGGCTGGTTCCGCTGCTCGGACCCGCGGCTCGAACAACTGCACGAGAACGTGGTGTGGTCGATGCGTGGCAACTTCGTCGACGTGCCGACCGACTGCCCGCAGCGCGACGAGCGCCTCGGGTGGACCGGGGACCTGCAGGTGTTCACGCCGACCGCCGCGTTCCTCTACGACTGCGCCGGCGTGGTGCGGTCGTGGCTCCGCGACCTCGCGCTCGAACAGCGACCGGACGGCGGCGTGCCGTTCTTCGTGCCGACGCTGCCCGATTCCGACCCAGCCGGACACCACGCCGCGGTGTGGGGCGACGCGGCGACGCTGACGCCGTGGGGGCTGTACCAGGCGTTCGGCGACCAGGGGCTCCTCGAGGACCAGTGGGCGTCCGCGAAGGCCTGGGTGGACGGGGTGCTCGCCACCTCGGACGAGGCACTCGTGCGTGTGGACGGCTTCGAGTTCGGCGACTGGCTCGACCCGCTCGCGCCGCCGGAGGACGCCGCCGCGGCGAAGGCGGACAAGTACTGCCTCGCGACCGCGTACTCGTACCGGTCGACGTCGGTGCTCGCACAGTGGGCAGCGGTGCTCGGACACACGGACGAGGCCGCGCACTACGCGGACGTCGCGTCCCGGATCCGCGTCGCGTGGCAGGACCGCTTCCTGCGCTCGGACGGCACCGTGATCGACGACTCCCAGGCATCGTCGGCGATCGCCATCGTGTTCGGGCTCGTCGACGCTGCCGGGCCGGTCGGTGCGCGACTCTCCGAGCTCGTGCGGGAGAACGGGCACCGCATCGGGACCGGCTTCGCCGGCACCCCGGTGGTCTGCGACGCGCTGCTGCTCGCCGGGCACCTCGACGACGCCTACGGGATGCTCCTGGAGGACTCCTGCCCCTCGTGGCTGTACCCGCTGACGCAGGGCGCGACGACGATCTGGGAGCGCTGGGACTCCCTGCTGCCCGACGGCCGGGTGAACTCCGGCGGGATGACCTCATTCAACCACTACGCACTGGGGTCGGTCGCCGACTTCATGCACCGCGTGGTCGCCGGCATCGCGCCCGCCTCCCCCGGGTACCGGACCATCCGGTTCGCACCGCGGCCGGGCGGCGGGCTGACCTCGGCGGGAGCGACGCTCGACACCCCGTACGGTCGCGCCTCGATCGACTGGTCGGTGGCCGACGGCACGCTGTCCGTCAGCGCGCGGGTCCCGGTCGGGGCGACCGCGGTGCTCGACCTGCCGGGTGCCGCGCCGATCGACCTGGCGCACGGCACGTGGGAGGCGTCCGTCCCGGTGTGACCTTCGGTCCTGCCCGGCGTCAGTCGGGCAGGACCGCGTCCTGCCCGGCGTCAGTCGGGCAGGACCGCGTCGGGCACGTCGCGCAGGAAGATCTCGATCGTCTTCGGCCCGACACCCTTGAGCTCGCCCAGTCGGTCGCGCAGTTCCTGCCGCGAACTCGCCGTCTTCACCAGATGTGACACCGAGCCCTCGTCGGCGTCGAGCGTGTGCATGGTCTCGTGCAGCGCATCGGTCATCTGGTAGTCGAAGCGCCCGTAGCCGCCCTCGTCCAGGACCTTCCGCAGCCCCTCACGACCGGCCTCAGCGAACTTCCCCGGACTCGTGAACCCGTGGTCGATGAGCGCGCGGTACGTGTCGGCCGCCTGCTGCTGCCGGATCGGCCTGCCGAACAGCATGCTCGCGAGGAACCACCGGTAGAGCTGCTGGGGCTTGCCGTCGGACAGGTCGATCCCGAGGTCCTCGGCGTGTGTGACGTCAGCCATGCCGCGGACGCTACCCGCCGCGTCCCGAGCGCCGGGGCGGCGCGCGTCAGTCGGGAGCGTCGGCGGCGGCGAGCTGGTCCTCGAGGTTGAAGACCTCCGGCAGGATCCGGGCGGTCTGGTCGGCCCGGCCCGTGGCGCCGTCGAAGAGGTCCTGCATGTGCGACTCCCACGCCGCCGCGACCTCGCTCGACGCGAGCGCCGCATCGGCATCGGCCACCGAGTCCGTCTCGTAGTAGCCGATCAGGAGCCCGTCGTCGTCGAGGAACAGGGAGTAGTTCCGTCGGCCGGCGCCGGCGATCGCGCGGAGCATCGCCGGCCAGACGGTGGCGTGGCGCTCCCGGTAGGCGTCCATGTGCTGCTCGGCCACCTGCAGACGGAAGCAGACGCGGGTGACGTGATCCGGGCCTCCCGTCGGGTGCTGACCCGTGGACTCGATCACCGGGACGCTTCCGCGCGCTCGTCGACCGTGCGGACCGTGCCCGTGCCGCTGGTGACCGTGCCGTAGCGTTCGACCTCGATCTCCTCGAGGGACTTGCCCCGCGTCTCCGGTGCCCAGATCGTCCCGACGAGGAACGACACCGCCAGCAGGCCGATGATCAGGCCGCCGAGCGGGCGGAGGCCGATGTCGGTGAGGAGCACGGGGAACCACATGCTCAGCAGGCCGACCGTGACCCGGGCGGCGAGGAACAGCACGCCCTGGGCGCTCGCGCGGTAGCGGGTGGCGAACAGCTCGCTCGTCCACAGGCCGTAGAACGCCTGCGCGCCGATGCCGGACGAGATCCCCCAGCCGATCGCGAAGAAGAGCAGGGTCCCGAGGTTCGCGGGCCCGTAGATCAGGACCGCCCAGGTGAGGATCGCGAGCGCGGCCCCGACGGCGAACAGGAGGCGTCGGCTGATCCGGTCGCCGAACCGCATGAACACGAAGTACGTCGTCAGCACCGTGCAGAACCACACGAGGACCTGCAGGGAGTCCTGCTCGATCACACTCGTGACCCCGGTGGCGGCGTAGATGCGCGGCTGGAAGATGCCGGCCTGCCCCGCGACGGTGTTCCACATCGCGTAGACGCCGAACAGGAACAGCATCGCGACGAGGTTGATCCGCTTGCTGAAGAGCTGGCCGACACCGTGGAAGAGGCTGACCTGACCGGTGGCGGCACGCTCGTCCTTCCAGATGTTCGACTCCGGGAGCCCGCGGCGGAGCCACCACACCACGGCCGCGACGACGAACAGGTGCGCGAAGATGAGCCGGCTGCCGAGCAGACCGAGCGGCGCTGCGGCGATGGCGAGCGCGAAGCCGACCATCGGGCCGATCGACCACGCGAGCTGCGCGGTGCCGACGTGGGCGGCACGCTTGCCCGCGGGGGCCTGCTCGGCGATGTACGTCCAGCTCGCGGGGACACCGGCGCCGACGGCGATGCCGCAGAGGATGAAGCCGGTGAGGAGCATGCCGTAGTTGCCGGCGAACACCGCGAGCACGACGCCGAGCATGTAGAGGAGCAGGTCGTAGGTGTAGATGAACTTGCGGCCGTAGCGGTCGCAGAGCGGGCCACCGATGGCCGCGCCGATCGCAGCGCCGAACGCGTTCGAGGACAGGCTCGCGAGGAGCCCGACGCCGAGGTCGCCGATGTGGAACTGCGCCTGCCAGAACGCCAGGCTCGTGGCGATCGCGATGATCGACCCGGACTCGATGTAGTTCGACATGGCCACCGAGATGGTGGCCTTCCAGCCGGTGGTGTTGCTCGCTCCGATGCGGACCGCCATTGGTCCTCCGTTCGTCCGTTTCGTCAGTGAATCGTTTCAACGCTGCGCGAGGACGATATCCGGTCCCGCTCCCTCGCCGCAAGTGCAGGGCGGGGCGGTGGGGCGGCGGGTCGGGGGTCGGGGGTCGGGGGGGGGGTCGGGGGTCGGGGGGGGGCGGGGGGGGGTCGGATCGCGCGTGGGAGGTGGAATCGCGCGTAGGAAGTCGATTCTTCCGACCACCCACGCGCGATTCCACTTCCCATCGCAGACGTGATGGGAAGGAACGAGCGGGCACTGCGAGGCGCGCCTCGCACGGTGCGAGGCCACCGGGATGCCAGGATGACCGCATGACGGTGAGCGTTCGTGAAGTGGCAGCGCTCGCGGGCGTGTCGCTCGGCACGGTGTCGAACGTCCTGAACCGCCCCGAGAAGGTCGCCCCCGCGACGGTCGAACGCGTGCAGAACGCCATCGCCGAACTCGGCTTCGTGCGGAACGACTCCGCACGCCAGCTCCGGGCGGGCCGCAGCTCGACCGTCGGACTCATCGTCCTCGACGGCGGCAACCCCTTCTTCACCGACGTCGCACGCGGCGCCGAGGACGCCGCGATGTCGAAGGGCCTCGCGGTCCTGATCGGCAACTCCGACGAGTCCACCGAGCGGGAGGCCACCTACGTCGACCTGTTCGAGGAGCGCCGCGTCGCCGGACTCCTGATCTCCCCCGCCGGCGACGACCTCGCGCGGCTCGCACGACTCCGGGACCAGGGCACGGCGGTGGTCCTCGTGGACCGGCGTGCCGACGACGAGCACTTCGCGTCGGTCTCGGTGGACGACGTCGCCGGGGGCCGGATCGCGGTGTCGCACCTGCTCGCGATCGGCCGCCAGCGCATCGCCTTCGTCGGCGGGCCCTTCGGGATCCGGCAGGTGGCGGACCGGCACGCCGGAGCACTGGCCGCGGCGACCGCAGCGGGCGCGTCGCTCGAGGTGCTGCGGACGACGTCACTCTCCGTGCTCGAGGGACGGCGCATCGGCGAGGAGCTCCAGCGCCGCCCCGCCGGTTCGCGCCCGGACGCCGTGTTCGCGGCGAACGACCTCATCGCCGTCGGACTCGAGCAGGCGTTCATCATGCGCGGGTCCGTGGTCGTGCCCGACGAGATCGCGATCGTGGGCTACGACGACATCGCGTTCGCCGAGGCCGCCGTCGTCCCGCTGACGTCGATCCGGCAGCCGGCGCAGGACCTCGGTCGTCAGGCGATCGAGCTGCTCGTGCGTCAGGTCGAGCACGGGCAGGACGTCGACCTGGAGCACGTGGAGTTCACGCCGGAGCTCGTGGTGCGCCAGTCCACGGTCCGCGAACGCTGACACGTCTACGATCAAGGGATGGTGCAGCCCCCTCGTCGTGACGGGCCGCCGAGCGTGCACCACGTCGCTGCTCGGGCGGGCGTGTCACTGGCGACGGTGTCGAACGTCCTGAACCACCCGGAGCGCGTGCGCGAGACCACCGCCGCACGCGTGCACGCGGCGATCGCCGACCTCGGGTACACGCCGAACGGTAACGCCCGCGCGCTGGTCTCCGGCAGCACGCGCTCCATCGGCCTCGTGGTCTCCTCGCTGCAGAACTCCCTGTTCAGCGACATGCTGAACGGCGCACAACTGGCCGCGCGCGCCCGGGGTTTCACGCTGCTCATCGCCAGCAGCGAGAACGACCTCCGTGCGCAGGCCGACCACCTCGCGTTCCTCGAGAGCACCAGGACCTCGGGCATCCTGCTCGCCACGATGAGCGAGTCGCGCGAGCAGGTCGAACTCACCCGCCGACACGGACACCCGGTCGTCTACGTGAACTTCGAGCCGTCCGAGGTGGACGCCTGCTCGGTCGTCGTCGACAACGAACAGGCCGGGTTCATCGCAGCCGAGCACCTCATCGCGCTCGGCTGCCGTCGGATCGGGTTCGTCAGCGCACGTCAGGAACTCCAGCCGGTGCACCGACGACGCTCCGGGGTCCTCCGCGCGATCGCCGCCCACGCCGGCGTCTCGCTGGTCGACGTCGACGCCGGGGACATCGACCCACCCGGTGGGACTGATGCCGGCGCGCGGATCGCCCGGATGGCCGATTCCGAGCGACCCGACGGCGTGCTCGGCGTGACGGACCTGCTCGCGATGGCGGTGGTGACGGAGCTCCGCGCTGCTGGGATCCGCGTTCCGGAGGACATCCCGGTGTCCGGCTGCGACCACAACTCGATCGCGTGGGGTGGCGCCGTGCCGCTGACATCGGTGACGATGCACGGTGCCGAGATGGGATCGGCCGCGGTCGAGCTGCTGCTCGGCGAACTCACGGACGCTCCGGACAGACACGTGCACCGCAGCGTCGTCATCGGCAGTGAACTCGTCCCCCGCGAGAGCACGCTCGGCCGCGAGGGGGCGGCCGCCGCCCGCGCCGCCGCTGCCTCACCGACGGATCCGCGCCGCACCGAGCCCTGACGCACCCCTCGCCCGTCGAGACACCGCCGGGCTTCGGGCGTCTCACGATCAGGCCGACGTCTCGACGGGTCTGGGCACCTCGGGTGTTCCGGGAACGGACACCCGCGCACCCCGTGCATGACGCCTCGGGCTTGGAGCGCGCCAGTTCGTCACGAATCGGAATCAGTTATTGACACGCTTCAATCGACGTGGTTCGATTCCGATTGAAACGTTCTAAACAGCACGACCGGAGCCGCGACGACGCGGTTCCGGGTCCGTTTCACCCCGGGCACCCCGCACGCTCGGGCCTTACGAGGAGGTAAGGATGTCAGCTCGTTCCCTGACCACAAGGCTGCTCGCCATCGGCGGCGCCACGGTCCTCATCGGCGGTCTCGCCGCGTGTTCGTCGGGCGGCTCCGCCGACACCGGCAGCGGCGGCAAGCTCCAGATCAGCTACCTGGTCGACAACTCCACGGCGACCGCCGTCACGACGAAGGCCCTCGTCGCGGCGTTCGAGAAGTCGAACCCGGACATCACCGTCAAGGTCGACACGAAGCCGCAGGGCACCGACGGCGACAACCTGGTCAAGACCCGGCTGTCCACCGGCGAGATGGACGACGTCTTCAACTACAACTCCGGCTCGCTCCTGCAGGCACTCAACCCGGACAACACCCTGGTGGATCTGTCGGACCAGAGCTGGGCGAAGGACGTCGACAAGCAGTTCACGAGCGTCGTCAGCACCGACAAGGGCATGTACGGCGCACCGATCGGCACGAGCTTCGGTGGCGGCGTGATGTACAACAAGAAGGTCTACGCCGACCTCGGCCTGAAGATCCCCACCACGTGGGACGAGTTCATCAGCAACAGCGAGAAGATCAAGGCCGCGGGCAAGGCCGCGCCGATCATCCAGACGTACGGCGACACGTGGACGAGCCAGCTCTTCGTGCTCGCCGACTTCGCCAACATCGCGGCCCAGCAGAGCGACTGGGCATCGCAGTACACCGCGCACGAGGAGTCCTACGCGAAGCAGCCGGCATTCGCCGGGTTCCAGCATCTCGCGGCAGTGCAGGACAAGAGTCTGCTCAACGAGGACTACGCATCGGCCACCCAAGCCAACGGCCTGAAGATGCTCGCCGACGGGACGGGTGCGCAGTACCCGATGCTGACCAACTCGATCTCCACGCTGCAGCAGGACAGCCCGGACGCGGTCGACGACATCGGCGTCTTCGCGCTCCCGGCGGACGACGCGGCGGACACGCGGATGACGATCTGGGAGCCGAACGGTCTCTACGTCCCGAAGACCACGACGGGCGACAAGCTGGCAGCGGCGAAGAAGTTCATCGCCTTCGCCAACTCGTCCGACGGCTGCAAGGTGCAGAACGACACCGGCATCGCCGGGGGCCCCTACGTGATCAGCTCCTGCGCGCTGCCGGACTCGGTGGCTCCGATCGTCGATGACCTGCAGAAGTACATCGACGACGGCAAGTCGTCGTCGGCCCTCGAGTTCCACTCCCCGATCAAGGGACCGAACCTCGAGAAGATCTGCGTCCAGGTCGGCTCCGGCATCTCCACCGCTGCGGTGGGCGCGAAGCAGTACGACCAGGACGTCGTGCAGCAGGCCCAGCAGCTCGGCATCAAGGGCTGGTGACGACGGTGACCGCGACCCTCACGACGGCGGCGGCCCCGCCGCGGACCACGAAGGCCGGACCGGGTCCCGCCCGGAAGCGCATGCGCTCGTTCTACCCGGCCTGGTTCTTCATCCCGGCGATCGCGCTCTACGTCGTGTTCTTCGCGGTCCCGACCTTCGCCGGGTTCTACTTCTCGCTCACCCGCTGGACGCTGTTCGACCAGACCTTCATCGGCTTCGACAACTTCGTCCGGTTCTTCCAGGACCCGCAGCTCGTCTCGGGATTCGTCCACACGTTCGAGTACGGGTTCGTGACGAGCGCGGCGAAGGTGGTCCTCGGACTCGCCCTCGCCCTGCTCCTCACGTCCCCCGTGCTCGGGCGTGGCTACCTCCGGGCGGTCGTGTTCTTCCCGGTGCTCGTATCGACGATCGGCATCGGCATCACCTTCAAGGCACTGATGGACCCGTTCCACGGGATCATCAACGGCGTGCTCGGCTCGGTCGGCCTCCCCACCCCGGGTTGGCTGACCGACCCGGCGCTCGCACTGTGGAGCGTCGCGGCGGTGGACATCTGGAAGGGCGTCGGCATCGCGACCCTCATCTTCATCGCGGGCATCGTGGCGATCCCGCAGGAGTACTTCGAGGCTGCTCGTGTCGACGGCGCGAGCGCGTGGACGATCTTCCGGAACATCACGCTGCCGCTGTCCCGCCCGGCGATGGGGACGGTGATCATCCTGTCGCTCATCGGGGGCCTACGGTCCTTCGACCTGATCTGGGCGATGACCGGCGGCGGACCCGGGTTCACCAGCGATGTCATCGCGAGTGTGATCTACAAGCAGTACCAGGCGGGCTTCTACGGCCTGTCGACGGCCGGCAACGTGGTCCTGTTCGTCGTCGTCACGGCGATCATGGTCCCGGTGTCATGGCTGCTGAACCGGAAGGAGCCGGAACTGTGACCGCCATCAGCACGCCCACGCCGCGCAGGAGACGCCCGGCGGCCGTCCGCAAGTGGATCATCGGCATCGTCGCCATCGTCGTCTCGTTCGTGGTCTTCCTCGTGCCGTTCGTCTTCGTCCTGCTGCAGGCCGCGAAGTCACCGGCCGAGGCGAACCAACTCGGTTTCACCCTGCCGACCGACTGGCAGCTGTGGCAGAACCTGCAGGCAGTGTTCCAGACGGGCGAGTCCGGCATCGTCCGGGCGTTCCTGAACAGCGCCGTGCTCACCGTGGGCAGCGTCGTCATCATGGTGGTCTTCTCCGCCATGGTCGGCTACGTCCTGCAGCGTCGCCCAGGGCGGTGGAACGGTGTGATCAACTTCTTCGTCCTCGCTGGCCTGATCGTGCCACCAGCGATCGTCCCGACGATCTGGGTCCTGCAGGGGCTGAGCCTGTTCAAGACGATGGGCGGGATGATCCTCATCGAGGCCACCTTCGGCCTGTCGTTCTGCATCCTGTTGTTCCGCGCGTTCGTGGCGACCATCCCGAAGGAGCTCGACGAGGCAGCCGTGCTGGACGGCGCCGGCCCGATCCGGCTGTTCTTCGGCGTCATCCTGCCGCTGCTCAAGCCGGTCATCATCACGGTCGTGCTCGTGCAGGCGGTCGCCGTCTTCAACGACTTCGCGAACCCCCTGTACTTCCTGCCCGGGTCCGAGAACGCCACCGTCCAACAGACGCTGTACGCGTTCCAGAGTCAGTCCGTCAGCCAGCTCAACCTGCTGTTCACCGACGTGCTGCTCATCACGATCCCGCCCCTGATCCTCTACGTCTTCTTCCAACGCCAGATCGTCGCCGGCATGACCAGCGGCGCCGTCAAGGGCTGACGCCCGCCCCGGACGGGAGGCCCGACCCACCACCACGGGTCGGTCTCGTCCGGCAGTCCCCACCCACCAACGACGCGGCCGTCGACGACGACGGCCGCCGGAAGGACACCATGACCAACTGGACCGCACCGTTCATCGGGAGCGACACCGACCTGGGCAGCGCTCCGATCCTGCGCCGGGAGTTCACCATCGACGACGGCCACGGCGCCGTCCGCAGAGCGACCCTCGACGTCAGCGCCCTCGGCGTCGTCGAGGCGTGGCTCGGCGGGACCCGGGTCTCCGACCACCTGCTCGAGCCCGGGTGGACGAGCTACGAGTGGCGCATCCGCGTCGCCTCGCACGATGTGCTCTCGCACCTGCGCTCGACAGCCCCGGGTGCGGCGGTCGTGCTCGCACTCGTCATCGGCAACGGCTGGGCGGCCGGACGGCTCGCATGGGGCGGCGGTGGCGGCTGGTACACGGACGAACGCGCCGGGTTCGCCGAGCTCCGCATCGAGTTCGAGGACGGCCACGTACAGACCGTCGCCACGGACACCGACTGGCAGGCACTGTCGAGCGCGATCACCGCCGACCAGCTCTACGACGGTGAGGACATCGACGGCCGCCTCCGCGACGGCAGCTTCCTGACGCCCGGCACGGTGACGACGCCGAGCACCGACGGACACGCCGGCACGACGACGACGGTCCACACGGTCGACATCGGCGACCGCGAGCTCGTCGCCGACACGGTCCCGCCGGTCCGACCGCTCGCCGAGATCACCCCGGTCGAGGTCTGGACGAGCCCGTCCGGCGCGACACTGGTCGACTTCGGCGTGAACCTGGTCGGCTGGCTCCGCGTCGTCGCCTCCGGTCCGGCCGGCACCGTCCTGACGATCAAGCACGCCGAGGTGCTCGAGCACGACGAGCTCGGCACGCGCCCGCTGCGCACGGCGAAGGCGACGGACCACCTCACCCTGAGCGGCGCTGCGGAGGACCGCTTCGAGCCCCGCTTCACGTTCCACGGCTTCCGGTACGCGTCCGTCGAGGGCTGGCCAGGCACCCTCGACGAGCTCCGGACGGCACTGGTCGCGGTGCAGGTGGGCTCCGACCTCACCAGGACCGGCACGTTCGAATCGAGCCACGACCTGCTCAACACCTTCCACGACAACGTCGTCCGGGGCATGCAGGGCAACTTCCTGAGCGTCCCGACGGACTGCCCACAGCGTGACGAGCGCCTCGGCTGGACGGGCGACATCGCGGCGTTCGCTCCGACGGCGTCGTACCTGTTCGACACCAGGGCGTTCCTCGGCGACTGGCTTCGCGACGTGTGGCTCGAGCAGCAGCATGCCGACGGGGTCATCCCGTTCGTGGTGCCGGACGTGCTGAAGTACTCCCCCGCCGAGGACTTCGGCAAGCCAGACGCCACCGCGATCTGGTCCGACGCCGGGGTCTGGGTGCCGTGGACGCTCTACCAGGCCTACGGTGACACCGCCGTACTCGAAGAACAGCTCGACTCGATGGTCGCGCACCTGCGTCGGATCAAGGACCACCTGTCGCCCCAGGGCCTCTGGGACACGGTGTTCCAGTTCGGCGACTGGCTCGACCCCGACGCCCCGCCGGAGGACGCGGCGAAGGCGAAGGCCGACCCGGGCGTCGTCGCGACGGCGTGCGCGTACCGCAGCGCGACCCTGGTGGCGCAGGCGGCGCGCTTGACCGGCCACGAGGCGGAGGCGAGCGAGGCCCAGGAGCTGGCCACGAGCCTCCAGGCCGCGTTCCGGGAGCACTACGTGACGGGCGGACGGATCACGTCCGACTGCACCACCGTCTACGCGCTCGCCATCGTGTTCCGGATCCTGTCGGACGAGGAAACCGCGGCGGCCGGTGACCGACTCGCGGAGCTTGCGGCCGCGTCGGGGTACCGGATCTCGACGGGCTTCGCCGGCACGCCGTTCATCACGGACGCGCTGACGCAGACGGGTCACATCGACGACGCATACCGGCTGCTGCTGCAGACGGAGTGCCCGTCGTGGCTGTACCCGGTGACCATGGGGGCGACGACGGTCTGGGAGCGCTGGGACTCGATGCTCCCCGACGGCACGATCAACCCGGGCGAGATGACCTCCTTCAACCACTACGCACTCGGTGCCGTGGCGGACTGGATGCACCGCGTGGTGGGTGGCCTCGCGCCGCTGGAGCCCGGGTACGCGTCGGTGCTGATCGCGCCGCAGCCCGGCGGGGGCCTGACGTGGGCATCCACCTCACTCGAGAGCGTACGCGGGCGGATCGCGGTGCGGTGGGAGGTGATCGACGGCGAGCTCCAGGTGCAGGCGACGATCCCGGACGGCGTGACCGCCGTCGTGCGGCTGCCCGGCCTCGACGAGCAACGGCTCGGCGGCGGTACGCACGAGCTGCGTGCGCCGGCCGCGGTCCCCGCGGGGTAGGCCGGGCGGACCCGCCGGGTAGGCCGGGCGGACCCGCCGGGCGGCCCGGCCCGGCCCGGCCGCCCGGCCGCCCGGCCCGGCCCGGCCGCCCGGCCGCCCGGCCCGGCCGGCCCGCGGCCCGCGGCCGTTCGCACAACCGAAACCACCTCGCACCACGGGATCTCGCGGTGCGGAACGCTTTTGGTTGTGCGGAAGCGATCCGCACCGCTTACGCGACAGGCGCGCACGCCGCACCGCTTGCGCCGCGCTCCGCCGACGACTACCGTATGAAACGATTCAATCGCACACGAGGAAGTGACACGATGACATCAGCGAGCTTCAGCTCCGTCGCCGAACAACTGGCGCGCCAGCAGATCGAACTCCCGTCCTGGGCCTTCGGCAACTCCGGCACCCGCTTCAAGGTGTTCAGCACACCCGGCACCCCGCGCGACCCCTACGAGAAGATCGCGGACGCCGCGCAGGTGCACCGGTACACCGGGCTCGCCCCCACCGTCGCGCTCCACATCCCGTGGGACGTCGTCGACGACTTCGCGGACCTGAAGCGTCACGCGCAGGAGCACGGGGTCTCCCTCGGCACCGTCAACTCGAACACGTTCCAGGACGACGACTACAAGTTCGGCGCACTGACCCACGTCGACGAGTCGATCCGGCAGAAGGCGATCGACCACCACCTCCGCTGCATCGACGTGATGGACGCCACCGGCAGCCGTGACCTGAAGATCTGGCTCGCCGAGGGCTCGAACTACCCGGGACAGGAGGACATGCGGAGCCGCCAGGACCGCCTGCACGACTCCCTGTCGACGATCTACGACCGGCTCGGGGACGACCAGCGCCTGGTGCTCGAGTACAAGTTCTTCGAGCCGGCGTTCTACCACACGGACGTCCCGGACTGGGGCACCAGCTACGTCCAGACGAGCGCGCTCGGCGACAAGGCGATGGTCTGCCTCGACACCGGCCACCACGCCCCCGGCACGAACATCGAGTTCATCGTGATGCAGCTCCTGCGTCTCGGGAAGCTCGGTTCCTTCGACTTCAACTCGCGCTTCTACGCGGACGACGACCTGATCGTCGGCGCCGCCGACCCGTACCAGCTGTTCCGCATCCTGGTCGAGGTCGTCCGCGGCGGCGGCTACGACAACCCCGATGTGGCGTTCATGCTCGACCAGTGCCACAACGTCGAGGACAAGATCCCCGGCCAGATCCGCTCGGTGCTGAACGTGCAGGAGATGACCGCCCGTGCGCTGCTGCTCGACCGCGTCGCGTTGACCGCCGCGCAGGAAGCCCACGACGTCCTCGGCGCGAACGAGATCTTCATGGACGCGTTCCAGACGGACGTCCGGCAGGACCTCGCCGCCTGGCGCGAGTCCCGCGGACTCCCCGCGAACCCGATGCGCGCCTACCTCGACTCCGGCTACCAGCGCACGATCGCCGACGAGCGTGTCGGCGGCGTCCAGGCCGGTTGGGGCGCGTGACCATGAGCAACAGCCTGGAGGCCCGGGTGGACCCCGCCACGCACGACACCGACGCAGACACCACGATCGGTGCCCTCATCGCGCGGTCGAACGCGCTCGGCTCCGATCCCCGCATCACGAACTACGCCGGCGGGAACACCTCCGCGAAGGGCACCGCCACCGACCCGGTGACCGGCGAACCGGTGGAGCTGCTGTGGGTGAAGGGCTCCGGGGGCGACCTCGGGACGCTGACCCCCGCTGGCCTCGCGGTGCTGCGGGTCGACCGGGTCCGCGCGCTCCAGGACGTCTATCCAGGCGTCGAGCGCGAGGACGAGATGGTCGCCGCGTTCGACTTCTGCCTGCACGGCAAGGGCGGCGCCGCGCCGTCGATCGACACGGCGATGCACGCACTCGTCGACGCCCCGCACGTGGACCATCTGCACCCGGACGCCGGCATCGCCATCGCCACCGCGGCCGACGGCCCGGCCCTGACCGAGACGGTCTTCGGCCAGAAGGTGGTGTGGGTCCCGTGGCGCCGTCCGGGGTTCCAGCTCGGGCTCGACATCGCCGCGATCAAGCGCGACCACCCGGAGGCGATCGGCACGATCCTCGGCGGGCACGGCATCACGGCGTGGGGTGACACCAGCGACGAGGCCGAGCGCAACTCCCGCTGGATCATCGACACCGCGGAGCAGTACATCGCACAGCACGGCGCAGCGGACCCGTTCGGCCCGGTCCGCCGGGGCTTCGAGGCGTTGCCCGTCGACGATCGACGTGCCCGTGCGGCTGCGCTCGCTCCGACGATCCGCGGCATCGCCGGCCACGACAAGCCGGTCGTGGGGAGCTTCACCGACAGCGACGCCGTCCTCGACTTCCTGGCGTCCGCACGCGCCGAGGAACTCGCGGCCCTGGGCACGAGCTGCCCGGACCACTTCCTCCGCACCAAGGTGAAGCCGCTCATCCTCGACCTGCCCGCGACGGCCACCGCCGAGGAGCAGATCGAACGCCTGCACGAGCTGCACACGACCTACCGCGAGGACTACCAGGCGTACTACGACCGGCACGCCGACGAGCAGTCCCCCGCGATCCGTGGTGCCGACCCGCTCATCGTGCTGGTCCCCGGCGTCGGGATGTTCTCCTACGGCAAGGACGCCCAGACCGCCCGCGTCGCCGGCGAGTTCTACGGCAACGCGATCAACGTCATGCGCGGCGCGGAGTCCCTCAGCACCTACGCCCCGATCGACGAGGCCGAGAAGTTCCGCATCGAGTACTGGGCCCTCGAAGAGGCGAAGCTCCAGCGGATGCCCGCACCGGCGAAGCTCGCCACCCGTATCGCCCTGGTCACCGGCGCGGCGAGCGGCATCGGCAAGGCGATCGCGAAGCGTCTCGCGGCCGAGGGGGCGGCGGTGGTCATCGCGGACCTCGACCTCGAGAAGGCACAGGCGACCGCGACGGAGATCGGCAACACCGACCGGGCGATCGGCGTCAGCGCGAACGTCACGAGCGCCGCCGACATCGAGCGTGCGGTCCAGGAGACCCTGCTGCACTTCGGCGGCCTCGACCTCGTCGTCAACAACGCCGGGCTGAGCCTGTCGAAGTCCCTGCTGGAGACCACCGAGCAGGACTGGGACCTGCAGCACGACGTGATGGCGAAGGGCTCGTTCCTGGTGTCCAAGGCCGCCGCGAAGGTCCTCATCGAGCAGGGGCTCGGCGGCGACATCGTCTACATCTCGAGCAAGAACTCGGTGTTCGCCGGCCCGAACAACATCGCCTACTCCGCCACGAAGGCCGACCAGGCGCACCAGGTGCGACTCCTGGCGGCCGAGCTCGGCGAGCACGGGGTCCGCGTCAACGGCATCAACCCCGACGGGGTGGTCCGCGGCTCGGGCATCTTCGCGTCCGGCTGGGGTGCGAACCGCGCGAAGACCTACGGCATCGAGGAACAGGACCTCGGGAAGTTCTACGCCCAGCGGACGATCCTCAAGCGCGAGGTCGTGCCGGAGAACGTCGCGAACGCCGTCTACGCGATCTGCACGGACGACTTCTCGCACACCACGGGGCTGCACGTGCCCGTGGACGCGGGCGTCGCCGCGGCGTTCCTGCGCTAGCGCCATGGCCAGCAGCAGCGGCAGCGTGGCCGCGGTCGACCTCGGCGCCACGAGCGGCCGGGTGATCGTCGGGCACGTCGACACGGACGGCGTGCGGATGGAGCACGTCGCCCGGTTCCCGAACGGTCCGGTGACGCTCCACGAGCACGACCGGGACGCCCTGCACTGGGACGTCGTCGAGCTCTACCGGCAGGTGACCGTCGGGCTGCGCGAGGCCGTCGCCCGGCATCCGGACATCGCCAGCATCGGCATCGACTCCTGGGCGGTGGACTACGGCCTGCTCCGTGACGGCCGGCTGCTCGGGCTGCCGTACGCCTACCGCGACGAGCGGCACGAGCGCGGGGTCGCCGAGGTGCACGCGCGCATGGACGCCGCCGAGCTGTACCGCCGGAACGGCCTGCAGCACCTGCCGTTCAACACGCTGTTCCAGTGGGCCGCGGACCCGGCGGTCGGCGGAGCCGACCGTGCCCTGCTCGTCCCGGACCTCCTCGGGTACTGGCTCACCGGCGTCGAGGCGGCCGAGCGCACGAACGCATCGACGACCGGGGCCCTGAACGCCACCACGCGTGGGTGGGACCCGGCGTTGCGGGCTGCCGCGAGCCTCCCGGCCGGGTTGCTGCCCACCCTGCGCGATCCGGGAGACCGACTCGGCCCCCTGCTGCCGGCCGTCGCCGACCTGGTCGGCGCCAGGACCGGTCGGCGCAGCGCGCCCGTCACGCTCGTCGGGTCGCACGACACGGCCTCCGCGGTCGTCGCGGTCCCCGCGACCGAACCGGACTTCGCGTACATCTCCTCCGGCACCTGGTCCCTGGTCGGCGTCGAGCTCGACGCGCCCGTCCTGTCGGACGCGGCGCGCGACGCGAACTGCACGAACGAGGGCGGCGTCGACGGCCGGGTCCGGTTCCTCAAGAACGTGTCCGGGCTCTGGCTGCTCTCCGAGAGCGTCCGGACCTGGGAACGTGGCGGCGCGAACATCGACCTGGAGGCCCTCATCGCCTCCGCCGCGGCCGTCACCACCCCGGTCACCGTCTTCGACCCCGCGGACGAGTCGTTCACGCCGCCCGGCGACATGCCGACCAGGATCGCGGCCTGGTGCTCGGCGCACGGTCTCCCCGCACCGACGACCCGCGCGGAGTTCGTGCGGTCGATCCTCGAGTCACTCGCCGCGGCCTACGCGTCCACGCTGCGGACGATCACCGAAGTGACGGGCAAGGACATCCGCGTCGTGCACGTCGTCGGCGGCGGATCGCAGAACCGGCTGCTCTGCCAGCTCACCGCGGACCGCACCGGGCTGCCCGTCCTGGCGGGCCCCGTCGAGGCCACGGCGCTCGGCAACGTGCTCGTCCAGGCGCGCGCCGCTGGACTCGCAGGCCTCGGAGGGGCTTCACTGGAGGCACTCCGGAGCATCGTCGCGCGGACCGTCGAGCCCGTGCGCTACTCCCCCACGGCGCCGTCGCGCGCCGAACCCGACCGGACCAACGTCAGGAGCCACGCATGACCACCACCGACGACGGCAAGCGCATCGACCCCGCGACCGGAGCACCGTTCCCCGGGCCGGGGAGCGCGTCGACCGCACGGCCGAAGGTCAAGCGGCAGCTGCCGACGGTGCGCGACCTCGCGCCGCTCATGCAGTTCAAGAAGCCGGACCTGAACGCCCGGCGTCGGCGGCTCGACCGGGCGCTGACGATCTGGGACCTCCGGGACATCGCCGAGCGCCGCACCCCGCGTGCCGCGTTCGACTACACCGAGGGCGCCGCCGAGGCGGAGATCTCACTCGCCCGTGCGCGCCAGGCGTTCGAGGACATCGAGTTCACGCCCGCGATCCTGCGCGACGTGTCCTCGGTCGACACCTCCTGGGACGTGCTCGGGTCGCCGGTCGCGTACCCGTTCGGCATCGCGCCGACCGGGTTCACGCGGATGATGCAGACCGAGGGCGAGCGGGCCGGAGCCCGCGCCGCCGGACGCGCGGGCATCCCGTTCGCGCTCTCCACGATGGGCACCACCGCGATCGAGGACGTCCGCGACGCCAACCCGCACGGCCGGAACTGGTTCCAGCTCTACATGTGGAAGGACCGCGAGAAGTCGATGGCGCTCGTGTCCCGCGCCGAGAAGGCCGGGTTCGACACGCTCCTCGTCACCGTCGACGTGCCCGTCGCGGGAGCGCGGCTCCGCGACAAGCGCAACGGGTTCTCGATCCCGCCGCAGCTCGGCGTGAAGACCATCGTGAACGCGATCCCGCGGCCGTGGTGGTGGTTCGACTTCCTCACCACCGAGCCGCTGGCGTTCGCCTCGCTCGACCGCTGGTCCGGCACCGTCGGGGAGCTCCTCGACCACATGTTCGACCCGACCGTCACCTACGAGGACCTCGCCTGGATCCGCTCGCAGTGGAAGGGCAAGGTCGTCGTCAAGGGCGTCCAGTCCCTGGCGGACGCGAAGCGTCTGGCCGACATGGGTGTCGACGGCATCACGCTCTCGAACCACGGCGGCCGACAGCTCGACCGCGCCCCGGTGCCGTTCCACCTGCTGCCGCAGGTCGTGAAAGAGGTGGGGAACGACACCGAAGTGCACCTGGACACGGGCATCATGTCCGGCGCGGACATCGTCGCCGCCGTCGCCCTCGGTGCGCGGTACACGATGGTCGGCCGGGCGTACCTCTACGGGCTGATGGCGGGTGGCGAGGCCGGGGTGGACCGGATGATCCAGATCCTCTCCGAACAGATCGAGCGCACCATGCGCCTGCTCGGTGTCGCGTCGCTCGAGGAGCTCGAGCCCGGTCACGTCACGCAGTTGGCGCGCCTGGTGCCCCTCGGCCGGTAGTCAGCGTCGATCCGGACCGTCCCCGGAGGGGGCGGTTCAGCGGCGGCCGGTAGGGTCGGCGGAGCGAGAAGGGGGCTCCATGGCCGGGGCGAGCATCAGCGTGCAGGACTTCGTGATGCGGTTCGGGGACCGTGCGGTGGTGGACGGGCTCTCGTTCGACATCGCCCCCGGTGAGACCTTCGGGCTCCTCGGCAGCAACGGCTCCGGCAAGACGACGACGATCCGCGCGCTGCTCGGCATCACGTCGCCGACCTCGGGCACGCTCACGATCGACGGGCACCCGTACCGGCCGGCCACCGGTGGGATCGGGTACCTCCCCGAGGAGCGCGGGCTGTACCGCAAGGAGTCCGTCCTCGACGTGATGACGTACTTCGCGGCGCTCCGCGGCATGAAGCGCCCCGCGGCGACGGCCTGGTCGATGGACTACCTGGCGCGGGTCGGGCTCGCGGACCGGGCGAAGGCCCGCGTGGACAAGCTCTCCGGCGGGCAGCAGCAGAAGGTCCAGCTCGGGATCACGATCATGGACCGGCCGCGCCTGCTCATCCTCGACGAGCCGACGAAGGGCCTCGACCCGGTGAACCGCCGGCTGCTGCTCGACCTGGTCGACGAGCGGAAGGCCGACGGTGCGACGGTGATCCTCGTGACGCACCACATGGACGAGGTCGAGCGGCTCTGCGACCGGATCCTCCTGCTCAAGGACGGCACCGCGGCCGCGTACGGCTCCATCCCCGAGGTGCAGGACACCTTCGGCGGCGCCGTCGCGAAGGTCGCCCTCGACGGTCCGGTCCCGTCGTCCCCGCGCTACAAGCTCGCCCGGCACGAGGGGCACGTTGCCTACCTCGTGCCCTCGACGTCGGCAGCAGCGGACGGGTCGGACATCCTGGCGTCGCTGGTCGCCGCGGGCGTGCACGTCACCGGCTTCGAGATGCGCCGGATCCCGCTCGACGAGATCTTCGTGCAGGTCTACGGCCACGACGCGGGCGCCGACGAGCGCATGGCGGGAGGAGCACGATGAGCCGCATCGGCACCGTCATCCGGTTCGAGTTCGTCCGCGCGGTCAAGAAGCCCGCGTTCTGGATCGGCACCCTCGCGCTCCCGTTCGTCATCATCGTGGTGTCCCTGCTCGTCGGGGTCGGGCAGGCCGCCGGCACGGACTCCGCGGTCTCGAGCTCGTCGGCGACGAAGACCCCGTTCCACTACGTCGACCACTCCGGCCTGGTCTCGGAGTCCGTCGCGGCACGCTGGGGCGGGACCCCGTCCACCGATCCGTCCGGGGACCGGGCCGACGTGATCGCCGGCCGGCTCGACGCGCTCGTCGTGTTCCCCGAGTCCCCGTCGACGGACTCGATCACGGTGACCGCGAAGGACCGCGGGCTGTTCGAGAACGGCGGGTACTCATCGCTCGCGCAGCGCGTGCTCGAGCAGAGCGTGGCCGCGGAGGTCGACGACCCGGAGGCGGTCAGCATCCTCCGCTCCCCACCGACCGCGGACGTGACGGCCTACGCGAACGGGAAGGTCGCGCCCGGGTGGCTGTCGATCGTGCCGCCGTTGGTCTACGTCGCCGCGTTCTTCGGCCTGGTGATCCTGCTCGCCGCCCGCATGGTGACGGTGGTCGTGGAGGAGAAGGAGAACCGCATCTCCGAGATGATCCTCACCACGGTGACCGCCGGGGACCTCATCCGCGGCAAGGTCGTCGCGATGCTGCTGGTCTGTCTGGTCCAGATCGGGGTGTTCCTGGTGCCCGGCCTGCTCTCGCTCGTGGTCGTCGTCCCGCTCGTCGCCGACCGGGTCGGGGACGTCGTCATCGACCCGTGGCGGATGCTCGTCGGCGCCCTGCTGCTGCTCGGCGGGGTACTGCTCGCCTCGGCGCTCTTCGTGACCGTCGGCGCCGCGGTCCCCTCGATCAAGGACGCCTCGACGCTGCAGTCGGCGGCGATCTTCTCGCTGATCATCCCGGTCTACGCGGCGTTCTTCGTGATGACGAGCCCGTCGTCGCCGGTCGCCACCTTCTTCACGTACTTCCCGACGTTCACCCCGGTCACCGCGATGGTGCGGAACGCGGTCGGTGCGCTGTCCCCGGTGGAGTCGGTGGTCTGCATCGTCGAGGTGTTCGCCGTCGCGTTCGTGCTGCTCTGGTTCGCGCAGTACCTGTTCCGGCACTCGGTCGCCCAGTACGGGTCGAAGGTCACCGTCCGGCAGGTGCTCTCCTGGCGGCGGCGCTGACCCGCACGCGCGTGGCCGCAGTCACCGCGACGGTCACCGTCACCGTCACCGTCGCCGTCACGCGACGATCGCGGTCCGCCCGGGCAGACTGAGCGCGAGCGGTGCCTCGCGCACCACGTCGAGCGCCAGCGCGATGGCACCGCGGACGACGACGTCCGCGCCGAGCGTCGACGCGACGATCGTCGGCACGGGGTCGTAGTGCCACGTGTCGAGCAGCCGGCGGGCGTGGGCGATGACGACCTCCGCCGGCTCGGCGATGGCGCCGGCGACCACGACGCGGTCGATGTCGAGCAGGCTCGCGAGCACCACGCAGACCCGGGCGAGCCGGTCGCCGAGCCGTTCGACGAGCTCGACCGCGACGGCGTCGCCGGCCTCGGCGGCGGCGAACAGCGCCGCTGCGTCGATGCCGTCCGGGGCCGCGGCGAGCGGGGTGCCGGGGAGCACGCGACCGTCCGCGACCGCCTCGGCGGCGAGCACCCGAGCCGTGCTCCCGAGTCCCTCGGGCGAGCCGACGCCGGCCACCAGGTCGAGCACGCGCATCTCACCCGCGCCGCCGTGTGCGCCGCGGAGCAGGGTGCCGTCGACCACGAGCCCGGTGCCGAACCGTTCGCCGGCGAGCAGTGCGGCGAACGAACCGTCGCCACCGGCACCGCGTTCGGCGACGGCCGCGAGGTTCGCGTCGTTCTCGACCACGACGGTGCCCTGCCGGAGCACCGCCCCGAAGCCGGGGTTCATCGCCGCCCAGTAGCCGCCGTCGTCGGCCGGCGAGGCACCGACGGCATCGACGGGCGCGGGGACCCCGACGGTGGTGACCAGGACGTCGTCGCCGGGGACCGCGGCCGCCGCCAGTGCGCGTGCGACCGTGTCCCGGATGACGCCGAGCCGGACGGGGACGTCGAGGCCGGCCTCCCCGAGGTCGCCGGAGGCACGCCCGAGCACGGTCCCGCGCAGGTCGGCGACGAGCACCGCGATCCGGTGCTGCCCGGCGTCGATGCCGACGACCACGCCCGCGCGCTCGTCGAGCCCGTACCGCCGGGCCGGCCGTCCCATCCGGTACTCCCCCGCCGCGCGGGCGTCGTCGAGCTCGCGGATCCAGCCGAGCCGGACGAGTTCGTCGCAGGCCGCGAGCACGGTGGAGCGGGTCAGGCCCGTGGCGTCCATCGCCTCTGTCGCGGTGAAGGCGCGCGCGGCGAACGCATGGTCGAGCACGATCTCGGCACTCGACCCGCGTGCGGTTCCACGGCGCTGCGGCATGTCGTGACACTACCGCGACGCGAGTTCCTTGCGCTATTAGATTTTCTCGCTACATTTAGTCCTGCGGGCGGCACCGGAGCCGGTCCGCGATTCCGGAACGGCAGGGACGCCGGGTCCGGACGGACGGAGACGACGTGAAGCAACACGCCACGACTCGGAACACCGCGGGGGTCAGCCGACGGTCGTTCCTGCTGGGGGCCGGCGGCATCGCCAGCGGTTTCGCACTCGCCGGGTGCGCCCCGATCGGATCGACATCGAAGCGACCCGAGACGATCACGTTCTACGTGTCGAAGCCCGAGGTCATCGGGTACTTCGACGACCTGATCGCCCAGTTCCACGACAGCCAGTCGAGCGTGCGGGTGATCCGCGACTCGACGTCGAACATGTCCGCGAACTTCGTGCGGAACGCGCCGCCGGACCTCGGGTGCTGGAACTACAACTTCTCGGTCGTGCCGTTCGTCGAGCACGGGGCCCTCACCGACCTGTCCGACCTCGAGCAGGCGGACACGATCAACCCCGACCTGTGGCCGCTCATGGAGCAGACCGCGGACTACCCGGGCCGCAAGAGCGCACTCCCCTACTCGGTGATGTCCGCCAGCGTGATCTACAACAAGCAGCTGTTCGCCGACAACGGCGTCGAGGTCCCCACCACCTGGACCGAGCTCGCCGCCGTCTGCGACAAGCTCACCGCCGCCGGGGTCACGCCGTTCTACAACACCTACAAGGACACGTGGACGATCGCCCAGGGGATGTTCGACTACAGCATCGGCGGTGCACTCGACGTGCCGGCGACCTTCACGTCCCTGCAGCGTGAGGGCACGAGCGTCGGCAAGGACTCGAAGGTGTCGTTCGAGAAGGACTTCGCGATGCCGATGCAGCGCATGACGCAGCTCGCGAAGTGGTCGAACAAGGACGCCGCCAGCCGTGGGTACGGCGACGGCAACCTGGCGTTCGCCCAGGGCAAGGCCGCGATGTACATGCAGGGACCGTGGGCACTCGGCGAGATCGCGAAGACCACGAAGAACATGGACCTCGGCACGTTCCCGCTGCCCGTCACCGACGACCCCGACGACCGGAAGGTCCGGGTGAACGTCGACCTCGCCCTCTGGATCCCGGAGCAGTCGAAGAAGCAGGAAGCCGCCCGCGACTTCCTGACCTTCCTGATGCAGCCGAAGGTCAACGACAAGTACAACGCGGACAACAACGGCTTCGGCGTCCGGAAGGACGCCCCGCCGGCCTCGAACCCCGCGCTCGCCGGCATGCAGTCGTTCTACGACTCCGCCGCGTTCTCCCTCGGCGCCTCGCAGCTCATCCCCGCCGAGATCCCCGTCGCGAACTACGCCCAGGCGATCGCCCTGGGCGGCGACCCCGCGCGGCAGCTCCGCACCCTCGACGCCGACTGGGCGCGGCTCGCGCTCCGGTCCGCCTAAGGAGTCGACGAATGGCAACCACGACCACTGAATCGATCACGACGGCGGACCGCAGCCGCCGTGGCGGAGCCGCACCGGGCCTCCCGGCCGGCATGCGCCGTCCACGGCGGCGACTCGACCCGGTCTTCCTCGCGTTCCTCCTGCCGACGCTCGTCATCTTCACGCTGGCGATCACGCTGCCGGCCGTGATGGGCATCGTCCTGAGCTTCACCGACTCCGTCGGGTTCGGCGAGTTCGGGTTCATCGGGCTGACGAACTACCGCGCCGTGTTCTCCGACCCCGCGATCCTGCAGGCGTACCTCTTCACGATGGGCTTCGCGCTCGTCACGGTCCTGCTGGTGAACGCGATCGCGTTCCTGCTCGCCATCGGCCTGACGTCCAAGATCCGCGGGAAGATCGCACTCCGCGCGGTGTTCGTCCTGCCGATGGTGATCTCCGGCATCGTCATCGCCTACGTGTTCTCGTTCCTGTTCTCGAACAGCCTGCCGGCCGCGGCGACCGCGCTCGGTTTCGGCCCGCTCGAGCAGAGCATCCTCGCGAACCCGGACCTGGCGTGGATCGCGATCGTCATCGTCACCGCGTGGCAGGCGATCCCGTCGACGCTCCTCATCTACATCGCCGGCGTGCTGTCGATCCCCGGTGACGTGTACGAGGCGGCATCGCTCGACGGCGCGTCGTCATGGCGGCAGCTGCTCTCGATCACGGTGCCGCTCACCGCGGGCTACATCGTCATCAACCTCGTCATCGGGTTCAAGAACTTCCTGAACGCGTACGACGTCATCGTCGGTCTCACGAACGGCGGCCCCGGCACCTCGACGACCAGCGTCGCGATGTCGATCTTCAACGGGTTCTCCAACGGCGACTACTCGTACCAGATGGCGAACGCGACGATCTTCTTCGTGATCGCCGTCGTCATCGCCATCGTCCAGCTGCGGGCCACCCGCGGGAAGGCCTCGTTCTGATGACCGTCCAAGCACCGCTCAACACCCGCACCACACTCACCGGCAGCGTCCGCTCCGTGGACGCCGACAAGACCCACGGCCGCCGCGGTCGGGGCAACTGGACCCTGACGATCGTCCTGGTCGTCTGCGCGTTCTCCGTCCTGATCCCGCTCTACGTCACGCTGAGCATGGCGTTCAAGACCACCGGGCAGGCGGTCGACGGCAACGCGTTCTCGCTGCCGGCGCCGTTCAGCGTGCAGGGCTTCGTCGAGGCCTGGCAGCTGACCGACTTCCCGCGGGCGTTCGGCGTCTCGGTGATGGTCGCCGCGATCACCGTCGTCGGGACGATCCTGCTGGCGTCGTTCGCGGCGTACGCGATCGCCCGGAACTGGGAGCGCCGACTGTTCCGCTGGTCGTTCTTCTACCTGCTCGCCGCGATGTTCCTGCCGTTCCCGGTGCTCGCGCTGTCGCAGGTGAAGCTGACCGGCATGGTGGGGCTCGACAACCCGTTCGGCGTCGCGATCCTGCACGTCATGTTCCAGCTGTCGTTCAGCGTGATGCTCTTCACCGCGTTCCTCCGGTCGATCCCCGGGGAGCTCGAGGAGAGCGCCCGCATCGACGGGGCGAGCACGTGGCAGGTGTTCTGGCAGCTGGTGTTCCCGCTGCTCGCACCGATGAGCGCGACGGTCGGCATCTTCGCCTTCCTCGCCTCGTGGAACGACTACATGATGCCGGCGCTCATCACCGCGGACCCGGCGCTCCAGACGCTGCCGGTGCTCCAGCAGATCTTCCAGACCCAGTTCAGCAACAACTACAACGTGTCGTTCGCCTCGTACCTGATGGCCATGGCCCCCGCGATCATCGTCTACCTCGTCACCCAGCGATGGGTGATGGCGGGCGTGACGCAGGGTGCCATCAAGTGATCGACCGGACCCCCGAGAGGACCCCATGACCGACATCCTGGCCCAGCCGGCCACCGCGACCACCGCCACCGACGAGACCTGGTGGCGTCAGGCGAGCGTCTACCAGATCTACCCCCGCTCCTTCGCGGACGCGAACGGTGACGGGATCGGTGACCTGCGCGGCATCACCGAGCGCGTGCCGTACCTGGCGTCGCTCGGCGTCGAGGCGGTGTGGCTCAGCCCGTTCTACCCGTCCGCCCTCGCCGACGGCGGCTACGACGTGGACGACTACCGCGACGTGGACCCGAAGCTCGGGACCCTCGACGACTTCGACGCGATGGTCGAGGCCCTGCACGGCGCCGGCATCCGGGTGATCGTCGACATCGTCCCGAACCACACGAGCGACCGGCACGCGTGGTTCCGCGAGGCCCTCGCCAGCCCGGCCGGGTCCCCCGCCCGCGACCGGTACGTCTTCCGCGACGGCACCGGTCCGGACAAGAGCGCGGCGCCCGCCGACTGGATCTCGATCTTCGGCGGCCCGGCCTGGACCGCCGCGGGCGACGGCCAGTGGTACCTGCACTCCTTCGCGAAGGAGCAGCCCGACCTGAACTGGGCGAACCGCGAGGTCCGCGACGACTTCCTGCACACGCTGCGCTTCTGGTCCGACCGCGGGGTCGACGGCTTCCGCATCGACGTCGCGCACGGGCTCGCGAAGGACCTCGGCGAGGTGCTGCCGACCTGGGCGGAGCTCGCCGAACTGCCGAAGGACGGCACGCACCCGCTCTGGGACCGGGACGACGTCCACGAGATCTACGCCGAGTGGCGGAAGGTGTTCGACGAGTACACGCCGGCACGCACCGCCGTCGCCGAGGCGTGGGTCGCCGCGGACCGCCGCGCCCGCTACGCGAGCGCCGACGGGCTCGGGCAGGCGTTCAACTTCGACCTCCTCGAGGCCGACTTCGACGCCGGGTCGTTCCGCAGCATCATCGAGTTCAACCTCGGCCTCGCCGAGCAGTCCGGCTCGTCGACGACGTGGGTGTTCTCCAACCACGACGTCGTCCGGCACGCCACCCGCTACGCGCTCCCCGCCCGGAACGGCACGACCGAGAAGCAGGGCGGCGCCTGGCTCCTCGCCGGCGGCTCGCAGGACGACCTCGACCAGGACCTCGGGCTCCGTCGGGCGAAGGCCGCGACGCTGCTCGAACTCGCACTGCCCGGTTCCGCGTACCTGTACCAGGGCGAGGAGCTCGGCCTGCAGGAGGTCGGCGACATCCCCGACGCCGACCGTCAGGACCCGGCGTTCTTCCGGAACCCGGGCGTCGACGTCGGCCGCGACGGCTGCCGCGTCCCGATCCCGTGGACCCGCACCGGTTCCTCGTTCGGCTTCGGCCCCGGCGGCTCGCACCTGCCGCAGCCGGCCTGGTTCGGCGCGTCCTCCGTCGAGGCCGAGGACACCGACCCGGACTCGACGCTGAACCTGTACCGGAAGGCGCTCGGTCTCCGCGGGCAGCTGCAGTCCGAGGAGCACCTCGAGTGGCTCGAGACGGGTCGCGACGACGTCCTCGCGTTCCGCCGGCCGAACGGCTGGACGAGCGTGACGGTGTTCGGCGACGAGCCCTACGACCTCCCCGCCGGTGAGCTGTTGCTCGCCTCGGCTCCGGTGGCAGACGGCGCCCTGGCGGGCGTGGGGACGGCCTGGTTGCGCGCGTAGGAACGCGACCGGGGATCGGACGGGAGGCACGGTGCGGGCAGGCGCCGTGCCTCCCGTCCGTCACGGGGTGGCCCCGTGGCGGCCGTCACGTCCGGCGGGTCAGTCCGCCAGGACCGGTGACCTCGGGGCCGACGACGCCGGGATCAGGTCGAGGTCCCACGCGGGGACCTCGCGGCGGCGCCAACCCTCGCGGAGGGCGTGCACCGCGTGGTCGTACTCGGCCAGCACGTCGAGGTGCGGGCGCACGAGCAGCTGGATCTGCAGGCCCTCGTAGAGCGCGAGGAGCTGCGTCGCAGCGCGGTCGGCGGGGACGACGAAGTCCTCCGCACCGCGGTCGAAGTCGCGCTGGAGCCCGGCCGTCAGCGTGCCGAGGTACTCCTCGTAGCGCTTCCGGAACAGTCCCGCGAAGGTCGTGTCCGCACCGGCGATGTTGATCACGCCCGCGAGGACCCGGACCAGGCCCGGGTCGGCGACGTCCTCGGCGAGGGTCATCCGCACGTGGTCGATGGTGCACGTCGGCTTCCGGAGCCGGGTCGACCCGCGGAGGGTCGTCCAGTGGTCGTAGGTCACGAGCAGCAGGGCGTCCCACGTGGGGAACGCCCGCGCGACGGCGTCGAGCGGCAGGCCGGCGACGTCCGCGATCACGGCGGCGTCGACCTGGTTGAAGGGGTGCAGGCGGTACGCACGGATGGCGGCCCTGATGAGGCGCTCCGCGGTCGTCTGTTCGTCGACGATCGTGTCGTCAGTGAGGGTCTCCACGGGACCATCCCACCCCATCGGCGGGCGGGTGTCTCGACCCAGACCGGGGGCCGTCCAGCCGGTGTAGTCGCGCCCGTTCCGGTGCGTGCTGGCGCGTGCGAGGCGCCCTCGTGTGCACGAGGCGCCGCCGTCCTGCCGAGACGCCTCGCTCTTCGGCGGCGTCTCGCGCGGCGTGCGGCGTCTCGCGCGGCGCCTTGCCGCTCACGCGTCGGGGAGGGCGAGCTTCGAGCCGCGCGGCTCCGTGTTCCGCGCGGCGTTCGGGGGCGGGGGCGTGTACGGCGGGGTGGCCTCGACCCGGCGGCGGGTCAGTTCCGCACGACCGAGCCACACCACGGCAGCGATCCACACCCCGCCCTGCAGCAGCATGTACGCGGGCGGGAACAGCAGCGCGATCACGGACTGCCATGCCAGGCCGCTGACGAGCGCTCCGATCCACACCGCCAGCCATCCGAGCGGCACCCACCGCAACCGGTCGATGCTCCCGATCGCCGGTCCGATCGTCTCGGCCGCCTTCGCGAGGACCTCGTCCCGGTCCTCGGGCAACAGCTCGGGCGGCCGGGCCGCGAACTGGCGACCGATGCGCTCGGAACGCCGCCACCCGACCAGGCGGGGCCCGGACGGCACGGGGACACGGCCGGCGGACCGCGTGAACGCCGCCGAGAAACACCCGACGGCGCCGGCCCAGGCGACCGCCATCACCAGCGACGCAGCCAGGGTGCTGCCGGTCCAGGGCGTCAGCAGGTCGGTGACGACGAGGACCGCGCCCGCGACGAACGCGACGGCCGCGCCGACGATCGTGCGACGACGGAGCCGGACCGGGTCCAGGAACTCCCGTCGGTGTGCGCGGTACACGCGCCACCCGGTGCCGAAGGCGCCTTCGCTCATGCGCCCATCATGCTCGGCGGCGCTGAGGCATGCTCAGCCGACGGTGACCGGGGCCGCCGGGGGCTTCGTGCGCTGCTTCGCCCAGACGAAGAAGCCGGTCAGGGTGAAGACGCCGTAGAAGACGTACATCAGCCCGGACGCGTAGTACCCGGCGGAGAAGAGCAGCGGGACGCCGACCAGGTCGACGGCCACCCAGATGAGCCAGAACTCCACCCAACCCTTCGCCATCCCGTAGGTGGCGAGGAGCGAGCCGACGAAGATCCAGGCGTCGGACCAGACCGGCTCGTACGAGCCGAGCGCGCGGAAGATCGGCGTCAGCACCGCGGTGCCGCCCACCAGGGCGACGACGAGCAGGAGACGGGTCCGCCAGGAGGCCCAGCGCGGGTCGATCACGCTCGTCGCCTCCGCGGGACGGTGCGTCCACCGGTACCAGCCGTAGATGCTCACGATGACGAACATGACCTGGCGACCGGCCTGACCGAGCAGGTTGACCGGGTTCGGGGTGTCGAAGAGCGCCCCCATGAAGACCGTGAAGAGCAGGGCGTTCCCGATGATGCCGACCGGCCACGCCCAGACCTTGCGGCGCATGCCACCGAGCGCACTGAGCAGACCGAAGACGTTGCCGATCACCTCGCGCCAGAGCACCGTCTGGTCACCGATGACGATCTGCGCGTCGAACAGCCAGTGCACGATGCCCATGGGTCCCTCCTCGTTTCCGGTCGATGCAACCGTATGGGTCGGTCCGGCATTCCGCCGCACCCGTACTCGAATCGGGGTACAAACCATGTCCGCACTGTCGGGGACGAAAATCACCCCCGGACTGGGTCCATGCGAGTGCATGTTCCCTCTTGTCGGCACTTTGGGGGACCGGCTAGATTCGATACCGGAGCGGATCCAGCCCGCCCGAGTCGCTCAGAGCCTCGGAGCCCGGCGATCCACTCCCGGCACAGGTCAGCCGCGACCCCTCGAACCACTGGGTCGATGACAACGTCCCACCGGCACGACAACCCGAACCACCGTGCCCGTGGCCTTCAGCGCTCCCCCCTGCGCAGAAACGGACACCCCCATGCACAAGATCGTCACCGGTGCCATCGCCGGCGCCGCCGGCGTCGCCCTCCTCCTCGGCGGAGCGGGCACCTTCGCACTCTGGAACGCCAGCGCCTCGAGCGCCGCGTCCTCGATCAGCTCGGGCACCCTGACCCTGAGCGCCAACAACGACGGCGCTTGGACCGACATCACCAACGGCCGTTCCGCCGCGATCAACCCGACGACCGCGCTCATGGTCCCGGGCAACACGTACCAGTTCACGCAGACGCTGAACATCGGCGCGACCGGTCAGGACCTCAAGGCGAACCTGACCTACGCCAGCCAGAGCATCACCGGCGACGCCACACTCCTCGCGGCCACCACGAAGACCCTCGCGGTCACGTCGTCCAGCGCCTCCGTCGTGCAGTCGACGTCGAACGCGAACACCTTCGTGGTGTCGCCCTCGGCGTCCACCTCCACCGTCAAGGTCGTGTTCACGATCTCCCTGCCGAGCTCCGCGACGAACGGCCAGGGCGGCACGCTCAACGTCGGCGCCCTCGCCTTCACGCTGACGCAGACCGCGATCGCGTCCTGAGCCTCGGCGTGGTGGGTCCCTGATCCGCTCACCACGCCGAGTCCACCCACACGACCACGACGACCAGGGGAACGAGCATGACCGGGACAGCGACGAGGACGGGGCGCCACCGCGCACCCCGCCGCGCGCGCTGGGTCTGGCCGACGGTGCTCGCCCTGGTCGTCGCGGTCGTCGTCGCGCTGGTCGGCACCGGCGGCACGTACGCCCTCTGGAACGGCGCGGCGAGCACCACGGCGTCGACCGTGAAGTCCGGGACGGCCACCATCCGCGTCGGTGCGCTGACGGCGATGAACACCGCGGTCCTCGCACCCGGGACCGGCGTGACCGGGACCTTCACCGTCGCGAACACGGGCACCGTCCCGCTCTCGATGCGGGTCGCGACCACCGCGACGACCGTGGCGTACGCGACCAGCGCCTCCAGTGCGACCGTGCTGGGTGAGGAGACCCTGAAGCTGTCCGTCGTCGCGACCGCCGCGGACTGCCGGACCGGACTCTCCGGTGCCAGCGCCCGCGTCGCGGCGTTCGACACGGGCAGCGGCTACTACACGCTCCCCGTCGGCGCCAGCGGGATCGGCTGCGTCGAACTCGACCTCGACGCCGACGCCCCCCAGTCCGTCGCCGGCGCCGTCACCGACTTCACGCTCACCGTCACCGGGACGCAGGTGGCGTCGTGAGCCGCCGGTTCCGCGTGCTCCTCGCCGCACTCCTCACCGCGGTGTTCGTCGCCGGCGGGTCGAGCGCGGCGTGGGCGCTGTGGACTGCCACCGCCACGACGGCGTCCAGCGTCACGATCGGCAAGGTCTCCGCGTCGATCAGCGGCACGAGTGCGATCACGACGACGTTCTCGTCCACCGTGACCTCCGTGACGAAGCCGGTCACGTTCACCAACTCCGGGTCGATCGCCGGGACCACCTCGACCACCGTCTCCGTCGTGTCCGGCAGCTCGACCGCTCTCGCACAGGCAGTCACCGTCGTCGCGTGGCCGGTCGCATCGGCTGCGGCCTGCACCGATTCGACGGCCGTCGGCAGCGGTTCCGTCACGGGCACCTGGGCATCGCTCCCGAGCATGTCGTCGAAGCTCGCCGCCGGTGCCAGCGCCGTCTGGTGCACGCGCAGCACGCCGACGTCATCTGCGCCGGCCTCCACCACCACGAACGTCAACGTCAACCTCACACTCACCGCGGGCACGTGGACCTCAGGCGTCCTGCAGGGCGGCTTCTACCTCAACACGTCCGCCGCGGCGGCAGCGCTCACGTGCACCGACCACAGCGGGAACTACGTCGACGTCACCTGGCCGGCGTCGTCCCGTCCGACGGACACCTGGTACGCGGCGTTCGTCGGCACCACGATGGTCGGGCAGAAGGCGCAGGACTACTCCGCGCGGATCACCCTCGCGCCGCAGGACATCCCCAAGAGCGTCGCGTCGAGCGGCACCGTCACGGTGACCGTGAAGGTCATCGACAGCGCGGGCACCGCGACGACCACCGTCGCCGGCAGCGGCCCCCTGACGCTCTTCACCCAGAACGACGGGGCGGCGATCCGATGCGGCGCCTGACGTCCTCCGCCGCCGCCCCGGCCCGGCGTACCGGCTGGCGTGCCGTCGCGCACGCGGTCGTCCTCGGCGCGAGCACGGGGCTCCTCCTGCTCGTCGCCGGACTGGCGGTCGTGCTCATCGTCGTCCCGAAGGCCTCGGGGTCGACGCCGCTGACCGTCCTCACGCAGTCGATGGAGCCGACGCTGCCCCCGGGCACGCTGATCGTCGTGCGCCCCACGCCGATCGCGGACATCCACGTCGGGGACGTCGTCACCTACCAGATCGTGTCCGGACAGCCGGCCGTGATCAGCCACCGGGTCGTCTCGATCGCGTCCTCGTCCGACGGCTCCCGCACGTTCGTCCTCAAGGGCGACAACAACGCCGCCCCCGATGCGCAGCCGGTGACGGCAGCGCAGGTGCGCGGCGTCGTCTGGTACAGCGTCCCCGAGGTCGGGTACGTCAACCAGCTCGTCAACGGCTCGCGGAGCTGGCTCATCCCCGCCGTCGCGGGCGTGTTGCTCGCGTACAGCGCGGTCATGGTGACGGTCGGTGTCGTCTCCTCGGTCCGGCGCCGGCGTGCGCGGGCCCGGGACCGTGACCGTGGCCGGGACCGGGACCGGCGTCGTGGCCGACGTCGTGGAGCGCACTCGGTCTAGGCTCGGGCGTCGTGACGGACGGTGTGACGCGGACCCGCGAGCTGCTCGACGACGCGGCACGACGGCTCCGGACCGCCGGCGTCCCGGACGAGGCGCTCGGCGAGTACGTGCAGCCGAAGGCCGTGCTCGGCATCCACCGCGAACCGACGATCCGGTCCCTCGGCCGCGTCTGGCGGGTCGGCGCGCTGCTCATCGGTTCCTCGATCGAGACCGGCGGGAGGGTGTGGGCGACGGGCACCATCACGCGGGTCACCGACCCGGGCCGCGCGCAGTTCCAGTCGGTGTCCGCCGAGACCCGACGGGCGTACCGGGCTGCCGCCGTCCGTGGACACTTCGACGCCGGGGACACCGTGAACCACGGCGCGACGCCGATCCCGCTCGACGACACGCTCGTCGACGGCGGCGGGGTGCTCCTCGTCCAGGACGACGTGCCGCTCGTCCGCTGGTCCCCCACGGCGGGTTCGACGGTGCCGCTCGCGGACTACCTGGTCGACCGGGTCGGCCTGCTCGTCGACCCGCCGGCGGGCGCGACCGACTGAGTGCCGGACCTGCCGCCGACGGACCGTCGGCCGAGCGGCGGCGGCGAGCCGGGCCTCCCGTCCGCGCGTACGGTGAGGCCATGTCCCACAGCCGCTCCGTCGCGTCCACCGACTCGGTCGGCGCGATCGCTTCGTCCCGCAGCATCGCGTCGATCGCGTCCTGGTGCGCCGTCGGCGCGCTGTTCAGCAGCGTCGCCGTGCTGAGCATCGGGTCGTTCGCATCGGTGCTGTCCGTCGGCTCGTTCCTGTCGGTCGGCTCCGTCGGCTCGGCACTGTCGATCGGATCCGTCGGCCGGTTCGGCGCGGTCTTCGGCCGGCAGGTGCTCGGCCGCCGCTGAACCGGTGTCGGCTCAGTGGCCGTCCAGCGCGTGGCAGCCGCCGTCGAGCACGAAGCCGTCGGGCTCCGCGGTGACCGTGCCGTCCTCGTCGACGCCGCCGACCAGGCAGCCGTGCTGGTCGACCTGCGCCTCGAACCGGACGGCACCGGTCGTCGCGTCCACGACGAGCCACGGGTCGGGTGCGCCGGCGTCGGCGAGTGCCTGGCGTGCTGCCGCCTCGGTGACCGGACGGGGCGCATCCGCGAGCGCACGGCGGACCGTGCCCGCGGCGCTCTGGAGTGCCGGGCGGTCGACGTCACGGACCTCGGTGCGTTCATGGTGGCGCTTGTTCAGCGAGTACTGCGGCGGCCCGTCCCCGGCGCCGCCCGGTGTCGTGCCCGGTGTGGCGCCCGGTGTGCTGACCGGTGTGGCGCTGCCCGGCGTCTCGAGCGCGGCCGGGCCACCCTGGACCGCACACCCGGAGAGCGTCATCGCGGTCAGCGCGGCGAGCACCAGGCCCGCGCGTCTCGTTCGTTCCCCCATGTGGGCATCCTGACAGGGCAGCGCGTCACACGCCACCGATAGGGTCGGCACGTGGCCCAGATCAACGACGACTTCACCGACCGCTTCGACCTGCGCGAGTTCACCCCCGGCACCGATGCCGACGGGGCACCGGACGAGCGCACCGCCGCCTGGCTGGAAGCCGTCGCGATGGGCTTCCACGAGAGCACCGGCTCACCGGAGAACGCTGCGCGGATGGCGTCGTACTTCGTCGCCGACCATGAGACCTTCCTCGGCGTGTACGTCCGGCAGCCCCTCCCCGGTTCCGTGGACGAGACCTGGCCCGCCGGCACGTTCACCTGGTTCCGCAAGCCGCTCAGCTGGGGCGACGGGTCCTCCGTCGACACGCAGGCCATTTCCGCGGTCACCGTCCGGCCGACCGAACGGCGCCGGGGCATCCTCCGCGCGATGATGACGCACGCGCTCACCCGCGGGGTCGAAGAGGGCTACGCGATGGCGTCCCTCACCGCGTCGGAGGGCACGATCTACCGCCGCTTCGGGTTCGGCAGCGCGATCCGCGAGCGCGCCGTCAGCGTCCGCCGGAACCGTGCGCTCCCGTTCCTCGCGCCGACGACGGGCACCGTGACCGTCGTGCCGCTCGCCTGGCTCGCCGACGGCGTCGGGAAGGACGTCTTCGCGCGGTTCCACGAGCGCACCCCGGGGTCGATGGTGCGGAACACCGGCACCTGGCCGGTGGTCTTCGGCGAGTTCACCGGCGACGGCGAGAAGGCCAAGGACGTCCGGGCCGCCGTGCACCGGGCCGACGGGTCCGACGTCGTCGACGGGTACGTCACGTGGCGGGTCAAGCAGGACGGGAAGGACACCGCCGTCGAGGTCGTCGACCTCGTCTACGCGACCGATGCCGCCTACCTCTCGCTCTGGGAGTTCCTGCTCTCGATCGACCTCAACGACGTCGTGAAGTACAACCGCTCGCGGCTCGACGACCCGATCGTGACGGCGCTCGGGGACAACCGGGCGTACGACGTCGACCACGAGGAGGACCACGTGTGGCTCCGGGTGCTCGACGTCCCGGCGACGCTGCGCTCGCGGCCGTACGCCGTCGACGGGTCGATCGTGCTCGAGGTGTCGGACTCGCTCGGGTTCGCCGCGGGGACGTACCGGCTCGACGTGGCGTCCGGCGTGGGGACGGTCACGCGGGTGTCCGACGCGCCGGACGTCTCGCTCGACGTGGCGGACCTCGGTGCGCTGCTGCTCGGGTCGGTGTCCCCGGTGACGCTCGCGGCGGCGGGGCTGCTGCGTGCGGCGGACCCGGCGGTCGCGGTGCGGCTCCGCGCGATGCTCCTGCCGGCCCGGACCCCGCACGGCATCACGTACTTCTGAGGCGGCGGGCGGCTGCGCCGCCGCGGCCGCGGCGCAGCTGCGCCGCGCCTTTGCACAACAGAAAGCACCCCGAACCACGGATTCCCGTGGTTCGGGGTGTTTTCGGTTGTGCGGCGCCGATCGGCGCCGCGTTCGCCTACGCCCGGCGCCGCACCCGCGGGTCGACGAACGCGTAGACCACGTCGACGATGACGTTCGCCGTCACCACGAGGAACGCCGAGAACAGCGTGAACCCCACGACGACCTGCAGGTCGAGCGTGTGCACCGCGTCGATGAGCAGCGCCCCGAGGCCCTGCATCGAGAACACCTTCTCGGTGATGACCGCCCCGCCGAGCAGTGACCCGAGGTCGAGCCCGAACAGCGTCACCACGGGCAGGATCGCCGTCCGGAGGCCGTGCCGCACGACCACCTGGCGTTCGCGGATGCCCTTCGCGCGGGCGGTCCGGACGAAGTCCTGCGACATCGCCTCGAGCATCTCGCCGCGGGTCAGCCTGGCGTAGATCGCCGCGCTGATGAACGCGAGCACGCACCACGGCAGGATCAGGTGCGTCAGCCATCCGACGGGGTCCTCGGTGAACGGCACGTACCCGCTCGTCGGCAGGATCCCGAGGACGAACCCGAACAGCAGGATGCCGAGGAGCCCGACCAGGTAGGACGGTGCGGAGACGCCCGCGACGGCGATGCCCATCACGGTGCGGTCGAGCGCGGAACCACGGCGGAGTGCCGAGGCCGCTCCGCCGGCGACGCCGGCGACGAGCCACAGCACGGCCGCCCCGACCGCGATCGAAGCGGTGACGGGCAGGCGCGTGACGATGAGGGACGTCACGCTCTCGTGCAGCT
Organism: Curtobacterium sp. PhB130; assembly: GCF_003755165.1. NCBI lineage: Bacteria > Bacillati > Actinomycetota > Actinomycetes > Micrococcales > Microbacteriaceae > Curtobacterium > Curtobacterium sp. PhB130. The sequence continues at coordinate 378,743 of NZ_RKII01000007.1, read as the reverse complement.
GGAAGGAGTACCCGAAGCACGGTGCCGCGCACTGGATCGCGGAGACGCCGCTGCCGAAGCTCCGCCCGGTGAAGATGCCGCCGAGGTACGCCAGGAACTGCGCGATCCACGGCTTGTCGGTACCGAGGAACGCCTGCACCTCGCGCAACCGGTCGGGCGTGCAGGGCTTGTCACAGATCGCCCGCGCGGGGTTCGTCGGCAGCAGCATGAACAGGGCGTACGTCACCGCGGCGACGACGAGCAGCACGACGACGGCACCGAGCACGCGGACGAGCAGGAATCGGAGCGTGCTCACCGGGAGCCTCCTCGGGGGTCGAGCGCGTCGCGGAGGGCGTCGCCGAGGACGTTGAACGCCAGGGTGATCAGGAACAGCGCGGCGCCGGGGAAGACGAGGTACATCGGGTCGGTCTGCACCCAGCCGATCGCGTCGCCGATGCTCCGGCCCCAGGACGGCGTCGGCGGTGTGACGCCGACGGCCAGGAACGACAGGGCGGCCTCGGCACCGATCATCGACGGGATCGAGATCGTCGCGTAGACGGTGATCGTCGCCGCCAGGTTCGGCAGCAGCTGCGTCCGGATCACGTGCCAGCGTCCGGCGCCGAGCGCGGTGGAGGCGACCACGTAGTTCCGGGTGCGCAGCGACAGCGTCTGGCCGCGGATCACGCGCGCGACGGACGGCCAGCCGAAGAACCCGATGACCAGGACGACGAGCAGCGGCTTCGGGAACGACGTCGGCACGATCGCGGTGAGCGCGATCATGAAGACCAGCGACGGGAAGCCGAACATCACGTCCACCACGCGCGAGAGCACGCGGTCGTACCAGCCGCCGAAGAACCCGGTCGTGACGCCGACGAGCACGCCGATCACGATCGACATCGCGGTGGCCGCGAGCCCGATCCCGAGCGAGGTCCGCGCACCGTACGTCACGATCGCGAACAGGTCGCGGCCGGTCAGCGGCTCGACCCCGAACCAGTGCGTCCCGCTCACCCCGCCGAGCGCACCCTTGGGCGCTCCGAACGAGTTGAGCGCGTTGATGTTGTACCCGTACGGGTCCTGTCCGCTGATCGCGGCGATCACCGGCGCGAACACGGCGACGACGAGGAAGACCACGATGACGATCGCCGAGACGACGGCCCAGCGGTCCTGGCGGACGCGCCGGACGACGGCGCGGAGGCCGGTCGAGCGTCCCGCCGACGCGGCGACGGGCCGGTCGACGACGTTCGCGGTCACGAGGCACCTCCGACGAGCTCGCGCCACGCATCCCGGCGTTCGGCCTGGCGGGCAGGGTCGGCCACGGGAGCGGCGGCGAGCAGCATGCGCGTGTAGTCCTCCTGCGGGTCGTCCAACACGGTCGACGTGACGCCCCGTTCGACGACGCGGCCGTCGTGCAGGACGACGACCTCGTCGGCGAGCTGGCGGACCACCGCCAGGTCGTGGCTGATGAGCAGCATGCCGAACCCGAACTCGTCCTGCAGCGCCGAGAGCAGGTCGAGCACGGCGGCCTGCACGGTCACGTCGAGCGCGGACGTCGGCTCGTCGGCGATGACGAGTGCGGGCCGCAGGGCGAGGGCGCGCGCGACGGCAACGCGCTGGCGCTGTCCGCCGGAGAGCTCGTGCGGGAAGCGTTCGGCCCAGGTCGGGTCGAGCTGCACGGCCTCGAGCAGGTCGCGGACGCGCACGCCGCGGTCGGCCGACGACGAGCCGTGCACGAGCAGCGGCTCCGCGATGCTCCACCCGATGGTCTGCCGCGGGTTGAGCGAGGACGCCGGGTCCTGGAACACGATGCCGACGCGGCTGCGGATCTCGCGCAGCCGTCGTCCGCGGGCGGTCCGGAGGTCGCTGCCGTCCACCTCGACCGTTCCGCCGACGACCGGCACCAGGCCGGCGAGCGCCCGTCCGATCGTGGACTTGCCGGAGCCGGACTCCCCCACCAGCCCGAGGGTCTCGCCGGCACGGAGCTCGAAGTCGATCCCGGAGACGGTGGGTGCACCCCGACGGTCGTAGCGGACGCTCACGTCGCACAGACGGGCGACCACCGGACGGGAGGCTGGGCTGGCGTCCGCAACGGAGGCGCGGCCCTGCGGACCGGCCGCATCGAGCGCCGTCACCGACCCTGCGGACGCATGCCGAGCCTCCAGGCTGGGAACGGCTGCCAGCAGTGCGCGCGTGTACGCGGCCTGCGGCGCCGCGAACAGCGCGTCCACCGCACCGTGCTCGACGGGCTCGCCCCGACGCATCACCAGGACCTCGTCCGCGACGTCCGCGACCACGCCCATGTCGTGCGTGATGAGGAGGACGGCGAGGTCACGCTCCCGGCAGAGCGTCCGCAACAGGTCGAGGATGCCGGCCTGCACGGTCACGTCGAGTGCCGTCGTCGGCTCGTCCGCGATCAGCGCGACCGGGTCACCGGCGAGCGCCATCGCGATCATCGCGCGCTGGAGCTGCCCACCGGAGAGCTCGTGCGGGTACGCCTTCCGGATCCGCGCCGGATCGGCGAGGCCGGCGGAACGCAACAGCTCGTCGATGCGAGCGGACACCCCGGCGCGGTCGAGCCCACGCGGGTGCGCCCGGACCGCCTCGGCGATCTGCGTGCCGATCGACAGGACCGGCGTGAACGAGTTCATCGGCTCCTGGAAGACCACGCCGATGCCCGCCCCGCGGACCGCTCGGAGCTCGTCCACCGATGCTCCGACGAGCTCGGCGCCGCGGAACCGCACACTGCCGGAGACCCGGGCCTGCGGCGGCAGCAGCCCGAGCACGCTCATGGCGCTGACGGACTTGCCCGAGCCGGACTCCCCCACCAGGGCGAGCACCCGACCGGGCGTCAGGTCGAAGGAGACGTCACGGACGACGGGCTCCGCGTCGCCGAACGCGACGCGGAGCCCCTCGACCTGCAGGATCGGATCCGTCACTTGCCGAGCGAGACCTTGAGGTAGTTCGGGTACGCCGGGAAGTCCGCGATCTGGAAGTCCTGCACGTTCGACCCGGCGAGGAACGACTGCTTCGCGTAGATCAGCGGGACGACCGGAGCGTCCTCCATGATCTTCTTGTCCGCCTGCGCCCAGAGCTTCTGCGCGGCGTCCTGGTCGACCGTTCCGGTGGCCTCGTCGATCAGCTTGTCGACGTCCGGGTTGCTGTACTGCGAGACGTTGTAGCCGCCGTCACCGACCTGCGACGAGGCGTAGAGCGGCTGGATGTTGGCGTTCGCGCTCGGGAAGTCCGGCTGCCAGCCGAACAGTGCGAGGTCGTAGTCGCTGCCGTTCGTCGCGTCGGTGTAGAACGAGTCGGAGTCCTCCGGCTTCAGCGTGACCGTGATGCCGGCGCGCTTCAGGCCGGACTGCAGCGCCTGGGACTCGGCGAGCGACGAGGGGTCGTTCGGCGTCAGGAGCGTCAGCTTCAGGTCGGTCGCGCCGGCCTGCTGCAGGAGCGACTTCGCCTTGGCGACGTCGCCGGTGGCCTTCGTCTCGTAGAGGTCGTAGTCCTGCCGCCCGGCGATGCCCGGCGTGATCAGCGTCGACGCGTAGGTGCCGGCGAGCGCACCGCCCGCGGCGATCCGGTACGACTTCTTGTCCACGGCGTACTGCAGGGCCTGGCGCACCTTGAGGTCCTTGAGTGACCCCTTCTGCGTGTTGATGGCCATGTACTGGATCGGGCCGGCCTTCGACGTGGCGAGGCGGTCCTGCGCGGACGGGTTCGAGCGCACCTGGTTCAGTTCGGCCGCGCCGAGGTAGGTGGCGCCGAAGGAGTCCTTCGCGTCGCCGTTGTCGGCGATGAGCGTCTGGGTCACCGTCGAGGGGTCCTGCGACTCCTTGAACACGACCTTCGAGGGACCGGCGGTGCGGACCGAATCGGTCTTCGCGCTCCACGACTTGTTCCGGACCAGGGTGATCTGCGAGCCCTGCTGGTTCGACTGCACCTGGTACGGGCCGCTCGCGACGGGCTTGGCGTCGTAGGCGCCGGTGTCCGTGCCGTCGCCCTCGGGGACCGGGGCGAACGCGGGCATCGACACGAGCCACGGCCAGTCGCCGTACGCCGCGTTCAGCTTGAAGACGATGGTCGAGTCGTCCGGGGTCTCGATGCTGTCGAGCGTCTTGCCGTCGAACGGGCCCTTGTAGGTGTCACCGCCGACCAGGAGCGACTTGTGGTAGCTGAGGCCACCGGTGAGGGTCGGCGCGAACGAGCGCTCGATGCCCCACTTGATGTCCTTCGTGGTGATCGCCGAGCCGTCCTGGAACTTCAGCCCCTTCTTGAGGTGGTAGGTCCAGGTCTTGCCGCCGTCGCTCGAGTCGCCGGTGTTCGTCGCGAGGTCCGGGACCACCTTGGCGGTCTTGCCGGGCTCGACGTCCCAGGCGGTCAGGCGGCGGAGCACCAGGCCGAGCGTCGTGATGTTGAGGTTCTGGCTGGTCGCCGGGTCGAGGTGCACCGCGGTGGCCGTCGTCAGGATGTTGAGCGTCCCGCCCTTGGACGTCGCGCTCGTGGCGTCGTCCGAGGCGCCGCCGCCCGAGCAGCCCGTCAGGACCAGGGCTGCTGCTGCGGCCACGGCTGCGGTGATGGTCAGGCGCTTCGGGCGTCTCATGACGGGGGTGCTCCTCGTGGGGTTGGTGCTGCGGTGCTGTGCTGCGGTGCTGTGCTGCAGTGCTGTGCAGTGCTGCCCGGTTCGCGTGCTCGGCCGTGCTGCTCTGGCGGCGTCCATCCTGGCACCGGGCCCGGACACCGGGCACACCGGCGGGACGCACGACGAAACAATCCAAGTCGTCTGTTACGGCTGGGCATTCCCGATCGGCACGCTGTGTTCCGGCGCGGCGCGTCGCGCGATGGCCGCCGTGCCCAGTGCCGCACCCAGGAACACCACCGCGAGCACCGCCCATCCGAGCGTCCCGAGGTCGATCGCGGTGAGCGTGACGACCGCCGGCGCCACCATCGCGCCCATCGCGTACCCGGTGCCGTACACGCCCTGGTAGGCCCCGACCCGGTCGGCCGGCGCCATCTCGAAACTGAGACTCCATCCGGCGGCACTCGACGTGATCTCCGCGAGCGAGTGCACCAGCGCAGCGACCACCAGCACTGCTCCGGCGACCGCAGCCGCCGTCCAGTCGTCTCCTCGAACCCAGCCGGCGGCCGCCCAGAGCACGCACGCCAGCGCCATCAGCCACCCGGCGTGCCGCATCGCCCGACCGGCGCCCGCGATCGTCCCGGTGCCGCGCGCCATCCGGACCTGCAGTGCGATGACCACCGCGGTGTTCACGAGGAGCAGCGGCGAGACGAGGACGTCCGGAGCAACGGTGTGCCCGACGACCCAGAGCGGGACGGCGACCTCGAACAGGCCGAACTGGATGCCGAACACCCCGGTCAGCGCCGTGACGCCGAGGAACCGGATGTCCCGGTACGGCGACCGCCCGCCGAGGTCCGGCCGGACGATCGAGCCCGTCTCGGTGCGCTCGGCCGGTGCGGCGTCCACCCGGACCGCCGGCAGCCCGAGCAGCAGGAACGCCGATGCGACGAAGAGCACGCCGGCGGCCACCATCGTCACCCGGTACGCCTCCCCCGTCCCGACCGCGAGCGGGATCGCTGCGAACGCCGTCCCCGCGGCGATCCCGATGTTCGTCACGGTCCGCATCGTCGCGCGGACCCGGACGCGCTCGCCGCCCGGGAACGCCCGGCCGATCGCGGCCGACCGGACCGACGAACCGCCCTGCTGTGCAAGGGTCACGACGGACGCCGTGAGCACCAGCGTCGGCAGGTCGTGGACGAGCACGTACCCGACGAGCGCGAGGCCCTGGACGAGGTGCAGCCCGACGAGCATCCGGCGGGAGCTCCACCGGTCCGCGAGGTGCCCGAACCCGAGCGAGCTGATCACCCCGACCGCGCCGGCGACCGTCAGTCCGAGCCCCACCGCCACCGCGGGGATGCCGACGATCGTCGTGAGGTAGAGCGAGGTCAGCGTGAAGAACGCGCCACGTCCGACCGTGTCCACGAGCGTGACGGCCAACAGACGTCGGAGCGTGGCGTCCTGCTGGACGAGACGGCGGATCGGGACGGCGGTGGTGCTCATGGTCCATTTCTGCCCTGCCGCGTGGCCGGCCCCAATGGATGTAGCCTCGGGCTTCATGATCCGGTACCAGCTCGAGGCGTCGGACGTGTCGACGATCCGGTTCGGCATCTCGCCGCTCTCCGAACTCGGCCTCGGACTCCGGGCGTTCCGCGCGCCCGACCGCTACCCGCTGCAACGTCGGTGGCTCGACGGCATCGCCGCCGTCCGCCCGCTCCTCGACGACGAGGTCCTGCTCGGGCTGGTCGACGAACGACGCTGGGTCGCCGACTTCGTGAACCCCCGGCCGGCGTCTCCCCTGACCTCGTTCGACGACGAACTGGTCACGCTCGGCCGGATCTCCCGCACCCGGCTGCACGCCGACCTCGAACGGGTGCACGGCACCGTGCCCGCCGTGTTCACCGGGCGGCACGAGGCGGTCGTCGAACGGCTCCAGCGCGCGCTCGCCACCGCGTGGGAGCTCTGCTTCGCCCCGTCCTGGCTCCGGATGCGCGCCGTCATGCAGTCCGACATCACCCACCGCGGCCGCCTCGCAGCGCACGAGGGCATCGGAGCCGTGCTCCGCGGACTGTCCGACGCCGTCCGGTTCGACGGCCGGCACCTCGACGTCCGCCTGTCGAGCCCGATCGCCCGCGACCGTCCGGTGCAGGGCGAGGGCGTCACCCTGGTGCCGTCGATGTTCGTCGTCCGGGCCTCCACGCCGATCGACGACGACCTCCCGCCGACGATCATGTACCCGGCACGCGGGCAGGGCGCGATGTGGTCGACCACGGGGCACCCCGACCAGGGCGCCGTGCGGGACCTGCTCGGCGGCACACGGTCAGCGCTCCTGCACGCGCTCGGCGAGCCGGCGTCCTCGACGGACCTCGCGATGCGGTTCGGCGTGTCGACGTCGGCGGTGAACCAGCACCTGCGCGTGCTCGAGCGCAGCGCCCTGCTCAACCGGACGCGGTACGGCCGAGCGGTCCTGTACTACCGGAGCGACATCGGCGACGCCCTCGTCCGCACCGGCTGACACATCAGTATCGGTAGGCTGGTCCTCGGAGCCGTGGCACCGCCGGATCGCGGTTCCAGGGCGAACGAGTGAAGCCCGGAACTGCAACAACAGTCCCGGGCTTCGGTTCGCTCTCCGAGTGGAAAGCCAGGGGAAACGGACTCCCTCAGTCGAACACTCGGGAGCCAGTGTAGCCGAGCCCGCTCGGCCACACACCCCTGGCCTGAAGCTCCTCATGTCCGCCGGCGACGACACCAGGAGGTACTCGATGTCGAACGACGACGAGCGCCGGCCCAGGCGTCAGGTGCCGTGGTTGGGGATCGCGAGCTTGCTCGTGGTGACCGCCAGGTTCCTGCACGACCTGTTCCGCAAGGGTCAGTGACCCGGGTGCTCCGCGCCGCATCCAGCCGCGCGGAGCGCCCCTCCTCACCTCAACCCAACAGCTGCGCCGCGTGCGAGGCCAAGACCCCTGAGGCCGCGAGCCCCAGGATGATCGCCGCGAGGGAAACGCCGAATCCGGTCACCCGGGAACCGGTCAGCTGCCCCGCACGTGCGAGGCCGATCGCGCCGAAGACGATGCCGAGGATCCCGGGGATCGCGAACACGTCGAAGATGAACGCGATGAGCGCGAGGACGAGTCCGGCATAGCCGAACGGGTTCGCCGCACGCGTCGCGCGGTCCTTCGCGACCCGCGCCTTCCGGCCTCGCAACACGGGCGGACTGCTCAGGTCGATCCGGTACTCGGACGGCGCCGGCGGCCGGGGAACATCATGGACCCCGACGGACGTGCCGGCAGCGGCGAACTGCGGCTGCGGCTGCGGCGCTGGCTGTCCCCACCGTGCACCGTCCCACCATCGAGTCCGACTCGGATCCTGCGGGTCCGGGTACCACCCGGCGATCGGCAGCGTCACAGTGCTCCCCTCGTTGCCTGTCACCGGAGCGTAGGGCGCAGCCGCTGCGCGACACAGCCCCCAGTGCTGGTGACGGCAGCGGGAGCGCGCCGCGCGGGCACCGGACGGGAGGCCCGGGTCGGCTCCGTCAGGACAGGACGCGGTCCAGGAAGGGGTTGCGGAAGCGGCCCTCCGGGTCCAGCTCCCGCGCCAGGGCCGCGAACGCCGCCAGGTGCGGGTACGCCTCGTGCAGGCGCGCCGGCGTGGCCGCCGACACCTTCCCCCAGTGCGGCCGCGGGTCGAAGGGCTCGAGCGCCTCCTCGATCCGCAGGACCGCGGCGGCGACGGCCGGAGCGTCCCGCCGGAAGGTGAAGTGGATCCCCACCGACTGCCGCTCCGACGACGGTGCGAGCCACGCGGTGTCCGGCGCGACGGTCCGGACCTCGGCCGCGATGAGCAGCGGCGCGAAGAGCCCGGCGAGCGGCCGCAGGGCACGGAGCGCCGGCACCGCGAACTCCGCGGGGACCAGGTACTCCGCCTGGATCTCCGCGCCGGTGGACGGTGAGAACGTCGACCGGAAGTGCGGCAGCCGCTCGGACCACGGCCCGGGGACGCCGCCCTGTTCGGTGACGCTGGCGGCGTCGTTCTCGCCCGGGTGCACGGCCTCGGTGGCGCGGCGGGCGCCGAGGGCGACGAGGTCGACCGACGGTGCGGGTTCGTCCACGCGGTGCTTCGTCCACACCTGACGCGCGCCACGGTCGTCGAAGGACGTGAACATCGACACCGAGTACGCGTCCGACATCACGGCGTCGAAGTGCTCCTCGACGGCGTCCCACGGCAGGTCCAGGTGCACGGTGGTCGCGACCTGGAACGTCGGCACGATCGCGAGCTCCACCGCGGTGACGACCCCGAGCGCGCCGAGTGCCACCCGGTGGGCGTCGAGCTGACCCGCGGCGGAGTCCGACCCGACGGACGAGACGGCACCGGAGGCGCGGACCACGTCCAGCCCGACCACCGCCTGCGCCAGCGAGGGGTTCCGTGTGCCGGAGCCGTGCGTGCCCGTGGCGACGGCCCCGGCCGTGGAGATGTGCGGCAGGGACGCGAGGTTCCCGAGTGCCCAGCCACGAGCCTCCAGACCGGCCGCGACCTGTGCGTGCGTCATGCCGGCGGCGACCCGCACCACGCGTCGGGCCGTGTCGATCTCGAGCACCGGGGGCATGTCGATGAGCGACACCTGGAGTGCGTCGGTGTCGGCGATCTCGTTGAACGAGTGCGTCGACCCGAGCGCCGTCAGGCGCGGCGTCGTGCGGACCAGCTCCTGCAACTCGGACACGCTCGTCGGCCGCGCCAGTCCGGCCGCCCGGTAGGTGACGTTGCCGGCCCAGTTGGTGCGCTCCGCTGCGATCACGTCGCTCATCGTACGGACCCTCAGAACCCGCGGTCGAGACGGTGCCAGGTCTGCTGCAGCCGCACCTCGTCGCGGAACCCGCGGGACGTGGTGTGCTCGTCGATGACCAGGAACTCGGTGCCGACCATGGTCGCGAGGTCCTCGATCACCTGCAGCCCGACGGCCGTCGTCATCACGGTGTGGTGGGCGGCGCCAGCGGTGAGCCAGGCCTCGGCGGCGACGGGGAACGACGGGCGCGGCTCCCAGACGGCACGGCCGACCGGCAGCTTCGGCAGCGCTTCCGTCGGGGGCACGACGTCGACGACGTTCGCGGTGAGGCGGAAGCCGTCGCGGGTGTCGGAGAGCGCCACGACGACGGCCTCCCCGGCGTCGGCCGTGAAGACCAGCCGCACCGGGTCGTCCTTGCCGCCGATGCCGAGCGGGTGGATCTCCAGCGTCGGCCTGGTGCTGGTGAGCGTGGGCGACACCTCGAGCATGTGCGCGCCGAGGATCTTCTCCGCACCGGGCGTGAGGTCGTACGTGTAGTCCTCCATGAGCGACGCCCCACCGGGCAGGCCGGCGCCGGCGACGTTCATCGCACGGACCAGGACCGCGGTCTTCCAGTCACCCTCGGCGCCGAAGCCGTAGCCGTCGGCCATCAGGCGCTGCACGGCGAGGCCGGGGAGCTGCCTGAGGTCGCCGAGGTCCTCGAAGTTCGTGGTGAACGCGGCGCTGTCGTTCTGCTCCAGCAGCGCGCGGAGGCCGACCTCGATCGCGGCGCCGTCGCGGAGGGCACCGTGCCGGTCGCCGCCGTCGCGCCGCAGGGACGGGTCCACGTCGTAGTCGCGTTCGTACGTGGCGACGAGCTCGTCGACCTGCTCGTCGGTGGCCGCTGCCACGGCCGCCGCCAGCTCGTTCACCGCCCAGGTGTTCACCTGCACGCCGAGCTCGATCTCGGCCTCGGTCTTGTCACCCTCGGTGACGGCGACGTAGCGCATGTTGTCGCCGAAGCGCGTCAACTTGAGCGACCGGATCGCGGCGGCACCGGCGGCCGCGCGCGACCAGTTCGCCACGCGCTGCTGCACGCGCTCGTCGGACACGTGCCCGATGGCGGTGGCGTGCCGGACACCCATCCGGGCCAGGGCGTACCCGAACTCGCGGTCGCCGTGCGCGGCCTGGTTGAGGTTCATGAAGTCGAAGTCGATGTCCGCCCACGGCAGCGCGACGTTCGCCTGCGTGTGCAGGTGCAGCAGCGGCTTCGTCAGGGCGTTCAGGCCGCCGATCCACATCTTCGCGGGGCTGAAGGTGTGCATCCAGGCGGTGACGCCGATCACCTTGTCGTCCGCGCTGGCCTCGATGAGCGCGCGGCGGATGCCGTCGGCGTCCTTGAGCACGGGCTTCCAGACGAGCTTCACCGGCACGTGCTCGGCGAGTTCCGCGTGCACCGCGCGGCTCTGCTCCTCCACCTGACGCAGGGTCTCCTCGCCGTACAGGCCCTGGGACCCGGTCAGGAACCAGATCTCGTAGCTGTCCAGGGTCGCCTGGGGGTCGACGGGGTTGTCCTGCGTCATTGCATGGCTCCTTCGGGGTTCTGTCCGGCTGTGTCTTCTGACGGCCGTTGGCCGTACACGTTCTGGTAGCGATCGAAGAGTCGATCGATGTCTGCTTCGGCGATCGGGACGACCTCGCCGCCCTGCTTCGCGATGTGGACGGTGCGTGCCACGTCCTCGCACATCACGGCGGCCTTCACGGCGTCCTTCGCGTCCTTGCCGATCGTGAACACGCCGTGGTTCTGCATGAGGACCGCGCGGGAGCGGTGACCGGTGAGCGTCTCGACGATGCCGTGGCCGATCGAGTCGTCACCGATGATCGCGAAGGGGCCGACCGGGATCGGGCCGCCGAACTCGTCCGCCATCGCGGTGATCACGCACGGGATCGGTTCGGCCCGGGCCGCCCAGGCGGTCGCGTACGTCGAGTGCGTGTGCACGACGCCGCCGACCTCGGGCATGTTCCGGTAGACGTGGGCGTGGGCCGCGGTGTCGGAGCTCGGGCCGTGGGCGTTGCCCCAGCCGTCCGCGGGGACGCCGTCGAGGGTGCAGACGACCTGGTTCTCCGGCGTGAGGTCCTCGCTCGCGACCCCGCTCGGCTTGATCACGAAGAGGTCCGTGCCGGGGACGCGCTCGGAGACGTTGCCACCGGTCCAGATCACGAGGCCGTAGCGGACGAGTTCGCCGTGCAGGCGCGCGACGCGTTCGCGGGTGGCGGCCACGGCCTCCTGGGTGGTGGGGTCCTGGTGGCCCGCGTCGGCGGGCTGGCTTGCGTCGGTCATCGGGTCGGCTCCTTCTCGGTCTGGAGGCTCGGTTCGGCTTCCGTCGTCGGCTCGCCGTCCGTGGGCGGTTGCGTCTGCTCGTCCTGCTGGGTCGGCCGGGTCGCGGCGACCGCCGCGGCCTGCATCGGGAGGCCGGCACGGAAGCGCTCGAGGTACGCGCGGAACCCGGCGACGTCGCGCTCGTCCGGCTCGGCCACGTGCACAGCGTCCCCGCCGAACACCCGCGTCGCGAGGTACTCGGTCAGGTCGGTGTCGCCGGCGTGCTCGAGGTACGCCGCGAGCACCGCGATCCCCCACGCCCCGCCCTCACCGGCGGTCTCCTCGAGGGCGACCGGGACGCGGAGTGCGGCGGCGAGCAGGCGCTGTGGGGTGCCCGGCGTGCGGAACAGGCCGCCGTGCGCGGTCATCCGGTCGACCCGGACGTCCTCGGTCGCCAGCACGTCCATGCCGATCGCGAGCGTCGCGAAGGCGCCCTGGACCTCGGCGCGGACCAGGTTGCCGAGCGTGAAGTCGCTGCCGGCGCCGCGGACCAGGAGCGGGCGGCCGTCCTCGACGTGCGTGACCGGCTCACCGGCGAGGTAGTTGTACGACAGCAGGCCGCCGGCGTCCGGGTCGGCCCGCTCGGCTTCGGCGAGCAGGGTGGCGTACACGTGGTCGATCTCGATCGGCGTCCCGGCAGCCTCGGCGAACCTGCCGAACACCCGGGCCCACGCGGCGATCTCGCTCGCACCGTTGTTGCAGTGCACCATCGCGACGGCGTCCCCGGCGGGGGTCGTCACGACGTCGAGCTCCTCGTGCGGGGTCGCCATCGCGCGTTCGAGGACGACCATCGCGAAGATGCTCGTGCCGACGCTGACGTTGCCGGTGCGGGGCGCGACGGCGTTCGTCGCGACCATGCCGGTGCCGGCGTCGCCCTCGGGTGGGCAGAGCGGGACGCCGGGCTCCAGCGTGCTGGTCGGGTCGAGCCAGGCGGCACCGTCGGGGGTCAGCGCGCCGGCGTCCTGGCCGGCGACGAGCACCTCGGGCAGGAGCGGGCGGACCGGCTGCCCGAGCAGTGCGTCCGCGGTGTGGAGCATCGCGGCGTCGTAGTGCCGGGTCGCCGGGTCGATCGGGAAGGCCCCGGATGCGTCGCCGATCCCGAGGACGTTCCGCCCGGTCAGGCGCCGGTGCACGTACCCGGCGAGCGTGGTGATGCCGGCGACCTCGGCGACGTGGGGCTCCTCGTCGAGGACCGCCTGGTAGAGGTGCGCGATCGACCAGCGCAGGGGGACGTTGAAGCCGAACGCCTCGGAGAGCCGTTCCGCGGCGGGGCCGGTCGAGGTGTTGCGCCACGTGCGGAACGGGACGAGCAGCTCCCCGGCGGCGTCGAAGGCCAGGTACCCGTGCATCATCGCGGACACCCCGAGCGCCCGGAACGTCGTCGGACGGACGCCGTGCTGCGCTTCCGCGTCGGCCACGAGGTCGGCGTACGCGGCGCGGAGCCCGGTCTCGACGGCGTCGAGGGAGTACGTCCAGCGCCCGTCGACGAACTCGTTCTCCCACTCGTGCGAGCCGGAGGCGACGGGCACCAGGTCCTCGTCCACCAGGACGGCCTTGATGCGGGTCGACCCGAGCTCGATCCCGAGGGTCGTGCGGCCCTCCGCGATCCCCTGTCGGCGGTCCACGCCCATGCTGTCCTCCCGAGACTCCGTCGTCCGTGCACCCGGCGTCGGGTGAGCGCTCACATCCTGCCACGTGAGCGCTCACTCTCGCAATGCCGCCCCGCGCTCCGCGCTTCGCGCCCCGCGCTCCGCGCTCCGCGCTCCGCGCTCCCGCGCTCCCGCGCTCCCGCGCTCCCGCGCCGCGCGCTCCGCGCTCCCGCGCCCCGCACTCCCGCGCTCCCGCGCCCCGCGCTCCCGTGCTCCCGTGCTCCCGTGCTCCCGTGCTCCCGCGCCCCGCGCTCCGCGCTTCCGCGCCCCGCGCTCCCGCGCCCCGCGCTTCGCGCTCCCGTCCCGTCCCGTCCCGTCCCGTCCCGTCGAGGTCGCACTTCGTGTCGCGTCCCCGCGACGCATGCGACACGAAGTGCGATCTCACCGGCCGAGAGGCGCGCGCGTGCCCGCGGCGGCGGCCCGACGCACTCCATGCTCCGAACGTCCCCACACCCCCACCTCCACACCCCCACACCCCGCACCCCGGCACCCCGGAACGCCCCCGAACCCCGTCGAGATCGCACTTCGTGTCGCGTCCCCGCGACGCATGCGACACGAAGTGCGATCTCACCCGGGGGGGTGCCACGCCGCGAGGGCGCGGCGCCGCGAGGGCGCGGCGCGGCGCGGCGCGGCGCCGCGCGGCGCGGCGCGGGGCGCGTCAGGCGCCGATGGTGCTCTCGCGGATGACGAGGGACGGGGTCACGACGGCGGACTCGGCGGGCGAGCCGTCGATGCGGTCGAGCAGCGCCCGGCCCGCGACCCGCCCGAGCTCCTCGAGCCGCAGGTCCACCGTGGTCAGCGGCGGCCGGCTCGCGAGCGCCATCACGGCCCAGTCGTCGAACCCGGTGACGGCGACGTCCTCGGGTACCGAGCGGCCGGCCTCCCGCAGCCGGTCGCACACGCCCCGCGCGATCTGGTCCGACCCGCACACGATCGCGTCGATCGGCTCGTCGCCGCGCAGCAGGACGTCGGCGGCCTGACGCCCCCAGCGCTCCGACCACTCGCCGTACATCGGCGGCACCACGAGCCGCGACCCCAGGACCGCGGACGCTCCCGTCACACGGCCGGACGCGGAGTGGTGCCGTGCGGGCCCGGTCACGATCGCGACCCGCTGCCGCCCGAGCGTCACGAGGTGCGACGCGACGAGCCCCGCCCCGTGCTCGTCGTCGACGGTGATCGACACGTCGGCGGGGTCGGTCGAGGGCGTGAACGCGTAGACGACGGGGATCGCGACGTCGATCGGGGGCCGGGCATCGGCGGAGCGCCCGGTGACGATGATGCCGTCGACCCCGCGGGCGACGAGCGAGCGGAGGTAGTGGGCTTCGCGGACGTGGTCGTCCCGGGTGTCGCAGAGGAGCACCGCCATCTGCCCCGCGGAGAGCACGTCCTCGGCGCCGAGCAGCACCGGGATCGAGAACCGTCCGAACGAGTCGGTGGTGATCATGCCGACCGTGTAGGTCCGGCCCGAGGAGAGCGCGCGGGCCCGGGCGTCCCCGACGAACCCGAGCTTCTCGGCGGCTTCCTTGACCCGCATCCGCGTCGCGTCCCGGAGCTGCCCGGTGCCGTTCAGCGCCTTCGACGCGGTGCCGATCGACACCCCGGCGAGCGCTGCCACGTCGGTGATCCGAACGGGTCGTTCCAGGGTCACGGCAATCCCCTTTCCGGATCGTCGGCGAGAGCACGATCATACGATCATCTCAGGAACCGCCTCTTGCGCACCGCCGGGACCTGTCGTAGCGTCACGCCCCAGAAACCGTTTTCCGTTAGACGCGACCAGCACCGTAGCGACCAGCGGACCTGTCAACGACGACACCAGGAGCCGACATGACCACCACGCTCGCGACCGAGCACCGGGCACGCACCGCGACCCCGGTCCTCCCGACCGCGGACGCGCACCTCGCGTTCCGCCCGCTCCCCGAGGGGACGGCCCGGATCACCGGCGGCTTCTGGCACCTCCGCCAGGAGCGCAACGGCCGCGACGCGATCCGCGACGGCTACCGCCAGCTCGAGACCGCCGGGAACTTCCGGAACCTCCGCATCGCTGCGGGGACCGAGGAGGGCGAGGTCGTCGGGCCGATCTTCATGGACTCGGACGTCTACAAGTGGCTCGAGGCGGTCGCCTGGGAGCTCGGACGCGAACCGGCCGAGGACCTCCGTGCCCTCCAGCGCGAGGTCACCGAGCTCGTCGCGGCAGCGCAGGCCGACGACGGCTACATCGACTCCGTGCAGCAGGTCCGAGGGGTCGGGACGCGGTACTCGGACCTCAAGTGGAGCCACGAGATGTACTGCGCCGGGCACCTCATGCAGGCGGCGGTGGCGCAGTCCCGGGCGACGGGCGACACGGCGCTGCTCGACGTCGCCGTGAAGAACGCCGACCACCTGGTCAGGACGTTCGGCGACGGCGACGACAAGACCCGTGACATCGACGGCCACCCGGTCGTCGAGATGGGCCTCGTCGAGCTGTACCGGGAAACAGGGACCCGCGCCTACCTCGACCTGGCGCACTGGTTCGTCGACGCCCGCGGCACCGGCATCATCGAGCGCGCGGGCGGCGAGCCGACGTACTTCTCGGACCGGGTCCCGAGCCGCCAGGCCACGACCGTCGAGGGCCACGCCGTCCGCGCCGTGTACCTGGCTGCGGGTGCGGTGGACGTCGCGATCGAGACCGGCGACACCGAGCTCCTCGCCGCGAGCGAGCGGCAGTTCGCCGACATGATGGCGACGAAGGCGTTCATCACCGGCGGCCTCGGTGCGCGCTGGGACTGGGAGGCGTTCGGCGACCCGTACGAGCTCCCGACGGACCGCGGCTACGCCGAGACCTGCGCCGCGATCGGCGGCGTGCAGTGGGCGTGGCGCCTGCTGCTGGCCACCGGGAAGCCGGAGTACGCGGACGCCGTCGAGCGCCTGCTGTACAACGCGTTCCTGCCCGGCGTCAGCCTCGCGGGCACCGAGTACTTCTACGTCAACCCGCTCCAGCACCGCGACCACGCGCACGCCGACGAGAACCGCTCCCCCGCCCACGGGCGCCGCGGCTGGTTCGACTGCGCCTGCTGCCCGCCGAACATCATGCGGACCTTCGCGAGCCTCGACGGCTACCTCGCCACGGCGACCGAGGGCGGCCTGCAGCTCCACCAGTACGCGACCGCCGATCTCGGTCCGGTGTCCGTGGAGACCGGCTACCCGCACGACGGCCACGTCCGGATCACGATCACCCAGGACGGCCCGCTCGCGCTGGGCATCCGGGTCCCGGCGTGGTCGGACACGACGACGATCACGCTCGACGGCGACACGCAGCACCCGGGTGCCGGCGCCCTGCACACGATCGACCGCGAGTGGCACGTCGGCGACACCGTCGAGGTCGTCTTCGACACCACCCCGCACCGCTTCGTCGCCGATGCCCGCATCGACGCCGCCCGCGGGCAGGTCGCCATCGAGCGTGGTCCGCTCGTGTACGCGGTGGAGCAGCCCGACCAGGACGGCTTCACGGTCGACGACTTGACGATCGACGCGGACGCGCCGATCACCGAGGAGTCCCGCGACGACCTGCTCGACGGGGTCGTCACGCTGCGGGTCCCGGCACACGCGCCGGCGGACCACGCGCAGCCGGCCTGGCCGTACCGCCGTCTGGACACGACCCGGCCGGGAGGCGCGGCTGCGGCCCGCACCGCGACCAGCGTCGACGACGCGACGACCGGCGGCGGGGCCGACCCCGGCCTCCCGTCCGACACGAACGGAACGGGCGGAACCACCGGAACCACCGATGGGTCCGTGACGGCCGTCGCGATCCCCTACTACGCCTGGGCCAACCGCGGCGCCGTCCCGATGCGGGTGTGGCTCCCGCTGAGCGCGGACTGACACCGTGGACCGCAGAGCGTTCCTCGTCGGCGGTCTCGCCGGCGGCGCGGCCCTCGCCCTGGCGGGGTGCTCCGGCACCCTGCCCAAGGTGGACGCGCAGGTGGCGGGCTTCGGCACCACGGCGACCGGCACCGTGCACGTCTGGTGCCGGTCGGCCACCCAGGCCGGCCTGACCAGCGCGGTCGCCGGCTTCAACAAGAGCCACCCGCACCTGCAGGTCGAGTTGACCCCGGTGCCGGACGGCCAGTACGTGACGAAGCTCGCGACCGCGATCCGGGGCGGTGAGCCGCCGGACGTGGTGGACCTCGACGACATCAACTCGCAGCTGTTCATCTTCCGCGAGGCGTTCGCCGACCTGACCGACGTCGTGAAGGGCCTGGACTACTACGACGAGCTGTCCACCGGGCACCTGCGCCTGCTCGAGTACCGGGACCGGCTGTACGGGCTGCCGTACCTGGCCGACAACTCGCAGCTGTTCGTGAACACCGACCTGTTCGAGCGGGCGGGGCTCGACGTCGACGACTCGACGAAGGACCTGGACTCCCTGCTCGTGGCCGCGAAGGCCCTGCGGAAGCTCGGCGACGACGTGTACGGGTGGACGATCTCCGGCAACGCGGCCGGCATCATCGGGTTCGTCACGCAGCCGCACGTCTGGGCCACCGGGGTCGACATGATGTCCGGCGAGGTGGGCAAGCAGCAGGCGAACATCACCGGCAACGACGCCCTGCAGCAGATGCTCGAGTTCTACCGGCAGCTCTGGAAGGACGGCGTGCTCAGCCGTGCGACGTACTCGGATGCCGGGACGACGTGGGGTGCGGACTTCCGCGCCGGGAAGGTCGGGATCATGCCGACCTCGTACGGGGCGGCGGTGCCGGCGGCGACGAAGGCGATGCGCGCGAAGATGCGGACGGTGCTCATCCCGAGCGCCGACGGTCGGCGGTCGTTCTTCGACGGCGGCGACAACATGTGCATCCCGAACGGCGCCGCGAACCCCTCGGGTGGCTGGGCGTTCATGCAGTACGCGAACTCGCTCCAGCAGCAGCAGCTCCTGCCGAACGGCGGCTACTTCCCGACCAGGGCCGACGCCGCGACGCCCGCGTACCGGAAGCAGTTCCCGCTGGCGTTCGGGCCGCTCGACGCCATCGACAAGGGCTACGCGCCGCAGACCCTGGCGTACAACCTGCTCGTGAACCAGCCCTCCTCGCCGTACTTCGCGATGTTCCGCGAGGCCGTGTTCGGCGCCGGCGTCTCCAGTGCGATGCGGACCGCCCAGTCCGACTACCAGCGCATCCTCGACCAGGTCCAGGCCTGATCGCGTCCGGCTCCGCCCTGCTCCTGCTCCGTCCTGCTCCGCTCTGCACAGTGAGGTGCACGTCATGTCGACCATCTCCGCCCGACGATCCGCCGTCGGCCGCCGTCCACTCGGACGCGGCCGCGGACCGTCCCGCAACTCGCTCACCCACCCGCCACGCGCCGGCGCACTGCTCGTCACCCCGGCCATCGCGTTCGTCGCGGTCTTCGTGCTCGCACCGCTGCTGTTCGCGCTCTACATCTCGTTCACGAACTGGCCACTGATCGGGCCGTACCGGTTCATCGGCCTGCAGAACTACGCGACGCTGTTCCAGGACCCGACGTTCGTGCACGCGATCGGCTACACACTGCTGTACACCGCGATCGTCACCGTGCCGATCCTGGTGCTCGGGTACTTCCTGGCGGTCCTCGTCCGTGCTCGACGACGCGGCTCGACGCTCCTGCGGACGGTGTTCTTCCTGCCGTACGTGGTCGGCCTCACGACGCTGAGCTTCATGCTCGTGCTCGAGGCGCAGCCGGGATCCGGCGCCGTCAACATCGTGCTGCAGGCGCTGCACATCACCGACGGCTCGACCGCCTGGCTGGTGAACGGCCCGCTCGCGACGCTGCTCATCTGCGTGCTCGTCGTCTGGGCGGTGTCCGGGCTGACGATGGTGCTGCTCATGTCGGCGATGCAGGGCGTCCCCGACGAGGTGTACGAGTCCGCGCAGCTCGAGGGTGCCTCGTGGTGGCAGACCGAGCGGCTGATCACGCTGCCGATGATCCGCCCGACGATCGCGCTGAGCGTGATCATCTCGGTGATCGGCTCGCTGCTCGCCTTCAACCAGTTCTACATCCTGACGCAGGGCGGCCCCGGCACCGAGACCACCACGATCGTCAACGCCATCTACAACCGCGGGTTCGTGAACCTGCAGCTCGGTGCCGCCACCGCGGAGTCGATCGCCCTGGTGGTCGTCATCGCGGCCGTCACCCTGTTCCAGTTCTGGGCACTGCGAGAGAAGGACTGACGCCATGAGCACCACCACCACCCGTGCGGTCGCGCCCGGTCCGGACACCTCGACCAGGACCCTGACGACCGACCCCGGCCGACGCCGCCGCCACCAGCAGGGCAGCGTGCAGCACCCGCGCGACACGACCGTCAAGCGGACCCTCTACGCCATCGCCGGCATCGGCTCCGCGCTGGTCTTCGGCGTCCCGCTGATCTGGTCGATCCTCCGGGCGTTCCAGTCCGAGGCGACGATCACCTCGGCGCCGGACGCGTCGACGTTCTTCCAGCTCGGCTGGCAGAACTTCGCAGCCGTCTTCGGGGCGTCGTCGCACCTGCTCACCGGTGTCCTCAACTCGGTCATCGTCTCGGTCTGCACCGCCGTGCTGACCGCGATCCTGGCGACGATGGCCGGGTACGGGTTCGCCCGCTTCCGGTTCGGCGGCTCCGGGCTCGTCTTCGGGCTCGTGCTGCTGACGATGATGGTGCCGTTCCAGGCGATCCTGACCCCGCTGTACCTGGAGATGAACGCGCTCGGGCTGACGAACTCGCTGCTCGGGCTGGTGCTCTTCTACACGACGGTGAACCTGCCGTTCGGGGTGTTCGTGATGCGGAACGCGTTCGAGTCGATCCCGACCGAGCTCGAGGACTCCGCGTTCGTCGACGGGGCATCCCGCTTCCGGGTCGTCGTGTCGGTGCTCCGCCCGCTGCTGCTCCCCGGGGCGGCGACGGCGGCGCTGTACGCGTTCCTGGCGTCGTGGACGGAGTTCCTCGGGGCGCTGACGTTCCTCACGAAGGACTCGCTGTACACGCTGCCGGTCGCGCTGCTCAACCTGCAGACGGGGGCGTACGGGCAGGTGTCGTACGGCAACCTCGTGGCGGGGTCGGTCGTGGCGATGATCCCGTGCATCGCGCTCTACGTCGGCCTGCAGCGGTTCTACGTCGCCGGCTTGTCGTCCGGCGCGCTCAAGGGCTGAGCGCCCGCGCCGGGCCGGGCCGGGCCGGGCCGCGCCGCGCCGGGCCGCGCCGCGCCGGGCCCGGCCGCCGTCCCGCTGAGATCGCACTTCGTGTCGGTTGTCCTGGCGGGCACCCGACACGAAGTGCGATCTCAGCGCCGACGGCGCGCCGCGCCGCGCGCCCCGCGCGCCCGGCTACGCGCTGCGCCGCACCACCAGCGACGGCTGCAGGAGCGTCTCGTCGACGGGGCCGCCCTCGATGAGGGACCGCGCCGCCGCGAGCACGCCCTCCCCCATCGCCATGAAGTCCTGCCGCACGGTGGTCAGCGGCGGCGTGAAGTGCTCGGCCTCGGGGATGTCGTCGAACCCCACGACGGCGATGTCGTCCGGGACCCGGAGCCCGTCGTCCGCGAAGGCGTGCAGTGCCCCGAGCGCCATCTGGTCGTTCCCGCAGAACACCGCGTCCACCGCCGTGACGTCGATCGACCGGCCGGCCGCGAAGCCGCTCCCCGGGGTCCAGTCGCCGTCGAGCACGACCGGTTCCAGACCGGCGGACTGCATCAGGCGGATGTACGTCGCCCGGCGGACCTCGGACTCCTGCGACACGGTCGGCCCGGAGATGTGCACGATCCGGCGGTGACCCCGGTCGAACAGGTGCTGCATCGCCAGGGTGGTCCCCGCGACCTGGTCGATCGCGACCGCGGCCACCGAGGGCAGCAGCCGTCCGGCGGAGGACCCGGCGGGCACCGCGTCCCGCTGCACCGCGTTCGACACGACGACCGGCACGGTGATCGGCACGGTCAACGAGGCGAGCGCGTCGAGCACCCGGTTGTCGGCGGCGACGAGCACGACCGCGGCGACGTCCTGGGCGAGGAGCGTGGTGAGGGCGCTGGAGAGGTCGGCGGGGCGGGGGTCCTCCGGCAGGGTGGAGAGCAGTACGTGGTACCCGGCGTGCCGGGCGGCGCGTTCGAACCCGATCGCGGTGCTCGACGGGCCGTAGAGCGCATCACCCGCGGTGACGAGTCCGATGGCCTTGCTGCGGCCCCCGGCGAGCGCCCGGGCAGCGGCGCGTGGGCGGTACCCGAGCTCCCCGATCGCCGTGGTGACGCGGGACCGGAAGTGGTCGCGGACCGTCGGGTCGCCGTTGATCACGCGGGAGACGGTCTGGTGGGAGACCCCGGCGCGTTCGGCGACGTCGAAGATCGTCGGGGCCTTGCGCCCCTTGCCGTTCGCGGCCGCGGTGGTCGTCACGGGGCAACCGTACCGCGCGGCACGGAAACCGCACTCCCCGGACGATTCGACCTGACGGAGTTGACAGGGCGGTACACAAAGCCCAGTATGTGAGCGCTCACTCAGAGCAATCACATCTCCGACACCGGCAGAGCAGCCGGGTCACCCGAGCGCGTCGACGTCGACGCGAGAGGAAACAGAGGTACTTCGATGATGAAGCGCAGGATCGTCGCGGGCGTCGCCGCCCTCGGCATCGCCATCTCCCTGGCCGCGTGCTCGGCCGGCGGACGCGCCGCCACCGATGACGGGGGCAGCAGCAGCAGCGACAACAAGGGCGCACTCGTCGGCGTCGCGATGCCCACCAAGGTCTCCGAGCGGTGGATCAAGGACGGCAACGCGGTCAAGTCCGACCTCGAGAAGGCCGGCTACAAGGTCGACCTCGAGTACGCGGACAACAAGATCCCGCAGCAGGTCCAGCAGGTCAGCAACATGATCACCAAGG
Organism: Curtobacterium sp. PhB130; assembly: GCF_003755165.1. NCBI lineage: Bacteria > Bacillati > Actinomycetota > Actinomycetes > Micrococcales > Microbacteriaceae > Curtobacterium > Curtobacterium sp. PhB130. The sequence goes on along the minus strand of NZ_RKII01000007.1, from coordinate 356,567 downwards.
GCGCGAAGGTCCTCATCGTCGCGTCGATCGACGGCGGGTCGCTCTCCGACCAGCTCGACGCCGCCGCCAAGGCCGGCATCAAGGTGATCTCCTACGACCGCCTGCTCACCGGCAACAAGAACGTCGACTACTACGTGTCGTTCGACAACGAGAAGGTCGGCGTCGACCAGGCGAACTCCCTGCTCACCGGCCTCGGCATCCTCGACGCCGACGGCAAGAAGACCGGCAAGAAGGGCCCCTTCAACATCGAGGTCTTCGCCGGCTCGCCCGACGACAACAACGCCACGTTCTTCTTCAACGGCGCGATGAAGACCCTCAAGCCGTACCTCGACGACGGCACGCTGAAGATCGGCTCCGGCCAGGACGGCTTCACGCAGGCCGCCACGCTGCAGTGGGACCCGGCGACCGCCAAGGCCCGCATGCAGAACCTCATCGCGAAGTCGTACTCCGGCGGCACCACGCTGAACGGCGTGCTCTCGCCGTACGACGGCATGTCGATCGGCATCATCTCCGCACTCCAGGGCGCCGGCTACGGCACGTCCAGCCGTCCGCTCCCGACCATCACCGGTCAGGACGCCGAGCAGGCATCGGTGAAGTCGATCATCGCCGGGCAGCAGTACTCGACGATCTACAAGGACACGCGTCAGCTGGCGGAGAAGTCCGCGAGCATGGCCGAGGACATGCTCTCCGGCAAGAAGCCGAAGGTCAACGACACCACGAGCTACGACAACAAGGTGAAGGTCGTCCCGACCTTCCTGTTCCAGCCGACGGTCGTGACCAAGGAGAACTACGAGAAGGTCCTCGTGGACTCCGGCTACTACACCGAAGCCGACCTCAAGTAGGACCCGACCAACTGTCGGACGGGAGGCGCGGTGCCAGACCGCACCGTGCCTCCCGTCCGTCTCCACTCGCGCGCAACGCGCACAACGGAAGGCGGTCCACGTGACGGACACCATCCTCGAGATGCGGGACATCACGAAGACGTTCCCCGGCGTCAAGGCCCTGCAGGGCGTCTCCATCGAGGTCGAACGCGGGCAGGTCCACGCGATCTGCGGTGAGAACGGTGCCGGCAAGAGCACCCTCATGAAGGTGCTGTCCGGGGTCTACCCGGCCGGGACGTTCGACGGCGAGATCCTGCTCGACGGCGAAGCCGTGTCGTTCTCGAACATCAACGACTCCGAAGCAGCCGGCGTCGTGATCATCCACCAGGAGCTCGCACTGAGCCCCTACCTGTCGATCGCCGAGAACATCTTCCTCGGCAACGAGCGCTCCAAGGCGGGCTTCATCGACTGGAACAAGACGAACCTCGCCGCCGCGGAGCTCCTGACGCGCGTCGGCCTCAAGGACAACCCGATCACGAAGATCGTCGACATCGGCGTCGGCAAGCAGCAGCTCGTCGAGATCGCGAAGGCGCTGTCGAAGCGGGTGAAGCTCCTCATCCTCGACGAGCCCACCGCCGCGCTCAACGACGACGACTCCGCGCACTTGCTCGACCTCATCCGGTCGCTGCAGGCCGAGGGCATGACGGCGATCATCATCAGCCACAAGCTCAACGAGATCAAGGCGATCGCGGACAAGGTCACGATCATCCGCGACGGCCAGACGATCGAGACGCTCGACATGCACGCGGACGACGTCTCCGAGGACCGGATCATCCGGGGCATGGTCGGCCGCGACCTGTCGAACCGCTACCCGGAGCACGAGTCGAACGTCGGCGAGGAGCTCCTGCGGATCGAGGACTGGACCGTCCACCACCCGCTCGACGCGTCCCGCGAGATCATCCACCAGGCGAACCTCACCGTCCGCGCCGGCGAGATCGTCGGCATCGCGGGGCTGATGGGTGCCGGGCGCACCGAGCTGGCGATGAGCGTCTTCGGGCACTCGTACGGCACGGGCATCTCCGGCACCGTCTACAAGCGCGGCGAACCGATCAAGACGCACACGGTGTCCCAGGCGATCGACCACGGCATCGCCTACGCGACCGAGGACCGGAAGCGCTACGGGCTCAACCTGCTCGACGACATCAAGCGGAACATCTCCGGCTCGGCGCTCGGGAAGCTCGCCGAGTGGGGCTTCGTGAACGGGTCCGAGGAGACGACCGTCGCGCGGAAGTTCCTCAAGGACCTGAACATCAAGGCGCCGAACGTCGACGTCGTCACCGGGAAGCTCTCCGGCGGCAACCAGCAGAAGGTCGTCCTGTCGAAGTGGATGTACGCGGACCCCGAGGTCCTCATCCTCGACGAACCGACCCGAGGCATCGACGTCGGCGCGAAGTACGAGATCTACACGATCATCAACGCGCTCGCGGACCAGGGGAAGGGGATCATCGTGATCTCCTCCGAACTCCCCGAACTCCTCGGCATCTGCGACCGCATCTACACGCTCTCCGAGGGCCGCATCACGGCGGACGTCCCGCGCTCCGAGGCGACGCCCGAGGTCCTCATGCAGTACATGACCCAGGAACGGGAGACCCCTGTCAATGAACGCGCTTAAGTCCGCCGCCGGCTACCTCACCGGGCAGCTCCGACAGATCGGCCTGTTCATCGCGCTGATCGTCATCGTCATCTTCTTCCAGGTGACGACCGGCGGGATCACCCTCGCCCCGATCAACGTCTCGAACCTGATCGTCCAGAACAGCTACATCCTGATCCTCGCCATCGGCATGGTGATGGTCATCATCGCCGGCCACATCGACCTGTCCGTCGGGTCGGTCGTCGCCTTCACCGGCGCGATGGCGGGCGTCATGATCACGCAGTGGCACGTGCCGTGGCCCGTCGCCGTCGTCCTCTGCCTGGTCATCGGTGCACTCGTCGGTGCGTGGCAGGGCTTCTGGATCGCGTACTTCGGGATCCCGGCGTTCATCGTCACCCTGGCCGGCATGCTCGCGTTCCGCGGTGCCGCGCAGATCGCCCTGCAGAACCAGCAGATCTCGCCGTTCCCGGAGGGCTTCCGCTCGCTCGGCTCCGGCTTCCTGCCCGCGTTCGGTTCGTCCGGCTACGAGCCGCTGACGATGATCCTCGGCTTCGCGGCCGCCGCGATCCTCGTCGTCACCGCGTTCCGCGGCCGTGCGACCCGTCGGAAGTACCAGCTCGAGAGCGAACCCGTCGCCTGGTTCATCACCAAGCTCGCGTTCACCGTCGCGCTCGTCATCTACGTCGCGCTGCTCCTCGCCAGCTACAACGGCACACCGATCGTGCTCGTCATCCTCGGCGTGCTCGTGGTCGTGTACTCGCTCGTGATGCGGAGCGCCGTGTTCGGCCGGCACATCTACGCCATCGGCGGCAACGCCCTGGCGGCGCAGCTCTCCGGCGTGAAGACGAAGCGCGTCACGTTCCTGCTCTTCGTCAACATGGGCGTCATCTCGGCGCTGGCGGGCGTGGTCTTCACCGGCCAGCTCAACCTCGCGTCGCCGAGTGCGGGCAACGGGTTCGAGCTCGACGCGATCGCCGCGGTGTTCATCGGCGGCGCGGCCGTCACCGGTGGCATCGGGACCGTGCCGGGAGCCATCGTCGGTGGTCTCATCATCGGCATCCTGAACAACGGCATGTCGATCCTCGGTGTCGGCACCGAGTTCCAGTCCCTCATCAAGGGCCTGGTGCTGCTCGCCGCCGTCGCGTTCGACGTGTTCAACAAGCGTCGGGCGGCGTCCGCGCGCAAGTAGCGGTCGCGGTCTGCGGTTCGCCGCGGTCGAGTGCGCAGCAACGGGTGGGTTCCGGTCCGGGACCCACCCGTTGGTGCGCGCTCACCTGGTCAGGACGGCCCAACCCCCGGACAGGAGGCTGACGGTCCCGTCCCGCAGGTCGCCCCCGCCCGCCTCCACCCGCGTGGCGTCGGCGACGGGCAGGTCGACGGGGTCGTCGGACAGGTTCAGGGCGGTCACCACCGCGGCGTCCGCGGTCGCGGTGCGCAGCACGATCGCGGTGTTGGTCAGGTGGGTCACGTCGGTGTGCGCCCGGTGCAGCCACGGTTCGCGGCGGCGCAGCGCGACGAGCGCCTCGTACGCGTGCGTCAGGGACGTCGGTGCCGGCGGCGCGTCCGGGAACTCCGGCCGGACGGCGTCGTCCCCACCGATGCGTTCCTCCTTGACCCCGGTCCAGCCGTACTCGTCGCCAGCCCAGACGCTCGGGGTCCCCGCGACCGTGAAGAGCACGGCGGCCGCGTGCCCGGCGAACCGCTCCCCCACGGCGCTCGCGATCCGCGTGACGTCGTGGTTGCCGACGAAGGTGCTCGGGACGAACGTCGCCAGCAATGCGTCGTGCCGCTCGATCGCGTGCGCCAGCTCGTGGCAGTTCCGGTCCGCGATGCCGTGCCAGACGCCCTGCCACAGCTCGTACTGCGTCGTCGAGTCCATCGTCGACTCCCGGACGATCGCCGCCGCGTCGCCGTGGATCACCTCGCCGGTGAACCAGGCGTCCGGGAACCGCTCCCGCACCCGGGGCAGCACCCGCGCCCAGAACGCCGGCGGCACCGCGTAGGCCGCGTCGAGCCGCCACCCGTCGATCCCGCGCTCGAGCCAGTGCGTCATCACGTCGACCACCAGGTCCTCGGTCGCCGCACTGCCGTGGTCGAGCGCCACCAGGATGTCGTGCCCCTCGAACAGCCCGACCGGCACCGGGTCACCCGGTGCCCAGCCGGTCCAGTCGATGTCGAACAGCGCGGCGGACTCCGCAGCCGGGCCGTCGGACTCGAGCGCCCGGAACGCCGGGTGCTCCCGACCGACGTGGTTGAACACCCCGTCGAGCAGTACCCGGACGCCCTTGTCGTGCGCCGCGGCCACGAGTGCGTCGAAGTCACCGTCGTCCCCGAGCCGCGGGTCGATCCGCAGGTGGTCGACAGTGTCGTAGCCGTGGGTGGAGCTGGCGGAGACCGGGCCGAGGAGCAGCCCGTTCAGCCCGAGGTCGACGACGTGGTCGAGCCAGTCCGCGATCCGACCGAGCCGGTGCTCGACGGGCCGATCCGCCACGGGTGTCTCCGGCCGGATCTCCGCTCCCACGAAGCCGAGCGGGTACACGTGCCACCACATGACGTGCCGGACCCAGTCGGGCTCGGGCGGACGGGTGGCTGCGTCGTCGGTGGTCACCGCTCCGATGCTGCCAGGCGCCGCGCTCGCTGGGTACGCCGGTGCGCTTCCGGACGAAGATGGGCGCATGGGACGAGCGATCCGCACCGAGGACGATGCCGCGCGCAACGCCGCAGCGCACGCCGAGCGGACCTGTGCGTCGTGCGGACGCCGGATGCCGACGAACGCCCCGCCCGATGCCAGGTGGTGTTCGGACGCCTGCCGCCGGCACAAGCTCGACGACACCGACCGGCACCTCGAGCGGACCATCGACGAGCTCCTCGACGCCCGAGCACTCACGTCGAGCACCTGTCCCTCGGACGCCGCGCGGGCGATCGGCGGGGACGACTGGCGCGACCTGATGGAGCCGGCGCGCCGGGCCGCGCGGCGGATGGTCGCGCGGGGCGAGGTCGAGATCACGCAGGGCGGGAACGTCGTCGACCCGTCCACGGCGAAGGGCCCGATCCGCATCCGTCGCCCGCGGTGAGGCTCAGTCCGACCAGCCGCACGCGATCATGCCGACCCGTCACGTCGATCACGAGATCGAGAACTCCTCGACCTGACTCACGCGGCGAGGATCTGCTCCCTCCGCCCGACCAGGCGTTCGAGCGCCGTGACCAGCTGCCGGGTCTGGTCGCGAGTCCCGCGCGATGAGGAGTACTGGAAGTGCGCTTTCTCGTCCGTCAGGCGCTTGAGGTTGTTGCCCGGCTGGCGATCGGGCGAACAGGCCCTGTCGAGAAGCCGTCGCGCTTCGCCGTGATCATCACCCTTGAAGTGGTACCCGAGCGTGCTTCCGCAGATCGCGTCGGCCGCCGCGATGCCGCCGAGAACGGCGTTGGCACCAGCCGCCTTCCAATCAGCGTTCAGCTCGGACTCGACGCACAACCGCGCTACCTCGAGATAGGACTTCGCTTCGTCCCGGCGCCGCTGGACTTCGTTCGGTGCCATCGACCTGGTTCGCGCGGCCATCAGATCAGGTCGCGGATGTCGCGGCCGTACACCGTCTTCGCGTCATCCCGCCAGGAGCCGAGCAGCGGGTCGTTCTCCATCGCGAATCGCCGGAGGTCCGGTCTCGTCACGTCGAAGACCTGGCAGTCATTGCCACTCCAGATCCGCACCATCGACCCGAGCTCCACGATGAGCTCGGTGTCGACGTGGTCGTCGAACACGACGACGAGATCGACGTCCGAGGCAGCCGTCGAGTCCCCGCGGGCGACCGAGCCGAAAACGGAGACCGAGATCACGCCCACGTCACTCCGGTCGACGAGATGAACGATCCGGCGCTCCAGTTCCTGACGCGCCTCGAGCGCGAGCTCGATCGCCGGCCACAGGACGTGCGAACGGTTGGCACGGTAGGAAGAGTGCTGCAATCCCCGTTCCACGACGACGAGGCCCGCCAGCTCGAGCTTGTCCAACGCGCGTTTGATGCCGGTGTGGCTCGCGACGCCTGCGACGCGAGCGACCTGCCGCCCTGTCATGCCGCTGTCCGTTCGCGCCAGGACCCGGATGGCCCTGGCGGCCGTCCGTCCTACGAGCGTCGCCAAGGGCTCGGCTACTTCCATCAACCGTCCTCCATCCGTGTACACAAAAGTGTTACACGTGTTTCGCTTTTGTGTACACCTCGGCGGTCCACCTCGTGAGGGAAGGATCACGGGGCGACAGGTGTTGGGGAACGCGATGACTCCTGACGAGACCACCAGCACGCAGCACTCCGACCGTCGCATCGCCCTCGTCGTGGGCGCCAGCGGCATCACCGGCTCCGCCCTCGTGCGGAACCTGATCGGCGACGGGTGGGACGTCGCTGCGCTGTCCCGCCGTGCCGGCAGCCGCGATGGTGTCCGCGGTGTCGCCGCCGACCTGCGCGACCCCGACGCGCTCCGGGCCGCGCTGGCCGGGGAACGCCCGACCCACGTCTTCTTCACCGCATGGCAGCGACAGGCGACCGAGGCCGAGAACATCGCCGTCAACGGGGCGATGGTCCGCGACCTCCTCGCCGCGCTCGAGCACGCACCACTCGAACACGTCGCACTGGTGACCGGGCTGAAGCACTACCTCGGCCCGTTCGAGGCGTACGCCGCCGGCGAGATGCCGGACACGCCCTTCCACGAGGAGGAACCGCGTCTCGACACCCCGAACTTCTACTACGCGCAGGAGGACGAACTCTTCGCCGCAGCCGAGCGGCAGGGCTTCACCTGGTCGGTGCACCGCTCACACACGGTCATCGGCCACGCGGTCGGCAACGCGATGAACATGGGCCTGACGCTCGCGGTGCAAGCGACGATCGCGAAGGAGCTCGACCTCGACTTCGTGTTCCCGGGCAGCGAGGCGCAGTGGAACGGGCTGACCGACATGACCGACGCCGGACTCCTCGCCGAGCACATGGTCTGGGCATCCACCACGCCTGAGGGCGCGAACGAACCGTTCAACATCGTCAACGGGGACGTCTTCCGGTGGCGCTGGATGTGGCCGCGGCTCGCCGCACACCTCGGGGTGGACCCGGCTCGTGTCGTCGGGTACCAGGACGAACCGCGCCCGCTCGAGGAGCAGATGGCACCGTACGAGTCGTCGTGGGCATCCATCGCCGAACGGCACGGGCTCGCCGAGCCGGACATCACCCGGGTCGCGTCGTGGTGGCACACCGACGCGGACCTCGGTCGGGCGATGGAGGTCGTCACCGACATGGGCAAGAGCCGCGACGCCGGCTTCACCGGGTACCGCCGCACCGAGCAGGCGTTCGCGGACCTGTTCGCCCGCTACCGCGAGGACCGGCTGATCCCCTGACGCCGCCCTCGGGACCCGGGCAGACTCGGGTCATGACCGAGCCCGACGACCACTTCTTCGTCGTCGACGGCCGTCGCTGGCGGCGCACGGACCCGGCGATCCCCGAGGACCTCGCCGCGCGGCTCCGGTCCCACCTCGGCCGCGGGCGGAACGCGGTCAAGCAGGCGAAGCGCGCCGGCGACGACGAGGCCCTCGCCGCCGCACGGCACCGCAACGGCATCGCGAAGCACGGGCTGGGCGAGCGGGGTCCGGCGTGGTGGGAGCGCCCGGAAGCCGACCGTGTCGCCGATGCCGAGCGAGCCGCGGCGGACCTCGACGCCCTCGAACCGCGCGATCCCTGACGCGCGTTCCTTCCCATCGCGCCCGCACTGGGGAGCGGAATCGTGCGCAGGGGGTCGGAAGAACCGACCTCCTACGCGCGATTCGACTCACCACGCGGGATTCGACCTACCGCGGGCAGGGCACCGGGCAGCGCGCGGGGATCGGGAGCGCGGGGCTCGGGAGCGCGCGAGGACCGGGAGCGCGGGCGCCGGGCGCACCGCGGGGTCAGGACTCGGTGTGGCCGAGCGACGGCTCCGTGCGCAGGCACACCGTGCGCGACGCCGCGGCGTGCAGCTCGAGCACGACGACCTCGTTCGTGCCCTCGCGGAGCACCGGCCCGGGCACCGCGAGCGTCTGCTGCGGCCCTCGCGACCAGTACCGCCCGAGGCAGAACCCGTTCACCCAGGCGACGCCCTTCCGGAACCCGTCGAGCGACAGGTAGCGGTCCCCCGGCGCGGCGAGGTGGAACGACCCGAGCGCCAGGACCGGCCCGGCGAGCACGTCCCCGTCGGTCGGGGCCACGGAGCGCAGGGCATCGAGCGCGGCGGCGGGCAGCGGGTCGAACGCCAGCGGCGACGCCGTCCACCGTTCGAGCGGCGCACCGTCGACGGACACCTCGCCGATGAGGCCCTTCGGCTCGCCGATCCGGGGCCCGTAGTCGACGCGGCCCTGGTCCTCGACGAGGAGCTCCAGCGTGCCGGTGACCGGTGGGAGCGCGATCGCGCGGTCGTGGTGCTCGCGTTCGAGGACCCCGACGGGCCGCCCGTCGACGCTGACGATCGCACGGTCGCGGACCTCTTCGCCGACGGTGAGCACACCGCCGGCAGGCAGGTCGACCTCGGTGCGGTAGAGCACGAAGCCCGACGCGGCACCGAGTGCGTCGAAGGTGGGGACCCCGTCGTGCGCGGTCCACGACGTGAGCTGCGGGAGCAGCGCGTGCAGGGCACCGGCCCGCTCGAGTCGGACGGCGACGTCCGTGGCGGGGGTGGGCCGAGCCTCCAGACCGGCTGCCGACGACCCGTCGAGGTGACCCGATCCACCTGGTTCCATCGATGCGGGCAGGGCCGGGACCGGCGCGTACCGTTCGATCACGGCGCGGAACGCGTGGAACTTGGCGGTGGGCCGACCGGCCTCGTCGAGGGGTGCGTCGTAGTCGTACGACGTCGCGATCGGCCGGTACACGCCCTTGTCGTTCGCCCCGTTGGTGAAGCCGAAGTTCGTGCCCCCGTGGAACATGTAGATGTTGACCGAGCCGCCGGCGCCGAGCAGGTCCTCGAGGTCGGAAGCCGAGGCAGCGGCCGGGGTGGTGTGGTGGTGCTCGCCCCAGCTGTCGAACCAGCCGTCCCAGAACTCCGAGCACATCAGCGGACCGGTCGGCTGCGCCTGGCGCAGCCGGGCGAGCCTGGACGTGACGCGGGAACCGAACGAACCCGTGCGGTGCAGGGACGGGAGCGAGCCGTCCTCGAGCATCGAGTCCATCGGCTGGTCGACGCTCGTGAACGGGACGGTGAGGCCGATCGCGCGGTGCATCGCCTCGAGCTTGGTGAGGTAGACCGGGTCGGAGCCGTAGGCGCCGTACTCGTTCTCCACCTGGACGAGGACGATGGGGCCGCCCTCGTCGATCTGCCGCGGGACGAGGATCGGGGCGAGGGCGTCGAGGTACCGCGACACGGCCGCGAGGAACTGCGGCTCGTCGCGGCGGATGCCCACGGTGCCGTCGGCGAAGAGCCAGTACGGCAGCCCGCCGTTGGTCCACTCGGCGCAGATGTAGGGGCCGGGGCGGACGATGGCGTGCATGCCCTCGGCCGCGACGAGGTCGAGGAACCGGCCGAGATCGAGGCCGTCGGTGAAGTCGAAGGTGCCGGGGGTCGCCTCGTGGGCGTTCCACGCGACGTACGTCTCGATGGTGTTGAGGCCCATCAGCCGGGCCTTGCGGATCCGGTCGGCCCAGAGGTCCGGGTGGACCCGGAAGTAGTGGATCGCGCCGGACAGGATCCGGTGCGGCTCGCCGTCGAGCAGGAAGTCGGTGTCGCCGATGGCGAAGCGCATCACGCGCCCTTTCTGGAGGGAGGGGCCGCACGGTCGTCCGTGCGGCCCCTCGGGGTGAGCGGGTGCTACTTGGTCGAGACCGTGAAGCCCTGCTGCTTGCCGTACTTCACGAGCGCAGCCTGCCAGGCCTCGAGGCCGGAGTCGAGCGAGGTGCCCTTCTCGTAGGACTGCCCGACCGTGTCCGCGTAGACGCTGTTCGCGTACACCTGGTACGGCAGGTAGGTGAAGTCGTTGTCAGCGCTCTTGGACGCGTCGACGAGGACCTCGTTGATCTTCTGCCCACCGAAGTAGGACGGCTCCTCGTTGAGGAACGACGAGGACTCCAGGTCCGCGGTGGTCGACGGGAACCCGCCGGACTCCATGAACACCTTCGTGGACGCCTTCGACGAGTTCAGCCACTTCAGGAAGCCCGCGGCGAGTGCCGGGTTCTTCGTCTGCTTCATGACGACCTCGGCGCTGCCGCCGTTGTTCGCCGTGGTGGCGGTGGTGCCGTCGTAGGTCGGCATCGGGGCCACACGCCAGTCACCGGACGCGTCGGCGACGCTCGCCTCGAGGTTGCCCGGCATCCACGCGCCCGTGATGAGCGTCGCGATCTGGCCGTTGCCGAGCTGCTTGTACCAGTCGTCGGTCCAGCCGACGGTCTTGGAGAGCAGGCCCTTCTCGACCAGCTCGTTCCAGGTCGCGGTCCACTTCTTCGTCCCCGCGTCGGCGAGGTTCACCGTGACCTTGTCGCCCTTCGTGGTGAAGGGGGTGCCACCGGCCTGGGCGATCATGCTCGTCGTGAAGCCGGCGTCGCCGGAGTCCGCGGTGATGTAGGCGTCCGGGTCGGCGGCGTGCAGCTTCGCGGCAGCGGCGACGTACTCGTCCCACGTCTTCGGCACGGCGATGCCGTACTCGTCGAAGACCTTCTTGTTGTAGAACAGCGCCATGGGGCCGGAGTCCTGCGGCAGGCCGTAGATCTTCGAGCCGTCGGTGACGGAGCTCCAGGTGCTGGCCGCGAACTTGCTCTTCAGGTCGCCGAAGCCGTAGCTCGACAGGTCGAGGAGCGACTCGGAGAGCGAGAACTGCGGGAGCGCGTAGTACTCGACCTGGGCGACGTCGGGGGCACCCGAGCCGGCCTTGATCGTGTTCTGCAGCTTCGTGTACTGGTCGGCGCCGGTGCCGGCGTTGACCAGCTTGACGGTGACCTTCGGGTACGCCTTCTCGAACGCGGCGACCTGGGCCTTCGCGGACGGGGTCCACGACCAGTACGTCAGCGTGCCGCCCTTCTCGAGGGCCTTGTCGATGTCGGAGGCGGAACCGCTGGCGGACGAGCCGCCGGAGGCGCAGGCCGCCAGGGCGATGGCGGCGGTGACGCCGATGGCGAGGGCGCTCAGCCCGCGCCGGAGACGCTTGTTCATTCGGGTGCCTTTCACTTCTTCGTGTTGGGAGTGGTGCTGCTGTGGTGAGCGGCTCCACCGGCGTCCGCCGGGCAGCCGCCCCGGGTTCAGGCCTTGACGGACCCGGCCGCGAGGCCGGACTGCCAGAAGCGCTGCAGGAAGAGGAACGCGACCACGATCGGGATGATCGTGAGGAGCGATCCCGTGACGACGAGGTTGTAGATCGGCTGGGCACCGGAGCCGGTGGCCTGCGCGTTCCACTGGTTGAGGCCGACGGTGAGCGGGTACCACTTCGGGTCGCTCAGCATGATCAGCGGCAGGAAGTAGTTGTTCCAGGTGGCGACGACCGCGAAGAGCAGCACCGTGACCACGCCGGGCGCGAGCAGTCGGAGCGCGATGGTGAAGAAGATCCGGAACTCGCCGGCGCCGTCCATCCGGGCGGCCTCGATGAGCTCGGTCGGGATCGCGTCGACCGCGTAGGTCCAGATCAGGTACATGCCGAACGGGCTGATCAGGGACGGCAGGATGATCGCCCACGGGGTGTTCGTCAGGCCGACCTGCGAGAAGAGCAGGAAGGTCGGGACGGCCAGCGCCGTGCCGGGCACCGCGATCGCACCGAGGACCACGGCGAACACCGCGCGGCGACCGGGGAACGCGAACTTCGCCATGCCGTAGCCCGCGACCGTCGCCAGCAGGGTCGCCCCGCCGGCACCGACGACGACGTACAGCAGCGTGTTGCCGAACCACTGCAGGAAGATGCCGTCGTTGTACGTCAACGTGTCGACGATGTTCTGCCAGAGGTTGAAGTTCCCGCCGAACCAGAGGCCGAACGTGGACAGCAGCGACGACTGCGTCTTCGTGCTGTTCACGAGCAGGTAGAACAGCGGCGCGAACGAGTAGACGACGAAGACGACCATCACGGCGGTCAGCAGACCGGACCGCTTCGGCTTGCGTCCGTCGACGGGCTGCTTCGCCTTCCGGGAGGCTCGTCCTGCTCCGGCACGGCCGTCGCGGAGCGTCGTGGTCGCCTCGGTCACCGTGGCCGGGGGGCTCTGGAGGGTGCTCATCGGTTCTCCTGTCGGGTACCGCGGACCTGCACGACGTAGGCGATCACGGCGGTGATGACGCCCATCACGATGGCGACGGTGGCGGAGTAGTTGAACTGCTGGCCGCTGAAGGACAGCGAGTAGGCGTACATGTTCGGCGTGAAGGCACTGCCGATGACGTTCGGGGCCAGGGTCTTCAGCAGGTTCGGCTCGTTGAAGAGCTGGAAGCTGCCGATGATCGAGAAGATCGTGGCGATGACCATCGGGCCGCGGAGCGCCGGGAGCTTGATCGAGAACACCGTGCGCAGCGGGCCGGCGCCGTCGAGCTCGGCGGCCTCGTACAGCTCGCCGGGCACGGTGCGGAGGGCCGCGTAGAAGATCAGCATGTTGTAGCCGAGGAACTCCCACGTGACCACGTTGCCGATGGACGTCAGGACCCAGGTCGGGCTGAACGGCTGCAGGAGGTCGATGCCGAGCGCGTGGTTCGCGGCACCGGTCAGGCCGAACTGGTTGCCGTAGATGAAGCCCCAGATGAGCGCAGCGACGACGCCGGGGACCGCGTAGGGCAGGAAGACCGCGATGCGGAAGAAGCTCGTTCCCCACAGGCGGGCGCTGTCGAGCGCGAGCGCCGCGACGAGCGCCAGGCCGAGCATGATCGGCACCTGGATCACGAGGAAGATCGCGACGCGGCCGAACCCGGTCCAGAACTGCGAGTCCTGGAAGAGCTGGATGTAGTTCGCGAACCAGACGAACTGGTTGCCGCCGACGAGCTGGTCGCGGAACAGGCTGAGCCAGAGCGCGTACCCGATCGGGACGATGAGCATCAGGACCAGGACGGCCACGAACGGGCCGACGAACAGCCATCCGGTGAACCGTCCGCGGGGCTTCGGCCGACGTCGCGGGGGCGTGGCGGGAGCGGTGGCCGCTGCCGGGCGCGCTGCGAGCGTGCTCATGTGACTCCTTCGTCTGCTGCGTTCGGGTGCGTTCGCGTGGCGTGCTGGTCGCGGTTTCGTCGCGGTCATGTTGACGTCAACATCGAACGGCGCGACGATAGCATGGCAACGTCAACATGCGCTAGCGTTCGGGGCAGCCGTCGGGTGTTCCTGCGGCATTCCGAACGAGAGGGGGCGACGTGAGCACCGATCTGTCGTCCGCCCGTCGAGCCCCCTCGCTCGCCGCCGTCGCCGAAGCCGCCGGCGTCTCGATGCAGACCGTGTCCCGCGTGGCGCGCGGCTTCGACAACGTCAGCCCGGAGACCCGGCTCCGCGTGCAGGCGGCGATGACCTCGCTCGGCTACCGCCCGAACCGTGCCGCCAGGGCCCTGCGCTCCGGGCGTTTCCGCACGATCGGCGTGATCATGTTCACGCTCGCGTCGTTCGGCAACATGCGCACCCTCGAGGCGATCGCCGACGCCGCCGGGGCCGCGGACTTCACGATCACGCTGCTGCCGATGGCATCCCGCACCGAAGAAGGGGTGCGCTCGGCGTTCTCACGCCTGCACGAACAGGCGGTCGACGGCGTCGTGATCATCATCGAGTCGCACGTCATCGACACCGCCGAGGTCGCGCTCCCCGACGGCGTCCCCGTCGTGGTCGTCGACTCCACCGGCACGACCGAGCACCCGGCGATCGACACCGACCAGGCCGAGGGTGCACGGCTCGCCACGCAGCACCTGCTCGACCTCGGGCACGAGACGGTGTGGCACGTCGCCGGGCCGTCCTCCTCGTACTCCTCGAGCCGGCGACTCGCGGCGTGGCGCTCGACCCTCACCGCCGCCGGCCGCCCGGTCCCGCCGGTGTTCCACGGCGACTGGGGCACGTCGTCCGGCTACGGGGTCGGCCTCGAGATCGCCCGCCGCCCGGAGATCACCGCCGTCTTCGCCGCGAACGACCAGACCGCGCTCGGCATCCTCCGCGCCTGCCACGAGCTCGGGCGCCCCGTGCCGGATTCCCTCAGCATCGTGGGCTTCGACGACATGCCGGAGTCCGACTCGTTCTGGCCGCCGCTCACCACCGTGCACCAGTCCTTCGACGAGGTCGGGCGCCGCGCAGTCTCGACGCTCCTCACCCAGATCGAGGGCGCGCCGGTCACCGCCGCGACGGACTTCGTCCCGGTGCGCCTGGTCGTGCGCGCGAGCACGGCGGCGCCGCCGGCGCGCTGACGCGCGGCGCCTGCCCGCCCGCCCGCCCGCCTGCCCGCCTGCCCGCCTGCAGTGTGCGCGGTTCCGTACACCGTGCCCGGCGCGGCAGGCCGCACCATGTCCGCAAGCTCCCACACTGCGGACGGGAGGCTCGTGCCGGCCCCGCACCGAGCCTCCCGCCCGGTGGTCCGCACGTTCCTTCCCATCGCGCGCGCACTGGAAAGAGGAAACGCGCGTAGGAGGTCGGAAGAACCGACCACCTACGCGCGTTTCGACCACCTACGCGCGAAACGACCGACCGACCGGCCGGCCGGCCGCTCCGCGCCCGGCCGCGCCCGGCCGCTCCGCGGACGCGCAGCACCTACCCGATCGACAGCGCCGTCCAGCTCACCGGGGGGAGCTCGATCGTGACGGTGTCGCCCTCGCGACGGACCGTGTCGTTCGTGCGGAGCCCGACGCGCGCGGTGTTCGCGAGGTCGTTCACCGCATGCAGGTCGTCGTCCCACACACCCTCGGCGTGCACGTCACCCGACACGGCGAGGCCACCGAGGTCGATCGTGACCGTGGTGCTCTCGGACGGGTGGCGGTTCACGAGGAAGACGGCTGCCGTGCCGTCCTCGGTGACCGTGGCGGCGGAGTCGACGACCGGCACGTCCCCGTACTTGCCACCGTCGACGGTGTCACCCGACGCGACGACCCGCAGCGACGTGCCGTGCGCCAGGCGCGACGTCAGCGAGAACGGGAAGAACGTGGTCTGACGCCAGGCCTCGCCACCGGGCTCGGTCATGATCGGGCCGATCACGTTGACGAGCTGCGCGATGGAGGCCGACGCGACCCGGTCCGCGTGCCGGAGGAGCGAGATGAGCAGGCTGCCCACGACGACGGCGTCCGCCACGGTGTACACGTCCTCGAGCAGGCGCGGTGCGACCGGCCACTCGTCGAGCGTGAAGGACTGCTGCTGCTCGTTCCACTTCGTGATCGACCAGACGTTCCACTCGTCGAACGAGATGTCGATGCGCTTGTCGGACTTCTTGTGCGCCTGCACGTGGTCCGCCGCCGTGGTGACGGTGTCGATGAACTTGTCCATGTTCACGCCGGAGGCGAGGAACGACGCGAGGTCGTCGCCCTCCTCGTAGTACGCGTGCGCGGAGATGTAGTCGACGTCGTCGTAGGCGTGCTCGAGGACGGTGCGCTCCCACTCGCCGAACGTCGGCATCGACGCTCCGGAGGAACCGCAGATGACGAGCTCCAGGTCCGGCTGGATCTGGCGCATGCCCTTCGCGGTCATCGCGGCGAGCTTGCCGTAGTCGTCGGCGTTCTTGTGGCCGAGCTGCCAGGGCCCGTCCATCTCGTTGCCGAGGCACCACATCGTGACGCCGAAGGGCTCCTCGCGGCCGTTGCGCTTGCGCTCGTCGGAGCGGGCGGTGCCGCCGGGGATGTTCGCGTACTCGAGCAGTTCGATGGCGGCGTCGGTGCCGCGGGTGCCGAGGTTGACGGCGAGCATCATCTCGGAGCCGACGGAGTCGAGCCACTGCTGGAACTCGTGGAGGCCGACCTCGTTCGTCTCGGTCGAGTGCCACGCGAGGTCGAGGCGGCGGGGACGCTGGTCGACCGGGCCGACGCCGTCCTCCCACTTGTAGCCGGAGACGAAGTTGCCGCCGGGGTAGCGGATGGTGGTGACGCCGAGCTCCTTGACGAGCTCGATGACGTCCTTGCGGAAGCCGTGCTCGTCGGCGGTCTCGTGGGCGGGTTCGTGGATGCCGTCGTAGACGTGCCGGCCGAGGTGCTCGACGAAGCCACCGAACAGACGGCGGCGCACCGGCCCCACGGTGAACGCGGCGTCCAGGACGAGGTGTGTGCGGGGCATGGATCTCCTTCGATCGTGCGTGCAACGTGTGAGTCCGGGCGGACCCGGTCCGGGCGAACCCGGGTCCGGGCGAACCCGGGTCCCGGCGAACCGGGGTCCCGGCGAACCGGGCATGGGCGAATCCGGATGGGTGGCACCCCGTCACGAAAGTGAGCGCTCACCTGATTGCAACGCTACCGGTATCCGCCCCGACACGAAAGGGGTGGCGCGCCGACGGACTGCGGGCTAATGTGAGCGCTCACGGAGCACCGGCCCAGGTGTTCCCAGCCCGGCCCATCCCGATGGAGTGATGCCATGCCGAATCGACCGACCCCACCCGTGTCGCGACTCACGCGACGCGGCTTCCTGGCAGCAGGTGCTGCTGCCGCGACCGTCCTGCCACTGGCGGCCTGCTCCAGCCCGCTGTCGGCCGGACTCGCGGGGAGCGCCCTCAACCCCGAGACCCTCGTCTTCTGGAACCTGTTCGGTGGTGGTGACGGCGCCCGCATGCAGGCGATGGAGGCCGGCTACGCCAAGCAGCACGGCGGATCCTCGTCGCTGCAGGCGACGACGTTCGCCTGGGGCAACCCGTACTACTCGAAGCTGACACTGGCCACCGTCGGGAACAAGCCGCCGGACGTCGCGGTCGCCCACCTGACCCGGGCGAAGCCGCTGTGGGACGGGGACCTCCTCGACCCGATCACGTCGGAGGACCTGGCGAGCGTCGGCCTCAGCGCCAGCGACTTCAACCAGAAGGCGTGGACGGCGCAGAAGACCGACGGCAAGAACATCGCCATCCCGCTCGACACCCACCCGTTCGTGCTCTTCTACAACGTTGACATCTGCAAGAAGGCGGGCCTGCTCGACTCGGACGGCAACCTCAAGGACCTGTCCGGCATGGACACGTTCGAGGCAGCGATGGCCGCCGCCGCCAAGGTCACCGGCGGCACGGCGCTGAACGTGGCGAACGTGGTCCCCGAGACCGCGACCCCGTGGCGCTTCTTCTGGACGCTCTACAACCAGATCAACGGCGCGACCCCGTTCCTCAGCGACGGTGGCGCGAAGCTCACCGTGAACGAGGACGCCTACAACGAGGTCACCAGCCGCACGCAGAAGTGGGTGCAGCAGGGCTGGCTCAACAAGGCCCTCGACTACGCCACGGCGGAGTCGCAGATGTTCACCGGCAAGTCCGCGTTCTTCATGCAGGGCGAGTGGGAGATCAGCACCGCGCAGTCGATCAAGGGGCTGAAGTTCGGCATGGCGCCGATCCCGCAGCTCTACGACAAGCCGGCCACCCAGGCCGACTCGCACACGTTCGTGCTCCCCCGCAAGGACCGGACCCCCGAACAGCGCAAGCAGGCGATGCTCTTCATCAAGCAGATGCTCGAGCAGAGCATGACCTGGGCCGAAGGTGGCCACGTCCCCGCCTACATGCCCACGTTCGACAGCACCGCGTACAAGAAGCTCACGCCGCAGTCCAACTACGCAGCGGCCGCCGAGACCGCCGTGTTCGACGACGCCGCCTGGTACGGCGGTTCCGGTTCGACCTTCGAGGGCACCGTCGGCGCCCAGCTCGCCCTCGTGCAACAGGGCAGCTCCTCCCCCGCGCAGGCGCTGAAGGCGATCAAGTCCCAGCTCGCGACCTACCTCAACACCCCGAGCCCGCTGTGAGCGGGGACGTGAACACCGCGCGAAAGGCACGATGACGTGACCACAGCACCAGTCCTCGACCGCCCGACGGACGCAGCGACCGCTCCACGCCGCATCCGCACCTACCGGACCAGCCTCACCCGCGGCCAGGGCCGCAGCGGATGGCTGTTCCTCGCCCCCTTCGGCCTGTTCTACCTGGCCTTCCTCCTCGGTCCGACCGTGTGGATGCTCGTCTCGAGCTTCTTCAACACCTCGACCGTCCGCACCGGCCTCGGCAGCTTCGCCGGGTTCGCCAACTACGCCGAGATGCTCGGGCGCTCCGACTTCTGGTCGGCCCTCTGGCACACCTTGCAGTTCACGCTCTACACGACGCCGCCGCTCGTCATCCTGGCGTTCGTGTTCGCCGTGCTGACGAACCGGATGAACCGCGGCCAGTGGTTCTTCCGCCTGGCGTTCTTCCTGCCGTTCATCCTGCCGTCGGCGACGATCTCCCTGATCTGGGTGTTCATCTTCACGCCGGCGACCGGCCTGTGGGCGAGCATGCAGTCCGCGCTCGGCATGACCCCCGGCTCCGGCATCCTGTCCAGCCCGAACACGGCGATGATCGGTGTCGCGATCGCCACCGTGTGGTGGACGCTCGGCTTCAACTTCGTGCTCTACCTGGCGGGTCTCCAGGAGATCCCCCGCGAGCTGTACGAAGCGGCCGCCGTCGACGGCGCGTCGAACTGGCAGCAGATCAAGTCGATCACCCTGCCGCTCCTCGGCCGCACGACGACGCTCGTCATCCTGCTGCAGATCATCGCCAGCCTGAAGATCTTCGACCAGGTGTACCTGATGACGAACGGCGGGCCGGGCATCTCGACCCAGGTCTCGCTGCAGCTCATCACGGGTGTCGGCTTCACCGACAACCGCCTCGGTGCAGCCTCGGCCGCGTCGGTGCTCCTGTTCATCGTGATCGTCGCGATCGCAGTCATCCGGCAGCTCGTCGAGCGCGCTGCCGCCAAGCGAGAGATCGGTGCCTGAGATGTCCACCACCGAGAGCATCACCACGGGTCGCACCAAGCTCCGCACCGGCGTCTCGTCGGCTGCACCCACGAGCGCCGCGAAGATCGGCGTCAGCGGCAGGGGCTTCACGATCGCGTCGGGCATCATCCTGACGGTCTTCGCGATCATCTGGCTCATCCCGAGCCTGTTCGCACTGAAGACGTCGCTGTCCGACAACGGCGTCGCCGCACTGGGCGCGAACTCGATCCTGTCGAACTGGAACCCGACGCTGCACTCCTACGCGGCACTGTTCCAGGCCGGCGACATCTGGAACTGGTACCTCGCCAGTGCGATCACCAGCGTGATCACCGCGCTGCTGACGGTGCTGTTCGCGTCGATGGCGGCGTTCGCGCTGTCCCGGCTCGTGTTCCGCGGCCGGAACGTCGCGTTCCTGCTGATCATCCTCGGGATCATGATCCCGACCCAGGTGCTGATCATCCCGATCTTCCAGGAGCTCAACGCGGTCGGCCTCCTGAACACCTACTGGTCGGTGATCTTCCCGCAGGTGCCCGCCGTGATCGCGGTGTTCATCTTCAAGCAGTTCTTCGACGGCATCCCGCGTGAACTGGAGGAAGCGGCACGCATCGACGGTGCGGGCATCTGGAAGGTCTACTGGTCGGTGATCCTGCCGCTGTCGCGTCCGGTCATCGCCGCGGTGACGATCCTGACGTTCGTCGGGGTCTGGAACAACCTGCTCCTGCCCCTGTTCGTGCTGTCGAACCCGGACCTCATGACGATCCCGGTCGGGCTCGCCACGGTCCAGGGCAGCTTCGGCCAGCGGTACGCCGACATCCAGGCCGGTGCGCTCCTCGCGGCGCTGCCGCTGATCATCCTCTACCTGATCTTCCAGCGGCAGATCGTGGAGGGCGTGACGGGTTCCGGCCTCAAGGGCTGACGCCACCACAGATCGGACGGGAGGCCCGGTGCCAGCTGGCACCGGGCCTCCCGTCCGTCGCGTTTGCCGGCCCCGATGCGGCCGTGACCCGCGTGGTCAGGCGTCGACGGTCTCGCGGGCCTCGTGCTTCCAGAAGCCGCTGAAGGTGATGCGGCTCTTCGGGAGTCCGGCGCGGTGCAGGTGACGGCGCCCCTCGGTCGCCAGGCGCGACTCCCCCACCACGAACGCGTACCCGCGGTCGTCGGCCGGGGTGTGCCGGCGGAGCTCCTCGAGCGCGGCGGCACCGGGGACGGCGTGCCCGTCGTGGGCACCACGTGCGTCGTCGCGGACGATCCAGGTGACCGTGACACCGGCCGGGGCGTCGAGCTCGCGGACGTCCGCCGCCGTGGGGACCTCTTGGATGATGCGTCCGACGGCGTCGCGGGGCAGGGACGCGGCGATCCCGACGACGCCCGGCAGACCGGTCTCCTCGGCGACGACCAGGACCTCGGTCGCGTCGTCGGGGCAGTCGAAGATGCAGCCCTGGTCGAGGATCGCGAGCCGGTCGCCCGGTCGTGCGGCGCAGGCCCAGAGCGCGGCGCGGCCGTCGAGCTCGCCGTCGGCGTTCGTGTGCACCACGAAGTCGATGTCCATCTCCGCCGCGGTCGCGGGGGTCGCGGGGCGGAACGCGGCGACCGTGTAGTTGGCGCAGTGCGGGCGGACGTCCTCGGGGATCGCGAGGAACGGCGGCCACCACTTCGTGCCGTCGAGCTCCGGAAGCCGGAACTCGTCCTGGTGCGGGAGCGGCAGGAACAGGCGGAACCAGTGGTCGAACCCCATGTAGGCGAACTCGTGGAGATCGTCCCCGGTGATCGTCACGCGGTGCATCGAGGGCGTCGCGCGTTCGGAGCGGAGCACCTGCGCACGGAAGAGCCGGGGGTTCGTGGGCAGGAGCCGCGGGGTCTTCGCCATGAGGCAAGGCTAACCTAAGATGTTCTCCGTGCCAGCCCCCTCCACTACCCTGGCCGACCCCGTCTCCCGGTCCGTCGGTGCCGCCGGCGTCCACCGGGTGACCTTCCGTCGTCGCATGCTCTTCGTGGTGCTGATGATCGTGGTCCTCGCGGTCACGGCGGCGCTGAGCATGCTCTTCGGCAGCAACAGGATCGGCATCGACCGGGTCATCGCCGGCCTGCTCCACACCGGATCGAGCACCGACGACGCGATCGTCTGGGGCTCCCGGATCCCGCGGACGTTCATCGGCGCTGCCGTCGGAGCAGCGCTCGGCATCGCCGGGCTCCTCATGCAGGGGCACACCCGGAACCCGCTCGCCGACCCCGGCCTCTTCGGCGTCTCGGCCGGCGCCGGACTCGCGGTGGTGCTCGGTGTGTACGTCTTCGGGATCACGAACACCGGCGTGACGGTGTGGTTCGCCCTCGCGGGTGCCGTCGTGGCCAGCGTCGTCGTGTTCTCCGTCACGATCGCCGGCAGCGGGACGGCCAGCCCGGTGCCGCTCGCCCTCGCCGGCGCCGCGGTGTCCGCGCTGCTCGGCGCCGTGACCTCCTTCATCGTGCTGACCGACCGGGACTCCCTCGACGCGTACCGGCTCTGGGTCGTCGGGTCGCTCTCCGGTCGCCAGCTCGACGTCCTCGGCGCGGTCTGGCCGTTCCTCGTCGTCGGGCTCGTGCTCGCGGTCCTGAACGTCCGCGCGCTCGACGCCCTCGGGCTCGGTGCGGAGCTCGCGAAGGGCCTCGGCGAGAACGTCGTCGTCGCACGGCTCGTCGGACTCGGCGGGATCACACTCCTCGCTGCCGGGGCCACGGCGGCCGCGGGCCCGATCGGCTTCGTCGGGCTGACCGTCCCGCACGTCGCCCGTGCCCTCGTCGGCACCGGACACCGCTGGGCACTCCCGGCGTCGGCCCTGATCGGCGCGGCGCTGGTGCTCCTCGCCGACGTGGTCGGGCGGCTCGTCGGCGGGTTCGCCGAGGTCGAGGTCGGGATCATCCTCGCCGTCATCGGCGGTCCGGTGTTCGTCGCCGTCGCCCGTCGCCGTTCGCTGGTGGCGCTGTGAGCGCGGCGGACGGGACCGGCGACGGTGGCGCGCCGGTGCTCCGCGGTGTGCGGTTCGGGCCGGTCGGGCTCGCGTGGCGCCCCCGTGTCTTCGGGATGACGATCGCGGCCGTCGTGGCGGCCCTGCTCCTGGTGGTGCTCGGCGTCGCGATCGGCTCGACCTGGATCGCCCCGGCGACGGTCGTCCGCTCGCTGTTCGGTCTGGAGACCGGGCCGGACGCGTTCATCATCACCGTGCTGCGGCTCCCCCGGGTGCTGACCGGCGCGCTCGTCGGCCTGACCCTCGCGGTCGCCGGCGCCCTCACGCAGACGTTCACCCGGAACCCGCTCGGGACGCCGGACATCATCGGCGTCACCTCGGGTGCGAGCGTCGGCGCCGTCGCCGCGGTCGTCCTCGGCGGCGGGTCGTACGCGATCGGCGCCGTCGTCCTCGGCAGCGGGATCCCGGTCGCGGCGACCATCGGCGCACTCGTCGCGGCGATCGTCGTCTACGGACTCGGCTGGCGTGGCGGGGTGCAGAGCTACCGGCTCGTGCTCGTCGGCATCGGCGTGAGCGCGACGCTCGACGCGGTCACCAGCTACCTGCTCGTCCGGGCGCAGATCACCCAGGCGGCCGCGGCGTCGCAGTGGCTCGTCGGCAGCCTGTCGAGCACCTCGTGGGCGAGCGTCTGGCCCCTGCTCGTCGTCGCCGTGGTCGCGGTCCCGATCGCCCTCGCGACCAGCGCCGCGCTCGGCATCGGGCAGCTCGGCGACGAGGTGGCGGTCGGCGTCGGGCTGGGCATCCAGCGGCACCGGCTGCTCGTCATCGCCCTCGCCGTCGTGCTGACCGCCGCCGCCGTCGCCGCAGCGGGCCCGGTCGGCTTCGTGGCCTTCGTCGTCCCGCAGATCGCCCTGCGCCTCGCCGGGACGAACCGGCCGCCGTTGCTGCTCTCCGCCGCCCTCGGTGCGGTCCTCGTCCTCGCCGCCGACCTGCTCGCACGCTCGGCGTTCCCGTGGCAGGTGCCCGTCGGCATCGTCACGACCGTGATCGGTGCGCCGTACCTGATCTGGCTCCTCATCCGCCACCGCAAGGAGATGTCCCGATGACGACGACCCCGGTCCTCGAAGCGCGCGGGCTCTCCGTCGGCTACGAGCGGCACGCCGTGCTCCACGGCCTCGACCTCCGCATCGAGCGCGGCACCGTGACGACGTTCCTCGGCGCGAACGGCTGCGGCAAGTCGACCCTCCTCAAGGCCTTCGGCCGCGTGCTCAAGCCGATCGCGGGCGAGGTCCACCTCGACGGCGTCCCGATCCGCAAGGAGCCGAACCGCGCGGTCGCCCGGAAGCTCGCGATCCTCCCGCAGTCCCCGGTGGCCCCGGCCGGCACGAGCGTGCTCGACCTCGTGATGCGCGGACGCAACCCGCACCAGTCGTGGGCGAAGCCGTGGACCGCCGAGGACGCCGGCGTCGCCGAGGAGGCGATCGCCGCCACCGGGCTCACGCACGTCGCGCACCGGGACGTCGCGAGCCTCTCCGGCGGGCAGCGGCAGCGGGCGTGGATCGCGCTCGTGCTCGCCCAGCGCGCCGACACCCTGCTGCTGGACGAACCGACGACGTACCTCGACCTCGCGCACCAGCTCGAGGTCCTCCGGCTCGTCCGGCGGATCAACCGCGACCAGGGTGCGACGGTCGTGATGGTCCTGCACGACCTCTCGCTCGCCGCCCGCTACTCGGACCGGCTCGTCGTGCTGCACGACGGCGGTGTGGTCGCCGACGGCACCCCCGCCGAGGTCCTGACGCCCGCGGTGCTCCAGCACGCGTTCGGGCTGCACGCGCGGGTCGTCCCGGACCCGGTCACCGGGGCACCGATGGTCGTGCCGGAGGCCGACGAGCACGACCTCGACCACCTCCCGGTCCCGGAGGAGGACGCCGGGCTCGCCAGCCGCGCTTTCTTAGGTTAGCCTCTCCTAACGTGAAGCTCCGTTCCGTACTCCTCACCGCAGTGGCCGTGTCGGCCCTCCTCCTCACCGGCTGCTCGTCGACCGGGTCCTCGGACACCGCCGGCTCGGACAGCACGTCCGCGTCGAACGGCGCCTGGTCCTACAAGGACGCCACCGGCACCACGGTGAAGGTCGACCACACGCCAAAGAAGGTCGTCGTCCTCAACGACATCGCCATCTCCTTCGTCCAGTACGGCCTGCACCCCGTCGGCACCTTCGGGCAGCTCACGATGGCCGACGACGCCCGGTTCACGGGCCTCGACACGGACGGCATCACGCAGCTCGGCACGGGCTACGGCGACATCGACCTCGAGAAGCTCGCCGCGCTGCAGCCCGACCTCGTCGTCACCTCGGTCTACCCGACCGACGAGAAGGGCACGCTCGACACGTCCCAGCCGGGCTACGGCTTCAAGGACATGGCGCAGCAGAAGCAGATCGCCGCCATCGCCCCGGTCGCCCAGGTGCGGTGGGGCGGCAAGGGCCTCGACGTGATCAAGGACATCACCGGGCTCGCCGAGTCGCTCGGCGCGAAGCAGTCGAAGGTGGACGCCGCCGAGAAGCGGTTCGACACCGCGAAGGGCAAGCTCGAGACCGCGGCGAAGGACAGCGACCTGACGGTCGTGTCGATGTACGCGGACGGTGACGGCGCCTACGTCACCCGCCCGGCCGACGAGCCGACGCTGCAGATGTACACCGACTTCGGCGTCGACCTGGTGAACCCGAAGCCGAAGGGCTTCTACTGGGGCATCTACAGCTGGGAGAACGCGGGCCAGATCACCGGCGACGTGCTCCTGCTCTCGCAGCAGGGCTACCAGGTCGCAGACCTCAAGAAGCAGCCGACCTTCGCGGACAACGCCGCGCTGCAGGCCGGTCAGGTCCACAGCTGGACGTTCCCGGCCCTCGACTACGCGTCGCAGGCCGACTACATGACGAAGCTCGCGGGCTGGCTCGACGACAGCAAGAAGCTGTCCTAGCCGTCAGTCCAGCGGGAGCAGCGGCGCCCAGAAGGCATCGGGGCCGTCGGCGACGACGGCGTCGGCCTCGAAGCGGAAGCCGTAGTCGCGGACGAACTCGGCGGCGCCCGCGACCTCGTCCTGGGCGTCGTCCCGTTCCGGCTCGAAGAGGTACACGCCGTGTCCCATCTTCACGCCACTGTCACTGATGACCGTGAGGTCCCAGCGCCCTTCCTCTGCCCGTTCGATCCGCACGACGGCGGCCTGCGCCTCGGTGAAGTCAGCCATGCCGCCGAGCGTACGTGTCCGCCGCTGGGCGCGCTCCGGCCGATCACGGTAGGAACGAGGGATGACACGCACCGAGTGGACGGAGGACGTCCTCGGTGCGCCGTACGAGCGGCTCGAACTCCCACTCGGTGAGGACTCCGAGGGTGCGGTCGTCGCGACCCTCGTCCGCCGACGTCGCTCCGCCGCCGACCTCCTGCACGCGGGCGGACCCCTGCACGGCACCGACGTGCTCTACGTGCACGGGTGGTCGGACTACTTCTTCCAGACCGAGCTCGCCGAGCGCATCGAGCGGCTCGGCGCACGGTTCCACGCGCTGGACCTGCGGAAGTACGGCCGGAGCCTCCGACCACGGCAGACACCGGGGTTCATCGACTCGCTCGAGACGTACGACGAGGACATCGGCGCCGCACTCGACGTCATACGGGCCGAGCACCACGGCGAGCGCCGTCGCCTCGTGCCGATGGGGCACTCGACGGGCGGGCTCACGCTGTCCCTCTGGGCCGCACGGCACCCGGAGGCCGTCGACGGCCTCATCCTGAACAGCCCGTGGCTGGAGTTCCAGGCGTCGGCGGTCGGCCGGGCGCTCGTCGCTCCGATGATCAAGCTCGGAGCGCGCCGGAACCCGCTCGCGCCGCTGCCTGCCGTCGACCCCGGCTTCTACACGCGCACCGTCTCGGCCACCGGCGAGGGCCGCTGGACCTACGACCAGGAGTGGCGACCGGAGCGGGGGTTCCCGCTGCACCCGGGGTGGCTCGCCGCGGTGTTCGACGGGCAGGGGACCGTGGAACACGGGCTCGGGATCGCGGTGCCCGTGCTCACGATGCTGAGCGACAAGAGCATGCTCCAGCCCCGCTGGGACGAGGGCATGGCGCACGCGGACGTCGCCCTGAACGTCGACGCGGTCGCGCACCGGGCGCTGTCCCTCGGGGACGAGGTGACCGTGCGACGGCTCCACGGCGCCCTGCACGACGTGGTGCTCTCCGCCGGCCCCGTCCGCGAGCAGGCATACGAGACCATCGGCCGCTGGGCGCACACCCTGCCGCGCTGACCCGCCGACCCGCAGACCCGCAGACCCGCTCAGCGCAGGGCTGCGACGGCTGCCTTCGTGGCCGCGGCGACCAGGGCATCGTCGGCCGTGGCGTCCGACTGCTTGCCGGAGGTCATCACGACGACGACGAGGGGCGCGCGACCCGACGGGTACACCACCGCGATGTCGTTCCGGACGCCGTACTCCCCCGTACCGGTCTTGTCGGCGACCGGCCACGCCGGGTCGACGCCGGCGCGGACCGTCCCCGCACCCGTGGTGTTGTCGAGCATGGTGTCGCGGAGGAACGTCCGGTCAGTCAGCTCGAGCGTCGTCCCGAGCACGACCTTCCGCAGGTCCGTCGCGAACTGCGCCGGGGTCGTGGTGTCCCGCGCGTCGCCCGGGGTGGCCTCGTTCAGCTCCGGCTCGACCCGGTCCACGTTCGTGACGCGGTCCCCGATGCCGCGCAGGTACCGCTCGACGGAGTCCGGGCCGCCGAGCCGTTCGACGAGCAGGTTCGCCGCGGTGTTGTCGCTGAACCGGAGTGACGCGTCGATGAGCTCCCGGACGGTCATGCCCGTGTCGACGAACCGGCTCGTGATCGGTGCGTAGTCGAGCAGGTCGCTGCGGTCGTAGTGCACGACGGTCTCGAGGTCGGTGTCGGATGCCCCGGCGAGGACCGCCGCGGCGATGAAGGTCTTGTTGGTGGAGGCGAACGCGAACCGCTCCCCCTGCCGGTACTCGACCCGGTGTCCCGAGCCCGTGTCGACGGCCACGACGCCGAGCCGGGCGTCGTGCTGCTGCTCGAGCCGCCGGAACGACGCGTCTGCGGACCGCTGCGCCGTCGACGCGGTCGCGGTCGCGGTCGGCGTGGTGGTCTGGGTCGCGGTGTCGGTGTCGGCGGCCGGTGCCGCACCCCCGCTGCACCCGGCCACCGCCATCACGACCGCCAGGCCGATCGCTGCCGAGGACACCGTCGTCGAAGCACGCATGCGTCCAGTATCCGATCCCGACCTGCGTCATCGGCGAACGCTGTCGCCCAGGCGCGCGCACGTCGCGCGGAAGGCCTCGTCGAGCGCCGGGTCGGCGTCCGCTGCCCAGGTCTCGAGCGCCACCCGCAGCGCCAGGAGCGTCAACGGCACGGCGAACGGATCCGCACCCCGCCAGCGCTGCTGCAGCTGCGGGGACTGCGCCGCGTCCCGAGCGGCCATCGCGGCGGACAGTGCGGGGTCCGCTCCGACGATGCGCCAGATCGCCAGGAGCCGCTCGCGTGCACCAGCCCGGTCGTGCTCGAGCCGCGCGAGGAACTCGGCGATCCACTCGGTCAGGTCCGTGAAGCCGACCGGCCCGCCCGTCTCCGGCACCGCGAACCGGTGCACGATGTGGAGCGTGGACCGGAAGGCGTCCACCTTCTCGGGGCAGTACCGGAAGAACGTCCGCTCGGTCAGGCCGACCTCGGCCGCGATGTCGCGCGCCGTCACGGCCCCGAAGCCCCGCTCCGTGACGAGTGCGACGGCGGCTGCCTCGATCGCACGCACCGTCGCCAGACGGTGTCGCGCACGCACCCCGGAGTCGAATGCGATCGGCCGGCGAGGCCGCACGGCGCCCCGAGGACCAGTTCCGTTCGTCACCCTACGGATCGTGACAGTGGCTGACGGAATCCAGAGGCGCCCGAGAGCATCTGTGGACAGCCGTCGGTAGCCTCGCCGCGTGACCGATCGATCGACCACGTCCGCCATCCGCCTCGTCCGGCTTGACCCGACCGGGTCTGACCGCGGAGCACTGCTCCTCTTCCTCACCACCGAGGACTTCCCCTTCCACGTCCGGCGGACGATCTCGACGGCCGACGCCGAACGTGCGATCGACGGCGGGGCGTACCGCGATGACGACCACGACACGTTCTGGCTCGAGCACGACGAGCTCGGGCGCATCGGCATCGCCCGGCTCGAGGACCTGTCCGACCCGGTGCCGCTGTTCGACCTCCGCATCGCCGGTTCCCACCGCGGTCACGGCCTCGGCGTTCCGGCACTCCTTGCGCTCACCGACCACGTCTTCCGAACGATGCCCGAGGTCACGCGCTTCGAGGGACAGACGCGCGACGACAACACCGCCATGCGCCGCGTGTTCGCCGACGCCGGCTGGGTCAAGGAGGCGCACTACCGCGAGGGCTGGCCGGTCGCGGGCGGCAGCCCGCGCGCATCGGTGGGCTACGGCATCCTGCGCCGGGACTGGGAGACCGGCACGACGACGCCCGTGCCGTGGGACGACTCCCCCTGAGGCGCACGCGGGGCTAGCCTCACCGCATGACCGCATCGTTCAACCACACGATCATCGCGGCGAAGGACGCCGCGGTCTCCGCGGCGTTCCACCGCGACCTGCTCGAAGCCGCCGAGGCCCCGTCCTGGGGTCCCTTCACCAACCTGCAGCTGCCGGACGGCGTCCTGCTCCAGTTCGCCGCGCCGCCGATCGACTTCCCGCCGCAGCACTACGCGTTCCTGCTCGACGACGACCACTTCGACCGCGCCTACGCCCGGATCACCGCCGAGGGTCGAGAGCACTGGGCCGACCCGCAGCGGCAGCGCCCGGGCGAGACGAACACCGAGCACGACGGCCGTGGCGTCTACCTGCTCGACCCCGCCGGCCACTACATCGAGCTCCTCACGCGCCCGTACCTGTGAGCACCGGCGACCGGATCCGTCTGCTCACCGCGGCGCTGTCGGACGCGGTACCGCGAAGCGTCGTGGCGCTGCGTGGGTCACGGGCCGCAGGCACCGCGGACGCGTTGAGCGACATCGACCTCGAATGGCGGGTCGGCACACAGGGCGACGGTGCGCTCGAGGACCTTCCCGGAACACTCGGTGGGGTCGGCCGGCCCGCGTCACTGCGACTCGACCCGGAAAGCGCCCTCGAATCCGAGCGCCGACTCGTGTTCGTGCGGTTCGAGGGCTGGTCGGTCTTCGAGCGCGTCGATCTGGAGATCGTCGGGCGCTTCGGCGCCGGCGTCCCGTCGTGGGCCGGTCCGTGGTCCGCCGCCGAGAGTGCCCTCATGAACGGCGTCGCCGCGATCAAGGCGCTCTGCCGCGGCCGCGGGGACGTGGACGGTCTGCTCGGCCGCGGAGCCGCTCGCCTCGGTGTCGAGGACGCGAGCGGCACGGTCCCGGAGCGAATCGCCGCGCTCGTCGACGCGGCCGAGCGTGCCGAGCCGGCCCAGCGTGCGCTCGCGGCACGGATCCGCGCGGCCCTCGGTCGCACCCGGTGACTACGGGCGGGTGAAGAGGTTGACGAGGTTGCCGTCCGGGTCGCGGAACAGCACGGAGCGGTTGCCCCACGGCATCGTCGTGGGCGGGAGCACCACGTCGTCGAGGTCCGGGCGCAGGCGCTCGAACGAAGCGTCCACGTCACCGACGAGGAACTCGACGATGACGCTGCCGTTCGCCCCGGCCGTCGGCGCGCCCGCCCCGAGCATCGCCACGGTCGCCGGCGTCCCGAGCGCCAGCACGGCTCCGCCGGTCACGATCTCCGCGAACACCGGCGCCGGCCGCCGTGCCGTGGTGCCGGTGACCCGCTCGTAGAACGTCACCATCCCGTCGAGGTCCTCGGTGATGATCCGGATCGATGCGAACTCCATGGCTGCCTTCCCGTCGACCACCATGGCCGACGAGGAGAGCATCCTCCGGGGAGGCGACAGCGCCCTGTCGGAGTTTCACGAATCCGGAGACGAGCCCGGCAGCACCGGGCGCAGCACGCCGTGCGGGATGTCGAGCTCCTCGACCCGCACCACCCGGGCCGGCGCCCGCTCGCCCGTCTCCGTCACCGCGAGCACCCGGTCACCCCGGAACGCACGCACCCCCTCCCGGAGGCGGCACCAGGCGACGAGGTACCAGTCCTCGCCCTTGCCGATGTACCCGAGCGGCTCGACGGTCCGCTCGGACTCCTGCCCGGCGGCGTCCCGGTAGGTCATCCGGACCACCCGTCCACCGGTCAGCGCCCGCGCGAGACCGGTCGGCGCGGGCGCGCGTTCACCGGACTCGAGCAGGTGCACCCGCCCGGCGAGCCGAGCCGTCCGACGGGCGTCGTCCTCCGCCAGCACGGCCGTCACCTTCCTCGCAGCACGGAGCGCGGCATCCCGGAAGGGGCTCGTCGCCAGCGTCCCGAGACCGATCGCGACCGCCAGGGCCTCGTCGACGGTCAACCCGAGCGGCCCCAGGGTCGCGCGGGCATCGATCGTGTAGCCGCCGGTCCGGCCCGGTTCGGCCCAGATCGGCACGCCCGCCTCCTGCAGCGCGACGAGGTCCCGCTCGACGGTCCGCGCGCTGACCGCGAACCGGTCGGCCAGCCACCGTGCGCTCCGTCGCCCGGGTGCGACGGCCCGGAGTTCCTCGACCAGCGCGTAGAGGCGATCAGTCCGGTTCACCGATCGACGACAGGACGCGACAGCCGTTCGACGGTCGCGTGGGCGCCGTCGTCGATCAGCCCGTCGAGGGCGTCCCGGTACGCGGCGACGAACCGCTCGTCGTCGGCGAGGTCGCCGAACACGGACCGGTTCTGGATGAAGGCGAGCCGGTCCTCGCGCTGCGTGAGCGCGATGCGGTGGAGCGAGTCGGCCAGCCGGTCGACGATCTCGATCGGCTCGCCGGACTCGTCCGTCCCCTCGTCGTAGCGCGCCCAGGACGCGACGATGGCGGCGGACAGCGTCACGGGACCGCCGGACGCGAGGTTCTCCCGCACCACGGGGAGCAGCCACTTCGGGATGCGGTCGCTCGACTCGGCGCAGAGCCGGGCGAGGGTGTCGCGCACCTCGGGGTTCTGGAACCGCTCGATGAGCGTGGACTTGTAGTCCTCGAGGTCGATGCCGGGGACGGGCTGCAGCGTCGGCGTTCCCTCTTCGTCCATGTAGCGGCGGAGGAACGTGGCGATCGCCGGGTCCTGCGTGGCCTCGTGCGCGTAGCGGTACCCGGACAGGTACCCGGAGTAGCACAGCCCCTGGTGGCTCGCGTTGAGGAGCCGCAGCTTCATCAGCTCGTAGGGCTCGACGTCCTCGACGAGCTGGACGTCGGCCTCCTCGTAGGGCGGGCGTCCGGCGGGGTGCGCGTCCTCGAGCACCCACTGGAAGAAGGGCTCGGCGACGACGGGCCAGGCGTCCTCGATGCCGAGGTCGTCACGGACGGAGGCCCGGTCCTCGTCGGTCGTGACCGGCGTGATCCGGTCGACCATCGAGTTCGGGAAGCTGACGTGCTCGTCCATCCAGTCCGCGAACGCCGGGTCCTGCAGCCGCGCGTAGGCGGTGAACATGTCCCGGGCGACGTGCCCGTTGCCCTGGATGTTGTCGCACGACATCACCGTGAACGGGGCGATTCCCCGGTCGCGGCGACGCCGGAGTGCCTCGACGACGAGGCCGAACACGGTGTGCGGCGGCTGGTCACCACGGAGGTCCGCGACGACGCCGGGCTCCTCGGCCACGAAGTCGCCGGTCACGTGGTCGAAGTTGTAGCCGCCCTCGGTGATGGTCAGGCTGACGATCCTGGTCTCCGGCGAGGCCATCTTCTCGACCACGGCGTCCGGGTCGTCAACGGCGAGCATGTAGTCGACGATGCTGCCGATCACGCGCGCTTCGCGGGTGCCGTCGGCGTGCTTGAGGACGAGCGTGTAGAGCCCGCCCTGCTCAGCCATCGCGGTTGCCATGCGGCGGTCCTGCTCGAGGACGCCGACGCCGCAGATGCCGTACTCCCGGGCCTCTCCGCGCTGCAGGAGCCGGTCGATGACCATCGCCTGGTGCGCCCGGTGGAAGCCGCCGACGCCGAAGTGGACGATGCCGGCGGTGATGCCGGCGCGGTCGTAGGTCGGGACGGCGACGCCGTTCGCGGCGATCTCGTCGAGGGTCTCCGGGGACAGGCGGACGGGCATCGGTACTCCTTCGTACGGGCGGGCGGTCCCGCCAGTCTTCCACTCGGCGGGGGACAACCCTGAAGGTCCGCTCGGACAAGTTGCACCCAGTGCATCGATGCACTTAGTGTGCTCTTCCGTGACCCTGTCGATCGACCGCCGTGCTGCCCTCAAGGCGAAGCACCGCGCCGCGATCGTGCAGGCCGCACGCGACCTGGTCGAGGAACGCGGCGGACGCGGCTTCAGCGTCGACGAGCTCGCCGCGCGGGCCGACGTCGCCCGTCGGACCGTCTTCAACCACTTCTCCTCACTCGACGAGGTCCTGCTCACCGTCTGCGAAGAGGTGCTCTCGGTGATCATCGACCGGTTCCTCGCCGACATGGCGAACACCCCGGTCGGCGACGGCACCCGCTCCTCGATGTTCGACGAGATCGAGTCCGCCGCGCGTGGGGCCGACCTCGCGCGGGCGATCGTGCGGATGAAGTCGATCATCGGCGAGCCGGACGACGTCGCCGACGCCCGCGCCGCGATCCTCACCCAGACGGCGTTCTCGCGCGTGACCGAGCGACTCCGGGTCGAGGTCCGCCGACGGCACCCCGCCGCGGACGCCCTTGACGCCGCACTGCTCGTCGAGTCCCTGATGAGCGGGATCGTCGTCATCGCGGAACACTGGCTCCAGACCACCGGCCCGCGCCTCGATCAAGAGGCGCTCGACGACTGGGACGCCCTGCTCGCACGACTCGTGCACAGCGTCCGCAGCGGGTACATGCCCGCGCACTGAGACCGCACCACCAGGGGTCCACCGGCGTGCCCCGCTCATCCAGCACCAACCACGACGAAAGGAACGGGGCACCGCATGGCCGGTCTGCTCTACCGCCTCGGACGATTCTCCGCACGGCGACACTGGCTCGTGATCATCTCGTGGATCGTGATCATGGGGATCGCGGGCGGCACCTTCGCCCTGTTCTCCGGCACGATCTCGTCCTCGATCACCATCCCCGGCACCAAGACCAGCCAGGTGCAGGACGAGCTCGCGGACAAGTTCCCGAGCGCGAACGGCGGGACCGGCACGCTGGTGTTCGCGACGAAGGACGGCAAGGCCTTCTCGGACACCCAGAAGACCGAGGTCGCCGACTTCCTCACGGACCTCGAGGACCTGAAGGGCGTCAAGGGCGCCACGTCCGGATTCGACACGCAGAAGCAGCTCGACGACCAGCGCCAGAAGCTCGTCGACGGCAAGCAGCAGATCGCCGACGGCCGGACCAAGATCGCGGACGGCCAGAAGCAGCTCGACGCGCAGAAGGCCCAGCTCGAGGACGGCAAGGCCAAGATCGCGGCCGCGCAGCAGCAGCTCGACGCGCAGAAGACCCAGGCCGCCGCGGCCACCGGAGCCGCAGCCGAGGCCGCGCAGGCCCAGCTCACCCAGGCGCAGGCGCAGATCACGGCGCAGCAGGCCCAGATCACCGCCGGCGAGCAGCAGATCGCCGACGCGCAGAAGACGATCGACCAGAACACCCAGAAGCTCGACGACAGCGAGCAGGAGCTCCAGCAGGGCACGAAGCTCCTCGACCTGTCGAAGGACATCCGCTTCGTCTCCTCGAACGACAGCTCGGCCATCGGCACCGTGCAGTTCACGAAGTCCACCTACGAGGTGCCGCAGAGCACCAAGACCGCGATCTCCGACAAGGCCGACTCCGCGAAGATCGACGGCGTCGACGTCTTCGTGTCGAACGACATCGCGCAGGGCGTCCCGTCGATCCTCGGCCCCGGTGAGATCGCCGGCGTCATCATCGCCGCCCTCGTGCTGTTCTTCATGCTCCGCACGGTGATCGGCGCCGCGGTGCCGCTCGTCAGCGCACTGCTCGGCGTCGGCGTCGCGTCCCTCGCGGCACTCTCGTTCTCCAGCCTCGTCGAGTTCATCTCGGTCACGCCGGTGCTGGGGGTGATGCTGGGCCTGGCGGTCGGCATCGACTACTCGCTGTTCATCCTGAACCGGCACCGGACCCAGCTGAAGCAGGGCATGCAGGTACACGAGTCGATCGGGCTCGCGAACGGCACCTCGGGCAACGCCGTGGTCTTCGCTGGTGCGACCGTCATCGTCGCCCTGCTCGCGCTGAACATCACTGGGATCCCGTTCCTCGGCCTGATGGGGACCGTCGGCGCCGTCGCGGTGTTCTTCGCCATCCTCATCGCCACGTCCTTCACCCCGGCACTGCTGTCGCTCATCGGCATGCGGATCCTCCGCCGCAAGGAGCGGGAGCGGATCGGCAACACGGGCTCCACCCGGGTGCCGAACAAGCCGATGTCGACCTGGCGCGCGATCATCACGCTCGTCGCCGGCGTCCTGGTGCTCGGCACGATCGCCCTCCCCGCGACGCAGATGCGCCTCGGCCTGCCGACCGGTGCGTCCGAGTCCGTCGACTCCAGCCAGTACAAGGCGTACAAGACGCTCGACAAGGAGTTCGGCGCCGGGCAGAACGGCCCGCTCCTCGTCGTCGCCACGCTGCCGAAGGCGATCAGCGAGGACGACGTCACGGCGACCGAGGTCACCATCGGCCAGGCGATCGCGAAGAACTCCGACGTCGACGCCGTGCTCCCCATCGGCGCGTCGAAGGACCGCTCGATCATCGCCTTCCAGGTGAAGCCGAACGGCGGCCCGGACAGCGTCTCCACCGAGGAGCTCGTCAAGGACCTCCGGACGCAGAACGTGACCGTGGACGGCGGCAAGGCCACCCTCGGGGTCGCCGGCAACGCGTCCGCGAACATCGACGTGTCCGAGAAGCTCTCGAACGTGCTGCCGCTCTACCTCGCGGTGGTCGTCGGCCTGTCGCTGATCATCCTCATCATCGTGTTCCGGTCGTTCCTCGTGCCGATCACGGCGACGGCGGGCTTCATCCTGTCGGTCCTCGCGGCCTTCGGTGGTCTGACCGCGATCTACCAGTGGGGCTGGCTCGGCAGTGTGTTCGGGGTGCACGACCCCGCACCGATCCTGAGCTTCCTGCCCATCATCGAGATCGGCATCCTGTTCGGGCTCGCGATGGACTACCAGCTCTTCCTGGTGTCCGGCATGCGCGAGGCGTACGCCCACGGGGCCAGCGCGAAGGTGGCCGTCCAGCGTGGTCTGCACGCCGGACGCGCGGTGGTCACGGCAGCGGCGATCATCATGATCTCGGTGTTCGCGGGCTTCATCTT
Source organism: Curtobacterium sp. PhB130 (assembly GCF_003755165.1). Taxonomy (NCBI): domain Bacteria; kingdom Bacillati; phylum Actinomycetota; class Actinomycetes; order Micrococcales; family Microbacteriaceae; genus Curtobacterium; species Curtobacterium sp. PhB130. Next base: position 320,992 of record NZ_RKII01000007.1, on the reverse strand, counting down.
CTCGGACTCCTCCACCATCAAGCCGATCGGCTTCGGCCTGGCGTTCGGCGTGCTCGTCGACGCGTTCGTGGTCCGCATGCTGCTGATCCCGGCGGCGATGCACCTGCTCGGCAAGAGCGCGTGGTGGTTCCCGAAGTGGCTCGACCGCATCGTGCCGGACGTCGACGTGGAGGGCGCGAAGCTGGAGCGCTCGCACCCGGTCGCCGGGCACGAGTCCGAGGGCACGCACACGGAGACGCAGGGCGCGCACACGGGGACGCACGCGCTCCCCGTGGAGCCGGACGCCAACGCGCACGAGTCGGGGCACCCGCCGGCGCACCGCGCCTAGCCAGCGCACCGCGCACAGTCAGCGCACAGCGCACCGCCAGCGCACCGCGCGTCACCAGCGCACCAGCCGGGAGGCCCGGTGCCGGTCCACGAGGCCGGCACCGGGCCTCCCGTCGTTGCGATCCAGACCATGCACCCACCGCACGATCGTTCGTGCGCGAACGGTACGCTGGGACGCATGGCCCAGACCGAGATCGACCCGCTCGCCCTCGACCGGCAGCTCTGCTTCGCACTCGCCGCCACCAGCCGCAGTGTGATCGGGCTCTACCGCGACCTGCTCGAGCCGATGGGCCTGACGCACCCGCAGTACCTCGTGATGCTCGCCCTGTGGGAGCACGACCCGCGCTCGGTGCGCGAGATCGCCGGGGAGCTCCGCCTCGAGTCCGCGACGCTGAGCCCGCTGCTCAAGCGCCTCGAAGCCTCCGGCTACCTGCGCCGAACCCGCAGCACCGCCGACGAACGCCAGCTCGAGGTGTCCCTGACGACCGCGGGCCGAGCGCTCCGCGACCGTGCGCGCGAGGTCCCCCTCGCCGTTGCCGAGCGCCTCGGCTGGCCGCTCGCCCGACTCGAGGCACTCAAGGACGAACTGACCGAGCTCCTGACGCTCGTCGACGGGATCTGATCGCCGGACGACCTGACGCGCGACACTCGTTCGTGCAACAATAGTGAGTGCACGAACGAAAGGACGACCGTGGGACGATTCGGCAGCTGGTACGAGCGGTGGAACACCACCCTCATCCGCAAGATGGGCCCGTCGCAGATCGGCGCCGGACACCCCGAGGGCGTGGACGACCGCAGCGTCGACCGACCGTGCCCGATGTGCGGCAAGGCGCTCTCCCGGCACCAGGTGATCCGACCGGAGGGCCAGATCCGCTCCTCCACGCTGGTCTGCCCTCGCGACTGAGAATCCGCAGCAAACCACCCCGACTCGGAATTGCACCGAGCAACACGTCGTTCCCCTCGGCGTGAAGCTCTTCGAACCCGCCACCTTCGGCGCTCTCCCCCTCGCGAACCGCATCGTCATGGCCCCGCTCACCCGCGTGCGCGCCGGCGAGCACGGCATCCCCAACGACCTGCTGGTCGAGCACTACCGCCAGCGTGCCGGTCTCGGCATGATCGTCACCGAGGGCACCTGGCCCGTGCAGGAGGGCCGCTCCTACCCCGGCCAGCCCGGCATCGCGACCGACGAGCAGATCGCCGGCTGGCGCCGCGTCGCCGACGCCGTGCACGCCGAGGGCGGCACCATCGTGATGCAGCTCATGCACGGCGGCCGCGTCTCGCACCCCGAGATCTCCGGGACCCCGCGCATCGTCGCCCCGAGCGCCGTCGCCGCTCCCGGTCAGACGCACACCGCGACCGGCAAGGTCGACATGCCGGTCCCCCACGAGCTGACCACCGCCGAGGTCCAGGACGCCGTCCAGGGCTTCGTCCAGGCTGCCCGCAACGCGATCGCCGCCGGGCTCGACGGCGTCGAGGTGCACGGCGCGAACGGCTACCTCGTGCACGAGTTCATGTCCGCCGCCTCGAACACCCGCACCGACCAGTACGGCGGCTCCCCGGAGAACCGCGCCCGCTTCGCGATCGAGGTCACCACCGCCGTCGCGGAGGCCATCGGCGCCGACCGCACCGGCATCCGGCTCTCCCCCGAGCACGGCATCCAGGGCGTCATCGAGGACGACGCAGCGGACGTCCACGCGACGTACACCGCGGTCGCCGAGGGCCTGGCGCCGCTCGGCCTGGCGTTCCTCGACGTCCTGCACGCCGAGCCGACCGGCGAGCTCGTGCAGCACGTCCGCCGCACCGTCGGGGCCCCGTTCATCGCGAACTCCGGCTTCAGCGCGCTGACCACCCGCGACGAGGCGCTCGCCCTCGTCGACGGCGGCCACGCCGACGGCGTCGGTGTCGGCCGTGCCGCGATCGCGAACCCGGACCTCGCCCACCGCTGGGAGCAGGACGCCGAGCTCAACGAGCCGCGTCCGGAGCTCTTCTACGGCCAGGGCGCCGAGGGCTACACCGACTACCCGACGCTGGCCGACGTGCGCGGCGCGACCGTCGCGTAGATCCCGGCTCCAGGCCGGACGGGAGGCCCGTGGCGGTGTCGCCACGGGCCTCCCGTCATCCTGCGGCCGGTTCCTCGAGCACCGGGCCGTCGTCGAGGAACACCGTCGGGTGGCCGGGCTCCGGCACGTCCGGACGGGTGTCCAGGTCGGCGTCGAGGGTCGGCATGTCGTCGCCTTCGGCGACGGACGGGATCGATGGGTTCATCGCTGGTGCTCCGATCACGACCGGGGGTTCGGGTGAGGTGATCGTAGCGCTTGCCGACGACCAACGAGAACGGCCCCGATGCGATGCATCGGGGCCGTTCTCTGTTCGGTGACCTGTGCGCTCGAAGGGACTCGAACCCCCAACCTTCTGATCCGTAGTCAGATGCTCTATCCATTGAGCTACGAGCGCGTGGCTGCCGTAGCGGCCGTGGAAGACTCTACAACAGGTGCGGCGCGCGCGCCAATCGAGGGGGTCCTCCCCGGACGCTCGGCGTGTCGCCGGGTCAGAGCGCCGCGAGCTCCTCGTCGAAGACCTCGGCGAGGAACACCTCGAGCGCCTGCCACGAGCGACGATCGGCGCGCTCCTGGTACTGCGCGCCGTGGTCCGGCGCGTCGGTCCCCGGCACCGCGAAGGCGTGCATCGCCCCGGCGTAGGTCACGACCTGCCAGTCGACCTCGGGTGCCCCGCGCATCTCCTCCTGCCACGCGGCGACCTTCGCGTCGGGGACGACCGGGTCGGCGGCGCCGGTCAGGACGAGCAGTGCCGCGCGGATCTCCCCCGCGTCGGACGGGTCGTGGGTGAGCAGGTTGCCGTGGAAGGAGACGGCCCCGGCGAGGTCGGCTCCGGTGCGGGCGAGCTCGAGCGCCGCGGACCCGCCGAAGCAGTAGCCCATCACGACGACGCGGGAGTGGTCGACGTCGGGGTCCTCGCGCAGGCGGTCGAGGCCGGCCTGCACGCGGGCGCGCATCAGCGGGAGGTCCTGGTAGAACGACCCGGCCACCTGTCCGGCGGTGTCGTCGCCGGGACGGACCCCCTCGCCGTAGACGTCGGCGCCGAACGCGACGTAGCCGAGGCGCGCGAGCATCGTGACCCGGGCCTCGACGTGCTCGTTCACCCCGTGCCAGTCGTGCACGACGAGGACCGCCGGCCGCGGACCCGAGACGGCGACGTCCTTCGCGAGGACACCGAGGAGCGCGGTCCCCCCGTGGTCGTAGCGGACGGGTTCGACACGGATGTCGGCACCGGCGGGTTCGGGAACGGTCTGCAGGACGTCGTCGATCGTGGTCATGCGCTCGACGCTACGCGTCGATGTTGTCCCAGCCATCGGGGCCGGACGACCCGGCCGCGTAGTCGTCGAGGTCGACCTTGCCGGCACGCCACGCGGTGCGGAACGGCTCGACGACCTTCCACCCCTGCACGGCGCTGTCCCCGCGGACGGACAGGGTCGCGTCGCCCTCGAGCACCCCGGCGAGCACCTCGCCGTAGGCGCTCAGTCGACCGGGGTTGAAGCTGACCTCGAGCTTCGTGTGGTCGATCGTGTACGGGTCGCCCGGGCCGTTCACGTTGAGTTCGAGCTGCATCTGGTCGGGGGCGATCCAGATGCGGAGGCGGTCGGGTCGCTGCACGCCGGTCAGCCCGTCGGGCACGTGCGGCGAGTCCTTGAACGTGATGATGATCTCGCGGCGCTGCGCCCCGAGCGCCTTCCCGGACCGGAGTGTGAACGGCACGCCGGCCCAGCGCCAGTTCGCGATCTCCAGGGTGATCTGGGCGAGGGTCTCGGTACCGATCGACGGGTCGACGCCGTCCTCGTCCACGTAGGACGGCAGGGTCCGGTCCCCCACCGTGCCCGCGGTGTACCGGGCGCGCTTGCCGGCGGTCAACGGGTCGCCGCCCCACGGGCGGACCGCTCGGAGGACGAGTTCCTTCTGGGTACGGAGGTCGTCGGCGTCGATCGACGCCGGTGCCTCCATCGCGACGACGGCGAGCACCTGCAGCAGGTGGCTCTGGATCATGTCGACGAGTGCGCCGGCCTTGTCGTAGTAGCGCGCACGCCCTTCGAGACCGAGGGTCTCGTCGTAGACGATGTCGACGCGCTCGACGTGGACGGATGAGAGCAGCGGCTCGACGATCCGGTTGGCGAAGCGCAGGCCGAGGAGGTTCAGGACGGTGGACCGGCCGAGGAAGTGGTCGACGCGGTGGATGCGCTCCTCGGGGAGGAACGAGTGCAGCACGTCGTTGAGGTGCTCGGCGCTGGCGGCGTCGGTGCCGAAGGGCTTCTCGAGCGCGAGCCGGGTCCCCGCGGGCAGGTCGAGGTCCGCGAGCACCTCACAGCTCTTCTCCGTCACGGCCGGCGGCAGGGCGAAGTACACGGCCGGGTCGTGGTCGCAGTCCGCGAGCAGGGTCGTCAGGTCGTCGGCACTGGTGACGTCCGCCTTGTGGTACCGCGACGCGTCCACGACACCCTGCAGCCGCTCCGACAGCGGAGCCGACCCGGAGGCACCCTCGTCCTCTTCGTTCTTCGACGCCTGTGCGTCCTCGAACGCGTCGTGCACGAGCTGCTTCCAGGCGGCGTCGTCGATGTCCTCGACACCGGCGCCGATGAGCTGGACGTCCCAGTCCTCCTTCACCTCCAGCAGGGTCGCGAGCCCGGGCAGGAGGAGCCGCTTCGAGAGGTCCCCGCTGGCACCGAGGATGAGGAGTGTGGTCTGGAGGGTCGCCATGTCCCAGAACGTAGTGGTCACGACTCCACGTCGTTCCAATACTGTGGGAACCGGAACGGCGCGAGGGAGCACCATGACGACTGAGGACACCGGACGACGACTGCGCGTGGTCGTGGTCGGGACGGGGATGATCGCGGCGGTGCACGTGCGCGCCGCGAAGGCCGCAGGAGCGGAGGTCCTCGGGATCCTCGGGCGCAACGCGGCCCGTTCCGCCCAGGTCGCCGGGCAGCTCGACGTGCCGCGCGGCTACGCCGACCTCGACGAGGTGATCGCGGACGCCCCGGACGTCGTCCACGTCTGCACCCCGAACGACCAGCACCACCCGCAGGCCCTCGCCGTGATCCGCGCGGGCATCAACGTGGTGTGCGAGAAGCCGCTCGCGGTGTCGAGCGCCCAGGCCCTCGAACTCGAACGCGCCGCTGCCGAAGCCGGCGTCGTGGCGACGGTCCCCTTCGTCTACCGGTTCCACCCGATGGTGCGTGAGGTCCGCGCGAAGATCGCGGACGGCGACCTCGGCCGGGTGCTCGCCGTGCACGGGCACTACCTGCAGGACTGGATGCTCGACGAGGACTCGTCCTCGTGGCGGGTGGACGCCGGAGCCGGCGGGCTGTCCCGGGCGTTCGCGGACATCGGTTCGCACTGGTGCGACCTGGTCGAGTTCGTCACCGGCGAGCGCTTCGCGACCGTGAGCGCCGTCACCGACATCGTCTACCCGACCCGGCCGGCGGCGTCGGGCCCGTCCTTCTCCGGGTCGCCGGACCCCGACCCGCTCGCCGATGCCGGCACCCGGGCGGAGGTCACCACCGAGGACACCGCCGTCGCGACGTTCCGCACGGCCTCCGGGCGGATCGGCAACGTGGTGATCTCCCAGGTCGCAGCCGGGCGGAAGAACCGGCTCTGGTTCGAGGTGGACGGCACCCGGGGTTCCGCCGCGTTCGACCAGGAACGCCCGGAGTCGGCGTGGTTCGGCAACGAGCGCGGGGCGCAGATCCTGGTCAGGGACCCTGCACAGGGTTCACCGGACCAGCGCCGCCTGGCCACGGTGCCGTCCGGTCATCCGCAGGGCTACCTCGACGCCTTCGCGGCCTTCGTCGCCGACACGTACACCGCTGTCCGGACCGGGGTCGCGCCCGACGGCCTCCCGACCTTCGCCGACGGGGCCAGGTCGGCGCAGATCATCGACGCCGTCGTCGCCAGTGCGGGTGACGACGCCTGGAAGGAGATCGCATGAAGCTCGGGATGCTCACCGCCTGCCTGCCCGGGTGGTCGCTCGACCGGATCGCGGACTTCGCCGTCGAGCAGGGCTACGAGCGGCTCGAGGTCGGTGTCTGGCCCGGCACCGGCGGCCGCGACTTCGAGGCAGCGCACCTGCCGGTCGCCAGCTTCACCGAGGCCGACGCGGAAGCCACCCGGGCGCTGCTCGACCGCACGGGCCTGGAGATCTCGGCGTTCGCGTACTACGAGAACAACCTGCACCAGGACCTCGGGCGCCGTGCGGAGATCAAGGAGCACCTGTTCCACGCGATCGATGCCGCGCAGCTGCTCGGAGTGCCCTACGTCGGCACGTTCATCGGCCGCGACAACGCGAAGTCCGTCCGCGAGAACATGCGCCTCGGCGATCGGGTCCTGCCGGAACTGGTCGACTACGCCGGCGAACACGGCGTCAAGCTCATCATCGAGAACTGCGTGATGGAGGGGTGGCACCCGGACGGCTACCCCGGCAACATCGCGTACTCCCCCGAGCTCTGGGGCTGGGTCACCGGCCTCGGCTTCGGCCTGAACTGGGACCCCTCGCACCTGACGTGGATCGGCATCGACCCGGTCGAGACGATCCTGCCGTTCGCGGAGCACATCGTGCACGCGCAGGCGAAGGACCTCGAGCTCTTCCCGCGCAAGCGTGACGAGTACGGCTTCTTCGGCAAGGTCGACAAGGGCGACGACCCGTGGGACATGGGCTGGTGGCGGTTCCGGGTGCCCGGACGCGGGGTCGTCGACTGGCCGCACGTCGTCGACCGGCTCTACGAGGCCGGGTTCGACGGCACCCTGTCCGTCGAGCACGAAGACCCGCTCTGGGGCGGGACCGACGAGAAGGTCCTCGAGGGCCTCCGGATCGCACACCGGACGCTGCGCCCCCTCATCGCGATGGAGTGACAGCGCGCTCAGGCCGTTCCGAGCACGCTGGGGACATGAGCACGACCGTGAGTGACTTCGTCATCGACCGCATCAAGGCGTGGGGGGTCTCCCGTGTCTTCGGGTACCCCGGGGACGGCATCGGCGCCTTCGACGGTGCCCTCGGCAAGGCGGCGGGCAAGGGCGAGGGCCTGGAGTACGTCCGCCCGACGCACGAGGAGATCGCCGCGTTGATGGCGACGGCGCACGCGAAGTTCACCGGCGAGGTCGGGGTCTGCATCGCGACGTCGAGTCCCGGCGCGTTCCACCTGCTGAACGGGCTGTACGACGCGCAGATGGACAACCAGCCGGTCGTGGCGATCGTCGGCCAGCAGGGGCTCGCGTCGATCGGCTCGTTCACCCAGCAGGAGTCGAACCTCGAGCGCGTCTTCGCCGACGTCGCCTGCTACGTCCAGACGGTCACGACCCCGGAGGCCGTCGGTGTCGTCGTCGACACCGCGTTCCGCACGGCGGCGCTCCGGAAGCAGCCGGCCGTCGTCATCCTCCCCCACGACGTCCAGGCGATGGCGTACGAGGCACCGCCGCTCGAGCACTGGGCGTCGCGGTCGAGCGACGTCCCGGCCTCGACCCGGATCACCCCGCCGGCCGACGAGATCCAGAAGATGGCGGAGATCATCAACGCCGGCGCGAAGGTGACGTTCCTCGTCGGTGCCGGTGCGCGCGGTGCGACCGAGCAGGTCCTCGCCGCCGCCGAGAAGGCCGGGGCCGGCATCATCACGGCGCTCCGCGGCAAGGACGTCGTCCCCGCGGACGTGCCGTACCACTCGCAGCAGCTCGGCCTCCTCGGGTCGCTGCCCTCGCTCCACCAGATCCGCGACTGCGACACCATCGTGCTCCTCGGCACGAACTACCCCTACGGCGAGTACATGCCGGAGACCGGGCAGGCGCGCGGCATCCAGGTCGACATCAAGCCGGAGCAGCTGGGCCTGCGCTACCCGACGGAGCTCAACCTCTGGGGCGACGTCGGAGCCACCCTCGACGCCGTGCTGCCGCTGCTCGTCGACAAGGCGGACAAGTCCTTCCAGGAGACCGTCGCGAGCGAGATGCGCGAGTGGGAGTCCGAGATGCGCGCCCAGGCCGAGGTGGCGTACGACGACGGCGTGAACCCGCGCCGGGTCATCCAGGCGGTGAACGACCGGCTCCCCGACGGTGTGACCGTGACGGCGGACGCGGGCACCACCGCCGACTGGTACGGCCACCACATCCGGCTCCGCAAGGGCATGCGCGGCGACATGTCCGGCCGCCTGGCGACGATGCTCGCGGCGATGCCGTACGCCGTCACCGCGAAGTTCGCGTTCCCGGACCGCCCGGCCGTGTGCACGATCGGTGACGGCGCGTTCCAGATGCTCGGGATGAACGAGCTCATCACCGTGAAGAAGTACATGGCGGCGTGGCCGAACCAGCAGCTCGTCATCGTCGTCATGCACAACGACGACCTCGGCCAGGTGTCCTGGGAGATGCGCACCGAGGACGGCAACCCGATGTGGCCGGGCTCGCAGGACGTCGAGTCCGTCGACTACGCCGGGTACGCGACGCTGCTCGGGTTCCAGGGCATCGCGGTGCACGACGACGCCGAGGTGGACGCCGCCGTCGAGCGGGCGTTCGCGCACCAGGGCGTCACCCTGATCGACGCGTACGTCAGCCGGAACGTCCCGCCGCTCCCGCCGCACATCACGAAGGAGTACGCGATCAACACCGCGAAGAGCCTGCTCAAGGGCGACCCGGTGGAGCTCGGCGTCGTGAAGGACTCCGCCAAGGCGATGGCGGCCGAGGCCGTCGAGCGGGTGAAGGGCGCCCTGGGCCGCGACTGACGACAGCTGTTGCGTGTGTGAACTTCGTGTGACGAGATCGCGGCATCCCTGGCGCGCCCGCTGTACGTCCTCATAGGTTCGTCGGCGATGAACACGAAACCGACCCCCCGCAGGCGCGGCGTCGTCAGCGGTGCCGCTCTGGCCACCGCCGGCGTCCTCGTCGCCCTCTCCGTCCCGTCCGCGGCCCTGGCCGCCGAGGGTGACACCACGATCGACATCTACGACGTCAACGACTTCCACGGGCGCATCGCCCAGTCGCTGAGCACACCGGCACCGCGGGACGGCGACGCCGCCGGTGCAGCGGTGCTCGCCGGCGCGCTCGAGCAGCTGCGCGGCGAGGACACCTCGACCTCGGCGTTCGTCAGCGCCGGCGACAACATCGGCGCATCGACGTTCGAGTCCTTCATCCAGCAGGACCAGCCGACGATCGACGTGCTGAACGCGATGGACCTCTCGGTCAGCGCGATCGGCAACCACGAGCTCGACAAGGGCCGGACGGACCTCGAGGACCGCGTGATCGGCCCCGACGACGCACGCAACGCCACGTGGGACTACGTCTCCGCGAACATCCTCGACACGGCGACGGGCGAGCCCGCGTTCGACCCGTACTCGATCCAGGAGATCAGCGGCAAGCGCGTCGGGTTCATCGGCGCGACGGTCGACCTCGAGGGGCTCGTCAGCCCGTCCGGCATCGAATCGCTCGAGATGGCCGACATCACCGACTCGGTGAACGCCGTGGCCGACGACCTCACCGACGGCGTCGCGGACAACGGCGAGGCCGACGTCCTCGTGCTGCTCGTCCACGACGGTGCCGAGACCGCCGCCGTGTCCGACCTCGACGGCGACAGCGCCTTCGCGCACGCCGTCCACGCGGTCTCGCCGAAGGTCTCCGCGATCCTGTCCGGCCACACCCACCAGACGTACGTCCACAGCGTCGTCCCGGACGGCGGCACCGTCGCCCGCCCGGTGGTCCAGACCGGGTCGTACGGCTTCAACCTGGGGCACCTGCAGCTGACGGTCGCGGCCGACGGTTCGGTCGCGGCCACCGCGGCGGAGAACATCCGCCTGGTCGACGGCACGTTCACCCCGGACGCCGGCGTCGCCGCGACGGTCAGCGCCGCGGTCGCGGAAGCGGACGTGCTCGGCGCGGTCGAGCTCGGCACGACCGACGTCGACATGCGCCGCGCCCTGCAGTCGGACGGCAGCGAGAACCGCGGTGGCGAGTCCACCCTCGGCAACTTCGTCGCCGAGGTCCAGCGGAGCGCCACCGAGGAGCGTCAGGGGGTCCAGATCGCGTTCATGAACCCGGGCGGACTCCGCGCGGACCTCGCGGGCGGTGCGGTGACCTACAAGGAAGCCGCGGTCGTCCAGCCGTTCGCGAACACGCTGGTCGTCCTCGACCTCACGGGAGCGCAGGTCAAGCAGGCGCTCGAGCAGCAGTGGCAGCCGTCGACGGCGAGCCGCCCGTTCCTGAAGCTCGGCGTCTCCGAGGGCTTCGCGTACACCTACGACCCGGCGGCCGCCAGCGGTTCCCGGATCACCGCGATGACGCTCGACGGCGCCCCGATCGATGCGAGCACCACCTACAAGGTCACGGTGAACTCGTTCCTCGCCAGCGGCGGGGACAACTTCACCGCGTTCGCCGGCGCGGCCGCGAAGCAGGACAGCGGCAAGGTGGACCTCGAGGCGCAGGTCGAGTACTTCGAGGCGAACCCGGAGGTCACGGTCGCCGCGGACCAGCGTTCCGTCGGGGTCACGATGACCGCGACGCCGGCAGGCGGCTTCCAGCCCGGCGACGACGTCTCGATGGACCTGTCCTCGCTGGTGTTCAGCAACGCCGGCGACCAGCCGACGTCGGTGCGGGTGAGCGCCGGTGACCAGGTCCTCGCGACCAGCGCCGTCGACCCGACGATCGTCGACACCACCGACGAGCAGGGCACCGCGACGCTCGCGTTCACGGTCCCGGCCGCCGGAACGGCCCCGTCGGCCGCAGCGACCCCGGCGGCTCCGGGCAGCGCGACCCGTGCCGCAGCCGTCACCGCGGCGGCCACCACCGACGAGCCCCTCGTCATCACCGTCGGCGCGACCCGGATCGTCCTGCCCGTCACGATCCCCCTCGCGGCGGCCGTCGACCCGGGCACCGACCCCGACGAGCCGGGCCAGCCGGGCGAGCCGGGATCGGAGCCGATCGACGGTGACGACGACGGCGCGGGCCCCGGTGCGGACAACGGCGCGGGCGCCAGCACCGACCTGGCAGCCGATCCCGCAGCGGACGGCACGGCGAACGGCGCGCTCGCGTACACGGGTGCCGAACTGACGGCCCCCGCGGTCGCCGCCGGGCTCCTGCTCCTCGCCGGCATCACCGCCATGGTGGTCGCCCGCCGGAAGCGCGCCCGACGTGCGGAGACGGCACTGGACTGACACCGGCGGGCTCGGTGCGGGTCCTGACGGGCCCGCACCGAGCCTCCAGGCCGATGCCCTGTGGTGCGACGACGGGCGGGCGACCCACGTCGTCCGCCCTCGGCGTATCCGGTCACGACGGATCCCTGTGTTTTCGGGGTGGCGGCGGGTAATCTCAGCGCTGTCGCACCGCGACGCGCCGCGCAGGGTCGCCTCTCATCGCGAGCGGTGGTTCCGATCGCGAGACTCCGCGGCGCGGGTGTCCTCCGTCTCCAGGGAAACGGCGGAGGGCACCCACCACACACCGCGTCTAGCGGAACAGCCGCTCGCCGATGTAGGAGCCCTTCCGCGGCGCCGGCGGGATCGCGAACACCCCGGACCCGATGTGCGCGATGTACTCGTTGAGCCGGTCCACGGCACCGAGCCGGCGCTGGATGCGGGTGAAGTGCTCGGGGTCGTTGACGTACGCGGCGAAGAGCAGGCCGGCGTCGAGCTGCCCGTACTGGTTCAGCCCGTCCGTGTAGTTGTACGGCCGCCGCAGGATCTTCACGCCGCCGTTGTTCTCGTGCGCGGCGAGCGCGATGTGCGACGTCGGGTCGATCGCCGTGCGGTCCGACGACCCGTCGCCGGTCGACTTCGCCGTGAAGTCCGGCGTCGTGTGCTCGGTGCCGCCGGAGAGCGGCGCGCCCTCGATCTTCGTCCGCCCGAACACCCGCTGCTGGTCGCTGACGACGTCGGCGTCCCAGATCTCGATGTTCATCTGGACCTTCCGGACGACCTGGTAGGTCCCCCCGGCCATCCACCCGGCGTCGTCGCCGAGCCAGACGAACCGGTCGTACTCCTCGTCCGTGGTGACGTTCCTGGTGCCGTCCTTGAAGCCCATCAGGTTCCGCGGCGTGGTCTGCGACGGCCCGGCGGACGCGCGGCCGAAGCCGAGCACCGTCCACCGCACGGTCGCGGTGCCGCGGGCGATCCGCGCGAGGTCGCGGACCGCGTGGTACGCCACCTGCGGGTCGTCGGCGCAGGCCTGCAGCGACAGGTCGCCGCCGCTCAGCTCGTCCTGCAGCCGGTCGCTCGGAAGCGTCGGGATGGCTGCGAGCGACGCGGGGCGCTTGTCGGCGAGACCGAACCGCTCGTCGAAGATCCCCGGGCCGAGTCCGACCGTCACGGTGAGCGACGCGGGCCCGAGGTCGAGCGCCTCCCCCGTGTCGGCACCGACGCCGTCGCCGTGCGCAGGCTCGACGGAGCCGACGGTCTTGCCCGCCTGCAGCTGCGCGATCGACGCGGACCACCGGGCCAGCAGGACCTGCAGGTCCGTGGCGACGGACGACGACATGTCGAACGTCATGAAGACGCAGTACCGCTGCGGAGTGGTGCGGATCCCGCCCTGCGGCTGCCCGGCGGCGGTCGCGTAGAACGGGTGGCTCTGCGACAGGTCGATCGACTCGTCGCCGTTGGTCGCCGCCGCGAGCGGGTTGACGCCGGTCGCGGCGGTCGCCCCCGCGATGCCCGCCGCCGCGCCGACGCCGGCACCCGCCGCGACGAGCCCCGCGCCAGCGCCGATCCCGGCGCCGATCCCGGCGCCGAACAGCCCGCGCCGGGAGACGGCGCGGGCTGCCTGCTCACGGTCGTCCGTCACGCGGTGGCGACCTTCTCGGCCAGACGGGACAGCGGGTCCTGCAGGGCCTGGACCTGCTGCGAGATCTCGTTCGCGTGCGCCGACTTCGTCGCATCCGTCCAGCTGTCGAACCCGCCGAGGTCGTCGGCGTTGCGGAAGCCGTCCATCAGCGTGTTCGTCGCGTCGAACTGCGCGGCGATCTGCTTCGTCAGCGTCGGGTCGAGCTTGGTCAGGCCCGGCTTGAGGTACGCGAAGGCCTGGCGGGCACCCTCGACGTTCGCGGCGAGGTCGACGAGGTCGATGTGGCTGTACGCCTCTTCCTCACCGGTGATCTTGTTCGACTGGACCTCCTCGAGGAGCCCGGCTGCACCGTTCGCCAGGTCCTCGGGCTTGTAGTCCAGGGTCGGCACGAGCTTCGCGAGGAGCTCGACGTTCCCCGTCAGGTCCTTCGCGTACTGCTTCGTGCCGTCGCTGATCGCACCGGTCTGGAACAGGTCGCGCTCGACGGCGTGGAAACCGCTCCAGCCGACGGCGTCGTCGAGGTTCGACGCGCGCATGTCGATCAGGTAGTCGAGGTTGCCGGCGTTGTCGGTGGCCTTGTAGCCCTGCTTGACGAAGCCGTCGACGTCGCTCTCGACGTGCTCGTAGTACGGCCGGGCGTCGGCGTAGTCCTTCTTCGCGGCGTCGAGGTCACCCGCGTCGATGTCCGTCTGCAGCTGCTTGACCGCGGTCACCATGTCGCTGACCTGCGCGTCGACGTACTTCGAGTACCCGGTCGCGCCGGACTTCAGGAGCGTCGCAGCGCTGCTGTTCGCGGTCGAGGCGACCTTGCCGGTGACGGTGAAGTCGGTCAGTTCCGTCTCGGCACCGGGGCAGTACACCTGGTACTTGCCGCCGCCGAGGGTGCTCGTGAAGGAGACCGCGTCGAGCCCCGGCGCGAGGTTCTCCTTCTCACCGAAGATCCGCTGGTCCTGCAGCAGCTCGACCTCGGTGATCGCGGTCGACGATTCGTTCTTCACCGTGAAGGTGACGGGACCGGCCGGCACCTTCGTGGTGGACACGGCGCACTTGTCGGAGCCGTCGTTCGTCAGCGTGATCGAGACGCGGGACACCTTGCCCGAGTCGGTCGCGTCGTCCGTCGCGGACGACGAGGTCGCGGCGCAGCCGGTGAGGGCGAGCGCGGTCACGACGCCGAGCGCGCCGAGGGTGATGAGGGGTCGTGCGGTCTGCTTACCGAACGGCATGGGCGGAACTCCTTGTCGGGTTCCCGGCGGGCGGGCCGCGGGAGGGGACGGGTGCGGGGTCGTGGGACGCGGGTGCCGCCAGGCGGCGACGGTCGCGGAGGGCGAGTGCGAGCTGTGCGAGGGCGGCGCCGGCGAGCGCGATCGGCAGCCAGGCCTTCCAGAGCGCGAGTTCGGCGGAGCGGGTCCGGTCGGCCGCGACGGCCGTGGCGGTCGCCTGCACGCGGGTGGCCGGCACCGCGAACACGCTGCGGTCGATCGTCGTGGTCCGAGCGGACGGGAGGCCCCCACCGCTCAGCGTCAGCACGGAACGTTGCGAGCTGGTCGCGTCCAGGACACCCCCGGCGACGCTCCAGAGGGTGGTCGTCTCCGAGACGGCCCACTTCGCCTCGAACGGGCCGGGGTTCGTCGACGGGGAGATGCCGACGGGGATGCGACCGAACAACCCGACGAGGTCGTCGAGCGTCAGGCTCGCCGGTTCGCCGTCGGTGGTCGGGTCGGTGCGGGACCGCCAGCGGTCGGCCGTCACGCCGGCGCGGGTCACGGTGCGGTGCGACGACGCCGGGAAGTCCACCCGGGTCTGTCGGCCGTTGCCCGTGCTGCGGAGGATCGCCGTGTCGCCGTGGACCTCGGCGGACACGCGTGTCTGGTCACCGGTCGTGGTGACCGTGCCCGGAACGTGCACGCCACCGCCCGGGACCGCGATCGCGAGCGCGACGGCGGCG
The DNA here is from genome assembly GCF_003755165.1 of Curtobacterium sp. PhB130. Classification (NCBI taxonomy): domain Bacteria; kingdom Bacillati; phylum Actinomycetota; class Actinomycetes; order Micrococcales; family Microbacteriaceae; genus Curtobacterium; species Curtobacterium sp. PhB130. The sequence goes on along the minus strand of NZ_RKII01000007.1, from coordinate 305,914 downwards.
ACCGCGAGGGTGGCCGCGACCGCGGTGCGGACCGCGGGGACGCGTGCCGTCGTCGGGCGCCATGCCCGCGGCCAGAGCGAGAGCGCCAGGACCGGCACGACGTAGAGCAGCCAGCCGAGGACCTCGATGACGCGGGGGTCCGGCGGGATGCCGAGGACGCCCGTGATCAGGGCCCCCTGCACCGAACCGTTCGGGGCGAGCCAGCTCAGGTCCACCGTGCGCTGCTGGCCGATGACGATCCAGCCGGCCTCGTGCGCGCGTCGGAGCACCGTGAGGACGAGCCCCGCGGCGACGAACACCAGGAAGACGCCGGTGCCGGTGAAGAACTTCGACAGGTTCAGCCGGACACCGCCGGTGTAGATGCCGTACCCGATCACCACGGCGCCCGCGATGCCGATCACGGCGCCGAGCGCGGCGAGACCGGTGTCGCTCGACGCCTGGAACGTGGCGAGGAGGAAGACCGCGGTCTCGAAGCCCTCCTTGAGCACGGCGAGGAAGGCCATGCCGGCGAGCGCCCAGGCGGTGCCGCGGCCGAGCGCCTCGGTCGCGCTCGCCTCGAGCTCGGTGCTGAGGGTGCGCGCGTGCGTGCGCATCCAGATGATCATCCCCGTCACGAAGACGACGGCCACGATGCCGATGACCGCCTCCATGCCCTCCTGCTGCGCCTGCGGCAGGGCCTGCTCGACGAGCTGCAGGCCGAAGCCGACGCCGACGCTGAGCAGGACCGCGACGCCGACCCCGAACCACATCGGTGCCAGGGGCACGCGGTTGCGTCGGAGGAACGCCGCGATGATGCCGACGATGAGCGTGGCTTCGAGACCTTCGCGGAGGCCGATGACGAGGGTGGCAAGCATGACGAAGGCAAGGCTAGCCTTACCTTGGTCTCGCCGTCGACCCGGTGGGCGTGGGGTTTGATGGTTCTCATGAACCTGCTCTCGGTCGACGGACTCGCCGCCGTCACGAACGTGCTCGACCTCGCCGGGGTCTTCGCGTCCGCGCTCCTCGGCGGCGCCGTCGCCCGAGCGATGGACTTCGACCTGTTCGGGTTCCTCGTCGTCGGGTTCGTCTCCGGGCTCGGCGGCGGGATGCTCCGCGACGTGCTGCTGCAGAACGGGCCGCCCGTCGCCCTCACCGATCCCCTCTACGTGCCCGTCGCCGTCGCCGGTGCGCTCATCGCCTTCTTCGTGTCGTTCTCCGAACGCGGGTGGGACCGGCTGTTCACGTTCCTCGACGCCGCCGTCATCGGGTTCTGGGCGGTGGTCGGCGTGCAGCGGACCTTCGACGCCGGGCTCGAGTGGCCGGCAGCGGTCATCATGGGGACGATCACGGCCGTCGGCGGCGGTGTGGGCCGTGACCTCCTGCTCCGCCGCGTCCCCGCCGTGTTCGGCGGCAACGCGCTCTACGCGTCCGTGGCCGTCGCCGCCTCCGTGGTGATGGTCGTCGCGTCGGCGCTCGGCTCCCCGACGATCGGGATCGTCGCCGCGGTCGTGCTGTCGCTCCTGCTCCGCTGGGGTGCGGTCCGCTGGGGCTGGGGGCTGCCGAACGGGCGCGACTGGCAGCCGCAGTCGACGCTCGCCTCGCTGCTCCGCCGGGGTCGGCGGCGCGGGCGTCCGCGGAACCGTGCGCTGCGGCCGGGTGCGGTGCGGCTGCTCCGGCGGCCGGGTCGGCGTCAGGGAGCCGGGAGCGTGCACACGGACGACGAAGACCGGTGAGCACCGTGTCCGCACCGCGATCCGGGCTGTCCTCGCCGCGCTGCCCGGCGTAGCATCGACACCGCCGGGTATCGGAGCCCGGCACCCTCATCCCGGGATCCGCCCGTCCGGCGGGGACCATCGTCAGGAACCGACGCGACCCGAACGCGGCGGTCCCGACCCGGTCACCATCGTGACGGCGTCGAACGGGATGTGCAGCCATGGGGGCTCGACCGCACCGCGCGTGATCAGACGCACGGCGCGGCAGGTCCGCCGTGTCCGCGCGGAGTGACCAGAATGACCCCATGAGCGACGCCGCCGACCACGACGACCGCCCGAGCACCGGTACCAGCAGCTCCGCCAGGACCCCTCGGGCGGAGGTCCGCGAGCGCCTGCTGATCGCCGGCGCCGAGGTGTTCGCCGAGCACGGCGTGCACGAGGCCCGGCTCGACGACGTCGCAGCGCGCGCCGGGTTCAGCAAGGGCGCCGTCTACTCGAACTTCTCCTCCAAGGAGGACCTCGTCGCGCAGGTGATGCAGCGCGGGACGAACCTGGTGCTCGGATCGCTGCAGGACCTCGTCAGCGCGGACGTCACGACGCACGACATCGCCGAGATCGTCCGTACCGCGTTCGGGATGCACGACCAGCGCGCCCAGTTCGCGCTGCTGTCGGAGTTCCGCGGGTTCGCGATCCGGCACCCCGACTTCATGCCCGAGTTCATCCGGCAGCGCCGCGTGCTGCAGGACGGCGTCGAGCGACTCGTCCGGCTCTGGTTCGGCGCGCACCCCGAGGTCGACGCCGGGATGCCGCTCGACCTCTTCGCGACCGCGCTGATCGGGGCGAACGTCGGCATCGTGTTCGACTCCCCCGCGCTCGACGGCGTGGACCCCGGCGAGGTCATCGCCGCCCTCGTCGAGGCCGTCATCCGCCGCCGCTGACGCGGGCCGGGCGGGCACCTCACGCCGGGCGGCGTCGCCGTCCCTCGTGGGACCACGCGGAGGACGGCGTCAGGCTCGGCGGGAGGAGCCGTGCACGCACCCGCCCCGCGAACGAGACGGACGCGTCGAGGGTGACCCGGGCCTCCCGGAGGACCGTGACCAGCCGAGCGCCGTCGACGGAACCGACCGGTGCGTAGCGTTCCCGGTCGACCGCGTCCACGACCTCGTCGAGTGCCCCGACCACCGACGGCGGCACGACGTCGCGGAGCCGCCCGAGCACCGCCCGCGCGGTGCGCGCGACCGCGGCCGAGTCGCCCGGCGGGGCGAGCCCCGGCGCGTACCCGTGGTCGGCGACGTCGTCGAGGAGCTCCCGCCACGCGGTGACCGCCGGCGAGCGTCCCGCGCCGATCGCGGTGAGCCGGGAGCGTCGGCGGACCCCGCGGACGAACGCGGGTGCGACCAGCACGGCGGCCGCGATGAGGATGCCGAGGGCGAGCCCCAGCGGCCCGCTCCCACCGCCGTTGCCGCCACCGGCGGCACCGGCCTCGGCCGATGCGCTCGGGGTGGGGCTGGCCGACGAGGACGGGTCGGTGGTCTCGTTCGGCGCCGGCAGCGGCGTCTCGGGTGCGGCCGCCGACGGCGACGCGGACGGCTCGGTGCTGGGGACCGCCGCCGAGTCGGAGTCGGGCGTCGGCTCGAAGGCGACCCAGCCGGCGCCCTTGATGTACAGCTCCGGCCAGGAGTGCAGCTGTCGGTTCGAGACCGAGTACTCGCCGTCCTCCGCGGTGCCGCCGGCGCGGTAGCCGACGGCGATGCGGGAGGGGATGCCGAGGGTCCTGGCCATCACGGCCATGGCGGAGGAGAAGTGCACGCAGTAGCCCTCGCGGACCTGCAGGAACTTCGCGACGACGTCCATGCTGTCGCCGTCGTAGCCCTGTTCGACGGGCGCGGTCTCGGAGTAGGTGAAGAGGTCGCTCCGGAACCACTGCTCGAGTGCACGCGCTTCCTCGTAGTCGCTCGAGGCGCTGCCCGCGACCCGGGCGGCGGTGTTCCTGATGCTCTTCGGGAGGTCCTTCGGCAGTGCGGTGTCGGTGCGGAGCTCGGCGCTGGACGGTGTCGGGTAGCCCTGCCCGTCGAAGCGTGCGAGCCGGCCGGAGGCGTCCACGGCGTCGAGGTAGGCGTTCGCGAAGGTCGAGGCGCCGTAGACCTCGTACGTGGCACCGCGTCGGGTCGCCGGGCCCGTGGAGCGCACGGTGTTCGAGTTGCCCATCCAGCGCCACTGGTCGAGCTCGAGGTTCGTCGACTTCGACTCGATCGACACCGCACCGGAGGGCACCGGCAGGTAGTTGCTGGAGAGCCCGGTGATCCGCACCGTCACGTCGCCGCGGCTGGCGAGCCGCGGGTTCACGCCGACCGCCCACTGCTGCTGGTCGGCCGTCGGGGCGTCGCTGACGTCGGTGACGGTCGGCACCCAGTCGCCCGTGCCGAAGTCGTCGAGGTCGGCGAGCTTGAGGTACTCCGGCTGCCCGTCGGACGTGCGGTACCGGAAGACCTCGAGCTCGTTGGGCCGGCGGAGGTCCTGCCCGAGGTTGAGGAGCGTGCCGGGGCGGCCGGGCAGGATCGGCGACTGGATCGCTCCCGTCACCCCCGACAGCCAGCTCGCGTTCAACGGCACGACGGACGGGAGCCCGACCGCGACGACCAGTGCGATCGCGCCGACGACGGTCGCCGGCAGGGCGCGCTGCACCGGCCGGACCGAGAGCCACAGGATCGCGAGGAAGGCCAGACCGGTCGCGATCACCAGCCCGGTGCCGGCCGGGGTGCCGGTGACGACGCCGGGGACGATGAGGATCACGAGCGCCGGCGCTGCCGCGAGCGCGGCGGCCGGCGCGACGGTGGCCAGGAAGAGCGACGCCGCGGCGACCCAGGCGATCGCGACCGTCACGACGAGGCGGATCGGGTCGGTCTGCGGCAGCGGAGCGGGGTTCAGCCGGATCGCGGCGATGGTCTGCCCGAGCGCACCGTCGCCGTCGATCCACCCGAGCGGCTGGATGTCGTTGACGAGCGCGGCGGCGCACGAGCAGGCGATCAGCGCAGCCACGAGGGCGATGAACCGGACGCCGGGTGCACGGCGGCGGACGCTGAGCACGACCGCGACGAGGACCACGGTGATGACGAGGGCGGAGGTCCACCAGGCGATGCCCTGGACGAGTGGTCGGAACGCGAGCGCCGCGATCAGCACCGGGACCGGCGCGAGTGCGACGACCCAGGTCGAGGGTGCCGGGCGGTCGTCCTCGCGCTCGAGGATCGCGCGGACGTCGGCCCGCTGGCCGGAGGGTCGGGTGTCCTGCGGACGTGCCGTGGTCATCGGGTCGTCCCCGATCCGGCGACCGGGATCACGAGCGTGCGCCACCCGCCGCGGTCCAGGATCCCCCGGACCACCGGGTCCGGGGGCACGATCGTCGCCAGGATCCCGCGGCTCGACCCGCTCGTCGCGGAGACGAGCTCGGCGGCTTGCTCGGCGGTGCAGTGCCCGGTGACCACCGCGGTCATCCCGTGCACGTCACGGCCGCGGACGTCGGGCAGCACGTCGGTCACCGCGCGGGCGTCGCTCCGGACGTGCACGTCGGCGAGCCCGACCAGCACGTCGGTGAGCCCGCCGGCATCGCCCGTGTGCCGGGAGTCGCCACCCCGGTCGTCGGTGACGAGCACGACGCGGGACGTCCGGGCGGCCAGCGCCCGGGCGATGCTCGCAGCGACGACCACGGCGTGCTCGAAGGCCGCGTCGCCGCCGAGGTCGGACAGCTCAGCGAGGTCGTCGCGCCCGAGCTGCTGGTACGACTCGCGGCGGAGGTCGAGCGCGATCACGGCCTCCGGCGGCTGGGCCTGGGTGGTCTGGCGGACGTGGAGCTCCCCGCGGCGGGCGCTCTGCGCCCAGTGCACGCGGCGGATCGGGTCACCCGGTCGGTACGGGCGGAGTTCGCTGTCGTCGGCGGAGCCGCCCTGGCCGACACGGCCCTCGTCCGCGGAGACCGCTCCGGCGAGTGCGCCGGTGTCCATCGCGGACAGCGCAGTCGACGCCGGGACGACCACCACCTCTTCCGGGGCGACCACCGGTCGGTCGATGCGGAGCAGGCCGAAGGGGTCCTCCACACGGATCGTCACCGGGCCGACCGTCGTCCGGCCGCGGTGCATCGCGAGCGCCTCGACCTCGAAGGTCGCCGGCGGCACGTTCGGGCCGACCTGCACGTACGCCTCGGCGTCGGACACGCTGGCGAAGGCGTCCTCGAGCTGCTCACGGACGAGCAGCGTCGAGCGCGGACCGATGGCCACCGTCGATCCGCGCAGTGTGATCCGCTCGCGGTACACCTCCCCCACCTGGACCATCGCCCGCGGCGCCACCCGGGTCCCCCGGAGCGGCGCGGCGACGAGGAACGCCATCGCGATCCCGAGCACGACGAGCACCAGGAGCAGGAGCCCGGCGGACACCGCGACGCTCGTGGTCGCGACCAGCCCGCCACCGACCAGGCCGATCCCCACCGCGATGACGGTCCACCCGCGGGCGGTCGGCAGCGGGAACGGGGTGCGCCGGAGCATCGCCGCGCCGCGTCGGGTCCACCGCGCGACCACCGACCGTGCGGCACCGGCACGACGGAGCAGCGGAGCGGACACCGGCGACTGCGACATCAGGACCGGGACATCAGGAGCGGACGGGCGCCGCGGTGAACGGCACGGAGGTCTCCGCGACGACCCGCACGACGATCTCCCGCGCGGTGTCCTCAGTGGAGCCGCCGAGGCCGCGCGCCACGGGGACGAGTCGGTGGGCGAGGACGATCGGCGCGAGCTCCGCGACGTCGTCCGGGGTGACGAACGGCCGGCCCTGCAGTGCGGCGTGGGCGCGGGCGGCCTGCGCGAGGTGCAGGGTCGCGCGCGGGCTGGCACCGAGCACCAGGTCCGGGTGGGTGCGGGTGGCCCGGACGATGGCGATGACGTACGCCTCGACGTCGGGCGCGATGTGGACCTGGTGGACCGCGTCGACCATCGCGCGGAGCGTCGCCACGTCGACGATGGGGCGCACCGACTCCAGCGGGTCGCGGCCGCCGCGGGCGGTGAGCATCCGCCGCTCGGCCTCGACGCTGGGGTACCCCATCGCGATGCGGGCCATGAACCGGTCCCGCTGGGCTTCGGGCAGCGGGTACGTGCCCTCCATGTCCACCGGGTTCTGCGTCGCGACGATCATGAACGGCGACTCGAGCGGCCGGGTCACGCCGTCGACGGTGACCTGCGACTCGGCCATCGCCTCGAGCAGCGCCGACTGCGTCTTCGGGCTGGTGCGGTTGATCTCGTCGCCGATGACGACGTTCGCGAACACCGGGCCGGGCGAGAAGCGGAAGGTCCCGGAGGACTGGTCGAAGATGTTCACCCCGGTGACGTCGGACGGCAGCATGTCCGAGGTGAACTGGATCCGGTTCACCGACCCGCCGACCGAGGCACCGAGCGCCTTGGCGAGCACGGTCTTGCCGACGCCGGGGACGTCCTCGACGAGCAGGTGCCCCTCGGCGAGCATCACCGTCAGGGCCGTGCGGATGGCGTCGGTCTTGCCGTCCACCACCGTCGCGACGGCGGACATGATCGCCGCGCCGGCGTCACGCACCCGGTCGATGGGGAAGGCGAGGTCGGGGGCTTCCGGCACGCAGGTCTCCTCGTGTTGGGATGTCCGCGCATGCTACATCGGGCCGGTGACAGCGAGCGGAGGATGTGTCACCGACCAGCGGCAGGCGGATGGCCGGTCGGGGCGACGGGCGCCGAGTGCGCAGCAGTGGTGCCGGAGCGGGCGCTGGGCCACATCGTCTGCGCGCTCGACAGCGCGCCCGCGCCCGCACCCCTGCACCGCAGGTCAGACCCGCTCGTACTCCAGCCGCTCGACCGCGGTCGCCAGCTCGTCGAGCTCCGGGACACCGTGCGCCTCGGCGAGCGCCGCCTCGAGCGCGCGGGCGTGGATCGGCGCGGCCTCGTCGAAGAGCACCGAGCCGGCGTGGGTCAGCTCCGTGTAGAGCCCGCGACGGTCGTCGGCGCAGAGGACCCGGGTCAGCAGTGCCCGCTCCTCGAGCCGGTTCACGAGCCGCGTCGTCGCGCTCGGGCTGAGTGCCGCCGCACGGGCGAGCTGCTGCATCCGCATGTGGAAGCCGTCCTGGCGCCGGAGGGCATCGAGCACGGTGAACTCGACGACCGACAGGTCGACCGCACGCAGGGCCCGCTCGAGGTGCGCTTCGATCAGGCCGTGCAGCGCCCCGAGGGTGCGCCAGCCGTGTGCTCGGACGGCGACGGAGGTGTCGTCGACGCTCATGGTTCCTCCCGAAAGTAGTTGCAGGCGCGCACTGTCCGCTTGCGCACACACCTAGCGTGTGCAACTATTTGTCCCGCGTCTGCAACTACCAGCGTACGCGGCACACCCGCCGCGGACAACAGGCGCCGGGAACAGAGAGGGACCACGCATGCCAGCGGGACTCATCGCGCTCGCCCTCGGCGGGTTCGGCATCGGACTCACCGAGTTCGTCATCACCGGACTGCTGCCCGAGGTCGCGGCGGACTTCGGCGTCAGCGAGACCACCGCGGGATGGCTCGTCACCGGGTACGCCCTCGCCGTGGTGGTCGGCGCACTCGGACTCACCGCCGCCACCACGCGACTCCCCCGGAAGCCGGTGCTCGTCGGGCTCCTCGTGCTCTTCATCGTCGGCAACACCCTCTCCGCGATCGCCCCCGAGTACGGCGTCATGATGCTCGGCCGCGTGATCGCCGCCCTCTGCCACGGCGCGTTCTTCGGCATCGGCTCCGTGGTCGCGTCGAACATGGTCGCGCGGGAGAAGCGTGCGTCGGCCGTCGCCCTGATGTTCACCGGCCTGACCGCATCCAACGTCCTCGGCGTCCCCTTCGGCACGTTCCTCGGCCAGGCGCTCGGCTGGCGTGCGACGTTCTGGGCCATCGCCGCCATCGGCGTCGTCGCCCTCGTCGGGGTCGCACTGCTCGTCCCCGCCGTCCGGCAGGACACCGCCCCGTCCCTGATCCGGGAGCTCGGCGCGTTCCGCTCCGGACAGGTGTGGCTCTCGCTCGGCGTCACGGTGCTCGGCTACGGCGGCATGTTCGGCGCGTTCACCTACATCGCGTACACGCTGACCGCCGTGTCCGGATTCGCCTCAGCCGCCGTCCCGTGGCTCCTCGTCGTGTTCGGCCTCGGCCTCTTCGTCGGCAACTGGGCCGGCGGACGCCTCGCCGCGAAGTCCATCGACCGCACGCTCGTCGTCGTCCTCGCAGCGCTCACCGTGGTGCTCGGCCTCTTCGCCGTCGTCGCGTCGAACCCCGTGCTCACCGTGATCGCCCTCGTCCTCATGGGGGCGTTCGGCTTCGCCACCGTGCCGGCGCTCCAGACCCGCGTGATGCACTACGCCGACCACGCACCGACCCTCGCGAGCGGCGCCAACATCGCCGCCTTCAACCTCGGCAACGCGTTCGGCGCGTGGATCGGCGGCCTCACGATCGCCGCCGGCCTCGGCTACACGTCGCCGATCTGGGCCGGAGCCGCGATCACGCTCGCCGGGCTCGTGCTGGTGACGATCGCGGCGACAGCTGCGCGCCGCAGCCGCGCCCACCGGCCGGCGGCCACGGCGACGACCGGGAGCATCGCGACCGCCGGGTGAGTGGCGACCAGGCGACGGACTGGAGGCTCGGTGCGGTTCCTGCACCGAGCCTCCAGTCCGTCTTCTGCCCACCTGCAGCGGATCGGACTACTGTCCACGTCAGGTGACCCCAGACCCCTGGCCGCTGGTACGAACGCTCGTCCGAAGCCGACCGGAAGCAGTCATGCAATCACCACGCACCGCACCGCGTGCCGTCACGGGGTCCAGCCGATGAGTCTCCACGACGGGATCCTCTGGACCGAGGTCGACGACAGCCACTGGCAGGGCTCCTCCGGGCTCGACCTGGTCGGTGAGGTCTCGTGGGACGACGGGTACGCCGTGCGGTCCTCCGACGGCGAGGTGAGCGGGCAGCACCGGACGCTCGACAGCGCGAAGGCGCAGCTCGAGGGCTGGATGCGGTGGCTCGACTCCACCGGCGCCGTCTGACCGCTTCCGGGGTCAACTCCGCTCCCGGGAACGACGAAGCCCCTCGGTCGTTGACCAGAGGGGCTTCGTACTTGGCTTCGTGCGGGTAGTTAACGAGTGCCTTCGATCGCTGTGTCTGCGGGACTTTTCCGCCCTGCTTGAGGATCCCTAGCACAGCCTTGCTTGCACTTCTGGCACAGCAGGCCCATCAGAACCGACGAGCAGCCAGCAGCCAGCTGTCGTCGAATGGCCCGGCGTCCTGCAGAATCGGGGGGTGACCGACGGCGAAAAAGAGCAGTTCCCGGTGGCGAGCTTCGGGGGCCGAGCGAAGTGGGTCGAGCCGAATGAGCTTAGGGCGTACCTGGTCAGGCTCGATGCGATGCGGGCTTCCGCCGATGACCGCGTGGACCAGGCCGACGCATTCCGGAAGCGACTCGGCAGTAGGTACGCGGATGGCTTCCGATCCTTGGAGCGGATGCTCGAGGAGGCGATGGATGCCGCTGATTGGGCGTCTTCGACCATGGATCGCCTGCATGCAGATGCTGGTGACGGCCAATACGAGCAGTACTACGCGGTGATCAAAGGGTTGTGCGCTCGGGGGTTGAAAACGTTCGCGGAGGTGCTGTGGCTGCTCAAGGGGGGCTACCCGGATGGGGCGACAGCGCGCGTTCGGACGCTCCATGAGATCGCGGTGACCATCACCGTGATCGCCGTGTTCGGCGGACCCGGTTGTCAGCATCCGGAGCTTGTCGATCGCTTCATCACGCACCGCGAGGCGATGGTACCGAGGTTTGCACGCTCGCTCGTTGCGTCGGGGATGCGCGAAGCTACCGACTTCCTTGACGAGGAAACGCTGGTGGGATTGGAGGCGCGTCGGCAAAAGCTGGCGGAGCAGTACGGGAAGGATTTTGTTCAGCCGAACGGTTGGGCAGCACCGCTCTTCAAGCCGAAGACGCGCTTCACGATGAGCGCGCTGATGAAGCTCGTGGCTCCGACGTTCGAGTTCTACTACTCGATGGCGAGCCATCCAGTGCATGCGGATTCGGACGGATGGCGCAGCGCGATCGTGCGTGATGGCGATGACGTCATCCTCTCCGCGGGCATGACGAACCTCGGGCTTGGCCTCCCCGCGGAGGTTGGATCCCTTTTGCTGCTGCGCGTACTCGACGCAACTGTCCCGTCGCGCGTCGTGACCGGTCAGAGTGTTGACAGGTCCGGTGCCCTCTTACTCGCAGGCGTAGAGCATTTCCGCGACATCGGTATGCAGGCGATCGAGACCGCGGAGGAGGCGATTCTTGATGCGGAAGCAGCTCTCCGCCCACAATCAGCGAGGCCCAGATAAGGCATCGGCTGTCTCGCGATACCCTGCTACCGGGTCGGACTGGTCGCAGTGCAGTGCCGGGTCTCCGATCAACACGGGAAGCTAGCGAGGCAGACGCGATGACGCAGTGGATACCGCGCGGCGAAGACGCAGCTGCGCGCGAGGTCCTCGTCGGTGGTGTTCCGTCCTACATGAGACCAGCTATCTTGGACTTCCTGAAGCCGCATTTTGCCAGGGCATCTCGGACGACGGGCGCTTGGTACTTTCAGCGCGATTCGCTGACGATGTTCGACCTCGTTGCGCGCCTCCGACCGTCGTACGTCGATAGGCTCGACGGCTCATCCTGGCCGGGGTTCTTCAGCCGTCTGCCGGAGGAGGAACTTCTCGACGTCGCCGACTGGGTCGTGCATCAGAACAACCGCACAGTTGCCCAGAGTCTCGACCGCATTCTCGAAGCAGCGGGCTCAGCGTGGACGATCGGGAAGCGAAACGGTAACGATGGACTCGTTCGACGCATGCCCGAGAGCGTGCAGGTGGCTGTCGACGCTGCTATCTCGCGCAGCTCATCGGGGAGGCTGCTCGGCGAGGCGTGGGCTGCTGCATACGGCCGGGTGCCCGATCCCGAGGAAGCGTACGAGAAAGCCGTCAAGGCGGTTGAAGAAGCAGCCGCGCCCGTGGTGAGCCCGAAGAACTCGTTGACGACGCTCGGCACCATCATCCGAGACATGAAGGCACAGCAAGATTGGGCGATCGACCTCCCGGGTCGTGCGACAGACGTCGCGATCCCCTTGGCCGAAGCGCTTTGGAGCGGGCAGGAGTCCCGGCATGGTGGGAACGGGTACCGCAGGCCTACCCAAGGCGAGGCGGAAACGGCCGTGATCCTCTCGGTGACGCTCGTGCAGCTCTTCTCCAGCGGATCGGTTCGTCGTCGCGGGTAATCTGGCGATCACCTCCTCAACCAGACGCGCCGGCCCAGCAGCGGCAAGATGGAACCTGTGAGTGGGAAATCGGCCAAAGCCAAGAGGAAGTCCGTGGTGGAGACCGCTGAGCAGCGGCGTGAGTTGGACGCGGTGATGCTCCGCGACGACGTGTCGTGGTGGACCTCGCTGGTGACATCGGCGGTCGGCACGGACTGGGAACCGACGATTGGGCTGTCGATCCTCCCGCAAGTGGCACGTATCCTCCACGAGGGGCTGGACCAGCTGAAGCGCGTTAACCCCGAAGCCGTCGAGCGCGTAACGGCAGGCTGGGACGTGGACATCGCCACAGCTCGACACACAGTGAAGCTCCTCGATGACGACAAGAAATCTGTGGACTCCGTGCTCGACCAGTTCGCATCGATCGCCGCCGACCACACCGCGGCGTTCTCGTCGCTGAACGACTTCGCGTTGCTGGAAAGCGACGGACGTGCGCTCGCCTCCACCCGATTGGCGTCCTATCAGGCGGCGGCGAGCCCCAACGACCGGTGGACCGCTGACGAGGACTCACGGTCATTCAACCTGGGGCAGACGATAGGGCAGCGCATCGTTGAGCTTCAACGCGCCTTCGGCATGGGCGATCCCGTCATTCGTCAGGTCACGCTGCCAGCGGTTGCTGCGCCTCGCCTCGTTGACACGACAGCGGTCCTGTTCGACGCGACCTCCTACGGCGACTTCGGAACCCCGTCCGTGAAGGACCTTCTGCTGATGGTGGAGTGCTCGGTGAACGCGGCACTGTGGGTGTTCGCCCCCTCGGCCACCACGCACCGGTCGAGTCTGTTCCGCGCCAGGTTCGTCGTGGCTACGCACGCACTGAGTGCGCTCACGCAGATCCTCGAACGTTTCGGCGGGGACGACGGCTCAACTTCCCAGCAGCAGGTACAAGCAGTCGTTCGGTCCGAGCAGGCCACCCAGGTCCTCCACATGCGCGCCCTGCGCAACCGGTCGATGCACTACGGCGTGCCGAAGACGCTGACCGGACTCGCCGCAGGAAAGCCCGCGTACGGCCTCGTGGAAGCTACGACCTCGGATGCCTCGAGGTACACAGAGGTCGAAGCAGATGTCGTGGAGCTACTGACGACTCTATCGGACGCGCTTCGAGCATGGCGGCGCAACTGAATGGGATGATGACCCAACGAAGCCTGCGGGCGCACACCCCGGCCAACACAGTTGCGATGGGCCATCTCGGCGTTGCCGCACGAGCGACGTCAGCGGCGGTCCCGAACAACTATGGTTCGGCATAGAATCCGCTGGTGCTGCTCGACTCCGCATCCATCCACGAAGTCGTTGAGAGCGCTGTGAATGCGATGCTCGCTATCAGCCCCGAGGACGCGATGTTTGTCAGGTCGTGGTGGCCGCACTCAGCTTGCGATGTCGCGGCAACCGTGATCAGTCAACTTCTGCTTGATTGTGGAGATGACTCGTGGCGTTTAGCGATCGACCCTTGAGAATCTCCTCAAAAAGGTCTAAGACGGCGTCGCAATCGGCAGATCGTTAAGGTCCCTCTACAGAGAGATCGACACTTCGAACAGGATACGCCCGAACTCCTTGGGCGCCGGAGAATGGCCGCATTCGAAACAGTTACTCCATCTGCTGAACGCGAACCTCCGGCGCGACGCCAGTTCGGCCCCGTCGGGATCAGGCCCGCAAGGATCAGAGATACTGGTCCGCCTGCAGCGCGTACAGTTCCGCGTACCGCCCGTTCCCGACCATAAGCTCCTCATGAGTCCCCACTTCCACGATACGACCTTCATGCAGGACGATAATCTTGTCGGCGGCCCGAGCAGTCGACAAACGATGGGAGACGAAAACCGTAATCCCCCCATTCATTTCCCGCTGAACCTTGGAGGCTGACAGCAGGTTAACAAACATTTCGTCCTCTGCCTCGGGGTCAAGCGCGCTACCCGGCTCATCGAGAACCAGCAGCAAAGGCGACGACCGCATTAACGCTCGCGCCAGTGCCAGCCGCTGAATTTGCCCTCCCGAAAGGTCAACGCCGTGGCTAAAGTCAGCACCCAACTGGGTATTCACACCGCCGCGCAATCTACTAACGAAACCGTCCGCACCAGCCCTCCGAAGCGCTATCGCCACTTGACATGAGTCGGTCAATCGATCGACGTCGCCAATGCCCACAGCCTCACGCACCCTGAGTCGAAATTCCGCGGGAGCCTGTAGGACAAGAGATACTTTTGCGCGCCAACTGCCGTAGTCGATGTCAGCGATATTGATACCATCAACGGAAAGCTCGCCATTGCTCGGCTCATGGAGCCGCATGAGCAATGCCGCGAGCGTGCTCTTACCTGATCCGTTCTCGCCCACAAGAGCAACGGCGCTACCGGCAGGAAGCAACAGATCCAAATTGGACAGCGCCTCTCGGTCAGCGGCGGGGTATGCGAAACCTACGTCGTTCAGTCGTATACCCTCGTTGACTCTAGATGGGGCTACGGTACCTCCCCGCGCGCGCTTACTCGCGTAATCGCGCAACCAACCCAATTGGCCGTAGTACCCGACCGAGGACTCAATCCCGAGCACTCCGCGTGCGAGCCCGTTCGTCACTGAGTCAACCTGAGCGCCTAGCAAAACCAGCATGATCACGTCGCCGGAAGTCGCCTGTCCCTTTATCGCCCGACCAGTGATCCAGCACAGCGCTAGCGCGTAAAAAACCCCGTACAATAGCCGTGCGAATATCTGCATCCAGCTACCACGCTTCGCCGCCCGCCAGCGCGGGCCGTTCATGAGCTGATAGAGTAACCGCGTTTTGCGAAGAAGCAACGGGCCAAGGCCGAAGCACCGAATCTCCATACCGGCTTCCTTAGAAGTCGCAATGTCGGTGACCCTGTTAATCAAACGGCTCTGAGTGGACGTCTGAAGGACAGCATCGTGGAACGCCTGCTCTGCGCGCTGCGCCGCCCATATCCGCAGAAATCCAACAAAAGGAAGAACTAGAAGCAAGGGGTGCACTTCCCCCAGAAGAAAGACGACAGTTGTGCTCGTGGCGACCGTACCGATCATTGCTATCGCCGTTTGGAATCCAGCAGCAGATTGCGAGACCCGTTCCTCAAGGAACGCTACGATGCTTGCGACCCTCGGGTCCAATGTGAAATCTATTGAAGGTATAGTCGAAGTGACCTGAAGCAGCGCTCGTCGCGTGTGCCCACCGAGCTTATCACTTTGAATATCGGACAACCCCATTTGAAGGCCCGACCCCAATACGAACACAGCGACTGCCGCCAACAGCACACCCACGCCAGTCCCGGCATCGGAGCGGTCAGTGAGGCTGTCAACGACTAACTTTGTTCCTTTACTCATGAGCGGGGTTGCGATTGCAACGGACAGCACCAGCCCGATCACAACACAGAAAAGCACGGGCCCCGCGCTGAAAGCCGTGCCTATCATCAACCGTAGGCCACGGATTGTCATGACTTCCCCTCACGAGCGAAACGGTTGGCCTGCAGGCGATAGAGCTTCGCGTACTCGCCATCGGCAACCATCAGCTCGTCATGTGACCCGTCCTCGGTGATTCGCCCTTGGTCAAGGACGAGGATGCGGTCAACTGCTCTCACGACCGACAGTCGATGAGAGATCGTCAGCGACGTGACCCCCTGGGTCAGGCCAACGTACTCCTCGATGAGGTGAGCTTCGCTCCTGGGATCCAGAGCAGACGCCGGCTCATCGAGCACTAGCATCCGCGCACCGCTACTTACCGCCACCAAGGCGCGTGCCAGAGCCAGGCGCTGCCATTGCCCACCAGAAAGATCGACGCCGCCGGGCACGGAACTATCGAGAACCGTTTCCCATCCGTGTGGCAGGCCGGCGATGAACCCTTCGACGCCGGCCCGGCGCGCAACTTTCTCCAGCTCAGCGTCCGAAATGTTCTGCGACTCAAGCAAAACGTTTTCCCGCGCAGAGAGGGGGAACCGCGTGAATCGCTGAACAATCGGAGCTACTCGGCGTTGCCAATCTCGGAGTTCTTCCATAGGCAAAATCGCAAGATCCACGCCATCGATCAAGATGCGGCCCCCTGTCGGCGAATACACGCCCGTTAGCAACTTCGTCAGCGTCGACTTACCGGCGCCGTTTACTCCAACTATCGCCACCGACTCGCCGCTCCGAACGACTAGATCGAGCCCCTGCAGCACGGGCAGCGACGCATTTGGATAGCGGAATTCAACGTTTTCGAAACGAACTTCGGGCGGCGCGGCCAGCTGTGACCGAGACCCACCAGCCGAGACGATCCCCGCGCGCTCCCCCACCGTAGCTGGCAGCCGCTGGATCGCTCGCAGTGAGCCCAAGCCGACCTGGACTCGAGATGCCCACGAGCCATTCTGGGTTGCTCCGAGGCGGATCACCGCAGCGAGTGTGGTGGCAGCTGCGCTCAGGGCCACCGAACCAGACTGAACCGATTGACAAACCAGAACGAGCACCGAGCAGAACGCCGCAACTTGGGCCAAAAGAAGTAAACTCGAGAGGAGGAGTGCTCGACCCCTCGATCGGATCACGGGCCGCATGGCTTCAGTCCATTCGTGAGTAAACCGCTCCAGCAGCCAATTTCCTAACCCGAACACCCGAACCTCTTCAACAGCACCAGTCATTCCTAGATTGAAGACGTGGTCGGCGCGGCGCAGGCCCTCCGTGCCTTCGTGCCAAACAACATGCTGTCTGTACGCGACACGACCCGTTTGTAATTCAATCAGGGCCGAAATCAAAAGCAATCCAGCCGCCGCCCACCACGAAAACGAGATGCCAATTAGCACCGCTGCGCCAACGGCGGTAAGCCTGCCAGCCAGAAGCGGAACGACGGCAAACGTGCCTATCCACACGCCGCGGTCGCTGCTCCGCGCTTCCCTTACAAGATCAATCACTTCTGAATCTTCGAGGTGGACTGTCTTTGCAGGTGCCAGGATCGGCTCGGCTACCCGGGTACCGAGATCTTCGTCAGACGCAAAGGCCATCCTGCGCGTCGCCAAATCCTGCGCCACAGGGAGAACGCCACTCACCATTACCGCCAACGCGAGCAAGATAACAGTAACGACCAGCTCATTCGCATGTCCGCCAGCTAACACCCGGGGCAAAGCTCCAATAATCTGCCCCGTCAAATAAACCTGCGTCATTTGGGTGATCGCTATGAGCGCTGCAATCGTAATCACGAGCAGTGTGGGACCGAAGGCGACTCGAATTAGATAACGCATCAAAGCTAGCACCGTAATCCCACCATCCTAGCTCGACGCATCTGACGCACCAGCACCTGACGCACCAGCAGCTCGCGCCCGCGCAGCCTCTTTGCTACCACCCTGCTTACGCTACCCCAAGATCGCTTCATCGAACAGCTCCAAGTTGCGCGACCAGCTCGACTATGGCCGCACCTTTCTGAAGAGCAGGCCTTGCCCCTGTAGCGTATCTGCCGTATAACCAAGATATGATTGCGTACGAGGACGTACAGGCGATGCTTACGAGTGCGCTCCCCGGTGAACGTGTGGAGACTCTGCACCTGTTACCTGGAGGACTCGCGACCGACGCCTATCATGTCCGAACGACCGACTGCGATATCGTCGTAAAAGTATTCAGGAAGGCGGATCCTCGAGCTGAGCTGGAATGGGCACGGCTTGAGTTCGCGCAACGAATAAACCTGCCAATCCCGAAACCGATAGCGCTCGACTTGCAGGGTTCATGGTTTGGTTCTCCGGCGCTCGTGATGTCATGCCTCGACGGCAAAGTTGAGCTAAACCCTCCCCACCTTGATACCTGGCTCGACGAGGTCGCAAATACCCTCGCCGAGGTCCATCGCACTGACATCGCTGGTGCCGGACCCGTAACGCTTTCATCGCGTGGGGTCGGACACTGGAGCTTACTGCCGTTAGAACGTTCAGGGTTGGTTGGTCGCGCAACCGCAGCGCTCGAACGTACGACGATTGATGGCGCCGAAGACCTCGTACTCATGCACGGCGATTTTCACCCAGGAAACGTGCTTTGGAAGGATGGCGTCGTTTCTGCCGTCGTCGACTGGAGTGCGTCGCGCGTAGGCCCCCGATGGTTCGAGGTAGCTTATAGCCGAGCCGACATTGCATTGCTATTCGGTCTGGGCGCGGCGCGGAGATTTACAAATGCATACGTGGCGAAGGTCGGGTGCATCCCTGTACATCTTGCTGCCTATGATTTGATGTGCGGGCTCGTCGCGCAGCATTTTTCCAGCCGATGGCTGGGCGCGTTCCGCGATCAGGGTTGCCGGTCGAACGAAGAGAAATTCGCTGAACGGGCGAAGTCATTCCTACTACAGGCACTCGATCAGCTGGATACCTGATGTGATGTAATACGGGATTCATTCATCCTTCATCGAACCTCCGAATAAGATCGACGCTACGGTCCCTGAACTCATCCAAACGGCCCGTCGGTATCCGCGCATGCTTGACGTACCCCAGGAAGTGCAGATATTTTGCAGCCCGCCTGTGCAATGCGCGGCGAACCCTTTGAGGGTTTGCTTGTTCGTACTTCCCCACGAACTCGAACATCCTCTCGAACTGATCCAAAATGTCCATGTGCTGAGGACCTGGAGTAGTGATGATGCTGCCGGCCCGGCAGCGTCGATAGTTCAAACACACAAAGTCCAGGAGGCCCACGGCGTCTGCCACGAGGAAAGCGGCCACGGACCACGGCTGGTCTTCATAAGCACCGGGCAGGAACTGCAAGCCCTTGTCTAGCACCATGTCGCGACTGTATGCCTTATCCCAAGCCATCAACGGAAGCGTTTCAAGCAACTCCGGTTCCGCACGAACGTCAATGATATCCCGATCACGAATCTCTGCCGGGAACGACTTTGCCTTATTGATACCACACGGCCGCGCATGCCTGAATCTATACATAAGCATGTCGGGGCGGCCCAAAGCCTCAATGCGATCTGCAATGGCCGTCAGTGCCCCCGGCACTAGCGCATCGTCGCCGTCTAGAAAAATCACGTAGCGGCCCGTTGCTTCCGCGATTCCGACATTCCTTGCGTTACTCAACCCTCCGTTGCGGCGAAGGTGTATTGGCCGAACTCGTCCATCTACGGAAGCAAACGAGTCAATGATCGACCCAGACTCATCCGGAGACCCATCGTTTACGGCAAGCACCTCCAGCTCGTCAAAGCCCTGACCCAAAACCGACTCCAAGCACTCGCGAAGGTAACTATCGACCTGGTATGCCGGCACAACAACGGAAAAGAACGGCTCAGCTTTCACGATAGATTCGATTCCTCGAGCAGCTTAAGGCGTTCTCGCCAAGCATGCGTGTAGCGACCGAGAGTTCCAAGGTCCCAGTAGCGGCTCCCGCTGCTAACCTCAAGAACAGTGCGCCCGCGGGCCCGGTAGGCCTCAAGTATTTCCAGGATGTTCTCGAACTTCACATTTGCCTCGAACGCATCCTCGAGCACCCTTGCGGGGATGGCATACCGCCCAACGAATCGGTGGGTTGGGAGGACGCCGTCGGCAGGCCCGACCGGATTAATTTCGCTCAATTCAACGATCCTTTTAGATCGCAAGCAGCCGTCGTACGCTGCGATCACCGGGCACGCGCGCCCGCGCGAGGTCTCAGCGATCGTCCGTGTGAGTGCCGGATCGATCAGTTCATCGCAATGCGCAATGACCACACTTTCCGCTGCATAACCCCACGGCAAGTCCTTCAACGAGGCCGATAGGTCGGAAAGTCCAGAATCGTGCAAGGAGACCGTAATTCCCCAGGTCTTATTAGCGGCCTCCAAGTGGTCACCCACGAGCCGAGACTGTGCAGTGCCCGTCAGAACTACCACATGCTCGCACCCGGCTTCCGCAAGTTCCGTCAGAATCGCGTCGACGATTGGCGCATCACCCCACGGTAACAGTGACTTCGGTACTACTCGGGCAAGATCTCCCATCCGGGAAGACGCTCCGCCGGCAAGGACGACAGCGTCAAAAGGGACACTATCGCGTCGGCTAAGCGACGCGGCTTTCCTGACTGTTGCGTTGATGTTTTCGCCTCTCGTTGCGCAAGCATGTATTTCAAACGTTTGAGGGCTGTCGGTAACGAGCGCACCTGGACTCAACAGACTCGTTGACTACTACGCTTCTCTCCAACGGTCCTCCAACCACGCCACTATCATTCGGTTCGCGATGGAACTGGGAGGCGGTATGACTACAGTTCCCGATGCTAGATCGCTCGTGAGCTGACCTCGACTGAACCACCGTGCTCGCTGAATCTCAGCTCCGTCCACCCGAAAATCTCCGGAAGCTGCTCGCGCAAAATACGCGAGCATGAGCGACCGCGGGAAGGGCCACGGTTGACTCCCGAAGTACCGGACGTCATGCAACTGCAACCCGACCTCTTCGGCGGCCTCACGGTGCAACGCCTGTTCAGCCGACTCCCCTGCATCAACGAAGCCGGCGAACACGGACAGTCTTGTACCCCACCCATGTTCACCGCCGAGCAGAAGTCGATCATCGCCGTCCACGATTGCGACGATCACCGCCGGGTCG
Organism: Curtobacterium sp. PhB130; assembly: GCF_003755165.1. Taxonomy (NCBI): domain Bacteria; kingdom Bacillati; phylum Actinomycetota; class Actinomycetes; order Micrococcales; family Microbacteriaceae; genus Curtobacterium; species Curtobacterium sp. PhB130. The sequence continues at coordinate 285,404 of NZ_RKII01000007.1, read as the reverse complement.
GTTCGGGGAAAATGGAGTTCACCGCACTCCGCGCACCGGCGTGCCCAGCCCGCCATGAACACAGACGTCGGCCCGCCGCAGTTACTGCAGTAACGCCCCTGGGAATGCCAACGGAGTAGGGAGATGGCCCGGGAAAGACATGATCTATCTTCCGGGCCGAACCGATCGAGCGCCTCACGCACTGGGATCGATTCGCCATCAATGGCCAATCTCGACGCGAAGGTGGGTCGGGTGCCAACCACCCCGAGCAAGTATTGCGATTGTTCGTCCCACTCGCCAGAAACAGGTCGCATGGCCAATGTTCCAGTTTCGGTGACCGAAACGTTATCGCCCTCATCTATCAGTAAAAGGCGTGTCTGGGGTCTGCTCCAGAGTTCGGTCGCCCGCCGGGCTTCCTTGGACCAGCCGCTTGAATCCGCCCATACCGACCAATCGCTGTACATCAGTCGCACCTTCTCTCTGACTTAGAAGCACAACGTCTTCTTGAACGAATGCGACACTCGTTCAAGGCCCGCCATCTTGTCCTCCTCGAATGTATCTTGATCAGCAATCCGCGTTGAAACGTTCGCGGACGGAGCGAGCCGAAAGCTCGAAAGCTCGTTGTTTGGGTGACTATTCCATGTGAACGTTCCGTCCGCGCCAACTTGCCCGAGTTCGGCGTGATCTTCAGCTATGAGGTCAGATGACATGTAGCACAGGCCCCGCCCTTGCGGCGTGGAGGGCAACACAATCAAGCGGTGGCCACCATCAGGAGAATGGTAGTTGTTTTCCTGAATCGGAACGTACCCCAGATCGTGCATTTGTGTCTGCGTAAGGAACGTGTACGGCACACGAAAAGTCATTCCCGCGTACTTTGGGCCATGCGATTCTAAATGAGATAGGAGCTCATCGCGCGCCTGTACCCATTGCACCGCGGGCACGATTAATTCAGGCTTGCCAATTGCGTTGCCGCGAAGTGACGCTCGGTGAAAGTTCAGGATCTTCACGCCCATCTCGTGGAAGAAATCTGCCGCATCTATGAGCGAGGATACGTTTTTCGACGTAACGGTGTAATTGACACTAAGACGTATGCCGGCCGATGCGTAGTCTGAAATCGTGCGCATGATACGCGCGAATGTTCCTCGACCTCGCGTGGCATTGTTTGTCACATCGTCCGAACCGTCAATACTTACCGACACGTGATCGAAGGCATCTCGCTCGAGGCGCTCCAGGTCCAAGTGATGCAGACCCACGCCGTTCGTGGTCATGCGCAGCTCTTTGATGTTGAACTGCGCGGCGTCGTTCACCATTTGTGTGATGTCTGGGTGGAGCGTGGGTTCGCCGCCAAGGAACGTCATGCGGTCAAGAACTCGGTCTCCACCGGCGAAGTAGCGGACCAGGCCGGAGAAGTAGCTCGGGCTCATAAGCTCCGTAACATCCCGTGCGCGCTGGAGGAAAGGGTGCATATAGCAGTAGTCGCAGCGCAGGTCGCAAGCGAGCGTGACATACGGATTCAGTTCACCGACGCGGGAAATGCTTCCCTTTTCATAGAGATCCGCGAAGTTGAACTCGATCTCCTCCGGGTCGCCGACCCGCTCAGCCCTCGCCGATTGTGTTAGATGAAACTCTCGAATGTCAGACATGCAGCTCCCCACGTACAAGATCAGAACACACCGCGTGGAACGATCTCCTCGTTTTCAACGCTTCCTCCGCGATCGCCCGCACGGTGATCGCAAGGCGCTCACGTTGATCATTGAGATCTACCTTCGCACGCATGCTTTCGAGTAGATTGGAGACAAGTCCCATTGACCCACACAGCACGCTCGGTACAAACTGAATACCAGCTGACTGCAGTTTGGCAATCGCCTCCGATGAATGGTCTAAGCCAGCCTCGGGTCCGCCAACAGCCAAAAGTGAACCGTTGGACATCAAGGCTCCTGCTCGGCGGACGCTGAGAGTGCCAGCGTCTGCACAGCAGATGTATGCACCGACCGCCGCTCTGTCTAACTCGGCGTCTCCGCGCGACTGGACACGATCGCCGTCGGCCGCCGCTTCCGCGCGTGTATTGTCCACGTCGTTCACCAGCACGGGCGTAAAGCTCCTCGCCGTGAGTTCTTGAACCACTCGGCTTCCAAGGTCGCCGACGCCGCGCACGGCGACACCAGGACTCGCGGTCTTTCCGCCGAATGCCTCCAAGGCAATCTGGAAGGTAGTGACGGTGGCGATCGCCGAAGGTGTGTGCTTCGTAGCAAAGTCAATGGTATCGAGTTCTGTACCAATCGACGGATGCTTCCTACGCAGGTCGTAGTCGAGTTGAGCGACGTGATCGCTTCGGGTTAACTCTTCGAGTGCGAAAAGGGCATCAGTAACCAGCTTCTTCACCTCCCGCAAGCTTGTCGTCGGGTGCTCGCAGATCACACCGAGTCGAGCCGAGCAGAACTCGCTCGAAAATCGCGTGTCCGTAAGCTGTAGTCGGTCCAGTCCGTGCAACTTGTGCTTCAAGTTGGTGGCCTGAGTCGCGATAGACTCTCGAACCTGGTTCGCGGGCACGGGTGCGCCCTCAAGTCCATAGATTCGGATGGGTGTGAGATACCGCCCCGCCCCGCGCGTAAGCGCCGCGATCAGCCTCACGCCAAACTTTGGATATTCGAGTTCGAAGGTATCTAAGTCTTCTTCTAGGTCCTTGGTTCGCATCTTCGTCCACACTGACGTCATACGAGGCCGTCCGTTCTTCATTGATCAGTCCGACGTGACTCACCTAACCACGGAGTAGCCAAGAAGTTCTACCCCCGAACCATCTTGACTGTCGTTGCGAGGCCCTCGACTCGTCGGCTGGGCCCAGGCCCACACCAGCGCATCGGCCCGGACTTGCACCGATGCGAGCGGCTAACGTGTCTCCGCCCAGAGGCATCTTCGGGCGTCGTGGGTGACGCCGATTTTTTGCGGCCGGCGGAGTACTGCCCTCCAGGTTGTGGTCGGCCGACCATCGACGGGCCGCAGAACGGAGCACCCGTATGCGCTTGCTGCGGTCACTCGAGGTGTCAGACGTTTCGCCCCAGCTCGCTGATCGGTCGGCAGCGATGCGGGCGCGGGGCCGACCCACCTGTGGCTTCAATGCCCAGCGCCTGCGGTCGACAGGCAAGCGTTGCGCCGGAACCTGGTTGGGACGCATGCTGACCCTCTGCAGCAGCTAAGCCTTCGCAACCGCTACCGACGTCATCGATTGGCCGGCAGTACCAACCCACGTTCCCCTCCGCCCCATGAGGTGGCCAGTTTGCCCCCATGGCCAAGCGGCCCGATGCGCCAAGCGCTAACCGCACTCGCGCCGATCGGTGTCTGCACGCGGATCAACGATCACCAACCGAGCAAGGTGGCGGCGTGCGGAATCCGTGGACCCCCGGACGGAGTCCCCGACTTCGCGAATTAGCTAGGGAGCGGAACTATCAGTTACAGTACCCGGCGGGCGAAGCGCCGACGCTGTGGCCGCACTGGGACCTCGGTTGGCGCCGAAAGCATCGAGGGGGATGTCTTGACGAGCGATGTCGACACCGTGATGGTGTCCGCGGAATTCGATGACGGCGAACCCGCCGTGGTCAGCGCAAACCTAGCGTTCGACGGGGCGATTCCCCGGACGCTGCGCTTCGACGAAGCCGGTCGGACGAGTCGAACGCGCGATGCGATCCAGTTGACTCTGAACGGTGATCTCGTTGAGGTGCTCTGGAGGGGCAGGCGTGCACCAGCCCGCTTGAAGATCGTCTACTCCACCCGGCTAGAGAACTTTGACTCAATCGTTGTTCCCGACACCGGTCGTTGGTTCATGAATCACGAGCATCCCATCTCCGCCTGGCGGTACAGCAGCCGAAGCAAGGTGCGCGCAAACGCCATGAAGACGCCACTTTTCCTGTTCGAAGGTCTCGGTGGTGCCGTCACGCAGATGATCGGAGTAATCACAGCGCCGACCGAAATGGACATTGCCATTCACGAGCCCGCGTCCAACCGGGCGCTGAATGTGCACCATCGGCGCTTGCGAATCGAGTTCGACATTCCGGGGCACGCAGTAGCCGCTCCACGAGGGAACCTCCCGCTTCGAATCTTCGCACGTAAACCGTCCCGGCCGCTAGCATGGCCGGACGGGCTCCGCCTATTCTCCAAGACGGAACGCACAGTTCTAGAAATCAGTTACGAGACGGGGGCAGGCGCAGTCGAACCGTACTGGTGCAGCTGGGTGGACTGGAGTTCCGATCAGGTCGACCAATTGCTCGTCCTCGATAATGCGCGGCGCGGCGCGAAACTCGGGATTCGCAACATCATCATCGACGACGGATGGTTCGGCCCTGGCCTGGACAGTCCCTACGGGACGCCGTTGAACATTGGCGATTGGCGTCCCGATGGCGACAGGTTCCCAGACCTGCCCGCCCTCATCGATGAGGTCCACCAGTTGGGTAGCCGCCTCTTGCTGTGGTGCGCCCCGCACGCCGTGGGTCCCGCGTCGGACGCGATCTGTCGGCACGAACGGCTGCTAATCGCCGACATCGAAGGCGCGCCGATCATGAATCCCACGATGTTCTACTCCTTGTGCTTTCGGAGCCCGGAAGCTCGAGCGGTAATGTCCGAAGTCGTTGCTCGAATGTGCACCGACTACTCGATCGACGGATTGAAGTACGACCTGTTCAATTGGCTCCCGGAGGAGGAATGCGAATCGCCGACTCATGCGCACGACCTCCCCTCGACGATCGAGGGCGTCAGGAGGGTCTTGGATGACTGCAGATCGATTACCAACAGTCTCGGACGCCCAATGATCATCGAGTTGAAGCAGGACTACGCATCTCCGGCCATAGCGGCGCTCGGCACGGTCGTCCGCGCTGGGGACGCCCCGTATGCTTCAGCAACCAACCTTGCACGAATGCGTTACATACAAAGCCGCGGGATGCCTGCGCTCAACGATTACCAAACTTTCCCTGACGATGCAACGCGCGAGGAAGTCGCCCTCATCGGTATACGAATGCTCGCAGCGGGCATTCCGGCTTGGGGAAAGGACCTCCGTCAACTGAAGACGGGGCAAGCTGAGACGATCGGGAATCTACACAAGTGGTATTCGCGCCTTTTGGAGCAGGGGGCGCACTCAGGCAGAAGGCCGGTGGCGACAGACGCCTTCAAAATACCACTGCTCGTCGGAGGCGTTCTCGTCATCACTAACCCAAACTCCGTGGTCACTCTTGACGCCGACGTCACACAGATCGTAAACGGCACGCTCGCTCGTAGCGTCACTGTCCGAACGACGACTGAACGCAAGCTCACCGAGCTTCGTAATCTCGTGACCGACTATCGCAGCCTTCCGATGCTCGACGACGGAACGTCGACCCTTCATCCAGGGCTGCACGAACTTCAGCTGCGGCCAGCGGATTCTGTCGCACTCCAGTCGTCCGTCCGGCTACACAGCGAGGCGTCGTGACCGAGCCGCGCCGTCTAAGCCCAGGACGTCCGCGCCTAACAGTCGGGATGCTTGCGATAGTCCTCTGCACGACCGCGCTCGGGGGCTGTGCGACGGCGCGCGAGACTGACGTCGATGTCGTCGTGGGGTATCAGAGTAAGACGATTAACACCGTGACCGCCGGCACGCTACTGCGGTCCCGGGAGTCGTTCGAACACGATCTCGCCGACGTAGGACGCCGGAACGGTCGGCGCTATCACGTCAATTGGCAGGACTTCGACACCGGGTCGCCGATCACCACTCAGATGCTCGCAGCAAAACTCGACATCGGATCGATGGGCGACTTCCCACTGCTGATCAACGCGGCACGCACTGCCCCATACCCGTCGGCACGCTCTGAACTCATCGCCGTCACCGCGTACAACAATGACGGAGGACTCAACGGCATCGTCGCACGGAAAGGCTCATCGTTGACATCGGCAAGCCAGTTAGGCTCGACGACGATTTCGACAAGCGTTGGTTCAGCAGGTGACGGCTTGCTGCAGGCCACGCTCCGCAGCGCGGCTCTGCGAGCATCGGACGTGCGGATCGAGAATCAAAATCCGAGTGTCGGCGCCTCCGCTCTCCAAGCGGGATCCGTCCAAGCTCTCTCCCAGTTCGCACCATGGCCCGGGCTACTCACCGCCAACGGTGATGGCGCGCTTGTAGTGGACGGCGCCACCACTCACAAACCGACATTTCACGGCGTCGTTGCTCGAGACGCGTTCGCAAAGGAACATCCCGAAGTCATCGACGCGTTTCTGCAGAGCATGATCGAGACGACAAAGTACTTGAACCGACACCCGATCGCCGCAGCACGGTCTGTCGCGACGGCAACTGGCCTGCCGCTGAAGGTCGTATATCTATACAACGGCCCGGGGGGAATCGCAACGTTCGACACCGCCGTCTCTCCGAGCATCATTCGAGCGTTGCGCACCGACAAGCGGATACTTCGTTCCGTCGACCCGTCCATCACCCCAGACATCGCCGCGTTCACCGACAACCGATACGCCCGACGGACGGAACCGTCAAGCGCCCGGAACGTCCCAGGAACGGCAGAACCCCCATTGTCCCTTTCGGACGCACGGTGCGAGGTCGATCCGGTCGCCGGTGGACGGCGCTCGGAAGTGTGGCTTAAGAATTCAGACCACACTAGTTCGTTCGCATCCGCCCAATGCGCGCTTCGATACGCGCGTGCGGAACGGGGCTCCTTGTTCGCCATCTACGTCCCAGACACGCTTACGGGTACGCGATGGTTCGCGGCGCACTCCGACTGGGTCGAGGATCCCAGTGGTTCCCCCACTCACCGCTTCCTCCCCTTCGCCACACGGGACAACGCGGACAATTACCTCGCCGACCACGCCGGAACGTTCCGCGTAAGTTACACCGAAGCGACCCGCCGTGCTTGATATTGGCGATCCGGAAGCTCTGGCTACTGCCCGGGTAGACATCGATGAAAGCACACCGCGCCCGTCTCCGCGGCGAGACGCCCTCAAGCGCCTCGGCATCCGGTTCGCGACCGTCATGGCATCCCTCCTGCTCTGGCAGCTCGCAGCTACTTTCCGCCTCCATTTGTGGCTGTCCTTCGAGGCGTTGCCGGGGCCGATCACCGTGTTTGGCGTGCTCGCACGGGAATTATCGACGCCGACCTTCTACCAAGACGTCGGCGCGAGCCTGGAGAGAATTGCGGTTGGCTTCGTCCTCGCCGGTGTGTGTGGGGCCGCGATCGGAATCGGGGTGGCTAGATCACGGTCCATTGACGACACCGTAGGAACTCTCGTGGAGATCTTGCGTCCTGTGCCCGCGATCGCGCTGGTGCCGATTGCCCTGCTCATGCTCCCGACGAACGAGCAGGGGATCATTACGATCACTTTCCTGGCCGCATTGTTCCCAGTCGTAGTCAGCACGCAGCACGCAGTGCGTTCCCTGCCGCTGTCTTGGGAAGACGCGGTTCGCACGCTTGGGGGCAACCGACTGCAGGTGCTCCTGCATGTGGTAGTCCCCGGCGCCCTTCCCGGGATTCTCAGTGGGCTGACCGTCGGGATCGGCGTCTCTTGGGTCTGCTTGATCTCCGCGGAGATGATCTCAGGTCAATACGGCGTTGGGTATCGGACGTGGCTGGCCTACACGCTGGTGAACTACCCCGGCGTGATCGCAGGAATGATGACGATCGGCGTGCTCGGCTGGGGCACCTCGGCGCTCGTCGGGTGGTTCGGACGTCAAGTAACGGCATGGCTTCCGCGGCAGGAGAGACGATGAACGAGATTGGCGTGGACCTGCGGGACGTAGCCGTTCACCTCGGCCATCGGCCGGTGATATCCGACCTGTCTATGCGCATCGACCGTTCGGAGTTCCTCGCCGTCGTCGGTCCTTCGGGATCGGGCAAGTCGACGCTGCTGCGCAGCATTGCCGGCCTGCAACCGCTCACGTCGGGCACGATCTCGACCGATACCGGAGTAGTGGTAGGCCCCGCGCGGGAGCGCGCCATGGTGTTTCAAGACGACGCTCTCTTGCCCTGGAGGCGCGTGCGCGGAAATGTGGAACTTGCCGTCCGATTGCAGGGAGCGTCGAGGAGACAGGGCCGGGAACGAGCGGACGTCGTGCTTGAGCAGGTCGGCTTATCGGAGGCGCGACACCTGCTCCCACGTCAGCTCTCTGGGGGGATGCGTCAGCGCGCGCAGATAGCGCGCACGCTAGCGGGACGCCCACCGATCATCCTCATGGACGAGCCGTTCAGCTCCCTGGACGCGCACACCCGGAGCACCCTGCAAAGCCTGCTGCACGATGTTTGGCGGAGTGAACGGCCGACGATCGTGTTTGTGACGCACGACATCGACGAGGCCCTCACCCTCGGACAACGCGTGCTCGTCCTCACGAGAGCGCCATCGCACCATTTCATTGCGACGATTCCTGATGAGAGCGAGCGGACCGAACGGGAACATCTCCGAAGGACTATTCACGCATTACTCCGAGATGGGATCCGCTATTGATAACAAGCAACAGAGTACAGGCCTCCAGCGGCACGGCGTCAACCGTGAAGATGAGCGCATTAACAGCGTCCAACGACGCCCCGCGCAGAACTGGTGCGGTGATTACGAGCTTCAACCAAGGCGCCGTTCTCGGCCAAGCCGTGGAGAGCGCTCTGAGGCAGTCGAGCGCCTTCGACAGGATCGTCGTCGTCGACGATGGTTCTACGGAGGCGGACGCGCTTGCATCCGTTAGGCGCGACTCGCGGATCCAGATTCTCCGGCTCGACAATCGCGGCGTCAGCGCGGCGCGTAACGCCGGCATTGCGGCACTCGACACCGAACTCATCGCAGTGCTCGACGGCGACGACTATTGGCACACCGACTGGGCCTCCGCTGTTGTGCCACGATTCGACGAGGATGAGGTGCTTGGTGCCTCTACCCAGGTCCAAACCTTCGGCGTCGGCGACTGGGTCGTTCGCCCCGAAGGGGGGGATGTCGTCTCGTTCTTGGCAAAGAACAATTGTCCGTCGAGTCTGATGTTCCGCCGCGACGCATGGCAACGGGCTCACGGATACGACGAGTCGTTGACGTCCGGCTTCGAGGACTGGGACTTCGCCCTACGCCTCCTCAGCAATGGGGGACGCATTGACATTGTTCCGGAGGCGCTTCTGCAATACCGCACGGTTCCAGCGTCCGCGAACATCGTAAGCATGGACAATCGGCTGGATTTGTACGCGGGGATTCTCGACCGGCATAGTTCACTGTTTCAAGCGCATCACAAGTCGGCACTCCTGCAGTTGGAAGCAACGTCAACGGCACGGCTCAACCGAATTCGCGACCTGATGGTCAGCCACCCGGAACACGAGATCGAGCCCATTTCGACTTTCGGCGACGGTGGGGTCGCCGCAGCAGTCAGTGCCGCAACAGCGCGCGCTCGCCACTCTGGCGAACTCTCGGCTGGTCGCGACCGACCGACAGATACAACGTGTCCAGAGGAGTGAGTATGTCGCGAGGCCAACCCCGTAGCGGTCAAGGAGCGCTGACGATCCTGAGGGACAACTCGGCGTTCCGACGCCTCTACTTCGCGCAGCTCTTGAGCCAAGGCGGCGACTGGTTTGTCATCGTGCCCCTGCTCGGTGTGCTCCTAACGTTGTCCGGAACCTCGCTGTGGGGAGCGCTTGTCCTCGCAGCGGACACCATCGTCATCGCAGTGTGCTCACCATTCGCCGGGACGGTCGTGGACCGGGTAGACCGTCGAACGCTACTCATCATGTGCGACCTCGCGTCGGCGATCTTCGTGACGTGGTTGTTCTTCGTCCATACACCCGCCACTGTCGTCATAGCCGTCGCGGCCGTTGGCGGAGTCGCCGCCGCAAAGGCGTTCTTCACCCCAACTGCGACCGCCGCGGTGCCTACGCTCGTTCCTGCCGAGGCCTTGCTGACTGCAACCGTCATCAGCGGTGCGATCTGGGCAGTCATGCTCGTCGTCGGCTCCTCACTCAGTGCGCTGGTCACCGCGATTGCCGGCCCGTACTGGTGCTTCGGGATCGACATTGCATCGTTTCTCTGCTCTGCGTCAATAGTCGCGTCCATTAGCGAACTGAGTGGCAAAGCCAATCGCACGCCCCCGCGACGTCGACGACTGGTCTCCGAACTGGCGGACACTGTCCGCATCGCACGTGGTGATCGACGAATCGCTGCCCTCATCGCGGCGAAACCCGGCACGGCTCTCGGGAACGGCATCCTCGCTGTGTTCCCGGTTCTGGCCGTGACCGTGTTCGGGATCGGTCCGGCGGGAGTCGGCGTGCTATTCGCGGCACGCGGCGTTGGCGCGTTGGCGGGTCCGCTGCTCGCCCGCCGCTTCGTCGGCCCAGCGACACTTCGATCCGTCATCGCCGCTGCGATCGCATTGTTCGCCATCGGGTACGCCCTCTTCCCCATCGTCACTTGGTTCCCCGCGGCGGTGGCGCTCGTTGCACTCGCACACGTCGGCGGGAGCGCCGCGGCGAGTATCTCCACCTACGGGCTGCAGCTGGCCACAGACTCGCGGAACCGGGGTCGGATCATGAGCAGCGACTTCATGATCCAGACGGCCGTGATCGGCTGCAGCCAGCTAGCCATCGTCGGACTCGCCGACCTCGTCGGCAACACGGCCGCCACCACGGTCGCGGCTGCGGCGGCGGGGGTTTACGCGATCATGTGGTGGGGCGGCGCGCGTTCGCTTGATACGTTGCGATCCGGTTGATCCGCGCCTAGGACCTGTTGCGAAAGATGTGGGGATCGTCGGACTAGGGCGACCGGATGCCGACCGCAATGCTGCTTCGTGCTCACTCCGATGACGAAGTGTTCGCGAACTTTGGCCGGCCCGCCGATTGTCTTCGCGAGGATGCGACGTGGTCGGCGATTGCCGCGGACGGCGAGGCAAGCGAACTGCGCGAAGTCCCCTCGCTCGCGGATGCTCGGGCGCTCCGTTTTGCGAAGTGCGAGGCTGCCGTGCACATGTACTGGCCGCAGTCTCAACATCGCGGAACGCTGCGGAAGTGCCCGAAGGGGTGTGGGGGCTCGGCTCCGTGCGGACCAAGTTCGCGCACGTATCGCATTGGGCTCGCACACGCGCGTGGAGAACCTGGGGGCCGGGGGCGTCGGGACCTGCGCTCCGTTGGTGGCACGAGAGGTTCGCTCGTCAGCAAATCTCAACAGGAAGGCTCTCGGTTTGTACCGCGGCGGGCTTGGCAGCGACTCGCTTGAATCGATCGTTCGAGGCGCGCATCGTGTAGGCGATGTCTGAGACATGCAACATCGTCGATGACGGCCGCGAGGGAGCCTCCCCTGCGGACGAGATCCCGATGGCGGACGGTATAATCGATAGGCACGGTGAAACGCAGAACAAGAGTTGGCTCGTCTTCGATCTCCTGCACTTCTGGGCCGGCGCGGAAGCGCGCTTCTTCTGGAACAGCACGTTCCCGTCCACGAGCACTGGTCCCTGGATCAGGAAGGGGCCACTCGAGTCGACAAGCAGCCTGCTCACCACGAGGCTCTCATAGTGAGCCCCGGCCCGTAAACGGGGTTCTCACTCGTCGCTGTCCTTGGGCCAGTCGACGTTCTGGATCGCGCGGAGTAGCACGGCGATTCTGGCGTCCTCGACCGGCGGCAGATCCGCGTCGATGACGATACCTCCTACGTCCGCGCCGGCCTGGTCGGACCTGCTCCGGGTGACGGCTGGCTCCGGAAGGACTTCGACGGTAGGCGGGAAAGCGATCGGCGGAAGAGGCGTAGCGGGGTGACGGAACATCGACTCCGCGGCTTCGCGCATGATGCAGCTGTTACTTGCAGGAGCTGCCCGGCGTCATCCGCGAAGCCCTGCAGGAGAATCCGGGCTACGGTGTGATGCCGCCGTTGCACGTTGTTTCCCACGTCACCATTGTCTCTCCGATCGTCACATGTGGCCGACGGACCACCGCTCGGCGGGCGGACGACCGTCGGAACTGTTGATCATCGACGCGAGATCGCATCGGGGTGACTCGCGGTCGATGCCGCCACCTGTTCGATCAGGCGCTGGGCAGGTCGTTGGGGCTGGCGCCGGGCAGGGCAGTCTCGGAGAGCCACTGCGAGATCGAGAAGGCCTCGTGCATGCCACGACATCGGGCACAGCGAATGATGCAGAGGTCGAAACAGACGCCATGGAGTTGCTGACGAACCTGTCGGACGCGCTTCGCACCTAGCGACTCGCCCGAGGCAGACCCCCGCCCCGACAGCTTCTGGCGTAGGTCTGTCCTGAGACTATTTCGGCTGTGACGTACGACGCACCTCGACGACGAACTCCATCAACCATGCGTCAGTCAGGGTTGCCCCGTCGCCATACGTGATCGTCGACACTGGCCAAACATCGCTCGGTCACCCCGACCCGCAGCTGTGACGCGATCGGACCTTCGTCAGCGCCAGCAGCAAGAGAGGTCATCATGATGATCTCGGCATTATCATGATGATGTGCTTGATGATGAACTTGCCGCCGCTGTCGCGTCCTTGAGGGAAGTCGGTGCCGACGGGCTCGACGTCGAAGCGAAGAAGGCCGCCGGCGGCCTGCCCTCTTCTCTTCGGGAGACGCTGTCCGCGTTCTCCAACACGGCTGGCGGCACGATCATCCTCGGCCTCGACGAGAGTGACTCGTTCGCCGCGTCCGGAGTGAGCGATCCAGCGAAGATGGCATCGGACTTGGCGTCTATGTGCGCTGAGGAAGTGCATCCCCCTGTAAGGGCGGTCATCAAGCAGCATCAGTTCGAAGGCACCTGGTTGATCGTGGCTGAAGTGCCGGAGATTGACCCTTCGCTCAAGCCATGCTTCTCGAAGGGTCGCGGGATAAGTACTGGCAGTTACATCCGTGTCCACGACGGCGATCAGCATCTGTCCACCTATGAAGTGCAGACCCTCATCGCGAATCGTGGGCAGCCGTTGGTCGATGCCGACCCCGTACCGGGCACCGACAGATCGTGGCTTGACGACGGCCTCGTGGCAGCCTACGTCGAGCGTGTCAGACAGGTCCGCGGGTGGGCCTACCGAGACCTCGACGAGAGCGGCATCTTGCAGCAAGCCCGCGCGCTCACAGTCACTACCGAAGGCGAAGTGGTTGCCACGCTCGCTGGCCTACTCGCAATGGGTCGCCACCCCCAACAAATGTTCCCTCAACTGACACTCACGCTGGTGGTATATCCAACCGAGAGCGGTCCGGACGATGCGACCGGGACGCGCTTCCTCGACAACGTCACGCTTGACGGCCCCGTCCCCGTGATGGCGAGGGAGGCTCTCGCCGCGGTCACCCGAAACATGCGGCGACGGTCCATCGTGAGTGGCGTAGGTCGAACTGACACGTGGGAGTATCCCGATGCGGCCCTTCGCGAGGCAATCGTCAACGCTCTCATTCACCGGGACCTCTCCGCGCACGCGCGTGGCACACAAGTGCAAATTGAGATGTACCCGGATCGGCTCCTTATCCGCAACCCAGGAGGTCTGTTCGGCCCAGTCACCGTGGGATCGCTCACTGAAGAGGTCGGGACCTCTTCGTCAAGAAATTCCTTCCTGCTGAGGCTACTGGAGGACGTCTCTCTTCCCGGCGAGAACCGGACAGTGTGCGAGAACCGCGGCTCCGGCATCCGAACGATGGTCGGAGCACTCCGTTCGGCAGGCATGAGCATCCCGAAATTCGACGACCGCGTCTCATCCTTCACGGTCACGTTCCCCAACCACGCGCTACTGGACGAGGCGACCGTCGAGTGGTTCGACCGCATGAACGAGAGCGGTCTGACAAACTCCCAGATCGTAGGGCTCGCCACGATGCGAAACCGCGGGTCCATCGATAACTCGACCTACCGGGCGGCATCCGGCTTGGACTCTCGCGTCGCGACCGCCGAGCTACGCGATCTAGTCTCACGAGAACTCATCGTGCAGATCGGCACCCGGCGCTGGACCGAGTATCGCCTATCTCCCCGAACCCGGGGCGCAGCCGCGGAGACCGCTCGTCGCCTCGCCCCGCGAGACCGGCGACAAGTCATTCTCGACGCACTCCAAGGACGGGTTCTGTCGCGCGCCGAAATTGAACTCGCGACCGGTCTCAACAAACAGGTTGTCATCCATTGGCTTCGTGTTCTTCGGAAGGAGAATCAGGTGCAGACGGTCGGTGACGCGTCACCGCAGAGCAAAAACGTTCGTTACGAGCGCGTGAGTTCGCTCTGGAGCCAGGCTCAATTAGATTTCGGAACGGAATAACCCTGCGGATTGAGGACCCCGCTCCGCGGGTCCTCGGCTGTTAGCTCCGCGGGTCGCAAACCCTAAGCGCAGACCGGATCTTCCAGATTCGGGCGCACGATTCTTAAGGCGAAGTGGTGGCAGCAAGTAATGGACTACGCCCCGCGATCGGGGGCACCCCAGAGTGACGCGCTAGTGATTTGCAGTGCCGTGCTGGGATCCGAGGCTGCAGCTCAGCTCCGCCGCCCCCGGGCCGAACGCCGTCGTCGATGTCGGCACGACGCAGTCAACCGACCTGTTCTTAGTCAGGACGGTTCAGACCCCCCAAATTGCGAGCGCACTGAATGCTCCATAGTAGGCAATGACCTTTCCGGTACCGTCGATATCTTTCCAGCCTTGCGCTTGCTGGTCGTGTGCAACAAGTCGCAGACCTCCACCGATGAACAAAAGAAGCAGGTTGATCGCTCGGAAGGCCTCGAATGGCAAAATTCTCAACAGCGCCAAGACCCACAGTGAAATCATTACGACAGCACTGGCGATGTACAACACTCGCGCGCGTACACTCGTGCGCTTGCCCCGACGGAAATGCTCTCGGCTCCAAGGGCCCTTGGGGGTGGGCGGAGGTTCGTCGGCGGGCTCGCGCTTGAAGGATTCAGGTCCAGCCGGGGCCACGGCAGGCTCCGATTCAGTTCCCGGAGTCATCTGGGGCTGTTGCAGAGTTGGCGCTTCCGGCTCCTGCGGCTTTGGCGCATTTATCTCGGGCGAATCATTAACGAAACCGTCAGTGCGCGAACCGGGATTCTCAGACGCAACTGTCCCCGAAGTCGACCCGGTTGGCTCATCAGAGGCGGAGGTTGGAAGCATACTGCTGACCTTTCTTCGGAGTAGAAATGGGCCACTGCGCCCTACTCGTTGGCGCTACCGAGCTGCGGACTCACGCCAACGTAGACAGGGTCCTGCAAGTTGGTCGATCCCCCAGTAAGGGCACAAAGTCTTTTCACGCGACTACGGTGCAGAGCGTAACCAGCGACGTGCCCTCCGCCGGTGGCTCTGCGGACCGATGGCAACACCCTTCATGACGCGACGGCGACCCTTGCCACCTCTGACTGAACTGTCACCGGGCCAGTCGCCGTTGTGGATCGCGCGGAGGAGCGCGGCGATTCTTGCTTCCTCACAGCGAACCGCGCCCGCTCGGAAGTGTCAGCGAATCCTGCGGGAGCCCCAGGCCCCATCGACCGCGAGGACCAAGAATCAGAAGCACCAGCGCGCAGTAGCGAGCTACCGTGGTGGCTCGCTTCGCCGAGACCGCGCACAGCCAGAGGCTCCGCAGCCACCGGTCGCCTCAAGTGTCGGTCCCCCACGACATCCTTGGCCCATGAAACTCCCACGCGCGCGTGACGCGCAACGCGACCTTGCGTCCGTCAAACTGAGCATCGCCAAGTGGAAACGATCCGACTTGGCGCGCGATAGTTTCCGCCGTGGGTGGAAAGGCGGCTACAGCCTCGGCCGGCGCGATGAACGCCTCGGTGTCCCCGAGACACCGGCGCCTAGGGGACTGCCAAACCATCCGCAGGTCCTAGTCGATGGAGTGGAGGTCGATGCGCGCCTCGCCCCCTTGCTTCACACGATGTGGACGCTTGGACTCGACACGCAGTTCTCCTGCCAGGGCGATCCTGATCGGTACGTTCCGAACCATCCCGGCAGCTGGGACGCGAGCGCGCAGATCTTCTTCGCGGACATCGACCAGGCGATCAAGTTCGTCAAGAAGAGCAAGGACCTTCTCGGCCACCTCGCGATCTTCCCCGAAGGCGGATTCCGAGTCGACGTCGCAGACGGCATCGGCTCGCCAACGTTGCGCGGAGACCTCCGCTTCTCCCCCGAGCTGATCGTCCCTCTGACGGCCGCGTGGGAGAGCTTCGCGGCCACCGTGCGAGCGAACTCTGCCTGAGCAGCCGGTCCGGTCGTCAGCAAGGTCAAGGTGAGGCGGCTTGCCTCGGCGTGTTTGCTTTCCGCTGTGCCGGCACGACCGACAGGAACCGGTGGCACCGGATAAGGCAACGCAGAGCGAGCCTTTCCCGCCCTCCCGTCGCGTCGTGCCGGGCCACCGCAGATTCCGTCCAACTGAAAGAACCTATGAGCCACACCCCACCAGCGGAACGACGACAGCCTCGCAACCGCCCGGGACGCACGGGCCTTCGCTCATCGCGACGAGCCCGTCTCGTCGGCGAGGCGCAGCGACCGACCAGCAGCAACCAACTCACGCCGTCGGCGCTGGAGCTTCGCTCGGTGTCCGAGCCGGTCGGTTCAGCTGTGCCAGCGGGCGGAACCCCCGGTTCGGATCGGTCACGCTCCGCCCGATTGTTGGACCGCCGGATCCGGCAGCTCACGCAGAGGCTGGTCCGTCGTATCTGGGTTGGGCTCCTCGCCGCGGTCGTCGTCCTCGTGCTGGTGGGGACGGTGGTGAGCGTCACCCAGCGAGTTGGGGAAGGCAGCGGGGCGGCGCTGCTGATGCTCCCGCGGCTGAGCCCCGATGCGATCCTCGGCGCAGCCGGCGTGCTCGCCACCCTGATCGTCGCAATTCAGTTCGGTGCCCGTTTGAACAGATCGCCCTCTACGACAGGACAACTTGACGAAGCAGCTCGGGGCAGCTTCTTGTGGATCGTGGCGCTGGTCTGTCTGGTGGGCTCGATCGCGCTGGCGCTTGCGACGACGTCTTGGTACGGCTGGCATGACAACGGTCTCGACGTTCCGATCGTGTTGAGTGCGTTGTCGGGCGGCGCGCTCCTTGCGTTCGCTTCCGCCGATGCAATGCTCCTCACCGAACACGACCTCGATGGTCATGTGTCGCGGCTCCAAGGCCGGCGCGCGTGGATTCGAGCGCGCGCCGTCGTGGTCTTCGAACGTTCCCGCCCGTTGGAGGGCCCACGGCTGAGGGTTGCACTCGTCGCGACGTCCGCCGGCCTCCCCCTCATCAGCACTGGTCTCAGCGAGATGGTGTCGCCTTCACGAGGTGCGGCCGAGGTCGTGGGGCGGTTCGCGCTGATGACGGGCGGGGCCGCACTATCGGGGATCGCCGTCTTCGCGATGCTCGCGCTGTTCATGAGTCGGCAGATTTTCTCGGGTGTGATCGTGTCCCTCGGGGTCGTTTCGCTGATCATCCTCGCGTGGGACGTTGCCCTCTACGACAGCGCTGGTGGCACGGTGCGCAGCGTCGAGCGGATGGCGCAACTGTGGTTGGCGTATCCGATGTTGGCCGTATCGATGCCGCTCATCGTCTTCGGCCTCGGAGCGGGGTCGTGGAAGGGTCGCCGCGGTCTCATCCTAGAGTGGGCGGTTCGCCACTTCGTGCGTCGAGAACGCATGCTTCGGCTGAGCCAGGAATCGGTGAACCCGACCTCGCATCAGCGCCGCCTCAGTGGCTATGCGGTCGCGGCAATCTGGACGTCGCCTATATTGCCCCTCTGCGCGTTCTTCGCTGCGAGAGCGTTCTATGAGATCCGGTCGACGTCGGGGATGCGTGGGACGATTCGGACCATGGTGGCGATCATCGTTTCGATCATCATCTCGGTGCTGTTTGTCGGCGCGCTCGTCGTCGCTGCGGCGGGTGGCTTCTGACTGTCGCCGACGTGACTTGTGGTGAGATCAGCACGCACTGCTACGGTTACTGTTCACCCGTCTGAGGAGGCATTATGGCGCAGAAGGTCACGACGACACTTATTGACGACATTGACGGATCGGTCATTGAGGTGAACACCGGGCGAAGCATCACGTTCGCGTTCGACGGCTCGGACTATGAGATCGATCTCTCGGAGGCAAACTCCGGGAAGTTCCGCGACGCGATCAGCGACTACATCGCGGCGTCCCGACGGGTGAGCCGCGGCGCGACTCGGACGTCCCGCACGCAGCGCAACAACACCGAGCACCTCGCGGCCATCCGTACCTGGGCTGCGGCGCACGGTCACACCGTTTCGCAGCGTGGGCGCATCGCACAGAGCATCAAAGACGAGTTCTACGCCGCGCAGAAGTAGCAGCCGCGTCGCGGGCGTCGCGGGGATTACGCCAGCTCGCGGCGAAGCGGCCGTCTTCCGCCTGTGAGCGGGTCCCGGGCGGCCGTGGTCAGCTGATGGTGAGTTCCTGGATGCGGTCAGCACGGAACTTGAACACGAATGTCCCGTCCCCATTGAAGCCATTGCCGCTCACGCGAACCCGCACGATGGTTGCCGTGGCGGTGTTCATCACGGTCAACACCTCGACGCGGTTGTGGGTGCCGATGTGCTGCTGATCGCTCCACCGCGTGATGTCGGTCACTCCAGTGAAGCGCCGCCCTCAGTTGACGCGATGGCGTGACGTGAGCTACTCGACGTCGTTCCACGCGTAGGTAGTCGCCCAAAGCGGCGCGGCGCGACCAGCTAACGCCTCCGCGTCCGCGGACGCGTCCGTCAGCGTGCACGTCGACTGCCGGTGACCGCCGACCAGGGCGCGCGTTCCGGCGACAGCTTGGGGCGCGTGCGGGGTGACCGCCCGCAGAAGACGGCCTTCCGGACGACGAGACCTGCTCAACGTTCAATCGGTTTGTGGGCCGAGCGTCGCCGGAGTAAGAGAAGTGCACAGGTTCGACCCGAGCATCATTGGGTAGCGCGACCAAAGTACGCACTCCCACCGCGGCCGTCTATCCAATTCGGATCAATACCCGCGAATAAAGTACGCACCACTTGGGACAGTCCTCGGTTTTCACATGCTTGGCCATTCACTTCGCGACACTCTTCGTTTATTGTGCGACCATGCGTGACATTCGTTCTGGCCGGCCTCGCTTCTCGTCGATGGGGGCTGGCCGCCCGCGCGCGCGGGCTGGCGCAGGTCGGAACGTCGCGCGCGACCGGCGAGCAGCGGACCTGATTCGGCGAGACGCGATCGACCTCGCCGCCAGTCAGGAGGGGCTCATGACCCTTATGCAGCTCTCCCGCGCACATGGTCGTGCAGCCGCCCAGCTGGGTGCACACGCGATGGTCCGCCGAGCCGAGCTGCTCCCAGTGCTGGAGACCGTGTGGGTACACGCAGCAACGGGTCGGCTTCCCGGTTGGGACCAGCCGCTCGAAGCGCAAGCACGCTGGCTCGCCTTGGACCCGTCACTGCGGCTCCAGCAGCGGGTTCAGCAGGCACGAAGCACCTCCTTGCCGATCCCGGTGATCGGCGGCAATGCGGCGTATCGGCACTGGGGGTTCGGCGAGGTGCCGTGGAAGGCCGAACTGTATGTGCCGGCGGAGAGTGACCTCCTCATCTCCGATGACGAGGTCGATGTGGTCGTCGAGACGATCGACCGCGTCGACGTCCGGTGGGAAGGCTCGTTTCCGTACCTGGCTCCGGAAGCGACCCTGGCTCGTGCGTTCGAGGCGTCCGGTGATCTCGACGGTGTCGCGATCGACCTCCGGGATGCGATGTGGCGGCTGTTCCCGTTGCGGCCGGAGCTGCTCTCGTACCACCTGCGGGTAGTCGCGGAACGAAACGGGTGGGAGGACGATCGCTGGAACGGGGACGTCCTCTACACGCGCTTGGTGTCCATGGCGGGCGGCTGGCCGGACCAGCCTGCGCGGCCTCACTCAACGGTCTGGTGGGACAACGCGGCTCACATCAGCCGCGTCCAGCGGACGCATCCGGACTGGCTGCACGGTCCCGCTCTCCGTGCTTGGTACGACGAGTATCGGAACGAGCCTCGTGAGTGACCGCTTGGCGTGCCCCGACGGTGCCACGCAGCCGCGCACATGCTGCGTCAAGCACGCATCGCACCCCTGTTGCGACGCACGCGTTGCGGAGCTGGCTCAGTCCGTGCGAATTCCTGGATTGCGCAGCGCGGGGTCGAACTCGCAATGTTCAGCCCCGGGCGGCGGCATCAAGCGAGTCCGGCGCGTCCGGTACCCCTCAGTCGATTAACCTCAGTCCCATATCGCCATGGTGCCGTGTGGGTCTGACACCGGCTGGCAAAGGCCGGGCGGAAGACCGAACTCGGTCCCTACTGTGCTGCTTTGAACGCCTCGGCCGGTGACGTCCCTGCCGTGGCAGCGTCAAGGTGGTCTTGCGCGACGGCGGCCCGCCGGTGAAGAGCCTCTGTGGGGTCGGAGCCGGCAAGATGCGCCTCCAACGCCACTTGGATCGCCATGCTCGCAAGAGTCCCGTCGAATCGTCGCACTGACGCCAGGGCCCGCTCGGATACGGGATTGCCGTGCACGATTGCATTCCGGAGGCGCCTGTGCCGTTGGCGGATGAGAGTGAGCGTCGCGCGCTGATCCGCCGCACGTTGAAGTAATTGTTCGGGTGATGAAAGCGCCCGGAAGATCCTCCGGGCTCGGGCGCGTTCGAGCGGGCCGTCACACAATGCAAGCAGCGCATCCCGCTGCTCGACCACCAGGTCCAAGTCCGTTCGGCGTGGTTCGCGGCCAAGTTGAGCTGCAAAGTTGTCTCGGCTGCGATGGGCGAGGGAGCGGGCGCGTACTGCCGCGGTGTTGAGGGTGCGATTCACAGCGGAGGTTGCAACGAGGATGTCGATAAGCGTCTCGGGATGCAGGCGCATCCACGCAGCGACGTGTTCAACGGCGTTCATCCGAAGGATCAGGGCGGCGCGGCTGTCGTCGATGGTGCGGTCGACGCGAGCGTTGAAGGGGCTACCGCTCCGGTCAACATCCTCCACGTTGCGAAGCGCAGCGCGGAGCTGCGCCGGCAAGGGACGGGCGAAGAGCCCGTCGATCAGTGCAGGAGCGCGGTCTCGCATGAGGTCGCCGGTGGTGTTGAGTCGGTAAGGATCGACGTGTTCGTCTCCCCACACGGCTTCCCAGGACGACCCAGCCGGGACCCCGTCGGTGATAACGAGTTCGTGTTCCCCGGGCTGCCATCGTTGCGCGCCGCCGGACAGTGCGCTCTGCATAAGTACGGTCAGCTGGTCCCGGGCCACGGCCGCCGCTTCCGATGGCCTGGTGTTCGGTAGGTGCACGCGGACGTATCCGGTGAACGGCAGCGGGGCACGGTCTTCAGCGGACGGGAGGAACCCGTCGTGGATGGCGTTGCGGAGTTCGCTGGAATGCGGGTAAGGGTAGCCATCGGTCTCTGGCGTTGCGATCGCGATCTCGGCGGAGACCATCGTGACGTTGCCGTGTTCCCATGCACCCCCAGATACCGCCATCTTAGAGAAGGACAGCCACACGACGCAGTTTGCCTGCTGCTCGACGGTCCGCAGTACGTCGAGTGCGTTTGTGAGCCGCACAGAGAGCGCGGCAGTTGGCACTGCAGGGTCCTTCGGCGGGCGGTGCGGGTCGCTTCCCTCGATGATCGCAGCGGCCTTGGACCGGCGAGCGGGCTCGTCTGGACCGGTCACCCGGAGGGCCGCGAGGAGTCCACTGATTGCGTCGTCGGCGGCTTCGACGTCTCCTGAACGGTCGCGGAGGGCTGTGAGAAGCTCGCTCCACGCGACTTCCAAGACCTCCGGGCGACGCCACGCATCAAGCGCGTCCTGCAGTGCGCCGCGCAGATTGGCGTGCGACGCGGCTTGCTCCGCCGCGGTCGCAGTGTCCTTCAGTGCTTTTGCTGCAGCGCTTCTGATGGCTCGCATCGAAGGGGTGAGCGCGCGTCGCATGCCTCGTGGTAACCGAACACACGCGTGTTCCAGCTCGATCCGGAGCGACCCGACACCTCGCTTCCAGCCCTGATCGGAAGCGCTGGCGATCCATTCCAGAATCTCCTCCGCGACGTCGGGCAGCAGCATGACGACTTGCTCCGGTGGGTCGCGAAGTACACCGATGAGGTCGTCGACCCAGGCGGGGTCATCGTCGAGTCGACGGGAGCTGGAACTCACGAGCCCATCGTGCCGTCCGGAGGAGTCCTGGCCAAATGCGCGAGAGAGCGAAGCGATCAGAGGGAGCAGGCGGACGTCGCGTGGCCCGATCGGGGGCCTACAACGTGCCCCGTTTGGCTCGTAACGTTCGTGTCGTGCCACAGGACGCCGACACGCAACAGAGACGACCTCGCTCGGTGTGGGTGCCTGCGGGTGGGTGTGTGCTCGCCGCGGCGCTCTGGACGGCCGCGGTCGCCGCTGGCAGCGACGCGGGCGCGACGTACATTCTCGGTTTCCTCGCGACGGTCGTCGGAGCCCCGTGGCTGATGAATCGGCTACTGGCAACGCGCGTCGTTGCCGGGGTACGTCGCGTCGCGGTCGCCGGGGTGGTCGTTGCGGTGGTGATCGTCGGGTTCACTGTCCCGTCTTGGCAGACCACCACGGACGATGCCCGGTCGGCGTCGGTTCAGGTGCCGATTGCGGACACCGACGATGCGGATGTGTCGACCATCGGCGACGCGACTCTGCGCTTCGACGCCGAGTACGACGAGACGAGCATCGAAGTCACCTACGACACCACTGAGATGACGACAACGCCGATGCTCGATGCGGTCGTGTCGTCCTCCGATGGGGACACGCTGACCTGCCCGGCGTTCAAGCCCTGGCGCTACTCCGGTGCAACGACCACGGTCACGATGACCTGCGACCTCCCGTGGGATGCGGACAAGCTGACCGGCGCTGAGTCGGTGGACCTCGTCAGTTCCTAACCAGCTGTCGAGCACCGCAGACGCTTCCCGACTGCGATCCGCAGGTTTCTGGAAGCACCGGGTTCCGCCCGGCCACGTCGTGACCGAGGGACGCTACTTCTCACAGCGCTCCCGCCTCTGAGGGCACGCAAGTATCCTTCCCTGCTCCTCGGACGATCTAGCGTCTTCAGGGCACACGAAGAACGCCCCGCTCGGGGGCTGCAAGGCCGTCCTCGCGGCACTCCCGAGCGGGGCCCGCTTGCCGATCACTGAATATCCTGCCGCTGGGCCGAGCGGTTCACGCGCCCGACGGTGGTTCGCCTGGTGGCTCGTTGGAGCGCTTACCTGTGCGCCCAAGCCTCGATGAGGCGCACGATCGCGGTCGGGTCGCCGCCGTTCATCAGCCAGTGACGTGGGGTGAGGGCGGCGGGTGCTCGAAGCGTCGGCTGCGTCGTAGTCATGAACCCGGCGACCCGTCCGAACGCTGATGCGGTTGTGGCGATGGCCTCGATGACTGGTTGGAGCCCTGGAAGAAGCTGCGGAGGGTGCCCGTCGTTCAGCTGCCATCGAAGGACTCTCGGTTCACCGGCGATGTCGACAGCGAGGATGCGCTTGGCACCGATCATCGCTTCGACCTGCGCAACGGTGAGGTGCAGAAGCTTCGCGGTTGACGCTTGGGAAAGCGACCCGGCAACACCGCTCGCGACGTCTTCGGCGGCGTAGATCTGAAACGCTCCCGACATGATCTGATCCACGGCGTCCACGACGTCGGGGTCGTCTGGATCGACGGAAGCGGGCACCGGCGGCAGCGTCGGTGGGCCGGATCGCTGAAGCGCGTGGAAGACGGCGCGGTAGAAGCGCTCTTGGTTCATGTCGTAGTCGGTGAGCAGTTGGTCGATGCGGTCGAGCGTGCTTCGCTGTGCGGGCATGATCTGTCGTTCCTGTCGTCGGGCGGACTAGTCGGTGGTTCGGATGACGCCGCGGCCCTGCCAGAAGTCGTCACCTGCCGCGTCATCGGACTCCATGCCGAGGTGGCCGTGCGCGCCGAGGATCCAGCTGCGGATCGTCGCGGGGGGGGGGGGCATTCAACGTCGTGTATCGAGGGCGCTGCGTCTGGACCGGGGATGCGTGTGATGGCGCGTCGGTCGAGGTCGATCAGGTACTTGCTGCGGCTTGTGGTGACGAGCGAGCGTCCCGTGTCGTCGCCGGTCAGCGCTCCCCGCGGCTGGTCTGTCGTGTCGGCCGCGGTTCGGATGGCGGACTAACGCTGGTCGGGGAGCCAGGAGAAGTGGCTTTCGTGCACGTCGAGGATGCCAACGTTATGGGGCTTTCCAGCGACGGCGAGGCTGTACGTGGATGTACCGTCGTGATGCGTTTCACCGGCGACGTGCATGTGCCCGTGGAACGCGTGTGTGGGCGCGACAGCGCGGAGCAGCTCCGTGACGAGGGCGCGCGAGGTTGCGGAGGCACGGAGCCTCGCTGCGGGCCATGTGCTTCGTGCGCGGAGGATGTCGTCGACCTCGCGGATGTGAAAGTCGGGTGCTTCGTGAGTGAGGAGCACGTCGGTCGTGCCTGCGGCGCTGGCGTGCTCGACGTCGTCGGCTGTCGGCGCTTCGTGCATGCTCCATCCGCGATCGCCGGGGCCTTTGTCCAGCGACGCGGCGCCGCCGAATGACAGGAACGTCGTCGTTCCGAGCCGGAATCGGAACCCGCGCGGGAGTACCCAGATCCGCTCGCTGATTCGGTAGGGGCGGTCCGGGTGGCGGGTGACCTCAGCGTGGAGTTGTTCCGGCCAGTCGTGATTGCCGGGGGTGAGGAGCAGCCGGCGGATCCCGAACTCGTCGAGAAGCGCATCGAGTCTGGCGATGGTGTTGCGCGGGAACACCTGCTTGCCGCCGACGAGCACGGGGGCTTCGTATCGGAGGTCTCCGAGGTGCAAAATGGTGCGCACGTCCGGTGCTGTGTTGGTGAGCGTGCGAAGGATGGCGTGGACGGCGTCGAGGTTGGACTCCCAGTCTCCCGCGATCGCGACGCGTCGCTCTCCCAAGCAGGTGAAGTCGAAGTCGGGGGTCCCGTCGGCGGTGGGCCAGATGCGTCGTTGTGATGCGGTCAGCCGCCGCCGGCGTGGTGGTCGGTCGGTTCCGGATGGCGCGTTCGTGGGCATGGTTCTCCTCGGGTGATGTAGTGGTGTGGCGGTGCGGGGCGCACCGGTGTCAGTGCGCCCCGCACCGCTTGGTCAGGCGGTGGTGCGTCGCCGCGGCCGGAGGTGGGTGGGGAGGTGCTTGGGGGTCCGGCGACGGCGGGGAGCGACGTCGCGCCGAGTTGGCGTGGTGTTGGTCGGGTCGACGTCGCCGTATGCGTCGCGCAGCATGCTGACGTTCACGGCGATGCAGTTCAGGACGAGGACGAGCGTGTTCGCTGTGGTTCCGAACACGTGGGTGCTGTGTCGACGCATAGACCCTCGCCAGTACTTCAGCTGCGAGTTCTGGCTCTCGACGAGGTTGCGAAGCCCGTAGTAGGCGGCCCACTTCGTGGTGCCGTAGACGTAACGCTGCCGCTCCCACGCTGCTTCGGTCGCCGGAACGACCTTCGTCGCGGCGCACATGCACGGCTCCCCCGGGATGCAGTTGCTACGCGGGACGTGGTTCCCGAGTCGCTTCGACGGCGGGTAGTTCTCGCAGCGCAGGTGCCCGGCGCGTGCTGGCCCCTTGAACTGCACGTCGCCGTTCGGGAAGCGGCGGTTCGGGACGAACGCCCACTGCGCGCGCTCGTCGTACTTCGCGTGCAGCTCATCGCGTTCCTTCGCCGTGCCGCGGATCTTGAAGCCGGGCAGCTTGCGGTACTTCGTCGGAAGCGATGCGGGGAACAGCGTCCCGTCGAGCCAGAACACGCCTGGCATCGAGTCGGACGGGTGCGGGCGCCGCTGGTTCGTGTGGAGGTCGTGCACGTAGCTCAGTCCGCGAGCGGCGACCGGTGCCGTCCACGACTCGGGTCGGGCCTGGCTGTAGCCGCGGTCGGCGGTGAGGTGGTCGAACTGGATGCCGCCGTGCAGCGAGTCGAGCAGGTCCAGCCCGGCCCGCGCCTTGTAGCTGCCAGCCGGGCGGACCAGGATGCCACGGATGAGCGGCACCCAGAACCGCAGGCCTGGGGCTCCGGCGTCCACGAGGAGGTGTGCGTCGTAGCCGTTGAAGGCGTTGGTGGCGCGTCCGTCAGTTCGGGTGCGCCAACCGACCCGGGCCTGCAGGTCTGCGCTGACGATCTTGCGGCCGTCGAGGTGGCCAATTTTCGGCCACTCGCTGGGGTTCTCGTTCCACTCCCGGTTAGGGGTGTCGTCGTCTGGGGTGTACTCGTCGCGGCTGTCCGGCTTGGCGGTCCAGGCGCGGGGCCGGGCGTGGGTTTCGATGTCGGTGGAGTCGATCGCCTGCACGGGCGTCCACGGGAGGTAACGCTTCCAGCCGGGCAACGACCAGGAGCCCGCGAGGAGTGCGTTCGCGAATGCGTCCAGGCTCAGCAGGTCCGGTCGTCGGACGCTGATGACGGTTCCGTCGACGTCGATCCGCCGGTCGCTGGTCTCCGCTTCCAGCTCCTCGTGCAGCGCTTTGAACGTGGTCTGCAGGTTGAAGTAGGTCCAACGTCCCGGCAGTCCGAGGCGTCGCTGCTGGGACCGGGTGAGGGAGTGCACCCATCGGGCGATGTCCGCGATCTTCACGTCGCGCTTGGGTTCCTGGACCTTGAACGCGATGCTCGCGGCGAGCGTGGCGGCGTAGCCGATGTTGCGGGCTCGGCCCGGTGTGGTGCGCTCCAGTCGGTCGAGAATGGGGCTGAGTCCGGACTGGTTGATGATGTGGAGCGCGCACGAGACCGCTTCGCGGTTGTCCATGCGGCGGCCGGTCGGGAGGTAGGACGGCATCGGGTTGAACTCGGTGTGGTTCGTCATGCGGTGGTTCCGGCGAGTCGGCGGGCGACGTCGGCGGGTTCCTTTCTGGTGAGGTGCGGGAGAAGGTGCGCGAAGCGCAGGTCGGTGACGCCGGCGGCGTCGGCGAAGTCGGCCAGGCCGATGCCCTCGTTGAGGACGGCGAGCATCCAAGTGATGCGGAGCCGTCGCAGTTCCAGGGGCGGTGACCAGGACGGGATCTCCAGCAGAGACTTGATCCGTGACAGCGGATCGCGCTGATGAGGTTTGAACGGGCCGAGCAGCGGCTCATCGGGGTGGTCGAACGCGAGTTGGAGTACTTTGCCGGCATGCTGGCGACGTACGGGAACGACACGCTCTCGGTCGCCGCGGACGTGCACGAACACGATTCCGTCGCGGCGCTCGACGTCGGAGCCTCGGACCCGTTCCAGCTCCGGTCCGCGGAGGCCAGCACCCAAGCCGAGGCAGACGGCACCGCGGCACGCACGCCGTCGGCGCTCTGTGGCCTGAATGTCGCTGAGGCTGATCAGGTGGCGCTGCTCTGCCGGTGAGTACGGCTCCGCAGCCGTGGGCTTCTTGTAGCGCGGGTCCGCCGGTGGCCATGCTGCTCGCCGCGTGACCGCACGGCCGACCAGGCGCAGCGCGGCGCGCTGCGTCGAGCGGGAGTGCTCGTTCCGTGTGGACAGCTCGGTCGAGATGTACCACTCGACGTTCTCGGGGGTGAACAGCCGCTCGGGTTCCAGCGGTATCTCACGATCCCGGGCGAATCGAGCGAACTGGCACACCGCGAACATGGTCTTGTACGCGGCGGTTGGCGTCTCGGGCTCAGCCCGCTCCGCCCAGGCCACGAAGCGGCTCCGCTGCGTCTGGAACCAGGGATCTGCGTGGAAGCGCGGCCGGTAGGACGTGAACACCTCAGCGGGGCTGTAGGCCCAGCTACCCCCGACGAAGACGCGGCTCACCATTCGTCTACCGATCGTCGGCGGCGCAGGCGCGGACCGGACGACAGCGGTCTCCGGGAGGTCGCGTGGTGAGAAGCCAGGCCGCGTCGTGCAGACTGCAGCGGTCGTGCTCCCCTGCGTGTGGGCAGGACAGTGTGCGGGGTCGACGAAACCAGGGGTTGCGCGTTGCCGGAGAGAGCTGTAGCCTTGAGGTAATCTTTTTGGCGAAGGATACCTCGAAGGCCATCACCCTGCGGTTTGTCCGCTCCGGTGGTGGCTTTTCTGGTTTCGTCGCCGTGATGGCGACGATGCATGTGTCTTCCTGGCGCTCCTTATCCGTCGGTTGACGGCGAGTTGGGACGTGAGTCCATGGACCCGGCGGCGGATTCAGCGCCGGGAGTCTTGGGTTTGCTGGTTGCGCGCTTTCCGAGGAGCGCGGTCGACTCGTAGCGTCCTCGTCCGAGTCGGATGAGTTCGCCACGCTTCACCATCGAGTCGATGGTGGAGTACAGGACGTTGCTCGACGACTGGTGCACCAGATCGGTTCCGAGCGCTTTGCGGACGTCGGCAAGGGTGAACTGTCGCCGGTACGGGATCACGGCGCGCACCGCGGCGGCGAACGGGATGCCCGCCACGGAAGCCGGGGCCTGAGCCGCGATGCGGCGGCGAAGCCCTTGGTCTCGCAGTTGCGCGTGCATGCGGCCCCAGTCGATGCCGAGGCGCGAACCGTCGGCGGGGTCGAGGTCCTCGTCGGGTTCCCGAACAGCGTGCAGGTCGCGTTGCATCCCGGCAGCGATGTGAATCAGCGCTTCGAGGGCCGTTTCAATCTCCACGAGCTGATTCCGCTTGGTGGCGCGAACACGCCGACGGACGGCCGGCGTCTTCCACTGTCGTCTCGCCTCAGCTGGTGATGGCGGCTGTTGTTGCATCGGTTCTGCACCTCCCCTATCGAAGGTGCCAGCCCGCCACCGCTCCGCGGAAGCTTCGATTGCCGCGTTCAGAGTTGGGTGATCGTACAGTACGTGCTGCCGCCCATTGAAGAGCGGGCGAAGCTGGTACCCGACGCTGGCATCACCGAGGAACCGCTCAACTTCGGTGATCTGGAGGTGCCTGCGGCCTTCGATGATCTTGCCGAGCTGCACCGTGGTGAGCTTGTATCGGCGCGCAAGCTCCTCGCGGATCTGAGGTTGAGTCCGACGTTGAATGCGAGCTGTCGTCCACAGGTAGCGGAGCGCGTGCAGGTCCTGCTTCAGGTGCCACGCCACAACGGCGGTCACCGCGAACTCTAGCGGCTCGGTCTCCAGGCCCGGCTCGGTTGCCGGGTCGAAGGGCCAGTCGTCCCGGCCGAGCCTCGTGGACGCGTAGTCACGCGGCGATGGGGCGGGTTCGGGCACACCTGACCCTAGCCGTGGCACTCAACCTCACACAAATGAGCAAAAAAATCGGGAAGCGCGAGAATCGCTGTCACATCTCCCAAGAGACCTCAGATCCGCACCTCATGGCGTTAGATCGAGGCCCGCCATCCCCCGCCAGCTCCGCGGCAGATCATCGTCGACGAGGAACGGGAGGAAGAGCGGCAGATCCAATGTCTGCAGCCCGGCCGCTTCGAGTACCGCGCGAAGCGGCAGCCGCCGGTTCAGCAGGTTCGCGATCCACGTATTGCGTAGCCTCCGCGGATCCATGGTCGGTAGGGCCATCGGCACCTCGATCTCCCGACGAACAACCTTCAATGGATCGTACGAGTCGGAACCGACATGTCGATACGCGAGCGTCCCCGTTGACGCTTCACTGAGAAGTTCGGCGATGTCCGTGTTGTACGCCGCATCCACGGCGACGACCCGGTTTGGCATGCGACTGAGTTTGGTGTGCTGATCGGTGAGTGTCAGCACGTAGTGGCCGTCGCCCTCGCTCAGGTCGCCCGGGACGATGAACCGTAACTCGTTGTGCTTGACTCCGGCGCCGTGATGCATTGCCAGCGCCGCGCGCATGTACCGCGATCGCCGTGCCGTGGCCTGATTGTCCGCTGCTGTGCGGTACCAGTCGATCTCTGACTGTGAGTACGGGACGCTGAGCTTCTCATCCTTGGGCGCGGTGAGCTTCGGCGTCCAGGGTGCGCGCCTGGTAGCACCCACGCCGACCCGCCGGATTGCCCACTTCACCGTGACGAACGTATTCGACACCCACTCCGCCCGAGCACCCGTCGAGAGGTACTCCTCCAGCCGGTCCGGCGTGAACACCGCTTCCACATGCTCGGGCAGCTCCTGCTCGTGTGCCCACACCACGAACGGTGCCACGGACCGCAAGAGACGAAGCCCATCGACTTCATCCTGCGGCTTGGCACTGAGGACGGCATTGATGGCGAACGCCGACCCGGACGCATCCCAGTAGGGAGGCGCATCCCGCGGGCGGTATGCGTTCAACGCCTCGTGGATCCGAGTGAGTGCAGCAGGTTGTGTGCTCATGCTGAGCACCACCGTATTGCTCCGCACTCGTCTCCGATCAAGGAGCGCCGCCCGGACCGACGACCGCGGGATCCGTAACGACCGTTTTGTCAGCAATCCGAGCAGGATGCGGCGAACGGAAGGCGCGACCGGATGCGACCGGTGGCCCAATGGCAGGAGCGACGGCCGAGGGGTAGGTTGATATCGAGTCTCGTCGGGAGACTCGAACGATTCGCTCCCTATCGGAAGGGGCAACACGATGCCGCTCAGCAGGCTCGCCGCAGAGTTCGCCGCGGAGATCAGAAACCACGACTGGTCGGACGCGCCATACCGCCGCGACCGCGCCGGGCACGACCGGTCGCGAGAAGGCCGCAACGGCCCCCCAAGTTTGCAACTCAGCCCCACGGAAACGGGGGCGGTGCGAACGAACGTCATGTGGGTCACCGCGCAGGTTCTGCTGCACGCGGACCCGAACCTGGACCTCCTCGAGTTCGCGAAAGAATGCGGCGTCGAACCGGGGTTCCTGTTCCGCAGCAACGGCAAGCCCAGCGGAAGCCTGTGGGCCGGCATCCGAACGGTTGACGGGCAGATCGCACGCCCCGGCTCCTGGCAGGCGGACAAGTGAACCCCGTGACTCAGCTGGCGGATTCGGCGTCGACGGTCGCGCAGCTGCAATTCGGTCCGGACCTGTGGTGGCAAGCACCCTTACTGGCGCTTCTGATCCTGCTCGGGTCCGGCGCCGGAAGTGTTCTCGCCGAGCGGGTGCTCCCCTCGCGAGCCGAGCGGGCCAAGACACTCCGGACAGGCGCGACGGAAACCCTCGACGCCGTGCAGGAATTCCACGAGGAGATCTACCGACAAAACGCCCTGCCCCTCACCACGGACGATGACGCCGTCGCGCTGATCCGCCTCGGTTCGAAGGCACTGATCGGAGCGGCGAAGACGGGAGACGACGGCGTCCGTGCCGCAGTCAAGGAGTACGTCCTCGTCGGCCGCAAGTGGGCCGTGCGCGCGCCTGGACCGAAGTACTCAGCAGTGGCCGTTGAACGGCACTACGACCACACGCTGACGATCATCGCGAAGTTCATGCGCAAGCACCGCTGACTAGACCGAATACTCTTCAGTCGGCGTCGCACGCCGCAAACGCTTGAACCCCAGATCCTTCGCCGAAGCAGTCAAGTAATCGAAGAAGTCGTCCGGGCCCGAGTACACCACTACCTCTCCAACTGAAGCGTCGACAAGGCGAACGAGCAACTGATCCGAGAACGACGATGACGCGTCAATCATGTTCTGACCGAGCAGACGAACCGTCGCTCCCGCCACTTCAACCAATTTCGGCTCAATGAGATGGTCCGCAGCGTGACGCGTGCCAGCCAAACGCGGAAGCTGCACTGGAACTACATGATCGACGACTGCTCTGTTCACTTCAGCTCACCTCGCTCGTCGTAGTACTCAACGTTCATCTTGTCACCGTGCCCCATCGAAAAGCGGTACGACACCTTCGAAAACGGAACCCGCGAACGGTTCCGCGAAGCTGCGGACCGCGGAGGACTTCGCGTCCTTGGAGACCATCGACGCGCCGGAAGACACCACTATCGTACCGCCGAGCCCTGCAAGCAGACCAGACAGCACTTTCAGTCCGCCCCGACGGCCAGGCCCAGGCACGCTACTCACCCCACCCAGCGCCATCTGCAACGCCTCACCATCGGACTTCGCCCCGAACGGCCGCAAGTTCTCCAAGAACCCGCGCCCGGAGTCCGCGACCGCGAAACGGAGCGTCGGAGTAGTCCCCCAGTCCCGCGTCCGCTGCGCAGCCAGGAACCCGTTCGACAGACCTGAATGCAACTCAACGTTCTCCCCCGCCTCACTCAACGAGCGGTACAACGCACGCGCGTACTTCCCGTCAGTCGGCGCTACCGAGTCGTGAATGTGCTGAGCCAAGCGCTCCATGCTCGACACAGAGTCGAACGAGTGCAACTCCATCAGATTCGAGTTGTTACGAGACGGAACGATCGGCAGCGTGTGCGCGACCCCCAGCTCATCGAGCCGATCCCCCAGCCGCATCCGATTTAGGTACCCCGCCTTGTTCCGATCAGCCGGCGGCACGAACGCGACGAGAAGACCATCCCGACACTGCCGATCGATGAAAGCAAGCACGCTCACCAAGCCAAACGGCGTGAACCACTCCGCACGACTCAGATCCACCAGAGCGACGCCATCCGCACGCGATCGCGTCACGGCACGCTGGACTGCCGCAGAGTCACACCTCGGACCCAGGACGAGATCAGGCACGATGCGCCCCAGAGAGAAGCACAGGGCAAGATCCGCGTAGAATCGGGACAGTACGGCCGCCATCACCCAGGTCGCGTGGAATATCACGCGCACTCCCCCGCAAACACGCCCCCTCGTGATCGCCGCCAGAATCGGCAAGAACGACCCTGACTCCTCAACTAGCAAGAGCCAGAGTCGTTAACTTGCCTCGTGCGGAGACGGAGGGATTTGAACCCTCGGTCCCCTCAAAGGGGACTCCACCTTAGCAGGGTGGTGCACTCGGCCGGACTATGCGACGTCTCCATGCGCCCTTGCGGACGCTCACACAACCATACAGGAGGACGACGGTCCTCTCGACCCGCTCGGCGTTTCGGCGGCGAGCGGCACGGTCCCCCGAAGTGGGGACGCGCAGGGGTTGTCGGGACGTACCCCGGTCATTAGTCTCATCGGGACGCGGCATCACATTCCGGGGTTCGTCCCCGTCGTCGCGACACAGCACCCAACGTCGCTCCTCTGGCCTGGGCCCGGCTCGCCCGATGACCGGGTCCGCCGGGGAGCGGCTCCGCGGGGACGTGGCTCCGGCCGCGTCCCCGCTTGTGCGTCCGGGGCGCGCCGGGGCGGGCGCGGGGGCGGGGTCCGGGGCGCGGGCCGCGCGCGACGAAAGCGACATCGCGTACACCTCTGCGCCGCGCACCTGTCCGCGCGGTGTCGCTTTCGTCGCAGAACCCGCGCTGCAACCCGCGCAGCGCCCCGCGACGGGCCGCCCCGGCCGCCCCGGCCGCCCCGGCCGCAGGCTACGAGCCGAACGCCTTCGAGCACGTCTGCTCATCGGCGGACTGCCCCTGCAGCCCGTCGATCGTGGACGACGTCGCGGGAGCGGACGGCGCGCTCGTGGACGGCGCCGCAGCCTGCGACGACGCGGCAGCCGGCGCGGACGCCGGAGCTGCCGGAGCCGACGCGGCGGAGGACGGCGACGCGGACGCACTCGGCGCGGTCTCCGACCCGATGCCCGTGCTGTCCGCCCCGAGCGAGAACGACTGGTCGGACTTGATCTTCGCGAAGAGCTCGTCGGCCAGGTACGTGGTCGGCTCCACCTTGCCGGCGTACACGCCCGTGCCACCGGTCGAACCCGGGTACTGCACGAAGTTCACCTGCGCGAGCGGCAGGTCCTGCAGCGCCCGCCCCATCTGCACCATCGTCCCGATGTCGTTGAGACTCTGGGACAGCTGCATGTTCGAGGCGGCGGCCCGAGCGAGCTTGTAGAGCGTCGTCGGCGAGGTCAGCGTGGAGTTCGACTTCACCGTGCGGAGCAGCGAGGACAGGAACACCTGCTGGCTCGAGATGCGCCCGAGGTCCGAGCCGTCGCCGACGCCGTGCCGGGTGCGGAGGAACTCCAGCGCCTGCGACCCCTGCAGCGTCGTGGTCCCCGCGGGCAGGTCGAGTCCCGTGTACTGGTCGTGGATCGGCGACGCGACGCAGACCGGCACCCCGCCGATCGCGTTCGACATCTCGATCACGCCGTTGAACGACACCGCCGCCGAGTACTGGATGTCCAGGCCGGTCAGCCCCTGCACCGTCTGCACGACGCAGTTCAGGCCGCCGTCGCCCCATGCGGTGTTGATCGGCTGCGCGGCCATCGCGGACGTGGTGCCGGAGCCGTCGGTCTTCTGACAGGCGGGGATGGGCGTGACGAGGTCGCGCGGGATGCTCACCGCGGTGGCGTTCGTGTGGTCGGCGGACACGTGCAGCAGGATGTTGACGTCGTTGAGGGTCGCGTCGCGCTTGCCGTACTCGGTGCCCTGCGCCGGGTCGTTGTCCGTGCCGACGACGAGGATGTTGAAGCCGCCCTTGTACGCGCTCAGTGCGGTGCCGCCGCTCTTCGCCTTCGTGACGGGCTGCCCCTGGATCGCCACACCGTCGCCGAGGTCGTCGGAGACCTGCTTCGCCGCGATCGCCGCGACGGAGAACGAGCTGACGAGTGCGACCGCGACGACCCCGGAGAGCACCTTCGCGATGGTCCCGAAGGGGCGGTGCCGGTGGAGGCGTCCGTGGCGGGCGATCCCGGTCGCTCGGTTGAGGCGGTGGGATCGATCACGGACGTCGTTCACGGGCACTCCTGTCGTCGGCGGACACGATGGCGGACGCCCTGATCGACGCCGCCGAGGGACCCTCGCGACGACCGGCGGGCCGCACCGCGGGGACGGCAACCGGACAAGGCTGCCACAGGCGCGGCTTGCGATTCAGTGTGGAACCGGCGTGGATCTCCGGTGAGCGGCGCTAGCCGGCGGCCACCGCGCAGGTCTTCTGCTTGGCGGTCTGCCCGGTCACTCCGGACATCTCCTGGGGCTTCGTGGTCGCCGTCGGGTCGGCTTCCGGAGCCGCCGCAGCACCCGCCGCATCCTGCCTGGAGGCCCGGCTCGCGTCGTCCGCGCCGCCGGCGTCCGCCGTCTGGTCGGCTCCAGAGCCGGAGCCGGAGCCAGAGCCGGCGTCCGCGGCAGCATCGGTCGCGCCCCGCCCGGTCGCCCCGGCGTCGAGCCTGAACGGACGGTCAGTCCGGACCGCCCGCATCAGGCGGTCCGCGGTCGTCTGGTCCGGGACGACCTTGCCCGGGAAGGCCGGGTCGTCGACGCTCCCCGGGTACTGCACGAAGGTGATGTCCCCGAGGCCGATGCCCTCGAACGCGCCGGCCATGTCGACCATCGTCGAGGGCTTGGCGAGCGAGGTGGAGAGCGTCACGTTCTTCGACGCCGACTTCGCGAGGCCGTAGAGCTTCGTCGGGTTGCTCAGGGTGCCGTCGCCCTTCACCTTCCGGAGCAGCGAGGACAGGAACTGCTGCAGGCTCGAGATCCGGGAGAGGTCACTGCCGTCCCCGACGCCGTGCCGGTCGCGGAGGAACGCCAACGCCGTCTTGCCCGACACCGTGTGCTCGCCCGCGGAGAGCTGGAGCCCGGTGTAGGGATCGTCCACGGCGTCGGTGACGCACACCGGCACGCCACCGACGGCATCGGACATCCGGATGACGCCCTGGAAGCTGACCTGTGCCGCGTAGGGGATGTCCATCCCCGTCACGTGCTCCACGGTCTTCACGACACAGTCCATGCCGCCCCGTCCGTAGGCGAGGTTGATCGGGGCGTCGGTGACCGCGGGTTCCCCGCCGCAAGCCGGCTGGTCGACCACGAGGTCACGGGGGAAGCTCACCGCGACCGCGCTGGTGTGGTCCGCGGACACGTGGAGCAGGACGTTGGAGTCGTTGAGGGTGGCGCCACGGTCCCCGTACGCGGTGCCCTGGTCCGGGTCGTTGTCGGCGCCGATCGCGAGCACGTTGAACGCCCCGTCGGTCGAGGCCGCTCCCCCGCCGACGTCGACCGCGCGCTGCTGGAACCCGTGCCCGACGTCGTAGGCGGCGTAGGCGGAGAGGGAGGTCGCGCTCGTCACGGCGACCGCCACGGCGATGCCGATCCCGGTGACGAGCCGCGTGACGCCGAGGTCACGCCGACCGCGGTTGTGGCGAGCGCCGCTGACCCGGTAGCCGGGGCCGGACACCACGGTCGGGCGACGCCGGGCGTCGAGGACGTCGTCGAATTCGGGCACGGGCACGCTCCCTCCGAGCGGCCTCGGGTTCCGGCCGCTCGCCGGGGGACGATACCCGAGCGGGCACTCGCCACCCGGCAACCCGGTCGGCTCGGCGTGCCTCGTTCGGGGGGTACGCAGCCCCGGCGCCCGGTCATGCCGATGCGGCGACCCGGAAGCGGTCGGGCAGGGCGATGAGCGCTTCCCCGAGGGCCCGGACGAGTCGGGTGCACTCGACGAGGTCGTCGGCGGCCGCGGCGTCCTGCGCCCGTTCGACCAGCAGCAGGCGCTGCCGTCGGTCGACCACCGCGTCGATGCCGTTCGCCATGGCGATGTCGTCCGTGTAGAACATGTCCAGCACCGGCCGCTGTGATGCCAGCAGGTCCGCGCTCACCGAGGCACCCGTGCGCCGCAACAGCCAGGCCGTCAGTTCCACGAACGCGCCGGCTTCGGTCGAGCAGTCCCGGATCCACGCCGGGTCGAACGGGTCCGTGGTCGCGCCGGCGTTCGCGGGCGGCTCGGCGAGCATCGTGCACCCGAGCCGGATCCGTTCCTTCATCTGTTCGAGCGACCACTGGGTGATGACCACCCCGACGTACCGCTGGACCGAGACGAGCTGGAGCGCTTCGAGCGGGACCAGGGCTTCACGGACGGGCGTCCGGGAGACCCGCATGTCCGACGCGAGCGCGTCGAGGCGGAGTCGTTGTCCGCGTCGGTAGTCACCACGCAGGATCCGGTCGAGCAACCGGAGGAACACCGCGTCCCGCAGCAGGCTGCGCGGCACGCCGAGTGCTTCCCGACCGCGTCCCGCGTACACGTCCGGGATGTCCGCCGTCTCGTGGAATCCCATGCCGCCAGCGTCATGCACGGCGCGCCTCGCCGTCGTGCCGTCGGCCGGATCGGTGGACGGATCCACCGATCTTGGCCCTGTGGAGGCCGTGCGCCACCCGGTTCCGCATCACTGCACTCCCACCGTCGAAGACCCCCGGCGGAGGTCGTTCCCAGGAGTAGAGCAGGATCGAGCGTCAGTCGCTAAACATTCCGTATTTCGGGTATCAGCGCTTCGCCTCTTCCTCCTTCGCGATGACCGAGAGCGGCTGCGTGATGTCCTCCAGGCCCTTCCGCGCGGCGTCGACACCGAAGATCAGCGCGACGACACCACCGGCGATCATGATCGCGGCACCGAGCAGGTAGCCCCAGAACAGCGGCTCGCGCGAGGACCCGTCGCCGATGAACGCGCCGTAGATGCTCGGTGCGATCGCACCGAAGATCTGCGCGAGGGCGAAGAAGTACGAGATCGCCTGCGACCGCAGCTCGAGCGGGAAGATCTCGCTCACGGTCAGGTAGGCACTCGACGCACCCGCCGACGCGAAGAAGAACGAGATGCACCAGAACACGACCTGGACCGTCGCGCTGATCGCATCCGCCTGGAACAGGAACGCGGACACCGCGAGCACGAGCCCGGAGATCAGGTACGTGGAGAAGATCATCTGCCGACGGCCCCACGTGTCGAACAGCCGGCCGAGCACGAGCGGGCCGAGCAGGTTGCCGATCGCGAACGGGAAGAAGTAGACCGCGGTCTCCGAGGTCTTCAGGCCGAAGAAGTTCGTCAGGACGAGCGCGTACGTGAAGAAGATCGCGTTGTAGAGGAACGCCTGCGTGATCATCATCGTCGCGCCGACGAGCGTGCGGGTCGGGTACTGCTGGAAGAGCACCTTCACGATGGTGGTGAAGCGGACCTTGTCCATCGGCGTGATGGTCATGGCCTTCGACTCGTCGACCGGCTCGAGCGGCTTGCCCGACTCCCGCTCCACCTCGGCCTCGATCCGGGCGACGGTGGCGTCTGCCTCTTCCTCGCGGCCGTGGGTCATCAGCCAGCGTGGACTCTCCGGGATGTGCCGTCGCAGGAAGATGATCGCGATGCCGAGCACCGGGCCGAGGAAGAACCCGATGCGCCACCCGATGTTCTCGGCGAAGTAGGACGTGTCGAGCAGGTAGATGTTGGCGAACGCGCCGAGGGCGGCGCCGCCCCAGTAGGTGCCGTTGATGGCGATGTCGACGTGGCCGCGGTACTTCGACGGGATGAGCTCGTCGATCGCCGAGTTGATCGCCGCGTACTCGCCGCCGATGCCGAGCCCGGCGACGAACCGGAAGACCGCGAGGAACCAGAAGTCCCCGGCGAAGCCCGCGATGCCGGAGCCGATGAGGTAGATGGCGAGCGTCAGGATGAAGAGCTTCCGTCGCCCGAGCCGGTCGGACAGTCGCCCGAAGACGAGTGCGCCGATGACCTGGCCGAAGAGGTAGATCGTCCCGAGTGAGGTCACCTGCTGGGTGGAGAGCCCGAGGTCCGCCTGGAACCCGGCGTTCGAGACGATCTGGATCTCGAGGCCGTCGAGGACCCACGAGATCCCGAGTCCCACCACGACGCTCCAGTGGAACCTCGTCCACGGCAGTCGGTCCATCCGGGCCGGGACCAGGCTCTTGACCTGCCCCTCCTGCAACCCGCTCGCGCTCGTCATCGCGGCATGCTCCTCACTCGCCGGACCCCCGAGGCCCGGCACAGAATGAGAACGTACGCGCGGATCGCGCGGATGGTTCACGGCCGGAACGAGCGGGGCCGGCGCGGAGCCGAATCCCCCTATTTCGTGATCCGGCTCCGTCGCCGTTCGCGGGCACGTCGGCGCAGTGGCAGCCGGACGACCCTGTTGATGATCATTGCGGCTGCCATGAGATGACACAAGTAGCGCGGGGTTGCCGGGGCGTACCCTCGAAGAGGTGACCCGACCTGACATCCGAACGGTCGGCGAGCTCCGCACCTCTGGTCACGTCCAGAAGACGGTCCGCGCCGAGATCCGCGACAACCTGCTGAGCGCCCTCCGCGAGGGCACCGATCCGTGGCCCGGCCTCCACGGGTTCGAGACCACCGTCATCCCGCAGCTCGAACGAGCCCTCATCGCCGGCCACGACGTCGTCCTGCTCGGTGAGCGTGGACAGGGCAAGACGCGCCTGCTCCGCACCCTGCAGGGCCTGCTCGACGAGTGGACCCCGGTGATCGCCGGGTCCGAGCTCGGCGAGCACCCGTACGACCCGATCACGACCGCGAGCAGGAAGCGTGCCGAGGACCTCGGCGACGCGATGCCGATCGACTGGTGGCACCGCGACGACCGCTACGTCGAGAAGCTGGCGACCCCGGACACCTCCGTGGCCGACCTGATCGGCGACGTCGACCCGATGAAGGTCGCCGAGGGCCGCAGCCTGGGCGACCCGGAGACGATCCACTTCGGGCTGATCCCCCGCGCGCACCGCGGGATCGTCGCGATCAACGAGCTCCCCGACCTGGCCGAACGCATCCAGGTCGCGATGCTCAACGTGATGGAGGAGCGCGACGTGCAGATCCGCGGCTACGTGCTGCGACTGCCCCTCGACGTCCTCGTCGTGGCGAGCGCCAACCCCGAGGACTACACGAACCGCGGCCGGATCATCACCCCGCTGAAGGACCGCTTCGGCGCCGAGATCCGCACCCACTACCCGATCGAGCTCGACGACGAGATCGCCGTCATCCGGCAAGAGGCCCACCTGACAGCCGAGGTGCCGGACGCCCTGGTCGAGATCCTCGCCCGCTTCACCCGGGCCCTCCGCGAGTCCAGCGCGGTCGACCAGCGCAGTGGTGTCAGCGCCCGCTTCTCGATCGCCGGCGCCGAGACGGTCTCCGCCGCGGCGGTCCACCGTGCAGCACGACAGGGCGAGACCGACCCGGTCGCACGCCCGATCGACCTCGAGACCGCGGTCGACGTCCTCGGCGGCAAGATCGAGTTCGAGTCCGGCGAGGAAGACCGCGCAGACGAGGTCCTCGAGCACCTGCTCCGGACCGCCACCGCCGAGACGGTCCGCTCGCGCCTCCGCGGCCTCGACCTGGGGCAGCTCGTGGAGGCGCTCGACGGCGGCACGATGGTGACCACCGGCGAGCAGGTCTCCGCGCGCACCTTCCTCGAGGGGCTGCCGTCGCTCGGCGAGTCCGACCTCTACGACCAGATCTGCGAACGGCTCGGGGCCACGAACGACGGCGAGCGGGCCGGCGCGATCGAGCTCGCGCTCGAGGGCCTGTTCCTCGCGCGGAAGATCAGCAAGGAGTCGGGCGGGGGCGAAGCGGTCTATGGCTAGCCGGCAGAACCGCCGCCTGGCGCGGGACACCCGGTACGGCAGGTACGAGGGCGGTCCGGACCCGCTCGCACCACCGGCGGACCTCTCCGAGGCGCTCGACGCCATCGGCCAGGACGTGATGGCCGGGTACTCCCCGGAGCGGGCCATGCGCGAGTTCCTCCGCCGTGGCGGTCGGGACCAGCGCGGGCTCGACGACCTCGCGCGCCGCGTGGCCGAGAAGCGCCGCGAACTCACGGCGAAGCACAACCTGGACGGCACGCTGCAGCAGGTGCAGGAGCTGCTCGACGAGGCACTGCTCGCCGAACGCGGGCAGCTCGCACGGGACACCGAGATGGACGACGGCGACCGTGCCCTGGCCGAGATGCAGCTCGACAGCCTGCCGCCGTCGCCCGCCGCCGCGGTGAGCGAGCTCGGCACCTACGACTGGAAGAGCCCGACGGCGCGCCAGAAGTACGAGGAGATCAAGGACCTGCTCGGCCGCGAGATGCTCGACCAGCGCTTCGCGGGCATGAAGCAGGCGCTCGAGAACGCCGACGACCAGGACCGCGCCGACGTCCAGGCGATGATGCAGGACCTCAACCAGCTCCTCGAGGACCACCGCGCCGGGACGGACTCGCAGGAGCAGTTCGACGAGTTCATGGCGAAGCACGGTGAGTACTTCCCGTCGAACCCGACGAACGTCGACGAGCTGCTCGACGACCTCGCCGCCCGGGCCGCAGCCGCCCAGCGGATGCGGAACTCGATGACCCAGGAGCAGCGCGACGAACTCGACGCGCTGGCGCAGCAGGCGTTCGGGAGCCCCGACCTGATGGGCGCGCTGAGCCAGCTCGACGGGAACCTCCGGGCCCTCCGTCCCGGCGAGGACTGGGGCGGCTCCGAGCAGATGGACGGTGAGCAGGGCCTCGGGCTCGGCGACGGCACCGGGGTGTTCCAGGACATCGCCGACCTCGACTCGCTCGCCGAACAGCTCGCCCAGTCGAGCCCCGGATCCGACCTCGACGACCTCGACCTGGAGTCGCTGGCCCGCCAGCTCGGCGCCGAGGCCGCGGTCGACGCCCGGACGCTGCAGCAGCTCGAGAAGGCGCTGAAGAACTCCGGCTCGATGCGTCGCGGAGCGGACGGGCAGTACAAGCTCACCCCGAAGGCGATGCGACAGCTCGGCAAGAGCCTGCTCAAGGACGTCGCCCAGAAGATGTCCGGCCGCCAGGGCGCGCGGGACCTGCAGCGGTCCGGCGCCTCCGGCGAGCCGTCCGGGGCGAGCCGGCAATGGGCGTTCGGCGACACCGAGCCGTGGGACATCCCGCGGACGATCACGAACGCCGTCACCCGCACGGCCGCGACCGGTCGCACCGGGGCCGGTGTCCGCCTCACCATCGACGACGTCGAGGTGCAGGAGACCGAGGCGCGGACCCAGGCCTGCGTGGCGCTGCTCGTCGACACCTCGTTCTCGATGGCGATGGAGGACCGCTGGGTGCCGATGAAGCGCACCGCCCTCGCACTGCACACCCTGATCTCCACGCGGTTCCGCGGCGACGACCTGCAGCTGATCGCCTTCGGTCGGGAGGCCGAGGTGATGGACGTCGAACAGCTCGTCGGCCTCGACGCGATGTGGGACAAGGGCACGAACCTGCACCACGCCCTGCTGCTGGCGAACCGGCAC
Source organism: Curtobacterium sp. PhB130 (assembly GCF_003755165.1). NCBI lineage: Bacteria > Bacillati > Actinomycetota > Actinomycetes > Micrococcales > Microbacteriaceae > Curtobacterium > Curtobacterium sp. PhB130. Next base: position 243,725 of record NZ_RKII01000007.1, on the reverse strand, counting down.
TTCCGGAAGCACCCGACGGCGCAGCCCGTGCTGCTCATCGTCACCGACGGCGAACCGACGTCGCACCTCGAACCGAACGGGCAGGTGTTCTTCAGCTACCCGCCGGACCCGATGACGATCGCGCTCAGCGTCCGTGAGCTCGACAACGCGCACCGGCTCGGCGCACAGACGACGTTCTTCCGCCTCGGCGACGACCCGGGGCTCGCCCGGTTCATCGACGGGATGGCGCGGCGCGTGGACGGGACCGTCACGGCGCCGGAGAACGACGACCTCGGCGTCGCGGTGGTCGGGTCCTACCTCGGGTCGCGGCGCGGTGGCGCGCTCTTCCGCGACGACGACTGGGGCGGGTTCGGCCGGTTCGGCTGACGTCCGCACCCATCGGACGGGAGGCCCGTGGCGGCGTCGCCACGGGCCTCCCGTCCGGTGTCCGGTGCGTCTAGAACAACGGCCAGGGCACCGCCGGACCGTACCCGGCCGGTGGGGGGAAGCGGCCGACGGCCGCCAGGGCGGCGCACCGCGCCTCGAGGTTGTCGATCTCGTCGACCGTCAGGTGCTCTTCGAGCTGCGCACCGAGGTCCCCGTGCAAGGCGGTGGTGACCCGTTCCAGTCCGGCGCGCTCCTCGTCGTCGAGCGGCTCGTCGATCCACCCCCACAGCACCGTCCGGAGCTTGTGCTCGACGTGGAAGGTGAGCCCGTGGTCGACCCCGTGCCGGTGCCCGTCCGGCATCGCCAGCACGTGGCCGCCCTTGCGGTCCGCGTTGTTCACCACGACGTCGAAGACGGCCATCCGGCGGAGTGCGGCGGTGTCCTCGTGGACCAGGGTGACGGGGCGGTCGTGCTCGTCGATCGCCTCGAGGACGGTCTTGACGCGCTCGTCCTGCTCGGCTTCGTCCGTCGGCAACAGGTCCACCGCGTCCTGGTCCGGGTCGACGTCCTGCCAGCGCTGGACCATGCCGCGACCGAGGGGGCCGTCGCCGAGCCAGGTCGGGGGCACGACCCGCCAGCCGAACGCCTCGGACACCAGGAAGGCCGCGTACTCACGACCGGCGAGGGTGCCGTCCGGGAAGTCCCACAGCGGTTTCTCGCCCGCGATGGGCTTGTAGACGACCTCGTGGCCGTCGAGTTCGGCGAGGAAGGTGGCGTTCGAGGCTTCGCGGATGCGGGCGGTGAGGGTCAGGCCGGCGCCGTCGCTCATGCGTCGCCGGGCTGCCGTCCAGCGGCCACGACCTCGCGGGTGCGCTCGACGAAGGCCCGCGCGGTCCCGACCGGGATCTTCACCTGCAGCAGTTCGGTCGGCTCCGGGATCTCGACGACCGCCTCGACCTCGACGCCGTCCTCGTCCTCCTCGGACACGATCTCGATGTCGTCGTCGATCGGGTACGCCTCGATGACGACCTGTGCCGTCGCCGGGTCGAAGCCGAGGCTGAGCGCACCCGCCCGGAACTCGGCCTCCACCGGCTGGTCGAGCGGATCGACGTCGTACAGCTCGCGCGGGACCGACGGCGGGACGCTGAAGCGGTTCTCCTCCACCGTGGCGACCTCGTCGAGGAGTTCGTCGAGCTTCTCCGCCAGCACGGCGGACTGCTCCTTCTCGAGCGCGACGCTCACCACGCGGCGGCCGGCGCGCGCCTGGAGGTAGAAGGACCGTTCACCCGGGCGCCCGATGGTGCCGACGACGAGACGGTCCGGCCAGTCGAAGCCGTGGACGATGGTGGGCATACCCGCATTGTAGGAGCGGGCGGCTGCGACCGTTCAGGGACTGGCAGTACCCCCTCCGCCGCCCACCGGAGCGTCGCCCGTCGGCGGGGCCTTCGCCAGCCAGGAGAGGTCACCCGATTCGGTGTTCGTCGCGACCACCTCGGGCCGGTGCTCCCCGTACCGGACCACCGACACCGACGCGGGGCCGACCGTGATGCGCTGGAACAGGTCGAGGTGCATGCCGAGCGCGTCCGCCAGCACCGACTTGATGATGTCGCCGTGGCTCACCGCGACCCACACCGCGTTCGCGCCGTGCTCCGCCTCGATCTGCGCGTCGAGCCGCCGGATCGCCGCCACCGCCCGTGACTGCATGGTCTGCATCGACTCACCGCCCGGGAACACCACGGCGCTCGGGTTCGACTGCACCACGCGCCAGAGCGGCTCCTTCGCCAGCTCGCTGAGCTTCCGGTTCTGCCACTCGCCGTAGTCCGCCTCGGTGATCCCCCGCTCGACGAACTGCTGCGGCTCCCCCTGCTGGAACGCCGTGATCGCCCTGGCGGTCTGCCGGCAGCGCTCCAGCGGGCTGGACACGATCGCGGCGAGCGGGATCGCGCCGATGCGTTCCGCGGTCGTCGCCGCCTGCTGCTTGCCGACGGAGTCGAGCGCGACGCCGGCAGTGCGGCCCGCGAGGAGCCCGGTCGCGTTCGCGGTGGTGCGTCCGTGCCGGACGAGGAGGACGGTCGCCATGCGCTCGATCCTAGGCGCGGTCCGTCAGAGCCCGACGAGCGTGGCGAGCCAGCGCCCTGCGGCCCACGTTCCGCCGATCAGCACGAACGCCGCCACGACCCCTGCCGCCTCCGCTCCCCACGCCAGTCGGGGGAGCGCCGGCGCTCCCCCGACCGCCTCCGTCCCGATCACGGACTCGACCAGCACGACCCCCGCCTCCGGCTTCCGGAAGTACGTCACGTGCTCGGCCCACGGCCGACGCGCGCTGATCGGGACATACCGCACGAAGGCACCCGGTGCGGTCGGCCCGAAACTCACCGGATCGACGAGCGACTTCACGGCGAACGTCTCGCACCGAGGCTGCTGCTCGATGTCCTCCGGGCGCCGGACGAGCTTGGTGACGAGCAGCGCCACCACGAAGAGCACCGCACCGCCGACGACCGTGACCGCGAGGTCCCGGAGCGCGGCGTCGAGCACCGCAGATGGATCGAGTGCCAGGGTCGCCGGGGTCACCTCGGCCCGAGCGACTGCCGAGAGCGCCGCCGCCATGTGCTCGACGGTGACGACCACGGCGCGGATCATCTCGACGACCACGCCGATGCCCGAGCCCACCATCGCGGACATCACGAGCGGGAAGACCACGAGGAACCCCCAGAGCGCGACCGGGAGCCACCGACTCCGCCGGAGCATCCGGAAGAACCCGAGCTGTGCCTCTCCCGAGCCGACGAAGACGCACGCGTCGACGTCCTCGGTGATCGCGACCCGTCGCGCGAGTTCACCCCCGAGCGAGTGCCCGACGAGCACGACAGCGTCGGCCGAGGTTCGAGCACGTGCCGTCGTCGCGCGAAGCGGCGCGATCACGCTGTCGTCGAGTCCGTCGGAGCGGTAGCTCCACGCATCGCCGACGAACCGGGTGATCACGGTCCTGGTCCGTGCTGCGACGGACCGCGAGAACAGGGACACGATCCCGGCGCCGAGGAGCGCGAGTCCGATGAGCGGCAGCGCGCACACCAGACCGAGCATGCCGACGAACGCCGTGAACGGCAGCGGCAGTGGGGATCGTCTGGCTCCGGCGCCCCGGATGGCCTCGAGGTCCCAGGCCCACAGCGCAGCGGTGCTCCAGAGCGCGAACGGCACCACCCGGAGCACCCAGCCGAGGACGTTGCGCGCAGCGGGGACCGCGGCGCGCTCGTCCCACCAGCCGTCGTGGAACTCCGCGACGAACGGCTGTTGCCCCGGGACTTCGGCACGCCCACAGAGCACCCGCTCCCCATCGGAGTCACCGTCCGGCAGCGTCGTGTACACGCCGCCGAGTCGTTCTACCCCGGCGGCGAACGAGCCCGCCACCGCCGTCTGGGTGTCGCCCTGCTGCTGCATCCCGACCCCGTGGACGCAGACGAAGGCGTACCGAACGAGCGCGTCGTTCCCCGTTGACCCCATGGACCTCACCCTAGTGGTACATCAGATACCGCTGACGCTACCTCATCCGATTCCAGAACTCGATGCGGTCCCGATCCCCCGAGGCGGCAGGATGGACGCGTGCTGGTCTCGATCGTCTACATGAGTCGCGCGGTGGAACCGTTCGACGACGCCGCGATGACCGAGCTCCTGCGCGGCTCCCGATTCCGGAACGAAGCGCTCGGTGTCTCGGGCCTGCTGGTGGCGAAGGACGGCCGCTTCATGCAGCTCCTCGAAGGGCCGGCGATCAGCGTCGATGACCGCTTCGCCACGATCGCGCAGGACCCGCGGCACCGCGAGGTCACCTCACTCATCCGCGAGGACATCGAGCGCCGTCGTTTCGAGGGCTGGTCGATGGCCTACCGGGGCCTCGACGACCACGACGTCACGGCGGAGGACGGCTTCAGCCCGTTCTTGACCGGCTCGACGGACTTCCCCCGGTCGTTCGACCGGACGAGCGCCGCGTGGCTGCTCAAGTGGTTCCGCGACCGCGAACTCCGCGACGTCTGATCCTGGACGAGCACCGCGCGCAGACGGTCACTTCGTCTGGTTCGGATGCCGGGTGTGCACCTTCACGAGGTACACGGTCGAGTCGTCCACGTAGTACCAGATCCGTGCGCCACCGGGCAGCTCGAGCTGCCACTGTTCGTGCGTCCGGCCGCCGTGGGCGACGAACTGCAGGTCTCCGCGGAGTGTGTGCATCGTCGGGGAGGTCCTCGTCGGGTCCGCGGTGAGGAGGTCCCAGGCGTCGGCCAGTGCGCTCCGTCGGGTGGCTGCCAGGTCCTTCCAGCCGCGCACCGCGTGCGTCGTCGCTGGGATGACCACGTGGTCAGTCGCTTTGGCGGGCCTCGGGAGGGGGTCTGCCTTCTTCGAACCCACGGTCACGGACGTTCGACAGCCTGCGGGTCGGTGACCCACTCGAGTTCGTCTCGGTCGAGCCCGGCGGCGATGGCTTCCGCCGTTGCCTTCCACGCCGTGAGCTCGACGACGACGAGGTGCGCCTGCCCCGTCGAGAAGGACGCTCGGGCCGCCCGGATGATCGCGGACGCGCAGGTCTCCCGCATCTCGACCGACAACGCGAGCATCCAGTCGAACCGTTCCGCCAGGCGCTGCCCGAGCGGCCCGTCGTCATCGTCGATCGCGACGGCGATGAGCTGTGCGGCGAGGGACAGGAGCACGTCCTTCGCATCGGCTTCGTGCTGCGACATGAGGACGAGGGGGTTCCCGTCGCGTCGATCGATCTCGACGGGTTCCGACTCCGCAGCGTCCATGACGGAGCGCGCGTTGCGGGAGAGCTCGGACGAGAGGAAGTGTCTCCGGACGCGAGCGGACACGGGCTTGGTGGTCGGCATCCTCCAACTCTACTTCAGAACATCTTCTGAAGAGCAGGGGATCACCCGAACGTCGCGGAGACGACCCCGAGCAACCGCTCCCGGTGCGGACGCTCGGCCACCGCGTGCACCAGCACCTCCCACATCGTCGCCACCGCCGGCAGCAGGTCTGCACGCCCGGACCGCACGTTCGACACGAGCTGCACCCCGGTGAAGTACGGCACGAGCGTCGCGCCGAGCGCCTCCGCGGACACAGTCGTCTGCACCTCCCCGCTCGCGACCGCGAGGCGGAAGACGTCGACGACACCCGCGATCCACTGCTCGTAGAAGCTCGACGTCTGCCCGGCGAGCACCCCGTGCTCGAGGGAGATCCGGATCCCGGCGCGCACGACGACGTCGCTCATGAGCAGGTCGGCGATCCCGCGCGACGCCTGGATGAGCATCGCGATCGGGGACGGGTCGGTCGAGCTCATGGCCGCGAACGTCCGGGCGTTCTGCTCGTCGATGACCGCGAGCGCGAGGGACCGCTTCGTCGGGAACAGCCGGTGGAGCGCGCCCTGGCTCACCCCGGCACCCCGCGCGATCCCGGCGATGCTGGCGGTCTCGTACCCGTCCCGGTCGAAGTCCCGCGCCGCGGCCTCGACGATCGCTGCGCGCCGTCCTGTCCCACCCGCGTCGACCACGCCCCCAACGGTAGTGACCACGAACGGGGGAAATCCCGGTGTCGCTGGGAGTGTCCGGACTGTCACGCTGTCCTCATGACCCCGATCGCAGCCCCGTCGCTCCACCGACACCGCCGGACGTTCGTGCTCGGCATCGTGGACCCGCAGACCTGGCGCGACTTCGCCTTCCACCTGATCGCCCTGCCGCTCTCGATCGCCGGCTTCACCTGGTTCGTGCTCACCCCCTCGGCGGGCATCCCGTTCGCCGCGCTCTGGGTCGGCCTCCCCGTCGCGGCCTTCCTGCTCCGCGGCAACGCCTGGTTCGGCACGGCGTTCCGTGCGCTGTCGAACCGGCTGCTCGGCACGGCGGTGGACGCCCCGAGTGCACCGCATGGTCGGGCCGGCATCGTCGGCTGGACCCTCGCCGCCTTCCGTCACGGCCCGAGCTGGCGCGCCCTCGCCTTCGGACTGATCGCGTTCGTCACGTCGCTGTTCGCGTTCATCGTGACGATCACCGTGCTCGTCACCGCCGCCGGCCTCGCGACGAACTGGGTGTGGACGCACTGGCTGACGCCCGTCACGGACGAGGACGGCGTCCTGCACTCGGGTCTGCAGGTCGGCACCGTGTTCGTCGACACCCCGCAGATGCAGGCGGTGGCGACCGTGGTCGGGTTCCTGCTGCTGGTCCTCGTGTGGCCGCCGCTGAACCGCGGGCTCGCCGCCGGTCAGGCCGCGCTCGTCCGAGCACTGCTCGGCAGCACCGCCTCCGAACGCCGGGTCGACGAGCTCACCCGGTCCCGTGACGACAGCGTCCGTGGTGCGGACGACACCCTCCGTCGCGTGGAGCGGGACCTGCACGACGGCACCCAGGCACGGCTCGTCGCGCTCGCGATGACGCTCGGCGACGCGCAGGACCGCCTGGACGGCGGCGGCGACCCGGCCGAGGTCGGCCGGCTCGTCGAGAACGCCCGGCGGTCGACGCAGGAGACCATCGCGGAGCTCCGTGAGATCGCGCGCGGCATCCACCCTGCCGCACTCGACGAAGGCCTGGAGGCTGCACTCGCCTCCGCCGTGTCCCGCACCACCCTGCCGGTGTCGGTCGAGTTCGACCGCTCGGTCCGGCTGTCGGCCGTCACCGAGAGCGTGGCCTACTTCACCGTGGTGGAGTTGCTGACGAACGTGACCAAGCACGCCCGGGCGACCCGCGCGGCGGTCACCGTGGCGCGGGACGGCAACGACCTGCTCGTCACCGTCGAGGACGACGGCGTCGGCGGAGCACACGTCCCGCTCGACCCGCAGACCGGCGGCACCGGACTCGCCGGCGTGGCCGACCGGCTCCGGACGGTCGACGGCACCCCGGCGATCGACAGTCCGAGCGGCGGCCCGACCCGCATCGCCCTGCGCTTCCCGGGAGCAACGGCATGAGGATCCTCGTCGCCGACGACAACGTCATCCTCCGCGAGGGGCTCGTCTCGCTCCTCACCTCACGCGGCCACGAGGTCCGCGCCGTGGACTCCGGCGACGCCGCAGTCCAGGCCGTCGCGGCGGAGGCGCCCGAGGTCGTCGTGATGGACATCCGGATGCCGCCGACGCACACCGACGAGGGCGTGCACGCGGCGATCGCGATCAAGGCGGCCTCGCCCCGCGTCGGCGTCCTGCTGTTCTCGCAGTACGCCGAGGCCCGCTGGGCGCGGATGCTCCTCGACGTCGCCCCGACCGGCGTCGGCTACCTGCTCAAGGAACGCGTCGGCGACATCCGCCCGTTCCTCGACTCCGTGCAACGCGTCGCCGCCGGCGGCCTCGTGCTCGACCCGGAGGTCGCGGCGCTCCTCATCGACCGTGGTGCCGATCGGTTCGCGAAGCTGACCGCCCGGGAGCGCGAGGTCCTCGAGCTGATGGCGGAGGGACGCACGAACGCCGCCATCGCCGACCGGATGTTCCTCGCCGCCGGCACCGTCGAGAAGCACGTGACGACGCTGTTCACCAAGCTCGGTCTGGCCCCGACGGCGGGAGACCACCGTCGGGTCCTGGCCGTGCTGGACTACCTCGCCGCCCGCCCCTGACGAGCGGCGAGGCCTGGCCCGCTCAGCGCTGCTCGGGCCCGCTCAGGCCTGGTCGGCGCGGAGGAAGTCGGCGATCGCGGTGCCGCCGCTGTTGAAGCGGTAGGTGCTCCCCGCGGTGCCGCTCGACTCGAGCACGTCGGCGATCACGTGCGCGACGTCACCGCGGGACACCTTCGCGCCCTCGCCGTCCCAGTCGATCGCACCGGTCGGCTCGTCGTCGGTCAGGGTGCTCGGCGCGACGATCGTCCACTCCAGCCCGGAGTCCCGGACGACCGCGTCGGCGATCATCTTCGACTGCGCGTACGCGAAGAAGTCGTTGTCCTGCGGCACCCCGTGGTCGAGCACCGAGCCGGACCACGAGACCATCACGTAGCGCTCGACGCCCGCGCGCTTCGCCGCCTGCACGGACAGCACCGCCGCATCGCGGTCGATCGCCCAGGTCCGGTCGACCGATCCCCCGCCGGCGCCGGCGGACCACACCACGGCGTCCTGCCCGCGGACCAGGTCCTCGAAGCCGGACAGCGTCAGCTCCTGGATGTCGGCGACCGCCGGGTCACCGCCGTGGGCACGGATCTCGTCGGCCTGGTCGGGGTTCCGGATGACGGACGTGACGTGGTGGCCGCGCTCGCTGAGGATGCGCGTCGCGAGGAGCGCGACCTTGCCGTGGCCACCGAAGATGATGATGTCGCTCATTGCGCCGACGCTACGCTCGGCGCCTCAGAGCCCAGTGCGGAGGGTGTGGGATTCGAACCCACGAGACATCGCTGCCCACCTGTTTTCAAGACAGGCTCCATCGGCCACTCGGACAACCCTCCACGACGCGGCCACGTGGCGAGACGTGACCGCGTCCCGAGGAGTCTAGCCGAGCCTCCCGGCCGCGCAGCGTCGCCAGCGCGACGGACCCGCTCAGCGCGGCAGGGTGTCCAGTGCGGCCGCCAGGCCGTCGTCCGTCACGCCGCCGGTGATCTCGCTCGCGGCGTCGACGACGTCTTCCGGAGCCTGGCCCATCGCGACACCGCGGCCGGACGTCGACGCCCAGCGCAGCATGTCGATGTCGTTGCGGCCGTCGCCGGCGGCGAAGACGCGGGAGCGCGGGATGTCGAGCCACTCGCGGACGCGTTCCATCGCGGTTGCCTTCGTCACGCCCTCGGGTGCGATGTCGAGCCATGCGGTCCAGCCGACGTTGTACGAGACCTTGTGCAGGCCCATCCGGTCGACGATCGCCAGGAACTCCTCGAGCCCGTGCTCCGGGGAGATCACGACGACACGCGTGGCCGCGACGCCGAGCAGTTCGCCGAAGTCGACGTGGTCACCGGACGCGGTCATCGCGTCGTCGGGGAACTCGCCGGAGAGCAGGTAGTGGCCGTCGGGCGACTCGACGCCGTACGCCGCGTTCGAGAGCGCGCCGCGGATGGTCTGCAGCACGTCGGTCGGGTCGAAGGTCTCGACGTGGACGCGGACGTAGCCGTCGATCGCGTGCGCAGCGTCCGAGCGGCGCAGGGTCACCGCGCCGTTCGCGCAGACCAGGTACTCGGGCTCGATGCCGAGCGTCTGCAGCACGGGCACGGTCATGCCCTCGCTGCGGCCGGTCGAGAGCATGACCTGGTGGCCGGCGGCGACGGCGGCCCGGATCGCGTCGACGGTCGTCTGGGTGACGACGCCGTCCTCGCGCATCACGGTGCCGTCGATGTCGAGCGCGACGAGCCACCGCTTGACGCGGGTGGTCGACGCGGAGCCGTGGGTCGACGGCCCACCGTGCGGGGTGCTCATCGGGGTTCGATCACCTCGACGCCGCCGAGGTACGGACGGAGCACCTCGGGCACGACGACCGAGCCGTCGGCCTGCTGGTGCGTCTCGAGGATCGCGACGAGCCAGCGGGTGGTCGCGAGCGTGCCGTTGAGCGTGGCGACCGGCGCGGTCTTGCCCGACTCGGTGCGGTAGCGGATGTCGAGGCGGCGGGCCTGGAACGTGGTGCAGTTCGAGGTGGAGGTGAGCTCACGGAAGGTGCCCTGCGTCGGGACCCATGCCTCGAGGTCGTACTTGCGCGCGGCGCTCGTGCCGAGGTCCCCCGCGGCGGTCTCGATCACGCGGTAGTGCAGCCCGAGGTCCTGGAGCATCGACTCCTGGTACGACATCAGCTTCTCGTGCTCGGCGTCCGCCTGGTCCGGGTGGACGTAGGAGAACATCTCGAGCTTGTTGAACTGGTGCACGCGGAGGATGCCGCGGTTGTCCTTGCCCGCGGAGCCGGCTTCACGGCGGTAGCAGGTGGACCAGCCTGCGTAGCGGAGGGCGCGGTCGGCGGCGTCGCTTCCGTTGCCGTTGCTGTCTCCGTCAGTGGGGAAGGCCAGGATCTCGTCGGCGTGGTACCCGGCGAGGGCGACCTCGCTGGTGCCGGTGAGGTAGAGGTCGTCCGCTTCGAGCCGGTAGACCTCTGCCGCGTGCTCGCCGAGGAAGCCGGTGCCGGCCATCGTCTCGGGGCGTACCAGCGTCGGGGTGATCAGCGGTGTGAAGCCGTGCTGGATCGCACGGTCGAGGCCGAGCGACATCAGCGCGATCTCGAGCCGGGCGCCGAGGCCCTTGAGGAAGTAGAAGCGCGACCCGGAGACCTTCACGCCGCGCGGGATGTCGATGATGTCGAGGAGCTCGCCGAGGTCCGCGTGGTCCTTCGGCTCGAAGTCGAACTCCGGCTTGGTGCCGACGGTCTTCAGCGTGACGAAGTCGTCCTCGCCGCCCTCGGGCACGCCGGGCAGGACGACGTTCGGGATCGAGCGGACGACCCGGTTGAACGTCTCTTCGGACGCGGTGACGGCCGCCTGGGCTTCCTTCACCTGCGCGGCGAGGGCCTGGGCCTGCTGCACGAGCGCGGCCTTCTCGTCCTTCGGGGCCTTCGCGACGGTCTTGCCGAACGCGTTCTGCTCCGCTCGGAGCGCCTCGAACGACGAGATCGCACTCCGCCGGGCGGCGTCCGCGGCGACCGCGTCGTCGACGATCTCCACGGAGGCGCCGCGCGCAGCCTGTGAGGCCTTGATGACATCGGGATCGTCGCGCAGCAGCTGGGGGTCAATCACCCATGCATCTTAGCCAGACCGCGTTGCGTCCAAGCCGGGCTGCTGGCAGGCCCCGCCGGTACCGTTGATCCATGTCATCTCCCTCGGAGACCGCGCCCGCGCAGTCGGACGCCCTCGCCACCGAGCACCGCACCGCCGCCGTCGTCTACAACCCGGTCAAGGTGCACCTCCCCACACTGAAGCGGACGGTGGCGAAGTACGAACGCGAAGCCGGCTGGCACGAGACCCTGTGGTTCGAGACCACGGAAGCGGACCCGGGCGGCGGGATGGCCCGCGCGGCACTCGACGCCGGCGCCGACGTGGTCGCCGCGGCCGGCGGTGACGGCACCGTCCGTGCCGTGGCCGAGGTGGTGCACGGCTCCGACGCCGCACTCGCCCTGCTGCCGAGCGGCACGGGCAACCTGCTCGCCCGCAACATGAAGCTGCCGCTCGACGACCTCGGTGCGAGCGCGCACATGATCTTCTCCGGCCACGACCGCCCGATCGACTTCGGGCTGCTCCGGCTGGAACGACCGGACGGCGCGCGGGAGGAGTTCGGCTTCCTCGTGATGGCCGGCCTCGGGCTCGACGCCCGGATGCTCGCGAACACCCGACCCGGACTCAAGAAGCGCGTCGGGTGGCTCGCCTACGTCGACTCGCTGTTCCGCTCCCTGCGGGACATCGACGGCTTCGACTTCCGGTACCGGCTCGACGAGTCGACGACGAAGTCCGTGCGCGGGCACTCGGTGATCGTCGGCAACTGCGGGATGCTCCAGGCGAACGCGATGCTGCTGCCCGAGGCGGAGATCGACGACGGGGTGTTCGACATCGTCGTGATGCGTCCCCGCGGGTTCTTCGGATGGGTGCGCATCGGCGCGCGCATCTTCTGGGAGAACGCGATCCTGCGGTGGTTCCGCCGCTCGTCGCTCGGCAACACCATCGTCGGCCGGCGCATCGTCTCGCGCGCCAAGCAGGAACGGCCGCTGCGCTACCTCCGCGGTTCGGAGTTCGTGCTGCGCCTCGAGAAGCCCGACGAGTTCGAGATCGACGGGGACCCGGTCGGTGAGATCTCGGCGTTCCGGGCGCGCATCGACCCGGGGTCCCTGCGCGTGCGGGTGCCGGCGCCGTCGGACGCCCCGACGCGCGGGCGCAAGCGCGGCTAGCGCGGCTAGCGCGGCGCAGCGCCCGCGGGCGCGGGCGCTACGCCGGGTCGGGCTCGCCCGACACGATCGCTCGGAGCCAGTCCCGCGCCTCGACGAACGCCTCGTCCGAGTAGCGCAACGGCACCTCGGACTCCTGCCGGTCGGCCCGCGGGTACGACCCGAGGAACGTCACGCGCGGGCTGAACCGCCGGAGTCCGAGCAGCGCATCGGCCACCCGCTCGTCGAGCACGTGCCCGTCCAGGTCGATGACGAACCGGTACCGCCCGAGCTCGTCGCCGATCGGCCGTGAGGTCAGCAGCCCCATGTTGATCCCCCGGGTCGCGAACTGCTCGAGCATGTCGACGAGCGCACCCGGGTGGTCGGCGGGGAGTTCGACGATGACGCTCGTCTTGTCCGAACCGGTCCGTGCCGGGATCGCCAGGGTCTTCGAGACGAGCACGAACCGGGTGACCGCGCTGGCGTTGTCCCCGATGGAGTCGGCGAGGACCACGAGGTCGTGGTGGTCGGTGATCCCGGGTGGGGCCACGGCGGCGTCGGCGGTGGGGTTCGTGTCGAGCAGCGCGGTCGCCGCGGCGACGTTCGACGACGCGGGGATGTGCCCGTGGCCGGGGACGTTCGCCTCGAGCCAGTGGTGGGTCTGGGCGTAGGCGACGGGGTGCGCGTTCACGGTGCGGACATCGGCGAGCGCGGTGCCGTGCCGCGCGACGAGCACGAAGTCGACCGGGACCAGGTACTCCCCCACGATCCGCACGCCGGGGATCCGGGCGAGGGCGTCCTGCGTGGCGCTGACACCGCCGTCGACGCTGTTCTCGATCGCGATCACCGCGCCGACCGAGCGGCCGGAGACGACGTCGTCGAGCGCTTCGCCGACGTTGTTGACGCTCCGCCAGGGCTTGCCGGCGGCGGCCTCGACGAGCTTGAGCGCCGCCTCGGTGAAGGTGCCGGCGGGTCCGAGGTAGCTGTACGTGTCGGACGCTGCGTCGGGCTGGCTCATGCCGCCGAGCCTATTGCAAGCGCCCACGCGCGCAGTGCCCCCGTCAGTCGGCCGCGGTCCCCGTCAGGCGGGCCTCGCAGATCGCGGCGTCGTCGGCCTCCCGCGGGTACGTCAGCGCCGCGAACCGTCCCTCGGGGTCGAGCGTCGACAGCAGCGACTTCGCGATGCCGTCGAGCTGTGCGACCTGCTCGTCGGACAGTGCGTCGATGACGTACTTCCGCGCGGTCCGGACGTGGTCGGGCGCTGCGTCGACGATGGTGGCGTACCCGGCGTCGGTGAGCCGGACGTCGGTCGCCCGACGGTCGTCGACGGAGGGGCACCGGGAGACGAGTCCGCGCTTCTCGAGTCGGGACACCACGTGCGACAGCCGCGGCAGCGAGGCGTTGGTGGCCGCGGCGAGCGCCGACATCCGGAGCGTCCTGGTGTCGGTCTCGGAGAGCATCGCGATGACCATGTAGTCGAAGTGCGTCAGGTCGGCGTCGCGCTGGAGCTGCTGGTCGAGCGCGGCCGGCAGGAGTTCCATGACGGCGACGAGCTTCATCCAGGCGCGCAGCTGTTCGCGCGTCAGCCAGGGTGTCTCGTCGGTCATGACCCCATCCTACGAAATGGTTGTCGATTCAACCAGTGCCGATCGGCGTCGCGCGGTGAGCCACCCCACGACGAGCGCGGCGACCACCACGACCAGCAGGACGCCCTCGACGACCAGCAGTCGCCCGAGGTAGTCGAACGGCACCACGGTCGGGTTCTTCGCCCCGTGGTGCTTCGCCCCGATCTCCGGGATGACGACGAGCGCCAGGACGCTGCCGAGCACGACCGCGGCCTGCACCACCACGAGCACCCACACGCGGAGGGCACGTCCGGCACGACGGAGTCCGAGGCCGACGAGCACGACGAACGGCGACAGGATCGCGTCGTGCAGGATCACGGCACCGAGCAGCCAGGTCGCGAGGCCACCGATCCGGTTCGGCTTCACCGTCGTGACCATCACGTAGGCACCGAACGCGAGCACCAGCACGCCGAGGACGACGAGCACGATCCGGGCGGCCCTCACGAGAGCACCTCGATCCGTTCGATCCACTTCGTCTGCAGCACCCCGGGTCGTCCGGGCGCGATGATCCGTGCGGGGAACCCGTGGTCCAGGTCGAGCGTCGCGCCGTTCAGCTCGAGCGCGACGAGGGTCGTCGGGTCGGAGGCGTACTCCGGTCCCATGTCCATGATCCGGTAGCCGCCGTGCCGCTCGAGGCTCGTCACGCGCACGTGCGACCCCGGGGCGGCCTGCACGGCTGCGAGCAGGTCGCGCATCCGGACGCCCTTCCACCTGGCCATCTGGCTCCAGCCCTCGACGCAGGAGATCGGGAGCGCCGCCTCGGCCGTGCCGAGGGCGACGAGCTCGGCGCGTGAGAACGTCCGCGTCACGGCGGGTCCGGCGACGGTCAGGGTCCAGTCCGCAGCGGTCGCCGTCGCGAGCACCCCGGCCGCGCGCGCGGTCCGGTTCACGGGCAGGCCGTTCGGGCCGAGCCCGCGCTTGCGGGGCGCGAACACGTTGAAGGGCTCGGCGAGCTTCGAGGACTGGCCGGCGGTGAGCACGACGACGCCGGCCGTCGCCGCGGCGACACCGGTGAAGAAGCCACGGCGGGCGATCCGCTCGCGTCGTCCGTCGGCGGCCCCCGAGGACCCTGACGGCGACGGCGACGGCATGGAGGCTCGGCGCGGCTCCGCCCCGTCGGCCCAGCGCATCACGCGGCCGGTGATCCCCCGCGGGTACGTCCCGGTGCCGTGGTACTCCGGCAGTTCGCTGCCGACGGTGTCGTCGTGGACGAACCGGCCGTCCGCGTCGTAGGAGTCCCGCGCCCGCCAGTACCGCACGATGATCGGCAGCTTCGTCCCGATGTGGATCGCCAGCGACCCGATCAGCACGAAGGAGAGCGCGAAGTGGACCTGCCGGAACGGGAACGGCCACGGGTACCACTGGAACGTGTTCACGAGTCCGGTGCCGACCTGCACGATCGCGGCCGAGACGAACACCGCGATGGAGAGCCGTTCGAGCAGGTGCAGTGCCCCGCGGACGGGCGGGTCCTGGGCGAGCGCCGGCATCACCGTGTTGAGCTTCGCGAGGAGCAGCGGGATGATCGCGATCCCCGCCGTGATGTGCAGCCCCTGCGTGAACTGGTAGAGCCGGACCGGCCGGGTCGCGAAGTGCATCCCGGGCAGTGGGTCCTGCAGCAGGTGGCTGTAGAGCCCGGTGCCGAAGCAGATCAGGAAGGCGATGCCGAGCAGGCGCCCGAGGACGACGGCGGAACGGGCGTTCCGGTTCGGCGACGCCATCGCGGCCCTCGCGTCGTGCAACGCCGTCCGGACGAACGTCGGTAGCCTCGACGGACCATGCGACTGCGACTCGGCCACCCGTTCTCGACCGTGCTCGCCGTCGTCGGCGTGCTGGCCCTCGCGGGCATCATCGCCGTCGGCGTCACGCATCTGGGGTTCCTCCGGTCGGGTCATCGTCAACCATTCGTTGCGTGGACCCTGATCGCTTGGGCGGTCTTCGTCATCGCTGTCGTCGCGCTCCGGTTCGTGCCACCGCGACTGGTGACCATCATCGTCCTCGGCGGTGCCGTCGTGGTGGGACTCGCCGCGCTGGCGGGGCCGCCGAACACGAGCACCGACTCGGCCCGGTACGCCTGGGACGGCATCGTCCAGCACGCCGGGATCTCCCCGTACGCGCACACCCCGCAGTCCGAGGCGCTCGCGGCCCTCCGTCCGGAGTGGCTGTTCCCGGACAAGATCGGCGGCACGTGCGACCCGCTCCAGCCCCGCTACCGGGGGCTCGGCGACGGCGCGCTCGGGCACTGCACGGCGATCAACCGCCCGGACGTCCCGACGATCTACCCGCCGATGGCCGAGCTCTGGTTCGCGCTGGTCCGCGCGTTCGTCCCGGTGACGGTGACGTACTGGCCGTTCCAGGTCGCCGGCCTGGTCGTCTCGCTCGGCGTCACCGTCGGGCTGCTCGCCGTCCTCCGCCGCACCGGCCGTCCGGCGTGGTGGGCAGCGATCTGGGCGTGGTCGCCGCTCGTCGCTTCCGAGGCGGTGACGAACTCGCACGTCGACGTCATCGGCGCCGCCCTCGCCACCGCCGGTGCCGTGCTCGTCGCGTTCGGCCGGCCGATCTGGGGCGGGATCATGCTCGGCGCAGCGACCTGCGCGAAGCTCATCCCGGCGATCGTCTACCCACCGCTCCTCGGGCGGTGGCGGAACTGGTGGGCGATCCCGGTCGGCATCGCGGTGTTCGGCCTGCTCTACGTCCCCTACGTCGCGGTCACCGGGACGAAGGTGCTCGGGTACCTGCCCGGCTACCTCACGGAAGAGGGCTACGAGGACGGCTCCCGGTTCGCCCTCGTCTCGCTCGTCGTCAAGGGCGACGCCGGGACGATCGTGGTGGGGCTGCTCGTCCTGGTCGCCGCGGTGCTCGCTTGGCGCCTGTCCGACCCGTCGCGCCCCTGGTCCGGCGAGGTGCTGATGATCGGGGTGACGTTCCTCGCGGTGACGCCGCGCTACCCCTGGTACGCGCTGCTGCTCATCCCGTTCGTGGTCCTCTCCGGCCGCTGGGAGTGGATGTCCGTCGCGCTCGCCATCGCCCTCCGCGGGGTGTGGCCGTCGGTCGACGCCTACCGGTGGTGGCTCGCCGCCGCGGTCGTGGTCATCGTCGTCGTCACCCTGATCCGGACGGACCGGTCGGACTGGGTGCGGTGGCGCGACCGGCTCCTCCCCGGGCGTGACCGGCGGCTGCACGTATCATCACTGCCATGACGGCCGTCGTACTCCCCTCGACCGGGCTGCTGCGACGGGTGCGCTCGTCGACCACGGTCCCGCCACGGCCCGACGGCGACGACGGGCTGGTCGACCGCTTCGGCCGTCGGGCGATCGATCTCCGGGTCTCGCTGACGGAGCGCTGCAACCTCCGCTGCACGTACTGCATGCCCGCGGAGGGGCTGCCGGTCATCCCGGGCGACGCCCTGATGACGGCTGCCGAGATCGAGCGGCTCGTCCGCCTCGGTGCCGAGCACCTCGGCATCCGCAAGGTCCGCTTCACGGGCGGGGAGCCGCTCCTCCGCGGGGACCTCGTCGACGTGATCGCCCGCTGCGCGACGCTCCCGGTCGAGGTGTCGCTGACCACCAACGCGATCGGCCTCGCCGGACGGGCACAGGCACTCCGTGACGCCGGGCTGACCCGGGTGAACGTCTCGCTCGACACCGTCGACCCGGACGTCTTCGCCACCGTGACCCGGCGTCCGTTCCTCGACCGGGTGCTCGACGGCATCGCCGCCGCGGACGCGGTCGGCCTCGGCGTGAAGGTGAACGCGGTGCTCCTCCGCGGTGTGAACGACCACCTGGCGTCCGAACTCCTCACCTGGTGCCTGGAGCGCGGGCACGAGCTGCGGTTCATCGAGCAGATGCCACTCGACCCCGGGCACGCCTGGGACGGCCCGACCATGGTCACCGCCGCCGAGACCCGCGGGATCCTCGGCGCGGAGTACGTGCTGACGCCGGACGACGCCCCGCGCGACGGCGCCCCGGCCGAACGCTTCCGGGTCGCCTCGCGCGCCACCGGAGCGCACCTCGGGACGGTCGGCATCATCGCCAGCGTCACGGAGTCGTTCTGCGCGGACTGCACCCGCACCCGTCTCACGGCCGAGGGGCACGTCCGCAGCTGCCTGTTCTCCGACGAGGAGTCGGACCTCCTCGGCCCGATGCGCGCGGGTGCCTCCGATGCCGAGGTCCTCGACGCGTGGCGGCTCGCGATGTGGGCGAAGCCGCGCGACCACGGCGACGACGCGGACGGCATGGTGCACCCGGCCCGCGGCATGAGCGCGATCGGCGGATGACGATGACCACGATGCGGTTCTTCGCGGCTGCCAGGGCTGCCGTCGGCATCGACGAGACGACCGTCGACGCAGCCACCCTCGACGGTGCGCTCCGTGCGGTCGACGCGGAGGACGCGCTGCGGTGGGAAGCGCTGCAGGAACGGTGCTCGTACCTGGTCGACGGCATCAGCACCCGCGACCGATCGACCCCGCTCGACGGCGTCGCCCTGGTCGACGTGATGCCCCCCTTCGCCGGCGGCTGACCCGCGCACGTTCCTTCCCATCGCACCCGCACTGGGAAGTTGCAACGCGCGTGGGCAGTCGAAAGGAACGACCTCCTCCGCGCGATTCGACTCCCCACGCGCGATTCGACCTCCTACGCGCGAATCGACCCCCTGTGCGCGGGAACCGCGGTCACCGTCCGGGCGCGTAGACGTCCACCTCGCCGGGCGGAACCGTGAGGTGCACCGCGTCGCCGCTCGCGAGTGCGAGGCGCCGGGCAGCCGCGACGGTCACGTCGGCGACGAGTTCGCCGGCCCGGACGCGGACGAGTCCGTCCCGCGGCTCGATGCTCCGCACGGTGCGCACGGGTCCGTCCCCGTCCCGCGTCACGACGGCGGCCGTCGGGTGGTAGGCGGCCAGGACAGCACCGCCGGGAGGCTCGGTGGGCGTCGCCGACGCCAGCTCGCCCCCGCCGTCCAGCGCGATGCCGGTGCCCGTGGCCGTCCCCGGGACGAGCGCGAGTCCGGAGAACGCGGCGCCGAACGCGCTGGTCGGGCGCCCGAGGACCTCCGCGGTCGTGCCGGTCTCGACCACGCGGCCACGCTCGACCACCACGACGCGGGTGGCGAGGGCGACGACCTCGATCGGGTCGTGCGTGACGAGGATGCTCGGCCGACCGGCGATCGCGGTGCCGAGGGCGGCCCGGACGCTCTCCCGGGCCTCGACGTCGAGCGCCGAGGTGGGTTCGTCGAGGAGCAGCACCGCCGGGCCGGCGGCGAGGGCCCTGGCGATCGCGACCCGCTGCGCCTGCCCGCCCGACAGGGTGGCCGGGGCGCGGCTCGACAAGCCGACCGCGTCGACGACGGCAAGTGCTTCCTGTGCGGCGATCCGTGCCTCCCGTCCGGACCGACCGGATGCGCGCGGACCGTAGCCGACGTTGCGGGCGACCGACAGGTTCGGGAAGAGGTCGGGACGCTGGGCGACCAGGCCGACCCGGCGGCGGTGGGGTGGGACGGGTCGCCGTGCTCCGTCGACGGTGCGACCGTCGATCTCGATGCCGCCGGCGTCGAGGGCGACGAGGCCGGCGATCGCCTCGACGACCGAGGACTTGCCGGCGCCGTTGGGACCGACGAGCGCGACGCACTCGTCGGGGCCGACCCCGATCGTGACGTCCACGTCGCGGTCCCGCAGGACGACGTGCGCGCGCAGCCCGGTCATGTGGCGACCGTCCGTGCTCCGGCGCGGACCGACGTCAACCCGATCACGACGACGGCGACCACGACGAGGACGAGGGCCAGGGCGACCGCGGTGTCGGGGTCGACCTCGCGCTGCAGGTAGATCTCCAGCGGCAGGGTCCGCGTGACGCCCTGCAGGCTGCCCGCGAAGGTGAGCGTCGCGCCGAACTCGCCGAGGGCCCGCGCGAAGCAGAGCACCAGTCCGGAGGCGATCCCGGGCAGCGCACGCGGGATCGTCACGGTGAACAGCACGCGCGTCGGACCCGCACCGAGGGTCGACGCGATCCGCTCGAGGCGGTCACCGCCGATCCGGAGCGAGCCCTCGATCGCGCTGACCAGGAACGGCATCGCGACGAAGGTCTGCGCCATCACGACCGCTGCCGTGGTGAACGCGATCCGGACGCCGTGGTCGGCGAGGAACCCGCCGACCGGGCCGATCCGGCCGAAGGCCGCGAGGAGCGCGAGCCCGCCGACGACCGGCGGCAGCACCAGCGGCAGCAGGACCACGGCACGGGCGAGGCCCACCCAGCGGGAGCGGACGCGGGAGAAGACGATCGCGAGGGGCAGGCCGAGGACGAAGGCGATGCCGGTCGCGGCGGCGGCGGTGCCGAGGCTCAGGCCGAGCGCGGTGAGCGACGCCGGGGACGTGACCAGGGCGACGAAGGACGACCAGTCCACGCGGCCGACCATCGCGAGCACCGGGACGACGACGAAGAGACCGCCGACGACCGCGGGGATCGGCAGCCACCACGGGGCCCTGGTCACGGTGCGCTCACGGGTGGGTGCTCATGCCTCGGCGCTCACGGCTTGCCGAAGCCGGCCGCGTGCAGGACCTTCTCGCCGTCGGCGGAGCGCACGTAGGCGCTGAACGACTTCGCGAGGGCGGCGTTCGACGATCCCTTGACGACACCGATCGGGTAGGTGTTCACGGCCTTGTCCGCGGCGTCGAAGTCAACGCCCTGCACCTTGTCGCCGGCACCCTGCACGTCGGTGACGTAGACGAGCCCCGCGTCCGCCTGACCCGACTCGACCTTGCCGAGGACGTCCGTGACCGACTGCTCCTCGCTGACGGGGTGCAGGGTGATGCCCGTCGCGGACTCCACCTTCTGCGTCGCCGCGCCGCACGGGACCGGGGCCGCGCAGGTGACGACCTGCAGACCGGAGGCGTCGAGGTCCGCGAAGTCGTCGATGCCCTTCGGGTTGCCCGGCGCCACGGCGATCTGGAGCACGTTGGTCGCGAAGGCGGGCGCGCTGCCGGCGATGAGGTCGGCCGTCGTGAGCTTCTGCATGTTCGGCTCGTCGGCGCTCGCGAAGACGTCGGCGGGCGCGCCGTTCTGGATCTGGGTGACGAGGTCGCTCGAGCCGGCGAAGGAGAACGTGACCGAGGTGCCGGGGTTGGCCTGCTCGTAGTCCTTGCCGAGCTCGGTGAAGGTCTGCTGGAGGGAGGCCGCGGCGAACACGGTGATCTTGCCCGCGGGGCCGGTCGCGCTGGCGCTGGCGCTGGTGGTGCCCGCGCCCGCGGTGTCGCTGCTCGTGCTGCAGCCGGCGAGGAGTGCGACTCCGGCGATGCCGACGACGACGGTGGCGATGGACCTGGAACGCATGCGATTCTCCCCGCTGGTGCCGCACGTACGGCACATCAGCGCAAGCATATCCGCAGATGCGGATCAGACGATCGGCAGTCCCTCGCGTCGCCAGGCCTCCATGCCGCCGTCGAGGATCGTCGTCGGCCGGTCGACGGTGGCGGCCCATGCCACCGCACGCGGGCCGCGGGCACAGACGACGACGAGGGCGGTGTCGGAGTCGGTGCCGGTCGTGTGCAGCTGGTCGGGGGTGACGGCGCCGGGGATCGTGCCCGTCGACAGTTCAGCCGGGGTGCGGACGTCGACGACGACCACCGGGTCCGCAGGGTCGGCGACGCGGGCAGCGAGCGCCGCGGGCGCGATGCGGACGGCGTCGTCGTGTGCTTCGTGCTCCGCGGCCGGTCCCGGACGTCGGGAGCCCGGGCCGCGGCGCAGCGGGCTCTCCGTCCAGCGCCACCGACGGGCGTCCACGCTGAGCACCCGTCCGACGAGCGGTTCCCCCAGCCCGGCCACGAGCGCGGTCACCTGCGCGGCCATCACCGACCCCACCGCACCGCAGAGGGCCGGCAGGACCCCGTCGAGCGCGCACGAGCCCTCGTCCGGCCGGACCTCCGGGTGCAGGTCGTGGAAGTCCACCGCGGGGCCGCCCGCGCTGCCTGTGTCGTCGAACACGGACACCTGCCCGTCGTAGCCGAGCACGCTCCCCCACACGAACGGCACCCGCGCGGCGGCGCACGCGTCCGAGATCGCCCGCGTGACGACGACCGAGTCGGCCGCGTCCACCACGACGTCGTGTCCGGCGACCATGCCGGGGTGGAAGGAGTCCACGACGGCCTCGACCCGGCACTCCGGGTCCACCGCCCGGGCACGGTCGGCGGCGACCTGCGCCTTCGGACGTCCGACGTCCGCCGCGCCGAAGAGCGTCTGCCGCGCCAGGTTCGACGGGTCGACGGTGTCCGGGTCGACGATCGTCAGCCGGGCGATGCCGCTGCCGGCGAGGTAGGCGATGACCGGTGCGCCGAGGCCGCCGGCACCGACGACGAGGACGCTCGCGGCGGCGAGGCGCTCGAGCGTGCGGTCGCCGCCGGCGTCGAGCGCGGCCGTCCGGGACCCCAGGCGGCGGCGGGCGGGGCTGAGGGGGTCGGTCGTCGCGCGGTCGGTCGTCGCGCGGTCCGTCGTCGCGCGGTCGGTCGTCGCGCGGTTCGGCGGGTCAGTCGTCGTCATCCGGCGTCTCCACCGTGACCATCGTCGCCTTCACCGAGGCCACCGCGACCGAACCGACCTCGAGCCCGAGGTCCCGGACCGCCTCCGCGCTCATCAGCGACACGACCCGGTGCGGCCCGCACTGCAGCTCGACCTGCGCCATCACGGTGTCGACGACCACGTCCGTGACGATCCCGACGAACCGGTTCCGTGCCGAACTCCGTACACCGGTGGCCGGGTCGGGCAGCGCCGCGCCGTGGCCCTTCGCGTGGCGCGCGAGCTCCCGCCCGTCGACCACGGCCCGACCGGACTCGTCGGCGAGGCGTGTGAAGGTCCCGCCGTCCACCAGCCGACGGACCGTGTCGTCGCTCACCCCGAGGTACCGCGCAGCGTCCTTGATCCGCAACCGACTCATGTCCCGGATGCTAGCCGCTCCGGGCGACCCGTCGGATCCTGTGAGCACTCCGAATCCCACCGTGACCTTCACAGCCGCACGGGGAACGACCCCGGGTCCTCGCCCAGGGGCCCTCGATACCGTCGAGCGCGTGAGTTCTCCCCGGACCGGCACCGTCCGCGTCCCCCGCCCGCTCTCCGCATCGTCGGTGCGGGCGCGGCTGCGTGGTGCGTCGGGCACGCTCGGACTCGCGGTCGTCCGCACCCCCGAGCTCACGGTCGGGGCCATCGCGGTCATCGTGACCGCCGCCTTCTCCTGGGTCCCGTCGCTCTGGTACGACGAGGCGGCCACGGTCACCAGCGCCCAGCGGACGTGGGCGCAGCTCTGGGCGGAGCTGCACTCGGTGGACGCCGTGCACGGGCTCTACTACGCGCTGATGCACGTCTGGTTCTGGCTCGTCGGCTACACCCCCTTCACGCTCCGGTTCCCGAGCGCGCTCGCGATCGGCGTCGCGGCCGGTCTCGTCGTCGCCCTCGGCCGTCGACTCGGCGGGAAACGGCTCGGCATCACCGCCGGGCTGGTGTTCATGGCGCTCCCCCGGGTGCAGTGGGCCGGCGGGGAAGGCCGCCCGTACGCCACCATCACCACGCTCTCGGTCTGCCTGACCCTCGTCGCCCTGACCGCGGTCCGCCGGACCCGGTCCGGCGTTCGGCCGACACGGTGGTGGATCACCTACGGCGTCCTCGCACTGGTCGCCGTCACGTTCAACGTCTACCTCGCGCTCGCCGTGGTCGCCCACGCCGTGGTGCTGCTCTGGATCACGTTCGCCCGGCGATTCGAGGTCCGCCGGGCCACGATGGCGCGACGCGACGCCGCGCTCCCCGCACCGCTGGTCTCCCGTCGGACCTGGGTGCTGTGGGCGATCGCTGCCGTCGCTGCCGCCGGCGCGGTCTCCCCCTTCGTGCTGGCCGTGTCCTCACAGTCGAAGCAGGTGTCCTGGATCGCGGGCATCACGTCCCGGACCGACGCGCAGGTGTTCGCGACCGCCTGGTTCGGCGGGGTGGACTGGTACGCCGCCGGCGCGTGGACGCTGATGGGCATCGGCGTGGTCACCGCCGTGGTGCAGTCGCACCGCCGGTCCCCCAGCGTGCGTGCCCTCTTCCGGATGCAGGCGGTCCGGGTGGCGCTGCCGCTCGCCGTCGTCCCGACCGCCGTCCTCGTCGGCGTCACCGCGGCCGGCGAGCACCTCTACTCGCCGAAGTACGCCAGTCTCAGCCTGCCGTTCGTCGCGATCCTGATCGCCCTCGCGATCACGCTCGTCCGTCCGCGCGCGGTGCTGGCCGGCGCCGTCGTGCTCGCCCTCGTGCTCTCCGTCCCCACCGCCATCGACGTGAAGACCCCCCGTTCGAAGCAGGACTCGACGTGGGCGAACGCCGCCTCCATCATCAACGGGGCGCGCGACGACCGCCCCGATGCGGACGAGGGTGTCGTCTTCGGCAGCGTCTACGGGCACCCGGGCACGACCGCCGACATCATCCGGGTGTCCTACCCGTGGGCGTTCACCGGGATGACCGACCTCGGCGTGCGGTCGAACGGCGCTGCGTCGGGGGTGCTCTGGAACCGGACCGGGGACCTCGCGACGACGATCCCCGCCCGGCTCGACGACATCGACACCGTGTGGTTCGTCGGCGGGACGTCGCGGAACATCGAACCCGAGGCGGCCGCCGTGCTCCGGTCGCACGGGTTCGTCGCGGAGCAGCACTGGGAGACCGGCACCGTGATCATGACGGAGTACGTCCGAGCGCACTGACGGCGCAGCCCTGGTGGCGCTGCCGGGCGTCGGGGCGTCGTCGGTCGCGGCCTGTGCCATGCTGCCGGGATGGAGCACGACGTCCGCCCGATCGAACCCGCCGACGCCCCGGCCCTCGCGTCCCTGCTCGCACGGAACCGCGCCTGGCTCGCCCCGTGGGACCCGTACCGTCCGGACTCGTTCTTCACCGAGGACGGCCAGCGCACCGAGGTCCTGGCGTCGATCCGCCGCCGCGAGCAGGGCACGATGATGCCGCTCGTGATCACCACCGACGGTGCCGTGGTCGGCCGGATGAACCTCAACTCGATCGTGATGGGCGCGTTCTGCTCCGCGACGCTCGGCTACTGGGTCTCCGAGGACGCCGGCGGCCGGGGTGCCGCGACCGCTGCCGTGGGGCTCGCGACCCGGATGGCGTTCGAACGGCTCGGGCTGCACCGGGTCGAGGCGGGGACGCTCCCGCACAACGAGCGGTCCCAGCGGGTCCTCGAGAAGAACGGCTTCGAGCGCTACGGCTACGCGCCGCGGTACCTGCGCATCGCCGGCGAGTGGCAGGACCACGTGCTGTTCCAGCGCCTCGCCGACTGACGCTGGTCGTCAGTGCACGACGCGCGCGCCGTGCACCGGACCGGTCGCCCGGACGGCGACGAGTCCCGCGGCACTCAGCGCGACCTGGACCTCGAGCGCGGAGTCGGTGTCCGCCACCAGGAACGCCACCGTCGGTCCGCTGCCGGAGACCAGCCCCGCCAGCGCTCCGGAGCGCTCCCCCAGCTCGAGCGTCTTGGCGAGCGACGGCTGCAGTCGCATCGCCGGCGCCTGCAGGTCGTTGTGCAGGCAGTCGGCGAGGAGGTCCGGGTCCCCGGCACGGAGCGCCTGGAGCACGTTCGCCTCGACCACGGGGGTCGACGGCGCCGGCGCGATGTCCGCCCGGTAGCGCTCCCGGTGCGCGTCGAGCGCGCGGTACACGGCCGGTGTGGAGAGCCCGTCGTCGCTCAGACCGAGGACCCAGTGGAACTCGCCCTTCGCGAGCGCCGGGCTGAGCTCGTCGCCCCTCCCGGTCCCGACCGCGGTCCCGCCCGCGAAGGCGAACGGCACGTCGGCGCCGAGCTCCGCGGCGATCCGGAGCAGCTCCTCACGACCGAGCCCGGTGCCCCAGAGCGTGTCCACGGCGAGGAGCGTCGCCGCGGCGTCCGCCGATCCGCCGCCCATCCCGCCGGCGACCGGCACCTGCTTGTCGATGGTGAGCCGGACGCCCCCGGTGTACCCGGCGGACTCGGCGACGAGCCGGGCGGCGCGGATCGCGAGGTTCGAGCCGTCGACCGGCACCGACGACGTGTCGATCGGGCCGGTGAACGACACCGAGAAGTCGTCGGCGAGCTCCGCCGTGACGTCCTCGAACAGGGAGACCGCCTGGTAGGCCGTCGCCACGTCGTGGTAGCCGTCCTCCTGCAGCGCACCCACGGACAGGAAGACGTTGATCTTGCCGGGAGCGCGCGTCCGCACGCGCGTGGGTGCGGCCAGCGAGGTCATGCGACCAACCTATCCCGCGCGCGCTGCCGTGAAACCGCGCTCCAGGTCCGCCAGGATGTCGTCCTGGTGCTCGAGGCCGATCGACAGGCGGATGAGCCCGTCCCCGACGCCGGCGGATGCCCGCTCCGCGGTCGTCATCTGGACGTGGGTCGTCGACGCCGGGTGCACGACGAGCGAGCGCACGTCGCCGATGTTCGAGACGTGGTCGAACAGTTCGAGCGCCTCGACGAACCGGCGTCCGGCCTCCACCCCGCCGGCCAGGTCGAACGACAGCACCGCCGACGGCCCCTTCGGGACGTAGCGCTGCTGCAGGTGGTGCCACGGGGAGTCCGGCAGCCCGGCGTAGTGCACGTGCTCGACCTGGTCGTGCGCGTCGAGCCACGACGCCACGGCCGCGGCGTTGGACACGTGCCGGTCCATCCGGAGCGACAGCGTCTGGATGCCCTGCAGCACCAGGAAGGCGGTGAACGGTGCGATCGCTGGGCCGAGGTCCGCCGAGAGCTTCGACCGGGTCCGCTGGATGAACGCGCGCGGTCCGAACTTCTCCGCGAAGTTCGTGTTCGCGAAGCCGGACTGCTCCGTCGACGTCAGCTGCGGGTACTTCTCCGGGTGGGCCGCCCAGTCGAACGTGCCGCCGTCGACGATCAGCCCCGCGATCGCGCTGCCGTGCCCGGCGAGGTACTTCGTCGCCGAGTGCACGACGATGTCGGCGCCGTGCTCGATCGGGCGGACCAGGTACGGCGTCGCGATCGTGTTGTCGACGATGAGCGGTACACCGGCGTCGTGCGCGACACCCGCGACCCCCGCGAAGTCGAGCACGTCGCCGCGCGGGTTCGGGATCGACTCACCGAAGAACGCCCGGGTCTCCGGTCGCACCGCGGCAGCCCACTCGGCCAGGTCCGTCGGGTCCTGCACGAACGTGAAGGAGATGCCGAGGTCCTTCAGCGTCGAGGCGAAGAGCGTGTAGGTCGCGCCGTACAACGAGGCGCTCGACACGATGTGGTCCCCGGCACGCGCGAGCCCCAGCACCGCGAGCGAGGTCGCGGCTTGGCCGGACGCCAGCGCGAGCGCCGCGACGCCGCCCTCGAGGTCCGCGATCCGCCGCTCCAGCGCTGCCGCGGACGGGTTGTTCACGCGCGAATAGGTGTGCCCCGGCGCGTTGAGCATGAACCGGTCCGCCGCGTCCTCCCCCGACGGGTAGACGAAGGCGGCGCTCTGCGCGATCGGCGGCACGTTCGCCCCGAACCCCGGGTCGGCCTTGAAGCCGGCGCGGATCTGCCGGGTCTCGAACTTCCAGTCGCCCTCGCTCACGAGACGACTCCCGCGGCTCCCGCCGGCACGACCGACGGGCGCACGAGCGGGATGACCTGCTCGCCGAACCGCTCCATCTCCTCCAGCTGCGGGGAGAACTGCAGCAGCAGGGTGTCGACGCCGGCGTCCTCGAACTCCCGGATCCGCTCGGCGACCTGCGCCGGGGTCCCGACGAAGTTCGGCCGGAGCCCACGGTTCGACACCGAGTAGTCCTCGAGCGAGGGCACGTGCTCGAGCTGCGACTTCGAGATGAAGTCCTGGTACGACTCGTACGCGTTGCCGTGCTGGACGTCGGTGATCCGCGCGAGCTCGGCCTGCGCCTCCTCCTCGGTCTCCCGGACGATCGCGTAGGCGGCCATGCCGAACGCCTCGAACGGCGGCAGCCCGGCCTCATCACGACGACGGCGCATCTCGGCGATCTTCTTCCGGAGCTCCTCGACCGTTCCGCCGTGGGTCACGTAGGCGTCGGCGTAGTGGGTGATGCTCGCCTTGCCGGCCTCGCTCTCACCGCCGGCGTAGATGCGCGGCGTGACGCGCGGCTTCGGCTCGAGGTGGGCGTTCTGGATGTCGTAGTACTCGCCGGAGAACGAGTACGGGGTCTCCCGCCAGAGGCCCTTCATGATCTCCACGAACTCCGCGGTGCGCTTGTACCGGTCGTCGTGCTCGGAGAAGATCCCGCCGTACTGGCGTGCCTCCTCGGCCCACCACGCGCTCACCACGTTGAAGGTGAAGCGGCCACCGGAGATGTCGTCGATCGTCGCGGCCTGCTTCGCCGTCACGGCCGGCAGGTGGTAGCCCGGGCGCATCGCCGCCATGATCTCGAGGCGGTCGGTCGTCGCCGCGATGGCCGCCGCGAGCGCCCAGGCCTCGAGCGACGGCGCCGCGACGCCCTTGATGTCGTTGAGGTTCAGCTCCGGCACGAGCGTCAGGTCGAAGCCGATCCGCTCGGCGCGCTGCGCCAGTCGCTTCACGTAGTCGAAGGTGACCGGCATGTGCTCGTTGTCGACGTTGCGCAGCCAGCCGCCGAAGAGCGGGGTCCAGTATCCGAATCGCACGGGGTGAGTTCCTTGGGGAGGTGGGGAGGGACGGACGGGAGGCTCGTGGCGGGGCCGCCACGGTCCTCCCGTCCGGTGTTCGGTCGCGTTCTCAGGCCGTGACGGCCGCGCCGGCCGGTGCCGTCGCGTACTCGCTGTCGAGCAGTCCGCCGAGGAAACGCGCGATGGAGCGCGGGCCGGAGGCCGGCGCGCTCTCCTCGACGGCGGGGTTGTAGTTCGTGTTCGTGTTGATGTCGTAGACGACGGTGCGGCCGTCGGTGGTCTCCATGAACTCGACGCCCGCGATCTGGATGCGCTGGTCGGCGAGGAACGTGCGGAGCTGCTGCACGAGCGGGTGGGTCGCGGTGACGTCCTCTCGTACTGCGAACGCGCTCGGCCCGTCCGTTCCGGGGACGTCGCACACCGCTCCGGCGATGACCTGGGGGACCTCGCAGGCGTCCGCCGGGCAGAGCTCGAAGCTGCCCGCGCTCGTGTCCACGCGGACGGCGTAGACGAACTCGCCGCCGACGAACTCGACCCGGGTGATGAAGGGCTCGCGCGCCGTCAGGTACTCCTGCAGCAGGGTGATGCCGTCGATCGGCTCCTCGAACTCCGGCGAGTCGACGTACGCGTCGAACTCGGCGAGCGAGTCGAACCGACGGACGCCGAGGCCCTTGCCGCCCTGGTTGTGCTTCGTGATGAACGGCACGTCCTGGCCGTCCGTGAACGCGTGGGCCGCGGCCGTGAGGGTGCTCCTGCCGAACACCGCGGTGGTGCGGGGCACGTCGAAGCCCGCCCGCTGGAGCAGGCCGTGCTGGGCGACCTTCGACACCTCGAGCTCGAGCACGTGGCTGCCACCGACCACCTGGCGCCCGGCACGCTCGAGCCAGCCGAGGACCGCGCGGGTGTACTCCTTGCTGTGCTCGTGCCCGCGGGTGTGACTCGACGCCGACATCCGGCTCCAGTAGACGCCCGGTTCCGGATCTGCTGCGAGGTCGATCTGGCCCTCGGTGAGGAGGATCTCCTCGACCGGGACGCCCTCGGCCTCGAAGGCGGCGGCGAGCGGCGGGAACCACTCGGGGTTCTCGTGGATGACGTACACGCGCGGAGTGCTCACACGCCCACACTAGGCATGGTGTACCAGGCGTTGCCAGGCGTGTGACGCGCTGTTGCGGTTCCCCGTCCACAACTGGAGTATCAGTATGCTGGTCCGCCGTGCGCCTCATCTTCATCGACGAATCCGCTCGGGACGATGCCTACTACTTCTTCGGCGCGCTGTTGGCTGACGCTGACGCCGTGCGTTCGATCGAACAGGGGCTCGAAGGCGTCGCGACACTGCTCTCGAGGGAGATCCCGGGCTTCGACCCCGCCACAGAGTTCCACGCTGTCGACATGTTCCACGGCGAGCAAGAGTGGAAGCGAGTACCCGTCGCGTGGCGAGTGAAGGCCTGCATCCTCGTGGCGAAGATCCTCGCAAGGTCGACGGCGTCGATCGTGTTCCGAGGCATCGATCTCCGAGCACACCGACGCCGCTACGGAGCCCGCGCCTACCCCGCGCATCTCCTGACTCTCGCCCAACTCCTCGAATGCGTGCACGAGCGTCTCGCCTGGGTCGACGAGCAAGAACAGCTCGGACTCGTCCTCGCCGACGAGCACCACACGGCAGCCGGCGCGAGACGCAGCCTGCGCAGTTTCAAGGTGGGAAGCGCGAGCGGGTACACGAAGCAGCCGCTGACCCGGATCGCCGACACCATCTACTTCGGCCCGTCTCACGAGAGCCGGATGCTGCAGGCCGCCGACTTCGCGACGTCCTTCCTCAATCGATCGAAGACCGTGGAGGAGCGGGATCCGCGGTCCGCAGCGGCTGTCGCCAAGATCGTCACTCTCGTCGACGAGATCAAGATCGTCGACTACATCTGGTGCCCGGAATGACACAACGCCCCGCGGTGAGCGGGGCGTTGGCTGGGTGCGGGAGGCTCGTTGGCGTCCTGCACCGCAAGACTAGGCCATCCGACGTGGAGAAGCCAGCAGGCTGAGGTGCACCGGTTCGACCCGCGTCAGTTGCTGAACACCTGGTGGCCGACGACGCCGAGGAGCTCGAGCTTCTGCGCGTCCTCGCTGCCCGCGGGAGCGGTGAACAGCAGGAGCGCCTGGGCCCGGTTCGTCGTGTGCAGCACCTGGCAGTCCACCGTGATCCGACCGAGTTCGGGATGCACGAAGGTCTTGTGGTCCTCCCACCGGGAGGCGACCTCGTGCAACGCCCAGAGGTCGCGGAACGCCGGGCTCTCGGCCTCGAGGTCCGTGATGAGCGCCGCTGCCCGGCGGTCACCCGGCCCGGCGGCACCCACCGCCGCGCGGAGCCCCGCGACCTGGGCCCGAGCGAGCCGGTCGTGCTGCTCCGGCGCGTACTTCGCGGGTTCCGCCGCCGTCATGAACCAGCGCCACGGCTGGTACCGCTCGTTCCCGGTCAGGCCGACGGTGGAGCCGAGGAGCGCCGCACCGAGGCGGTTCTCGACCAGGGTCTCGCCGAGGTCGCTCACCACGATCGCCGGGGTGTCCTCGAGCCGGTCGAGCACCCGGAGGATCGCGGGGTCGACGTGGTCGCTGCGGTGCACCCGGACCGGCGCGTTGTGCCCGGCGAGACGGAAGAGGTGGTCGCGTTCGTCGAGTGAGCAGCGGAGCGCCCGGGCGATCGCGGCGATCATCTGCTCCGACGGCTGCGGACCGCGCTGCTGCTCGAGCCGGGTGTAGTAGTCGACGGACATGCCCGCGAGCGACGCCACTTCCTCACGCCGGAGGCCCGGCGTCCGGCGTCGGGCGCCCTCGCCGAGGCCGACGTCCTCCGGGCGCAGCAGCTCACGGCGACGGCGGAGGAAGTCGGCGAGCGCTGCACGGTCCATGCGTCCAGTCTCCTGCTCGTCCTCTCCGCGTGCCAGGGATCGGCGGTCCCCCGATGACCGGGCTCTGGTTGTCGTCCGCTCGTTCGCGGATCGTGGTCGTCATGGACATCACCAACGCAACCGTCTTCATCCCCGGCGCCACGTCCGGCATCGGCCTGGGTCTCGCCCTCCGTCTGCAGGAAGCGGGGAGCACCGTCGTCATCGGTGGACGCCGTCGTGCACTGCTCGAGTCCCTCGCTGCCGAGCACGGCTTCGGCACCGTCGAGATCGACGTGAGCGACCCGGCTTCCATCACCGCGGCCGCGGCATCCGTCATCGAGGCGTACCCGGCGCTCGACACCCTCGTCACGATGTCCGGGATCATGCGGCAGGAGGACCTCCGGTCGTCGTCGCACCTGGCCGACGCGGTCGACACCGTCTCGACGAACCTGCTCGGCACCATCCGGCTGATCGACGCGTTCCTGCCGCACCTGCTGTCTCGACCGGCGGCCACCGTCGTCACCGTGTCGTCCGGACTCGCGTTCACCCCGCTCGCCGCCACCCCGACGTACAACGCCACGAAGGCTGCCGTGCACTCGTACACGCTGTCCCTGCGTCAGCAGCTCGTCGAGTCGTCGGTGTCCGTGCTGGAGCTCGTGCCCCCGGCCGTCGCCACCGACCTGCAGGGTGCGGGCGTGGACTTCGGCGGGATGCCGCTCGACGACTTCCTGGACGAGGTCATCGCGCTGCTGGAGTCGGGAGCGGCGCCGGAGATCCTCGTGCAGAACGTCCTGCCGCTGCGGTGGGCGGAGCGCGACGGGAACCAGCAGCAGCTCATCGAGATGCTGGCGTCACGCCGCCACTGATCCGCCTGGTCCGGCAGTTGCCCGGCGCCGGCGCGCAGCATCGAGCCGGCTCTCGTCCACGAGGAGCCGGAGCTCGCCAGCCGGCACGGCCGCGAAGCCGACGTCGTTCGTGACGAGCGCGGTCGCGCCGGTGTACGCGACCGTCGCCGCGTGGACGGCGTCGTACGAGCCGAGACCGTAGCGGCGCATGAGCTGGAAGGCCGGATCAGTGACGCTGGCGAGGTTGATGCTCGTGCTCGGCGACGGCCCGACGGCGGTCCGCCATCGGTGGATGAGTTCGTCGGCGACGCGCGCGGCACGCCGTCGGACTCGTCCGTCCGATCGTTTCATCGGCCACGCACGATTGCCGTGACGCTCCTTGATCGCGATCTTGAAGGCTGCTTCGGCCAACTCGATCTCGAGCAACGCGCTGTAGAGCACGAACGACCGTGACGATGTCAGACGCTTCAAGAACGCCCCTGCCTCGTCGTGACCGACCTCAGTCTCCACGAGAGCACGGACGACGAAGGACGTGTCGAGAACCACCGCGCTCGGCAAGGTCTCGAGGTCGGCGTACGACGCGACGTTGCGATCCCGGGAGCGGCGCGACTGCGGTACAGACGGCACGGCTACACGATGCCGTCGAACGAGGTCCGGAACCGGAGGCCGGTCGTCGCTTCGTGGACGACGCGTACGCGCTCGTCCGTGGTCATCGACGGGAGCCGGGCGATGAGCCGTCGCCGCGCTGCGCGTCGCTCGCGGTCGCGCTCTTCGATACGTCGCTCGATGAGTCGTGCTCGTCGAGCGCTGCGGTGGTCGGTCCTCGGCGACATGGTTCCTCCGGTTCGCGCGGGTCGCGCAGTTCGTGGTCGATGCAGCGACAGTAGGAGCCTTGACGCATGGCGAGCAAGGAATCCGTATGCAACATCCGGAACGGGCTCCGGCACCCTCGGACAGGATGGGGACGTGAACGCACGCATGCAGGACATCCAGCGGATCGTCGCCGAGGCCGGCGTCGAGACCGAAGCGCGAGAGCTCCCCGACTCCACGCACACGGCAGCCCAGGCAGCGGCGGCGCTCGGCACCGAGGTCGGCGCCATCGCGAGCAGCCTGCTCTTCCTGGCCGACGGCGAGCCGCTCCTGGTGATGACCTCCGGCCGGCACCGCGTCGACACCGCGGTGCTCGCCGGCGCGCTCGGGGTCGCGGAACTCGGGATGGCCACCGCGAAACAGGTGCGGGAGGTCACCGGTCAGCCGATCGGCGGCGTCTCCCCCGTCGGACACCCGCAGCCGATCCGGACCGTGGTCGACCGCGCCCTCGCCGAGTACGACCCGGTGTGGTCGGCGGCCGGCACGGCGAACTCGGTGATGCCGCTGACCTTCGACCAGCTCGTCGCGCTGACGGGCGGCACGGTGGTCGACGTCAGCGCGTCATGACCGGCAGCGCGGACTAGGCCTGGGCGTCGCCTTCGCCCTCGCGGGCGCCTTCGCCCTCGCGGGTGTCTTCGCCCTCGCGGGCGCCTTCGGAGAGGACCGTCCGACCGAGCCGGACGAAGTCGTCGACGCCGAGCGCTTCACCGCGGGCCGTCGGGGCGATCCCGGCTGCCTCGAGCACCTGGGACGCGTGCGCACTGCCGCCGAGGACGCCCGACAGCGCCTGCCGGAGCATCTTCCGCCGCTGCTGGAAGGCCGCGTCGACCAGGGCGAAGACCTGCGCACGAAGCTGCTCGTCCCCCGGGGGATCGTGCCGCTGGAACCCCACGAGCACACTGTCCACGTTCGGCACCGGCCAGAACACCTGGCGGCTGACCTGTCCGGCGATCCGCCAGGTGCCGTACCAGGCGGCCTTGACGCTCGGCGACCCGTAGACCTTGCTGCCCGGGTCCGCGGCGAGGCGGTACCCGACCTCGGCCTGGACCATCACGAGCGACCGTTCGATCGACGGGAAGGTCGCGAGCAGGTGCAGGAGGACCGGCACGGAGACGTTGTACGGCAGGTTCGCGACGAGGTGCGTCGGTGCTGCGGGGAGGTCGTCCGCGGACACCTGCAGTGCGTCCTGGTGCACGACCGTCAGCCGCGCGGACGGCTGCATCGCGGACACCGTGGTGGGCAGCTGCGCCGCGAGCCGGGCGTCGATCTCGACGGCGGTGACCGGAGCGCCGGTCTCGGTCAGCCCCAGGGTCAGGGAGCCGAGGCCCGGTCCGACCTCGAGCACCTGTGCGTCGGCGGTCACGCCACCCGCGGCGACGATGCGCCGCACGGTGTTGGCGTCGTGCACGAAGTTCTGGCCGAGCTTCTTCGTCGGGGTGACGTCGAGCTGCGCGGCCAGCTCGCGGATCTCGGCCGGGCCGAGCAGTGCGCTCATTCGTCGACCGTCACGGGCTCGGCATCCCAGGCGCCGTAGACGAGCTCGGTGTTCGACGCGATCTGCGCCGCGAGCATCGACGGGTCCGTGCCGAGGGTGTCGGCCATGGACCGGAGGGTGAGCGGGATGAGGTACGGCGCGTTCGGGCGACCACGGTACGGCGTCGGCGTGAGGTACGGCGCGTCCGTCTCGACCAAGAGCAGGCGACGCGGAGCGACCTCGAGCGCTTCGCGGAGGAGCGCAGCGTTCTTGAACGTCACCGTGCCGGCGAACGACATGTACCAGCCGCGCTCGGAGCACAGGCGTGCCAGGTCCGGCCCACCCGAGAAGCAGTGGAACACCGTCTTCTCCGGGGCGCCGACGCGGTCGAGGACCTCGACCACGGCGTCGTGCGCGTCGCGGTCGTGGATGGTCAGCGCGAGGTCGTGCTCCTTCGCGATGCGGATGTGCTCCTCGAAGGAACGCACCTGGGCGTCACGGCCTTCGTCGCCGGTGCGGAAGAAGTCGAGCCCGGTCTCACCGATCGCGCGCACCCGCGGCAGCGCGGCGAGTGCTTCGATGCCCGCGAGGTGCTCGTCGAGGAGCCCCCGCTCCGCCAGGAGCGGCGCTTCGTTCGGGTGCAGCGCCACGGCGGCCAGCACGCGAGGCTCGCGCGCCGCGATCGCCGCCGACCACTGCGAGGTCGCGAGGTCGGTCCCGACCTGCACGACGCCGCGGACCCCGACACTCGACGCACGGTCGAGGTGTTCCCGGTAGTCGAGCGCCCCGTCGGGACCGCCGTCGGCGATCTCCATGTGGGTGTGGTTGTCGTAGACGGGCACCACGAGCGCTTCCGGCAGCGGCGGGTACGTCAGGTCGCGCTTCGACCCGTCGCCGTCGCCACGCGAACGGAGGTGGGCGTCGGTCACGCCGCGCCCTGTTCCGCCTGCTCGATGCGCGGGAACAGCCCGGACTCGAGCGGCGTCACCTGCGACGCGCCCTGCCAGTCGTACGCGCGGTCCACACGCTGTTCGGCGATCGACCCGCCGGCACCGATGGAGGCCCAGAGCTTCTCGGTCGCCTTCGGCATCACGGGCGCGGCGAGGACCGCGACGGTACCGAGGCCACGGAGCGCCGTCGCCAGCACCGTGCCGAGGCGCTCGCGCTGGGCGTCGTCCTTGGCGAGGGCCCACGGCTGCTGCTCGGTGATGTACCCGTTCAGCGCGTCGACGAGTTCCCACGTGGTCGCGATCGCGTCGTGCGGTGCGAAGGCCGCGATCGCCGCGTCGGCCCGCTCGGTGACGGACTTCGCCAGGTCGTCGATCGCGACGTCGGACGCCGAGAGCTCGCCCCGCGCCGGGACCGCGCCGCCGAAGTACTTCTCGAGCATCGCCAGGATGCGCGACGCCAGGTTGCCGAAACCGTTCGCGAGTTCGGCCTGGTACCGCGCCGAGATGTCTTCCCAGCTGAAGTTGCCGTCTTGCCCGAAGGTGATCGCGCGGAGGAAGTAGTACCGGAACGCGTCGGAGCCGAACGTGTCGGTGATCTCCGACGGGGCGATGCCGGTCAGCTTCGACTTCGACATCTTCTCGCCGCCGACCAGCAACCACCCGTGGCCGAAGACGCGCTTCGGGACCGGGAGCCCTGCTGCCATCAGCATGGCGGGCCAGATCACCGCGTGGAACCGGGCGATGTCCTTGCCGACGATGTGCACGCTCGGCCAGAGGCGCTGGAAGGCTTCGTCGTCGTCGCTGCCGTAGCCGAGCGCCGTGACGTAGTTCAGCAGCGCGTCGAACCAGACGTAGAGCACGTGGTCGTGGTCCCAGGGGATCTTGATGCCCCAGTCGAAGCTCGACCGCGAGATCGAGAGGTCGCGGAGGCCCTGCTTGACGAAGGAGACGATCTCGTTGCGGACGCTCTCCGGCTGGATGAACTCCGGGTTCGATTCGTAGAGGTCGAGCAGGCGCTGCTCGAAGTCGGACATCCGGAAGAAGTAGTTGCGCTCGGACAACACCTCCACCGGGATGGAGTGGATCGCGCAGACCTGCTGGCCTTCGTACGCACCGGTGCCGGGAACCAGGTCGCTCGGCTGCTTGTACTCTTCGCAGCCCACGCAGTAGAAGCCCTCGAACTCGCCGGCGTAGATGTAGCCGTCGTCGTGGAGCTTCTGCAGGAACGCGGTCACGCCGCGCTCGTGGCGTTCGTCGGTGGTCCGGATGAAGTCGTCGTTGGCGATGTCGACGGTGTCGAGCAGCGGCTTCCAGGCGTCCGTGACGAGGCGGTCCGCCCACTCCTTCGGGGAGACGTCGTTCGCCGAGGCGGTGCGCAGGATCTTCTGCCCGTGCTCGTCGGTGCCGGTGAGGAGCCAGGTGTCGTCACCGCGCTGACGGTGCCAGCGCGCGAGGAAGTCCGCGGCGACCTCTGTGTAGGCGTGCCCGATGTGGGGAACGTCGTTCACGTAGAAGATCGGCGTGGTGATGCTGAACGAGGAGCCGTCGGACATGCGGACCATCCTACGGGCGCGCGGCAACCGCATGACGCGTCCGGCAGTGGACTGTGGAAAACCCGGACGGGAGGCCCGTGGCGGGCCCGCACCGGGCCTCCCGTCCGGTGTTCGTCGCGTCTACCGCGCCGCCAGCGCACCCTCGTACAGGTCCCGCTTGGACAGCCCCGTCGCGTCCGCGACGGCGGCTGACGCCTCCTTCATCCGGGTCCCCGACGCGACCCGCTCCAGCACGAGGCGGACCCCCTCCTCGATCGTGACGTCGTCCGCGGAACCGGACGCCCCGGCCACGACGATGCAGATCTCGCCCCTCACGCCGTCGGCGGCCCACTCGGCCAGCTCGGCCAGCGAACCGCGCTTGACCTCTTCGTACAGCTTCGTGAGCTCACGGCAGACAACTGCGCGACGGTCGCCCCCGAAGCCGGCACCCATGTCGGTCAGCGTGTCCGCGAGCCGGTGCGGCGACTCGAAGAAGACCATCGTCCGCTGCTCCCCGGCGAGGGCCTCGAACCCCCGACGGCGTTCCCCAGCCTTGCGGGTCGGGAACCCCTCGAACGTGAAGCGGTCGGTCGGCAGCCCGGACACGGCGAGCGCCATGAGCACCGCGGACGGCCCCGGGAGCGCCGTGACGGTCACCCCCGCTGCCGCAGCGGCCTCGACCAGGGGGAACCCCGGGTCGCTGATCGCGGGCATGCCGGCGTCGGTCAGGACCACGACGTCCTCATCCCGGGCGAGCTCGACGACCTCGGCCGCCTTGGCCCGCTCGTTGTGCTCGTGGAGCGCGATCAGCCGCGGACGGTTCTCGATGCCGAGGGCACGCATCAGGTGGATCGCGGTCCTGGTGTCCTCCGCTGCCACGACGGTCGCGTTCGACAGTGTCTCGACCAGTCGGCGGGACGCGTCGCCGAGGTTGCCGATGGGAGTTGCTGCGAGGACGATCACACGCCCCATTGTGGACGCAGCGAGCGCAGGCGCCGCATCCGTAGGATGCTGCGGGTGACCACGGACCTGGCCGACGCACTCGACACTGCGCCCGCAGTACCCCGTGGGTCGCGCCTCGACGACTGGTGGGTGCGCCTCATGTCGGTCTCCTGGCGGGTCGCCGCCTGGCGGTGGGCCGGCCCGATCGCCGTCACCGTGCTCGCTGCGCTGCTCAGGTTGATCGACCTCGGACGGCCGCACTCGCTCGTGTTCGACGAGACCTACTACGTCAAGGACGGCTGGTCGATCGTGCACCTCGGGTACGAGGGCACGTGGCCCGCGAACCCCACCGACGACACCGCCCCCACGACGGACGAGCGCTTCGCTTCCGGCGAGACCTCGATCTTCACGAGCGCCGCCGAGTTCATCGCGCACCCGCCGCTCGGCAAGTACCTCATCGGCCTCGGCATGTTGCTGTTCGGCCCGGACAACGCCTTCGGCTGGCGTTTCACCGTCGCGGTGCTGGGCATCGCGACCGTGTTCCTCGTCGCCGTGATCGCCCGGTCCCTGTTCCGGTCCACGCTCGTCGGCACGCTCGCTGGCGGCTTCATGGCGGTCGACGGTCAGGCGATCGTGATGTCGCGGGTGACGCTCCTCGACGGCATCGTGACGTTCTTCGTGGTCCTCGGGTTCGGGGCGCTGCTGCTCGACCGGCGGTGGACGACCCGGCGGCTGGACGCCTGGGTCGCTCGCCGGGCGGCGGACGGACGGGACACCCTCTGGGGGCCCGCGCTCTGGTGGCGGCCGTGGCTGATCGGCATGGGGCTCGCGATGGGACTCGCGA
Source organism: Curtobacterium sp. PhB130 (assembly GCF_003755165.1). NCBI lineage: Bacteria > Bacillati > Actinomycetota > Actinomycetes > Micrococcales > Microbacteriaceae > Curtobacterium > Curtobacterium sp. PhB130. The sequence goes on along the minus strand of NZ_RKII01000007.1, from coordinate 205,069 downwards.
CGAGCACGAAGTGGACCGGACTGTACTTCCTGGCGTTCTTCGCGCTCTACTCCGTGTTGAGCGACATGATGATGCGCAAGCGCGCCGGGATCGAGTTCTGGTCCTCGAGCGCGTTCCTGCAGCAGGCGCCGGTCTCGTTCGTCCTGACCGTGCCGATCGCCGCCGCCACGTACCTGGCGTCCTGGACCGGGTGGTTCGTGTCGAAGGACGGCTGGGACCGCGACTGGATCGCCTCCGGCGGGCAGCGCTGGCGAGGGATCCTGTCCTGGGTGCCCGACAGCGTGCAGAACTGGTGGCACTACCAGTCCGAGATCTACGGCTTCAACATCGGCCTGCACACCCCGCACTCGTACCAGGCGAACCCGCTGCTGTGGCTCTTCATGCAGCGCCCGACGTCGATGTACTACGTGGGGACGAACGCCGGGCAGGACGGCTGCGCGGCGGAGCGGTGCGGCGCGGCGATCACGGGCATCGCGAACCCGTTCATCTGGTACCCGTCGGTCGCTGCCGTCATCGCGCTGCTCGTGCTCTTCGTGCTGCACCGGCGATGGGAGTACGGCTTCGTCGTGATGGGCGTCGCGGCGGGCTACCTGCCGTGGCTGCTCTACGTGAACCGGACCGTGTTCCAGTTCTACACGATCGCGTTCGAGCCCTTCATGGTGATGGCGCTGGCCGCGGCGATCGGGCTGCTGCTCGGGTCACGGGACGATCCACGGCCACGGCGGACCCGCGCTGTCATCTGGATCGGGGTGTACCTCGGGGTGGTGCTGCTCGCCTCGGCGTACTGGTACCCGATGTGGACGGCGCTGCAGGTCCCGTGGGACTTCATCCGGTCGCACTACTGGTTGCCGAGCTGGTTGTAGCGGCGCGTTGCGGGGCCGTTGCGCGGGTCGGCGCAGGTTCGGCGTCGCGCCACGTGCTCGACACCGCGCGAGTCGTTCGACTGCTGCGGTGTCGGAAGATGCGTCCGCTGGGTGCGGCGTCCCCCCGACCCGTCAGGACTGGGCGTGCAGTGCGCGCTCGATCGTCTCGCGGTCGAGCGGGCTGCCGAGCATCGCGTCCGCCGCGGTCGGCGGCAGCACCCCGTCGATGACGACCTGGGCGTACCGGCGCCAGGCGTCGGGGTCGTGTGCGCGGGTGGCGTCGGCCACGGCGCCGATCATCGCGGTGAGCATGGGCAGGTCGCGGTAGTCGAAGCCCGCCCGCACCACGCCGGCGTCCCGCGCGCGGCCGATGATGTCGCTGACCTGGGTCTCGAGGCGATCACGTTCCTGCACGATCGAGGGCCGGGACTTGCCCGCGCGGACGATCGCGTCGGCCAGGGCACGGTCGCGTGCGCGGAACTCGAACACGCCCATCAGGTACAGGCGGAGCGACTCCCGCGGGTCGATCTCCTCCGCAGCACGTGCCGCCGCGGCGTTCATCGCGTCGAACTTGGTCGCGAGCAGCGCCTCGATCAGGGAGTCCTTGTCGGCGAACCGGCGGTACACCGTGCCGACGCCGACGCCCGCTTCGTGCGCGATGTCGTTGAGTGTGACCGAGAGCCCGCGCTCCGCGAAGCACTTGCGTGCCGTCTGCAGGATCAGCTCGCGGTTGCGTGCTGCGTCAGCGCGGAGAGGCCGATCGAGATCGGCGTGCTGGTCGATGGTGCTCACGATTCCGAACCTAGTTGAACTTTCTGGGAATAAGTGGATGCGGACCTTCCGTTTCGGTCTACACTGACTCGAAGCGGATGCCTCGCATCCGCTTCCTCCCCTCCCGGAAACGCCCGACGGTGTGCGCTTCTTCCCTCCACTCACTCCCGAGGAGGCTGCCGTGACGGCAGAACAGACTTCGCCCGCCCGTACGGGCGCCGCACCGACTCCCACCCCGACCGGTCGCACCGAGCACCGGTGGATCGCCCTTGCGGTGATCGCTCTCGCGCAGCTCATGGTCGTGCTCGACGCCACCATCGTGAACATCGCCCTACCCTCGGCTCAGGCGGACCTCGGGTTCGGCACCGACCAGCGGCAGTGGATCGTCACCGCCTACTCCCTGGCGTTCGGCTCGCTCCTGCTCCTGGGTGGCCGTCTCGGTGACCTCTTCGGCCGGAAGAACACGTTCATCATCGGGCTCGTCGGCTTCGCCATCGCCTCGGTCCTCGGCGGCCTGGCCGACTCGTTCGGTCTGCTCGTCGCGGCACGCGCGCTGCAGGGCGCGTTCGGCGCGCTGCTCGCCCCGTCCGCCCTCGGCATGCTGACGACGACCTTCCGTGACCCGAAGGAACGCGGTCGTGCGTTCGGCATCTTCGGTTCGATCGCCGGCTCCGGTGCGGCCATCGGCCTGCTGCTCGGTGGCGTCCTCACCGAGTACGCCTCGTGGCGCTGGTGCCTCTACGTCAACGTCGTCTTCGCCGTCCTCGGCGTGATCGGTGCGTTGATCTTCATGGCGAAGCCGCCGAAGGTCGAGCGCCCGCGCATCGACATCGCCGGTGTCCTCACCATCACCGCCGGCCTCGTCGGCGTGGTCTACGGCTTCTCGAACGCCGAGACCAACGGCTGGGACGACCCGTGGACGATCGGCATGCTCGCCGCCGGCGTCGTGCTCATCGCCGCGTTCATCGTGATCGAGACCCGCGTCGCACACCCGTTGCTCCCATTGCGCGTGGTGCTCGACCGTGACCGCGGCGGCTCGTTCGTCGCCATCGGTCTCGTCGCCATCGGCATGTTCGGCATCTTCCTGTTCCTGACGTACTACCTCGAGCAGACCCTCGGGTTCTCCGCACTGCAGACCGGTCTGGCGTTCCTGCCGATGCCGCTGTCGATCATGATCTCCGCGACGCAGATCGGCGGGCGACTGCTGCCCCGCGTCGGCCCGAAGGTCCTGATCTTCTCGGGGGGTCTCGTCGCCGCGGCGGGCCTGCTCCTGCTGCTCCGCACCGACCTGGACAGCTCCTACGCGGGCACCGTCCTGCCGGCGCTCATCGTGATCGGCCTCGGCATGGGCACGATCTTCTCGTCCGCGATGAACACCGCGACGACCGGTGTCGCCCGTGCGGATGCGGGCGTCGCGTCCGCCACCGTGAACACGATGCAGCAGATCGGCGGTTCGATCGGTACGGCGCTGCTGTCGACGATCTTCGCCGACGTCGTGAAGAACAGCCTCTCCGGGCTGACCGCCGCGCCGACCAAGCTGCAGCAGGCGCAGGCCACGCTCGACGGCTACCACGTCGCCTTCGCGATCTCGGCCGGCGTGTTGGTGCTCGTCGCGATCGCGAGCGGGCTGCTCATCAACCGCCAGTCGGTGCGGCTCGCCAAGCTCGAGCACCTCAGCGCCAACGCGACGGGGAGCATCCCGGCCGCCGCGCACTGACGATCGGCGCCCTGCGCCGCGTTCAGGACCACGAAACGGACACTGCACCGCGATTCTTCGCGGTGCAGTGTCCGTTTCGTGGTTCGTCCGTGCGGGGCGCGCGGTCCGGCGCGACCGCCGCCCGGGTCCGGCGCGGCCGCGCCGCTCGGCTCGGCTCGGCCGCAGTCCCGATTCGACAACATCGGTGTCGAACGACAACGACGTTGTCGTTCCGCGTCCGTCGTGACCGCCGCCCACCGCCCACCACCCACACGCCGACACCCACCGGTCCCGCACAACGCCAACAGCCACACCCCACCCACCGCACGAAGTTCATCCACAGCCCCCGCCACGCCGCCCCGATTGCGCACTGTTGCTGTTCCTCTCCCGGTCGTCAGGGGTCCGCATTATGGTGAGCGCCATGGCCCCCGTCTTGACCTCGCCGCTCGTGTCGACGCAGTGGCTCGCCGACCACCTCGGTGCGGACGATCTCGTCGTGCTCGATGCCTCCGTGCACGCCGCGGGGACCGGCCGTGGCATGACGTGGCAGAGCGCGCGGGACACCTACGAACGACACGGCCACGTGCCCGGCGCCCGCTTCGCCGACCTCGTACAGGACTTCTCGACGCCCGACGCCGACGTGCCCTTCACCCGTCCCTGCGCCGAGCGTTTCGAGCAGGCGGCCCGCGCACTCGGCATCACGAACACCTCGACGGTCGTGGTCTACGACGACAGCGTCGGCGAGTGGTCCGCCCGCCTGTGGTGGATCTTCCGCTCGTTCGGGTTCGACGACGTCGCCGTGCTCGACGGCGGGTTCGTGAAGTGGCGGGACGAAGGGCGCCCGGTCCGCGTCGGTGCCCTCACGAGCGCACCGGCGGTCCACGTCGAGGCGGCGGCGTTCCTCGCCGGCGAAGAACGTCCGCTCTGGGCGGACCGCGCCCGCGTCGAACGAGCCGTCGACGGTTCGGAGCCCGCGGCGCTCGTGCTCGCGGTCGACGAGACGGTCCTCGGTGCGACGCACCCCGACGTGGTGCCCGGCACGACGCCGATCCCCTTGCGCCGCGTGGTCGACCAGGAGTCCAATGCCCTCCTCCGTCCGGCGGCCCTGGCGGACGTCTTCGCGCCGGTGCTCGACTCGGAGCAGATCGTCACCTACTGCGGCGTCGGCAGCGCCGCGTGCGTGGACGCCCTGGCACTGACGGTGCTCGGTCACGACCGTGTCCAGGTGTACGACGGTTCCCTCGCGGACTGGTGGCGACGGGAACCGATCGCCTCCTGAACCGGCAGCGCGCGGACTGAACCGGCAGCGCCCGGACTGGACCGGCAGCGCGCGGAGCGCCCGGACCACTCGGCACTAGCGTTGGCGACATGAGCACCAAGCGCGCGGTCGTCCTCGGCGGAACGGGCGGCATCGGTTCCGCCGTTGTGCGCGAACTCCTCGACAGTTCCGGCCGCGGCGGCGACGACTGGCAGGTGGACGTCGTCGCGCGCCGGGGCGGCGACATCGCGGACGCACTGACCGCGGCCGGCGCCACCTTCACCCCGGGCGACCGCCGGGACACGGCCGTCCTCCGCGAACTCCTCCGGCCCGGTGCGGACCTCCTCGTCGACACCGTCGGCGCCACCCGTGACGACGCGGCCCAGCTCCTGCCGTACCTCGGAGACGTCGGGTCGACGGTCTTCGTGTCGTCGAAGGCCGTCTACGTCGACGAGCAGGGCCGGCACGCGAACTCCGTCGACAAGCCGGTGTTCTCCGGCGCGGTCACCGAGCTGCAGCCGACGGTCACCGCCGCCGACGCCGACCCGACCAGCCGAGACGGTTACGCAGCGCAGAAGGTGGCGGCCGAGCAGCTGCTCCTCGACCACGGCGCCCCGGTCACCGTCCTCCGCCCGTCCAAGGTGTACGGCCCCGGCATCGGTCGCCCGCGCGAGTGGTTCGTGGTCCGGCGTGCGCTGGACGGCCGTGAGCGCGTGCTCCTCGCCGACCAGGGGCGCGGCGTCGACCACACGACGGCCGCCAGCGGCATCGGTTCGCTCGTCCGGCTGCTCGCGGATGCGCCCGACCGGCGGATCCTCAACGTCGCCGACGACTCCGCGCCGTCCGTGCTCGAGATCGTCCGCACCGTCGCCGGGCACCTCGACCACGTGTTCGAGGAGGTCCTGCTCGACGCGGACGCCCCGGCCTTCGTCGGGTCGACGCCGTGGTCGTCGCCGACCCCGTACGTCCTGGACACCAGCGCGGCGCGATCGCTCGGATGGCAGCCGCCGACCTTCGCGCGGGCGGTCGTCCCGGAGCTCGACTGGCTCGTGGAGACGGCGCACCGCACCCCGGTCGACGGCGACGTCCCGTGGGCTGCTGACCCGTTCTGGGACCGCCTGTTCGACTACGGCCCCGAGGACGCTGCACTCCTCATGCTCTCGCTCGGGAGCTGAGGTGCCCCGTTCCGAGGTGCTGTTCATCGGCGGCCGATCCGGCGTCGGGAAGTCGACGGCGGCGGACGCCCTGCACGAACTCCTCGCGAGCGCAGACGTCCGGCACGCGGTCATCGAGGGCGACACGCTCGACCTCGCCCACCCGGCGCCGCACGTGGAGCACCCGGACGCCCACGTCGCGGAGCGGAACCTCGCGGCGATCTGGGCGAACTACCGCGAGCTCGGCCACCACCGCCTCGTCTACACGAACACCGTCTCGGTGCTCGAGACGGCACGGCTCGCCGCCGCGATGGGTGACGACCCCGTCGTCGTCGCGGTCCTGCTCCGCGCCGGGGACGACGCCACGGCATCCCGCCTGCGCCGTCGGGCGGGTGGCCCGCTCCCGGCGGGGCAACTCGCGCACAGTACGCGGACGGCCGGGAGGCTCGACACGGCCACCACGGACCACGTCACCCGGGTGGACACGGACGACATGGCCCCGAACGACGTGGCCCGTCGGCTCGCGTCCATCACTGGGTGGCTTCCCGCCTGACCCCCTGTGGACAGCACTGAATCTCCACAGTTCGCCCTCCCGACACGCCCGCCCAGCGCGGACCGGGCACGCTGGAGCCATGAACGACAACCGGCTCGGCACCGCCGTCAGCCCCTACCTCCGTCTCCACGCCGACAACCCGGTGGACTGGCGTGAATGGGGCCCGGACGCCTTCGCGGAAGCACGCGAACGGGACGTCCCCGTCCTCGTGTCGATCGGCTACGCGACCTGTCACTGGTGCCACGTCATGGCGCGGGAGAGCTTCGCCGATCCTGAGGTCGCCGAGCTCCTGCGGCGTGACTTCGTCGCGGTGAAGGTCGACCGTGAAGAACGCCCTGACGTCGACTCGAGCACGATGGCGGCGGCCGCTGCGTTCACCGAGCAGCTCGGCTGGCCGCTGACCGCGTTCATGACGCCCGACGCCCACGTGTTCTTCGCGGGTACCTACTCCCCGCCGACGCCGGTCGGCCAGCACCCGTCCTTCCGGCAGGTGCTGGGCGCCGTGCTCGACGCGTGGCGCGACCGACGGGGTGAAGTCGACGCCAACGCGACGGCGCTCGCGACGGCCATCCGTCAGGGCGCTCTGGACGCGGCACAGGACGAGCCCGGTGCGCCTGCCGGAGCCGAACCGGGCCTCCCGTCGGTCGGGGCGATCCACGATGTCGTCATCGCACTCCAACGGTCGGAAGACACGACGTACGGCGGTTTCGGTGGCGCTCCGAAGTTCCCGTCGGCTCCCCTGCTGGAGTTCCTCGCCGATGCCGGAGCGGACGGTGTCGCCGAGGCATCGGCGCTCGTCGAGCGGTCGCTGCGCGCGATCGCCGAGTCCGAGCTCACCGACCCGGACGGTGGTGTGTTCCGGTACGCCACCCGTCGCGACTGGAGCGTGCCGCACTACGAACGGATGCTCTACGACAACGCGAACCTCCTCGCCGTGGCGCCGCGAGACCAGGCCAGGGGCATCGCGGACTTCCTGCGCGACACCCTGCGCCGCCCGGACGGCGCGTTCGTGGCAGCGCAGGACAGCGAGTCCACGATCGACGGCCGCCGGGTGGAAGGCGAGTGGTACCGGCGCCCCCTGGCCGAGCGGTCGACGCTGGACCCGCCACCGCTCGACGACCAGGTCCTGACCGGGTGGAACGGACTCGCGATCCGCGGCCTCGCCATCGCCGGGGCTCGACACGGCGACGACGCGATGATCGCGGCAGCCCGGGCCGCTGCGGACGCGATCATCGATGCACACCTGCGGGACGGCCATGTCGTGGTCCGCTCGAGCACGCCTCGCGGGGTGTCGACGGCGCCACCCACCATCGAAGACGTCGGTCTCCTCGCCGAAGGGCTCCTCGAACTCGCGCTGGTCACCGGGCAGGTCGGGTACGCCACCGTCGCTCGCTCCCTGGTGGACGACGGTCTCCGCGGCGCGCTCGACGTCGATCCCGTCCTGGCGTCCGCGGGAACAGCCACCGGTGAGCAGCCCCAGACCGCGCTCCGCTCCGGCACCGTCGCCCTGGCCGGTGCCGCAGCGATGCTCGGGACACTCACCGGCGACGACACGTACCGCGCCGCGGCGGTGGCGCTCGTCGCCGACCGGGCACGGACCGGTGTCGAGCGGCCACTCGGACACGCGGACGCGCTGGGACTCGCGCTCGCACTGCAGCGGCCGTCGCGAGAAGTCGTCGTCGTGTCGGAGCACCCGTCGGAGCTCGGCGTCGTGGCGTTCGGGGCGCGACGTCCCGGCACGCTGGTCCTCGTCGTGACCCCGGCGCAGGCAGGAGACTGGGCGGCCTCGGGGTTCGCGCTCCTCGAAGGCCGTGCCACGAAGGACCCTGCCGCGTACGTCTGCCACGATCGGGTCTGCGCGCTCCCGGCGCGTTCCGTCGAGCAGCTCACCGGGCAGCTCGCGTCGAGCTGACCCCGGACGGTATCCTGGAATGCTCATGTCTCCCACGCCGCCCGTCATCACGTTCCCGCCCGAGCTGCCGGTCTCGCAGCGGCGGGACGACATCGCCGCAGCGATCCGCGACAACCAGGTCGTGATCGTCGCCGGTGCCACGGGCTCGGGCAAGACCACCCAGCTCCCGAAGATCGCTCTGGAGCTGGGGCGCGAGAGCATCGGTCACACGCAGCCGCGACGGATCGCCGCGCGCACGATCGCCGAGCGCGTCTCGGAAGAACTCGGCAGCGAACTCGGCGACCTCGTCGGCTACCAGGTCCGCTTCACCGACAAGGTCAGCGCGAACACCCGGATCAAGCTGATGACCGACGGCATCCTGCTCAACGAGATCCACTTCGACCGCGACCTGAAGCGCTACGACACGATCATCATCGACGAAGCGCACGAACGCTCCCTCACGATCGACTTCCTCCTCGGCTACCTGAAGCGGCTGCTGCCCCGGCGACCCGACCTCAAGCTGATCATCACCAGCGCCACGATCGACCCGGAGTCGTTCTCGCAGCACTTCGGCGGCGCTCCCATCATCGAGGTGTCGGGGCGGACGTACCCGGTCGAGATCCGGTACCGCCCGCTCGTGGCCGAGGACCCGGACGACGATGACGGCGACGACGACACCGACTCCCGGACCGCGGACGCCGGCAACGGGTCGGACGACCGCGACTACCTCACCGGCATCACTGACGCGCTCGACGAACTCGCGCAGGACGCCCCCGGCGACGTCCTCGTCTTCCTCTCCGGGGAGAACGAGATCCGTGACGCGCAGGACGCGATCGAGGGCAAGCGGTACCAGGGCACCGAGGTCCTCCCCCTCTACGGACGGCTCTCCGCCGCGGACCAGCACCGGGTCTTCCAGCGCAGCGCGACACCGGGCGTCCGACGCCGTGTGGTGCTGGCGACGAACGTCGCGGAGACCTCGCTGACCGTGCCCGGGATCAAGTACGTCATCGACACCGGCACGGCGCGCATCTCCCGGTACTCCCCGCGGGCCAAGGTGCAGCGGCTGCCGATCGAAGCGATCTCGCAGGCGAGCGCGAACCAGCGCTCCGGTCGTGCCGGCCGGACCAGTGCCGGCATCGCGATCCGGCTGTACTCCGAGGACGACTTCGGACGCCGTCCGGAGTTCACCGACCCGGAGATCCTCCGCACGAACCTCGCCGCGGTGATCCTGCAGATGATCTCCCTCGGGTTCGGGGACATCGAGTCCTTCCCGTTCCTGCAGCCGCCGGACTCCCGCGGCGTGAAGGACGGCCTCGATCTCCTCCGCGAACTCCGCGCGGTCGATGCGGCGGGCGCGATCACCAAGTCCGGTCGGCAGCTCACGCGGCTGCCGATCGATCCCCGACTCGGCCGGATGGTGCTCGAAGCCGGCAGGCAGGGCGTCGGCCGAGAAGTCGTCGCCGTCGTCTCGGCGCTGAGCATCCAGGACCCGCGCGAGCGTCCCCTGGAGCAGCGGGCGCACGCCGACCAGCTGCACGCGCGATTCGCCGATCCGACGAGCGACTTCCTGACCCTGCTCGGGTTGTGGAACTACATCGAGGACAAGCAGGACGAGCTGTCCTCCAGTGCGTTCCGGCGCCTCTGCAAGGCCGAGTTCCTCAACTACCTCCGCATCCGCGAGTGGCAGGACCTGTACCGGCAGCTCTCGCGCGCGGCGAAGCAGGTCGGAATCCACGTCGGCAAGGAGCGCAAGGACGACCCGGACGCCGTGCACCGTTCGCTCCTCGCGGGGCTCCTCAGCCAGATCGGCCTCCGAGACCGTGAGAAGCGTGACTACCTCGGGTCCCGGAACACCCGGTTCGTCCTGTTCCCCGGCAGTGTCCTCGCGAAGAAGCAGCCTGACGCGGTGATGGCCGCAGAGCTCGTGGAGACGAGCCGGTTGTTCGCGCGCACCGCGGCCCGGATCGACCCCGTGTGGACGGAGCAGCTCGCCGGGGACCTGCTCAAACGCACCTACGGCGAGCCGCACTGGGAGAAGAAGCAGGGCGCCGTCGTCGCGTACGAGCGCGTGACGCTCTTCGGCGTGCCGATCGTGCAGCGGCGCCGAGTGCAGTACTCCCGGATCGACCCCGTGCACTCGCGAGAACTCTTCATCCGGCATGCCCTGATCGAGGGCGAGTGGGACTCCCAGCAGGCCTTCGACCGCGCGAACCGCAAACTCCGGAAGGAACTCGAACAGCTCGAGGAGCGGACGCGTCGGCGCGACATCCTGCTCGACGACGAGAACGTCTTCGAGTTCTACGACGCTCGGATCCCCGCCGAGATCGCGACCACCCGCGACTTCGAGGGGTGGTGGCGACGGACCCGCCGTGACCAGCCCGAGCTCCTCACGATGCGTCGCGAGGACCTGCTCGACGCCTCGGCAGCGGAAGCCGCCGAGGACGACACCGAGTACCCGACCCAGTGGCGCTCCGGCGACCAGCGGCTCGCGGTGCGGTACCGCTTCGAGCCCGGCGCCGAGGACGACGGCGTCAGCGTCCAGGTCCCGCTCGCGCTGCTGCCCCGGATGCGCGAAGAAGGATTCGACTGGCAGGTCCGTGGGCTCCGCAAGGAACTCGTGACCGCGCTGATCAAGGCGCTCCCGAAGCAGATCCGGAAGAACGTCGTCCCGGCGGCCGACTGGGCCGAGAAGATCGTCGAGGAACTCCCCGACGACGCCCCGACCACACCGACGGAGAGCTTCCGGGCCACCCTGGCGAAGACGATCCAGCGGATGACCTACGTGCCGGTCTCGGAGTCGGACTTCGACATGTCCCGGGTCCCCGCGCACCTCCTGCCGACCTACGCGGTCGTCGACGAGCGCGGTCGGCGGGTCGAAGCGGGCAAGGACCTCACCGCGCTGCAGACCAAGCTGAAGGACCGGACCCAGCAGAGCGTCGCGGCGGCCACCCAGCGACCAGGACGCCAGGGCCGTGGCGGCGGCGATGCCCCGGACCGCCGCGTCGAACGGTCCGGCCTCACCACCTGGCCGGAGTTCGACCTGCCCGAGGTCCTCGACACCAGGCAGTCGGGCGGTGTCATCCGCGCCTACCCCGCGCTCGTCGAAGAGGGGACCGGGCCGAAGGCGACCGTCGGCGTGCAGCTGCTCGCCACCCCGGCCGATCGGTCGATCCGGATGCCCGCGGGCGTCCGGCGACTCGTGATGCTCGCGGTTCCCTCGCCGGTCTCGTACATCCAGTCGCACCTCACCGCGCAGGAGAAGCTCGCCCTCGCGGCGAGTCCGTACCCGTCCACGAACGCCCTGTTCGACGACGTCCTCGCCGCTGTCGTCGACGCCGGGATCCGGGCGGCGCACCCTGCGGGCCTGGTCTTCACGAGGGCGGAGTTCGAGGCGGTTCGCGATGCCGTCTCGTCGACCGTCGTCGACACGATGTTCGGTGCGGTCTCGGAGGTCGCGGCCGTGCTCGCCGCCCAGCGGAAGGCCGAGCGGGCGCTCAAGCAGGCGAACAGCATGGCCCTGCTCCCGGCGTTGAACGACATGCGCCAGCAACTCGACCGGCTCGTGTTCCCCGGGTTCGTCTCCGTGGCCGGACTCGATCGGCTCCGCCGCATCCGGATGTACCTGCAGGGCATCGAGGCCCGCGTGACGAAGCTCCTGCAGAACCCCGGCCGCGACGCCACCTGGATGCGCGAGGTCTCGGTGGCGACCGGCCGCTACGAAGACGCCGGCGGCACGTTCCCACCCGCCGTGGGATCGCACCCCGAACTCGTGCACGCCCGGTGGATGCTCGAGGAGTTCCGCCTCAGCCTCTTCGCGCAGGAACTCGGCACGGCCGAGACGGTGTCGCTGCAGCGGATCACGAAGGCGCTCGCCGCAGCATCGGCGTGATCGGGACTGGCCCTCCGCGCCACTGACCCAGTACCGTCGGTCGCACGGACGAGGGGAGCCCCGATGTCAGACGACACGAGGCGGTACGGCAATGCGATCGAACGCGCCGACGGGCAGGACTTCCCGTTCTACGACGGTGATCCGATCCCGATCCCCGCCTGGCAGTGGATCACGATCGTCGTCGCGTGCGTGGTCGGCATCACGGTCCTGAGCTTCTATCCCGCAGCTGACAACGTGCAGTCACTGGTTCCCCGCTTCCTGTTCACCGCGATCCCGCTCGCCGTGTTCATCGCCTTCACGAAGCAGTACTGGTCGCGGATCTTCCGACGCACGACCGGCCGGGACGTCGGGCTCATGGTGCTCTTCGCGATCGCGAACGTCATCGTGACCTTCGCCGTCGGAATCATCGTCAAGGCGGTCTTCGGCGCGACCGCGAACACCGCAACCGACGGCATCCACGGCGCCGGACAACTCGTGGCGTTCTACGTCGGGACCGCGATCCAGCTCTTCGGCGAGGAACTCTTCACGATCCTGCCGTTCCTGGCCGTCATGTCCCTGTGCCACCGCATCGGCCTCACGAGGACGCAAGCGATCCTCATCGCCTGGCTCGCAACCGCCGTCTGGTTCGGTGCCGCGCACCTGCCGACCTACGGGTGGAACTTCGCCCAGGCGTTCCTGATCATCGGCGTCGCGCGCCTCGTGCTGACGCTCGCGTACATCCGGACCAAGAACATCGCGGTGAGCACCGGCGCACACATCCTGAACGACTGGGTCATCTTCACGGCCACGATGCTCGCAGCGGCGGCCCGACCGTGATCGGCTCGTTGGACGTCATCGTCCTCGACTGCCCGGACACCGGGGTCCTCGCGCGGTTCTACGCCGAACTCCTCGGCGGCGAGATCGTCGAGTACGAAGACGACTGGGCAGAGGTCGTGCTGCCGATCGAGGGCTCCCGGCCGATCGTCGCCTTCCAGCGCGTCGACGAGTACCGCGCCCCGGTGTGGCCGGGCCAGGACGTCCCCCAGCAGATCCACCTCGACGTCAAGGTGGACGACCTCGACGTGGCCGAGGCCGCGGTCCTCGCCATCGGCGCGACGAGTACCGGCTCCGGGACCGAGACGTTCCGGGTGTTCCTCGACCCGGCGGGGCACCCGTTCTGCCTCATCCACCCGAACGACTGAACCGAACAGCCGCGGCCTGTCCCCCTGACACGTGCCACGCCCGCACACCGCCCCGCCAGGGCCCGCACGTATGATCCGAGACACCCACTCGTCATCGGAGACGGAGGCCGGCATGACCAGCACCCAGCCCAGCGCCAGCATCACCAGCAGCGCCACCCGACCGACCGGGGCCACGGCCTCCGTCGCCGCGATCCTCGCCGAGTCCGCCAGGCGGTACCCGGACGACGTCGCGGTCATCGTCGGGGAGCAGCGAACCACGTACGCCGAGCTCTGGGACGAGACCCTCGCGTACGCCGGCGCGCTGCGGGCGGCGGGCGTGACCGAGGGATCCCGTGTCGCGATGCTCGTGCCGAACGTCGCCGACTTCGCCCGCGTGTACTACGCGACCCTGGCGCTCGGCGCCGTCGCGGTCCCGGTGCACGCGCTCCTGAAGCGTCGCGAGGTCGAGTACGTGCTCCGCGACAGCGGCGCGATGCTGCTCGTCTGTGCGGCTCCGCTGCTCGGGGAGGGCGCCGCCGGGGCAGCACTCGCGGGCATCGAGGTGGTGACCGTGCTCGCACCACCCACGGACAGCGCCGCGACCGGCCAGAGCGGCCGGACCGGCGAGCCCGGCCAGACCGGCGCGCCCGGCCAGGAGACCACCACGCCAGCGCGCTTGGAAGACCTCGCCGCCCAGGCAGACCCCCTCGACACCTACGTCCCCCGCGACCCGTTCGACACCGCGACGATCCTCTACACGAGCGGCACCACCGGCAAGCCCAAGGGTGCCGAGGGCACGCACTTCGCCCTGCTCGAGCAGGTGAACACGAACCTGATGAGCACGTTCGACATGCGGCGCGGCGACGTGCTGCTCGGCGCGCTCCCGCTGTTCCACACGTTCGGCCAGACCTGCACGATGAACACCGGGTTCCGCGCCGGCGCGACGATCGTGATGCTGCCGAAGTTCGACGGCGACTCCGCGCTCGCGGCGATGGTGGAGCACGGGTGCGAGATCTTCATGGGCGTCCCGACGATGTACATGGCGCTGCTCGACGCCGCCACCCGGAGCGATGCGCGACCGGCGCTCCGCTACGCGATCTCCGGCGGCGCCTCGCTGCCGCTCGCGGTCCTCGAGCGGTTCCAGACCGTCTACGACGCGCCGATCCACGAGGGGTACGGCCTCACCGAGACCTCTCCGGTCGCGACCTTCAACCACGTCGGGCGCGCGCCCCACCCGGGCACGATCGGCACGCCGATCTGGGGTGTGGACGTCGAGATCGCCGATGCGGAGACGCGTGATGCGATCGTGCTGCTGCCGCGCGGTGAGATCGGCGAGCTCGTGATCCGCGGGCACAACCTGATGAAGGGGTACCTCGACCGTCCGGACGACACCGCCGAGGCGATCGTCGACGGCTGGTTCCGCACCGGCGACCTCGGCACGAAGGACGACGAGGGCTACCTCACGATCGTGGACCGGACGAAGGACATGATCATCCGGAACGGCTACAACGTGTACCCGCGCCAGGTCGAGGAGGTCCTCGCGACGCACCCCGACGTCACCATGGCCGCCGTCTTCGGGGTGGCCCACGAGGTGCACGGCCAGGAGATCGAGGCGGCCGTCGTGCTGCGTCCCGACGCGACCGCGACCCCGGAGGAGCTCGTGCAGTTCGTCGCCGACGAGATCGCCGCCTACAAGTTCCCCCGCGTCGTGCACGTCGTCGACGCGCTCCCGCTGGGCCCCAGCGGCAAGGTGCTGAAGCGTGACCTCGTCGAGCGGTTCAGCGGGCAGGAACCGGTCGCCAGGAGCACCGAGCAGGAGCCGGCCACCGCATGAGCACGCCGGAGACCGACACCCGGTTCACGGAGCGCGTGGTCGCACGCGCGCTCACGAACGTCCGCGAGGGCGGCAAGCCCTTCGCCTGCCTGATCGTCCGTGACGGCAAGGTCGTCGTCGAGGCCGCGAACCTCGTCACACAGACCGGTGACCCGACGGCGCACGCCGAGATCACCGCGATCCGGCTCGCTGCCGAGATGGGGATCACCGACCTGGCCGGGCTCGACGTCTACGTGACCGCGTACCCCTGCCCGATGTGCCTGGGCGCGCTCTACTACGCGCAGCCGGACCGGGTCGTCTTCGCGGCGACCCGCGACCAGGAGTCCGAGCACTACGAGGACGGCAACCGGCTGATGTCGCTCGACTCGTTCTACGGCGAGTACACGAAGCCCGCGCACGAACGGTCGCTGCCGTCCGAACAGGTCCCCACCGAGGACCCGACACTGCCGTTCCGGCAGTGGACGGCCCTGCACTCCGACTGACGTGACGCACCCCCATCCGGAGCCGTACCGCACGACGACCATCGAGACCGACGACGGCGCGTCGTTGTACGTCGAGGAGAGCGGCACACCCGACGGCGTCCCCGCACTGTGGCTGCACGGCGGCCCCGGCGGGTCCCTCGGGTCCGGTTGGTACCGCACGCACTTCGACCCGAGCCGGTACCGCCTGGTCGGGATCGATCAGCGTGGGAGCGGGCGCAGCACCCCGGGTGTGCTCGACGCACGCGAGCGGCTCGCCGAACACACGACACAGCGCCTGATCGCGGACATCGAGCAGGTCCGGCAGGCACTCGGCATCGGCTCGTGGGTCGTCGCGGGTGTCTCCTGGGGCACGACCCTCGCGCTGGCCTACGCGCTCGAACACCGGGAGCGGGTCCGCGCGCTGGCGCTCCTGGCGGTCACGACGACGAGTCGCGAGGAAGTGGACTGGATCACCGAGGGCATCGGCCGGGTCTTCCCGGAGGACTGGGACCGGTTCGAGCACGCCTCGCACCGCGCCCCCGGCGAGCGGGTCGTCGACGCCTACGCGCGTCGCCTGGCCGGCGAGGACGCGGCGGACCGCGCGCACGCCGCCGCGGAGTGGGACCGCTGGGAGAGCGTCCACGTCTCGCTCGACGCTCCGGCGATCCGTGGGCTGGGTCACACCGGCCTGGAGGCTCGGGAAGCGTTCGCCACGCTCGTCACCCGGTACTGGGCGAACGACGGGTTCCTCGGTGCGGACCGAGCGATCGCGTCGCGCATCGCCGAACTCGCCGACCTGCCTGCCGCGCTCGTCCACGGACGGCGCGACGTCAGCGGACCCGCGATCACACCGTGGCGGCTGCACCGCCGCTGGCCGGCGAGCACGCTGACGATCGTCGAGGACGAAGCACACGGCGGACCGGGCGAGAGCGCAGCACTGACCGCGGCGCTCGACCGCTTCGCCGCACAGATCCCCTAGTCCGCGGACGGCTGCCGCAACCATGCGACGACGGCGTCCAGCGTCGGTTCGTACCCGTCCGTCGTGTCGACCTCGAGCACCGGGACGCCGAGTTCGAGCGGCGAGGACACCCGCGGCAGGTTCCCGAGCACCCGCGCGTTCAGCGTGCCGTCGTGGCCGCGGGCGACGAAACGCTCGTGTGCGAGCGCCGTCACGCAGTGCACGTTCCGCACGGCTCCGACGGGCTCCAGGAACTCCCGCACTTCGGCCTCGGACTGGTCCCGGTAGAGCGTTGCTTCCGCGATCACACTGCAGCCGGCACCGGCGTACGTGGCGGTCGCCGTCCAGAACAGCCGGACCCCGTGTGGCACCACCTCGTCACGTGCAAGTGATCCGCCCGCCATCAGCCCGGCGTACAGCTCGTCGCGGTGCACCTGCGGCCACCCGAGCTCCGCGGCGAGCGCCGCCGCCAGCGTCGACTTCCCGCTGCCGGGCGCGCCGCTCAGGAGCGCGATCGTGGCCGGCACCGCTCAGGCCTCGACCGGGTTGGCGAGACCCTCGACGACCTCGACGTGCTGCAGCCCCGCCAGGACGGCCCCGGGCAGGAACAGCTTCGCGCCGCGGGCCCCTGCGCCGATGACGACCTCGGGCACGTCCGACACCCGGGCGTCGACGTAGACGGGCCACGAGGACGGGAGCCCGATCGGGGTGATCCCGCCGTACTCCATCCCGGTCAGCGCGACGGCGTCGTCCATCGCCGCGAAGCTCGCCTTCCGCGCCCCGAGCAGCTGCTTCACGGTGCGGTTCACGTCGAGGCGGGTCGACGCGAGCACGATGCACGCTGCGTGGATGACCACGTCGCCGCGCTTGCCCGCGACGACGATGCAGTTCGCCCCGCCCTCGAGCGGGTACCCGTACGCCGCGGAGAACGCCGCGGTGTCGGCGAGCTCGGGGTCGATCGGCGACGCTTCGATCCGGCTCAGCACGTCCGCGGGCAGACGGACCAGCGCCTCCGCGACGGGGATCGCGAGGAAACCGGTGGCCACGAGGGCAGGAACACGCTCCAGACTCGGCATCACTCCACCCTACGGAGGTGCCCCTCCCTTCCGGGACAGGCCCTGCCAGGATGGGCCGATGACGACGAACCCGGCACCGACGCCGATCGACCTCGACACCTGGCCGCGCCGCGAGCACTTCGAGCACTACCGCGACCGGGTCCCCTGCCGGTACGAACTCACCGTGCAGGTCGACGTGACCGCGTTCGTCGCCGAGCTCCGCCGCACGGGTCGCCGCACGTACGCGTCGCAGATCTGGGCGTTGGCCACCGCGGTCAACCGGCACCGCGAGTTCCGGATGACGCTCCTGCCCGACCGCTCCCCCGCCGCGTGGGACGTCGTGCACCCGGCGTTCACGGTGTTCAACCCGGAGCGCGAGACGTTCTGCGCCGTCTTCGTGCCGTACGACGAGGACTTCGGCGCCTTCCACGACGCTGCGGTGGATGCGCTCGCCACGTACCGCTCGGCGACGACGATGTTCCCGCAGCAGCCCCGTCCGGCGAACCTGTTCGACGTGTCGACGATGCCGTGGGCGTCGTTCTCGGGCTTCTCGCTGCAGGTCCACGAGGGCTGGGACCACCTGTTGCCGATCTTCACCATGGGTGGCCACCACGACGAGGGCGGGCGCACCATGCTCCCGCTGTCGGTGCAGGTCAACCACGCGGCAGCCGACGGCTTCCACACGACCCGGCTGCTCCGCGACGTCGAGGCGCTCTTCGCCGACCCCACCTGGCTCGCGACGCCTGCCTGAGCGAGCGCCGCACCACCAAAGCCGATCCGAACCACGGGCGTCCGTGGTTCGGATCGGTTTCGATGGTGCGACGACAGTCCGCACCGCGAGCACGCGAGCACGCGAGCACGTCAGGACCCGGCGCGCGCGGCCGACGCCTCCTCGAACTCGCGACGCATCGCGTCGCCGCCCCGGCGTCGCCACTCGCGGACGACGCCCTTCCACGAGCTGACCGGCGCCCGGCCGAGCAGGACGTCGTTGATCGCGTTCGTCGCGTACGTGCCGACCGCGGGTCCCTTCGTCGAGTTCGTCGGCGAGTAGAGCCCGTAGGTGGGGTTGGTGATGCCGTCGTCGAGCCAGGACGCGAGCGACTCGTAGACGGTGTCGGTCATCCCGGGGAACCCGGAGTAGAACAGCGGCAGTGGGCACTCGGTGAAGTACTGCAGCGGGAACTCGCCGAGCGCGGTCTCGCTGTTGCCGGTCTTCGTGAGGACGGGTGCGCCGTCCCGGTACTCGAAGTCGCGACCCTCGATGCCGAACTTGCGGAACATCCACGCCTCGGTACCGAACGGTGACGCGCACCAGTTCAGCACGTCGAGGACGGTGCGGATGCGGTCCTCGGACGCGGCGGCGAGCGCGGTGATGGCGTTGTTCGGGTCGCCGAGCCAGGGCTTCGGCTTCGCGCCGGCCGGTCCGACGAACGGGGCCATCGTCATCGCGAAGCCGCTGCCGGGTTCCGCCTGCTGCAGCAGCCCGGGGATCGCGCTGTAGCTGTCCTGCAGCATCACCGCGGAGCCCTGCACGAACCAGACCTTGCCGTTGTAGGCGGTGACGCTGTCCGGGTGCACGAGCCCGTCGGCGAGGAGCTTCCGCGACACCTCGAGCATGTCCTGGTAGGCGTCCACCTCGTACATGTGGGTCAGCTTGCCGCCCTGCTCGTCCCACTGGTTCGGGACGCCGAGCATCGACGCGAGGATGTTCGTCGGCACGGACCCGAGCGCCCACCGGTTCTTGTTCTGGTCGGTGACCTCGCGGCAGAGCGCGGTGAACTCGTCGAGGGAGCCGAAGGACGGGTCGACGCCGAGTTCCTCGATGAGGTCCTGCCGTCGGTGCAGCACGCCGGTCGTGAGCGGGCCGCGGGGCACCGGGACGCCGTAGATCCCGCCGGAGAAGACGGTCCCCCTCCACGACGCGGTGGGCAGGTTCGCCAGGTACGGCCACTCGCGGATGCCGCTGCCGGAGAGGTACTCGGTCAGGTTCTGCGCCTTGGCCTCGAGGAACTGCGGCAGGTAGGAGAACGTGCCGAACACGGTGAAGACGTCGCCGAGGGTGTCGCCGGCGACCTGCGTGGCGAACTTGTTCCCCCAGTCGGCGTTCGGCGTGATCGTGAGGTCGAGGTCGACGCCCATCCGCTTGTCGAGCCCCTGCCAGTAGGGGTTGCTCCCCTTGGCTGGTGGGACCGGCGAGTTGGTCGGGACGCTGCCGTGCAGGGTGGATCCGTCGCCGGGGACCTTCGCGGTCGGGACCAGGCTCGACGGGATCTTCCGGAACGCGCTCGGCATGAGCGCGCTGGTCTTCGGCAGGACCGGCTCCGGTCCGCCGGTCCACGGGACGTAGTCCGGCAGCGCGACGGCCTTGTTGATCGCCGTCACGTCCGTCGAGCGGGTCACGGTGTCACAACCGGCCAGGAGGCTCGTGGCCGCGATCCCGAGACCGCCGGCGATGAGCGCGCGGCGGCTCAGCTGCCATGGTGCGTTGGTGGTCATGGGTTCAGCCCTTCACGGCGCCGGTCAGGACACCCTTGGCGAAGTGCCGCTGCAGGAACGGGTAGACGATGAGGATCGGGACGATCGAGACGACGAGGATCGCCATCTGGATCGAGGCCTGCGGCGGCAGGGCGTCGGAGCTCGTGCCGAGGTCGGCGCCGCCGAGCTGCGCGTTGTTGATCACGTAGGTGCGGAGCACGAGCTGCAGGGGCCACTTGGCGGTGTCGTTGATGTAGAGCAGCGCGTTGAAGAACGCGTTCCAGTAGCCCACCGCGTAGAACAGCCCGATCACGGCGAGGACGGCCTTCGACAGGGGCAGCACGATCCGGAGGAACACGCCGAAGTCGCCGGCGCCGTCGATGCGGGCGCTCTCGATGAGCTCCTTCGGGATCGCCATGAAGAACGACCGCATCACGATGACGTTGAACGCGCTGAGTGCCGTCGGCAGGATGAGCGCCCAGTACGAGTCGAGCAGGCCGAACTCCTTGACGACCAGGTAGTTCGGGATGAGTCCCGGTGCGAACAGCAGGCTGACGAGCACCAGGCTGAGCACGACCCCGTGGCCGTACGACCCGGGCCGACTGAGCGCGTACGCCAGCATCGCGGTGACGAACAGGCTGATCAGGGTGCCGACGACGGTGATCCCGATGCTGACCACGAGCGCGCGGGTGACGACGCCGCCGGCGAAGATGCTCTCGTACGCGCCGAAGTCCAGGCCGGTCGGCCACATCACGAACCCGCCGGCACCGTTCACCTGGCTGGACGGGGCGACGCTCGTGGACACGATGCCGAGGAAGGGCAGCAGCACGACCAGGCAGATGACGAGCAGTACGAAGCCGGTGAGCAGGCGTCCGGGGAGCGGCGCCGTGTCCGGGCCGCCGCGCTTGTGCTTCCGGCTCTGCTTCGTCGGCGGGACGGTGACGCTGTGCGTGGCGGTCATCGGGTCTCCTTCTGGTAGACGCCCGCTTCGCCGAAGACGTGCGCGACCTTGTTGGCGCCGAGGACGAGCAGCACGCCGACCACGCCCTTGACGAGTCCGACGGCCGCGGCGACACCCCACTGCCCGCCGAGCACGCCGTTGTTGTAGACGTAGGTGTCGAGGACCTCGCTGGCGGCCCGCCCGACGGATGCCTGCTGCAGGAGGATCTGCTCGAACCCGACGGTGAGCGAGTCCCCGAGCCGGAGGATCAGCAGCAGGATGATGATCCCGCGCATCCCGGGCAGGGTGACGTGCCAGAGCTGCCGCCAGCGGCTCGCGCCGTCCATCTTCGCCGCCTCGTACAGACTGGCGTCGATCGAGCTGAGGACCGCGAGGAACAGGATCGTCGCCCAGCCGGTGTCCTTCCAGATCACCTGGCTGGTGAGCAGCGCGATGAAGCTGTGCGGGTTGCCGAGGAAGTCGATCGCGGTGCCGCCCGAGGCCCGGATCGCGTTGTTGATGAGCCCGGACCCGCCGAGGATCTGCTGGAACACCGCGACGACGATCACCCACGACAGGAAGTGCGGCAGGTAGAGGATCGACTGCACGACGCCCTTGATGCGCTCCGACAGCAGCGAGTTGAGCATCAGCGCCAGGATGATCGGCGCGGGGAAGACGAACACGACCTGCACGAGGGTGATCACGAGCGTGTTCCGGAGCGCCCCGAGGAACTCCGGGTCGCCGTTGAACACGACCGCGAAGTTCTCGAAGCCGACCCAGGGGCTGCGCCCGAGCGGGACGAACGGCAGGTACTCCTGGAACGCGATGAGGTTCCCGAGGAGCGGCAGGTACTGGAAGGCGAGGAGCAGCGCGACGCCGGGCAGTCCCATCCAGAGCAGGACCCGGTCGCGACGGATCCGCTCCCAGGCGGTCCTTCGTCGCGGGACGGTGGACGGGGGCGACGACCCGTCGGTCGCTGTCGCGGCTGGTCGCACGCGGTCGTCGAGCTTCGTCACTCCTGGGCCTCCTCCGTTGGATTCCTGGTGTGACCCTGACGGGCTTGGCAACGAGATGGCGACCCGTTGCCATTCGTTTCCATCGTTGTAGCCGGTTGTAGCGATCCAGTGATCGCTCACCCTCGCTGAGGCGCTTCGGTGGCAGGCTGTGGGCATGACCTTCGAACAGCACGCACACTCGTTCGGGGCCGCGGCCGACGCGTACGAGCGGGGTCGCCCCGGGTACCCGACGGCCGTGGCGGAGTGGCTGGCGCCGGAACCGGTCGCACTCGCGGTCGACGTGGGGGCCGGCACCGGGAAGTTCACGCGCACGCTGCTCCCCCGCGCGTCCGCGGTCACGGCGGTCGAACCGGACACCGCGATGCGCGCACGGCTGGCCGATGCGCTGCCCTCGGTCCCCGTGGTGGACGGCGCGGGCGAGGCGATCCCGCTCGCCGACGGCGCCGCCGACCTCGTCACGTTCGCGCAGTCCTGGCACTGGGTGGAGCCGGCGGCCGGTGCGGTCGAGGTCGCCCGGGTGCTGCGTCCCGGCGGGGTGCTCGGGCTGGTCTGGAACATCCGCGACGAGTCACTGCCCTGGTCGGCACGCCTCGGGGAGCTCCTGACCCGGCCGGAGTCGCGGATCACGCAGTACGACCACCCGCTCGTCGGCGAGCCGTTCGACGGCGGCGAGTACCGGACGTTCCCCTGGGTCCACGAGCAGTCCCGGTCGGACTTCCTCGACATGGTCGCCTCGCGGAGCTACGTCATCGTGATGGCGGCCGATGCGCGGGACCGGTTGCTCCGTGCCGTCGAGGAGCTGCTCGACACGTCACCGGAGACCGCCGGTCGCTCGACCGTGCCCGTGCCCTACGTCGCACACGTGCACCGGTACGTCCGACCCTGACGGGCGCGGCTCCACGCCGGTGCACCGCGCTACGGTTGCTCCATGCGCGCCACCGTGCGGGACGTCGCGGCCCTCGCCGGGGTCTCGCCGAAGACCGTCTCCAACGTCATCAACGGCGGTGTGGTGGTGCGCCCGGACACCCGGGAACGCGTCGAGCAGGCACTCGAGCAGCTCGACTACGTGCCGAACCTGTCGGCACGGGGCTTGCGGAACGGCCGCTCCGGAGCGATCGCGCTGACCCTGCCGGAGATGAGCAGTGCGTACTCCGCCGAGCTCGCGCGCTGGTTCGTCGAGCTCGCCCGCGACCGCGACTGGGTCGTGCAGCTCGACCAGACCGCGAACGACCCGGAACGGGAACGCCAGCTGGTGTCCCGAGCACGCGCACACCTGGTGGACGGGCTGATCCTCAACCCGGTGTCCCTGAGCGCCAGCGTCCTCGCCTCCACCGCCGGGCTGCCCCCGACCGTTGTCATCGGCGAGGTCGAGCCCGAACACGTCGACCAGGTGCACGTCGACAGCCGCGCCGCCGCGCACGAGGTCACGACGTTCCTGCTCGACCGCGGGCACCGGCGCATCGCCGCGGTCGGCGCTCCGGACCTGACCGCCGACCGCACCCGGATCACGGCGACGAGCGAGCTGCGGGTGCTCGGGTACGAGACGGCACTCCGCGCCGCGGGGATCCCGCTCGACCCGGCGCTCCGGGTCCCGCTGCCCGGGTGGTCGACCGCGGATGCGGCATCGGCGTTCGCGAGCTGGCTCGACGCGCTCGGTGACGAGCCACTGCCCGACGCGGTGTTCGCGTTCACGGACTCGATCGCGTTCGGTGTGCTGCACGTCCTCGCCGCGCGGGGCATCCGCGTCCCGGAGCAGGTCAGTGTCATCGGGTTCGACGACGTCGACGGAGCCGCCTACGCCATCCCCGCGCTGACCACGGTGTCGTTCGACCGCCGGGCCTTCGCGGACGCGGCGCTCGACCTGCTCACCGCGCGGATCGCCGACCGCGACGCTCTCCCGTCGACCGTCGTGATCCCGCACCGCATCGTCGAGCGCGCGAGCGTCGCCCCGCGCTGACGCCTGGTCCTGCGCGTCGGCGTACGCTCCGCGCCATGACCGCCACCGACCCGTCGATGCCGACGCTCGCCGCCACCGTGCTCCAGTCACCGGCCCCGCTCGAACTGGCGCGGTTCTACGGTGCCCTCACCGGGTGGACCGTGTTCGAGGACGACCCGACCTGGGCACGCATCCGCCCCGACGACGGCCCGGGGCTGTCCGTGCAGTTCGAACCGGAATGGGTCCCGCCGACGTGGCCCGGGACGAAGGACGAGCCGGGCATGCAGCTGCACCTCGACTTCCAGGTGGAGGACCTGCCGGCAGCGGTCGCCCGCGCGGAGTCGCTCGGCGCACGCCAGGCCGAGTACCAACCGCAGGACGACGTCCGCGTGCTGCTCGACCCCGACGGGCACCCCTTCTGCCTGTTCCTCCCCGGCGCCTGAGCCGCTCGCGCGCGAGCGCGCGTCAGCGCGGCGCGGCGGCGGCGAGCACCCCGTCGCGGGCCTGCGCGTCCGCGAGGATCCGGAAGTGGCCGCCGACGGGGACCCGCACGTTGGTCGCTCCGGCGAGCGCGCTGCCCCCGGGGATCAGGGTGTCGAACACCCCGTAGACCGAGGTGATCCGGGCGTTCGCGTCGCGCTCCCGGGCGAGCGCAGCGATCACCGGGTCCGCCGCACGGAAGGCCCGCAGGTGCGGCACCGGCGCCAGGTTCGCGTACACCGACCCGCCGAACGGCGTCGACACCGCCACCATCCGGTCGATCCGCCCGTCGTGGTCGAGCTGCGTCATCGCGTACTTCCCGATCAGCCCGCCCTTGCTGTGCGCCACCACGAGGACACCCCGTAGGTCGTGGTCCTCCAGGTACGCCAGGACGTCGGCCGCCGACGCCGGCACCGGTCGGAGGTTGTGCCGGAGGACGGCCACCACGTGCACCGGGTGCCCGCGGTCGTGCAGCGCGTCCATCAGCGGGCGCATGAAGTGCCAGGTCTCGTAGACGCCCGGGATCACGACGACGGGCTGGCCGTCGCCCGTCCGGTAGTCGTCAGCGGTGGTCGGTCCGAGGCTCCGCGCCTGCCAGACGGCGGCGTAGACCCAGTCCGCGAGGGCCCACCACGTGCGCCGCACGAGTCCGATGCGGTACGGAGGCTCGGCTCGGCCCGAGCGCACCGGTCCGGTTCCGGGAGCGGTCGCGTTCACCGCAGCCCCTCCAGCGTCTGCACGCGCCGGAACTCGCTGACGAGGTCGGCGAACGCGACCGGCTGGTGCTCCTGCACGTGGTGCGGTCCGCGGAGCTCGACGAGGACGCCCCGCACGGACATGCCGGCGACGCGGGCGGCCCAGGCGTGCCGCGTGATCGGGTCCTCGGCGCCACGGACGACGAGCACCGGGACGTCGAGTCGCGACACGGACTCGAGCATCGGGTACCGCAGCATCGGTCGGAGCTGGTGCCGGTACTGCCGGAGGCTCCTGAGGTGGTCGGTGGCGACGACGGCGTTCATCCGGACACCCTCGACGAACGAGTCCCGGACGAGGTCGACAGCCAGGCGCGGCACGCTCCGACGTCGCGGGTCGACGACCGGCCCGACGAGCACGACGGCGTCGACGTCGTCGGGGTGGCGGAGCGCGGCCTCGACGGCGACCTGCGTCCCCATCGACTGGCCCACCACGACGCTCTGCCGGATGCCGCACCGCCGCACCGCGCGGACGACGAGGTCGGCGAGTTCCGCGACCTCGAGTCGGCGTCCGACGGCAGGGACCCCGCCGAACCCCGGCAGGTCGACCGCCACCGTCCGGTGAGTCCGGGACAGCGTCTGCTGTGATCGGTCGAACGAGCGGCTCGACATGCCGATGCCGTGGACGAGCAGGACCGTCGGGGTCAGGGCGTCCCGCCGTCGGCCGGCGGGCGCGAGCGTGCGGAGCCGGACGGGGACCCCGTCCACGGTGATCGTCTCCACGAGTGCTCGCACACCTCGACCGTACGCACCCGCGGCTGGCGGACGAGCGTCGTTTCGCAGCGGCACGGCAGCGCGGTCATCGGCTCCACATAGGGAGACCCGCTGGACTGCGTCCATGAGTGAGAACCAGCACGAGCAGGCTGCGGCCGCCGAGCCGACTCCGACGACGGACACGACGAACGGGTGGGCAGCGGCACCGGCGCCGACCTCGACGCCCACGGCCACCCACGACCAGGCACCCATGTACGACCAGGCGCCCACCTACGACCAGGCGCCCGCGTACGACCAGTACGGCCAGCAGCACCAGCAGCAGTGGGCGCAGCAGCCCCACCGCGCCGACGCCGGGTCGTGGAACGGGCAGTCGCCAGCCCCGGCCGGGCCGACCGCCTGGTACGGCAACGCCGCCCCGTACGGGCAGCGCTCCCGGAAGCCGAAGCCGCCGTGGTTCTGGCCGGTGATCGCGATCGCCGTCGGGTTGGTGGCACTCCTCGCGGGCGGTGGCGCCGGCTTCGCGATCGGACACGCGATCGGTGCGCACCAGACCCAGTCGACGACGCAGGTCCCCGGGCAGGGGTACGGCGGGTTCCCGGGCGGGACGAACGGCGGCACGAACGGCGGCACGAACGAGCTGCCGGGGACCAACGGCGGCACGGGCACCGGGTCCGACGACTCGGGCTCCGGCACGGGCACGGACGGCAGTTCGGGATCGACCGGGACGAGCGGTTCCTCTTCGAACAGTTGAGCGTTACCCTCCGAGCATGCGCAAGGTGACGGCAGGGCTGTTCACGTCGGTCGACGGCGTCGTGCAGGACCCCTTCAAGTTCCAGTACGACAGCTTCGACGACGAGCTCGGTGCGGGCATGGGGGCGTTCATGGCCCGCACCGACACCGTGCTCCTCGGGCGGAACAGCTACACCGAGTGGGCCGAGTGGTGGCCGGCCCACCCCGACGACCCGTTCGCGCAGTGGATCAACCCGATCGAGAAGCACGTCGCGTCGACCACGCTCGGTGACGACCTCGCCTGGCAGAACTCCACGAGGATCCAGGGCGACGTCCACGAGTTCGTGCGGGACCTCACACAGCGGGACGGCGCGGACATCGCGGTGTGCGGCAGCGTGACCCTGGTCCGGAGCCTGCTCTTCGCGGGACTCCTCGACGAACTGCAGCTGATGGTCCACCCGGCGATCGCGGGTGAGGGCCGGAAGCTCTTCGAACCGACCGACCCGGCCACGCGCCTCCGTCTGGTCGACAGCACCGTGACGAGCAAGGGAAACGTCGTGAGCACCTACGGACTGCGCGCCGCCTGACGGGCGTCAGCCGAGCCTCCAGGCCGATGGAGTTGGGCGGGTCGGAACCGGCGTACCGTTGTGGGTGCCGTTCACCGCACAACCCCGGAGCTCACCATGCCGCAGGACACCCGCCCGCACGTCGTCATCGTCGGCGGTGGATTCGCCGGCATCGCCGCCATGCGCGAGCTCGCGGACGCCCCGGTCCGGGTCACCCTCGTCGACCGCCACGTCTACAACATGTTCCAGCCGCTCATGTACCAGGTGGCGACAGGCGGCCTCAACGCCGGTGACGTGACGTACTTCCTGCGCAGCCTCCGCGCGCGCCAGGACAACGCGGAGTTCCGCCACGGGCTGCTCACCGGCATCGACCCGGTCGCGAAGGTCGCCGAGATGTCCGACGGCGAGCACCTGCACTACGACCAGCTGATCCTGGCGAACGGCGTGAACACGAGCTACTTCGGCACCCCCGGTGCGTACGAGTACGCGTACTCGATGTACTCCCGCTCGCAGGCCCTCCGCATCCGCGACGAGCTGTTCACCCGGCTCGAGGAAGCGGCCGCGAACCAGGGCCCCGACGAGATCAAGATCGTCATCGTCGGCGGCGGCGCGACCGGCGTCGAGATGGCCGGCGCGCTCGCCGAGCTCCGCGACCAGGCGCTCGAGGGCGCGTACCCGGAGATCCTCCGCGGCAACATCACCATCACGCTCGTGCACCGGAGCGGCGAGCTGCTGAAGCCCTTCGCACCGCGGCTCCGCCGGTACGCGGCGAAGGTGCTGCGGAAGCGCGGCGTGATCCTCCGCCTGAACACCGGCGTCTCCGAGGTCCGTCAGGACGGCGTGATGACCGCCAGCGGCGAGTTCATCCCGGCCTCGCAGGTCATCTGGGCGACCGGTGTGGCCGCCCACAAAGAGGTGGCGAACTGGGGCATGCCGCAGACGAACGGCGGCCGCATCAAGGTCAACGACGACCTCAGCGTGCAGGGCGTCGACGGCATCTGGGCCGCCGGCGACATCGCGGCGCAGGACGACGCCCTCGCGCAGCTCGCCCAGCCGGCGCTGCAGGGTGGCAAGCACATCGCGAAGCAGATCGTCCGGGTGCTCGAGGGCAAGCCGACGGAGCCCCTGAAGTACCACGACAAGGGCACGATGGCGACGATCGGCACGAACGCGGCGGTCGCACAGCTCCGCGGCGGCATCACGATGGTCGGGCCGGTGGCCTGGGCCGCGTGGGTCGCCGTGCACATCGCGTCGCTGCTCGGCAACGGCAACCGGCTCTCGACCCTGTCGCACTTCTTCGTGCGCTACCTGTGGTTCATGCGGAAGCGCTCGATCCCGATCGTCGGCGACGTCCGCCCGGTGCGCCCGAACGGCGACCGCGAGCCGGAGCCCTGGCAGATGCAGAAGGCCGAGTAGCGCCGGCTTCCCGTCCGCGGAACGACGGGGTCGCTGTCGTACGACAGCGACCCCGTCGTTCCGGGTCGTGGCCGGACGCCTACGACACGCGCACGTCGAAGTACGCGCCGGCCGCGATGTCCTCGGCGAGGGTCGGGCCGGTGGGCTCCCAGCCGAGGAGCGCACGCGTCGCCGTGGAGTCGCCGGACATCTCCATCCCGAAGAACCGCCCGATGAACCCGAAGTGGTCGATCGCGTCCGCTGGGTCGACCGAGGTCACCGGCAGCCCGAGGCCCTCGCCGATGGCCTCGGCGATCGACCGGGTGGAGACGGCCGTCTCGCCGGTGACGTGCATGCGGGTGCCCGCCGGAGCACCTTCCAGCCCGAGTCGCACGAGACGCGCCGCGTCGGAGCGGTGCACGGCCGACCAGCTGTTCGTGCCCGCGCCGACGTAGGCCGAGACGCCGTGCTGCCGTGCAGCGGCGACGATCAGCGAGATGAACCCGTGGTCCCCGACACCGTGCACGGTGGGGGCGAAGCGGGCCGCGATCGAGCGGACGCCCTGGTCCACGAAGTCGAGCGCACGGTTCTCGCTGCCGCCACGCATGGAGCCCGGACCGACGAACGGGTTCGGGTCGGTCTCCAGGCCCGGGCGGTCCCCCGCGAGCCCGGCGATGCCCGACGCGACGATGAAGGGCCGGTCGGTGCCGACGAGGGCGGTGCCGATGGTCTCGACCGCGGCGCGCTCGGCGGCGTTGGTCGCGGCCGGGTTCGACCAGTCGTGCTTGTTGGCGAGGTGCACGACGCCCTCGGCGTCCTCGGCCCCGCGGCGGATGGCGTCGAGGTCGTCGAGGTCACCGCGGACGACGGTGGCGCCAGCGGCCTCGACGGCAGCGGCGGAGGCGTCGGAGCGGGCGAGCCCGGTGACCTGGTGCCCGGCGGCGATGAGCTCGTCGACGGTGGCGGAGCCGATCCAGCCGGATGCTCCGGTGACGAATACGCGCATGGTGTGTCCTTCCTGACGCACTGTCGACGACCAGTGATGTCATCGACTGACATCACTGTACACCGCGATGTCAGACGCTGTCATCAGTAGACTCTCCCCATGGCCCGATGGCAACCCGGAACGCGTGAACGACTGCAGGCGGTCGCGCTGCGCCTGTTCGCCGAGCAGGGGTTCGAGCAGACGACCGTCGCCGAGATCGCCGCCGCGGCCGAGGTCACGGAGCGCACCTTCTTCCGGCACTTCGCCGACAAGCGCGAGGTGCTGTTCGCCGGGCAGGACGACTTCCTCGCGCTGTTCATCGACCCGATCACGGCAGCCCCCGCGGACACGGCGCCGTTCGAGCTCATCGCGCGCTCCCTCGATGCCGCGGGTGACTACTTCCCCCACGACCGGCGACCGTTCTCCCGGGTGCGGCAGACGATCATCGACGCCGAACCCTCCCTCGGCGAACGCGAACTCGGCAAGCTCGCCACGCTGAAGGTCCGGCTGGGCGAGGTGCTGCGCGACCGCGGTGTCCCCGAACCCGCGGCCACCCTGGCGGCCGAGACCGGGGTGACCGTGTTCCACCTGTCGTTCCAGCAGTGGATCGCCCCCGGTGAGGACCGTTCGCTCGCGACCATCGCCCGGGAGCGCCTCGACGCCCTGACGAGCCTGGTGGCGACCGGGCGCACCGTCGGGGGGACGTCCGAGTGACGCCCGCGGCGCCCCGCGCGGAGCGGACCGAGGTGCTGGTCGTCGGCGGCGGACCCGTCGGGGTCTTCCTCGGCGCCCTCCTCGCGCACGCGGGCGTCGACGTGATCGTCTGGGAACGGCGGACCGCCGAACCGGCGGGGTCCCGCGCGATCGGGATCCACCCGCCGTCGCTCGACGCGTTCGCCGCGATCGACGCGGCCGCGCCGGTCCTCGCGGAGGCGGCGCTGGTGCACCGCGGCGTGGCGCGGAGCCGGGGCCGGACACTCGGCACGCTGTCGTTCGACCGCGCCTCCGACACCCACCCGTACGTCGCCACACTCGACCAGCACCGAACCGAACGGATCCTGCGGGAGCGCCTCGCCGCCGCTGCTCCCGAGGCACTCCGGACCGGAGTCACCCTGACCGCGCTCGAGCGCAGCCAGGACCACGTCGACGCGGCCGGCACCGGCCCGGACGGCGAACCGGTCGCCGTGCGGGCGTCCTTCGTCGTCGGCGCGGACGGCGCGCGGAGCACCGTGCGGGACCTCCTCGGGATCGGCACCACCGGGCGCGAGTACCCGGACCGCTACGTGATGGGCGACTTCGCGGATCCGGAGCCCGGGTCCGCGCGGTCCGCCGCCCTGGTCGACGTCGGGCCGGACGGCGTGGTGGAGTCCTTCCCGCTGCCGGACGGTCGCCGCCGGTACGTCGCACTCGTGGGTCGCGGACCCGCCGCCGACGACGAGGTCGACGCCGTGTCGCTCGCGCAGACGATCCGGGACCGCACGGGGGCGCCGGTCGATGCGGACAGCTGCTCGATGCTCAGCGGGTTCCGGGTCCGGCGGCGTGCGGCCGTGCGGGTCGGCGTGGGCCGGGTCGTCCTCATCGGGGACGCCGCGCACGAGATCAGCCCGATCGGCGGGCAGGGCATGAACCTCGGGTGGCTCGACGCCGCGGACCTGGCACCCCTGCTGACCGAGGGCGTCCGGACGGGCAGTGCGGGCCCGTGGCCGGCGTACGCGCGACGCCGTCAGGCGGCTGCCCGCCGGGCGGCTCGTCAGGCCGAGGCCAACATGGCACTCGGTGGACGGGCAGTGGGGCCGACACAGCTCGGACGAGAGGTGCTGTTGCGGACGCTGTTGCGCCTCCCGTCCGCGGATGCGCTCGCGCGTCTGTACGCGATGCGGTGGGCCTGATCCGCCTCAGGCGACCAGGCGCGCCCCGGCCAACCCGAGCTCGACGACGAGGACGAGCGACGAGACGATGACCAGCCGGAACAGCGTCCTGGTCGGCGGACCGGTGAGGACCAGACGCACGCCGACGACCGCCAGCACGACCACCACGACCGTGCCGGCGACCGCGAGCACCACCCCGACGCCGCGGACCGGGTCGTCGCCGGCGAGCTGCCCGAACAGCACCAGGCCCGCCGCGACGACGAGCGAGCCGAACGCGACGATCCCGGACGCCCGCAGCCCCAGCCGGTGCGGGAACCCACGGACGCCGGTGGCAGCGTCGTCGACCAGGTCCGGCAGCACGTTCGTGCAGTGGATGGCGACCCCGAACACGGCTCCGGTCGCGATCGCCCACGCCGCCGGCAACTGCGGCTCGGGACCGGCCGAGACCGCGACGACGGGGAGCAGCCCGAACGCGACGACGAACGGCGCGACCGACCACACCGAGCGCTTGAGTCCGGCGTCGTAGGCCCACCCGGCGGCCACGAGGACCAGGTGCGCGACGGCGGCGACCGGTCCGAGGAACAGCGAGAGCACCACGGCGGCCCCGGCCGTGGTGAACGCCGCGGACCGGACCGTGCGGACCGCGATGAGCCCCTGCGCGACCGGCTTGTCGGAGCGACCGACCGCGCGGTCCCGGTCGGCGTCGATCCAGTCGTTCGCGAGACCGATGGACAGCTGCCCGGCGACGACCGTGAGGGCGACGAGGACCACAAGCCACCAGGGGTGCCCGACGGCGGCGGCGATGACGGCGGCGAGCACGGTGACCGTGACCGTCGGCCCGGGGTGCGACGAGGCGAAGAGCAAGCGCACCGGTGACGTCATCCGTTCACCCTACGGACGGCAGCGCCACCTCGTGGTCGTGGTCCCACGGCTCCGTCCAGCCGAGGCGGTCGAACAGTGCATCGAGCAGCGTCGCGGTGAAGCCCCACACCACGTGCTGGCCGCCCGCGGTGGCGACCGTGAACGCCGGGCCGCGCCACTCCCGGCCGTCCCGGCGGATCACCGTGACGCCGCGGTTCGCCGGTGCGAGCAGGTCCGCAACGGGGACCCGGAACACCGCCGCCGACTCGGCCTCGTCGACGACGCGGACCGGCGACGGATCGCGCCACCAGCCGAGCACCGGGGTGACCAGGTGCCGGGAGAACGCGAGCGGGACCGCGGGGAGCACGCCGAGCACGTCGACGCCGGACGGGTCGAGGCCGGTCTCCTCACGCGCTTCGCGGAGCGCGGCAGCGACCAGGCTCGCGTCACCGGGGTCCAGCCGGCCGCCCGGGAACGCAACCTGGCCCGGGTGCGCACGCAGGGTGTCGGCGCGGGCGAGGAGGAGGACGTCGAGGTCGACCGAGACCGCTCCGTCGTGTGCGCTGTGCGTGCTCGGCACCCGGTCGAGTTCCCCGAAGAGGATGAGCACCGCCGCCTGCCGCGGGTCGTCCACCGGCGGCAGGTCGATCGCCCACGGCGCCACGTCGTCGGCGACCAGTGCTGAGAGCTCGGCGCGCGCGCTCGCCGCCGTCCGTTCGTCGTCCGCCCGCATGGAGCCGATCCTGCCACCTCGGCGCGCGGCCGACCGCCGGTTACGCTCGACGCGTGGACAAGGTCGAGGACGTCAGCCGTGGTGCGTGGCTGATCCCCCGCATGCAGGCGTTCGGGACGGTGGGCGGAACCGTCGGGAGTGGCTTCGAGTCGTACGCTCGGATCCTCCACCCGCTCGAGGCCGACCGTGAGGACCGTTCCGCGGCGGCCGACGAGTTCGGTGAACACCCCGTCCTCGATTCCGCGACGTGGCGGTGGTCGGACGTGGCCGAGCGCACCGGAGCCACCGTGCGAGCCGACGTCCCCTGGCGCACGGTGAGTGGTCGAGACGACGAGACCGAGCTGCGCTTCGACGACGGATGGCGGGTGGGGTTGCCCGAGGAGGGGTGGTTCGACCCACGGCACCTCGCCGCACTGACCGAGCTCCTCACCCGTGCGACGACGACACCGCTCGACCTCGTCATGGCACTGTGGGACGGGTGGGGCGACCTGAACGGCAGTTCCACGCTCGTCGTCGGGTGGCAGGACTCCGCGACGCTCACGGCGACCGAACGCTCCGAGCTCGACGAGTACGCGACACACGCCGCGGCGGAACACCGCCGTGCGCAGGACGCGCTCGTGGCGTCGCTCGCCGGGCCACGACTCGAGCTCCCGTTCCGCGAGTACCTGCTGCTCGCGGTGACCCTGCCGGAGCTCGCCGATCCGACGTGG
The DNA here is from genome assembly GCF_003755165.1 of Curtobacterium sp. PhB130. Taxonomy (NCBI): domain Bacteria; kingdom Bacillati; phylum Actinomycetota; class Actinomycetes; order Micrococcales; family Microbacteriaceae; genus Curtobacterium; species Curtobacterium sp. PhB130. Next base: position 171,366 of record NZ_RKII01000007.1, on the reverse strand, counting down.
ATGGCGGACGCGCGGGTCGGCACCTACCTGGACTTCGGGCACACACCACAGCTGCTCTGGCCTGAGGACCACGCCTGGGTCGTCGCGACCGAGGTCGACGCGGACTCGACGCTCGTCGCGGGTCCGCGCGGCCTGATCGCCGACGTCCTGGCCGACGAGCGGTTCGAGGTGTTCGAGGTGAGCGCGGTCGACGACCTCGCCTGAGCCGGCACGTCGGCCCGGCGACCCCGCGGCCCGCGGCCCGCGGCCCGCGGCCCGGCGACGGAGTAGCCTGCGCGCAGAGGTGACGGCGCCTGCCACACCACCGCCAGGAGGCGATGACGGTGTCGCACGAGACCGGAGCCCAGGAGCCGAAGCCGCATCGGCACGCCGTCGCGGTCGTGGCCGCCACCACCACCATCGTCGCCGCGGGCGTCACCGTCACGTCCATGCGGGTCGCCGCCGCGGACACGGACCGGGCCTGCTCCCTCGCGGTGGCGCAGAGCACCGCGACGATGACCACGGCGCGGGCGTCGATCGTCGGCGCGGGGACGGCCCTCGTCCGCGTGCGCGGGGTCGTCCTGCCGAACGAGCACAGGACGACGCGGGCCTACGCCGACCGGCCGGGCGCCGACGCGACTCCGGCCGGTCGGTCCGCGATGGACCAGCCCGGCGCGGCGGCGCTCCCGGCACGTCCGAGCGGCAGGGTGCTGATCGCGACGGTCGTGCGCGATCGGAAGGCCCTGTCGGCGGCGCGGCAGAGCACGACCTGTGGATCCCGTGACGACGCCGCGGCGATCGACCGCCGGACCATGCGGACGGCGAGGAGCACCTGGGTCCTCGACCGAGCGTGCACGACCCTCGCCGACGACTTCGCGGCGTTCCAGGACGAGGAACGCAGCCGCTTCGCCGAGGAGCAGCCGCGCCCGCGGGCGAACTGACCACGGACGTCCGTCGAGAAGGGCGATACGATCCGTATCAGCGGGAACGGAGTCAGCATGACGAGCATCGATCCCCGACGCGGAGCCGGGCGCCGGACACGACACGACGTGGAGTCCCTCGTGGACGCCCTGACGTCGCGGATGGACGGGAACGCCGCCGATGTCCGGGCGGCGGTGCTCAGCGTCCTGCACAGCCGCGAGCAGCAGCACCTCGCCGAGATGGAGCTCCGCCGCGGCATCTTCGAGCTCGCCGACCTCGGCATCCCCCAGCGTGAGATCGCCCGGCTCGCCGGCATCTCGCAGCCCGAGGTGTCCCGACGCCTGACCCGACGGGGTCTCACCGCGTCGCACCCCTCACCGCGCGAGGTCATCTCGCAGCGCCAGGCCGGCCTCATCGACTCGGACACCATGGTCCGCGAGCTCTCGACGATGGCGATGACCCACCGGACACCGGCGCGTGACGCCGGGTACGACAGCGCCGCTGCCCAGACCGGCACCGCGAAGGAACTCGCCGCGGCCTTCCAGGACGGCCTCATCAGCGAGGGCGAGTACGAGACCGTCCGCAAGGCGATCGCGGGCCGCCTCGGCCGGGCGCACCGACGGTGACCACCGACCAGGACGACCGCGCGGCACGCGACCGCGACCGTGAACTCCGCGACCGCGACCTCCGTGACCGCACGGCCGCGGAGCTCGCCGCCTTCCTCCAGGAGGCGTGCCTCGACGATCCGTGGACCGACGACCCCGCCGCCAGCAGCCGGCTCCGCTACGCCCCGGACGGCTTCCTGTACACGGCCGAACGGCTGCGCCTGCACGAGGAGCTGCTCGCCGAACACACCGCGCGGACGCCGGCCCCGCCGGACGACGGCACCCTGGCCGTGGTCGTCACCGCGGGTCCGCCCGGTGCAGGCAAGACGACCGCGCTGGCTCGGATGCCGGAGCTCGACGACTACCGGCACATCGACGCCGACGACTTCAAGGACCCCCTGCTCGAGCGGGCCGCCGCCGACGGGCTGCTCGACGCGTGGACGAGCCGGGTGCTCGCGGACGGCCGTCCGGTGCAGCGACGCGAGCTCGCCGGGTACGTGCACGCCGAGTCGACGGCCGTCGCCGACACGCTCCGCCGTCGGTCGCTGCGCGACGGCGAGAACGTCGTCGTGCACGGGACGCTGTCGAGCGTGGACTACCTCGACGACCTGCTGTCCGACCTCGACGAGGCCGGGTACGACCGCCTGCGGATCGTCGACGTCGAGGTGCCGCTCGGATCCGCGCTCGAACAGGCCACCGAGCGCTGGTGGCAGGTCCGGCGCGGCGGTGACCCGCTCGGCGGTCGGTTCGTACCCGAGGCGGCGATCCGCCGGTACTACCCGGCGGACGGCGGCTCGCGGTGCCGGTCGAACGCCTCCGAGCTCGAACGGCGGGCGACCGACCTCGGCTGGCACGTCACGGTCGAGCGGATCGGCTGACCGGCTCTGCAGCGGCGGCTGCGGCCGGGGTCACGGCCGGACCCGTGCCAGCCCCATCGGCAACGCCGCGCGCCCGCCGCCGGAGCATCCCCGACGCCAGCGCGATCCCGAGCAGGATCACCACGCCGCCGACCGGCTCGTTCCACCGCACCCGCTCGCCGAGCACCAGCACGCCGAGCACCACGCCCACCACGGGCGTCAGGTACGTCACGGTGGACGCCCGCGCCGCGCCCCATGCCTGCACGAGCCCGGTGTTCCACGCGTAGGCCAGCCCCGTTCCGAGGCACCCGAGCGCGACCATCGCGGCCACGATCCTCCAGTCCAGGTGCACGGCGCCGGTCGCCGTGAACGGCGCGACCAGCAGCATCAGCCCCGCACCCAGCGTGAGCTGGACGGTCGTCAGCGTGATCGCGTCGTACCCGCTGCCGGCGACGAACCGGCGCATGTAGGCCAGGCCGAACCCGTAGCAGGCGGTCATCCCGATCAGCGCGACCTGCCCGGGCACGGTCGCGAGGACCGCGGGGTCGCCGACGAGGCTCCACGGCCCGACCAGGACGAGCACGCCGAGGATCCCGATGAGGACGCCGGCGAGCTGCCGTCCACGCAGTCGCTCCGCCGGTAGCAGCAGGGGCAGCGCGAGCAGCACCATGATCGGCGTGGTCGCGTTGTAGATGCTCGCGAGGCCGCTCGGCACGGTCTGCTCGGCCCACGCGACGAGGGACGACGGCACCGCGTTGAGGAACACCGCGACGACGAGCAGGTGCCCCCACAGCCGGATCGACCGCGGCCACCGGCGACGCGTCACGAGCAGGATCGCGACGAGCGTGAGGGCGCCGAGGAGCACCCGGCCGAGCGCGACCTGCTGCGGGGAGAGCCCCTCGAGGCCGATCTTCATGAAGAGGAAGCTCGATCCCCAGGTGAGCGCGACGAGCACGAACAGGATGCCGTTCATGCCGCTAGTGTCGAGGCAGCGAACCGCATGAGGCAAACGCATCTGCTTCATGCGCTCATGAGGAGATCACATGCCCGTCACGATCGCGCAGCTCCGCGCCCTGGTCACCACCGTCGACCGCGGGTCGTTCACGCTCGCCGCATCGGCACTCGGGGTCGGCCAGTCCGCCGTCTCGCACGCCGTCGCCGGGCTGGAACGCGAGGTCGGCGGTGCCGTCCTCCGCCGTGGCGGCGTCGCCGCACCGACTCCCCTCGGGGAACGCCTGTTGCCGCACGCCCGCAGCGTGCTCGCCTCCGTCGACAGCCTGGAGGCCGTGGTCCGGCCCGGCACGGCGCGCGGCACCGTGCGCCTCGCCGCCGTCCCCACCGTCTGCCAGGGCCTGCTGCCGCGGCTCCGCGAGCTCTGGGCGGTGACGCTGCCCGACGTCGACGTGCAGGTCTACGAGGGCGACGACGACGAGATGCCGGAGTGGCTGGAGGCCGGCACCGTGGACGCCGCCGTGCTGGTCGACCCCGCGACGATGCCGGACGGGTCGGTGGTCGTCGCGCGGGACGAGATGGCCGCGGTCGTCCGCCGCGACCACCCGCTCGCCGAGGCCACTGCGCTGACGCTCGACGACCTGCACGAGGACGGCCTCGTCGCGGGCGGTGGCGGGTGCGAGTACCAGATCGAGCGGATGCACGAGCTCGCCGGGCAGCCCTTCCGGTACGCGCACCGGGTCCGGGAGATGAGCACGATGTTCGGCATGATCCAGCGGGGCGAGGGCGTCTCGATCGTGCCGACGCTCGGCCGCGTGATGCTGCCGCCGGACCTCGTGATGGTGCCGACGCTCCCCCGGCTCGAGCGCACGCTGGTGCTCAGCGGCCCGTCGTCCCGCCCGTGGAACCCGCTCACGCAGGCCCTCGTCGACGCGGTCTGACGCGGCGCGGAGGGTGCGTCGGCAGGATGGGGTGATGGCCGAGACGCACGTGAAGACCTTCACCGACCCGAACGAGGCCGCGGCCGAAGCCGCCGGCCTGGAGTGGCTCGCCGAAGCCGAGGAGCACGGCGGGACCCGGATCGCACGGGTCCTCGGACGCCCCCGCCCCACCGTGCTCGACCTCGAGCTGATCTCCGACGGCTCGCCGACGAAGCCCCAGGCGGAGCGCTTCGGTCGGTCGCTCGCGCACACACACGCGGCGGGAGCGTCGCACTGGGGAGCGCCGCCGCCCGGGTTCCCCGCGGTCGGACCGCTCCGGATGGGCCGCTCGCGCACCCCCTTCGTCAGCGCGGCAGACGCCCCCGCCACCTGGGGCGCGTTCTTCGCCGAGTACCGGATCCGCGACTTCGTCCGCCGCATCGTGGACACCGGCGGGTTCGACACGGCCGAGGCCGCCGTGTTCGACCGCGTCGCCGACCGGGTCGAGGACGGCACGCTCGGCTCCGCGCAGCCCGCACTCGTCGGCGACGGACCGGCGCGGCTGCACGGCGACCTGTGGGCGGGCAACGTGCTGTGGCCGACCGACGCCTCGGAGCCGACGGGCGCGGTGCTCATCGACGCGACACCGCACGGCGGGCACGCGGAGACGGACCTGGCGCTGCTCGCGCTGTTCGGGCTCCCGCGCCTCGAGACGGTGCTGGCGGCGTACGACGCCGAGTCCCGGTTGGCGTCCGGGTGGCAGGAGCGCGTCGAGCTGCACCAGCTGGCCCCGCTGCTCCTGCACGTGCTGCTGTTCGGCGGCTCGTACACGGGGGCAGCGCTGCACGCCGCCCGCCGCTACGCCTGACGGGCCCCGCGGCCGCACCGCCGCCCGCCCGCCGCTCCGCGCGCCGCAGTCCTTAGACGCGCCACAGGGAGCACATGGCGGCGTTCGGGGAACACCCCGGATGCTCACGGACATGACCACGTACCCGATTCCCGTGACCGATCGAGGCGACCGTGCGCACTCGGGTGCGCCGACCCGTCGCCGAGCCGCCGCGCGGCTCTTCCTCGGCGAACGCGAGGACGCCCGCTGGCTCCGGCCGGCGTTCTGGCTGCTCCTCGTCGTCACCGCCGTCGTGTACCTCTGGAACCTCAGCGAGTCCGGGTACGCCAACAGCTTCTACGCCGCCGCCGTCCAGGCCGGCACGAAGTCGTGGGAGGCCTTCTTCTTCGGCTCCCTCGACTCGTCGAACTTCATCACGGTCGACAAGCCGCCGGCATCGCTGTGGGTGATGGTCATCTCCGCCCGGCTGTTCGGCTTCTCGAGCTTCAGCCTCCTGCTCCCCCAGGCGCTGATGGCCGTGGGTTCGGTCGCGCTGGTCTGGGGCACGGTGCGGCGCACGCTCGTCCGGCTCGGCTCGAGCACCGCGAACGTCGGTGCCCTGCTCGCCGGGTTCGTCGTCGCGGCGACCCCGGCTGCGGCGCTGATGTTCCGGTTCGACAACCCGGACGCACTCCTCGTGCTGCTGATGACCGCGGGCGCGTACTGCACGGTGCGGGCGCTCCCGAGGGGCAGCTGGAAGTGGATCGCCCTCGCCGGTGTCGCCCTCGGCTTCGCGTTCCTGACGAAGATGCTGCAGGGACTGCTGGTCCTGCCGGCGTTCGGCATCGTGTACCTCATCGCGGCGCGCACGACCTGGCCGAAGCGCATCGTCGGCCTCCTGATCGCGGCGGGGTCGCTCGTCGTCGGTGCCGGCTGGTGGGTCCTCGCCGTGGCGCTCTGGCCCGCGGACGCCCGGCCTTACATCGGCGGCTCGACGAACAACACCGTCCTCGATCTCGTCTTCGGGTACAACGGCCTCGGCCGGATCTTCGGCGGCTCGGGCAACGGCGGCGGCGCGACCGGCGGCACCGCCGGGTCGTCGTTCGGCGGGTCGACCGGCCTGGACCGGTTGTTCTCCTCGGAGATGGGCCTCGAGATCTCGTGGCTGCTGCCCGCGGCACTCGTCGCGCTCGTGCTCGGCCTGGTCGTCGTCGGGCGTCGGAAGCTCTCCGACCCGGTGCGCGCGGGCCTCGTCCTCTGGGGCGGCTGGCTCATCGTCACCGGGCTCGTGTTCTCCTACATGTCCGGCACGATCCACCCGTACTACACGGTCGCGCTCACCCCGGCGATCGCGGGACTCGTCGGGACCGGTGGCGCCCTGCTCTGGCACGCCCGGGACCGGATGCGAGGCCGGATGGGCCTCGCCGCGATGATCGGCGTCACGGCGTTCTGGGGCTGGTGCCTGCTCAACGAGAACCCGACGTGGCTGCCGTGGCTCCGCTGGGTGATGCTCGCCGGCGGCCTGCTCTCCGCGATCGCCGTCATCGTCGGCAGCGTCCCGTCGCTCCGGAAGCTCGTCGCCGTGGGCGTCCTCGCCGGCACGCTCTTCGGGCTCACCGGCACCACCGCCTACGCCGTCGCCACGACCACCGTCGCGCACACCGGCTCCATCCCGAGCGTCGGTCCGTCGGGGTCGTCCGGTTCCGGGATGGGTGGCGGCGGCATGCCGGGAGGCTCGGGTGGACCCGGCGGGACCGCCCCCGGTTCCGACACCGACGGCTCCGACAGCACCGGTTCCGACAGCGCCGGACCGCCGGCCCTGCCGGACGGGACGTCCGATGCGGAGTCGGGGACGGGCCTCCCGGCCGGTGGTGACGCGACCGGTGGCGGTGGCGAGAGCGCCTCGACGTCGTCAGCGCTCGCGAAGCTGCTCGAGGCGACGGACACGAAGTGGGCCGCAGCGGTGGACGGATCGCAGTCCGCCGCGCAGCTGGAGCTCGACACCGACACCGCCGTGATGGCGATCGGCGGTTGGTCGAGTGACCCGACGCCGACCCTCGCCGAGTTCGAGGCGGACGTCGCAGCTGGTGACATCAGCTACTACATCTCCTCCGGGACGGGTGGCGGGATGGCCGGCGGATCATCAACGGCCTCGGCCATCTCGGCGTGGGTCGCGGCGAACTACAGTGCGACGACCGTCGGCGGGCAGACCGTCTACGACCTGTCGAGCGGTGAGTAGGCTCGGCCCCGATGGCCGACCGACCGCTGCAGCGCACCGACGGGACACCCGTCCGTGCCCTCGTCGTCGATGACGAGCACGCCCTGGCCGATGCCGTCCGCCTCGCGTTCGAGGCGGACGGCTGGGTCGTGCGTGCCGTGCACCGGGGACGGGACGTCCTGTTCGCGGCCCGGGAGTTCCAGCCCGACGTGATCGTGCTCGACGTGATGCTGCCGGACATCGACGGGTTCGAGGTGCTCGACCGGCTCCGCGATGCCCGCGACGACGTCCGGGTGCTGTTCCTCACCGCACGGGACTCCTCCGAGGACCGGCTCGCCGGACTCACCCGTGGCGGCGACGACTACCTCACGAAGCCCTTCGGCGTCGCCGAGCTGCTGGTGCGGGCGCGGATCCTGGCGCGGACCTCCGCCAGGGTCGCATCGACCGCCGCCGCGGGGATCGCCGTCGGCGACCTCGTGCTCGACGAGGACTCGCGCACCGTGACCCGTGCCGGGGACGCCATCGAGCTGACCCCCACGGAGTTCGAGCTGCTGCGCTACCTGGCGCGGAACGCGAACCGGGTGCTGTCGCGGGAGAACATCCTGACGAACGTGTGGGGGATGGACTTCGGGTCGTCGTCGAACCTCGTCGACATGTACGTGTCGTACCTGCGGCGGAAGGTCGACGCCGGGCGGTCGCCGCTCGTGCAGACCGTGCGCGGTGCCGGGTACGTGCTGCGGCCGGTCGCGTGAACGGATCTGGGGCGCGGCGGGTGCCTGGCGCTCGTCGGGTGCCATCGCTCCGGTGGCGGATCGTCGGGGCGGTGGCGCTGCTGCTCGTCCTGACCAACGTCGTCGTCGGGGTCGTCACCGTCGTGGCGTACCGGGGGTACCTGGTCGACCGGCTCGACGCGGAGCTCTCGACGGCGGCGAACCGGACGCTCGGGCCGGGTGACGGGACGCCGCCGGGCGCTCCCTCGGGTTCGTCTGGTTCGTCTGGTTCCGCTGCGGACCGGCCTGACCCCTCGAACGCGTTCATCGGGGCGCCGGGGCAGGCCGCCGGGACCGTCGTCGCGATCTACCGGGACGGCTCATCGGTGCTCGCCGGGTACACCGACGCGACGGGCGAGCAGCACGGCCTGACCTCGGCGCAGAAGTCGACGCTGGCGGCGGTGGACAGCGACGGGGTTCCCGTGACGGTCACGCTCGGCTCGCTCGGCAGCTACCGTGCGCAGGCGATCGGCTCGGACGGCGACGTCTACGTCACGGCGCTGCCACTCGGCGACCTCCGCGCCTCCATCGTCCGGCTGGTGGCCGTGATCGGCAGTGTGACCCTCGTCGGGCTGCTGGTCGCGGTCTGGGCCGGCGCGATGCTCGTCCGCCGGTCCCTGCGGCCGCTGGAACACGTCGCCGCGGTGGCGTCGAGCGTGACCTCGCTCGACCTCGAGCGCGGCGACACCGACATCCCCGTCCGGGTCGCGTCCGCCGACCTCACTCGGAACCGCGAGGTCGGGGCCGTCGGATCCGCACTCAACCGGCTGCTCGGGCACGTGGCCCGTGCGCTCACCGTCCGTCGCGACGCGGAGGCCGGGATGCGGACGTTCATCGCCGATGCCTCGCACGAGCTCCGGACGCCGATCGCCACCGTCCGGGCGTACGCCGAGCTGTCCTCCGCCTCCGACGACGTCGACGCCCTGCACCAGAACGTCGACCGGATCCAGCGCGAGGCCGTCCGGATGGGGTCCCTCGTCGACGAGCTCCTGCTGCTCGCCCGGTTGGACACGGCCGCCGCCCCCGTCCCCGCATCGGACCCGGTGGACCTGACGTCCGTCGTGGTCGAGGCGACGATGGACGCCCGCGCCACCGCACCCGAGCACCGGTGGACGCTGCAGGTCGACAACGAGCCGATCGTCGTCACCGGGGACGAGGTGCAACTGCGCCGCGTGGTGACGAACCTGCTCGCGAACGCCCGGACGCACACACCCGCCGGCACCGCCGTCGTGGTGTCCCTGCAGCGGGTGGCCGACGAGGTCCGCTTCGTGGTGACGAACGACGGGCCACCCATCCCCGCGGACGCGCTGCCGACCCTCTTCGACCGGTTCACCCGGGGCGAGGCGTCGCGGTCCCGGGAGCACGGGACGAGCGGCCTCGGGCTCGCGATCGTCCGCGCGGTCGTCGAGTCGCACGGCGGCGCGGTGCGCGTGGCATCCGAGCCGGGACGGACGGCGTTCACGGTGTCGTTGCCCGGGTCGCGCCCCGATGCACTGTCGCTTTCGCCGACCTCTTCCCGCGATCCACACCCTCGGACGAACTGATATGTAGTGTGGGAAGCGACTTCGGAGGTGCGGCCTGGACGAGCATCACGGGCCCCGGCGGCTCATCCTCATCGACGAGTCGAAAGCGCGTGACTACCTGCTGGCGACCACTGCGATCGACCCGACGTCCATCGGGATCGCTCGGAAGACCATCCGCGGGCTCGTGCTCCCCGGCCAGAACCGTCTGCACATGACCAAGGAGAGCGAGAGTCGCCGACGCCTCATCCTCGACCGGATCGGGACGCTCCCCCTCGACACGCTGATCTACCGCGCACCGAAGGACGGTCGGAGCGAAGTCGAACGTCGCGCGCAGTGCATCGACGCGCTCGTGACGGACCTCGCTGCTGCTCCGGCGTCATTGCTCTGCTTCGAGCGCGACGAGACACTGGTCGCGCGGGATCGACGACGTGTCGTCGAAGCGTCGCATCGGATCCGCCAACCGATCGAGCACCGGCACGCATCGGCGACGGACGAGCCACTGCTCGCCATCCCGGATGCCCTCGCCTGGGCTTGGGCCCGAGGCGGTCCGTGGCGACGACGGTGTCGTGGGACATCTGAACGCCGACCGTCGGTCTGATCCGAGGTGAGAAAGCGCAAGACCCGAGCGCCCAACCGTCCGGATGGGTCTCGGGTCCACTTCTCGAAGCTCAACGCAACGAGCAATGCCGAGCGTAGCAGCGCGGCATGTGACACACCACCCCGCGCTGGCGGGGTTCTTACCGGCGGCACAGGACGCTGCATCGGTCCCCGCAGGCCCGCTGCCGAGCATCAGCGGTATGACGGAGACGAACCAGACCCTCGACATCGACATCGTCGTCCCCTGCTACAACGAGCAGGACACGCTGGCAGCGCACGTCCGACGCCTGCACACGTTCTGCCGGACGTCGCTGCACCACACCTGGCGCATCACGATCGCCGACAACGCCTCGACGGACGACACCGCGCGGATCGCCGACGACCTCGCCGCGATGCTCGACGGCGTCGACGCGGTACACCTCCCCGAGAAGGGTCGGGGTCGGGCACTCAAGGCCGTCTGGGGCGCGTCCGAGGCGCACGTGCTCGTCTACGTCGACGAGGACCTGTCCACGGACCTCGCCGCGCTCGAGCCCCTCGTGGCCCCGCTGCTGTCCGGACACTCGGACCTGGCGATCGGCACCCGCCTGGCGGACTCGGCGCGGGTGGTGCGCGGCGGGAAGCGCGAGTTCATCTCCCGCTCGTACAACCTGCTGCTCCGGACCACGATGGGCGTCTCGTTCTCCGACGCACAGTGCGGCTTCAAGGCGATCACGCGCGAGGTGGCCGAGCACGTGCTGCCGCTCTGCGAGGACGACGCGTGGTTCTTCGACACCGAGCTGCTCGTCCTGGCCGAGCACGCCGGCCTCCGTGTCCACGAGGTCCCCGTGGACTGGGTGGACGACGTCAACTCGTCCGTGCAGATCCGGGCGACCGCGACGGAGGACCTGAAGGGCATGTGGCGGGTCTCCCGGGGTCTCGCGACCGGACGCGTCCCCGTCAGCGACGTCTACGACGCGATCGGGCGTCGGCCGTTCACACCGCCCCACGTCGGGATCGTCGGGCAGGTGCTGCGCTTCGGCGCGATCGGTGTCGCATCGACGGTCGCGTTCGCCCTGCTCTACGCACTGTTCCGTCCGACGATCGGTGCGCAGACGGCGGACTTCCTCGCGCTGCTGCTCACCGCGATCGGGAACACAGCGCTGAACCGCCGCTTCACGTTCGGGGTGCGCGGGCGGGCCGGCGCGGGGCGGCACCACGTGCAGGGCCTCGTCGTGTTCGGGATCGCGTGGGCGATCACCTCCGGGTCGCTCGTGGTGCTGCACGCCGCGGACCCGGGGTCGTCCCACGGGGCGGAGATCGCCGTGCTCACCGCGGCGAACCTGGTCGCCACCCTGGTCCGTTTCGTGCTGTTCAAGGCGTGGGTGTTCCGGGCCCGGCGTCGCCCGGAGATCATCCGCGCGGGCACCACCCCCGCTGCCGAGGCGAGCAGCGAGGCCGTCACCGAGGTGCTCCCGGTCACGGACACCGCGTCGCGCTGAGGACGCCGCGGGACGTTGAGGACGCCCGCGTACCGTGAGGATCCCGAGACCCCCTGCGAAGGAGCAGCACATGACCGACACGAGCACACCGGACCCGGACGGTACCGAGAAGGCGGACGGCCTCGGCAAGGACGGCACGATCCCGAACGACCCGGACGGAGTCGCCGCCGGCATCACCGACGAGGACTCGCACTTCAACCCCGAAGAGGACGAGGGCGCCGAGTAGCGCAGCACGACGGAAACCGATCCGAACCGCGAACGACCGCGGTGCGGATCGGTTTCCGTTGTTCGGCGCCGAACCGCACCACCGCACCGTCCGGGCGGGATGTTGCGCGCGCGGTATACCGCGCCGTAGCATCGCCTCACCGCACCACAACCCCACAGGGCCCGACTGCCACCACCGGTCTGCCCGCGGCGAGCGCTCCACCGTTGCAGCCTCCGTCGTCCGCTGCCGGCACTCGCTCCACTGGACCCGCTCGTGAACCCCTCCCCCTTCGGTCTCTACGACCCTGCCCGCGAATCCTCCGACTGCGGCGTCGGCTTCATCACCCGTCTCGACGGGACGCCGAGCCACGACGTCATCCGCAAGGGCGACGAAGCGCTCTGTGCGATCCCGCACCGCGGCGGCAAGTCGGCCGAGGGCGTCGGCGACGGCGCGGGTGTGAGCATCGACCTGTCGGTGGAGTTCTTCAGCGCGATCACCGGCGAGGAGCTGCGCGCCGGCCACTTCGGCGTCGCCAACTGCTTCGTGCCGAGCACCCCCGCCGAGCGCGCGGACGCCGTTCGCACCGTCACCGACGCCATCGAGCACGAGGGCTTCGAGCTCCTCCTGGTCCGCGACGTCCCGGTCGACCACACCGTCGCGCGTCCCGAGGCCGAGCAGTACCAGCTCCCCATCGTGCAGTGGGTCTTCCGCGCGCCGGAGGACTGGACCCGGCAGGACGTCGACGCCGCCGCGAACCGCGCCCTGCTCGCCGTCGAGTCGGTCTCCTACGGCCAGGCAGCCGAGCAGCACGCCGAGCACGCCGCCCTGTACCCGCTGTCCCTCAGCGCCCGCACCCAGATCCTCAAGGGCCGCCTGAACTCCGGCGAGGTCATCGGCTACTTCACGGACCTCCGCGACCCGCGGCACTCGGTGCGGACGCTCTACTTCCACACCCGCTTCTCGACGAACACCGAGCCGCACCCGACGATGGCGCAGCCGTTCCGCCTGATGGCGCACAACGGCGAGCTGAACACGGACCGGAAGAACCGGCTGTCGGACGAGGCCCTCGCGCAGGCCCGCACGCGCAGCATCGTGCGTCCTCCCGGGCAGTCCGACTCCAGCCGCCTCGACCAGACCCTGCAGAGCCGGGTGTTCGACGACGGTCTGGAGATCGTCGAGGCCGTGGTGTCGCTGATGCCGCCGGCGTGGGAGAACGACCACACCCTGACCGACGACGTCCGCGCGATGCTCGAGTACTTCTCCCTGTACGAGGAGAAGAACGACGGACCGGCGGCCGTGATCTTCAGCGACGGCGACGTCGTCGGCGCGCGCCTGGACCGGCTCGGCCTGCGTCCGCTGCGCTCCGTGCAGACCGACGAGTACCTGATGGTGTCGTCCGAGGCCGGCCAGGTCACCGTCCCGGACGCCGAGGTCACGCACCGCGGCCGCATCGAGGCCGGCGGCATGCTCGTCGTCGACCACCGCACCGGCTCGCTGATGCGCACCGGCGAGGTCCTGGAGATGCTCGCCGCCCGCCGGGACTACGGCACGCTGCTCGAGGCTGCCCGGGTGAACCTCGACGACCTCCCCGCGCCCGCGTACGACCGCACCACGTCGACCCTCGGCTACGACGGCGACCTGTCGCTGCAGGGCCGCTACGTGGCGTACTCGCTGAACCAGGAGAGCTTCCGGTTCATGCTCGACCCGATGCTCCAGAACGGGTCGGAGCGGATCTCGGCGATGGGCTACGGCAACGCCATCAACGCGCTCAGCGACACCGAGGGCGGCATGGCGAAGTACTTCTCGCAGCGCTTCGCCCAGGTCACGAACCCGCCACTCGACTCCATCCGCGAGGCCGACGGCATGAGCATGCGGGTCGCACTCGGTGCCAAGCCGGACGGCACCGGCACCGCGACCCGGCAGCTCGTCGTGCAGTCCCCGGTCCTCGGGCACCTCGACATGGTCCGCCTGCGCGACCAGGACATCGTGCCGCTGGAGCGCTTCGACATGCTCTACGTGCCGGTGCTCGGCGACGAGCAGGCGAACGCGGACGCGATGCGGTCCGCCGTCGACGCCCTGAGCAGCGCGGTGGAGCGGTTCGCGAAGGAGACCGGTGGCATCGCCGTGCTCTCCGACCGTGCCGTCTCGTCGACGCACGCGGCCCTGCCGGTGATCCTCGCCGTGGCCGCCGTGAACCAGCGCCTCATCGAGACCGGCTTGCGACTGCGGGTCTCCGTGGTCGCCGAGAGCGGCCAGCTGCCCTCGTCGCACCACGTCGCGACGGCGCTCGGCTTCGGTGCCGCGGCGGTCTACAGCCTCTCCGCGCGGCTCCGTGCCGAGGAGAAGTACCCCGCTGCTGCGGCTCCGGCCGGTGAGTACACCGCGACCGACCAGGCGCTCGCGAAGTTCCGGAAGGCGGCGGAGAAGGCCCTCGCCAAGACCATGGGCCGCGTCGGTCTCTGCACCGCGGAGAGCTACATCGGCGGCGAGTTCTTCGAGCCGAACTACCTCGACACCCGTGACGACCTGTTCGCGACGGTGTTCCCGCACATGGACGCCCCGGTCGGCGGTGTCGGCTTCGCCCGCATCGCGCAGGCGGCGACGGATTGGCACGAGCGCGCCCGGTCGGTACAGGGCGACGCACAGGTGCCGCTCCTCGGCCTGTTCAAGGAGCGCTCGGACGGTGCCGGGCACTCGTTCGGTGTCGCGAGCGTCCGCGGCTTCGGCGGCATGACCGAGGAACGGCCGACCTTCGAGCGCTCCGGCGACTCCGAGGCGCTCCGGCTCCTGACGCTCGGCCAGCTCGACGACGCCTTCGGCATCACGGACGCGGCGTACCGGAACACCGGCTACGACCGCCTCAGTGAGTCCGAGATCGACGACTTCCGCATCACGCCCGGCTACCGGACGTTCCTGCAGACCACGCACGACGAGCGGTCCCGCCGTCCGTCCGCGCTCCGTGACGTGCTCGCGCTGCCGGCGGACGTCACGGGCATCGACACGGCGGAGGACTTCGCCCGCGAGCTCGGCCGGTTCTCCCTGACGGGCAACAGCAGCGTCACGGTGCGCGGGCTGCTCGGCTCGCGTCCGTCTGCTGACGACGAGCAGCCGGGAGGCCCGGAGCGGTTCCGTCTGCAGCTCACGTCGACGGGGTCGCTCGGCACCGAGCGCCACACGGCCCTCGCACACGGGCTCGGCCTGCTCTTCCCCGGCCAGGTGGACGTCGACGCCGTCGACGCCGACCAGGTGACGCTCCGCGCCACCGGCTTCGCCGCGGACCTGCTCGCCCTGCTCGAGAGCGCCCCGGAGAGCGTCGGACTCGACGAGGTCCAGCCGGCCCACGAGATCACCCGCACGTTGGCATCGGGCGCGATGAGCCACGGCGCGCTCGTCGCCACCGCGCACGAGGCGGTGGCGCACGGCACGAACATGGTCGGCGGCATGTCGAACAGCGGCGAGGGCGGCGAGCACCACTCCCGCTACGGCACGATCCGCGGTTCCCGCATCAAGCAGTTCGCCTCGGGCCGGTTCGGCATCTGGGCGGGCTACCTCGCCGACCCGATGCTCGAGGAACTCGAGATCAAGATCGGCCAGGGCGCGAAGCCCGGCGAGGGCGGCCAGCTGCCCGCGCCGAAGGTCACCGTGGACATCGCCGCGGCCCGTGGTGGCACGCCAGGCGTCGAGCTCATCTCCCCGCCGCCGCACCACGACACGTACTCCATCGAGGACCTCGCGCAGCTCATCCACGACTGCAAGGCCGCCCGCGTCCGGGTGATCGTGAAGCTGGTGTCCTCCGAGGGCATCGGCACCATCGCCGTGGGTGTCGCGAAGGCCGGCGCCGACGTCATCAACGTCGCCGGGAACACCGGCGGCACCGGCGCCGCGGCGGTCACGAGCCTGAAGTACGCGGGCCGGTCCGCGGAGATCGGCGTGGCCGAGGTGCACCAGGCCCTCGTCGCGAACGGCCTCCGGCAGAAGGTCACGCTCCGCTGCTCCGGCGCGCACCAGACCGGCTCGGACGTCGTCACGAGCGCGCTGCTCGGCGGCGACTCGTTCGAGTTCGGCACGACCGCGCTGATGATGCTCGGCTGCGTGATGGCGAAGAACTGCAACGTGAAGTGCCCGGCGGGCCTCACCACGAACGCCGAGGCGTTCGAGGGCGACCCCCGCGCGCTCGCGCAGTACCTGCTGAACATCGCGCACGACGTCCGGCAGATCCTCGCCCGCCTCGGCCTGCGCTCCCTGCGCGAGGCCCGCGGGCGCACGGACCTCCTGCAGCTCCTCGACCACCCGGCGAGCGTCGGGCGGCTCGACGTCCGGAACCTGCTCGCGCGGGTGCCGGAGAAGATCGTCACCGACCCGGAGTACCTCGAGAAGGACTTCCGGACCGACGACGCCCTCATCGAGCAGGTCCGCGCCGCGCTCCTGACGCGCCACGAGCACACCCTCACCATCGACGGCGTGCACCTCGGCAACGCGGACAAGTCCGTCGGCGGCCAGTTCGGCATCGACGTCGAGCGCATCCTCAACCACGAGCTCCGCGACGCGTCGTTCGACGACGTGCCCGCGGTCACGACCGACGACCGCGGTCGCCGCCGTCTGGTCGACGGCGCGGTGACGATCCGCACCAGCGGTTCGGCCGGCCAGTCCTACGGCGTCTTCAACAACGACGGTGTCCTGCTCGAGCACACCGGCACCGCGAACGACGGTGTCGGCAAGAGCCAGAGCGGCGGTCGCATCGTGGTCCGCGCGCCCGGTGGCGGCAGCGCCGTCCGCGGCGGCAACGTCCTGATCGGCAACTTCGCGCTGTTCGGCGCGACCGGTGGCCGCACGTTCGTCGAGGGCGAGGCGGGCGACCGCTTCGCCGTCCGGAACTCGGGTGCGACCGCGGTCGTCGAGGGTGTCGGCGACTTCGGCTGCGAGTACATGACGGGCGGCGCGGTGTTCAACCTCGGCGGCTTCGGCAAGGGCCTCGGCAACGGCATGTCCGGCGGGTTCCTCTACCAGTACGACCCGTCCGGCCAGGTCGCGGAGCGTGCCAGCACCGACTCGCTCCTCGTCTTCCCGGTCACCGACACGACGCGGGGCGCCTTCCACGAGGACGCCGCACGGCTGCTCCTCGAGTGGCACCTCGAGGCCACCGGCTCCGAGCTCGCGGGCCGCCTGCTCGCGGACTGGGACACGACCCGGACGCACGTCTTCGTCGGGATGCCCCGCGCGCTCCTGCTCACCCAGGACGCCGAGGCGATCCTCGCCGCAGCGACCCGCAACGAGCTCCTCGACGAGCTGGCCACCTCGACCGCGACCGACAAGCTCCGCGCGTTCAAGGTCGACTACCGCGACCGCCGCACGGTGCTCGACGGCCGCGCCCCGGCGCTCGGCGACCAGGGCGACGACATGTTCTCGCTCCTGTCCTCGTACACGGTGCTCGGCGTCGCCCAGGACCTCGCCCTCGAGCGGGTCCCCGGTGCGACGAGCCCGAACGACCCCCGCGTGGCCGAGGCCGTGAAGAACCTCGTGCTCACCGAGGACTTCTTCGTGAAGCAGCGCGTGGTGAAGTACCTCCGCGGCACCCTCGAGCGGTTCACCGACGACGAGCTCGCGACCCTCATCGCGATCAAGCGCCTCGACGACTACAAGCGTGCGCTCACGCAGCGGAACAACCGCAGCATGGACGCACCCGGAACGACCGGCTGGATCATGCACCAGAACGCCAAGAACGACGGTCGCGTCCGCGCGGCCCGCTTCGACGAGCTGCTCGCGACCGCGGCGCTCGAGGACATCGCCGGCCGTGCACCGCAGGCGCCCGTCGAGGCGGTGACCGCGTGAGCCTCCTGCCCCCGACCGGTTCGCTGATCCCGGTCGACGCCCCGTTCTCCGCCGCGCAGGAGTCCTGGCTCGCCGGGTTCATCGCGGGCATCGCCGCCGCGGGCAAGAAGTCCGCCGCACCGGCACCGACGACGACGATCGACGTGCTGTTCGGCACCCAGACGGGCAACGCGGAGTTCCTCGCGGACCAGCTCGTCGCCGGCGCGAAGGCCCGCGGGCTCGGCGGGCGGACCACCGCGCTCGACGACGTCTCCCCCGAGCAGCTCGCCGGGATGTCGCACGTGCTCGTCGTCACCTCGACGTACGGCGAGGGCGAGATGCCCGACAACGCCGGTCTGTTCTGGGACGCGGTCCAGGCGAGCACGGTGCCGCGCCTGGAGGGCCTGCAGTACGCCGTCCTCGGGCTCGGCGACACGAGCTACGACGAGTTCTGCCAGGCCGGCAAGCTCATCGACACCCGCTTCGAGCAGCTCGGCGCGACCCGCGTGCACGAGCGTGTGGACTGCGACGTCGACTTCGAGGACCCCGCTGCGCTCTGGACCGCAGCCGTCCTCGACCGCATCGCCGCGGAGACCGGCGCCCAGCCGGGCGGGACCCAGGCTGGCGGAGCCGGCCCCACGACCACCGCAGCCGACGGGGCGGGCGCGAGCCGTGCCTCCCGGCCGGGTTCCCAGTGGAACAAGCGCAACCCGTACCGTGCCCGCCTGGTGGAGAACCGGCTGCTCTCCGACCCGCGCAGCGCGAAGGAGATCCGGCACTACGAGTTCGACCTCGGCGACAGCGGCATCACGTACGCGGCCGGCGACGCCCTCGCCGTCGTGCCCCTGAACGACGGCGGACTCGTCACCGAACTACTGACGCACCTCGGTGCCACCGGCGACGAGGTGTTCGACGGCGTCGCGGTGCGCGAGCTGCTGCGCACCGACCGCGAGATCCGGACGCCGTCGAAGGACCTCATCGCGGACCTGGTCCAGCGCGCCCCGTCGAGCGAGCTCGCCGCGGTCGTCGCGCACGGTGACAAGCACGAGCTGGACCGGTGGCTGTGGGGTCGGGACGTCCTCGACCTGCTCCGCGACGCCGGGTCCACCGCACCGGGACTCGACGAGCTGCTGCCGTTCCTCCGGCCGCTGCAGGCGCGGCAGTACTCGATCTCCTCGAGCCCGCTCGCGCACCCGGACCGCATCCACCTCACGATCGCGTCGGTGCGGTACGGCGACGTGAACCGCCGGCACTCCGGCGTCGCGTCGACGCACCTGGCGGACCGCGTCGAGGTCGGTGACGAGGTCGGGATCTACCTGCAGCCGAACGCCGCGTTCAGCGTGCCGGCCGACGACGACGCGCCGCTGATCATGGTCGGCCCCGGCACCGGCATCGCGCCGTTCCGCGGGTTCCTGCACGAGCGTGCTTCCCGCGGGGCCGCCGGGCACAACTGGTTGTTCTTCGGCGACCAGCACCGCGACACCGACTTCGTCTACCGCGACGAGCTCACCGAGCTGCAGGAGTCCGGGGTGCTCACCCGCCTCGACCTGGCGTTCTCGCGCGACCAGGCGGAGAAGGTCTACGTGCAGACGCGGATGCGCGAGCAGTCGGCGGAGCTCTACCGGTGGCTCGAGGCCGGCGCGACCTTCACGGTGTGCGGCGACGCGTCCCGGATGGCGAAGGACGTCGAGTCGGCGCTCCTCGCGGTGATCGCCGAGCAGCGCGGCGCGGGCGACGACGACGCTGCGGAGTACCTGGCGGACATGCGCCGCGCGAAGCGCTACGTGCGCGACGTGTACTGAGCGGGCGCGGCGGCGCCCGTCCCACCGTGTCCGGGACCTCGCACGGTGCGCGTTCTGTCCCGGCGGACGCCGTCCCGCCGTGTGGAACCCGAATCCTCGGGCGGGGCGGCGTCCTGAGACCGCACGGAGTGTGCGAGAGCCCCCTGATCCGGGTCTCTCGAACCCACGTGGCGCCCTGAGCCGACGTGGGGAAGCACGCCGAACGGTCTCTGGACAATGTACGGGAAGTGCACACCCTCCCGGTACCCGTTGACCGAGGTACTACGCCGTGCTATGTATTCGCGTTCGCGGCGTTCGCGTTGGCGGCGTTCGTGTTCGCGCCCGGAGTGACCGCACGCGACCACGGGGAGTCCTCGCCGACGCTGGTGTCCGGCGGCTCCGGCGTCAGGACGAGACCCGATCCCGAGGCCGCCGAGGCGTACAGCTGGTCGAGCCACGACCGGTTGATCGAGGGGATCCGGCCGCCGGCGAACTTGAAGTGCAGGCTGGCGTTCGGGTGCAGCCAGACGCTGCTCCGGCCGTCTCCGTGCGTCGCGTCGTCCTTCCACGAGAACAGGAAACGGTGGTCGCGACGGAGCATGTTCACGATGACGACCTGCAGGTGCGTCAGGGCGCGGTCGTCGATGTGGAGGTCGAGTGCCTCCCCGGCGTAGATGAGCTGGCCCATGCGTCTGTCTACTCCGTCCGGCCGCGTGCGGACCGCGACCACACCGGACGGGAGGCGCGGGGCACGACCGCCCCGCGCGTCACGCCGTCGGGGAGGTCGGCTCGTAGTGCCGTGCGCCGCCGAGCACGCCGGCGAACCGGAACGGGGCCGCCGTGACGCGCGGGCGCTCGGTGTCCTCACTCGTCGCCGCACCGGCCGCGTGCAGCTCCCGGTACTCCGCCACGGTCAGCGGGACGCGCGCGTCGAGGTCGGCGCGGACGGCACCGTCCCGACGGTGGTTCCGGTAGTCGTCCCGCACGACGCCGGTGATGAGCTCACCGACGCTGCCCGAGCCGTAGCTGAACATCCCGATGCGCGCCCCGGCCAGGTCGTCGTCGAGGTCGAGGAGGGCCGCGAGGGCGATCCAGAGCGACGCCGTGTACGTGTTGCCGACCTGGCGGTTGTAGGTGAAGCCGGTCACGAGCTCGGTCTCGTCGAACTCCGCACCGACGTGCTGGGTGAGCTTCCGGTGCGCCTTGAGCGCCATCTTCGTGAAGGGCTGGTGGTGCACGAAACGGTCGATGTCCGCGTACGCGGGACCGCCCCGCGCCGCGAGGTCGTCCCACGCGCCGAGGAACGCGTCCACGTAGGCGCTCACGGACAGGCGTCCGTCGACGAGCGCGGTGGAGCGGTCGTTCGGCCGCCAGAAGTCGTCGACGTCGGCGGTGAAGAGCCCGGCGACCGGCTCGATCTCGATGAGGTCGGGATCGGCGCTCACCAGGATCGCGACCGCGCCGGCGCCCTGCGTCGGCTCGGCGGCGGTGTCGACGTCGTAGCGGGCGACGTCGGCGGCGATGACGAGCACGCGCTCCCGGGGATCGCGCGCGACGATGCCGAGTGCGAGCTGGAGCGCGGCCGTCCCGCCGTAGCAGGCCTGCTTCAGCTCGACCGTGCGGACGTTCTGCGGGAGCCCGAGGAGCCCGTGCACGAAGACGCCGGCGGCCTTGGACTGGTCGATGCCCGACTCGGTCGCGAAGAGCACCGTGCGGATGCCCTCGACGCCGTGCCGGTCCACGACCTGCTTCGCCGCTGCGGCGCCCATCGTGACGATGTCCTCGTCAGGAGCGGGCACGCTGAAGGCGTCCTGCCCGATGCCGACGTGGTACTTCGCCGGGTCCACCCCGAGCTGCACCGCGAGGTCGTCGAGCTCGAGCACGTGGTGCCCGGTCGCGACCGCGATGTCGTGGATGCCGATGCCGGTCATGCTGCGTCGCCCTTCTTGCCGCCGCGCTCCATGGCGACGTGTGCCGCCATCAGCTCGCCGGGGTTCGTCTGCGCGGCGAGCAGGGACAGCTCACCGCAGAGGACCGTCGCGGCGCAGAGTGCCGCCAGTCGACGGGCGTTCGCGCCGGGCTCGCGGTCCTCACGGCAGCCGAGACGCACCAGGGCGTCCTCGACGACGGGCAGGTCGTTGCCCTTGCCGTTGCCGACCGTGCCGACGATGAGGTGCGGCAGCGAGCACGAGAAGTACAGGTCGTCGCCACGGGCTTCGGCGAACGTGATGCCCTGCGAGCCCTCGACGATGTTCGCGGCGTCCTGCCCGGTGGCCAGGTAGAAGCCGAGGAGCATGTTCGCGTAGTGCGCGTTCGCCGAGCGGAGTGCCCCGGCGATCGTGGACCCGACCAGGTTCTTCGCGGTGTTCAGGTCGACGATGCGCTCGGTCGAGGACTTGAGGAACCGCTCGACGACCATGCCGGGCAGGACGATCTCGGCGATGGTGTTCCGCCCGCGGCCACGGATGCCGTTCACCGCGGTGGCCTTCTTGTCGGAGCAGAAGTTCCCGGAGATCGACACGTAGGACAGCTCCGGCTCCCACGCCAGGATCGTCGGCAACAGCGTGTCAGCGGCCTGCGTCACCATGTTGTGGCCCGAGGCGTCGCCCGTGGTGAACGCGAAGCGCAGGAACAGCAGGTCCCCGACGATCTCCGGGTGCACCTCGATGAGCTTGGCGAACCGGCTCTGCCCGACGACGACCTGCTCGAGCTCGGCCTGGCGCGCAAGGATCCGACCCGTGGCCATGTGCGCAGCAGCAGCGCTCGAGGCCCGCACGACGACCGACCGGGTCATCCGCTCGTCGACCACCGTCGCGACGATGCCGCCCTCGACCATGCGCGAGATGCGGGCACCGCGGCCGACGGATGGCCACAGCGGCGATTCGTACGTGGCGAGCGGGACTTCGTGCTCGCCCTCGACCGCGTTGCCGCTGACCCGGAGCGGACCGACCCACCGGGTCGGGATCGGGGTCTGCGTGATCGTCTTGTCGTTCATTTCGCAGTGCTCATTCGATGGGGCCTTCCGGGGGTTGCACGGCGATGGTGAGGTGCCGGATGTCGTGTGCCTCCCACTCGCGGAGGATCCCGGCGGAGTCGCTCTCCGCGGGGACGAGCGCGATGCCGCAGTCGCCGCCACCGGCGCCCGACGGCTTCGCCGCCCCGCCGGCGCGCTCGACGACGTCGCACAGGGTGGTGAGCCGTTCGGTCTCGATGACCGACCCGACGGAGTCACCGAGACGCTGCATCAGCCCGCGGGCGCGCCGCAGGGCGTCCAGGGTGCGTTCGGTGTCGCCGGTCTGGAGGCCCGTGGTCAGGTCGTCGACGCAGGCCCGGCTGTCGTCGAGGAACGTCGCGTACCCGCCGTTGCGGTGCCGCCGCACCACGCCCACGAGCTTCGTGGTGGACGCCGGCGAACCGGTCCAGCCGACGAGCAGGCGCAGGTGCTCCGGCGCCGGGAGTCGCTGGACGTCGAATCCCTCCCACGCGGCCGCGTCGTGCAGGACGTCCGACACGGTGCGGTCGTCGAGCTGCGCCGCGAGGTGCTCGCGGTCCGGCGCGCTGTACCGCAGCCAGCCGCCGAAGGTGCTCGCCGCGAGGTCCCCGCCGGACGCCCGGGGGTTCACCCGGATCGTCGCGAGGAGCGCCACCTGGAAGCGCTGGCGCTGCGAGAGGCCGAGCCCGTAGAAGCGGTCGAGCGCCCCGACGGTGGCGACCGTGACGGCGGCGGAGGAGCCGAGCCCGAACTTCCGCCCGCTGGCGTCGTCGAGCTGGCTGGAGATCCGGAGGTCGTGGAACCGCGGCTCGATGCCGAGCTCGGCGCGGAGCTTCTCGACGAGGTCGATCGTCGCCATCACGTAGTCGTACGGGTGGTGCTCGCGGTCGAGGGCCAGGCCGTCCTCCGCGCGGGTCCACGTCAGCGGCAGGTGCCCGTACTCCTCGGAGTGCACGCTGCCGGCACCGTGGCCCTCGGCGACGCGGGCCGTGATGGCGCGGTCGAGCGCGATGATCACGGACGGCTGCCCCGGTTCGACGACGGCGTACTCCCCCGCGACGAACAATTTGCCGTGGGCACGGAACTCGATCACTCGGCGGACTCCTTCTGGTCGGGGTGCTGGTGCTCCCCCGTTCCTTCGGAGCGGATCACGCGCGCGGCTGGTCCGGTGTCCGTGCTGGTGCTCGCTCTCGCCTGCTCGCCTTCGGAGCGGATCACGCGGGCGGCTGGTCCGGTGCCGGACTCGATGACGTCGCCCAGGTGCGCGAGCGCGGTGGCCGCGGCGCTGCGGTCTTCGGGCTTCGTGAGGACGACGACGTTCGGCCCGGCGTCGGCGGTCGCGTACGCCTCGAGCCCGGCGGCGCGGAGTTCCGCGACGGCGTCGAACACCGCCACGCTCCGGGCGGTCAGGTAGCGGATCGGCGGGAACGCGCCCTCGATCGTGGCGTGCATCCGGAGCGCGTTGCTCTCGGTGAGTTCGCCGATGCGCGTGAAGTCCCCGGCGGCGCAGGCGACGAGCATGTCGCCGACGGTCTCGGTCGTGGAGGACACCCACGCCGGGTAGAAGGGCGAGGTCGCGATGGTGCGGCGCATCGCCTCGCGGGAGCCGATCGCCTTCGGGCCGTCGTTGATCGTCACGACGACCATGGCCATCGGCGGCGCCGGGATCGTCTCGGCGTAGGAGCCGTGGTCGTCGCCGGCGTGCCACACCGACACCCCGCCGGGGATGGACCGCGTGGCCGACCCCGAACCGCGCCGCGCGAGCCGGCTGAGGTCACGCTCGGACAGGTCGAGCCCGTAGGCCGCGGCCGCGGCGGTGGCCAGCGCCGCGAAGCCCGACGCGCTGGACGCCAGGCCGGCACCTGTCGGCACCGTGTTCGTCGACTCCACGCGCGCACGCGCATCGGACCCTGCCAGCCGCCGGACGATGTCGAGGAACCGTTCGACGCGGGTGAGCGCACCGTCCTCGACGACGTGACCGTTCAGGACGAACGCATCCCGCGCCTCCCGGCCGTCGACCAGCGTCACGGAGGTGGTCGTCGGGAAGACGTCGAGGCCCATCGAGACGCTGCCCGTCGCGGGCAGCGCGAGGTCGGCGTCCGCCTTGCCCCAGTACTTCACGAGCGCGATGTTGGGGTGCGCGACGGCGGTGGCTGTGCTCAAGCGCGGTCTCCGATCCGAGTGGTCCAGGTGGCGGTGGCACCGGCGTCGCGCAGTGCGACGGCGATGCGTTCCGCGTGCTCGCCGTCGGCGGCGAGTGCGAGGACACAACCGCCCCGACCACCGCCGGTGAGCTTCGCGCCCAGGGCGTCCGCGCTGCGTGCGGCGCCGACGAGCCGGTCGAGGTCGTCACTCGACACGTCGAGGGAGATGAGCAGTTCGTGCGCGGCGTCCATCGTGGCACCGAGTGCCTGGGCGTCGCCGTCGACGAGTGTCCCCCGGGCCCGCCTGGCCAGGGCGCCGATCTGCGCGACGACCGCGTCGACGTTCTCCGGGTCGCGGTCGTGGTGCTCGCGGACGGCGGCCACGGCTTCGCGCGTGTGCCCGGGGACGCCGGTGTCGGCGACGACGAAGACGAACTCGCCGGTGAGCTCGACGGGCTCGATGCGGCCGCCCTCGAACCAGACCGGGACGTCGGCGACGACCCCGCGTGCGTCGAGTCCGGACGGGCGGCCGTGCGCGACGCGCTCGCACTCCTGGATGAGCTCGTGGTGGGTCTCGACGTCGAGCGTGACGCCGAGGGCGTCGGCGACCGCAGCAGTGACGGCGGCGGCGACCGCGGCGCTCGAGCCCATTCCCCTGGCGGTGGGGACGTCGCTGTCGACACGGACGTGGAAGTGCTGGTCGGTGGAGCCGAGGTGCCGGAGCGTCGCGGTGACGGCCGTGACCGTCGGCATCACGGCGGCGGGGGCGAGGTCGAGGGGGCCGGTGTGCACCGTGGACTCGAGGCGGTGACCGTGCCCAGATGCGCTGATCGGGGTGACCGTCGCGGTGACGCGGACGTCGTTCACCGGCAGCACGAGCGCGGGTGCGCCGTACACCACGGCGTGCTCGCCGATCAAGATCGTCTTGCCGTGGGACGACGAGGTACCGACTCGGTTGGTCGCTGATCGTGCCGTGGCTGGGTGGTTGCTGGTCATCGTTGGTGAGGCCAGCCTAACCGGCTCGCTGCGGACCCGCTCAGCCGAGACGCTTCCGGACCTGCTCGCCCGAGGCGCTTCCGTCCCGCTCAGCCGAGGCGCTTCCGTCGCCGGTCGGCCGTGGCGATGACCACCGCGACGACGAGCGCGCCGAGCACGAGCGCCGCGCCGCCGATCCAGACGGCGGTCCCGACGCCGAGCGCGGCACCGAGCAGGGCCAGGGTCACGCCGTTGCCGGTGCGGAGCCCGCTGCCGAACATGTTGTAGACGCCGACGACCCGGCCGCGCTGTTCGACGGGGGCGCGGAGCTGCACCACGGCCTGGCCGATCGAGGTGCTCGCCATGTTCGCGACCCCGCCGAGGAACAGCACGATCACCGCGACGGCGAAGCTGCCGGTGAGGGCGACGGCCGCGGTGGTCGCGCCGAAGAGCATCGTCGTCACGATCACCACGCGGGTGTTCGGCTTCAGGGCACCGGTGGCCTCGAGGAGGAAGCCGCCGAGGACCCCGCCGGCACCGTTGGCGAAGAGGAGCACCCCGTACCCGAGGCCGGCGCTGCCCGCGCCGAGGGCGTCTGCGAACGACGGGATCGACACCTGCAGGGACCCGCCGACGCAGAGTGCGACGAGCCCGGCGAGGACGATCATCGCGACGAGCACCCGGTCGTTCCCGACGTCGCGGAGCGTGCGGAAGCCGTCGACGATCGTCAGTCGCGCCCTGTGGACGTAGCCGCTCCGGGTGTGGCCGGTGTACGGCGTCCGGAGCATCAGGAACGTCATCGGCAGGTAGAAGAGCACGTTCGCGAAGATCCCCCACGTCGACCCGAGGCCGAGCAGCAGCGCCGACCCGACGACCGGCCCGGCCAGCACCCCGAGGCTCCGGAACGTGGCGTTCATCCGCACGGCGCCGGGCAGCTCCGCCGGCTCCGCGTAGTCGTGCAGGAGCAGCTGCTCCGCCGGGGCCCAGAGCGCGCCGGCGCAGCCGTGCAGGACGAGGAGCACGCACGCTTCCCACACCTGCAGGGTGCCGGTGAGGAACAGCACGCCCCAGCAGACCGAGACGAGCATGAACAGGCCCTGCGCGATCTGGATGAGCCGGCGGCAGTCGTACTTCTCCGCGAGCCCGCCGAACCACACGGACAGCAGCAGGAACGGCAGCCAGTGGCTGATGACCTCGAAGCCGACCAGGGCCGGCGAGTGGAACTCCTGCCAGAGCACCCAGTAGGTGATGACGTGCTCGATGTTGTCGCCCATCATCGACAGCCCGGCGCTGAAGAGGTACGGGCGGGAGTGCCGGTCGCGGAGCGCCGCGAACCGGCGGGGAGCGACGGCGACGGGGGCGTCGGCGGTCATTCCAGAACGGTACCAACTGCCGGACACCTAGGCTGGCCGGATGCGTTCGTTCGAGTCCGGCGTCCACGACGTCGACGGCGTCCCCGTGTTCCACCGCCGCCGGGCCGCCGCGGTGCCCGACGCGCCGCGCGTCGTGCTCCTGCACGGCGGGGTGTCCGACGGCCGGGTGTTCGACGACCTCGCCGCGGCGCTCCCCGAGACGCTCGAGGTCTGGACGTACGACCGGCGAGGCCACGGCCGGACACCCGACACCGACGCCCCGCTCGGGTTCGACGACATGGTCGCCGAGGCCGCCACGCTCATCACCGACCGCATCGGTGCACCCGTCCACGTCGTCGGGCACAGCGACGGCGCGAACACCGCGCTCCTGCTCGCGGTCAGGCACCCGGCGCTCGTCGCCTCGGTCACCGCCTTCTCGGGCAACCTCGACCCGTCCGGGTACGTCGAGGGCACCGTGACCGTGGACGACCTCGACGCGGCGATCGGGGACGACTGGGCCACGATCGCACCGCACGACCGGGCGTACTTCCGGACCGTGGCGGCGAAGACGATCGAGCTGTGGCTCACAGAGCCCCGGATGACGACCGACGACGTCGCCAGGATCTCCGCGCCGGTGCTCGTCGCCGTGGGGGCGCGTGACGTCATCCGGCCCGAGCACACCCGCGCGATCGCGGAGGCGATCCCGGGAGCGCGACTGGTTGTCGTCCCGGACACCGGCCACATGCTCGTCGCGGACGAGGCCGCTGCCTGCGCCGCCCTCGTCGAGGAGACGGTCGCCCGCGCGCGCTGACACCGCCGCGATCGGTTGTGCACAACTGAGTTGCGTGCGATGCTTGAGGCATGCCGGTGACCGACGAGATGGTGTGCTTCTCCCTCTACGCGGCGACCCGCGCCACCACCCAGGCGTACCGCACGATGCTCGAGCCGTGGGGGCTGACGTACCCGCAGTACCTCGTCCTCGTGACCCTCTGGGTCGAGGGCGACCAGACCGTCTCCGGCCTCGGCGACCACCTGCAGCTCGACTCCGGCACCCTGTCGCCCCTGCTCCGCCGCATGGAGCAGTCCGACCTGGTCCGCCGTGAGCGCCGCAGCACCGACGAGCGCGTCGTCACCGTGACGATCGGCGAGCGCGGGCGTTCCCTGCGCGCCGAGCTCGCGGACATCCCCGCGCGGATCGCCGCCGGCACCGGTCTGCCCGACGCCGACGCGGCAGCAGAACTCATCGCGACCCTGCAGCGTCTGACCGAGACGATGCACGCAGCAGCGCAGCCAGCCGGCAGCACCCCCGCAGCACGCAGCTGACCAACGAAGCCCCACGAAGGAAGGAACACCATGGACGTCCTCTACACCGCCGAGGCACTCTCCACCGGCGCCGGCCGCGACGGCCGCGTCGCCACCAGCACCGGATCGTTCGAGCTCGACCTCGCGATCCCGAAGGAGATGGGCGGCTCCGGCAACGGCACCAACCCCGAGCAGCTCTTCGCCGCCGGGTACGCCGCGTGCTTCCACTCCGCACTGCAGGGCGTCGCCCGCGCGAAGAAGGTCAAGATCGACGAGTCGTCCGTCGGCGGCCGCGTCCAGATCGGCCCGAACGGTGAGGGCGGCTACCAGCTCGCCGTGCTGCTCGAGGTCGTCCTGCCCGGCATCGAGCACGACGAGGCCCAGGCGCTCGCAGACGCCGCGCACCAGGTGTGCCCCTACTCGAACGCGACGCGCGGCAACATCGACGTCACGATCACCGTCTCGGAGGACTAGTCCATGACCGACACCACCCCCACCACCATGCGCGCCGTCGTCCACGACACCTTCGCAGAGCCGGCCGAGGTCCTGCACGTCGAGGAGCGCCCGGTCCCCACGCCCGGCGCCGGCGAGGTCCTGGTCCGCACGGTCCTCTCCCCCATCCACAACCACGACCTCTGGACCGTCCGCGGCACGTACGGCTTCAAGCCGGAGCTGCCCGCCGCGTCGGGCACCGAGGCGCTCGGCGTCGTCGAGGCCCTCGGTGAGGGCGTCACGAACCTGCGGGTCGGCCAGCGCGTCGCCGGCGGCGCCTTCGGCGTCTGGGCCGAGTACTACACCGCGAACGCCGCCGGGCTGGTCCCGGTGCCGGACGCGATGACCGACGAGGCCGCCAGCCAGCTCGTCTCGATGCCGTTCAGCGCGATCAGCCTGCTGCACTCGCTCGACCTGCAGGAGGGCGACTGGCTCATCCAGAACGCCGCGAACGGTGCCGTCGGCCGCATGGTCGCCCAGCTCGGCGCGGCCCGCGGGATCAACGTCATCGGCCTGGTGCGTCGCGCCGCCGGTGTCGAGGAGCTCCGCGGCCAGGGCATCGAGCGCATCGTCGCCACCGACGCCGAGGACTGGAAGGACCAGGTCACCGCGATCACCGGTGGCGCCCCGATCGTCGCCGGCGTCGAGTCCGTCGGCGGGAAGGCCGCCGGCGACATCGCGTCCGTCCTGGGCGAGAACGCGACGCTCGTCGTCTTCGGCGCGATGGCCTCACCGACGCTCGAGATCCCGTCCGGCAAGGTCATCTTCGGCCAGCTGACCGTGAAGGGCTTCTGGGGCAGCGTGGTCTCCAAGACCATGCCGTCCGAGACGAAGCAGCAGCTGTTCGGCGAGCTCATCACGCGGGTCCTCGACGGCTCGCTGACGCTCCCCGTCGCCGAGACCTTCGCGTTCGAGGACGTCCAGGACGCGGTCCGCGCCTCGGACACCGCCGGCCGGGTCGGCAAGGTCCTGTTGCGCCCGTAGCGCGACCAGAAGACGGACGGGAGGCCCGGTGCCAGCTGGCACCGGGCCTCCCGTCTGCGTCTCAGCGCGTCAGCGACGCGCCTTCTTCTGCGGGACCGTGAAGATGTTGCCGGTGGTGACGCCCTCTTCGACGTCCTCGAGCGTGCGGCCACGGCTCTCCGGGACGAACTTCCAGATGAAGAGCAGAGCCAGGACACCGACGGCCGCGAAGCCGAAGAAGGTGCCGGTGATGCCCGTCGCCGCGACGATCGTCGGGAAGAACAGCCCGAGCAGCGCGTTCGCGATCCAGAGGCAGAACACCGAGATGCCCATGCCGAGCGCACGGATCTGGGTCGGGAAGATCTCGGAGAGCAGCACCCACACGGCGATGTTGAGGAACGTCTGCATGGAGCCGACGAACGCGACGACCAGGAACAGGATCACCCACGGGCGTGCGGGGTTGCCGTCGGGCAGTGCCATCGAAGCGATGCCGATCAGGAAGTGGCACACCGTCGTCAGCGAGAACCCGATGATCAGGGTGGTCCGCCGGTTGATCTTCTCCATGTTGGTGATCGCGATCACGCCACCGACGACGGCGATGACGCCGGGTGCGATGTTGGCGATGAGCGCTGCAGAGGCCTGGAAGCCGGACTCGATGAGCACCGTCTGGCCGTAGTACATGATCGAGTTGATGCCGGTGAGCTGCTGCGCGACGCCGAGACCGGCGCCGATGAGCACGATGCGGATCAGCCACTTGTTGCCGAGCATGGTGCGCCAGCCGCTCTGCCGCTGGACGTTCGCCTCGAACTCGTTCGTCCGCTTGATGTCGTCGAGCTCGGCACTCGCCCGCTCCGACGACCGGACCTGCTGCAGCACCGCGAGGGCCTCGTCGTTGCGGCCCTTCGACGCGAGCCACCGGGGCGATTCCGGCACCCGGAGCATGCCGACGAACAGCGCGATCGCGGGCAGGGCGCAGACGGCGAGCATGACGCGCCAGACGCCGTTGCCCTCGCCCCAGATGGTCCCGATGAACGCGTTCACCACGAACGCCGCGAGCTGACCGATGACGATCATGAGCTCGTTGCGCCCGGACAGTGAACCGCGGATCTCGTAGGGGGCGAGTTCGGCGAGGAACACCGGCACGACGGTCGATGCACCACCGACCGCCAGGCCGAGGAGCACGCGGCCGACCACCATCACGCCGAAGACCGGGGCGAACACGCAGGTCAGGGTGCCGACGAAGAAGACCACGGCGAGCGCGATGATCGTCTTGCGACGACCCCAGCCGTCCGCGATGCGACCGCCGAGCATCGCGCCGATCGCGGCCCCGAACAGCAGCGAGCTGGTGACGATGCCCTCGGTGAGGTTCGTCAGGCCGAGCTCCTGCTTCATGGGCAGGAGCGCGCCGTTGATCACGCCGGTGTCGTACCCGAAGAGCAGGCCGCCGAACGTGGCCACCAGGGCGAGCACGCCGAGACGGCGGCGGTAGGGGCCGGTGCCGAGCGGGGGGAGCGTCGTACTCGGGGATGTCGGCTTGATGTCGACCATCGGGTGACTCCTTCGTCAGAGATCTTGCGTCATCGCTGGTCCGATCGTAGCCGCACTTTGTCCTGTCAACCACACATTCTCATGTCAGACGTAATGGATCGGTCCAACAAAAGTCCCGATCAGCGATCACTCGCGAGACTGCTGCTCCCCCAGAACGTCCCCGAGCGACGACATCTCGGCACCGTGGTCGGTGTACCGGCGGACCGTACGACGCGCGGCCGTCCGGGCGGCACCGCTCAGCGCCTGGTTGCGGCGGGCGGCATCGGCCACGCGGCCGGCGTGCCCAGCCGTCGACAGCAGGACGTTCGCCAGCGCACGGCCCGCACCACGATCGGGAACACCCGCGACCGACCACGCCGCACGGACCTGCTCGTCCGGGGAGACCCCGCGGCGCGTGCCCATCCGGTGCCAGTCGGACAGCGCGCCCTCGGTGCGCTCGGCAGCGCGCTCCGACTCGTCCACGCGGCTGTGGTCCTGCGGGGCCGACGCTGCGGCATCCGCACGATCCCGTGCGGCGGTGTCGTCACCGCCGGCGGCGGCGATGCGGGCGGCGTGCGCGGCCGCGGCGGCTGCGAGGATCTCGGACCTGTCCATGGGACGACGGTACCGCCGACGGCCGACGCTGCCGGTCCCGGGGCCTCGCCGGGGGCGGGCCGGCGGGGCGGGTGTGGCGCCGCCCAGTTCCCGAGACGCCGCTCTCCCGTCGAGACGCCGCCGAACTGGGCGGCGTCTCGGGAACTCGGAGGCGTCTCGCGAACTCGGAGGCGTCTCGGGAACTCGGAAACGTCTCGGGAACTCGGAGGCGTCTCGGGTGCTCGGCGGCGTCTCGGGCGCGGGCTCGGGGCTCGCCCCGGGTCAGGCCACGTGGGCGGCGAGCACGTCCTCGACCGTGGTCCACGCGTGCGGGCCGTACCGGTCGTTGTCCACGTGGTGCAGCTCGGCCTCGCCGCTGAACATGCTCACGAAGTACTGCATCCCCTGCCACGCCGGGAACGGCTCGTCGGTCTCCTTCGACAGGCGGCGCCCGACCCTGGCCATCGCCGAGAGCGTCCCGGCGGTCCCCGCCCACTGCAGCCGGAACGGCTTCCCGGTCAGCCGGGACATCGTGTCCGCGACGCTCCGGGCGGTGACGCGGTCCCCCGCGACCTCGACGACGCGCGGCGCCGCGGGGTCGAGCGCCACCAGGGCCGTCACCCGTGCGACGTCGTCCTTCGTCGTGAAGTCGAGCACCTGGTCGGCCGACGACCAGAACAGCACACGCTGCCGGTCGAACAGGATCATCGGCGCCTGCCCCGTGAGCATGTCCGTGAACGCGCCGTTCAGCACCGAGGTCGCACGGATCGGTGCCGCGTCGAGATCGGCGGCGAACTCGCGGCGGAGCTCGAAGTTGCGGTTCGAGCCCGGGGTGATCGACCGGTAGTCGGCGGCGTAGTCCGACGGGACGAAGCGCTGCACGCCGGCGTCGACCGCGGCGGCGAGGAGCGCCCGCTGCGCGTCGACGATCACCCCGCGGGTGCCACTGACCGCGGAGACGACGACCTCGACGCCGTCGAGGGCCCGTCGGAGCGCTTCCGGGTCGTCGTACGCCGCGGTGACCACCTCGACCCGGTCGTCCAGGTCGGCGCTGCTGCTGCCCCTGGTGAGTGCGCGCACGTGGACGTCGTGATCGAGCAGGGCGGAGACGATGCGGCTCCCGAGGTCACCGGTGGCGCCGGCGACGAGGACGGTTGTGGTCATGCACCCGAGCGTACGGACGGGCGGCGGCGCGTCCCTCAGCCGGCCAGGCGGCGCAGGCCCTCGTCGATGGAGACGGACGGCGCCCACTGCAGGTCGCGGCGGGTCCGGCGCTGGTCGAACCAGTGCGAGGTGGACAGCTGCTCGGCCAGGAACCGGGTCATCGGCGGCTCGTCGGCACCCGGGCGCACCCGCCACACGGCCTCGACGAGGGACCCCGCCGTCCGTGCCACCCCGGCCGGGACGTGCCACCGCGGCGTCGGCACCCCGGACGCCCGGCAGATCCCGTCGAGCAGGTCGGCGACCGGCCGGGGCTCGCCGTTCGTGACCACGTAGGCGTTCCCGTGCACCCCGTCGTCGGCAGCGTGCGCGAGTGCGGCGACCATGGCGGACGCGGCATTGTCCACGTAGCAGGAGTCGATCAGCGCGGCGCCCGAGTCGAGCAGCGGGAGACGACCACGACGGGCACGGTCGACGATCCGCCCGACGAGCTGCGTGTCCCCGGGTCCCCACACCAGGTGCGGCCGGACGGCGACGACCGCGAAGCCCGGGGCGTCGGCGTCGAGCGCCAGCAGCTCGGCGGCGGCCTTGGTGCGGGCGTAGTCGCCGCGAGCCCCGTCGGGTGACGCGGGTGATGCGCCGGCACCGGCGATCGACGAGCCGGTGTGCGCCACGGACGGCGACGACACGAACACGAACCGGGACACCCCGGCGTCGCGGGCCGCAGCGACCAGGGACCGCGTCCCGTCGACGTTCACGCGGACGAAGTCGGCGGGGTCCCCCGCGAGCGACACCTTCGCCGCGAGGTGCACGACGGCCTCGACACCGTCGACCGCGGAACGCACGGCAGCGGCGTCCGTCATGGTCCCGAGCACGTCGGTGACCCCTGGCACGCCGGACGGCCGGCGCTGGAACGTCCGGACATCATGCCCGGCGTCCCGCACGGCAGCGGCCACGGCGCGGCCGAGGAACCCGCTGGCACCGGTGACGAGCACGCGCAGACCACTCACGGGCGGGTCATCCGTCCGCCGCCGAGCACCGACGACGCCCACCGTGACAGCCGGGCACGGTCGACCTTGGAGTTGTGCCGGATGTCGGTGGGCAGCACGGGCACGACGAGCACCGCGGCGACGGGCACCCCCGCTGCGGCACGGACCGCGGCCGCGAGCGCGGTGGGCGCGAGTCCGGGACGGCGCACGGGCGGGACGGTCTCGGCGACCACCACGACCTGCTGGGTGCCGACCGGACCGATGCCGGCGACGCCGACACGACCGACGTCCCGCAGCTGCTCGACACGCTGCTCCGGGCCGACCGGGGTGAGCACACCGGACGGCGTGGTGATCACGTGCTGCAGACGGCCCTCGACCCAGAGCTGCCCCGAGGTGTCGAGGTGCCCCACGTCCCCGGTGCGGTGCCCGCGCGGGTCGTCGAGTCCGAGGCGCGAAGCCCGGCTCGTCCGCCAGAGCCGGTCGTACCGGTCTCGGACGTGCGGTGCGGCGACGACGATCTCGCCGGTGACGTCCGGGTCGTCCGTGAGCGCGCCCGTCGGCCGGCCGGCCGCGTCGAGCGGCGCGATCCGGACCTGCACGGAGGCGGCGGGGCGACCGACGCAGACACCGCCGGCGGCATCGGAAGCGGAAACGGCCGCGCGGATCCCGTCCAGGTCGACGTCCGTCATGAGCAGGCCCTCGGTCATCCCGTAGGGCGTGTGCGCGCTCGCGTTCGGCATCAGGTCGGTGGCGGCGGTCAGCAGCGCGGCCGAGACCGGCGCCCCCGCGGACAGGAACAGGCGCACCCGCGACAGGGCCGCCCGGTCCGCGGCCGTCAGGTCACCGGCGGTCGCGACGACGTTCGCCAGCGCGGCCGGCGAGAGGAACACGACCGTGGCATCGGCGGCCGAGACCGACGCGGCGACCGCACGGGCCGTGAGGGTCCGCGGGGCGGTCACGTCCATGTCCGGCGCGACGGATCGCGCGCCGAGCGCCGGTCCGAGCAGCGCGAACGGTGCGAACCCGGCCACGAGGCCGGTCCCGATGCCGACGTCGTACTGCGCCGAGAGCACGTCGCGGACCGCGCCGAGCTGGCCGTGCGTGTACACGACGCCCTTCGCCGGCCCGGTGGAGCCGGACGTGAAGAGGACGGCTGCCGGGCTGTCCGACGACGGCGCAACCGGCAGCACGGCTCCGGCCGCCAGTCGCCGTGCACCCCGACGGGCCACCGACGCGAGCGTGTGCTCGACACGGAGCGCCGCACGAGCGGGTGCGGGCAGCGCGAGGGTCGCGATCCGACGACCGGGCCACCCGAGTGCGCGCGCCGCGGCGAGGCCCGGCAGCGCGCCGATGATCCAGTCCGGCCGGGCACCCTTCACGGCGCGCGTCAGGCCGCGGAGCCCGAGTCCCGCATCCGCCACGACGACGGTCGCGCCGATCCGCACGCAGGCGTAGAGCGCCGCGGTCAGGTCCGCACCCGGGGTGACGAGCAACGAGACGCGGTCGCCGTGCCGCACACCGATGTCGACCAGTCCGGCAGCGACCTCGTCGATCCGCCGGGCGAGCAGCCGCCAGCTGATCGTGCGGGTCCCACCAGGGGCCGCCATCTCGACGAGCGCGGGCTCGTCGGAGTCGCGCAGCTCGTCGAGTGCGGCCCAGAGCGGGCGGCTCGCGTCGTCCTTGCCTCCGGAGACCGACGGGAGGCTCGGCTCGACACCGACGCGCGCGTGGCCGTCCGGCAGGCGGTCGCCCAGCCAGTCGAACACGGTCCCGGCGACGTCGGCGTCCTCCGGCAGCAGGTGACCGGCGCCCTCGAAGCGGTGCACGTCCGCCTGCGGGAGCCGTTCGGTGAGGTCGTCGAGGTACCGCTCGAGGAACACCGGGTCGCGCGGGCCCCAGAGCAGGAGCGCCGGGACGTCGAGCGCCGCGACGCCGGTGGAGATCCGGTCGAGTTCGGGCGCGCTGGCGTGCGCGGCGTCCACGGGGATGTCCGCCACGAAGCCGCCGATGCCGCCGCGACGGGCAGCACCCCGGTACGGCGCACGGAAGGCGTCGGCCACGGGGCGGTCGAGCTTCGGGTGCGCGATGGCCAGGGTCGTCTCGAGGAACGCCGGGGTGACGACGGTCGCGCGGCCGAGCATGCCCGGGCGGAGGGCGAGCCGGAGCGGTGCCGGGATGGGGGCGTCGTCGGGCTGGTGCACGGCGGTGTTGCACGTCGCGACGCCGACGACCAGTTCCGGGTGGTCCACGGCCCAGCCCAGGGACACCACACCGCCCCAGTCGTGCCCGAGGGTGACGACGGGTCCGGTGAGCCCGAGTTCGTCGGTCAGGGCGCCGAGGTCCGCGACGCGCTGCGGCAGCCCCCGCTGGAGGCCGGTGCGCTCCGAGAAGCCCATGTCGAGCTGGTCGACCGCGATCACGCGCCAGGCGGGACCGCCGGCGGCCGCGACCTCGAGCGAGGTGCGGAGCACCGACCGCCACAGGTACGACCACGTCGGGTTGCCGTGCACGCACAGCAGCGTGCCGACCGGTTCGACGCCGAGCGCGGCCAGGGACCCGGCCGTGTCGAGGAGGTGCCAGGTGCGCTCGTGGTGATCCGAGCCTCCCGGTAGATCAGCTGGCACCGTGACCAGACGCGACCACGCGGGGTCGAGTCCGGGCAGCGAGGGCGGCTGCGTCGCCGGAGCAGTGCTCGCGGCGACGCGGGGCAGCCCGGCTGTCACCAGCGGAGTTCCATCATCGCCGTGTTGATGCCGGAGCCGACGCCCCCGAGGAACACCCGGTCGCCGGGGCGGATCGCGCCGCGGGCGACCTCGTCCGCAAGGGTGATCGGGATCGACGCCGGACCGACGTTGCCGAAGCGCTGGTACGTGGTCGGGACCTTGTCGCGCGGGACACCGATCGCCTCGACGAAGGCGTTCGTGTGCACGTCGGAGACCTGGTGCAGGACGTAGCGGTCCATGTCGGCCCAGTCGAAGTGCGAGCGGGCTTCGTTCCAGGCGGCGACGACGAGCTCCATGCCGCCCTTGAGCAGCATCTTGGCATCCGTGAACATGCCGTCCACGCTGCCGACGCACAGGTCGTACCACTGGGTCGCCGCGCGGGTGACGCCGCCGACGATCCGGTGTCCACCCGGGTGCATGTCCGCCGGGCCGAGCACGGCCGCGGCAGCGCCGGAACCGAGCGTCAGGCTCGCGAACTCGCTCATGAAGTCCTTGCGGTTCCGGCCGCCCTGGTTCAGGCGCTCGATCGTGTTGAGCTGCACCTGGTCGGCGTCCTCACCGTCGACGACGAGGGCGTACTTGATCTGACCGGAGTCGATCATCCCCGCGGCGACGCTCATCGCGTTGACGAACCCGAGGCACGCGTTCGCGATGTCGAAGTTGATCGCGGAGGACGGCAGCCCGAGCCCGTGGTGCAGCCGCACGGCCACCGAGGGCTCGAGGTGCGGACGGGTCACCGACGTGTTGATGAGGAGGCCGACGTCCTCGGGCTTGATGCCCGCTTCGGCCATCGCCCGGCGTCCGGCATCGATGGCGGCGTCCTGGAAGGACTGCCCCTCGCCCCAGTTCCGGCGTTCCTTGACGCCCGCCACGCGCTCGAGGAGACCCATGGGCAGACGCAGGCGTCGGAGGACGCCGCGGAGCTTCTCCTCGATGTCCGCAGAGGTCGTCACACGCTCCGCCACGGTGGTCGCCACCGAGAGCAGTGCGACGTTGTCGTGCCTGGCCGTCGCGTTGCCGGGGCGCTCCGGTTCGCTGCTCGTCGCCTGGTCGACCGGCCGTTCCGTCATGATCGTCACCGATACATACTTCCGCATTCGCGCTGGATGCGCGATCCGGATGCGCTGTGTGGCGGGGGACGGATGTCTCGCACACCCTCGGGCGGTCGGTCCACGCGCCCTCGATGGGCCATCGGACACAGTCTGGTCACGGCGATCCGAGCGTGACGAACCGTCGGCTACGATCCCGGACGGAGGGGGAATCGTGCACAGAGGGATCGTTGTCGGCCTGGTGGCGGTGGTGGCCGTCGGGCTCACCGGGTGCTCGTTGTTGCGTGGAGACGACGGCGGCGTCCCCGCCCCGTCCCGGACCCCGAGCGTCAGCGCCTCTCCGACCCCGACCGCCTCGGCGACCCCCGCCGGCCAGAGCGAGGCCGAGCTGCTGCAGGAGTCCGCGTCGCCCCGGCCACCGACCGCCGAACCCACGCAGGCGTCCCTGCCCGCCCCCACGATCACGACGATCCCGGCGGGGACCGTCGTCGCCCAGGGTGACGTCGCGTCGCCGAAGGGCAGCATCCACTTCCACTACCGCGTCGTCGCCGGCAAGAACGACCGGTTCGTCGTGGAGTACTCCGGCTTCACCTCGACGCTGCCCGTGCCGGTGTCCGCCACGTTCCTCGAGAAGGCCCCGCAGGTCGGGGACGGCCTGACGTACCTCGGCATCGGCGATGACCAGCTCGGCGGACCGACGACGGCCGCGCCCGCTGCCGTGTCCGTCCCGATCGACGACGCCGGGTACGACCCCTCGTGGCTCGGCGCCCTGGTGACCTACTCGTCGGCGACCGGGGACGACCCGTCGCTGCCGGTCGAGATCGGGAACGGCAAGGTCCTCGCGGTGAACCCGGTGCGGTGGTCGGTGCCCGCCCGCACCACGAACGTGCACCCGGTCGACCACGGTGCCGCCGCGAACGCGACCGGCTCGGTGTCCGCGAAGACGACCGCTGGTGCGCCGGGGTCGTACGTCGTGGCGCCGGACGACCTCATCGCCGACGTCGCGGCCCGCTTCGGGATCTCGGTCGAGACGCTGATCTGGCTGAACCCGTCGATGCGCGTGTACGGCAACCTGCAGTACCTCTACGAGGGCACCACGCTCAACCTGGACCCCGTGCGGCGCTGACGCCGCCCGGTGTGCTCCCGGAACGGGACAGTGCCCGGCCGTTTCCCGGCCGGGCACTGTCGGTTCCGCGATGCGTCGCGCTACTTGCGCAGCTCGAGGTACTTCGCGATGAGCGCCTTCGTGGACGAGTCCTGCGACTCGAGCACGTCCCGGTCACCGTCGACCGCCGGAGCGATCTGCAGCGCGAGCTGCTTGCCGAGCTCCACACCCCACTGGTCGAACGAGTCGATGCCCCAGATGGTGCCCTCGGTGAAGACGATGTGCTCGTACAGCGCGATGAGCTGCCCGACGACGCTCGGGGTGAGCGCCGGCGCCAGGATCGACGTCGACGGCTTGTTGCCCGTGAAGGTGCGCGCCGCGACGATCGCCTCGTCGGTGGTGCCCTCCGCACGGACCTCGTCAGCGGTCTTGCCGAACGCCAGCGCCTTGGTCTGCGCGAAGAAGTTCGCGAGGAACAGGTTGTGGACGTCCTGGCCGGGCTCGACCGCCTTGCCGTCGCCGGTCTCGTCCTTGAGCGGACGGGCCGGGTTCGCGACCGCGATGAAGTCGGCCGGGATCAGGCGGGTGCCCTGGTGGATGAGCTGGTAGAACGCGTGCTGGCCGTTCGTGCCGGGCTCGCCCCAGAAGACCTCACCGGTGTCCGTCGTGACGGGCGAGCCGTCCCAGCGGACGCGCTTGCCGTTCGACTCCATGGTGAGCTGCTGCAGGTACGCGGCGAAGCGGTGCAGGTACTGCGTGTACGGCAGGACCGCATGGCTCTGCGCACCGAGGAAGTTCGAGTACCAGACGTTGAACAGCCCCATCAGGACGGGGACGTTCTGCGCGAGCGGGGTGGTGCGCATGTGCTCGTCGATGGTGTGGAAGCCGGCGAGGAAGTCCTGCCAGTTGTCCTTGCCGATGGCGATGATGACCGAGGTGCCGATCGCGGAGTCGACCGAGTAGCGGCCGCCCACCCAGTCCCAGAACCCGAACGCGTTCTCCGGGTCGATGCCGAACGCGGCGACCTTGTCGAGCGCGGTCGAGACGGCGACGAAGTGCTTCGCGACGGCGTCGTTCTTCTCGTCGTCGCCGGCGTCGGTCAGGCCGAGCTTCTCCCAGAGCCACTGGCGCGCCAGGCGGGCGTTCGTCAGGGTCTCCAGCGTGCCGAAGGTCTTCGACGCGACGATGAACAGCGTGGTCTCGGGGTCGAGGTCCACGGTCTTCTCGTAGATGTCCGTCGGGTCGATGTTCGACACGAAGCGGGCTTCGATGCCGGCCTGCACGTACGGCTTGAGGGCTTCGTAGACCATGACCGGGCCGAGGTCCGAGCCACCGATGCCGATGTTCACGACGGTCTCGATGCGCTTGCCGGTGACGCCCTTCCACTCGCCCGAACGGACCTTGTCCGCGAACGCGTAGACCTTGTCGAGCGTGGCGTGCACGTCGGCGTCGACGTCCTGGCCGTCGACCACGAACGGCGCGGCCGGGGTGAGGTCGCCGCCCTTCGGACGACGGAGCGCGGTGTGGAGGACCGCGCGGTCCTCGGTCGGGTTGACGTGCTCGCCGGAGATCATCGCCTGGTAGCGCTCGGCGACGCCGGTGTCCTCGGCGACCTTGAGGAGCGCCGCGAGGATCTCCTCGGTCACGAGGCCCTTCGACAGGTCGACGGTGAGGTCGCCCGCCTGGAACGTGTACTTCGCGGCCCGCTCGGGGTCGGCGTCGAACCATCCGCGGAGGTCAGGGGAGAAGCCGTCGGCGATGCCGGCGAGCTGCTTCCAACCCTCGGTCGATGTGGGGTCGACGGGTGCGGTTTCGGTCACTTCGGTCCTCCTGAACGCCTGAGCTGAACTGGTCCGCGGACCTCCGCAACGCTGCGACGCGGGCCGCATCCGAGCGTAGTGCGCTCGGAGGGAGCGCGCGCACAGGGCGACCAGACCTGTTGAGGAGGCAGGGCTGTGGACGGGAGGCTCGGCTCGGGTGAGCCGGTCGGCTCACGTGAGCAGGGCCTCCAGGACGTCCGCGAGGGGAGCGTCCGCCGCCGCCGCCCGCCAGGACCGACCAGCCCACAGGTGCAACGACTGCGCATCACCAGCGGCCGCCGCCGCGGTCCGGATCGGCTTCGTCAGGTGGTGGAGTGCCGGGTAGCCGAGCGGTGCGTCGTCGTGGTCGCGGACGAAGCGGTTGACGAGCGCACGTGCCGGGCGCCCGGTGAACGCGCGGGTCAGAGCGGTGCGGTCGAAGACCGGGTCGGCGAGCGCCGCGCGGTGCGTCGCTCCGGTCCCGGCCTCGACGGTCCGGAGCACCAGCGTGCCGATCATGGCGGCGTCGGCTCCCGCGAGCCGGACGGCCTCGACGTCGTCCGCGCCGGCGATCCCGCCGGCCGCGATCACGGGCAGCGTGGTCGCCGACCGGACGTCGCGGACGAGCTCGGGCAGGGGTTGCCAGAGCGGAGCTGCGGCGGGGTCGAGCACGGCGGAGTGGCCGCCGGCCGCCTCGCCCTGCACGACGAGCACGTCGATGCCCCGTTCCGCTGCGGCGGCCGCCTCTGCCGGGGTGGTGACCGACTGCATCGTGACGGTGCCGCGCTTCCGGAACTCGGCGACGAGCGCTGCGTCCGGGAGCCCGAACGTGAACGACACCACCGCGACCGGGTCGTCGAGGAGCAGCGCGACCTTGTCGCCCCACGCGTCGTCGTCCTCGCGCTTGTCCGGGAGCGCGGGTCCCTCGGCCTCGAGCACCGAGCGGTAGGCGTCGTAGTCGGCGTCGCTGATCGGCACCGGGTTCGGCGCGAACAGGTTGACGCCGAAGCGGTCGGTGCGCGTCCGGACCTCGGCGATCTCCGCGGCGAGCTCCTCGGCGCTCCGGTACCCCGCGGCGAGCTGCGCGAAGGCCCCGAACCGGGCGGCGGCGATCACCAGGGTGGGCGTCGTCGGGCCGCCCGCCATCGGCGCGACGTGGACGGGGCGGCTCTGGCGGAGGGGTTCGGGGAGCTGGCTCACCCCTCGATCCTGCACCGTCACTGCTCGGGCAGCGGCTCCTTCGGGAGCTTCCGGAGCTTCGCGCGGCGCTTCCGGCGCTCCGGGATCATCGAGCGCATCTCCTCGAGCTTGCCGAAGCAGAGCAGACGGTCCCCCGGCTCGAGCGCGACCCCGCTGCGGGGGTTCGGGATGACGTCGGCGCCGCGGTGCAGCGTGAGGACCGTGATGTCGCGGTCCCAGAGGCCGGACTCCTTGATCGTCTTGCCGACGAGGTCCGCGTTGGTGTGCACGAGGAGCTCGGCGACCCCGTAGCCCGTCGAGACGGACAGGCGTTGCCGGACGTCGATCTCCGGGAACGCGACCTGGTTCGCGATGAAGTCGATGATCGCGCCGGCGATGTCGAGGCCCGTCGCACGCTCGATGCCCTCGAGCCCCGGGGAGGAGTTGACCTCCATCACGAGCGGACCGTCGTTGCCCTCGAGCATGTCCACGCCGGCCACCCGGAGGCCCATGATCTGCGCCGAACGGACCGCCGCCTCTTCGTACTCGGGCGTCAGCGTGACCTGCTCCACCGTGCCGCCGCGGTGCACGTTCGAGCGGAACTCGTCGCCGCTGGCGCTCCGGCGCATCGCCGCGACGACCCGGTCGCCGACGACGAGCGCGCGGATGTCCTTGCCGCGGCTCTCCGAGATGAAGGCCTGGATGAGGACGTTCTGCTTCGTGGAGTGCAGGGTCTCCACGATCGACTCGGCGACCTTCGCCTCGGGTGCGAGGATCACGCCGATGCCCTGGGTGCCCTCGAGGAGCTTGATGACGACAGGTGCGCCGCCGACCCGCTCGATCGCACCGCGGACGTCAGCGCGGCCGGCCACGAACGTCGTCGCCGGCATGCCGATGTCGTGGCGGGACAGGATCTGGTTCGCCCGGAGCTTGTCGCGCGAGTTCGTGATGCCGTTCGCGGTGTTCGGCGTGTAGACGTCCATCTGCTCGAACTGCCGGACCACCGCGGTGCCGTAGTAGGTGATCGAGTTCCCGATGCGCGGCAGGATCGCGTCGTAGTCGGAGAGCAGCTTGCCGCGGTACTGCAGGTCGGGCGCGTCCCCGGTGAGGTCGATCGCGAACCGCAGCGTGTTCAGGACCTTCACGTCGTGGCCGCGGTCGAGCGCGGCGGCCCGGAGCCGCTGCGTGGAGTACGCCTGCGGGGCGCGCGACAGGATGGCGAGTTTCATCGGTGAGCTCCGCGGGGGTCGGGGACGCTCCATCCTGACATCCCGCGGGCGCCGCGCGCTGCGCGGGCGCCGCGCGCTGCGCGGGCGCCGCGCGCTGCGCCGGCGCTGCGCCGCCTGCCAGGATGGGCGCATGTCCGGAGACAAGACCGCCAGGCGCACGCCGATCGTGACGGGGTGGCGCGAGTGGGCGGCGCTGCCGGACCTCGACATCCCCTGGATCAAGGTCAAGCTCGACACCGGCGCCCGGACCTCGGCGCTCCACGCGTTCGACCTGCAGGAGCTCCCCGGTGACCGGGTCCGGTTCTCTGTGCACCCCTGGCAGGAGTCCGACACCGACCCGTCGACCGTCGAGTGCGACGTCCACGACCGCCGGGTCATCCGGAGCTCGTCGGGCCACACGCAGGAGCGGATCGTCGTGCTCACCGCGATCGAGCTCGCCGGACGGACGGTCCAGGCCGAGGTGACGCTGAGCAACCGCGACCAGATGGGGTTCCGGATGCTCATCGGCCGCGAGGCCCTGCGGCAGGGGTTCGTCGTCGACCCCGCGCGGTCGTTCCTCGCCGGGCGGGCGCCGAAGGAGATCCGGCGGCGGAACCGCGGGCGGAGCTGACACCGCCACCAAGATGGTCACGGGTCGATCACGAGGTGTCAGGATCCGGTCGTCCCCGACACTTCTGAGGTGAGAGGGGGCACCGTGGACAAGACCAACGATGCCGACGCCGCACTCGCGCGGCGGATGGCACTCGGCGACACCGGAGCGCTGGCAGTGGCGTTCGACCGGTTCGCGCCGACGCTGACGCGCTACGCCTGGGCGCTGGCGGGGAGCAAACAGGACGTGGAAGAGCTCGTGCAGGACACGTTCCTGACGCTCTGGCAGCGGGCTTCGACGATCGATCTGGCGACCGGGTCGCTCGTGCCCTGGCTGCTCGTCGTCTGCCGGAACCACGCCAGGAACCAGGCGCGCCGCATCGCGAAGAACGCCGGCGACGAACTCCCTCCGGAACTCGCAGCGCCAGCCGGGGCTGACGATGCCCGCGAGCGCCTCCGGTGGGTCCGCGACGAGATCGCCGCGTTGCCGCCGGTCGACCGCAGGATCTGCGAACTCTGCCTCCTCGAGGGGCACTCCTACTCAGAAGCCGCCACGATGCTCGGACTGAGCGTCGGTGCGGTCACCCAGCGAGTGTCCCGTTCGCGGGCTCGGCTGAAGAAGGCGGTGACGCACGATGAACACTGAACCTCCCGAGGGAGACGACCTGCAGCGCATGCTCGTCTCGATGAAGCACGAGGTGCTCACGCGAGTGGACCGACAGCGGCCGCTCCCGAGACGACGGGGACGACACGTCGGCATCGTGATCGGCGTCATCGCGGTGCTCGGCATCGGCGTGGGCAGCGGCGCGGTGGCGCTCGGGCTCGTGCCGCAGCCGTTCGAGGCCGCGGCACCGGCGCCGAGTTCGACGCCGACCGAGCCGCCGGCTCCGAGCACGCCGGCTGCGGCGCCGATCGAGAACTCCCCGAGCGTGACGCCGACTCCGGCCTCGACGAACACCGACGGTGTCCTGCCGACCGACTGTCGGGCGCTCGTGCCGACGTCCGACTACGACCGGCTGTTCAACGCGACGCCGCTCCGTGACCCCGCAGGCACCGCCTGGGGCGATGCACGCATCGGGCCGACGCCGTCCATGTGGTGCGTCTGGATGGACCCGAGAGCGGACGTCAGTGGTCTCGACATCGCGATCGGGCAGGCGGACGCAGCGGAGCTGAGGGAGTACGAGGCGGACCTCACGCACGAGGGCTACGCCTGCTCCGACCGGGACGACGGACGCATCTGCCAGATGACGCGCCCTGCCGACCCGTACCCGGTGGACACCACACTGACGTTCTTCGCCAGGGGTTCCAC
Organism: Curtobacterium sp. PhB130; assembly: GCF_003755165.1. Classification (NCBI taxonomy): domain Bacteria; kingdom Bacillati; phylum Actinomycetota; class Actinomycetes; order Micrococcales; family Microbacteriaceae; genus Curtobacterium; species Curtobacterium sp. PhB130. The sequence continues at coordinate 126,455 of NZ_RKII01000007.1, read as the reverse complement.
CTGGGTGGACATCAGCCAGACCAACTTCCCGACCGACGGCCTGCTGCGGGCGGTCGAGCAGCAGGTCTGGGGCTGACCACGTGTGCGCCTGCCCCGACCGGCCTCGGGGGCGGTCAGGTCACGCGGACAGTGGCGGCGGTCCGTCTGCTCGCGGGTCGGCGGTCGCGCCGAGCACCGACCGGACCACGGTGAGCTGGTCGCTCACGACGTCGGCCATCCGTCGGCCGCGGGGATCGGTCAGCCACTCCTCGAGCGCCAGGTGGAAGAGCATCACGGTCGTCTCGGCGAGGACGGCCGCCTCGGTCGGGCTGCTCCCCCGCGCCGCGAACCCGTCACGCACGGCCTGTGCCAGGTCGGCCCGCTTCCGGGCGTCCCGCTCGCGCAACGACTCGTCGGACGCGATCACCCGGCGGAGTGCCAGCACCTGGTCGCGCCGCCCTTCGAACCGCTCCTCCGCGAGCTGCCGGAGTCCCTGGACGACGATGTCGAGCGGATCGAGGCCCGCCGGGGCGGCGGCGAGCATGGTCCGGGCGAGGTCGGGGATCTCCCGCCCCGCGAAGATCACCTCGCGCTTGTCGGCGAAGTGCCGGAAGAAGGTGCGCGTCGTCAGGCCGGCGCGTTCGGTGATCTGCGGCACGGTCGTCGCGGCGAAGCCCTGCTCGGCGAAGAGCTCGAACGCGGCGCGTTCCAGTCGGCCTCGGGCATCGGGACTCCATCGCACGGATTCCACCCTAAGTGATGACACGACGTGTCGTCATGGTGTACTCCTGGTCAAGTGATGACACGTCGTGTCATCACCGAAGACGAGTGGAGCGACGATGACGACAGTGTGGATCCTCGGCGGCACGGGCCGGACCGGTCGCGCCGTGAGCGAGGTGCTCACGGCGCGGGGGCTCGACGTGGTGCTCGTCGGGCGGGACGCCGGGCGCCTGCGGGCCGCGACCCCGCCGGGTGCGCGGGCGATGGTCCTGACGTCGGCCGAGGTCCCCGCCGCCGTCCGCCGCGACCGCCCGCGCGTCGTGCTCAACACCGTCGGGCCGTTCGCGGGCACCGCCGACCCGGTCGTGGACGCCTGCCTCGACGCCGGTGCGGACTACGTCGACCTGGCGAACGACATGGCGGCCGTTCCCGCGCTCCTCTCCCGGAACGCGGAGGCGGTCGCAGCCGGTCGCACCCTGGTGACCGGTGCGGGCTTCGGCGTCACGGGTACCGAGAGCGTCGTGGCGCGCCTCACCGCGACGCGATCGGACGCGCCGCTGCGGGTTCGCGTCGACATGGTGCCCTCGCTCGCGCTCCAGGCCGGACAGGTCGGTGAAGCACTTGCCGGGACGATCGTCGAGGGGCTCCCCGGAGTCCCCGGCGGCGGACGGTTCCAGGGTCGCCTCTACCTGGGCGGGCAGCTGCGCCCGACCCGCATCGGCGGCATGGTCCAGCGACTCGTGACCCCGGACGGCGACGTCGTCACCACCGCCGCGATGCCGCTCGGGGAACTCGTCGCCGCACAGCGTGCCAGCGGGGCGCCGGACGTGCTCGCGGCGTCGAGCGAAGCGCCGTCGGGACGGCTGGTCGGGCTCCTCCCGCTCGGCACCTCGATCCTGGTGTTCGCACCGGTCCGACGCCTCGCCGGTCGGCTGCTCGCTCGGGTCCGGTTCCCGGACCGCCCCGCACCGCGGACGCACTCGTGGGGGCACGCGCGGGTCACGTGGACGGACGGCTCCGTGACCCGTGGGTGGCTCGCCCTGCCGGAAGCGCAGCAGGCGACGGTGGCGATCGCCGCCGAGGTCGTCCGGCGACTCGCGGACGACGAGGGCCGGCCGGGCGCCTGGACCCCGGCGGCGCTCTTCGGTCCCGAGCTCGCGGAGTCCGTCGGCGGACGCTACGTGGACCAGGTCCACGCATGAACGCGGCCCTCTGGACCACCCGGCGAGGACGGCCCACGGTGGGGCCTGCGCCGGTCCCCCGCGCCGGAGCCGGCGAGGTCGTCGTGCGCACTGCCGCCGTCGCGGTGAACCCGGTCGACGCGATCACCGGGCTCTTCCGCCGCGTCGTGACCCCCTGGCTGCGGTACCCCGCCGTCCTCGGCTCCGACGTCGCCGGGACCGTCGTCGAGGTCGGCCACGGGGTCACCCGCTTCGCCGTGGGCGACCGGGTGCTCGGCCATGCTGCCGGGCAGGAGCGGCACCGGAACAGCGCTGCCGAAGGGGCCTTCCAGCAGCACGTCCTGCTCCTCGAGCAGCTCTGCACGCCGTTGCCGGCAGACATGGCGTTCGAGCAGGCAGCCGTCCTGCCGCTCGGCCTGTCGACGGCCGCCGCTGGACTCTTCGAACCCGACCAGCTCGGCCTGCCGCTCCCGGGCAGGGGCGACGGCGACGGCGACGACCAGCAGGACCGCGACTCGCGCGCCGAGGTCGTCCTCGTCTGGGGAGCGTCGACGAGCGTCGGGTGCAACGCCGTCCAGCTCGCACACGCCGCGGGCTTCGCCGTGATCGGCACCGCGTCGCCGCACAACCACGAGCTCGTGCGCTCCCTCGGCGCGGAGCAGGTGTTCGACTACCGGAACCCCCGTGCCGACGCGCAGATCGTCCCAGCGCTGGCCGGGCGCCGGCTGGCGGGCACGGTCGCGATCGGCGCGGGCTCCCTCACGCGGACGCTCGGCGTCGTCCGCGCAGCATCCGGCAGCGGACGGCTCGCCTCCGCCTACCCGACGCCCGTCACCACGGTGCGGGGGCTCCTCGCCCGGCGTCACGGCGTGCGCGTGTCGGCGATCTGGGGCGGCCGTCCCACCGAGAGCCCGGTCGGTCCCGCGATCTACGCCGACTTCCTGCCGGCAGCCCTGGCCGAGGGGCGTTACCGGGCCGCTCCGGAGGCGTCGGTGGTCGGGACCGGCCTCGCGGCGATCCCGGGCGCACTCGACGAACTCGGCCGCGGGGTCTCCGCGAAGAAGCTGGTGGTCCGGATCGAGTGACGGGGAGCGGTCGGCTTCAGCGGTACCGCTCGACCATCGGGCACGCGAACGGGTCCGCCGCCGCGAGCCCGACCTCGTTCAGGTAGCGCACCACGATCGCGTACGAGCGCACCATCGTCGTCTCGGTGAACGGCACGCCCTGCGTGGCGCAGTACTCCCGCACGATCACGCGTGCCGCCCGGAGGTTGGGCCGCGCCATGTTCGGGAAGAGGTGGTGCTCCACCTGGTGGTTCAGCCCGCCCATGAAGTACTCGACCCAGACGCCGCCGGTGATGTCCCGGGACGTCAGGACCTGCCGTGAGAAGAAGTCCACCCGCTGCCCCGGCTCGATGATCGGCATGCCCTTGTGGTTCGGGGCGAAGGCGATCCCCATGCAGAACCCGAACACGGCGAGCTGCACCCCGACGAAAGCGAACGCCATGCCGAGCGGCAGGAACCAGAACACGGCGCCGAGGTAGAGCACGAAGCGTGCGAAGAACACCGAGCCCTCGGCCCAGCGCCGCTTGACGCCCTTGCCGCTCGTGTAGGTGCGGATCGACTGCCAGTGCAGGTTCGCACCCTCGACCAGCAGCATCGGGAAGAACGCGTACCCCTGCACGCGCACGAGCACGCGGAGGAAGCCGGTGCGACTGGCGGCGTCCTCGGGGCGGAAGGAGATCGCGTCGAACGAGATGTCCGGGTCCTTGCCGACGGTGTTCGGGTTCGCGTGGTGCCGGGTGTGCTTGTTCGTCCACCACGCGTAGCTGACGCCGGTCAGGAAGGTGCCGACGTACCGAGCGGCCCGGTCGTTCCAGTGGTGCGAGGCGAAGACCTGCCGGTGCGCCGCCTCGTGCGCGAGGAAGGCGAACTGCGTGAAGACCAGCCCGAGCACGGCCGCGACGATGAGCTGCCACCATGCGTCGCCGAGCACCGCGAACGCCGTTCCCGCGAGCACGAGCAGCCCGGTCAGGACGCCGATGAGCCCCCAGTACCAGCCGGTCCGGCGTCGGAGGAGCCCTTCCGCCTTGATCCGTGCGAGGAGCGCCGAGTAGCTCGACGTCCCGGAACTGCCGGCGCGGGGCCCGGTCGTGATGTACCCGCTCATGGTGTTCCTCCCGGATCGGCGGCGTTGCCGTGACCGGGGTCCAGGGTCACTCCCGGCTCACGGTACGCCGCCATCCTGGAGACCACGGTGTGGTCAGGACAGCTCGAGTCGCCGTTCGATCACCGCACGGGCCACGTCGACCAGGGGCTCCCGGTTCGCCCGGGCGTACTGCCGGATCATGGCGAAGGCGTCCTCCATGTCCACCTGGTGCGTGTGCGACACGAAGCCCTTCGCCTGCTCGATGAGGACCCGGCTGTCCAGCGCCCGCTGGAGTTGCTCCTGCGCCAGGGTCGCGTGCTGCAGGGTCCGCTGCTGCAGGATGCTGATCGTCGCGACGTCGGTGAGTGCCTGCGCGGCGAGGGCGTCCTCCGGGTTCAGCGCCCCCTCGGTCTCGCGGAACAGGTTGAGCGACCCGAGCGTGGTCTCGCGCAGCCGCATCGGGATCGCGTGTACCGATGCGTACCCGGACTCCTCGGACGCCTTCGCGAACGTCGGCCAGCGTCGCCGCATCTCCTCCGGGTTCCGCACCGAGACGGCGTGCCCGGTGGCGAAGCACTCCACACAGGGGCCCTCGCCCGCGTTCAGCTGCAGGAGTCCGACGAAGCTCGACCGTTCGCTCGTCGACGCGAGCACCTCGAGTTCCTGCTCCTTGTTGACCAGGAGGATGCCGGCCGCGGACGCGTCGAAGAGGTCGACGGCGGTCTCGACGAGGTGCTGCAGCAGGTCGAGGACGTCGTAGTCGTCGACCAGTGTGTCGGTGAGCGCCACGAAGGTCTCGACGAGGCGGTGCTCGCGTGTCGCTGCCATGGTGTGCTCCCTAGTGCTCGGACCCGAGGTCGATGCGCCGATCGATGACGTCGGCTGCGACGTCACGGAGGGTCCGTTCGGTCGCGAAGGCGTGTGCTTGCAAGACCAGCAGCGCGTCCGCGACACCGAGGTCGAGCTGGGCGGCGACCATCCCGGTCGCCTGGTGGACCTCGCGCCGCGAGTACCGTCCGGCCCCCATGTCGGCTCGTCCGTCTGCCGCTGCGGCGAGGATCGCGTCGCGGAGGACCCGGCGGGCCGCGATCTCGGTCAGGGCGACCGCGCCGCGGACCTGATCCACGGTGAGCACGTGGCCACGATCCACGGAGAGGTCGACGGCGCCGACGGGGATCGTGCCCACGCGCATCGGGAACGAGAACACGGCCCCGACCCCGGCACGCAGGAACTCGTCGAGCGCTGCCGGCCACCGCGTGGTCGGAGTCGCGGCCAGGTCGGGCTCGAGCACCGGGCGGCCGATGGTGAGGGCTTCCCAGCAGGGCCCCTCACCGAGGTCGAGCTGGATCTCGTCCACGCGTTCCGCGACGACGTCGCTCGCGCAGACGGTGCTCGAGCCGAGGGGGACGCCGAGGGTCGAGACGCCGACGCCGGACACGTCGAAGACGGCGAGGAACGGTGGACACAGGTCGGCTCCGTCGGGGGCCGCCTGCATGGCGCTCGCGGCGGCGGTGAACTCGCTCATGACGTGTTCCTCCGTCCGTCGCCCTCAGGCTACGCGCGACTACCGTGGTCGGCATGAGCGCCGGAACCGCGACCGCGACCCGCCCCGCCACCGGCTGGTCCCTCGTCGCCGCGACGTACGTGTTCGCCGTCGTGATGATCGGGACCACCATCCCGACGCCGCTCTACCCGACGTACGAATCCCGCTTCGGCTTCGGCAGCACCACCACCACCGTGCTGTTCGCGGTCTACGCCGGGGGTGTGATCCTCGCGCTCGTCCTCGGCGGGCGCCTGTCCGACGCGGTCGGTCGCCGTCCGATGCTCTTCGCCGGCATCGTGTTCTCGCTGGCGTCGGCCGTGGTGTTCGCGATCGGGACCGCGGAGTGGATGCTCTTCGTCGCGCGGGTCCTGTCCGGACTGTCCGCGGGCATCTTCACCGCGACCGGCACCGTCGCCGTGCTCGAGAACGCCCCCGAGCAGCGCAGGGGCCTCGCGAGCGCGCTGGCCACCGCGGCGAACATCGGCGGGCTCGGCCTCGGCATGCTGCTCGCGGGTGCGGTCGCGACGGTGACGCCGTGGCCCCTCCGTGCGCCGTACGTCGTGCACGCCGTGCTCCTCGTCATCGCGGGCGTCGCGCTGCTCGCCGTGCGGGACTCCGTGACGCCGGACCGCTCCCGCATCCGGCTGCAGTTGCCGGGCATCCCGCCGGAGAGCCGCGGGGTCTTCGCCGCGTCGGCAGTCGGCGCGGTGGTCGGGTTCGCAGTGTGCGGCCTGTACTCCTCGGTCGCGCCGAACTTCATGGGCAAGGTCCTCGGCGTCGAATCGCCGTTCGTGGTCGGGGTGGTCGTGTTCGCGCTGTTCGGGGCATCGGCCGCGGCGCAGATCGTGCTGCGGGGCCTCGCCGACCGCACCCTGATCGTGATCGGCGCGCTCGCCCTGGCAGCGGGCATGGGCGTGCTGGTCTGGTCGCTCCTCGCCACGTCGCTGGCGCTCCTCGTCGGGTCCTCGATCCTCGCCGGGATCGGCCAGGGGCTGCTGTTCATGACCGGGCTCCGTGCGATCACCGGTGCGACCGACCCGTCGCGCCGGACCGAGGCGACGACGTCCTACTTCGTCCTCGCCTACCTCTCGATCTCGATCCCGGCAATCGGCGCTGGTCTCCTCGCCGCGGGGATCGGGCTCGTCGCCGCCGGGGTCGCCTTCGCCCTCGTCGTCGCCGTCGTCTCGCTCATCGGCCTGACGGCCGCGCGCCGCTTCACCGCCTGACCCCGCCTGCTCTGGACGTCCCCACCCACCGGCCTGGAGGCTCGGCACCAGCCCGGCCCGAGCCTCCCGTCCGGCACCCACGCGCGTTCCTTCCCATCGCGCGCCGACGGGAAAGGCGAAACGCGCGTAGGAGGTCGAAAGGAACGACCTCCTACGCGCGATTCGACTGCCCACGCGCGATTCGACCCCCTACGCGCGGGACCGCCTACGCGCGATTCGACCTCCTACGCGCGGGACCCCCGACGCGCGGGACCGCCACGCGCTCCGTCAGCTGCGACCCGTGAGCAGCGCGCGCAGTGCGTCGTCGAGCGGCCGGGCGATCTCGTCCTCCGACGCCGTGGCCAGCGGCTCCACCCGGGTCGAGGTCCGCAGCATCGTCATCCCGAGCACCACGGACAGCGCGATCTCGGCGCGGAGCAGGAGTTCGTCGGTGACCGATCCGCCGACCACGGTCGCGAGCCGTTCTGCGTAGCGGCGGAGCGTCTCGCGGCGGATCGCGTCCGCACCATCGTCCCCCGAGGACCGCACGAGCAGCATGAGCTGCATCGAGTCCTCGTCGGAGGGCGACCGCACGATGTGCCCGATCAGGTCGCCGAGCGCCCGGTCGAGCCCGACGGCACGGGGCGCGGACGACTCCTCGGCACCGAGATCCTGCACCACCCGGTCGAGGCACGCGCGGAACAACCCCTCCTTCGACACGAAGTACCGGTTGATCAGGGCCACGTTGACCCCGGCGTCCGCGGCGATGTCGCGCACGGTGGTCGCCCGGTACCCGTCGAAGGCGAAGCGTCGCCTGGCGGCCTGCACGAGGAGCATGCGTGTGGCCTCGGCGTCCTTGCTCATGGCCGAAGCGTACCGGCTCGCTCCTCGATGTAAGCAAGTGTTGACATCGCGCCGGAACCGCGTACCCTCGTCAAGTCAGCAACTGTTTACATCGAAGCGGAGCACGATGACCACCACCACGGAGAACCCCCGCACGGGTTCCCACCCGACGACCGACGGTCGCCGTCCGAACAGCACGGCGATCATCGTCTACCTGTCCCTGGGTGGCCTGTCGTTCGCGGTCCTGCAGTCCCTCGTGGCCCCGGCCCTGTCGACCATCGGCAAGGACCTCGGCGTCACCACGAGCGCCGCGAGCTGGGTGCTCACCGCCTACCTGCTGTCCGCCTCGGTGCTGACCCCGATCCTCGGCCGCCTCGGCGACATGATCGGCAAGCGCAAGGTCCTCATCGTCGTGCTCTCGATCCTGCTCGTCGGGGCCGTGCTCGCCGCGCTCGCACCGAACCTCGGCACGCTCATCGTCGCCCGCGCGCTCCAGGGCGCCGCCGGTGCGGTGATGCCGCTCTCCATCGGCATCGTCCGCGACGAACTCCCGAAGGAGAAGGTCAGCGTCACGATCGGCCTGCTCTCCGCGATCTTCGGCATCGGCGCCGGTGTCGGCATCGTCGCCGCCGGTCCGATCGTCGAGCACCTGTCGTGGCACTGGCTGTTCTGGCTCCCCGCCGTCCTCGTCGTCATCGCCCTGCTCGGCGCGATCTTCGGCATGCCCGAGTCCCCGGTGCGCAAGCCCGGACGCCTCGACATGCTCGGGACGTTCGTCCTCGCGATCTCGCTCGTGTCGATCCTCCTCGCGATCAGCGAGGGCGAGACCTGGGGCTGGGGCGACGGCAAGACCATCGGCCTGCTGATCCTCGGCGGCGTCGCGCTCATCGCCTTCGTGTTCGTCGAGCTCCGTGTCGCCGAACCCCTCATCGACGTGCGGCTCTTCGCGGTCCGCGGCGTCTGGACCGCCCACGTCGTCGCGCTCGTCTTCGGTTTCGCGATGTTCGGCACCTTCGTGCTCGTCCCGACGCTCCTGCAGCTCCCCACCGCGGTCGGCTACGGCTTCGGCAAGGACGTCACCCAGGCCGGGCTCTTCCTGCTGCCGACCGTCATCATGATGATCATCGCGGGTCCGATCGCCGGCATCCTCGTCCGCAAGGTCGGGCCGAAGCCGCCGATGCTCATCGGCGGCGTCGCGATCGTCGCCGCGTTCCTGCTGCCGGCCATCGCCCACGGCGAGCTGTGGCAGGTCGTCGTCTCCGGCATCCTGACCGGCATCGGCATCGGCATGGCACTCGCGGCCTGCTCGAACGCGATCATCGAAAGCGTCCCGGCGAACCAGACCGGTGAGGCCATCAGCGCCAACACCGTTGTCCGGACCATCGGCTCGAGCGTCGGCACCGCGGTCATCGCGGCGCTCATCACCTCGCACAGCACCCCGCAGGGCCTGCCCACCGACGACGCGTTCACGATCGGCTTCTGGGCCTGCACGGGCGTCGCCGTCCTGGCGGTCCTCGCCGCGCTCGTCGCGCCGTCGATGCGCGCCCGTCGCGCAGCAGCGGTCGCGTCCGGAGTGACCGACTTCGACGAGGTCACGAAGTAGGGTCCGACCGACCCGTCAGCCTGGAGGCCCGCCCCGCGTCATCGACGCCGGGCGGGCCTCCGTGCATGATCGGGTCCACGGACGTCGGCAGGTTCGGCGAGACGGCGTCCGGAGGAGCACGATGGGCGGCACCGAACCCAGGAGATGGTGCGCCATGCAGTTCCTCGTGTCCGTGATCGACGACGGCCAGGCCTCGGCCTCCCGCAGGACCGACTCGGCCTCCGCGGCCGAGGAAGCGGCCGTCCAGACCTTCAACGACCGGCTCCGAGCGGACGGGCAGTGGCGCTTCGCCGGAGGTCTCGCCGCGCCGGCCGAGAGCGTCGTGATCGACAGCCGCGGTGACGCCCCGATCGTCACCGAGGGGCCGCTCATCGACGCCGACGAGTACGTCGCCGGGTTCTGGCTGCTCGACCTGCCCGACGTCGACACCGCTCGGTCGATCGCCACCGAGGCATCGGCCGCGTGCAACCGCAAGGTCGAGCTCCGCCAGCTGCTCTGACGACGTTCGGCATCCGCGCGGGCGGCTCCCGGGCGGCTGTCGGGCGGCTACCGGGCTGCTGTCGGGCTGCTACCGCGCGGACAGGCCGAGCAACGCGTTCAGGAAGCCGAACCGTCGACGCTGCCGCACGGGTCGGAACTCGCGCGGCGGCGCGGGGAACGCCACGTCGTGCAGGTTGTTCCGCTTCGAGCCGTCCCAGTTCGCGAAGAGGTAGGCGCTGCCGAGGACCGAGAGACTCCGGACCGGAGCGCGTCGCCAGTCCCCCGCACGCACGAAGTAGCCCGAGTGCCCAGAGTGGATGTTGCGGATCACGGTGTCGACGTCGACGACGCCGGTCTCGGTGATGACGGCGGTGATGCCCGTTCGGTCTCGGGCGACGTACTCGATGATGTGTTCGGCCATGCTGCGCTCATGAATAGCGGTCCACGTCCTGACACCGGGAGGTGAGACCACGCGCAGGACCCTGCCGGAACCCTCGTTGCTTCCACAGCCAGGATACGTCGCAGCCACGCGATGTCCGCCGGGGGTGCGCATGACGGATCGGTCTGCCCTTGACCACAACCTCGGTTGAGGTCGTTGACTCCCTGCATGCGCATCGCCACAGTCACGCTCCCCGCCCGCTCCCTCGACGCCGTCGCCGCGTTCTGGGAACCGCTCGGCGTCCCGCTCACGCGGGATGCCTCGGCAGTCCGGGTCCGCCTCGGGCACACCGAGGTCGTCCACGAGGCCGCGGAGTTCGACGGCACGCACCACCTGGCGTTCACGATCCCCACCGGCACCTTCGACGCCGCGGACCACTGGATCGGTGAGCGTGCGACGGTGCTGACCCGTGACGGCGTCCGGGAGTTCGAGGGACCGGCTGGATGGAACTCGCGGTCCGTGTACTTCGACGGGCCCGACGGACAGGTCCTGGAGTGCATCGAGCGCCGGGACATCGCACCGGGCCACGACGGGCCCTTCAGCGCCGCGAGCATCGTCGGTGTCAGCGAGGTCGGGGTGGTGACCGCGGACGTGCTGGCGACGGTCGCCGAACTGGGGCAGGTCGGGGTCGCCCCGTACGCGGCGCCGCCGTCGCCGTCCTTCGCTGCGGTCGGGGACGTCCACGGGCTGCTGGTCCTCGTCGCGCCCGGCCGGCCGTGGCTGCCGACGACCGACCGGATCGCGGCCGACACCGCGGTCACGGTCGACGGCGGCGTCGGTACCCCGGTGCGGTTGGGGCCCGACAAGCTGCTCCGGTGACCACCGGACGAACGAGAGGCTCGGTGCCAGCTGGCACCGAGCCTCCCGTCATGTGGTCAGGTCTCAGACCGTGACCGACTCGCCGTCGGCCAGCGTCACCAGCTCAGTGCCGGTGAGCTGCCCGGTGAACTGGGCGAAGGAGCCGCGCCCCGCGTCGCTGAGCATGAGGTCGTGGATCTGCACTGCACGGGTCGGGTGCACGGCGCGCACGAAGTCGACCAGCTCGCCGAGCTTCGCCCACGGGCCGGAGGTCGGCGCGAGCAGCGTCTCGACGGCGACGTCGGGCACGAAGTAGGAGTCGCCCGGGTGGTAGACGGCACCGTCGACGACGTAGCCGACGTTGCTCATCAGCGGGATGTCGGCGTGGATGACGGCGTGGTCGCCGCCGACGACCTGCACGGCGAAGCCAGCGGCCTCGAAGGTGTCACCGGGCGCGACCGTGGTGACACGTCCGTCGTGGCCACCGAGCTCGGCGGCGACGCTCGCCGGCGCCCAGACGCGGAGCTCGGGCTGGGCGTCGAGCGCCGCCGTGAGGATCGACGCGTCGAAGTGGTCGGGGTGGTCGTGGGTGACGAGGACCGCGGTCGTGCCGGCCACAAGGTCGGCGGAGTTCGGCGTGTACGCACCCGGGTCGATCACGAGCGAGGTGTCGTCCTTGCTGAGCACGACGGTTGCGTGGGTGTACTTCGTGAGTTCCATGACTCCAAACCATACAGCCGCACTGTACAAATCACTACAGTGAACCTGTACAGTTCCTCGTGTGGACCGATCCCGGACGTTCGACCTCGACGACGCCAACGAGCTCCGGCGCGCCATCGGCGAGACCATCCGCGCGATCCGGCGCTCCGAGACGACACCCGAGGGGCAGATCGAGGTGCTGGGGTTCCTCGCGCGCGACGGGGCGTTCAGCATCGCGGCGCTCGCCCGGCTGCGGCGGGTGCGGCACCAGAGCATGCGGGTGACGGTCGGGGACCTCGAAGCGCAGGGGCTCGTCCGACGCTCCCCCGACCCGGCCGACGCGCGCGGGGTCCTCGTGTCGCTCACGGATGCCGGGCGGGCGATGATCGACGAGTCGCGCACGCGGCGCTCGACCCGCATCCTCACCGCGGCGGAGTCCGCGCTCACGCCCGAGGAGCGTGCGGTGCTCGCGCGTGCGGCGGGGGTGCTCGACAAACTGACGGTGGCGCTGGAGCACGACAGCCAGGAGCGCTCGGTCTGACGTCAGCGGCGCCCGCGGCCCTTCCCCATGACCAGGACCCCGAACAGGACGACGACCGCGACGACCACCACGATGACGACGAACATCCCGGTCCCGTCGGTGGACATCGTGTCCTCGCAGTCCGTGTTCGCGGTCGCACACGACGCGAGGACCAGTGCGCTGATCATGGCTCAGTGAAGCACACGCGTCGGGTGCGTGGGACCGCGGTCGCGGAGGTGGGCCGCTGTCGCGGAGGTGGGCCGCGGACGTGAAACGACACCGCGCCTGTCGTTCGACAACAGCGATGTCGAACTGCTTCCGCGAAACGGCAACGCGTACGCTCCGGACCATGCAGCACGCCGCGGTCGAGGTGCTCCGCGCCTCCCGGTGGGAGCGGATCGCGAACCTCGTGATGGGCGCGGTGCTCGCACTGATGGGGTTGAGTTCGCCGCTGATCTTCCTGGTGCCGGGATCGAGCGCTCGCGTCTTCTGCGTGGTCCTCGGCGCACTGTTCGCCGTCGCGGGGATCACCCTCACCGTCCGCGCCCTCCGCGTGGCGGTCGTCCTGGACACCGACGAACTCCGGTACACCGGCTTCTTCGCCTCGACGACGATCCCGAGGGACGCGATCACCACCGTGCTCGACGACTGCACGGTCGAGTGGCGGAGCCCCGACGGCCGCGAACGACGGACTGCACTCTGGGTCTTCCGCCCGGCCTACGTCGACGACGGGACGAAGTTCGCGCCGTACTGGCGCTGGCGCCGCGCGGGACTGCTGCGCGTCCGCCAGTGGGCCGGTGCCCGAGCGGTGTAGACGAGGCGCATGACGAAGTACCTGATCTCCTTCCCGAGTGGTGCCATGGTCTTCCCGGCGGACGACCTGCAGGCAGTCGCCGATGCCTCGCACGCCGTCGTGCGGGACGCGAAGGCCGCCGGCGTCTGGGTGTTCGGCGGCGGCGTCGACGAGGACGTCCCACCCGTGATGGTGGATGCGGACGGCGGCGTGACCCCCGGCACGTACCCGCAGACGGCCCGGATCGAGGGCGGGTACACCGTGCTCGAGCTGCCCACCCGTGAGGACGCCGTGGCGTGGGCAGCGAAGATCGCCGCAGCGTGCCGGTGCGCGCAGGAGGTCCGGGCGTTCCAGGACGACCCCGAGAGCTGACCGCCGTCGCCCCGCGTACCGTGCACGCCTCGTCCGAGCCGATCCTGCGCACCGCGTCCACGCCCGTTGCCTTCGCCGCGATGGTCAGCGGACTGCCTCGGAGGACTTCCTGAACGGCAGGATCGGCCGCTAGATTGTTGAACAACCCGGCGACGGGTCGCGGCGCCCGGCGACGGGTGGCGGAACAACCCGGCGACGGGTCGCGGAACAACCCGGCGACGACAGGAGTCCTCGTGACGACGATCGACCTCAACAGCGACCTCGGCGAGGGCTACGGCGCCTGGACCATGGGCGACGACACCGCGATGCTCGACGTCGTCTCCAGCGCGAACATCGCCTGCGGCTTCCACGCCGGCGATCCGACGATCATGCTCGCGACGAGCCGCGCCGCGGCCGAGCGGGGTGTCGCCGTCGGAGCACACGTCGCCTACCGTGACCTCGCCGGCTTCGGCCGCCGCCCGGTGTCCGTCACCCCCGACGAGCTGCACGCCGACGTCGTCCACCAGCTCGGCGCGATGCTCGCGACCGCGCACGTCGCCGGTACGCGCATCACGTACGTCAAGCCGCACGGTGCGCTCTACAACACCGCGTGCGCCGACCCCGTCCAGGCCGAAGCCGTCACGCGGGCCGTCGCCGACGTCGACCCGACCCTGGCGGTGCTCGCACTGCCGGGTTCCGAACTCCTGCTCGCCGCCGAGCGCCACGGGCTCCGCGCCGTCAGCGAGGCCTTCGCCGACCGCGCCTACGAACCCGACGGGTCCCTCGTCGCCCGCAGCCGTCCGGGATCCGTCCTGCACGACCCCGATCAGGTCGCCGCCCGGGTGCTGCGCATGGTCACCGATGGCGTCGCGACCGCCGTCGACGGCTCCGAGGTCCAGGTCCGGGCCGACTCGGTCTGCGTGCACGGCGACTCCCCGTCCGCGGTCGCGATGGCGCAGGCGATCTGCACGCTGCTGACCGCGCAGGGCATCACGATCGCGCCGTTCTCGTCATGACCCCCGACGTCCGGACGGCCGGCGGCACCGCGCTCCTCGCCACGTTCGACTCGCTCGAGTCGGTCGTGGCGTTCCGCGCCGGCCTGCCCACCGACGGGCTGCCCGGCGTGGCCGATGTCGTCTCCGGCGCCCGGACCCTGCTGTTCCGCTTCGATCCGTCCCGCACGGACGCCGGTCACCTCCGCGCAGCGCTCGCCACGGTCGCGCCGCTTCCCGCCGCCGACGTCCAGGCCGCCGCCGACCCGATCGTCATCCCCGTCACCTACGACGGCGACGACCTCGACGACGTCGTGTCCGTCACCGGCATGTCCCGTCAGGAGCTCGTCGCCTGGCACACGGGCCAGGTCTGGACGAGCGCGTTCTGCGGCTTCGCCCCCGGCTTCAGCTACCTGACCGGCACCGAGCCGTCGCTCGACCTCCCTCGCCGCGCCACCTCGCGCACGGCCGTCCCGAGCGGCGCCGTCGCACTGGCCGGCGAGTTCAGCGCCGTCTACCCGCGGACCTCCCCCGGCGGCTGGCAACTGATCGGCCGCACCGACGTCCCGATGTGGTCGCTCGACCAGACCCCGCCCGCGCTGGCTCCGGCCGGCACCCGGATCCGGTTCGTCGAGGCCGGCGCATGAGCGCCCTCACCGTCGTGCAGGTCGGCTTCGGCGCCACGACGCAGGACCTCGGGCGGCCCGGGTACAGCGACATGGGCCTGGGCGCGGCCGGCCCAGCCGACCGGGCATCCGCCGCGCTCGCCAACCGCATGGTCGGCAACCGTCCGGAAGCAGCCGTCCTGGAGGCCGTGCTCGGCTCCGTCGCACTCCGTTCCGACGCGCACGTGGTCGCCGCGGTCACCGGGGCCGAGTGCCCGGTCGAGGTCGAGCACGCGGACGGTCGGGTCCGCGGTTGCGCCGCGTACGAGGTCATCGCACTGGAGCCCGGTGACACCCTCAACATCGGCATCCCACCGACGGGGCTCCGCGCCTACCTGGCCGTCCGCGGTGGGTTCGATGTCGACCCGGTGCTCGGCAGCCGCTCGTGGGACTCCCTCGCACAGCTCGGCCCGGCTCCCCTCACGGCCGGCGACGTGCTCCCGGTCGGCACCGCAGCCGACGCGTGGCCGATCGTCGACGCGGTCCCGCCACCGCTCGAGCCGTGGCCGTGGGAGCCCGTCGTCCTCGACGTCACGCCGGGTCCCCGCGACGACTGGTTCACCCCGGAGTGGCGCGAGACCCTCACCGGCCAGGACCACCACGTGAGCGCCGACAGCGACCGCGTCGGCGTGCGCACCGCGGCTGCGACGCCGCTCGTCCGAGCCGTCACGCACGAGCTCCCGAGCGAGGGCGTCGAGACCGGCTCCCTGCAGGTCCCGCCGGACGGCTACCCCGTGCTGTTCCTCGCCGACCACCCGGTGACCGGCGGCTACCCCGTCGTCGCGGTCCTCACCCCCGAGTCCGTCGACCGCGCCGCCCAGCTCCGCCCGGGCGACGTGTTCCGTTTCCGCATCACCCACTGAGACATCACCCACTGAGAAAGGTGCTCCCATGACGACGACCGTGTTCCTCGAGGTCCGGCTCCGCGACGACCTCTCCGCCGAGAGCGTCGAGTCAGCCATCCGCGAGACGCTCGCGCAGACCGCTGCCTTCCCGGGCAACGAGTCACTCGAGGTCCTGATCGACGATGCCGACCTGAACCGGCTCGTGGTCCTCGAGGTCTGGACCTCGACCGACGCGCACGACGCCTACGTCGCGTGGCGGGCGACGCCCGAAGGCCGCGCCGAGGCACTTGCGGCGATCCTCGCCGAGCCACCCGTGACGCGCACCTTCGAGCGGAAGATCACGCTCCCCTGACGAAGCGGGGTCGTCCGCAGCTCAGAGCGCGAGCGCCCAGTCGAGTTGTGGCGTCTCGAAGACGGTCTGGAGCGATTCCCGCTCGTCCGCGCCGATCCCGAGGTCGCGTGCTTCCGCGTCCCACCGGGTGACTGCTCGTGCAGTGCGGCGCACGACTTCGCGTGCTGGTGCTGATCCGAGCCGGAACGCTCCGCTACCTCGGTGCCGGGGTCACTTGAGCGAGGTAGAGGTCGCGGAGGAGCGCGGCTTCTGCGGCGTGGTGGATCAGCTCGTCGACGACGTGCAGGACCAGGGACCGCTTCGAGCTGTCGCCGTACGGCCCGGCAACCGCACCGATCGGCTCGTCAGCCGCGTCACCGAGTCCGCGAGCGAGTTCGACGAACCGGTCGGTCGCCAGCTCCACGGCGGCCAGTGCGGCCGCTGCCGAGGTCGCCGGCGTCAGCATCGGGGCGCCCGCCACGTCAGCACCGAGCCACGCCCAGTTCCGCTCCTCGCCGAGCATCTCCGCGATGTGGTCGAGCCGCCAGCGGATCGTGACCTCGGCGTTCCCCGGGATCGGCTCCCACGCCCACTCGTCGTCGTCCAGGGTGGCCATCCGGTCCGCGAGCCGCTGTGACGCGTACTCCACGAGTTCGACGATGTCGTCCTGTGCGCTGACCATGGTCCATCTTGGCCCCGCAGCGCCGCGCGCGCAGCGTGTTGACCGCGTTGAAGTCAGCCGGTTAGGGTGGACGTAGGACGTCCAACGTCTCGACCCCCAGCCCCTCGGAAGGACAAAGACTCCCGTGACAACCACCCCCGCACTGCCTCCGCTCGCCGGCGTGATCCCGCCCGTCTGCACGCCGCTCACCGCCGACGGTGACGTCGACGTCGCATCGCTCGAACGGCTGGTCGGGCACCTCCTGACCGCCGGGGTCCACGGGCTCTTCCCGCTCGGCTCCACCGGCGAGGTCGCGTTCCTCACCGACGAGCAGCGCCGGCAGGTGGTCGACACCGTCAGCCGAGTCGCCGCGGGACAGGTCCCCGTCGTCGCAGGCGTCATCGACATGACGACACCGCGCGTGCTGCCGCACATCCGGCAGGCCGAATCCGCAGGGGCGGACGCCGTCGTCGTCACGGCGCCGTTCTACACCCGCACGCATCCGGTGGAGATCGCTGCGCACTTCCGGATCATCGCCGCGAGCACCGCGCTGCCGGTCATCGCCTACGACATCCCGGTGTCGGTGCACTCGAAGCTGAGCCCGTCACTGGTCCTGGAACTGGCCGAGGAAGGCGTGCTCGCCGGCATCAAGGACAGCAGTGGCGACGACGCCGGCATCCGCGGTCTGGTCCTCGGCGCGAAGACGTTCACGGATCGCTTCAGCGTCCTCACCGGGTCCGAACTCACGGTCGATGCGGCACTCGCATTCGGCGCGCAGGGTGTGGTGCCCGGATTGGGCAACGTCGACCCCGACGGCTACGTGCGCCTCTGGGATGCCGCACAGGCCGGGGACACCGCGACCGCGGCACGCGAGCAGGAGCGCCTCTTCACGCTCTTCGACCTCGTGAACGCGGGAGACACCGCACGGATGGGACCGGCTTCGTCGGCGCTCGGCGCGTTCAAGGCCGCACTGCACCTCCGCGGGATCATCGACTGCCCGCGAACGGCCGACCCGTACGTGCAGCTCGACGACAGCGAGGTCGACCACGTGCGCGCGCGGCTCGCCGCGGCCGGTCTCCTGTGACCTGAACCGATGCGACTCGCTCGGCTCAGCACACCCGACGGACCCCGGCACGCTCGCTGGGACGCCGACCGATGGCACGAGGTCCCGTCGTTCACCGACCTCCGGCCCACGGGGCGGACCTTCCCGCCCGAGGCCACGCTGCTCGCCCCGGTGGAACCCCGGACCGTCGTCGGCGCTTCCCACCCGGAGGACGACCACGGCGCTCGCCGCGTGCAGGGATGGCTGAAGTCCTCGGCTGGGGTCACCGGCCCCGGCGGAACGATCGAGCGCGCGGCGTGGGCGACGACCGTGGTCGCGGAGGGTGAGCTCGCCGTCGTCATCGGTGCGGAGGCGCACGCGCTCACGAACGAGAACGCACTCGAGCACGTCCTCGGGTTCACCATCGCGAACGACGTGACGACCGTCGCGCCGACAGAGGACGCGGTGTTCTTCGCAGCGAAGGCCGGGACCGGGTACACCCCGCTCGGTCCCTGGATCGAGACCGACGTCGACGACCCCGACGCGCTCGCCATCCGGGTCAGCGTGGAAGGCACCCTCGTCCGGTCCTCGAGCACGGCGGACCTGCCACACACGATCTGCGAGATCCTCGTGGCGATCACCAGGACGATGACCCTGCAGCCCGGTGACGTCGTCCTGACCGGTTCGCCGAGCACCGACGCCGCCCTTCCCGCAGGGACGAGCGTCCAGGTGAGCATCGACCGGATCGGCACCCTCGAGAACGGCGTGGTATGACCCTGATCGGAATCGACATCGGCGGCACGAAGACCGCCGCCGGAATCGTCGCCGAGGACGGATCGGTCCTCGCACGGGCTGCTGCCCCCACGCCCGCGACGCAGGGAGGAGGCGCCGTCATCGGCGTGGTCCAGGCACTCGTCGAACACCTCCTCCCCCAGAGCCCGGACCCCGTCTGCGGCATCGGCGTGGGTTCCGCAGGCGTCGTCGATCCGCGTACCGGGGCCATCCGCGCTGCGACCTCCGCCATCCGGTCCTGGGCCGGGACGGAGCTGCGGACCGAGCTCAGCACCCGCTGCGGTCTCCCGGTGACCGTCCTCAACGACGTCCACGCCCATGCGATCGCGGAGGCGCGGATCGGAGCCGGCGCCGATTCGCGGCGCGTGATGCTGCTGGCCCTCGGAACCGGGATCGGTGGCGCGATCGTCACCGACGGACGTCTGGACACCGGGCGGACCGGGGCGGCCGGCCACTTCGGTCACCTGCCGTCCGCTCAGGCCACGGGCCTGCCCTGCACCTGTGGAGGCACCGGACACCTCGAGGCCGTCGCCTCCGGACCCGCCGTCCTCGAGCAGTACCGTCGCGTGACGCGCGATCCGTCGGTCGTCGACACGAGAGCGGTCTTCGCCCGCGCGGCCGACGGCGACGACGTCGCGACGCGGGTGGTCGACCGTGCCGGCGCCGCCATCGGCGAGGCGATCGGCGGCCTCGTCAACTCCTTCGACCCCGACGTCGTCGTCGTCAGTGGCGGGCTCGCCTACGCGGACCCCACGTGGTTCGACCACATCGCACGAACGGCACGGACCACGATGATCCCGGTCGTGGCGGACTGCCCGATCACCTTGTCGACCCTCGCCGGGGACGCCCCGCTCATCGGCGCCGCTCTGCACCACCGCATCTCGGAGGAGACACCGTGACCCATCGACCACTGCAGGCCCTGGCCGGCGAGCTCGTCGTGTCCTGCCAGGCGTATCCCGGCGAGCCGATGCGGCACCCGGAGACCATGGCGCAACTGGCGGAGTCCGCCGTCGCCGGCGGCGCAGCCGGGATCCGTGCGCAGGGCGTCGCGGACGTCGCCATGATCGCCGAGCGCGTCGACGTACCGTTGATCGGTCTCTGGAAAGTCGGCGCGAACGGGGTGTTCATCACCCCGACCCTGCGGCACGCCCTCGTGATCGCCGGAGCCGGAGCCGACATCGTCGCGATCGACGGCACTCGCCGTGCACGACCGGACGGGCGGACGCTCGCCGAGACCGTGCGGGAGTTCCGGTCGCGCTCGGGCGCGCTCCTCATGGCGGACGTCGGCAGCGTCGAGGACGGCCTCGCGGCCATCGACGCCGGCGTCGACTGCCTGAGCACGACGCTCTGCGGCTACACCGACGAGCGTCCGAAGACCGACGGTCCTGACCTCGAGGTTCTGGCTGCGCTCGCCGCACGATCGCCGCTGCCGGTGATCGCCGAGGGCCGCGTCCACACCCCGGCGCAGGCCGCAGCATGTCGCGCCGCCGGTGCGTACGCGGTGGTCGTCGGCACGGCCATCACGCACCCCGCCACGATCACGGGCTGGTTCGGGGAGGCCGTGCGCGGTCACTGATCGCTCCGCCGACGACGGATGCCCCGGGCCAGTCGGCCCGGGGCATCCGTCGTTCGTGCGTCAGCCGACGCGCTGGACCACCTTCGGGTCGCTGTCCACGATCGACAACCCGCCCTCGCGGGAGAAGTCACCCGCCCACGAAGCGTCCGGATGGATCCACCGCTGCACCCGAGCGGGCACGTTGAACGCCATGAGCAGGATCACCACGGCGGTCAGGGAGAACGAGATCACGGCGAGCGCTGTGCCGAGCGACGAGAACTGAACCGCCAGGCTCGCACCCAGGATCGGCGCGACCGCACCACCGAGCGCACCGACGTTGTACGTGAAGCCGAGACCGGCGGCACGCTGCTCCGTCGGGAAGAACCCGCCGATCCACTTCGGGAGGAGCCCGGCGATGCCCTGTCCGAACACCTGCTGGACGAAGAGGAACAGCCCGAGGACCATCAGCGAGGTTCCGCCCACCGCGAAGAGCGGGAACACCAGGACCTCGGAGAGCAGCAAACTGCCGACGTACGCCCACCGGGTCCCGAGCCAGTCCCCGGTGAACCCCGCGACCCAGCACCCGACCGCGGCCCCGAAGCCGGCGAAGAACAGCGCGTTGCTGACGTGTGCGGCGTCGTAGCCGAGATCAGTGCTGAGGTACGTCGGCAGCAACGACTGGATCGGCCACGAGTACAGGAACGCGGCGAACACCGTGACCGTCACCGCGAGGACCGCTGGCCAGCGGCGTTTCGAGAACTGCACGATGTAGGAGATGAAGACCGCGGCCAGCACTGCCGCTCCTGCCGCGACGGCGAACCCGTTCGGCATGAGCTGCCCGAAGATGAGTGACAACAGCACGATGGCCACCACGGCGCTGATGATGTTGAGCGCGCGGTGCCGGCCGGCGAAGAGCACGCCGAACACGTTCGGCGCCGGCACGTGGTCGTCGGACGTCGATGATGCCGCCGACTTCGCCGCCTTCCAGTCCTCGGACTCCGGAAGTGCGCGGCGGAGCCAGAGCGTGATGGCGATCGGGAGCAGTCCGATGACGAAGAGCGCGCGCCAGCCGAACTCCGGGACGACGAAGCGGTAGACCTGCGCCGCGATGATGGTGCCGATGGAGTAGCCGGAGATCAGGAAGCCGCTGGCCTTGTTCCGCAGGTGCGACGGCCAGGACTCGATCACGTAGGTGGAGCTCGATCCGTACTCCCCCGCCATGCCCATCCCGATGACGAGTCGGGCGGCGAAGAGCACCCAGTAGGAGGGGGCTGCGGCGCAAGCGACCGACCCCAGCGAGAACAGGATGATGCTGACGATCATCGCCGTCTTCCGACCGTAGCGGTCGCCGAGCGCACCGAGGGCCAGCCCGCCGAACCACCTGCTGATGAAGGCCGCGGAGATCAGTGACGCACTCTGCACGGTTCCGAGGTGGAACTCCTTCGCGATCTCGCTGAGGACGAGCGTGATGAGCACGAAGTCGAACCCGTCCAGCAAGTAGCCGAGCCAGGACGCGGTGAACTGTTTCCACTGTTGCCGGGAGATGTCTCGGTACCAGGGACCGGACGGCGCTGTCCGCGCAGGAGACATGGTGTTCCTTCGATCGGGGCCAGTCTGACACCTCGTCAGACGTTGGACGTTGGACGTTGGCTCAGACGGTAACATCGGCAGGAATCCCCCGCAAGGGCTGTGAGGGAGGAAGGCGGACACCATGGCCTCTCGAGTCGTGCAGCAACCGGTCGCGCAGCAGATCGTCGAACTGGTCCGGGAACTCGGCCTCCGCCCGGGCGACGGCATGCCGACGGAACTCGAGCTCATCGAGCGGCTCGGCGTCTCCCGGAACACCGTCCGCGAGGCGATCCGGGAACTCCGCGCGTGGGGCATCGTCGACATCCGCCACGGACACGGGACCTTCGTGGCATCACCCTCGCTGCAAGCGCTCGCCCCGTCGCTCGTCTTCCGCACGCTCGTCGCAGGGCCAGACGGTCTCCTCGCGCTCCGGAACCTGGCTCGCGTGCGCGAGATGCTGGAGACCAGCGCGGTCGTCGAACTCGTCGGCGTGCTCTCGGACGACGACCGAGCGCACCTCACCGACCTCGCCGAGGAGATCGGCGACCCGAAGCTCTCCGCGGATGCCGACCGACGATTCCACCGCGCCCTCTACAGTCACCTCGACAACCCGCTGATCGGACAGCTCGTCGACGTGTTCTGGGATGCGTACCACGAAGCGCACGACCAGCTCGCGGATGTCTCCCCGTACGGACACGACTCGGTGGAGGCACACCGCGCGATCATCCGTGCGGTCGTCGACGGCGATGCCGGTATCGCGCAAGAGGCGATGCGGGCACACTTCCAGGGCATCTACGCCCGCCTGGACGCCTCGACTTCCAAGCTCACGACAGCGTCCGCCTGAGCAGCACGGAGACTCGTCAGCGGGCAGCGCCCTCGCGTGCCTCCATCGCGTCCCAGGCGAAGCTCGCGAGCCAGTGCGTGGAGTAGTACTCCTCGCCGACGCTCGCTTCGAGACCGGACGCCAGCAGACGGTCGGCTGCGTCGTCGAGCAGCCCGACGAGCTCAGCACTGTCCGTGCCCTCGAGTGCGTCGACGATCCGCCGCGCGGAACCGGCGCGGGACAGATCGAGGCCGAAGAGGTGCACCTGCTGCGGGTCGCTCTCGTCGACGACCACGGTGGGGCTCAGGATCGCGTCGCCGGAACGCACCTCGGAGAAGAAGCCGCGGGCCCACGACGCGAACTCCGCCGCTGGCAGGACCGCGCGCATCAGGTCGGCTTCGGCGAAGCCGGCGGAGAGGAAGTCGTGTCCGCTGCGCTCCCACGCGAAGGGCCAGCCGGCGTCGTCGCCGAACCAGTCGCGGGCGGTGCGCTCGATCGTCGCGGCGAGGTCGTCCCGTCCGAGGGACCGAGCCCCGTCGAGCACGAGCAGCAGCCCGAACGCGGAGTTCGAGTGCACCCCGTGCCGGACGGGGTGGGCGGCGCCGGAGACCCATCGGGTGACGAGGTCCTCGAGCACGTCGATGACCGGGGCGAACCCGGGCGCAAGTGCCCGGATCGCGGGGACGTCGGACGTGGAGACCTCGGCCGCGAGCCGCATCAGCCAGGCCCACCCGTAGGGACGCTCGTAGTGCGGGGTCTGTCGGAGGTAGGTCGCCTCGATCGCGAGGTGATCCGCGCTCAGGTGGGCCTGCAGGACGGGGACGAGCCGGGCCTCCAGGCTGGGCGTGAGCCCGAACGCGACCAACCGCGTGGCGAGCCAGTGCATGTGGACCGACGAGTGCCAGTCGTACGAGGTGGCGAACGCCGGGTGGAGCTCGACGGGCAGCGCACGGTCGTCCGGACCGGACGTGGTGTGGTGCGCGGCGTACGGGTACTCGCGGGTGACGTTGTCCGCGGCGACCGCTGCGAAGCGGTCGGCCCAGGCGGCGCGTGCGAGATCAGAATGCGACAAGGTACATGACTCCCATGTTGACGACGAGCAGGATGGCGGCGGTCGGGATCTGCGCCTTGATCGGGCCGTACTTGTCGCGCATCTCGAGGAGCGCGGCCGGCACGAGGTTGAAGTTCGCGGCCATCGGCGTGACGAGGGTGCCGCAGAAGCCGGCGAGCATCCCGATCGCGAAGATCGCAGCGGGGTTGCCGTCGAAGCCCTGGACCAGGACCGGCCAGCCGATCGCGGCGGTCATGATCGGGAAGGCGGCGAACGCGTTGCCCATGATGATCGTGAACAGCGCCATGCCGAGGCAGTAGACGACGACCGCGGCGAGGAGCGAGCCGCCGGGCAGGATCGACTTGATGATCGTCCCGACGGCGTCCCCGACCCCGGCCTGGGTGAAGACGATGCCGAGCGTCGAGAGCATCTGCGGCAGGAGCGCTGCCCAGCCGATGGCCTGCAGGAGCCGGCCGCCTTCACGGATCGGCGTGGCGACCTTCGGCGGACGGAGGATGAACACGGCGACCACCACGGCGAGGACCGAGCCGATGCCGAGGCCGGTCAGTGTCGCACTGCCCTCGGCCAGGAGCGGCTGACCGCCGATCGAGACGAGCGGACCGAGCGTCGCGACGAGCACGGCCACCACCGGGACGACGAGCGCTGGGATGAAGAGGCGGTTGCCGAAGCGGGTGGCGAACGCGGCGCGCTCGTCGGGGGTGGTGGTCGCGAGGACGCTGGTGCTGGCGCCACCGGTGCTCGGTCGCGCGGTCACACCGGTCGGCTCCGCCGGCCCGGTCTCCGCACCGGTGCCGGCGCCCGGGATGCTTGCCACCCGGGTGCGGCTCGGTGCACCGCCCCGCGCCGTCGTCCCGGTGAACCCGAGTCCGGCGAGCGCCACCATCACCAGCACCGCGACGCCGAGCGCCCACGCCGGAGCGGTCTTCGCGGCGACGAACGTGCCGTAGAAGAAGGAGAGGCCGAGGATGCCCCAGAACGCCGCGTTGCCGAGGCGCTTCGCGTGCGTGGTGTCGGTGACGATGAGGACCGCGACGGCGATGAAGAACGCGCCGATGAGCCAGTAGAGCCATTCGCTGGTGATCATGCCGGGGCTCCTGCCGTGGCGGGCTCGCGGACGTCCGCGGCCATCTTGTCGAGCTTCCGGTCGAACAGCAGCAGCCGTGTCCCGTGGACGAGCAGCGCGGCGATGCCCGTCGGGATCGCCCAGAGCGCGAGGTCGATCGGTTCGAGCGCCAGGTCGTACGTGGTGTCGACGAACGTCGTGATCAGGAGGATCGAGCCGACCGCGACGAAGACGTCCTCACCGAAGAACACCCCGACGGTGTCCGACGACGCCGAGTACCCCTTGATCTTCTCCCGCATCCGGTCGTCGAGCCGCCCGTACTTCTTGATCGCGGCACCTTCGGCCATCGGGTACACGAGCGGACGGACGGTCTGCGCCGGCCCACCGATGCTGGTGAGCCCGACCGCCGCGGTGATCTGCCGCACGGCCAGGTACGCCGCCAGGATGCGACCCGTGGTGAGCCGGTCGAGCTTCGCGATGAGCCGCTTCGCCTGGTCCTGCAGGCCGTAGCGCTCGATCAGGCCGATGACCGGCAGCACCAGGGCGAAGGTGGTGACGGACCGGCTGGACGCGAATCCGTTGCCGAACGCGTCGAGGATGCCGACGGGGCCGATCCCGCCGATGGCCGCTGTCACGATGCCCGCGACGGTGACGACGAGGAGCGCGTTGACGCGCAGTGCGAAGCCGACGATGACGACGGCGACGCCGATGAGGACGAACATGCGGGACAGTCTGGACCGCATTGTTCAACAATCACAAGACCCACTCCGGATCTGTAACACGGCGGTCACACGAGGTGCCCTGTGGAGGAGTCGGTCCGCGCTCGTGTCAGGATCGGGGCATGACCCGAACCGTCGGCGGCGCCGAGTCCACCGCGACGCGCCTGCGCACGATGATCGCCGACGGCGACTTCGCCCCGGGCGCGCAGCTGTCCGAGGAGCGGCTGAGCGACCAGCTCGGGGTGTCCCGGAACACCCTGCGTGAGGCGTTCCGGCTGCTCGCGCGGGACCGGCTCGTGGAGCACGTGTTCAACCGCGGCGTGTTCGTCCGGCGGCTGAGCGCATCCGACGTGGCCGACCTCTACGCCGCGCGCCGGGTGCTCGAGGAGGCTGCGGTCCGGGCGTGCACGCCGTCGTCGCCGGCACTCGCGGCTGCGGCCGCGGCGGTCGTCGATGCACGAAGAGCCGCCGCCGCGGACGACTGGCGCGCCGTCGGCACGGCGGACATCCGCTTCCACTCCGAGCTCGTCCGCGCGGTGCCGAGCGAGCGGATCTGGGGGCTGATGGACGGCATGCTCGCGGAGATGCGGCTGGCGTTCCTGACGACCGAGGACCCGGCAGCGTTCCACGCGCAGTTCGTCGACCGGAACGAGGCCATCGTCGCCGCACTGCGGGCCGGCGACGCCGCGGCTGCGTCCGCCCTGCTCGCCGCCTACCTGGACGATGCGGAAGGGACCCTGCGGGCCGCCGCGGCGGAGGACCGCCAGGACTGACCGGCCGTCCGGGTCACGGCTGGTCGGGCACCGCCACGATGCGGTTCTGGTAGGCCCACACCACGGCCTGCAGGCGCGAGCGCACCCCGAGTTTCGGGAGCATCCGCGCCAGGTGCGACTTCACGGTCGAGACCTCGAGCACGAGCTCGGCGGCGATGTCCTCGTTCGACATCCCCTGCGCGAGCAGCAGGAGCACCTCACGCTCCCGGGCCGTCAGGACGCCGTCCGCCCGGTCTCCTGCGACCGGCCGGAGGCTCCGGCGGGACACGAACTCGCGGAGCACCCGCCGCGTGAGGGCCTGGTCGAGGGTGCCGTTGCCAGCGGCCACCTGCCGCACCGCGTCGACGATGGTGTCCGGCTCGGCGTCCTTGAGCAGGAACCCGGACGCGCCGGCCTCGAGCGCGCCGAACACGTAGTCGTCCAGGTCGAACGTCGTCAGCATCAGCACCGGGACCGCCGGGTCCGCGTCCGGCCCGCACAGGATCCGGGCGAGCTCGATCCCGTTCCGCACGGGCATCCGGATGTCCAGACAGGCGACGTCGGGTCGGGTGGAGCGCGCGAGTGCGAGCGCCTCGCCGCCGTCGGCAGCGACGCCGACCACCTCGATGTCGGGCTCCGCGTCGAGGAGCGCAGTGACCCCGGCGCGGACGAGTGGCTGGTCGTCCGCGACCAGGACGCGGATCACGCGACCACCTCGGCACCGTCGGAAGCCCCGTCGGGTGCGGGAGGAGCCTCCCGTCCGAGCGTCAACGTCACCAGCCAGCCGCCGGCGGCGGTGGGACCGGTCTGGAGGCTCGCCCCGACCAGGTCCGCCCGCTCGCGCATCCCCCGCAGTCCGTTGCCGCCCGATGGTGAACTCCCGATCGCCGGGACGACGGCCCGTGCGTTCTCCACCCGGATCACCACACGGGACGGGTCACGGTCGTCGACGACCACGGTGCACGGGGCGGACGGGGCGTGCATGGCAGCGTTGGCGAGTGCCTCCTGGACCGTCCGGTACGCGGCGAGCTGCGCGAGCGGACCGACGCCGTCAGCCAGCGGACGGGCTCCCGGGAGCACGTCGATCCGCACGTCGCTGCGGTACCGGGCACGCTCGACCAGGTCGAGGATGCCGGCGACCGTTTCCACCGCCTGCTCGGCCGGGGTGTCGTCACGGAGCAGCCCGACCAGGCGACGGAGGTCGTCGAGGACGGCGGTGCTCTGCTCGCGGACCTGACGCACCCCCTCGTGCGCCCGTTCCGGCTCGGTGTCGATCTGCCGGTCGATGACGGCCGACATCAGTGCGATGCCGGACAGGTGGTGTGCGGCGATGTCGTGGAGCTCGCGCGCCATCGCCGCACGTTCGCGGGACACGGCGGCGTCGACCAGCGCGTCCCGCTCGCGCCCCACGGCGCTCGCCTCGGCGTTGCGGGCGGCACGGACCTCACGACGTGAGCGGACGAGCAGGGCGACCAGGAGCGGGAACCCGACGGCACCGACGGCCTGCAGGGCACCCTGCCCGGCGGACGCGGCGAGTCCCTGCGCCAGGGGGCCGGGCCCCTCGGCCACGAACACGACGACGGTCTGCCCGACGACGACCAGGGCCGCCGCGCCGATCAGTGTCGGCCAGAGCCGGGCGAGGGGCACGCGGAGGGCCACGAGGACGACGGCGACGACGACCGGCAGGGCGGTCAGGCCGAACAGGCCGGACGACCCGGGCGCGAGCGCGGCGACCACGACCGGCAGCGCCGCGATCGTCAGGAGCGACGTGCGCGGGGCCCGACGGGCGGCGAGCAGGACGGCCGACTGGGCGAGCAGCCCCGCGGCGAGGACGGACCACGCGGTGCCGAACGGCGCCGGGACACTCGCGCCGAGGCCCGCGCCGTCGGGGTCGGCGGCGTCGAGCGGGGGCAGGCCGAGGAGCAGGCCGATCGCGAGGACGGCCGTGCCGACGGCGACGAGGACGTCGAGGCGTCGCTCGCGCGGCTCAGCGGGTGCCATCGTTCGATCCTACGAGGCGGGTCAGCTCGGCGGCTGCGTCACGGTCTCGGTCGCTCCTGCGGACCAGCGCGACGTCGTGGCCGAGGCGTCCTCGGGTGACCACGATGAGCACGACCGCGGCGATCGTGGACATGATCGCGAGCCCCGACAGCGTCGTGCCAGCGGTCATCCCCGGGTACATGTCCGCCCAGAACGTCGAGATCGTGTTGTTCACACCGACGTGCAGCAGCAGCGCGACGGGCAGACTCTGCCCGGTCTTGTTGAAGACCCAGGTCATCACGACGTTGAACGTGATCGTGAAGGCCGCGAAGACGAGCGGCTCGGTCCAGTGCGCGTCCGGCCAGCCGCCCCAGTCGCTGAGGTACAGCGGCATGTGCCAGAGCGCCCAGACCGGCCCGAGGATCGCCGCGGAACCGAGTGCCCCGAACCGGGACTGGAGGCGGGGCAGCGCGAAGTCGCGCCAGCCGGGCTCCTCGGAGAGTCCGGTCGTGAACAGCTGCACGACCAGTCCGGGCACGACGGCCGCGAACGCCAGGGCCGACGGCGCCCGGACGTCCCCGTTCGCGAACGGCAGCCCGGAGAGGATGATCAGGACCGGCACCACGACGAGTGCCAGGGCGTACCAGTACCAGGCGACGCGCCAGCGCCAGAGCCGGCCGACCCAGCGGCGGAGCCCCGGACGGCCGTCGGCGATCGCCGTCACCAGGAACGCGCTGCCGAGCGGGCCGAGGAGTGCTCCGGGCAGGATCCCGGAGAACTGGGCGGTGCCGAGCAGCTCCGGGAAGTGGATGTCCCACACCCCGAGCCCGTGCGGGGACAGGATGTAGGGGATCCAGGCGAGCCAGCTCAGGCCCAGCGCGAGTGTGAAGAACGACGTGAGCGGGCGGCGGGCGACGAGGCCGCGTGCGCCTCCCGCCGGTCGGGGTGCGGTGCCGACGGTGGGCCGGACTTCGGTGGTGTTCGTCATGCCGTCGACGCTAGGGAGCGCCGAACAGCGGGACGACCGACGGAAGGACGCACCTGCCGGAGTTGCATCGAAGGATGCAGGACGACTGTTCCAGGACTGCGTGTTGCACATTTCACACTTCAGCGGCAGGATCGGACCATTACGGCGACGGACGCCGAATCGGGGAGGCAACGATGAAGTCACTGACCAGGAACGAGAAGTGCACGACCGCAGTGGTGGCCGTGCTGACCGCAGGAACATGCGCCTCACTGCTCGGCCCGACTCCGGCCACGGCGGCGTCACCCAGCGAGGCCGATCTTTTGGGGCGCATCGTTCAGCTGGGAGAAGATCCGGGCCCTGGGTGGCGCGGCAGCAGCGCTCGGCGCTGAGCTCATCGGCGTCACCGCCGTCAGACAGAAGTGCTTCTCATGAACCGCTGGAAGTCTGCGATCGTCCTCCTCGGTGGCGCGGCTGCCACGACGGCCGCCTGTCTCTTCGCCGAGCCCGCCCTTGCCGGAATGGTCCTCATGGCAACCGTCTTCTGCGCTGCCTTCACGAAACCGATCATCGGCAACACGCAGGTGCCGGTCAACGCGGGAATCAGCGTTGACGAGGTTCGGCGCTATCGCTTGCAGCATTCCGGGTCCACCATCAGCGAAGCTGCGGCTGCCGTCGCGCGCCGATGACGCTCGTGCGGCGGTGATCGCCGCGGCGGCCGCGGTCCTCCTCGTCAGGGCACCGTCGAGCGTGGGAGCGCCTCGCGAGCCGCTGGCCGCAGCAGCGGCAGCGGCAGCGGGGTGAACTAGCCGTTCACCACGGGCACCGCGGCGCCCCACCCGGACCAGGACCCGTACACGAACCGCACCGGGAGCGCCGCCGCGCGGTCAACCACGTACGCGGTCCTGCCGTCGGCCGACCGCGAGAGCCACAGGTGGAGCGCGGCACTCGTCGGCGTCGCCACCGTGACGAGCTCGATCACGTACTGCCCCGTCGGCACGATGAACTGGGCCGACTGCTCGGAGTCGAGCAGCGTCGAGAACCGTGACGACGCGGTGACGCCCGTCGTCGTGTCGACGACCTTCACGGTCGCGCCGCTCAAGCGCGGGTCGGGCGCACGATCGGCGGAGTTCGCGAAGACCTCGAGGTCGTAGGTGCGGTGCACGTAGTGCGTCGACAGGGTCACACGCGACGCCGTCGACGCACCCTGCTGCTGCACGAGGGTCTTCCAGTGCGCCGGCTCCGCGTCCCGCGAGTCGTACGCCGAGATCGTGTACTGGCCGGAGCCGAGCACGGCGAACTCGTAGCGTCCAGCCGCGTCTGACGTCGTCTGGAAGTCCTGCCACGTGTCGGTCTGGTTCGCGGCCGTCACCGTCTTCCCCGCGAGCGCTCCCGCCGGGCCCACGATCGAGCCGCTCGCCGTGGCGCCGACGCTCAGGGCGAGCGTGGTGCTGGTCGTCCCGCCGGCGACGACGGCGACACCGGTCCGACGAGCGGGAGCCAGCGTCGCGGCTCCCTGCCCCGGGATCGCCCTCGTGGTGACCGTCACGGTCTGCGGACTCGTGATCCCTCCGAGCACGACCCGGCCGCTGGCATCGGTGAACCCGTCGGCGTCGATGCCCTCGATCCCGAGAGCCGCGACCTCCACGCCGGCCACGTTGCGCGGAGTTCCGTCGGCCGTCGTGAGCTGCACGGCGACGGAGCCGACGGTGGCCGGAGCGGCGACCGCAGCCGTCGGCGCCAGCAGGCCGAGCGCGAGCACACCGGCCACCAGGCCGCCCGCAGTGGCGAGTCGCTTCATCACAGGTCCCCGATCCGGGCGGACACGGTGCCCTGCCACATGCGTCGAACAGTGCACCGTCAGCGGTCAGTGCGCACGCCCTCCGCGCGAGCCGGACTCAGCCGCGGAGGAGCGACCCGACCGCGTCCACCACGATCTGCCGACGCCGCGCGGGCACGACCGCCGTGACCAGGGTGTCGAACTCGGGGGTCGTCGCGTCCCAGAACCCGGCGAGGTGGACCACCAGCCCGAGCAGCACGGCCGGGCGGTAGGACCGCGGGAGCACGCCTGCGCGCTGCGCGTGCTCGACGGCCGCGACGGCTTCGGCGTTGCTGCTGACGATCGCCTCGAGCGGCGCATCGGCGGCACGTTCGAGCCGGTACCAGGTCGCGAGCCGCGGCACCCACGGTCGACGGGCGTACGAGTCGAAGAGCCGCCCGGCGTACGCGGGGAGGTCGTCGGTGTCGATCGGCACCTCGGTGAGCGTCTCGGTGACCGTCTGTGTGATGAGCGCGTCGAACAGTCCCTCCTTGCTGCCGAAGTAGTGGAAGATCTGCGCCTTGTTGCTCGACGACGCCGCGGCGATGCGTTCGATCCGGGCACCGGTGAGCCCGACCGCTGCGAACTCGTCACGCGCGGCGAGCAGGAGCTTCGCACGCATGGCGTCGGCAGCGGGGGGCGTGAAGCTGGCCATGGGGACAACGGTATCGACCCGCCGGTGACGGTGGGCGCTCTGGTCGCGACCAGGACCGGACGGGAGGCCCGGTGCCAGCCGGCACCGGGCCTCCCGTCCGCCCCGTCCGCGGTTCAGGGCCTAGTGTTCGAACGTGCGCACCGAACCACGTCACTGGTTCCTCGCCCGCGACGAACGCGGCAACCTCGCCACGGACGTCCACGCCGGCGGGGCCGACGCGCTGCCCTGGTCCGAGGGCAACCTCGTCCGGCCACTGGTCCACGGGGCCCCGTACTTCGAACGCATCCACGCGGAGCTCGCGGCGCTCGCGCCCGGTGACCGTGTCTGGTTCACCGACTGGCGGGGTGACGCCGACGAACGGATGCTGCCCGACGGCCCCACGATCGGCGACCTGCTCGCCGACCGTGCGCGAGCGGGCGTCGAGGTCCGCGGCCTGATCTGGCGCTCCCACGGCGAACGCGTGTCCGCGTCGCTCAGCGCCCGCGCGAACGAGCTGCTCGGCCGGAAGATCAACGATGCCGGCGGCGAGGTGCTGCTCGACCAGCGCGTCCGCGTGTTCGGGTCGCACCACCAGAAGTTCTTCGTCATCCAGCACCGCGACGACCCCTCGCGCGACGTGGCGTTCGTCGGCGGGATCGACCTGTGCCACAGCCGTCGCGACGACGCAGCGCACCAGGGCGATCCGCAACCCGTGTCGATCGACGCCCGGTACGGCAAGCGGCCGGCATGGCACGACGCGTCGATGGAGCTGCGTGGGCCGGTGGTCGCCGACGTCCTGGCGGTCTTCGCCGAACGGTGGGACGACCCGACCCCGCTCGACCGGAGCCTGCCGTACCGGATGCTCCTGCAGCGCCTCACCCGGATGCCGCGTCGCCCGGAACCCCTGCCGGAGCGGACTCCCCCGCCGCCGCCCGCCGGGGACCACGCCGTGCAGCTGCTCCGGACCTACGGGGTGAAGCGACCGCCGTTCCCGTTCGCGCCGGATGGCGAGCGGAGCATCGCGCGAGCGTACGGCAAGGCGTTCAAGGCCGCGGAGTCGCTGATCTACATCGAGGACCAGTACCTCTGGTCGAAGGAGATCGCGACCGGCATCGCCGAGGCCCTCGAACAGAACCGCGACC
This sequence comes from Curtobacterium sp. PhB130, assembly GCF_003755165.1. NCBI lineage: Bacteria > Bacillati > Actinomycetota > Actinomycetes > Micrococcales > Microbacteriaceae > Curtobacterium > Curtobacterium sp. PhB130. The sequence continues at coordinate 93,733 of NZ_RKII01000007.1, read as the reverse complement.
TCCGCGTGATCGTGCTCGTCCCGCGGTACCCGAACTCCGACGGGGTGCTCGGCGGCCCGCCGGCGCGGTTCGGCCAGATCGAGGCGATGCGCACGCTCCGCCGGACGGCCGCGGACCGTGTCGGCGTCTTCGACCTGGAGCACGAGTCCGGGCGGCCGATCTACATCCACGCGAAGGTGTGCGTCGTCGACGACCAGTGGTCCACCATCGGGTCGGACAACTTCAACCGCCGGTCGTGGACGTCCGACAGTGAACTGACGTGCGCGGTCGTCGACACCTCGCCCGGTGACGGGTCGATGGCTCGGGACCTCCGGCGCCAGCTGTGGGCCGAGCACCTGGCGACCACGCCCGACGACGAACGCTTCGACGGGTCGGGCGCGGAGCTCCTCGCGCTGTGGCGGTCGACGGCGCGCGCACTCGACGACTGGCAGGAGGACGGGCAGCCAGGACCCCGACCGCCGGGACGCATCCGCCACCACGAGCCCGAGCCCGTGTCCGCCTTCCAGCGGCTGTGGGCGCGCCCCGCGGCGGCGTTGGTCGCGGACCCGGACGGGCGCCCGCGCCGTCTCCGCGGGACGAGCCGGTTCTGACGGTGGAGACCCTCGAGACCGAGCGGCTGCGGCTGCGGCCCTGGCGGGTCGAGGACGCCCCGTTCCACCGTCGACTCTGGGCCGAGCGGGATCCGCGCGTCCCCGCGCACCGTCGTCTGACACCCGACGGGCACCCGACCGTCACCGAGCTCGAGGACTGGGTACGCCGCGACGAGCACCTGCCGACACCCGGCTTGCTCGTGGTGGAGCGCACGGACACCGACGAGGCCATCGGGTACTGCGGACTCGTCCCGAACAGCGTCGGCCGGCCCGAGGAGCCCGAGCTGGCGTACGAGTTCCTCCAGCGCTCCTGGCACCACGGGTTCGCGACCGAAGCCGCCGGCGCGGTCGTCGCCCAGGCGCGGCGGATCGGGTACGGGCACCTCGCCTCCACCGTGCGGGAGTGGAACACCGCGTCGCTCCGGGTACTCGAGAAGCTGGGCTTCGTCGACACCGGCGAGCGGGAGGAGGACGCCGTGCACGGGGCGTCGCTGCTGCTGCGGACGACGCTCTGACGACCGTCCGGTCACTCCTGGAACGTCGCGCGGTAGGCGGTCGGTGAGGTCCCGATGATCGCGCCGAAGTGCCGGCGGAGGTTCGTGTCCGAGCGCAACCCGGTGGCCTCGGCGATCCGGGTGACGCTGAGGTCGGTGCGCTCGAGGAGCTCGCGCGCGTGGTCGATGCGGGCACGGAGCACCCACTGCATCGGGGTGATGCCGGTGTCCGCGGTGAAGCGCCGCGAGAACGTCCGGGGTGAGACGTTCGCGCGGCGCGCGAGCGTCGTGAGCGTCAGGTCGTCCTGCAGGTGGTCGAGCGCCCAGGCGCGGGTGGCCGCGAAGACGTCGCCGAGGGGTTCCGGGATGCTGCGGGGGACGTACTGCGCCTGACCGCCGCTCCGGTACGGGGCGCTGACGAGTCGTCGTGCCACGTGGTTCGCGAGCCCGACGCCGTGGTCACGGCGGATGAGGTGGAGGCAGAGGTCGAGGCCGCTCGCGGCTCCGGCGCTCGTGAGGACGTCGCCAGCGTCGACGAAGAGCACGTTCTCGTCGACGTCGACCGCCGGGTACCGCTCACGGAGCACGTGCGTGTAGTGCCAGTGCGTCGTCGCACGACGGCCGTCGAGCAGTCCGGCGGCGGCGAGCGTGAAGGCGCCCGTCGAGATGGCGGCGATCCGGGCACCACGCTCGTGGGCCGTACGCAGCGCGGCGATCACCGCGGGCGGCGTGGTGGTGTCAGCGGGGTTCCGGAACCCGGGGACGAGCACGGTGTCCGCCCACGCGAGGGTCTCGAGGTCGTGGCCCACGGCGTAGGCGAGCCCGTTCCACCCGTCGACGGTGCCGGCCTGTTCCCCGCAGACCCGGACCTCGTACGGCATGCTCGGCCGCTTCGCGAAGACGTGCGCGGCGATCCCGACGTCGAGCGCCTTCGCGCCGTCCAGCACGAGCACGGCCACGCGGTGGTCGCGGACGGAGTTCACGGTGGCGAACCTAGCGCGCATCGAGCACCGGCCGGGACCGCGACGCGACGGCGGTCGCCACCACCAGGACGACCAGGACGACGCCGGCCGCTGCCGCGTACACGGCGCGGTACGGGTCCGGGAAGCCCCCGAGCCCGGCGATGAGCAGCCCCGCCAGGACCGCGCCGACGCGACGGGTGTTCGTGAAGAGCCCGGACGCGAGCCCAGGGCTCGGGAAGACGTCCTGGAAGACGGTCAGCCCGACACCGGCGACCGAGGCGAAGAACCAGGCGTTCAGCGGCTGCAGGGCCAGCAGCTGCCACGGCTCGTGGACCAGCGTCGCGAGTCCGTAATAGACGGCACCGCACGCGCACCCGACGGCGAGCAACGTCCGGGCGGGGACACGCTCGTGGAGCCGCCCCATGACCAGCAGCGCGGGGATCTCGACCAGGGCGGCGGCGCCGAGCACGATCCCCGCCCACACGATCGGCGCGCCGAGGTCCCGGGCGACGAACAGGGTCGCGACGGTGACCGTGGCGATGTTCGTGGCCTGCAACAGCGTGAAGGCGGACACGACCGACCACCGTGACCATCCCCGCAACTGCGCGAGCAGGCTCGGACGGACCGCCTGGTCCTGCTCGGGCACGGGCCCGCGGCGGCGCAGCAGGAGCAGGGCGGTGACGACGTTGACGATGCTGATGCCGGCGAGCAGCAGCAGCGCGGCAGGGGTCCCGGCGAGGCCCGTGCTGAGCGTCGCGAGCGGCGGGCCGACCACCCAGGCGAACGACACGATGGCGCGCGTGCGGATGACCCGGGCCGGCGGTGCACCCTCGTGCCGGAGCTGCGCGAACAGCAGGGTCGACCCGACGCCGGGCGGGCCGCCGAGCACCACGAGCGCGATCACCAGGACGGGCAGCGAGGTCGTGAGGGCGAGTGCGGCGACGAAGCCTGCGCCGGCGAGCGCGCAGAACAGCAGCGGGCGGAGGTAGTCGTGGGTCCGGTCCGCCGTCGCGGGGATCACCAGCGACGCGACGAACCCGCCGACGTTGTAGCAGCCGAGCACCCAGCCGACCTCGGTCGGCGTCGCGCCGGCGAGCGTCACGAGGAGGACGGCGAGCAGCGGGTTCAGGACCGCGAACTGGAGCGCCCAGAACCACGCGGCGGCGGGCCAGAGCAGGCGGCCCGGTGGGCGTTCTCGTTCCATGCAGCCAACCCAACTGCTCCCGCGCGCGGCTCACCAGCAGCAGCCAGGACGGCGGTCGTACAGATCGCGCCAACCGGTTCGCCGCTCAGATCGACGCCTCGGTCCCCCGCACCTTCCCGACCACCACGTCGACGATGCCCGCCAGCAGCGCCGCGGCGACGAAGCCGAGCGAGACACCGAGCCCGAGCGGCAGCCCGTCAGAGTAGTCCCCACGCGACGTCGCCAGCGCCGAGTAGAACACGCTGCCGACCGCCGCGATGCCGATCGCCGACCCGACCCGCGCGCCGACCTGGATGAGCCCGCCCGCCGAGCCGCCCTGCTCGACCGGCACCTCGGACAGGGTGAGGGTCTGGTTCGGCGAGATGGTCAGCCCGGAGCCGATGCCCGCCACGAGCAGCGGCGCCACGAGCCACCACCCGAGGTCGGACCGGAAGTGGTTCGCGACGACCCAGATGACGCCGCCGAGTCCGATGAGCACGAGGACGGTCCCCACGACGATGAGCTGCCGTCCGAAGCGGTGCACGACCCGCCCGCCGACGGTCGACGCGATCCCGGACCCGATCGCGAACGGGACGGAGGCGAGCCCCGCCAGCAGTGCGGAGTAGTGCAGCCCCGACTGCAACGCCAGCGTCAGGACGAAGAACAGTGGGGTGAACCCGGCGAAGTACAGGGTCGCGAGACCGACGCCGAGTGAGAACGACCGGCGCCGGAACAACCCGAGGTCGATGACCGGCTCCTTGGTCCGCTGGTACCGCCGCTCCCACAGCACGAAGCACGCACCGAACACGACGGCGACGACGACGAGCCACCACTTCGCGCCGCCCTTCCACTCCTGGGACTGCACGAACGGCAGCAGCAGGGCCACCACGGCAGCTCCGAGCAGGGCGATGCCCACCGGGTCGAAGTCGTGCTTCCGGCCGCGTTCTGTCCGGGCCGCGGCCGGCAGGAAGCGGAAGGCCAGGACGATCGTGACGAGTCCCACGGGCAGGTTCACGAAGAAGACGAACCGCCACCCGTTCTCGGTCCCGAACGCGGTGATGAGCAGTCCGCCGACGAGCGGACCGATCGCGGTCGCGATCCCCACGGTCGCCCCGAACAGCCCGAACGCGGTGCCACGCTCCTTGCCGCGGAAGAGCTGCTGGATGAGCGCGGTGACCTGCGGGGTGAGCAGCCCGCCGGCGAGACCCTGCACGAGCCGCGCGATCACCAGCACGAGACCGTTCGGCGCGAATCCGCAGAGCGCGCTCGCGAGGGTGAAGAGCCCGACGCCGATGACGAACATGCGTCGGCGGCCGGAGGCGTCGCCGAGCCGCCCGCCGGGGACGAGCAGCAGGCCGAAGGACAGCGCGTAGCCGGAGAGGATCCACTGCACGGCCTCGGGCGAGGCGCCGGGGAGTCCGCTCGAGATCGACTGGAGCGCGACGTTGACGATCGACACGTCGAGGAGCACGATGCCGCCGCCGAGCAGGCAGACGACGAGGGCCTTCCAGCGGTTCGGGTCCGGTTGGTCGCCGGCGTCCACCGGGGAGCGGTCCGGCTGGTCGCCGGCGTCCTCCGCTCGGCGGTCCGGCCCGGACGGCGCGTCGGTACGTGCCGCGTGGTGTGCAGAGTGGTGCTCGACGGCGGGGTCGGCGTCGGGCTCGGCGGGTTTGCGGTGTTCGGCTGCCATGACGCTGTCACGCTAGGCTCGGCGCCTGTCCGGTCGGGGTACAGGCGCCGGAGCTTGGTCGAGACCCGCGGCTGACCACGAGTGCAGCGCGGACGCTGCCGAGCTCAGCGAGCCGAGCGCGACGGCTCGACCGCGGTGCCGACGCGGTGCGGGAAGTGGAACCGCACGGCGAGTCCGGCGAGCGCAGCGGCAGCGATGATCGCACCGCCGAGCAGCAGCGGACCGGCGTAGCCGCCGACCAGCAGCGGGCGGGACAGCACCGGGCCGAGGATCTGCCCGACGGCGTACCCGGTGGTCAGGAGCGCCACGGCCCGCGGGACCTGGAGGTGGGCGCCGAGGGCGAGTGCGAGCGAGCTGATGCCGACGAAGGTGCCACCGAAGAGCGCGGCCGAGACCAGGGCACTCGCGCTCCCGGGCAGCACGCCGGTCAGGGCCACGCCGACGGCCTGCACACCGAGTGCGACGGTGAGGAGCGTCGGTCGGCTCCACCGGCGGCCGAGCGCGGTCCAGAGCGCGGCCCCGGGCATCGCCGCCAGGCCGACGACGACCCATGCTCCGTCCCCGGTCCACGCGGGGCCGCTCTGCCCGATCGCCGCGACGAGGAACGTCCCGGCGATGATGTAGCCGATGCCCTCGAAGCCGTAGCTGATCACGAGCGCGGCGAACCGGTGCCCCGTCGGCGGGAGCTCGTCACCGTCGGACGTCCGTCCCTCGGCTGTGGCCACCGCGGGTGGCAAACCCCACGCGACGACGGTGAGGAGCGCCGCGAGCGCCGCTGCGATGAACCACGCCGTCTGCCAGGTGGACGTCGCCCGCACGACCAGGACGACGATGCCGGAGAGCGCGATGCCGGTGCCGATGCCGCCGAACCCCCAGCCGACGAAGTGCGGTCCGACCGCTCGCAGGCGGGAGATCATCGCCGAGGTGGCGGCGATGAACACCAACGCGCTGGTGAGTCCGGCGACGAACCGGAGCACCGACCACCACGCCACGTCCGACACCGCGGGCATGAGTGCGAGCGTCGCCACGGTGAGGAGCATCGCGACCCGCATCACCCGCTGGGACCGGACGAGGACCGGGATGCCGATCCCGAGCAGCGCTCCGAGCAGGTACCCGACGTAGTTGACCGTGGCGAGGCCTGCGCCGTCGCTGACGGACAGCCCGGCTTGGGTCTGCATGAGCGGCAGGATCGGCGTGAAGACGAACCGGGCGATGCCGGTGCTCGCTGCCAGGGCAGCAGCCCCCTGGAGGGCGATCACCCCGGGCGAGCCGACGCGCAGCGACGGGAGGGCGATGGTGTGGGTGGCGGTGATGGCCATGGTGTTCCCGTCGGTCGGTGGTCCGGTGTCGCAGCGTTCCCGGCTGCAGCAGTGACGCTACGAGCGGCCGAGCGGGAGCGGAATTGCCGGAGACGGCGGACTTATGCTTGGCGGTCATGGACGTCGAACTGCGCCACCTGCGGGCGTTCCTGATGGTCGGCCGGCACCTGTCCTTCACCCGTGCGGCGGAGCAGCTGTTCGTGACACAGCCGGCCCTGACCCGGACGATCAAGCAACTCGAGGACCTCCTCGAGACACGGCTCCTCGACCGGGACACCCGGCGTGTGGGGCTGACGGAAGCGGGCGCGCGGTTCTTCGAGCAGGCGCAGTCGGCGGTCGCGGCCGTCGACCGGGCCGTGTCGTCGGTGGTGGCGCCGACCCCGCTGCGCCTGGCCTTCACCTGGCTGCTGCCGACACCATGGGCGCAGGACGCCATCGCGGAGTACGAGCGGATGGGCGAGGGGTCGGTGTCGCTCGTCCGGACCGATGAACCCGTCGACGCGCTCCTCCGTGGGGACGTCGACGTCGCGGTCCTCCGGGAACCCCGTGCCGTCCCGGAGCAGGTCCGCGTGGTCCCGCTCTTCCACGAGGAGCGGGTGCTGATCTGCTCGGCGAGGTCCGGCATCCCGGTCGACCGCCCGGTCCCGTGGGGCGACCTCCGACACCACCCGTTCGTGTTCAACGCGGTCACCGGGACGGTCGGGCCGTGGTCATGGCCGGACGGGGACGGTCCGACGACGTTCGTGGAGACGGCGAACTACGACGAGTGGCTGGAGTCGATCGCCGCGGGCCGGGGTGTGAGCGCGGTGTCGGCCATCGCGGCGCAGCGCACCATCCACCCTGCGATCCGGTTCGTGCCGTTCGCGGACGCACCGCCGAGCTCGGTGTCGATCGCGTTCGTCCCGGGTGATCGGGACCCGGTCAAGCGCCGGTTCGTGGGCGCCGCCACCGCTGTCCTCGCCTCGACGGAGCAGCGATAACCAATCGGTCTACTAGTGTGCTACGGTCATGCCATGCCCACCGAGACCGACTCCCGCCAGGCCATCCTGGACGCCGGACAGCGCACCATCGCGCACAAGGGCTGGGCCGCCGTCGGTCTGAACGAACTCCTCGCGGAAGCCGGCGTTCCGCGGGGGTCCTTCTACTACTACTTCAAGTCGAAGGACGTCTTCGGTGAAGCGATGATGCAGGAGTACTTCCGCGAGTACCTCGCCGACATGGACGAGATCTTCGAGCGACAGGACCTCCCCGCGGCCGATCGACTGCTGCGGTACTGGCAGCAGTGGCGGGAGACGCAGAGCCTCGACGACTGCCAGGGCAAGTGCCTCGCGGTCAAGCTCGGCGCCGAGGTGTCCGACCTCTCCGAACCGATGCGGATCGCCCTCAAGGACGGCACGACCGCGATCATCGAACGCATCACCCGGATGATCACCGCGGGACAGACGGACGGCTCACTCGCCGCGGACATCGATGCCGAGAGCACCGCACAGACGCTCTACGACCTCTGGCTGGGCGCGAGCGTGATGGCGAAGATCCACCGCAACACTGCTGCGATGGACAACGCGTACGGCATCACCACGCAGATCCTGCACTGACCAACTGACTCCCCCGGTTCACCGGGGTCCAGCTCCACCTCCAGATAACTGACCGGTCTACTAACGAAGGACGGCTCCCATGAAGATCCTGATGGTCCTCACCTCGCACGACGAACTCGGCACCACCGGCCGCAAGACCGGCTTCTGGCTCGAAGAACTCGCCGCGCCCTACTACCGCTTCATCGAGGCAGGCGCCGAGATCGTCCTCGCCTCCCCGAAGGGTGGCCAGCCCCCGCTGGACCCGGTGAGCAATGCGCCGGCCAACCAGACCGACCACACTCGCCGCTTCGAGCAGGACGCCGTCGCGACCCGAGCGCTCGCACACACCGTCCGTCTGGACAGCGTGGACCTGGCCGACTTCGACACGGTCTTCTACCCGGGCGGGCACGGACCGCTCTGGGACCTCGCCGAGGACCAGGACTCCGTGACCCTGATCCAGGACACCCTCCGTGCGGGCAAGCCGATCGCGCTGGTCTGCCACGCACCCGGCGTCCTCCGTCACGTCACGAACGAGGACGGCACCCCGCTCGTGCAGGGCCGCCGTGTCACCGGGTTCACCGACTCGGAGGAGGAGGGCGTCGGCCTGACCGACATCGTGCCCTTCCTGGTGGAGGACGAGCTCGTCCGTCTCGGCGGCGACTACAGCAAGATCGGCGACTGGCAGCCCTACGTGGTCGAGGACGGCCTGCTCATCACCGGCCAGAACCCGGCGTCGTCCGCGTCCGCCGCGGACGCGCTGCTCGCGAAGCTCGGGGCGCTGACCGCATGAGCGCCTACGTCGTGATGATCCGGGAGTCGCTCCGCGACCAGGACGAGTTCGCCACGTACACGACCGCCGCTCGAGCTGCCCGCGCCGGGCACCCGATCACGCCGGTGATCGGGTACGGCGAGGTCACCACGCTGGAAGGAGCTCCCGTCGACGGCATCCTCGTCAACGAGTTCCCGACCGTGCAGGACGCCCTCGACTGGTACCACAGCCCGGCGTACCAGGCCGCGCTGCCGCACCGGCACGCCGCCGCCGACTACCGGGTGCTGATCGTCCCCGGCGTCGAGCGCTGACCCGGGTCACGGCGCCGCTGCACAACCGACAGCAGCCCGAACCACGCAAGTCCGTGGTTCGGGCTGTTCTCTGTTGTGCGGAACGGCACGGAGCGTGTCCGGGTGAGCAGGGACGTCACGCGACCACGTTCCGGACGGGAGGCCCGGTGCCAGCCGGCACCGGGCCTCCCGTCCCGCAGTGGGCCAGCCGACTACTGCCGGCCGCGCTCACCGTCGTCACCCCAGCGCTGGTGGTGCGCCCGATCCGTCACGCTCCACCGCACCAGCTGACCGATCGCCTGCGGCGCTCCGTCCGCATCCGGGACGAACACGGAGGTCGTCCCGTAGAGGACGCCGTTCCGCAACTCGATGGCACCCGGCGAGGTGACGGCGATCCGTTGCGTCACCCGGCCGCTCCACGGCGAGACCACCGAGACCTGACCGGTCCCGGCCGCTCCGCCGAACAGTTCGGCGACGAGGACGGTCCCGGACCGCTGGTCGACGGCGAGGTCCGTCGCTCCGACGAAGCCCGTCGCGACCCGCTGCACCGCGCCGTTCGACGGGGTGACCCGGTACACGCTGCCGCGGGCGCCGAGGCTGGCGTCCTCCGGCCCACCGGGCAGGGTCGACACGTAGAGCGCGCCGTCCGGTCCGCTCTCCACGTCGGTCGGGACCGGCTCGAACGAGTACGGGTACCCGACCGAGCAGGCGGGCAGACCGGCCTCCGCGGCGAGCGCAGCGGTCACCGTGACCGGAGGCTGCGCCGGCAGCACCGCGACGGTCGAGACCCGGCCGTCGTAACCCACGCGGACGATGTCGTTCCCGCCGGCGTCCGCGACGTAGACACCGTCACGGAGTGCGAGCGAGGCGTACGGGTGCGAGTCGACGATCCCCCGGTAGGTGGCCGGGCCCGCCTGCCCCGCGGGGTCGACCTGGGCGGCGCACGACGCCGGCAGGCCACGGAAGCCGTAGCGGTTGACACGGTCGGGGTTCCGCGACGCCTCGTACGCATGCAGGTCGGCCAGCTGGACGGCGGCGCTGCCGGCTCGGAGCGCCATCAACTTCGCGACGCCGTTCGGCTGGTCGTTCTCGGCGTAGTAGACGGTGTCGCGGCGCGAGGACACGGCACCGATCTCGAGGCCGGGCGTCGCGGAGGCGAGCGTCGTGCTGGTCCCGCCGGGGCTGACCCGGTTGAGCTGGCCCGCGAAGTTCTGCGACACGACGGCGTTGCCCTGCCGGTCGATGTCGAGGCTGAGGGGCGTGACGAGACCGCTCGCGAGCGTGGTCGGGGCACTGAAGCCGAGGGCGGGGGCGTCGCCGTGGCGGCCCCCTGCCTGGGCTGGCGCGGCGATCGCGACGGACGCCAGGGCGGCCGCGGCGATCGCGCTGCAGAGCAGCACTTTCTTCATGGAGAGTTCCTTCTGTCGGGTTCCGCATCGGAACGACAGGGTCGGGCACGGGTCGGGCTGAGGTACGGGACCGGGCACCGCGCCTGTGCGGCGGCCCTGTCACGTCCGGCTCGGCAGAGCCCCGTCGACGGCTGAAACCTACGACCGTCGCCCGTGCCTGCGTGTCCGTTCAGGACGCCTTGCGGTCTTCCGCGCAACTTCGGCGGCATCGCGCATCGTCCGCCCGTTCCCCTTGCGCTCTGGCGCCCCGACCGCATTCCGGTGCAGCCGATGATGCCCTTTCGGGAAGTTCTCCTGCTCATACGTATGAACGACGAGAATCGCGTACGGTCATCCGTATTACCTCACCGACGAGGTCCACAGCCCCGGAGCAGCCCCCATGCCAGCACCCCACGCACGCGTCACCCAGCGCATGATCGCCGACATCGCCGGCGTGAGTCAGTCGACCGTGTCGCTGGTGCTCAACGGCAAGGCGGACGAGACCCGGCGGATCCCCGCAGCGACCCGGGACCGCGTGCTCGACGTCATCCGCGAGACCACCTACGTCGCGAACCCGGTGGCCCGGAGCCTGGTCGGTGCGACCAACGACCTGATCGGCGTCTTCACGTACGAGCCGGCGTTCCCGAACCGCTCGTCGGACTTCTACACGCCGCTGCTCACCGGCATCGAGAGCGCCGCGGAGCAGGTCACAGCGGACCTGCTCGTGTTCACGAGCACCCCCGTCGTGAACGGCAGGCGGCGGCTGTTCCACGAGTCCAACCGCCTGCGGCTCGCGGACGGCTGCATCCTGCTCGGCCGCGAGATGGACGCCGACGAGCTCGAACGGCTGCTGGACACGGACTACCCGTTCGTGGCGATCGGCCGTCGCGATGCGGCCGGCGGACGGGTGCCCTACATCGGCGTGGACTACGCCGCCGCCACACGGGCGCTCGTCCAGCGTGCGCTCGACCTCGGCCACACCCGGTTCGGTCTGCTGCGCCTGGCACTCGGCGCCGAGTCGTCCCGCGACCGGCACACCGGCATCGTCGACGCGCTCACCGGAGCCGGGCTCGACACGGCGGACGCGCTGGTCGAGACCACGGTGACCGACCACCGGACGGTCGCCGATGCGTGGGAGGCGATCCGGGCCTCCAGTCCGACCGTCGTCCTCGTCGAGGACCCGGACGACGGCGAGGAACTGCTCGACCTGCTCGCCGCCACCGGCCACGACGTCCCCGCCGACCTCTCCGTGATCGTGCTCGGCGAGCACACCCGCCACCGTGACCGCGGGACCGACGCCACGCGGCTCAGCGCGCCGCGCACCGAACTCGGCGCACGCGCCGTCGCCGCGCTCACCGAGCGCATCGCCGCAGCCCAACGCGGCGACGCGCCACCTCCGGTGCAGGAGCTGCTCGCATGCACGCTCGTCGCCGGGACCACGCTCGGACCGCCACCGCGCTGACCCGACCGACCGCACCCCCGCACGCTCCCCAACCGCCCCCCACGTCCCCCATCCGTCAGGAGTCGCTCCACCATGCCCGGAACCACCCCAACCACGACCGGCGACACCGCCGTCGACCTCATCAGCACGGACGTCGTCATCGTCGGCGGCGGCCTCGGCGGTGTCGCCGCCGCGATCGCCGTGTGCCGCGCCGGCCGCCGCGCCGTCCTCACCGAGGAGACGGACTGGCTCGGCGGACAGCTGACCAGCCAGGCCGTGCCGCCGGACGAGCACCCGTGGGTCGAGCAGTTCGGCGTCACCCGGAGCTACCGGGCACTGCGGGACGGCATCCGCGACCACTACCGCCGCGTCTACCCGCTCCGCGCCGAGGCGGCCGCGCTCCCCGACCTGAACCCCGGCGCCGGCCGCGTGAGCAAGCTCTGCCACGAGCCGCGCGTCGCCCTCGCGGTGATCGAGGAGATGCTCCAGCCGTACCGCACCGCCGGACTCCTGACGGTCCTGCTCGACCACCGTCCGGTCGCCGCGACGACGGACGGCGACCGCGTCACGAGCGTCACGGTCGAGCGTGCGGACGGCCGCCGGACCGAGCTGCGCGGCACGTTCGTGCTCGACGCCACCGAGACGGGCGAGGTCCTGCCGCTCGCCGGGGTCGAGCACGTCGTCGGCGCCGAGTCGCGCGACGAGCACGGCGAGCCGCACGCACCGGAGGTCGCGGACCCGGCGAACCAGCAGGGCATCACGTTCTGCTTCGCCGTGTCGCACCACGAGGGCGAGGACCACACGATCGAGCGCCCCGAGATGTACGACTTCTGGCGCGCGTACCAGCCGGACTTCTGGCCGGCGCCGCTCATCGGGTTCCTCGCGCCCGATCCCCGCACGCTCGAGGCGCACCCGCGGACCTTCGAGCCGAACCCGGACACCGACCCCCTCGCCGTCAGCGCCGACCAGAGCGCCGACGCGGGCGACAAGGAACTCTGGGGATTCCGGCGGATCGTCGCACGGAAGCTCTTCACCGAGGGGGCGTTCGAGTCGGACATCTGCCTCGTGAACTGGCCACTCAACGACTACTGGCTGAAGCCGGTGATCGGCACCTCGGGCGACGCCGATGCCGACGCCGAGACCACGAGGCAGGCGCTGCACGAGGCACGACAGCTCTCGCTCTCGGTCCTGTACTGGCTGCAGACCGACGCCCCCCGGCCGGACGGCGGCGCGGGCTTCCCCGGGCTCCGACTGCGCGGCGACGTCACCGGCAGCGAGGACGGCCTGGCCAAGGTCGCCTACATCCGCGAGTCCCGGCGGATCCGCGCGGTGACGACCATCGTCGAGCAGGACGTCTCCGCCGAGGTCGTCGGGGTGACCGGCCGGACGCGCTACCGCGACTCGGTCGGCGTCGGCAGCTACCGCCTGGACCTGCACCCGTCGACCGGTGGCGACAACTACGTCGACATCGCGAGCGTCCCGTTCGAGATCCCCCTCGGCGCCCTCGTCCCCCAGCGCGTCACGAACCTGCTGCCGGCGGGCAAGGACATCGGCACCACCCACATCACCAACGGCTGCTACCGACTGCACCCCGTCGAGTGGAACGTCGGCGAGGTCGCCGGCGCACTCGCCGCGCACTGCATCGCAACCGGCTCCACCCCGCAGGCCGTCCAGGCCGATGACTCCCGGTTCGCCACCTTCGCCGCAGATCTCGACCGCGACGGGGTCGAACGGCGCTGGCCCGCGGTCCAGGGCTACTGACACTCCCTCCTCACCCGAAAGGTCACAACGACGTGAAACCCAACGCACTGCGCATCGGCATCGACGTCGGTGGCACGTTCACCGACGCGGTCGCCATCGACGCCGCCACCCTGCAGCTCATCGGCCAGGCCAAGGTCCCGACCAGCCACGACCATCCCGACGGCGTCGCCCACGGCATCGTCGAGGCGCTGCACCAGCTCCTCGAACGGATCGGCCGCTCCGCCGAGGACGTCGTGTTCCTGGCGCACGGCACCACCCAGGCGACGAATGCCCTGCTCGAGGGCGACGTCGACCCGGTCGGCCTCATCGGCGTCGGGACCGGGCCGGCCGGGTTCTTCGCGAAGCGGCTCCGGCGGCTCGCGAAGATCGAGATCGCGGACGGCAAGAAGCTCCCCGTCGCGTACGAGCACGTGCCCCGCGCCGACGACGACCGGCACGTCGACGGGGTCCTCGACCGCTTCGAGCAGGCGGGCATCCGCTCGGTCGTCGTCACCGAACCGTTCTCCGTCGACGACCCCGTCGGTGAGGAACGCATCACCGAACGGGCGCGCGACCGCGGGTTCCTCGTGACCGCGACCCACGACATCAGCTCGCTCTACGGGCTCAGCAAGCGGACGCGGACCGCCGTGCTCAACGCGGTCATCCTGCCGCGGATGTTCGCGACGGCGGACCTGGTGCAGTCGAGCATCGACGCGGCCGGGATCACCGCACCGCTGATGGTGATGCGGTGCGACGGCGGCGTGATGTCGCTCGACGAGATGCGCCGCCGCCCGCTGCTCACCGTGCTGTCCGGCCCGGCGGCAGGCGTCGCCGGGGCACTCATGCAGGAGAAGCTCTCCGACGGCGTCTTCCTCGAGACCGGCGGGACCTCCACCGACATCTCGGTCATCCGCCGCGGCAAGGTCGCGGTGCAGTACACCGAGTTCGGTGGCAGCTCGACGTACCTGTCGGCGCTCGACGTCCGCACCGTCGGCGTCGGCGGCGGATCCATGGTCCGCATCCGGGCGGGAGGCTCGGCGCAGGTCACGCACGTCGGCCCGCGCAGCGCGCACATCGCGGGGCTCCCCTACGCGTGCTTCGCGACGCTCGCCGACCTGGACGGCGCCACGCTGTCCACGGTCGCGCCGGTCGACGGGGACCCGGCCGACCACGTCGTCGTCGACGCCGCCGGTGGCCGCTTCGCGATCACGATGACGTGCGCGGCCAACGCCATCGGCCTGGTGCCGGAGTCCGACTACGCGCACGCCGACCGGGCGGTCGCACGTGCCGCCCTGGCGCCGCTCGCGAACGCGCTCGGCACGGACGTCGACGGTGCCGCACGCGCCGTCCTCGACGCCGGGGTCGCCCCGGTCCGCGCGGTCGTCGAACGCATGGTCGAGGACTACCGGATCCCCGAGGAGACCGTGCAGCTCGTCGGCGGTGGCGGTGGTGCCGCCTCGGTGACGCCCCACGCCGGGGAACGCTCGGGCAAGCCCTGGCGGATCGCCGACCACAGCGAGGTGATCAGCCCGATCGGCGTCGCGCTCGCACTCATCCGCGAGCAGGTCGAGCGGGTGATCCCCGGCGCCACCGACGAGCAGATCCTGGCGGTCCGCCGCGAGGCCGAACAGGCGGTGATCAGCCAGGGTGCCGCTCCGGCCGAGGTGTCCGTCGACGTCACCGTCGACCCGCAGTCGAACACCGTCCGTGCCGTCGCCACGGGGGCGACCGAGCTCCGCACGCAGGACCGCACGGCGCGACTCACCGAGGACGACCTCCGTGCCGTCGCCGCCGGCAGCCTCGGCGTCGACGCGCGGGCACTGACCGTCCTCGCGTCGACCGACAGCCACGTCGTGTTCGGCGCCCCGGAGGAACGTCGGTTCCTCCGGAAGCCGAAGCACCCCGTCCGGGTCCTCGACCGCGACGGCGTCATCCGCTTCGCGTCGGGCGATGCCCGGGTGGACCAGACCACGGCGGGCGCCGGTGCCGAGGCCATCCCCCGGCTCATCAGCGAGCACACCTCCTACGGCGACGGGGGATCCCGTGCACCAGCGCTCCAGCTGCTCGTCGGGCCGCGGATCGCCGACCTGTCCGGAGTGCTCGACGAGTCGCAGCTCGTGTCGCTCGCGCGCACCGAGGTCGAGGGGCACGACCGGGCCGAGTCGCTCGTCGCCGTGCTCGAGGTCCGGTCGTGAACGTCGTGGACGTCGTGGCGGAGGCCGCGGCGTTGCGCGCGCTCGAGGACGTGGACGACGTCGAGCTCGGCGCACGGCTGCTCCGTGGCGTGCCGACGAACGAGTCCCGCAGCGACGAGGAGCTGCTGCGGCACGCGACACGGGCGACCGCGTTCGGCGCCGAGCTTGCGGGCTCGGCGCCGGGCGGTTCGGCCTCGTCGGCCGGTTCGCCCTCGCCGGCCGGTCCGCCCTCGCCGGAGATCGTCGAGCACGAGGGTGGTCTCGAGGCTGCGCTGCTCGCCCAGTACGACGCCCGCCACCACCGGATCGACCTGTTCACCGACTCGATCGCGTTCTGCGAGCAGCTCGTCGACGACCTCGGGTGGCGACACCTGTTCCCCGTCGGCTCGGTGCGCGCCGCCGCCGTCGAGCACGAACGGGCGCACCACCTCGTCACGGCCGACCGCTCCCGTGGCCTCCGTGCGGCGCTCGACCACGAGGTGTTCCGCCTCGGCCGGTTCCGTCGGCTGGCGTACATCGCCGGCGCGGACGAGGTGGCCGCGCACGCGTTCGCCACCAGGAGCCTCGGACTCACCCGGTCCCCGCTCCTCCTCACCCGAGCGGCGACGGCCGCGATCCGGACGCGCAACGATGCGCGGGCCGCTTCGAACCCGAAGGAGAACTGACCAATGGGCATCGCAATCATCGTCATCATGGCGATCGGGGTCGCCCTGATCCTCACCGGCAAACTCCCCACGGCGTTCGCCCTCGTGCTGCTCGCGGTGGCGATCGCCCTCGCCGGTGGCGCCTCGTTCGTCGGCGCAGAGAACAGCGTGCTGACCACGGTCATCCAGAACGGCGCGATCACCCTCGCGTCCACGATGGTGGCCATCCTGCTCGGCTCCTGGCTCGGGTCGCTGATGCGGGACACCGCGATCGCGGCGACCCTGGTCCGCAAGACCGTCGAGTTCGGCGGCGACCGTCCCGTCGTGATCGCGCTCGGAGTGCTCGTCATCTCCGCGCTCTGCGGCGCGGTGACCGGTTCCGCTCCCGCCGCCCTGCTCGCCGGGGTCATCGGGATCCCCGCGATGATCGCGGTCGGCGTCCCGAAGGTCACCGCGGCCGGGACCATCCTGATGGGCATCGGCGCCGGCGTGCCGTTCGAGCTGCCGGTCTGGCAGTTCTTCTCGACCGCCCTGCACCTCCCCATCCCGCAGGTGCGGTCGTTCATGATCCTGCTGTTCCCGTTCGCCGCCGCAGCAGCGGTCGCGTACGTCATCGTCGAGACCCGGCGACGCGGAACCGTGCACGCCTGGTCCCTGGCAGCCCCGGCCGACGGGACACGTGTCGTGGTGAGCCGACGTCGACGCCTGGGCGACGCGCCGTGGTTCGCGCTGCTGACCCCGCTCGTCCCGATCGTCCTGGCACTCGTCCTGCAGGTGCCGATCATCCCGTCGCTGCTCGCCGGCGTGCTGTTCGCCGTCGTCACGACGACCCGGCCCGGCCTCTGGGGAACCACGATGCTGCGTTCGCTCTACGACGGGTTCAAGGTCGCCGCCCCGCCGATCACGCTGTTCATCGCGATCGGCATGCTCCTCGCCGCCGTCGGGCTGCCGGGATCGGTCGCCGCACTCCGACCGATCGTCGAGGCCGTCGCCCCGACGAACATCTGGCTCTACGTCATCGTGTTCTCGGTGCTCGTCCCACTGTGCCTGTACCGCGGGCCGCTCAACATCTTCGGACTCGGGGCGGGGATCGCCGGTGCGATGACCGCGATCGGCTTCTACTCGCCGATGGCCGTCCTCGGGCTGATGACCTCGTACAACCAGGTGTTCGGCGTCGCCGACCCCACGAGCACCCAGACCGTGTGGGCGTCCCAGTACGCGGGGGTCTCGCCGCAGGCCGTGATGGTCCGGGTGCTGCCGTACGTCTGGGTCGTGGCGATCGCGGGCATCGTCCTGTCGGCGGTCAAGTACCTCTGACGACGGGCACTCGAAGGGCCCCGGCCCCGCGCACTCGCTGTGCCGACGACGTGCCCGCGGGCGGCCGATCTGGTCAGGGTGACGGATCGGCCGCTCGTCGCCGGCGCACGACGACGAACGCGGTCGCACCGGCCGCCGCCGCGCTTGCCGCCGCTCCGATCCCGATACCGAGCGCGGTGCCGGCTCCCCCTGGTCCGTGATCTGTCGAGACGGCAGCCGGGCTCACCGTCGACGTGGGAGCCACGACGGCGGGCACGGGTGTCGCGGACGGCGTCGGGGTGGGATCGGCGCAGCTGACCGGGATCGATGCGGACACCGGGTCGAGCGCGGTGCCCGCGGGGTAGGTGCCGAACGCCGTCGCCCCCTCCTGCGTGAGGGTGGCGGCAGCGGCGTCGAGCACGACGGTCCCCGCGGCCGGGTCGACGGGGTGTGCGGTGAGGTCGAGCGTCGCGAACGACACGTCGAGTTCGTCGATCGCAGCACCGTCCTGGGTGGTACCGCGGACGTCGAGGTGCAGCATCGCCGAGGTCGGTCCGGTGACCTCGATCATGGGGTCGGCGATCGTCGTGTCGAGGATCCCGCCGTGCCCCGTGAAGCGCACGGACCCCGTCCACCCGACGGTGCCCGCACCGGAGACGTCGGTGGTGCCCGAGCCGCCGGACCACCCGAACGACGGCGTCGTGTAGGTGGCGCCGTCGGCCGTCGTCCAGCTCCCCTTCGCGATGGATCCGCTGATGTACGACCGGAACGACTCCTTGAAGCCCCAGGTCAGGGTGGCTTCTGCGACCGTGCAGCCCGGGGTCGTCGTCGCTGCGGACGCCGAGGACACCCCGAGGGCCGGGACGGCCGCGGCGAGCGCCACGACCGTCCCGGCCAGCCCGAGCGTCAGGGCATCACGCACTGGCGACCGCCGCCGTGTCGCGGAGGTGACGGCGCCGACGCGCGACCAGCATCGCGATGCCGAGGGCGAGGAGCACGGCGGCGACGCCGGCCGGACCGGAGACGTCGGTGCCGGTGAACGCCAACTGCGGGTCGGTGGTGCCGTCGCAGGCCGTCGCACCGCCGGTCGGCAGGCTGAACGACACGGGGTCGAGCGCGGTGCCGGCGGAGTAGAAGCCGGAGAACGCAGTCGCTCCGGTGGCGGTCAGCGTGGCGGGGACCCCCTGCCAGCTCGTGCCGCTCCGCGTGCCGCCGTCGAGGTCGAGCGTCGCGATCGCGGCCTGCGCCAGACGCACGTCCGCTCCGCCGTCGAGCGCCGTGCTCGTGACGTCCGCGACGAGGGTCGCGGTGCCCGGGCCGGAGAGCCGCACCGTCGGGTTGCTGAGGGTGACGTCCATCAGGCCGTTGTGCCCGGTGAACTCGACACCGCCCGTCCAACCCACGCGCCCGGTGGTCGCCGCGGTGTTGAGCGCACCGGTGCCACCGGACCAGGTCCAACCGCCGCCGGTCGCGCTGACCCCGTGCAGGGCGATGGCCCCCTTGGCGATCGAGCCGGTCGTGTAGTTCCGGAAGCTCTCCTTGAAGCCCCAGGTGAGGGAGGCACCAGACACCGTGTTCGCGGTGCACGTCGCGCCGGCCGCGGCGTTCGAGCCCGCTGCACCCGTGCCGGCGTCGGTGTCGCCGGCAGCGGGGACCTCGACGACCGGCGTGGTCGGGTCGGTCGTGCCGGGGTCGGCAACGGCCGCGTCGTACCCGAAGGAGACGGGGTCGATCGCCTGACCGCGGTACTGCACCCAGCCGTCGGGTCCGAGCGTGTCGGAGAAGTTCCCGGCGACGTCCGTCCAGGTGTTCTGTGCCGCGGCCACCCGGAGCAGCTGCGCGGACGTCCTGGTGGTCGGGCCCGTCCCGAGGTCCGCGACGGTGACCCGCGCCGTGTCGCCGAGCCCGGCGGTGTCCGAGGTGGAGACCGCGGCGGTCAGTGTGGAGGCACCGGAGGCGTCGGTCACGATCCACGGGTCGCGCAGGGCGATGTCGAAGCCGTGCGCCGCGCTGACGAAGTCGACGGCCCCGGAGTAGCGGATGGTCCCGATTCCCGTGGCCGGGTCGAAGTCGCCGCCCTCGGCCTGCGGGAACACGAAGCGGTCACCGGAGATCGTCGCGCCGTCGGACACCGTGGTGGTGCCGTGCGCGATGGTGGCGAGGTAGGAGCGCCACGAGCTCTTGAACCCCCAGGCGAGGTTGCCGGAGAGCGACGCGTCGCCGCCGCCGGCGCCAGGGAGGCCAGGGTCGGTGCCGGGCTGCTCGGGGTCGGGACCGGGCTGCTCGGGGTCGGTACCGGGCTCGGAGGACGCGCCGGTCCAATTGACCTCGACGGGCGACGGCGCCTTCTCCGCGTTCTTCGTCGCGGTCGCGGTGCCGTGGTAGAAGGCACGGACGGCGCTCGGGACGCGCATCACGAACGCGTTGGACCAGGCGTCGGTACGGGTCGTGTCCCACGTGCCCGCTGCGGTCGTGCCGTCGAAGGCGAGCGGAGCCGACAGTGTGCCGTCCGCGGTGAGGTCGGGCAGCGATGCACCGGCGACCCGCGCGACGACCGTCCGGACCGGGGCGTCGTCGTTGTCGGTCGACGTGCCGCTCCGGACGCCGGCGCTCCACGCACCGGTCCCGTCGGCGGCGATCGACAGGATCGGGTCGACGAGCTCGACCCACTGCCCCGCGGTGGGGAAGTACGCGGTGTAGGCGGCGACGCGGATCGCGCCGGTGAACGCGACCGTGGCGCACGAGGTGTCGACCGACGCCACACCGTTCGAGAGCACGAAGTCCTGACCGTCCACCGCGACGTCGTCGCCGGTCGCGGTCTTGGTCCACTCGCTGCTGTACGCCGACCAGTCCCACGTGGCGGAGAGGCCGTCGACCGTCGTGGCGCCGGAGCCCGTCGTGCAGGTGGTCGGCTCGGAGACGTCGACGACGCCGTAGCTCGCCGCGGCGCCGCCACGGCCGGACAGGACGCCCGAGGACGCGGCGTACGTGGTGTCGCCCGCGTACGCGGCGGAGAGCGAGTGGCCACCGGCGCCGAGCGCGCCGGTCCAGGCGGCCGTGCCGTCGGTGCCCAGCGGGACGGTGCCCAGGGTGGTGGGCGAGGCGCTGCCGGCCGGGGTGTCGGTGAAGGTGACGGATCCCGTCGGGGAAGCCGTGCCTCCCGTCACGGTCGCGGTCACGGTGGTCGGCGTGCCGGCGGTGACCGGTGCTGCCGGCCCCGCGGTCACGGTGGTGGTGCTGGTCTCGGCGCCCGGAGTCGGCGTGCTGCCGCCGTCGCCGGGCGTGTCGTCGCCGTCGCCCGGCTCCTCCGTCACCAGTTCGCGGTCGACCGTGATGGTCACGGGGTCGAGGGCGCTGCCCACCGCGCGCTGCTCCGGCGCGGTGTCGCTCGCGGATGCGAACCGTGCGAAGACCTGCGCGCCCTGGTCGGTGATCGCCGCCGGGGCCGCCGTCCAGGTCACGGTGTCGTCCGTCGAGGACCGCTGTGCCGCGCCGAGGTCGATGGTGGCGAACGTCCGCTCCGCCTTCGCCGTGGTCGGCAACGCCGGGTCGAGGTCGTGCGACGATCCCGCGGTGACGGCGGAGAGCGTCGCGGTGTCGCCGTCGATGCTGACCGTCGGGGACTCGAGGTACACGTAGTTGCCCGCGCTCACGCCGACCTGCTGTGCGCCGGTCATGTACCCGATGCGCACCGCACCGGAGAACCGCAGGGTGCCCGTCCCGGTCGCGTCGTCGTAGCCGCTGCCGTCACCGGTGGCCAGCGGCCAGCTGGCCGTCGCCCCGTCGAACGCCGCCGGAGCGGTGGCGTTCCGGTAGTTCGCGAAGATCGTGCTGTACGAGGTGTCGATGCCCCAGCTGAGCGATCCTGCCGTCGCGGGCGACTCCGCTGCCGTCGCGGGCGCTGCGCCGGTCAGCGCAGCACCTCCTGCGACGAGCGCTGCGAGTGCCATGGCGACGACGGACCGCGTTCGGGTGCGCGTCGTGATCACGGGGTCGTTGCTCCTGGTTCGTCCGCCGGCACTGCCGGCTGCTTGCCGCCGGCGGTGCAGCCGGGGCGGCCCGGCAGAGCCGGACCTGTCGGAGCTGACAGTATTAGGTTCACCTAACCAAGGCAAGCCTTACCTTAGTCAGGCAGGGCGGACGCCAGGATTCGAGAGCGCGGACCGCGTCACGGGGCGTACACCGCACGGGCCAGCGCGTCGAGCACCGCCGGCGTGCGCGGACCGAAGCTCAGGATCTGCCCGCCGGCCATGTCGACGAACCGTCGGTGCTCCCCGGCCGGGGTGAGCCCGACCGCGGGCTTCGCCTCGAGCAGCCCGTCCACACCCCCGACGGACTCCAGCCCGCCGGTCATCACGAGGTACACGTCCGCGTCTGCGGCGACGAGGGCCTCGTCCGTCATCGGGCGGGCACCGTCCCAGCCGATCTCCGCCGCGACGTCGACGCCGCCGAGGGCCGTCGCGAGCGCGTCCGCGCCGGTGCCCTCGCCGAGCAGGTAGTAGACGCCGCTCGTCCCGCGCAGGTACAGGAAGGCGATCCGGAGCGGCCGGCTCGATGCCCGATCGGCGAGTGCCGCGACGTCGCGCCCCGTCGCGGCGATCCGCTCGGCCAGCTCCGTGGCCAGTGACGCACCCGCCGCGGGCACCCCGAGGGCGGCAGCGGTCTGTCGTGCGAGCTCCGCAGCACCGTCGGGGCTCGGCTCGTTCTCGACGTAGACCACGGTGACGCCGGACTGCCGGAGCTGCTCGACGACGTCGGTCGGACCGATGGTGCCGTCCGTCAGCACGACGTCCGGTTCGAGCGACAGCACGGCCTCGGCGTTGATCGAGTGCCCGTCCTGCGTGACGACGGGGAGCTTCCGGACACTCGAGAAGGTGCTCGACACGTCACGCCCGACCAGGTGGTCGCCGAGGCCGAGCCCCACGACCGTGGCGGCGAGCGACCCGGACACGTCGAGCGCGAGCACTCGGTCGGTGTGCGTCACGGTCTGCTCCGAGTCGCCGCCGAGGTCGTGCGACGTCACCGTCGCCGGCAGCTGCGCGCCCCCGGGTTCGACGAGTGGTTCGACGTCGTCGCGCTCGAGCCGTGCGGTGCTCGGTCCGATCAGGTCGACGGCGTCGGTCCCCGGCCGGAGCGCGGAGATCGGCTGCTCGGCCGCGGCGGAGCCCGAGGCCACCGAAGTGGCCTCCCCACCACCAGAGCACCCGACCAGGGCGGCGACGAGGACGATCGGGAGTGCGACGACGAACGGACTTCTCCTCATGTGAGGTAAGGCTAGCCTTAGTTGGCGCTACACTGCGAACCGATGCTGCAGCGAACCGCCTCCGTCCCACGCACACGCGTCCGACCCGGTCGGATCACGCTCGCGACCCTCGTGCTCGTCGCCCTGCTCGTCGTCTCGGCCGTCCTGGCAGCAGCCGTCGGGCAGTACCCGGTCCCCGCCGGCGAGGTCGTGCCGGGGATCCTGCGCACCCTGCACCTCGCTCCGGCTGACCCCGCGCACCTGCTCGCCGATCGCGTCCTCACCGGCGTCCGTCTCCCCCGGGTGGCGCTCGCCGTCCTGGTCGGCGCCGCACTCGCCGCCGCGGGCACGCTCATGCAGGCGGTGTTCGCGAACCCCCTCGCCGACCCCTCCGTCGTCGGCGTGTCCTCCGGCGCCGCGCTCGGCGCCTCGTTCGGTGTCGTCTCCGGCGTCGCGACCGTCGGTACCTGGACCACCCCGGCGCTGGCGTTCTGCACCGGTCTCGCCACGACGCTCGCGGTGTACCTGCTCTCCCGCTCCGGCGGCCGGACCGAGGTCGTCACGCTCGTCCTGACCGGCATCGCGGTGAACGCGTTCGCGGGAGCGGGGATCGCGCTCATGACCTTCCTCGCCGACCAGCAGGCCCGCGAGCAGATCGTCTTCTGGCAGCTCGGCAGCGTCAACGGCGCGCTCTGGTCCGAGGTGCTCGTCGCCCTGCCCGTGATCGCGATCGGTCTCGCCGGGTCCGTCACGCTCACCCGCTCGCTCGACCTCCTCGCACTCGGCGAGCGCCCGGCGCGCCACCTCGGCGTCGACGTCGAGCGACTGCGGGTCGTCGCCATCGTGCTCGTCGCACTGCTCGTCGGCATCGGCGTGGCGTTCACGGGCATCGTCGCCTTCGTCGGGCTGGTCGTGCCGCACCTCATGCGGATGCTGATCGGTCCGGCGCACGGTCCCCTGCTGCTGACGAGCACCCTCGGCGGTGGCGCACTCGTGCTCGTGGCCGACACCGTCGCGCGCTCGCTCGTCCCGAACGCGGACCTGCCGCTCGGCCTGCTCACCTCGCTCGTCGGCGGGCCGTTCTTCTTCTGGCTGCTCAGGCGGACCCGCCGCCGGTCCGGGGGCTGGGCATGACCCCGGCCGGATCGACGATCGAAGTCGACGCGGTCACCGTCCAGCTCGGCGGACGAACCGTCCTCGGCGGGGTGTCGCTGCGGGTCGAGCCCGGTGAGCTCGTCGCGGTGATCGGACCGAACGGCGCGGGCAAGTCGACCCTGCTCGCGGCACTGTCCGGGGACGTCCCCCTGCAGGCCGGATCCGTCCGGCTCGGCGGCCTGGACGTCGCGTCGAGCCGTCCTCGCGACCTCGCGAGGCTCCGTGCCGTGATGCCCCAGGACCACACGATCGCGTTCCCCTTCCCGGCGGCGGACGTCGTCAGGATGGCCAGGGCACCGTGGGCGCGCACCCCGCACGAGGACGAGGACGACGACGCCGTCACCGCAGCACTCGCCGCAGCGGGGGTGACGCACCTCGCCGACCGCCCGATGCCGTCCCTGTCCGGCGGCGAACGGGCGCGGGTCACGTTCGCGCGGGCTCTCGCGCAGCGCACCGGCACGCTCCTGCTCGACGAGCCGACGGCGTCACTCGACATCGGACACCAGGAGGACGTGCTCACCGAGTCACGACGCCTCGCCGACGACGGGTGGACCGTCGTCGTCGTGCTGCACGACCTGACGCTCGCGGCCGCCTACGCGGACCGGATCGCACTGCTCGCCGACGGGCAACTCGTCGCCGTCGGCGAGCCCGACGAGGTCCTGACCGCGGACCGGGTCTCAGCGGTCTACGCACACCCGGTCGTCGTCGTCGCCGACCCGCTGACCGGAGCGGTCCTCGTCGTCCCGGACCGCCGTGGGCGCGTGCGCCGCTGACGGGAGGCCCGGTGCCAGCTGGCACCGGGCCTCCCGTCCGTCATGTGCCCACCGTGCGCCCACTCAGGGGTCCGGGGTGTCCCATCCCGTCGGCAACACCAGCGCTCGGCCGGCCCCGGACGACGGCCTGCGGTCTTCCCAGTGCCCGACGGAGTCGATGAACCGCCGCGGGTCAGCGGCGATCCGCTCCCCCGTCCGGCGGGCCGCCGCGAGGTCCTGCTCGCGGAGGTACTCGGTCCCGACAGCCGCTGCGGCCTCGTCCTCGTCCTTCCAGGTGACCTCGAAGTCCGGTGCGATCAGCAGGTCGAGGTGCCAGTCGACCGCGACGACACCGTGCTGGTCCACCCGCTTCTCGGATTCCAGGTTCACGTACCAGCCGGTGAACACCCCGTCGGCATCCCAGAAGTGCAGGACCTGCCAACGCTCGCGGTACGGGATCACCCGGAGCACGCTGCCGCCGCTCCACGTCCGACGGCCCGTCCCGAGCGCTTGCCGGAACCGGGCCTCCAGCGGGACCGTCCGGGGGTCGGCACCGTCGGACGTCGCCCAGTAGGCGATCTCCGACCCGACCGGCAACCACCCCACCAGCCGTTCGGGCGCGGACTCGACGAGTCGGATCGGGAAGGCCGCTTGCAGCCGACCGTCCGGGTAGCGGTACCGCAGGAGTGTCGTGCCCAGGTCCATGGACGCGAGCCTAGGAGGTCAGGTCCACGTGCGGCTCAGCGCGCGCGGTGTGCGTAGAGGTCCCGGAGCAGCGCGATCTCGGCGCCGTGGTGCAGGATCTCCTGGTTCTCCCACCACACCATGGACGGGAGCGTCTCCTCGGCGTCGCTGCCGTACGGGTAGCTGCTCAGACCGGTCCGGTCGTGATCGGACTCGTCGACCGACAGCAGCGCCCGACGCCAGGCGGCTGCGGCGTCGCGGAACTGCTCGATGGCTCCGGCAGCGTCCCCTCGTGACTCCCAGCGCGTGCGGTCGAACGTCCGGTCGCCCCCGAGGTGGCTCGCACGGCCGGCCAGGGTCTCGGAGAGGTGGTCGAGCCGCCAGGCGATCGTCGTGATCGGCGGCGGCCACGGGCTCTCGGGGGCACCGTCGCGTCCCCACTCCCCGGCGCCGATGAGCTTCACCGCACCCCGACCGGGACCGTCGGTGCGCCTGCGTACCGACCAGCACGCGTCCACCGGCTCCCAGCGGTACTCGTCGTCCGTCAGCGGCGGCACCTCGACCTCGCGGCCGTCACCCGAGTCGCTCGACGGCCCCGCCAGGCGCGTGAGGAGTCGCTCCGTCGCGAAGTCGTACTGTTCGAGCAGCGGCTCGAGACGCTGGTTCGTGGCCATGGCGTGGAGCCTACGGGTCCGCTCGCCCGGCAGGGCATGCTGGACGGCATGACGACCACGACGGAACTGCGAGCCCGCGTCCAGGACGACCTGACCCGCCTCGGCGAGCAGCACGGCGTCCCCGGCGCGGCGGTGGCGTTCTCGCTGGGGACCGATGTGGTCGAGGCGACCCACGGGGTCCTCAACACCCGGACGGGCACCCCGGTCACCCCTGACTCGCTCTTCCAGATCCAGTCCATCACGAAGGTGTTCACGGCGACGCTCGTCATGCAGCTCGTCGACGACGGGCTCGTCGAGCTCGACGAACCCGTCCGCTCGTCCCTACCGGAGTTCCGGACCGCCGACGAGGCAGCCAGCGCGAGGATCACCGTCCGGCACCTCCTGACCCACACCGGGGGCTTCGAGGGAGACCTCTGGCAGCCCACCACCTCGGGCCCCGACGCGCTCGACCGGTTCGTCCGCGACCTCGTGAGCCAGGCCGCGCAGCACAGCGCGCCGGGCGAGCGGTGGTCGTACTGCAACGCGGGCTACGGCACCCTCGGACGGCTGGTCGAGACCACGCGCGGGCTGCCGTACGAGCAGGCACTCCGGCGGTACCTGCTCGAGCCGCTGGGCATCGAGCAGGTGGCGTTCTCCGCGAGCCAGGCCCTGGCGTACAGCACCGCGATCGGCCACGTCCACCGGACGGACACCGGTCCGGACACCGTCTCGGACGCCGCCTCGGACACCGTCTCGCACACCGACGAGCTCGGACCGTCCCGCGAGTGGGCCCTCATGCCGCCGTCGAACCCGGCCGCCGGCAACCAGCTCGCCATGTCCGCGCGGGGCCTCCTCGCCCTGGGGCAGCTCTTCCTGTCCCACGGGGTGACCCCGACCGGTCAGCGGCTGCTCTCGGAGACCTCGGTCGCGATGATGCTCCGTCCCGAGGTGCCACTCCGGGGTGTCGGCTCCGTGCCGTCGTACCAGTCGCTGGGCTGGGCCCTGCTCCGGCCGGGCATCGCCG
The DNA here is from genome assembly GCF_003755165.1 of Curtobacterium sp. PhB130. NCBI lineage: Bacteria > Bacillati > Actinomycetota > Actinomycetes > Micrococcales > Microbacteriaceae > Curtobacterium > Curtobacterium sp. PhB130. The sequence continues at coordinate 66,648 of NZ_RKII01000007.1, read as the reverse complement.
AGCACGGCGGCGGAGCCCCCGGTGTGGCCACCCAGCTGGCCATCGCACCCGACCGGTCGGTGGCCGCCGCCGTCGTCACCAACGCGGACGTCGGCGGGCGGCTCGCCCGTGACCTGCTGGACCCGTTGTTCGCCGAGTTCGCCGACATCGCTCCGGCAACGACAGCGCCCGTGCCGAGCCCCGCACGCCGCGTCACCGACGCGACGCCGTACACCGGTCGCTACGCCACCAGGCAGACCGAGTCCGAGGTCACCCACGATGCAGACGGACGGCTCTGGCTCGCCGAGGAACCGGTGCGCGAGGGCGCTGCCATGTACCGCACGGCCGGGGCGTCGCCGACTGCCACGAGGAACGAGCTCCGCCCGATCGAGCGGGACACCTTCGGGATCATCGGCGCCGACGGCACGCTCAGCGGCACGGTCGACTTCGTCGACCCCGACCGCCACGGCCGGTTCCGGCTCCTCGCCAAGGGTCGGGTGGCCGAGCGGCGGTCCTGAACGCGGCCCGGCACCGCATCCGGACAGGAGGCTCGGGTCGCGCCTGGCAGGCTGGTCCGGTGCACACCACCCTGGACTCCACGACCGACGTCGTCACCGACATCCGCTTCCCCGAGGGGAACCGCTGGCACGACGGTCGGCTCTGGTACTCGGACATGCACACCGGCGAGGTCTTCTCGATCGATCCGGCATCGGACGCCGGCCCGCGTCTCGAGACCACGGTCGACGGGCAGTCCTCGGGGCTCGGGTGGCTCGCCGACGGTCGCCTGATCGTCAGCTCGATGGAGTCGCGCACCGTCGTGGCGGTCGCAGCTGACGGAGCCACGTCGGTGTTCGCCGACCTGTCCGGGGTCGAGTCGTCGCTCCTCAACGACCTGGTCGTCGACACCGTGACCGGACGGACCTACATCGGCGCCTTCGGCTACGACCTGTACGGCGGCGAGGAGCTCCGCCCCGGACCGCTCTACGTCATCGACCAGGACGGCTCCTCCCGCCTCGCCGCCGACGGCCTGGTGTTCCCGAACAGCGCGAACGTGCTCCCCGGCACCCGGACACTCGTCGTCAGCGAGACCTGGGGTGGCCGCCTCACCGCGTTCGACATCGAGCAGGACGGGTCGCTGACCGGGCGACGGGAGTGGGCGGCGCTGCCGGACGGCGTGACGCCCGACGGCAGCACCGTCGACAGCGAGGGTGCGATCTGGGTCTGCTCGGTCGACACCGGCGAGTTCCTCCGCGTCGTCGAGGGCGGCGAGGTCACGGACCGCATCGACGCTCCGGGCCGGCGCGCGATCGACTGCGCGCTCGGCGGCCCGGACGGCCGGACGCTCTACCTGGCGACGGCGGACAGCTACGACCCGGCGACGACGGCGCAGACCCGTGCCGGGCGCATCAGCGCGGTGCGGGTGGCGGTCCCCGGCGCCTGACCCCGGCGCGAGGCGTCGCGCCAGCGCGAACGCCGGCGCGAACGCCGGCGGGGGCTAGACCGGGGCCAACGGCGTCCGCTCGCCGACCGGCAGCTCGACCCGCACGGTGTCGCCCGCGCGCACCGTGCCCCCGGCGACCACGACCCCCATCACCCCGCCCTTGCGCTCGACCGAACCGTCCTGCGCACGCCCGAGGACCGCGCGCAGCAGCCCGGGCTCGAACCCGTTGATCTGCTGGCACGGGTTCCGCAAGCCCGTGACCCGGACACACGCATCGGCCCCGATGTGCAGCAACGCCCCCGTCGGCAGGCCGAGCAGGTCGATGCCACGGGTCGTGATGTTCTCGCCCATCTGTCCCGGAGCGACGTCGAACCCGGCGTCCGCCACCTCGTCGAACAGCTCGGCGTGCAGCAGGTGCACCTGCCGCAGGTTCGGTTGGGAGGGGTCGCGGGCAACGCGGGACCGGTGCTGGACGGTCGTTCCGGCGTGGGCGTCACCGTCGATGCCCCACCCCTCGATGAGGACGACGTGGTCCACCACCGGCTTGCTGAAGCGATGGGTACCGTCCGTGCTGACCGCGACGACGTGGGGCTGGTCCTCCGAGTTCGTGCTCACGGCACCAGCGTCGCCGAACGGCCGCGTCCGGACCAGCATCGGCACGGACACGACCCGCACGGATCACGCCAACGGGCTCGCGATCGGCGAAACGTTGCGCGCGCCGGTCGACAAGCCGCGCGGACGATGTCGAACGCGCACGATTCCGCCGGAAATGGGCAAGATTCCGTCCGCCGCTTTTCCCTAGGCTCATGGCAAGCACGTACCCGCCGCACCGCAGCGGCCGACCCGATGACGGGAGGTTCGACATGTCGCAGTTCGTCCAGAGGTTCACGCAGGACGCCATCGTCGGAGAGCCCGAGGTCGTCGAGGACCGCCTGGACGTGCGCGATGTCGCCGAACTCCCCGCGTGGCGGCGTCTGAAGGACGCCGTCGAGTCGTTCCGTGCGTTGCAGACGGAGAACGGCTCGATACCGGACCGATCGGCCCACCCGGCCGCGTCCGCACACATGGCCACGATCCTCCCGGCCGTTGCCGAACTGGCACCGCACTTTCCGCACGATGCGGCGTACCTCGCTGCGTTGCAGCGCGATTTCGCGCAGTGGGAAGCGCAGGGATTCGGTGTTCCCGACTTCCTCGATTCGCTGAACGCCTTCCAGCCGCAACAGCACCGTGTCGACGGACTCGGCCACCTCGTGGTGTTCCCGATGGTCACGCAGAACGGCAGTTCCTCGCGCCTGGTCGAGGCCGTCCTGGTCGAGGTCATCTGGCCGGAGTTCATCGCGGACCTCGAAGCCGGCGACTACGGCAACACGCTGTTCGTCGCACTGCGCTTCGTCGATTTCACCCCGGGCTACGACACGAACTCCGCGGTGCTGTTCCCCGAGACCGTCGCGATGCGGGAGATCCCGGCATTCACATGGGGTGCGATCTTCCAGGACCGCGAAGCCGCTCGGTACCGCAGGGTGGTCCGCGCCGCAGCCGAGATCACCAAGCTCGAACTCCCGGACGAAGCCGCGGCGATGCTCGACGATCAAGAACTCACGGAGCGGGTCTTCGTGATGTGGGACATCATCCACGACCGCTCCCACATGCGCGGCGATCTGCCGTTCGACCCGTTCATGATCAAGCAGCGGATGCCGTTCTTCCTCTACTCGCTGGAAGAGCTGCGCTGTGACCTCACCGCATTCCGCGAGTCGGTGCGCCTGGAGCGCGAACTGTCGGCGAGACCGGACGAGGAACTGTCGGACGCGGATCAGGCAATTCGGGACCATGCCCGCCTGGTGCAGTACGCCGTCGTCTTCGACCGCATCTTCCGCTTCGCCATCACCGGCAGCCGCGTCCGGAACTACGACGGGCTCGGGGGTCAGCTGCTCTTCGCGTGGATGCACCAGCACGACGTCCTGCACTGGACGGACACGCAACTCACCATCGACTGGGCGGAGGTGCCGGACGTGATCATCGCACTCAGCGACCAGATCAACGAGCTGTACCGACGCTCGATCGACCGGCCGAAATCGGCGCACTGGCTCGCCGCGTACGAGATGCTGACCCGCACGCTCACCCCGCACCCGGCTTCGAGATGGGCCCGTGGCCTCCCGGAGGAAACGCTCGCCGGAATGCCGAAGGGATACACCGACGCGGTGCTGGACGACGAGTTCCCGCTCTCGATGTTCTACGAGGCGCTCAACAAGAAGATGGCTGCGGTCATCGCGTCGACGGCCGGCATCACCGGCATCTCGTCCCCGGACGATTCCGCTCCCGCAGAGGAAGCCGCCGCGTGACCGACGGTGTGGCCAGCCGCCTGGTGCTGATCGCGGGAGCGACCAGCGCCAGCGGCGCGGCGGTCGCGCGGGCACTCACCGCCGCCGGTGCGGCCGTCGTCGCGGTCGGCACCAGATCCGACGCACTGGAGGCCCTGCACGCGTCCGTCCCGGGCGTCACCACCCACGCGTGCGACCTCTCGGACCTCGGCGCGGTCACCGCGCTGGCGTCCGCCGTCCACACGCAGGGCCGCCTCGACGGACTGATCCACCTGGTCGGCGGCTGGCGCGGCGGCGGCGGCCTCGCCGGCCAGTCCGACGAGGACTGGGACTTCTTCGACCGCGGCTTCCGCACCCTCCGGAACACGACCAGGGTCTTCCACGACGACCTCGTCGCGTCCCCGGCCGGGCGGCTCGCGATCGTCTCGTCCACCGCGGTCGACTCCCCCACTGCGGGCGGCGCGAACTACGCCGCCGCGAAGGCTGCCGCCGACGCCTGGGTCCGTGCCGTGGCCCAGGGGTTCCGGAAGGACGCGCCGTCCTCCGCCGCGGCCGCGATCTTCGTCGTCCGCGCACTCGCCGGCCTGGAGGAACGGCTCGGCGACGAGGTCGTCCGGCTGTGGTCGGCCTCGCCCGCCGACGTGAACGGCGCCCGCCTCCCCCTCTCCCTGTCGACCCGCTCCCTGCCGACCCGCTCCCTAGGATGAATCAGTGACTCTCCAGCTCCACGACCTCGACCTTCGGGGCTTCGCCTCCGACAACTACGCCGGCGTCCACCCCGAGATCCTCGACGCGATCGCCGCGGCCAACCAGGGCCACCAGATCGCCTACGGCGAGGACGTCTACACGGCGCGACTCAACGAGGTCATCCACGAACACTTCGGGACCCAGGCCCAGGCGTTCCCGGTGTTCAACGGCACCGGCGCGAACGTCGTCGGGCTGCAGTCGATGCTGCCGCGGTGGGGCGCCGTCGTGTGCACCTCGACCGCGCACATCCACACCGACGAGGCCGGGGCCCCCGAGCGTGTCGGCGGCCTGAAGCTGCTCACCGTCGACGCGCCGGACGGCAAGCTCACGCCCGACCTGATCGACAAGGAGGCGTGGGGTTGGGGCGACGAGCACCGCGCCCAGCCGCTCGTCGTGTCGATCACCCAGACCACCGAGCTCGGCACGGCGTACACCGTGGAGGAGATCCGGGCGATCGCGGACCACATCCACCCGCTCGGCATGACGCTGCACATGGACGGCGCCCGCATCTCGAACGCTGCCGCGACGCTCGGGCTCCCGCTCCGCGACTTCACCACCGACGCCGGCGTCGACGTGCTGAGCTTCGGCGGGACGAAGAACGGCATGCTCTACGGCGAAGCGATCGTCGTGCTGAACCCCGCCGCGTCGGAGGGCCTGCACTACCTCCGCAAGATGAACATGCAACTCTCGTCGAAGATGCGGTTCGTGTCAGCGCAGCTCATCGCGCTGCTGACCGACGACCTCTACCTCCGTTCCGCTTCGCACGCGAACGCCATGGCGCAGCGGCTCCGCGGCGCGCTCGAGGCCGGGATCGCCGACGGCAGCATCCAGGGCGTCGCGTTCAGCCAGGAGACCCAGGCGAACGGGGTGTTCGCGACGCTGCCCGCCGGGGTGGCCGATCGGCTGCGGGAACACTTCCGGTTCTACGACTGGGACGCATCGCGGAACGAGGTGCGGTGGATGTGCTCGTTCGACACCTCGGAGCAGGACATCGACGCGTTCGTGGCGGCGTTGGCGCGGGAGCTCGTCCCGGCCTGACCCAACGTATGATCTCGTGTGATCTCCGAGCACCCCGTACCCAGTGGCATCGCCGCCGAGGACCTGATCGTCACGCTCCGCGTCCTCGAGCAGATGACCGAGATCGAGGAGACGCACCCCGACTTCGTGCGCGTTCGCCAGGCGACGGCGAAGATGTTCAAGGCCGTGAAGCGGGCACACCGGCTCGAGAAGCGAGCGGTCATCGCCGAGGCCGACCGCCTGGTGATCGCCGCCACCGCGACCGGCGCGGCGGATCGCATCGACGACGAGACCCGCGGCGTCCCGATCAGCAGCTCCACAGCTGCCTCCACCGCCGGCACCCTGCTGAAGTCACGCCCGTGCTACATGTGCAAACAGCACTACACGGTCGTCGACGCGTTCTACCACCAGCTCTGCCCCTCGTGCGCTGCGATGAGCCACGCCAAGCGTGACGCCCGGACCGACCTGACGGGCAAGCGGGCGCTGCTCACCGGCGGTCGCGCGAAGATCGGCATGTACATCGCGCTCCGACTGCTGCGCGACGGCGCCCACACCACCATCACGACGCGCTTCCCCCGGGACGCGGTGCGCCGGTTCACGAGCCTGCCCGACTCCGCGGACTGGATCTCGCGCCTCAAGGTGGTCGGCATCGACCTGCGCGACCCCGCACAGGTCATCGGCCTCGCCGAGGACGTCGCCGCGGCCGGCCCCCTCGACATCCTGATCAACAACGCCACCCAGACCGTGCGCCGGTCCCCCGGCGCGTACCAGCCCCTCGTCGACGCCGAACTCGCGCCGCTCCCCGACGGGCCGCTCCCCGAGCTCGTGACCTTCGGACACACGAACGACCAGCACCCGCAGGCACTCGCCCGCTCGGTCACGGCGCACCCCATCCTCGCGGCCGCTGCCGCACGCGCCGACGAACTCACCGAGCAGGCCATGGCCCCTGGTTCGAGCTCGCTCGAACGGCTCGCGATGGGCACCGCGATCGATGCCGGTGGCCTCGTGCCCGACCTGGACGACGTGAACTCCTGGACGCAGCACGTCAACGAGGTCGACCCCCTCGAGATGCTCGAGGTCCAGCTGGCCAACACCACGGCGCCGTTCATCCTGATCTCGAAGCTCCGCCCAGCGATGGCGGCGAGCGCCGCGCCCCGCACCTACGTCGTGAACGTGAGCGCCATGGAGGGCGTCTTCGGTCGGGCCTACAAGGGACCGGGGCACCCCCACACGAACATGGCGAAGGCGGCGGTCAACATGCTCACGCGCACGAGCGCGCAGGAGATGTTCGAGACCGACCGCATCCTGATGACGAGCGTCGACACCGGGTGGATCACCGACGAGCGACCCCACCCGACGAAGGTCCGCCTGGCGGAGGAGGGCTTCCATGCGCCGCTCGACCTCGTCGACGGGGCCGCCCGGGTCTACGACCCGATCGTGCGCGGCGAAGCGGGCGACGACCTGTTCGGCGTCTTCATGAAGGACTACAAGCCCAGCTCGTGGTGAGCAGCGGTCGCGAGCGAGACGCGGTCGCGCCGAAGCAGCGATGTCCTCACCCGAGCGGCTCGACGCCGTACCCGCTGACCACTGCCCGCAGCTCTTCGAGGTACGTCTGCGCCTGCACGGTGAGCGGGACCGAAGCGTGGGCGATCCACCCGATCTCGATGCGCTCGTCGACGTCGAGGGGGATGGCGACGATCTCAGGGTCGAGGTCGTCGCTGATGAGCCCGGTCGAGATCGTGTACCCGCCGAGGCCGATCATGAGGTTGAAGATCGTCGCCCGGTCCGAGACGCGGATCTCCCGCTTGCTGGACATCGTCGACAGGATCTCCTCGGACAGGTAGAAGGAGTTGTTCGCGCCCTGGTCGAAGGTCAGCCGAGGCAGGTCCGCGAGGTCGGCGAGGGTCGCCCGCTTCCGTGACGCGAGCGGGTTCCGCCGGGCCACGAAGATGTGCGGCTCCGCGACGAACAGCGGTGTGAACATGACCCCGGCGTCCCGCAGCAGCTTCCCGAGGACCTGCCGGTTGAAGTCGTTGCGGTAGAGGATGCCGACCTCGCTCCGCAGCGTGCGCACGTCCTCGATGATGTCCCACGTGCGCGTCTCACGGAGCGAGAACTCGTACTCGTCCGCCGCCGCTCCTTCGACCATCCGGACGAATGCCTCCACCGCGAACGAGTAGTGCTGCGCGGACACCCCGAGCAGACGACGCGACGGCTGCCCTCCGACGTACCGCTGCTCGAGGAGGGAGACCTGCTCGACCACCTGTCGGGCGTACCCGAGGAACTCGACACCGTCGACGGTGAGGACGACACCCCGCGCCGAACGCACGAAGAGCGCCCGGCCGATCCGAGCCTCCAGGTCCTTCATCGCTGCGGACAGCGTCGGCTGCGCGACGTACAGGAGATCGGCGGCCGCGCTGATCGAGCCCTCTGTCGCGACCTCGATGAAGTAGCGGAGCTGCTGCAGGGTGATGTCGTTCGAGACGCGGGCCATAGGCGGAGGCTATACCAGCGCATAGCGTCTGGGGATTACCCGATGGCCCCTGATTCCCGGCATCATCGAGGTACCCCCTTCCCCAGTGCTCACGGGCGCTCGACGTACGGATTGCCGACCATGGCGAACGACCTCACCTTCAGCATCACCAGGACCCGCTTCGACGAGGACTACTCGCCCGCGGACAGCTCCCGGCTGACCACGAACTTCGCCAACCTGGCGCGCGGCGAGCACCGTCAGCAGAACCTCCGCAGCGCGCTCGCCATGATCGACCGTCGCTGCAACGACCTGGCGGTGGGCAATCCGGACGGCGACCGCTACCGCACCGAGCTCGACATCGTCTCGGTCACGGCGCACTTCGTCGACGGAAGCGAGGACGGTGAGTTCCCCCTGCTCGAGACGCTCGACGTCGCGATCCTCGATCAGCACACCGGGGAACGCCACCAGGGCATCCTGGGCAACAACTTCTCGTCGTACCTCCGCGACTACGACTTCGCGGTCCTGCTGCCGTCGCTCGACAAGAGCGCCGGCCTCCCTTCCGACTTCGGGCACCTGCACGGGCAGCTCTTCCAGCGCTTCCTGGAGTCGGACGCCTTCCGCTCGAACTTCGACCTGGAGCCCGTCGTCTGCATCAGCGTCTCGACGAGCCAGACCTACCGGCAGTCCGAGTACGTCCACCCGGTCCTCGGCGCCGAGTACCTGCACGAGCACTCCTCGCTCACCGACGACTACTTCGGTCGGATGGGGATGCAGGTGCGTTACTTCATGCCTGCCGGCGGGAAGGCGCCTCTGGCGTTCTACACGCGCGGCGACCTGGTCAGCGACTACTCGGACCTGGCGCTCATCGGCACGATCAGCACCATGGAGACCTTCCAGCGGATCTACCGGCCGGAGATCTACAACGCGAACACGGCCGCGCCGAGCACCTATCGCCCGAGCCTTGCGCACACCGACTACTCCACGCCCGATGTCTCCTACGACCGCGAGGAACGGAGCCGCCTCGCGATCACCCAGGGCCGCTACACCGAGGAGCACCTCGTGAAGCCGCACCGGGCACTGCTCGAGCGGTGGGCCGCCGCCGGCGCCGCCGTCCCTTCGCTCTGACCGACACCCCACTCGACAGGAATCCCATCCGCATGAGCACTCTCCTGCCCACTTCGATCGTCGGCAGCCTGCCGAAACCGTCCTGGCTCGCCGAGCCCGAGAAGCTCTGGTCCCCCTGGCAGCTGGAAGGCGCAGCGCTCACCGAGGGCAAGCAGGACGCACTCCGGGCGGCCGTCCACGAGCAGGAGCGGCACGGCATCGACATCGTCAGCGACGGCGAGCAGACCCGCCAGCACTTCGTCACGACGTTCATCGAGCACCTGGACGGCGTCGACCTCGAGCGCAAGGAAACCGTCCGGATCCGTGACCGGTACGACGCGGCCGTCCCCACCGTCGTCGGTGCCGTGAGCCGCCGGGCGCCGGTGTTCGTGGAGGACGCTGCATTCCTCCGCGCGCAGACCGACCGCCCGATCAAGTGGGCGCTCCCCGGCCCGATGACGATGATCGACACCCTCTCCGACCAGCACTACAAGAGCCGCGAGAAGCTGGCGTGGGAGTTCGCCACGATCCTGAACCAGGAGGCACGCGAACTCGAAGCCGCCGGCGTCGACATCATCCAGTTCGACGAGCCCGCCTTCACCGTCTTCCACGACGAGGTGCAGGACTGGGGCGTGGCCGCGCTCGAACGTGCTGCGGAGGGCCTCCGCGCCGAGACCGCTGTGCACATCTGTTACGGCTACGGCATCGAGGCGAACAACAACTGGAAGGCAACGCTCGGGGCGGAGTGGCGCCAGTACGAGCAGTCGTTCCCGCTGCTGCAGCAGTCGTCGATCGACATCGTCTCGCTGGAGTGCATCCACTCCCACGTGCCGCTCGAGCTCGTCGAGCTCATCCGCGGGAAGAAGGTCATGCTCGGGGCGATCGACGTCGCGACCGAGACCGTGGAGACGCCCGAGGAGGTCGCCGAGGTGCTGCGTCGGGCCCTCGAGTTCGTCGACGCGGACAAGCTCATCCCCAGCTCCAACTGCGGCATGGCTCCGCTGGCGCGGGGTGCTGCGCTGGACAAGCTCGGCGCGCTGTCCGCCGGGGCGGACATCGTGCGGGCAGAGCTCGTCGGCGCCGCAGTCCCGTCGGCACACTGACCACTGCGAGACACCACGGCGGCTCTCTTCCGGAAGGAGTAGAGCCGCCGTTCGCGTTGCGTCCGCCCCGTGCGCGGCTCTCGATCCGGCCTGGAGGCGCGGCTTCTGTCCGGCCGACAGGTCGCGTTGGTACTGGTGTCACCTCCACCGCCCCGCTCGTGCCGCACCTCCTGCTGGATGAGCGCCGTGGCGATCTTGCCTGCCGAGTGCGGTGCCTTCGCGAGCGTGTGGACCGCGGCGGTGACTCCTCACGCGTTGGCGATGACCGCGCCTGCCGCCCGCACCACGCCGTTGATCCAGACCGATGCGCCTTCCCGCTGCCAGCTCACCGTGCGGGAGTGCCCAGCGCCGGGCTCGAGCGCCCAGTCGGCGTAGCGGCAAAGATCGGCACGGGTCGGCGAACAGGCGGTTGCGCATCATTGCCGGAAGCCGAGGCAATCCCGAGGTGTGGTGGATGAGATCACCAACAGTCATCTCGGCATCGGGGACGCTGGGGAGGTAGTGCGCGACCGGCCGCTCGATCTCGAGTGCGAGCCAGGCCGTCGTCCCCACGAGTCCCTTTCGTGGTGCTCCCCCACTCGAGCATCGAAGCGGTGGCGTACGGCCCGCGGGGGTCGCGGGGGTCGCGGACAGTTCGCCAGCCGTGGGCCGTACGAAGACCTGCGCGCCAGCGCCCGGAGCTCTCAAGCGGACTCCGCACCGCGCCCCTCCCTCTGCGAACGGGCCAGAACCCCACCCTCGAAGCACTGCTCGCGATCGCCGGCAGCTTCCCCAAGTCATCATCGGTCGTCTTCTGCATCGGCACCCCAGTCGTCGTGATCGGGGCCGGCCTCGGCGCCAAGTTCGTCCAGAAGACACGGAGGAGCCAGCGCACTCACCAGCGCTGACCTGGCGCCTGGACAGACCGGGGCCCGGCAGCACTCGAATACGCAGCGCTGCGTCATCTGGTCAGACTGGAGGCGCGGTGCCAGCTGGCACCGTGCAACAAGATCCAAGTCGCGTCGGCTCTTCCCGATGCCGACGCGACGGATAGTGCGATGCCGAGAGGCGCGGTCACCAACCGATGCGACGAGCACATGAGTGCGTTCTGGCGCGTTCACACCACGCTTGCTCGCGTCCCGAGGAAGCGCCGGTCCTTCGACACGGTGTCCGGTCACCGATGGGTCACCGGGCACCCTTGACCACGCGCAAGGGCCTAAGTGCTCCGCCATCAAGGTTCCCGGCGGTCAGGTGCCCGTTGACGGGGATCTTGATGCTGAGCGCCGTGATAGCCACGCACACGATGCGTGATCATGCGGCGGCGTCCCGTCGGCGCCGCTAACTGTGGTGTCCAGCGGGGATTGGAGATGTGGATGCGCTGGCAACTGCAATCTGGTGCGATTTACGCAAGACGGGGACGCGGACGGGACTTACCGTTCGGTGCGCACGATCGCGGGCGGGGTCCAGCGCCCGTCGAGGACCTCGTCACCTGGCTCGTACATGCGCAGGACCGGACGGAATCGTCCCGCGGGGCTCGGCAACCAGTTCGCATCGGGCGACTCGGGCTGCTGGTGCGCGATGGTGATCGTGAGTGCACCGTCGGCGTCTTGGGTGACGTCCGGCGTGCGGTCGCCGATCGAGTAGCGGTTGATGGGGTTCGCGACGAGGAAGAAGTCCGGCACTCCGTACATCGTGAGTGACCAGAACGCGCCCACCGGTGGTGGTGGTGCGAGGCGGAAGGTGTACTCGTGCGTGCCGTCGAGCTGGTCGCCGTGATCGTCGACGAACGTCATCACGTAGGCCGCTTCGTAGGCGTGGTTACCCCACAACCCGCCGAGCGCCGCACCGGCACGCTCGGCGTAGCGAAGGGTCGGATCCTCGATGCGGAACCGCTCGTCGTCGAGTGCGCCGACCTCGAAGAAGTCGAGGTTGTAGTCGAACACGTGCAGCGTCATCTTCCAGCCGTTCACCTGCGGGCTGGAGCCGGACTCGAGGATCTGCCGCAGTCGGGCCGAGGCCCCCTCGAGTGCGGACGTCAGGGCCGCCACGGCGTCGTCGGGCAAACCAACGTACGGCGACGCCGGCGAATTCACGCCGAGCCCCGCGAAGGACCGTTGCACTGCGGCGTCACGCGGCGCCGGCGGGAACTGCTGCGACCAGACGCGGAAGCGCTCGAGGAACGCCAGCGCGTCCGACACCTCCGGGTCGGGAACGGCCAGCCCGTGCGGTGCAGCATCAGGCGTGCGGGGAGTCAACGTCGTCGCGTCTTGGAGCGCGTGCACCGCCGGGAGGTCGGTGTCGCCGTCGACTGCCCACCGTCCGACGATGGAGGCAACCGTGGTCGGGAACCTGATGACCGTGTCGTCATCGTCAGGTTCGCCGTCCCAGTCCGGTGGCACGAGCAGGTAGTCGCCTGCGGCGGTGCCGGTGGCGCGGTGTCCGACGTAGGCGAAGTTGTTCGTCCAGGCATCGACGAACTGCAGCACGTAGTACCGCCCCGCCGTGTCGGGCACGTGCAACGCCACCGGCCCGCTGCTGAGGTCCACCTGAGCCATCGAGTAGAGCGTGTCGTTGTTGATCGTCACGAAGGTGTCATCGGGGCCGGCAAGGGTGCGTCCGTGACTGAAGGTGTTGAACGCAGCGGCCGGTACTGCGCCGATGCCGTCCGTCGTGAACCGCAGCACCTGGAGCAGGTTGAACACCAGCGGGAACCCGTAGATGTACGCGTTCGTGACGAGCTGCACGTCGATGTCGCCTGTCAGGGGATCGTTCGATTCGGCCATGCCGCTGAGTCCATCCGCCGAGCCCGCCGAGGTCGCCACCCGAAACAGGTGGTCTTCCGTGCGGCGGCCGCGCCGCTGGTCACAGGGAGCGCGGTGCAGATCACCACTCTCCTTGGGTCGCCGGCCAACGCAGAAGGCGGGGGCGAAGCTCGCCTTTAGAAGCCCCACCCCCCTCGGCACGGCACCTGACCACCACCGTGACAGCGCAAGCGACAGTAGGCGGGCAGCGTGTCAAGCGCGGCGACTGTCCGTCGTCCCTCTCGTGAGAATCGAGCCAGCGCATACCGTCCCGGTAGCCGGTCGGCTACCGAACGCCGCCCGGTCGCTCGTGGGTGTCCCGTAAGCCGATCCTCAACCGGGCGGTCTTTCCAACCTGAGATGGGTAGCCCACATGTCAGCATGAAATCGCGCGATGATGGGCACGTGCGTCGCGTCACCGTCGTTATATTCGGAGTGGTCCTGGCCGTCGTCGTCGCCGGGCTGGTCGTCGTGAACGTTCCCGGGCGCTCCGGTCCGCATGCGCCGCTGCCGTCGTCCGGGGCCTCCGCCCGCATGGTCGCACGGGCGTTCCTCGACGCCGCGGTCCGTCGGGACTGTCAAGGCATGCGGGCGCTCTCGGCCCCGGACGACACGGAATGGTGCCCGGCCAGTCTCTGGACGCAGTGGGCTGGCGAGGGAGACCCGACGATGTACTCCTGGACGACGCTGCGTGGCGCCTCGGGCCGCTCAGATCCGGAGCAGTGCTTCGAGTGCGACATGCAGGAGTCAGGACTCGTCGGAATGGATTCCGGCCGCAATAGCTGGGGGCTGTGCCTGCGTCACCACTTCGGCGGCTGGCGGGTGTCGAGCGAGGGAGTCGGCTGACAGGCGGGGAGTCCTTGCCGGGCGCCAAGCTTTACGTTCCGATAGCCGATCGGCAACCGGACACCGTATGTCGACGTTCCGCGTGCTGGTGGTCCTACGCTGGCCGTGTGGACGAGTGGTGGGATCTGGTTGACGCGGCCGGGGCACCGACGGGTGAGACGGTCCGTCGCGGTGGCGCAGGTTGGCCCGGTGGGGCATTCCATTTGGTGGTCACGGTGTGCGTCTACCGAGTCGACGGAACTGTCCTTCTCACGCAGCGGGCTCCGACGAAAGAGTTCGCCTTCGGATGGGAGTTCCCCGGTGGGAGCGCTCTCGCAGGCGAGGCAGGTCCTGCAGCAGCGTGCCGAGAGCTGCTTGAGGAGGCCAACGTCACAGTCGAGCCCCAGGCTCTATGCCACGTCGGCCGATTCACCGAGAACAAGGCGCTCGTAGACCTCTTCGTCGTGCAGGAGCCCAGTGGGTCACAGGTGCGAGCAGATCCGGCTGAGGTGATGGATTGGCGCTGGGTCTCCATGTCGGAGGTCATCGCGCTTTGCCAGAGTGGGGTGATGGCGGACCCTTGGGGGCCGCGGCTGGATGCGCTGTGGCCAGCGGCGGTCGCGTCGATCCTCGCTGCCGACGACCAACGGAACAACACGCCTCGCTGACCGATCCTCTAGCGGCAGTGGAGGATTCGTCGGGTAACTGCGGCTAGCGCTTCATCCGGCAGGATCGGCTGCTCCGTCACGAACGGGAGCGGGTCCCATCCGAGGTACCACTCGCGCATCTGATCCGGGCTGACCTCGGACGCCAGCGATCGTCCCGCATGCCGTCGCAGGGTCTCCTCAAACGAGAGGTTGAAGGCGTAGAAGCGAGCGTCGGTTGATGTGCTCGATATGCGTTGCAGCATCGTCGCGTAGCGGTCGGACTGGAAGATCCCTTCCAGGACGACGTCCTGGCCAGCCGAGAGGCAATGATTCACTGCGACCTCGAGAAGCGCCGCGTGCTCCATGCAGTCAGCGTGACCGGCGTCCTGACGCTCCTTGTATATCGTCCGCCGGAAGTGGTCTTGTCCAAGCACCGCGGTGGGCCAGCCCAGCTCCTGTTGCAGCTGCGCCGCCAGGGTCGACTTGCCAGAGCCAGAGGCGCCGCGGATCACGATGAGCACGACACAAAGGTTAGGACTTCGTCGGCTATCGGCGCCGGCTCGGCTGTCGATCGATCAGCGGTGAGCGAGGCTGAACGCGTCCCGTTAGCCGGTCGGCTACCGAACGCCGCCCGGTCGCTCGTGGGTGTCCCGTAAGCCGATCGGCTAACGGACGCGGTCAGTCGTACTCTCCGATGGAGTGTCGGAGGCGATCAATCTGCGCCTCGAGGGCTTCGTAGCACTCCTGGTCGGTTGGGGCGTGTCTCAGATCGCGAGCGAGGTCGCTGCGGAACCTGTCGGTCATGTGCCGCACGAGTGGGCTAGCGGCGCGGGGATGATCGACCTCGCCGAGGAAGGCAGCTGCGAGGTTCGCGAGGACGCCGATCATGATGCGACGGTCAGCGAAGGTGACAAGCTCGGGATGATCCATGACGGCCTGCCTACCCTGATCCGGCAGTGTGGGTTGAACCCGATTTCGCCCGCAAGCCGATCGGCCCGCGAGACGCCCAGTTGTCCTCGCGTGGTATCGAGGACGCCTGACTGATTCGCCGCACCGATAGGGTCACTCCATGATCCGGTTGCAGAACGTCACCTACCTCGTGCGGGACCTGGATGATGCGATCCGGTTCTTCTCGACGGGCCTCGGCTTCACCGTCCGCCAAGACGAGACCTTCGTAGGCGGGTGGCGTCGGGTGGTGGTCGGGCCGGCCAAGGGCGGCACGGGGTTCGTTCTGGCTGTCTCTGATGTAGACACGGTCGGATACCAGGCAGGAGGTGACGTCGCTTTCTTCCTTGAAACGGACGACTTCACGGCAGCCTACGACCGCCTCGTGGCTGCTGGCGCTCGGTTCCGCGAACCACCCCGCCGAGAGCCATACGGTACCGTCGCCGTCTTCGAGGACCCGACCTGCATGCCCTGGGACCTCATTGAGCCACCGACGACGGCACCGGTCGAATAAGTCCTCGGAGCTTGAGGAGCTCGACCGGCTTTCGGACGAGCTGGGACTGTCGCTCAACATTCGCGACTGAAGCGAACCTTCCGCTACGGCGACCGCAGCGTGCGGTCCCTGGGCGGGAGTCCGCGCTCCCCACTTCAACACCCGTGCCGATCAACGTGTTCGGATCTCAGGCAACACAGGCACGAGGTCGTGCACGTCTCGAATGCCGATCGGCTGTCGGATTCGAGCCTCAACCGAGTGGGACCTCCATGGTTATCACGCGCTTTGCAGGGGAGAGCGACACTTCCTGTCGCACTGTCGTCTGCACGGTGATCGCGGTGTCCGCGACTCGGCGTGAGGCAGTTGGGAACCATGATCGACCAGACGTGACCAATATCAGGAGACCGTCGACGTCTCCCACGGCAGCGAAGTCCTGCGCGGGTTCGTTTCCGTACGGATGGATCCCCGCTGCCTCGAGCGCGTGAACTGCGTTTGGAACGTCGGGAACGGCTACCCCAAGCTCACTCACACAGACAAGGTCGGCCGCGGTGAAGGAGTGCACGGGGCCATGGCTCAGCGCGCGACGTTCGATCAGCTCAAGGACCTGCTCGTCGGGACCATTGAAGTACAGCGACCGCGAATTCCACGAGGCAGGGCCCTCGAACTCGGTCTGCTCATCCACGGACAGCAACGAGGTCCGCTCTTCGATCCACTGCCGAGCATGGTCAAACGTTCCGGTTGGAATCGTGAAGGCGAGGTGGTGCGCGCCGTCGAACTCGCCTTCGAGAAACACAATGCGACTTCGTCCGATGGTTACGGTCACGCGCGAGGTTTCCCCCTGCACGGCGAAGCCGGCGCGGGCGTAGAACTCGGAAACTTCAGACACTGAGCGTACGGGTAACAGGGCTTCGTTGATCTGCATGCGTCAACCTCACATCATGAACCATGGTTGAGATCCAGAGCTCGGACACCTGCCCGTAAGCCGATCGGCTACCGGACGCCGCCGCGAGCGCTACTCTCCGGCTGCATTGACAAGAGCAATTCCGTCAGCGAGTTCGGTCTAGCACTTGGTGGAGTTGTCGGGCTCAATCCAGCTCGGGGACGAGCTGGTTTCCGGACGGAGGCGAGGACATGACGAAGGCCGCCGACAATGCTGTCGGCGGCCTTCGTGCTGTATGGACTGTCGTACTACCTAACCGAAGTGGTATCCAACTGTTGAGCCAGCTATGCCGTCGATGAGCGCGACGGCTAGGTATGCGGCGCTGAGAACAGCGCCGATGGCCAACACGACTCGATCAACACCTCTGCCGAACCACGCGGGGACGAAGAGCAAGCCAAGGAACACGATTCCCAGGCCCGGGAGCGCGAAGTTGCTCGCCAGCTGTACGAGCAGCACGATCCCGAGGACAAGGGCATGCTTTCCCGTTGCCCGGCCGACCCGGCTCGCGTGCTCTAGTTGCATCAGAATCCCACTCCCTCTCCGGCAGACTGCGACCCGCTCTTAGTGAGCGTTGCGTGCATGCTCCCACCATATGTCGGTCCGATCTTGCCGATGCCGTACCGTATGGTGATCTGCTCGTAGAGGATGTCCTTACCCTTCGGCGAGTAGTTGGCGCACTTGTCGACGGAGATGTTCGGGCCGAAGCTGTAGCTCTCCTTAGTCGTGTCCTTTGTGTTGCACCGGATGTAGCCCTGGTAGCCGCGGTACTTGGTCTTCGACCACGCTGACGCGCCGTCGTAGTACTGCAGGGTCTTCATGGTGCTCTTCCAGATCATCGACCGGCTGTTGATATGCACGGACGCGGTCTTCGAGCGAATCTTGCCAGCGGCGCGAACTACCGCACCACCGGTCGAGGCCGTTGCAGCGCTGTCGGTGCTGTCGAAGATCGCTTCCGGGGTCATGACACCCATTCCGTCGTACGCTGCGGCATCCTGGTCGTCGCTCGGCATCGTGGCGCAGACGTTGAAATCATCCGGCTGCGTCGCAGTCCCCGACTGAGCGTTCTGCTGCAGCAGTGCCTCGGCGCAGTAGTTGTCGATCGGAGTGTCCGACGCGGTGAACTTCCACGGCCCGAACGTCGTATCTGCCGGGACGCCAGCAGAGGTGCCGGTCACCCGAGCAGTCCAGTAGTACGTCTGCCCTGCAGTCAGTGAGCTCGCGGGACGGAAAACGTCAGCAGTCCCCGTGCTGGTCTCGATGGGGTCCGACACGCCGTCCGGGTTGGCCGTCAGGGTGTACTGCGTGGTGACGTCATCGGCGAACGAATCGTTCGTGGCTTTGAGGTACAGACCGGTGTCAGTGGAGGCGTATGCGGTGTCGACCGGGTAGCCGGAGACACCGTTGGTGATCCAGTCACCGCCGAGCGTGAAGAGCACGCTGGTGGTGGTGATGGCGTTGCCCGCCTGATCCACGATGGTCGCGTCCACGCGGTGTTCACCGCCTCGAGCGGCGACGGTTGCCTTCGCGGTCGTCGTCTTGGTGGCCGACAGATCGACAACGCCCGCGTCGGCGCCGTCAACGGTGAGGCCGAGCTGCTGGGCCGTTCCCGTTGCGATCGGGGCAGTGACGGAACAGGTGAAGTCCGCGGCCGGGATCTTGTACGTAGTGGAGCCTGCCGCGTAGGGGCAGGTCACCTTCGGGGCGATCGGGTTGGCGTACCAGCCCTGTACGTCGAACACGTAGTTTGTGGCGGCTCCGACATTGTGTAGGTCGAGCTTGCCGTTTGCTCCGAGCGGCACTGTGATGGTGTTGGTGCGGATGGTGTCGTAGTCGTAGTTGATCGCACTCGTGTTGGGTTCGTCAGCGTCGTCTGCCCAGACGCGGGCGTAGCCACCGTTCTGGCCACCGTGCGCGACGGTGAGGGAGAGCACAATCGCCGAAACACCGGAACCGATGACCGGGACGCCAGCTTGCCCGGCGACCTGGATGGCGCGGGTCTCATTAGCACCCACGATCTTGTTACCGGTTGCACGCGAGTCATAGACGCGGCCGGTGCCCGGGGTGAAGACAGCGCCGCTCTTACCCGCGGCGGTGAAGTAGCCCTGCACGTCGACAACCAGGTTGATGGCGCTGGTGCCGTTGTAGATGTTGATCTTGCCGTCAGCAGAGAGCTGAACCTGGGCCTGCATGCCGGTCGTCGTGCTTCCGGCATAGTTGAACGAGTTCGTTGGGCGAGTCCCGTCGGCCGCATATGGGGTGAGGTAACCCACCTTGTCCGTCGTGTTGATCGCGATCAGGTTCACAATCGCCCCTGAAGCGTCAGCCGGGACGCCGGCCGTACCGGACACCTGGACGGTCACGGTCTTGCCGCCAGCAACGGTGGCCTTGGTCGCGCCCAGTCCGGAACGGGTGTCGACGATACGCTTCCCGTTCAACGGGACGAAGCCCCCGGGCGCGGTGCCGTCAGTGTTCGCCGTGTAGTAACCCTGCACGTCGAGGATCAGACGCACGGAATTCTGCGTCTTGACCTGAATCGTGCCGTCAGCTGCCACTGCGAGCACGGAAGAGAACGACGTGTTGTCGTTGTCAATGCCGCCGTAGATGCCCATCGACGTCGTCGAAGCGTTCGTATCCGGACGACCATAGAGGATCGCCTGCGAGGGGATGTCCGCCACGGTTGCGACGAGTGACACGGAGCCGACGGTTCCGTCGTCGGGGAGACCTGCCATGCCGGCGACCTTCACCGTCCGCCAGGTGTCCGCCGGCATCGGCGTGTTGTACCCCCCGATGTTGTTCTTGGTATCCAGCACACGGCCCGTGGCCGCTACGAAGACACCGCCCGTTCCGGTGTCGCTGAGCGCATGCGCCGGCGTCGCGACGAGCAGCGAACCGAGAAGAGCGAGAGCGCCCAGAGCAGCCGCAGCAACGCTGCGTCCCCTCTGGCGTGAAGCGTGCAGCACTGTGCGCACGAGACCCCCTAGATCTGGAGACAGCCCCGTGCTGTCAACCTCGAAAGAGTAATCTTCAGCGCTTCCATAGCCGCTCCCCCAGAGAGGGGGACGACGTGGCTGCCGATGTCGATGCTCCACCGGCCACCGATCCCTTTCGCAAGGATGAGGACGGCACGCTTTTCGACAGGGCCCATCCAAGGAGAACACAACGCCCGAGCTGCGAACGACGTTCCACGTCACACCCGCCCACCGCGGTCGTCTAGCGCGATGCGGCCGTTACGACTCTCGCTCGGATCACCGCCGCAGTGAGGGTGCCGGTCACCGCGGATATCGAAGCCGGGTACGCAAATGACGCAGGCGGCTTCGAGCGCACGGCCCATGCCGTACTCGAAGCCGGTGCGGTCGAGATCAACATCGAGGACGGAGCCTTTCGCCCGTCCGAACTGGTGGAGCGCATCGGCGCTGCCCGACGCACAGTCGACCGTGCCGGGCTGCCGATGTTCATCAACGCCCGAACGGACGTGTACCTCGCAGGTCTGGTCGCCCCGGAGCAGCTCTTCTCGGAGACCCTCGCCCGCGCGAACCGCTACATCGAAGCAGGAGCAGATGGTGTCTTCGTTCCCGGAGTCACCGACGTCGAGGTGATCAGGGCACTGGCGGAAGCAACCGGTGGTCCACTCAACGTGATGGCCGGGCCTGGTTCCCCGAACATCGCGCAGCTCGCCGGGCTCGGAGTGGCGCGTGTGAGTCTCGGTTCGGGTGTGGCGCAGGCGGCGTACGAGACTGCTCGACGAGCTGCTGACGACCGGCACCTACGAGTCCCTGGCGCAGTCCGTCGACCACAGCGAACTGAACTCCCTGTTCTGACGAATCGACTCAGGCGGACCTGAGCGCCGCCCCAAGGAACGCGCCGCCGACGTACTCGACGTCGGCGGCGCCCGTCTCATTGGCGGATCGTTCATCGGACGCCGAAGACGAAGTCCTTCGGTGACCTGCTTCAGCGGAGTGGTGCAGGGGGCCGGCTCCTCCGAGACGGAGCATCTCCGGTCGCTGTGCGTCGCGGCCCTGGAAACGTCAGCGATCCAGAGTCGCATCGGGGACGACCCGGACGGAGAATGAGACGGTGACCACGCACTCGACGGACGACACGCATGACTGCTGCGCCCCGACGGGCCGTTCACAGCTGTTCGCGGACACCCGGGCGCCGGACGTCTCGGCAGGTGCGCCCGTCGCGGGTCCCGTCGCCACGAACGGCCACACGGTCGAGCAGGTGCACGTTCCGGCGCAGGCTTTTCGTATGGGTGACGGTCACGGTGACGGGAAGTGGGGCGATGGTGAGACGCCGGTGCACCCGGTGATGGTGTCCGCGTTCGACATCGACGCCACAAGCATCACGAACGACGACTTCGCCCGGTTCGTCGATGCGACCGGGTACCGCACCGAGGCCGAGACGTTCGGCTACTCCGCCGTGTTCCACCTCGCCCTCGACGCCGACGACACGGACGTCCTCGGGCAGCCGCCGCAGACACCGTGGTGGTTGGGTGTCCGCGGTGCGGACTGGCGTCATCCCGGCGGCCCGCGTTCCTCCGTCGACGGGTTCGGCGACCACCCGGTGGTGCACGTCTCGTGGAACGACGCCCAGGCGTACTGCCACTGGGCGGACCGTGCGCTCCCCACCGAGGCGCAGTGGGAAGCCGCGTCCCGCGGCGGGCTCGACCAGGCCCGGTACCCGTGGGGCGACGACCTGGGGGCGGCTGACGGCGACGGGCGGAGGTGGCACGTGAACATCTTCCAGGGCACGTTCCCCACCTCGAACACCCTGGACGACGGGTTCCCGACGACCGCGCCGGTCCGCACCTACGAGCCAAACCAGTACGGGCTATGGCAGACGGTCGGGAACGTGTGGGAGTGGTGTGCCGACGTCTTCGACGTCGGCACCTACGCCCGCGATGCCGCTGCCGGCGCGGTCGTCGACCCGGCAGGTCCAGCGACGACCAGTCCCGACGCGCCACGCGTCATGCGTGGCGGCTCGTACCTGTGCCACGACTCGTACTGCAACCGGTACCGGAACGCGGCACGCTCGCAGAACACACCGGACTCGTCCATGGGCAACGCCGGCTTCCGGACCGTCTCCCGCCCAGCCGGGCTCACGACAGCGTCAACCCGGGCCGGGGCCATGTCCTGACCGTCGATACGGAGACCCGTCTCGAGGACCGGTGTGCACGGAAGTCACTCGATCCGGGTGACGTCACGGCGGCTGGCGCATCGTACTTTCCTCACGAGGCCCCGCCTGCCGCGGTCTCATCGACAAGAGGGAGCGCGTGTCACGATGACCGACGCAACAGGTTCTGAGCGGAAGCGACCGGTGGACCGCGACACGTATCCGCGTCCGGAGTACCGGTTCCCGGACGTGGACATCGCGACGTACGCGAAGGACTCCACGGCGGACTTCCCACCGCCGCAGGGCGCTCCGGAGGCAGCGCCGAACGTCGTGGTCGTGCTCATCGACGACGCCGGCTACGGCCTGTCGAGCACGTTCGGTGGACTCATCGAGACCCCGACGTTCGATCGGTTGGCCGATGAGGGGCTCCGCTACTGCCAGTTCCACACGACCGCGCTGTGCGCGCCGACGCGGGCGTCTCTGCTCACCGGTCGCAACCACCACACCGCGGCGAGCGGGGTGATCGGCGAGCAGGCGACGGGGTTCCCCGGTTACACCGGCATCATCCCGAAGAGCTGTGGCACCTTCGTTGAGACGCTGTCGCAGAACGGCTACGCGACCGCGTGGTTCGGGAAGAACCACAACGTCCCCGACAACATGACCAGCCCCGCGGGCCCGTTCGACAACTGGCCGACGAACATGGGCTTCGACTACTTCTACGGGTTCATCGCCGGTGAAACCGACCAGTTCTACCCGCAGCTGGTCCGGAACACGACTCCGGTCGAACCCCCGCGGACACCCGAGGAGGGCTACCACCTCACCGAGGACCTCGCGGACGAGTGTGTCCAGTGGATGAGGACGCAGAAGAGCATCGCCCCGGACCGTCCGTTCTTCGCCTACTTCGCCCCCGGCGCGATGCACGCACCGCACCAGCCGCCTCTCGACCGACGGGGGCGTCACGACGGGCAGTTCGACTTCGGCTGGGACGAGTACCGCGCCCGGGTGTTCCAGCGCCAGCTCGACCTGGGCGTCATCCCGTCCGGCACCGACCTCACCGAACGGCACGCGGAGATCCCGGCGTGGGACGACCACACCGAGGATGAACAGCACCTGTTCCGCCGGCAGTTCGAGAACTTCGCGGACTACCTCGCCGCGACCGACGAACAGGTCGGCCGACTCGTGGACACGCTGGAGGAGCTCGGTGAGCTCGACAACACGCTCTTCCTGTACGTGATGGGCGACAACGGGTCCTCCGCCGAGGGCACCCTCATCGGTACCTTCAACGAGATCCACACGCTGAACGGCTACCAGGAGGACATCGCCGACCTCCTGCCGCACTCCGAGGAGTGGGGCATGCCCGGCAGCTCCCCGCACATGGCCGTGGGGTGGGCGCACGCAGGGGACACCCCGTTCCAGTGGACGAAGCAGATCGCGTCGCACTTCGGCGGCACGCGCAACGGGATGGTCGTGCACTGGCCGGCACGCATCACGGACGCCGGCTCCCGGCGGTTCCAGTTCCACCACGTGATCGACGTCGCTCCGACCGTGCTCGAGGCGGTCGGCATCAGCGAACCGACCATGGTCAACGGTGTCCCGCAGACGCCGATCGATGGCACCTCGTTCGCGTACACGTTCACGGAGGACCCGGCGACGAGCCGGCACCGCACGCAGTACTTCGAGATGTACGGCAACCGCGGGATCTACCACGACGGATGGATGGCCTCCTGCCGGCACGGACGCCTGCCCTGGATCGGAGCCGGATCATTCCCATGGGACGACGACACGTGGGAGCTCTACGACATCGCCGACGACTTCTCCCAGGCGCACGACCTCGCGGCCCAGCACCCGGAGAAGCTTGCCGAGATGCAGGAACTGTTCCTGGTCGAAGCATCGAAGCACAACGTGCTGCCGTTGGACGACCGGTTCGCGGAACGGCTCGACGTCCGACTGCGCCCGAGCTACTTCTTCGGCCGGGAACACGTCTCATTCCCCCCGAGCCTGCGCCGGCTCCCCGAGGGCAGCGGGCCGAAGCTCAACAACGTCGACCACGTCGTATCCGTCCCGGTGACCATCCCGGACGACGGTGCCGAGGGCGTCCTCTTCCACGTGGGCGGCGACGCCGCGGGGTGGGTGCTCTACATCCGCGACGGCAAGCTCGTCTACCACTACAACTTCTTCAACCTCCGCCGGCACACGCTTGAGTCCGACCGGCCCGTGCCGCACGGCGACACCACGCTCGGGTTCCGGTTCACCAGTGCAGACGTCCCCGGCGGCAGCGCCACAGTCGACCTCGTCATCGACGGCGAACCCGCCGGACACCTCGACCTCCCGGAACAGGTACGCGCACGGTTCGGGGTCGAGAGCATGAGCGTCGGCGTGAACACCGGATCCCCCGTCGACGAGTACTACCGGACCCGCGGCGGCTTCCCGTTCACCGGCCGGATCCACCGCGTCGACCTCGACTTCGTCTCGGACGTCGCCGACATCTCACCCGAGGAGAAGGTCCGCCAGCACCTCGGCATGGACTGACCGCCGCACACCGACTACTCCTGACATCCCTCCTTAGAGGTATGCGGCGCTGCCCGTTAGCGGATGGGCTATAGGGCACTGCTAGTTTCCAGAGCACCAGCGGGGAGCGCTAACGGAGGGACGTCAGAGGACCGTGAGTGCAATCAGGTGGACCTGGCGTCGTGAGCATCAGCCCCGGCCCTGTGCTGATTCGAGCGCCACGCACCCCATCGGTGGAGTTCTTGGAAGACGGTTTCGAGACTTCGTCCCTCTGCCGTGATGCGGTAGGTGACCTGCGGCGGGACAGTCGGGGTGACTTCGCGTTCGACGAGGTTGGCTCCGACGAGGCGACGGAGCTCGCCGGAGAGAACTTTCTGTGAGATTCCGTGGACGCGGCGCTGGAGGTCGGCGTACCGACGTTCGCTCTGCAGGAGCTCCCACAGCACGAGCATCGACCACTTCCCTCCGATCAGGTCGGTTGTCCGTCGGACCGTCGACTCGCAGAATCCGCCCTGTCGCTCGCCCGTGTCCATGCGTCCCTTCCTCGAGGTGCGTTCCTAACGGCAAAGTGCCGTCTTCCGGAGCTGGCACTGACTGACGCAAGCTCGTCAGGTCGAACCAACGAAAGGACCGCACCATGCCCATCATTCACGTCGACATCGTCCCCGAACTCATGCGCGGGGACCGACAGGTCCAGTACAAGACCATGGCCGCCGGGATCACGGACGCGTTCGTCGCGAGCACCGGAGCGCCCGTCGAGTCGGTGCACGTCCTCATCACCGAGGTCTCCGACACGAAGTACTCCGTCGGCGGCGTGCTGCTCCACGAGAAGATGGCGTCACCCGGGGTAACCGACTGATCGGCAAACGGGGCGCGCGGCCAACATGTGCGCGCGGCGACCGCCGTCGGGTGGTTCACCCGGCGGAGGTCGGTCGCTCGTCTGAGACGAGTGCGACCAGGATGGTGCCAGAGCGTCTCCTGGACCGTCCCGGTAGCCGGTCGTTTAGCGGACGAGCTTGCTCGAAACTGCCTGGCCGCGTCCGTTACGGTTCCGGTCGCAGGTGAGGCTCCGCTCTCGAACGCCTGCGTTTGAGAGCGGAGCTGAGGGATTAGCGGTTGGGGTGTGCTTGTCGTTCGATGCAGCGGTAGACAGTGGCTCGTCCGATACCGAACAGCTCGGCGAGTTCAGCGACCGAGTGAGTGCCGGCTTGGTGGACCTCAAGGAGGTGGCGTTGTTGCGCGTAGCTGAGTTTGGGTTGCCGGCCGCGGAGATGGCCCTTGGCTTTCGCGATCTGCATCCCTTCCCGTGTTCGGGCTCGGATCAGGTCGGATTCGAACTCGGCCACCATGGCGAGGACGTTGAACAGTAGCCGGCCGACGGGGTCGTTCGGGTCGTGGACGGAACCGCCGATGTTCAGCTTGACGTTCTTCGCAGTGAGCTCGTCGACGATGTCCTTCGCGTCGCGGAGGCTTCGTGCGAGCCGGTCGAGCTTCGCGATTACGAGAGTGTCCCCGTCACGACAAGATGCGAGCGCTTCGCGCAGCCCTGGTCGAGATCTGTTCGTGCCAGTCAGGCCATGATCGGTGTGGATGTTGGGCGGGAGGACTCCAAGCCGTTCAAGCGCGACTCGCTGAGCGGTGAGGTCCTGTTCGTAGGTTGAGACGCGGGCGTACCCGATGAGTAGAGCGTTCATGGCGCGAGGATCCGCCGACTTCCCGAGTCCGCCTCGTCTCGCACCGCGATGCTTAAACGGTCGCTGACCTTGAGTCCGACGGTTGATCGCTCGCACGAAGCGGGCTCAGATTCAGTTGCGACGGGTCCTGTCCACGGGTACTACTCGGAATCGCGCAGCCGAACGATCATTCGGGCCGTTTGGACTGCAACGTCGCCGCAACCTGCTGTAGCTCTGCGAACGTGTCATCGAGTTCGTGGTGCAGGTCGGTCGACCCGGGCGTCCAGCGTCGGATCGCGGTACTGAACGTGTCCATTCCGACACGGGCGCAGAGCAGCGCTTCGCGTTCGGAGATTCCGCGGGCGACCAGGCCGGCCGCGACCAGATCGACCAGTGCTGCGGCCTTCGCGTGCTCGCGTTCGAGGAGTGCAGGGGCGGACCGGATGATCGGCGCACGCAGCTCTGCCAGTGGCCGGTTCCGTTCGATGAGCGGCACGACGTCATGGAACGCGTGTAGCAGTGCCGGCAGTGCCGGCAGGTCGCTCGGCGCCGCGGCGAGGGCCCCCGCGGTGACTTCGCGGAGTTCGTCCTCGGAGGCGAACAACACCTCCCGCTTGTCGGGGAAGTGCCGGAAGTACGTGCGCTCGGTGACGCCTGCCCGCGCCGCGATCTGCTCCGTTGTCGCACCATCGAAACCCCGCTCGCGGAACAGCTCGAGCGCAGCGCGCTGGAGTCGCTCCCGCACGATCCGTCCATCCCGAGGCATGCCCAGATGCTAGCAGGTTGCGTCAGCGACTGACAGACCGTAAAGTCAGCGACTGACGATTCGTTGCGTCAGCCGCTGTCGCAACGCTTGACAGACCAGGAGACTCCGATGACAGACACGATGCGTACCCTGCGGTTCCACGAGTACGGCGAGCCGGAGGCCGTCCTCCGGTTCGAGACGGCGCCGGTACCCGAGCCGGGATCCGGCCGGATCCGTGTACGCGTGCACGCTGCCGGACTCGCACCAGCGGATTGGGCGCTGTGCGGTGGCCTCTTCGCGGGGACCCTGCCCCGGGGCGTCGGCTGCGACGTCGCGGGCACCGTCGATGCCGTCGGCGACGGCGTCGGGGGTGTCGCGGTCGGCGACGTGGTGTTCGGCACCGCCGACTGGGCGAACTCGCCGTCCGCGGGCGCGTCCGACTTCGCGGTGATGAACCGTTGGTTCCCCGTCCCGGAGGGGCTCGACCTCGTGCAGGCCGCGGCGCTGCCGATGACCGTCGACACCGCGTACGCGCACCTGCGCTGGCTCGCACTCGAACCGGGCAAGACGATCCTCGTGCACGGCGCCGGGAGCACGATCGGGTTCGCGGCCGTGCAGATCGCCCTCCTCCGGGGCATTCACGTCATCGCCACCGCGGGCGAGACCTATGCACAGCAGCTGCGCGACCTCGGCGCCACCGTCACCTCGTACGGCGACGGCATGGTGGAGCGCGTCGCGGAACTCGCGGACGGTCCGGTCGACGTCGCCCTCGACACCGCACCGGTCGGCGGCTCGCTGCCGGACCTCATCGGCCTCGTCGGCGGCGACCCGAAGCAGGTCCTGACGATTTCCGATTTCGCGGCGGCCGCCGAGCTCGGCACCCGTTCCTCCGCCACCGAGGACATCACCGACCGCGTCGAGGCCCTGCCGGAGTTCGCCGCACTCGCCGCCGAAGGACGCTTCCGGGTGCCGGTCGCCGCCACATTCCCCCTTGAAGATTGGCAAACCGCGCTCACGATCAGCCGCAGCAGCAACGCCCGCGGCAAGCTCGTCCTCCTCCCCAAGGGCGCGGACGTCGCGTCGTAACCCGCGGGATGCCCTCGAGCGACACATACCGCGTCACTCGAAGGCATCGGCGACAAATCGAGTCTCCAGCCGCTCGTATCTACCGCCCGATAGCCGGTCGTCCTCCGGACGACTCGCGCCGTCCGGTCTCACATAGGTGGTCCGCAGACCCTTTGAATCCGGGGTCCCCTATCCGGACGCCCCCCCCGACAACGACGAGAACGCCCCGCCGGCCAAAGCCAGCGGGGCGTCCTCGTAAGTCAGAGCAGGATCAGAAGTCCCAGTCCTCGTCCTCGGTGCTCTCCGCCTTGCCGATGACGTACGACGAGCCGGACCCCGAGAAGAAGTCGTGGTTCTCGTCAGCATTGGGCGACAGTGCCGACAGGATCGCCGGGTTCACGTCCGTCGTCTCCTTGGGGAACATCGGCTCGTAGCCCAGGTTCATCAGCGCCTTGTTGGCGTTGTAGTGCAGGAACTTCTTGACGTCCTCGGTCAGCCCGACCTGGTCGTAGAGGTCCTGCGTGTACTGGACCTCGTTCTCGTAGAGCTCGAACAGCAGGTTGAACGTGTAGTCCTTGATCTCCTGCTTGCGCTCCTCGGAAAGGCCTTCGAGACCCTTCTGGAACTTGTACCCGATGTAGTACCCGTGGACGGCTTCGTCGCGGATGATCAGGCGGATCAGGTCAGCGGTGTTGGTGAGCTTGGCGCGCGAGGACCAGTACATCGGCAGGTAGAAGCCGGAGTAGAACAGGAACGACTCGAGCAGCGTCGAGGCGACCTTGCGCTTCAGGGGGTCGTCACCCGTGTAGTAGTCGAGGACGATCTGCGCCTTCTTCTGCAGGTTCGGGTTCTCGACCGACCAGCGGAAGGCGTCGTCGATCTCCGGCGTCGACGCGAGCGTCGAGAAGATGGACGAGTAGCTCTTGGCGTGCACCGACTCCATGAACGCGATGTTCGTGTAGACGGCCTCTTCGTGCGGGGTGACGGCGTCGGGGATCAGGCTGATCGCGCCGACGGTGCCCTGGATCGTGTCGAGGAGCGTCAGACCGGTGAAGACGCGCATGGTCAGCGTCTGCTCGGCCGGCGTGAGCGTGTTCCACGACTGCACGTCGTTCGACAGCGGCACCTTCTCGGGCAGCCAGAAGTTGTTGACGAGGCGGTTCCAGACCTCGACGTCCTTCTCGTCCTGGATGCGGTTCCAGTTGATCGCGCTGACCGAACGGATCAGCGGGACGGCTTTGCCGGTGGCGTGGACCGGGTCGGTGAGAGTCATTGCGTTCTTCCGGAATTCGTGGATCGGAACAGGTGTCGGACCGGAGGCGCGGTGCGGGCTGGCACCGCGCCTCCAGTCAGGAGAAGGTCAAGACCAAGGTCACAGCATGCACGACGCCGAAGGCGTCACAGCATGCACGAAACGCAGCCCTCGACCTCGGTGCCCTCGAGCGCGAGCTGGCGCAGACGGATGTAGTAGATCGTCTTGATGCCCTTGCGCCATGCGTAGATCTGCGCCTTGTTGATGTCGCGCGTGGTGGCGGTGTCCTTGAAGAACAGCGTCAGGGACAGGCCCTGGTCCACGTGCTGCGTCGCCGCGGCGTACGTGTCGATGATCTTCTCCGGGCCGATCTCGTACGCGTCCTGGTAGTAGTCCAGGTTCTCGTTCGTCATGAACGGCGCCGGGTAGTAGACGCGACCGAGCTTGCCTTCCTTGCGGATCTCGATCTTCGACGCGATCGGGTGGATCGACGAGGTGGAGTGGTTGATGTACGAGATCGAACCGGTCGGCGGCACGGCCTGCAGGTTCTGGTTGTAGATCCCGTGCTCCTGGATGGACGCCTTCAGCGCCTTCCAGTCGTCCTGCGTCGGGATGGTGATGTTCGCGTTGTCGAAGAGCGAAGCAACACGAGCCGTCGCGGGCGTCCACGCAGCGTCGGTGTACTTGTCGAAGAACTCACCGGACGCGTACTTCGAGTCGCGGAAGCCGTCGAAGGTCTCGCCGGTCTCGATGGCGATGTTGTTCGAGGCGCGCAGGGCGTGGAACAGCACCGTGTAGAAGTAGATGTTCGTGAAGTCGATGCCCTCTTCGGAGCCGTAGTACACGTGCTCACGAGCGAGGTAGCCGTGCAGGTTCATCTGGCCGAGGCCGATGGCGTGCGACTTGTCGTTGCCGTCCTCGACGGAACGCACCGAGTTGATGTGCGACATCTGCGAGACCGAGGTCAGGCCGCGGATCGCCGTCTCGATGGTCTTGCCGAAGTTCGGCGAGTCCATCGTGAGCGCGATGTTCAGCGAGCCGAGGTTGCAGGAGATGTCCTTGCCGATCTCCTTGTACGAGAGGTCCTCGTTGAAGGTGGTCGGGGTGTTGACCTGCAGGATCTCCGAGCACAGGTTGGACATGTTGATCCGGCCCTTGATCGGGTTGGCCTTGTTCACCGTGTCCTCGAACACGATGTACGGGTAACCCGACTCGAACTGGATCTCCGCGATGGTCTGGAAGAACTCGCGGGCCTTGATCTTCGTCTTCTTGATGCGCGAGTCGTCGACCATGGCGCGGTAGTTCTCGGAGATCGGGACGTCACCGAAGGGGACGCCGTAGACCTTCTCGACGTCGTACGGCGAGAAGAGGTACATGTCCTCGTTGTTCTTCGCGAGCTCGAACGTGATGTCCGGCACGACGACACCGAGCGACAGCGTCTTGATGCGGATCTTCTCGTCGGCGTTCTCACGCTTGGTGTCGAGGAACTTCATGATGTCCGGGTGGTGCGCCGACAGGTACACGGCACCGGCACCCTGGCGGGCACCGAGCTGGTTGGCGTACGAGAAGGAGTCTTCCAGCAGCTTCATCACGGGGATGATGCCCGAGGACTGGTTCTCGATCTGCTTGATCGGAGCGCCGGCTTCACGGATGTTGGAGAGCAGCAGGGCCACGCCACCGCCGCGCTTCGAGAGCTGCAGCGAGGAGTTGATCCCGCGAGAGATCGACTCCATGTTGTCCTCGATGCGGAGGAGGAAGCAGGAGACGAGCTCGCCGCGCTGTGCCTTCGCGGTGTTGAGGAACGTCGGGGTCGCGGGCTGGAAGCGCCCGGCGACGATCTCCTCGACGAGGTCGATCGCGAGCTGCTCGTTGCCCTGCGCGAGGCCGAGGGCGGTCATCACGACGCGGTCCTCGAAGCGCTCGAGGTAGCGCTTGCCGTCGAACGTCTTGAGCGTGTAGCTCGTGTAGTACTTGAACGCCCCGAGGAACGTCTGGAACCGGAACTTCTTCGAGTACGCCAGGTCGTTCAGACGCTGGATGAAGTCGAGCGAGTACAGGTCGATCGTCGCCTGCTCGTAGTACTCGTTCTCCACCAGGTAGTCGAGCCGCTCCTTCAGGTTGTGGAAGAAGACGGTGTTCTGGTTGACGTGCTGCAGGAAGAACTGCTTGGCGGCTTCGCGGTCCTTGTCGAACTGGATGTTGCCGTCCGCGTCGTAGAGGTTGAGCATCGCGTTGAGGGAGTGGTAGTCCATCCCCGTCGTCGGCGACGTCAGATCGACGTCTGCAACTGCTGCGTCCAAAATGCATCCAATCCTGAGTTGACCGCGGACACGTCGTCCGGCGTGCCGAAGAGTTCGAAGCGGTAGAGCACGGGCACGTGGCACTTCTGTGAGACCACGTCGCCCGCGAGGCCGTAGGCCTCACCGAAGTTCGTGTTCCCGCCGACGATGACGCCCCGGATCAGTGACCGGTTGTGTTCGTCGTTCAGGAACTTGATGACCTGCTTGGGGACCGCTCCCTCGCCGTTCCCGCCACCGTAGGTGGGCAGGACGAGGACGTACGGTTCGTCCACGTGCAGGAACGGTTCGCCCGGGTAGAGCGGGATCCGGTCCGCGTCGCGGCCGAGCTTCTCCACGAAGCGTGCGGTGTACCCGGACACGCTGGAGAAGTAGACGAGTCGGCTCATGCTGCGCTCCTCGACAGAAGGTGCGGACTGACGGACCGGAGGGGTGTCCGTGGGCGGTGAGTCGAGCCTCCTGATCGAGTTCGAGTCACCGCCCACCGGACGGGAGACGCCTTACGCCAGTTCGGCGCTGAGCGTCGCGATCTTGTCGGGGCGGAAGCCCGACCAGTGGTCGTCGTCGGTCACGACGACGGGGGCCTGGAGGTAGCCGAGGCTCTTGACGTGCTCGAGCGCGGCTTCGTCCGTGGAGACGTCGTGCACCTCGTACTGGATGCCCTTGTTGTCGAGGGCCCGGTACGTCGCGGTGCACTGGACGCAGGACGGCTTGGTGTAGACGGTGACGGCCATGTTTACCCCTGGTTCTGGGCCTGATTCCAGGTCCGAAGTTCGTGTGCTGTGCTGAGCACGACGCTACTACATGTAGTGCTCGATCGCGGTAGTGACCACAAGAGGAAGTGTTACACCCCTGTAGTTCTCCACAACACCCTCCACAGTCTGTGGATTCCCCACAGCCCCGGATTTCCGCCAGTCTCGCACCGGCCACCGACACTCCCAACAGGCTGTGGAGGCGGTTCTCCAGAGGTGTGGAAACCGGACGTTCGTACCCCTGCATCGGCGTGTCTGAGAACCGCGTTCCGGACCCCCTCCCCCGGAGTGGTCACACGGCCCGCGCCGTGCCCCGTCCGGTCCGTACACTCGGAGCGTGAGCGCGTACGGCAACCTCCTGAAGACCCCCGGCGTGGGTCGTGTGATCGCCGCGCAGCTCACCGCGAGGTTCCCCTTCGGGATGCTCTCGCTGGCGTACCTGCTGCACGTCGAGCACGTCTTCCACTCGTACGGATCCGCCGGGCTCGTGCTCGCCACCACCAGCGTCGGCCAGGCCATCGCCGGCCCGCTCACCAGCCGCTGGATGGGCAGCTGGGGCATGCGCCCCGTCCTCATCCTGACCAGCCTGATCGCGCTCGTGAGCATGGGCGTGATCGCGTTCGCCACCATGCCCCTGTGGGCGTACGTGGTCGTCGGGTTCCTCGGCGGCCTTGCGGTCCCGCCCGTCCAGCCCGCCGTGCGCACCATCTACCCGAAGATGGTCACCTCGACGCAGCTGACACCCCTCTTCTCCCTCGACGCCAGCGCGCAGGAACTGATCTGGGTCGCCGGACCCGTCATCACGACGTTCGTCGCGACGCAGATCGGCACCGTCGAGGCGATCGTCCTCGCGATGGCGTTCCTCGTCATCGGCGGCGTCTGGTTCATCGCCTCCCCCGAGCTCGGCCGCGTCCGCATCCCCCGCTCCAAGCGCGCGTTCGGCGTCGTGCTGCAGCGCCCGTCCGTGGTCGTCGCGACCCTCACCGGCATGCTCCTCATCGGAGCGTGCGCCGCGGTGGAGGCCGGGGTCACCAGCGCCTTCGGCGAGGGCAGCCCGAACGCCGGCATCGTCCTGGCGATCTTCGCGGTCGGTTCGCTGGTCGGTGGCCTGGCCTTCGGCCACCGACCGATCTCGCCGAACACCCTGTGGACGCGGATGCTCATCGTCTTCATCGGCCTGGGGCTCGCCACGTTCGGCACCGGGTTCTGGTGGCTCGCGTTCGCGCTGCTCATCGCGGGCGGCGGGATCGCGCCGGCCCTCGCCGTGATGTTCGGGTCGGTCTCCGCCACCGTGAAGTTCTCCGACACGGCAGAGGCCTACGGCTGGATGGGCACCGGCCAGCTCATCGGTGCCGCGCTCGGTTCCGCGGTCGCCGGCTTCCTCATCGACATGCACGGTGCGACGGGCGGCATGGTCGTCGGCGCAGCCGCCGCCTTCGTCGGTGTGCTGCTGCCGCTGGTCGCGAAGCGTTGGCTCCCCGACCTGCGCGGCCGCGACGCGAGCCCCATTCCCGACACCGAGCCGGTGAACATCCCCACATAGGCGCCGGGTCGCGGGTCGCGGGGCCCCGCCGGGTCGTCCTCGCTGGCCCGTCCCCCGCCCCGCCTCCGCCGGGTCGTCCCGCGCGTAGGAGGTCGAATCGCGCGTAGGTGGTCGATTCTTCCGACCCCCTACGCGCGATTCGACTTTCCAGTGCGGGCGCGATGGGTGAGAACGGGCCTCCTCCACAACTCGGAGCGCGCGCCCGGTTGTGCACAGATCGGACGGGAGGCCCGACTCGACTCCGCCAGGACCGGCAGGATGGTCTGCATGGTCACCTCCATCCCCCTCCGCGACGGTCGGTCCGTCCCCGCCATCGGCTTCGGCGTGTACAAGGTCGACGACGCGGAAGCAGCGGTCGCGGTCGGAACCGCACTCGACGCCGGGTACCGCCACGTGGACACAGCCGAGATGTACGGCAACGAAACCGGTGTCGGGAAGGCGATCCGAGCCTCCGGACTGGATCGTGACGACGTCTTCGTGACCACGAAGGTGTGGAACACCAACCAGGGACGCGACGAGACCCTGCGGGCGTTCGACGCCAGTCTCGACCGACTCGGGCTCGACGCGGTCGACCTCTACCTGATCCACTGGCCGGCCGCTGCGAACGACCGCTACGTCGACACCTGGCGCGCGCTGGTGGAACTGCGGGAGTCCGGTCGTGCGCGCAGCGTGGGCGTCTCGAACTTCCAGGTGCCGCACCTCGAGCGGATCATCGCCGAGACGGGCCAGGTGCCCGCCGTGAACCAGGTCGAGCGGCACCCCTGGCTCCCCCAGCGCGAACTCATGGACTTCCACCGGCGGCACGACATCATGACGGAAGCGTGGTCACCGCTCGGTCGCGGGCGGCTCATCGAGGACCCGGTGCTCGTCGGGATCGCGGATGCCCACGGGGTGAGCGTGGCGCAGGTCCTCGTGCGGTGGAACGTTCAGCAGGGGGTCGTGGTGCTGCCGAAGTCGGTCACACCGTCGCGGATCCGGTCGAACATCGACGTCGACGGCTTCGCGCTGACGGACGACGAGCTCACGGCGATCGCTGCGCTCGAGTCCGGCCAGCGCACGGGGTCGCACCCCGATTCGGTGTCCTAGCGCCCGCTAGCCGCGTCGGTCGTCCTCGGACTGCCACGGCAGGTGGAGGTCCTCCGGCGCGGGCTCCACGTCGCCCGCGTCGTCGGCGCCGCCCGTGCCCGGAGCCGCGGTGATCTTCGACGGGTCGATGCCGTCCTCGCGCAGGTCGTCGTCGTCGCGCTGCTCGGTCTGCGACGAGACGCTCTCCCGCTCGCTCGACGGGCTGTAGGAGGTGTCCGCGGCACGCTGCTGACGCTCGCTCGCGCCCGCCACGTCGTCGCTGTGCGCGGCGGCGCGCAGTGCGTCGTTCCGGTCCCGGTCGTCCGCGTGCTCGGGTCCCGCGATGTCGTTGCTCATGCGCGTGACGGTAGGCCGCCGCACCTGCGCGCCCTCGCACCGTGCGAGCACGCGGTGCCGCGCCGTCGCACTGCGCCGCTCCGCGCCGCCCCGCTCTGAGCGCAGCGTGCGAGGTTCCGTCCACTGTGCGAGCACCCGCGCCTCCCACAGTGTCGGCAGCCTCGCACAGTGAGAGCACGCGGAGCCCCGCGCCCGTCCGCTACCGTTGTCGGGCACTCGCCCCACCTCAGGAGGTCCCCCGTGACGATCGTCGCAGCAGCTGACGGCTCCGCCCTCGGCAACCCCGGCCCGGCCGGCTGGGCCTGGTACGTCGACGACGACCGCTGGGCAGCCGGCGGCTGGCCGAACGCCACGAACAACCAGGGCGAGCTCACCGCCGTGCTGCAGCTGCTCCGCGCCACGAAGGACTCCGGCGAACCGCTGCACATCCTCTGCGACAGCCAGTACGCCATCAAGGCGTGCACCGAGTGGCTGGCGGGGTGGAAGCGGAAGGGATGGCGGAAGGCCGACGGCAAGCCGGTCATGAACGTCGAGATCATCAAGGAGCTCGACGCCGAGCTCCAGGGCCGCAAGGTCACCTTCGAGTGGGTCCGGGGTCACGTCGGCCATGAGATGAACGAGGCCGCCGACGTCCGCGCCCGTGGTGCTGCGACCGCGTACCAGAACCACACCGAGGTCCCCCACGGCCCGGGCTGGCCCGGCGTCGAGGTGACCGAGCCAGCGCCGCTGCCCGAGGCGACGCCGCCCGCGACCCTGTTCTGACGTAGAGAACGCTTCGGTATGACGGCGCCTGGGTGGCGGAGCGTGCGCACACCGCTCGTCGACCTCGTCATCCCCGACGGATGGCAGGAGGTCGACGCGCACGGGCAGGTGCTGGCGGTCGCGGCGCCGGACGACGGCGCCTGGACCTTCCGCCCCAACGGGGTCCTCTCGGTCCGAGCGAGCACCGAGCCGATCCACGTTCTCGGCGCCCGCGCGATCAGCGAGGCGCGCGCCCTCCCCGTCTGGTCGCACGTCGTCGCCGACCAGCCCTGGTTCCTCGAGGGCGGCGAAGGGCGCGTCGTCGAGTCGCTGTACGAGACCGACGGGGTGTGCGTTTCGGTCACGCGGTACGTGATCGCGACAGGGTGTCACGCGATCGACCTGACGATGAGCGCCTCGATCCGCGATCGGTTCCTCGTCGAGGACCAGTTCGACATGATCGCCGGCGGCATGGAAGTGAAGGACGCAGCATGACCGACGTCGCGATCGACCAGGCCGCCACCGAGCGCCAGGGGCTCCCGCGCGAGTCGCTCGCACGGGTCGCCGTGGCGCAGCCGTACCCCGCTGGCCGCGTCCGCCTCTCCCAGGACAGCTGGGAAGCGCTGTGGAAGGCACGGAGAGGACGCTTCTTCCGCGTACGACCCTCGACGCCGGCATTCGAGGAGTTGCGCGCCGCCGGGATGATCACGGACGCCGGAGCCCCCAGCCCCGCCGCGCAGGAGTACCTCGACGTCCGCGCGGACACGGTGATCGCCCTCGGCGCGGAAGCACGGAGCGGCGGGGTCACGAGCAAGTGGTCGTGCTGGCTGTCCCGCGACGGCGCCGTCATCGCGGCTGGACCGCAGTTGCTCTCGACGGAGCTCCCGACCGATCAGCGGGTGACGCTCGCCCTGACGACCGAGTCGTTCGCGCTCGGCCTCCTCATCTCGTGGATGGGGATCGGTCCGACCTGGACGTTCGAACACGGCGACGATCCGAGTGCCTACCCTCGCGACGCCGTCGAGGCCCGGATCGCCGCGGCCTCGTCCACCCCTCCCGCCCCCGAGCCCGCGAGCTGGAGTGTCGGCCGGGCGTGGCAGCAGGGCCGTTGGACGGAGTTCGAGTTCGGCGTGCCCCGCACCGGGATCGGGCAGAAGCTGATCCGCGCGGGCGACCTCGACTGGTTCCGCCCCGAGAACCGTGACGACGGCCTCGTCGAGCTCGGGACGTCGGCCACGAACGACGTCATGCGCGAGGTGCTCGCGGTCTACCAGGAGTCCGTCGACGCCCTCGTCCGTCGCTGAGCGTTGAGCCGTCACCCGAGCTCCTCGATCCCGTGGGAGACCCCCGCCGCGGTCGCGCTCGCCAGCCTCGTGCTCACCTGGCACAGGCGCTGGCCCCGTCTATATACTCGCTTATACAAACGATGGGAGTCGGTATGGCAGTCACGACGATCGACCTCGATCAGCGCGTCCTCGACGATGCGAAGCAACTGACGGGGGCGCGTTCGAACCGCGAAGTCGTGCAGCGTGCTCTCGAGACGCTCATCGCAGTACGGCGTCAACCGGCGGCAGTCGAGCGGATCATCGCGAGGAACTTCGCTGACGAGCCCGCGGCGGCGGACGAACTGCACCCCTGATGGCGACCTACATCGTCGACAACTCGGTGTGGTGGAAGGCGGGCCGGGCTCCTGGGATCGCGGAGCGTCTGCGTGCCATCGCCACACAGGACCTCATCCTCACCTGCCCACCCCAGGTCCTCGAGTACTGCCACTCGGCCCGCTCGAGCTCGGATCACGACGAACACTGCGGGGACATGGAAGCCTTCCTCGAAGCATCAGTGCACCCCGACGTCGACGATGTCACGGCGATCCAGAGTGCTCTGTGGAGCAACGGGTTCGCACGAGGAGCCGGGCCGATCGACGTCCACATCGCGGCGTACGCGATCTGCAACGGGGCGACGGTGCTGAGCGCCGACCGCGACTACGAGCACATCGCGGCGAGTGTCCAGGGTTTCCGGCACGAGTACCTGCCCGAGCATCCCTGAGCGAGCAGCGTCAGACCGCGACGGTCGACGCCAGCAGCGCCAGCTTCTCCGCGTCCGCCGTGCCGGGGTCGGCGTGGTAGATCGCCACGGTGAGGTCCTGCGCCTCGGCGACGATGAGCTTCTCCCGGTGCAGCTGCAGTGCTCCGACCACGGGGTGGTCGAACCGCATCACCGCGCCCCGACGCCCGCCGATGTCGTGCCGTCCCCAGAGCCGCTGGAACCGCGGGCTCGCGATGGAGAGCTGCCCGACGAGCTCCACGCACCGCGGGTCGTCGATCGAGGTCCCGACGGACTGCCGGAACGACGCCACGAGCCCCTCGGTCGCCAGCTCCCAGTCGACGAACAGCGCTCGCTCCTCCGGGTCGAGGAACACGTCACGGAGCCGGTTCGCGCCGACGACCAGCCGGGGTGAGAGCGCGGCCGCCATCGGGTTCGCGGCGAGGACGTCCAGGTAGCGGCCCTCGACGAAGGCGGGGGTGCCCAGCCCGTCGACGAACGCACGGAGTCCGGCGGGCACGACCTCGCGCACGGGTCGGCGCTGCCGGTGCGCCCGGGGCTGCTCGACCACGAGCCCGAGCAGGTACGCCGTCGTGTCCTCGTCGAGCTGCAGCACCCGCGCGACGGACTCGAGGACCTGCGCCGACGGGTTCCGGTACCGCCCCTGCTCCAACCGGAGGTAGTACTCGCTGCTGATCCCGGCGAGCATCGCGACCTCTTCCCGCCGCAACCCGGGGACCCGCCGGACCCCTGCCACCGGGATGCCCGCGCGTTCCGGGGTGACCAGCTCGCGCCGGGCACGGAGGAACTCGCCCAGGGGGTTCGTCTCGTCGGTCATGCTCCCCACGGTAGGCAGATCCGTGCGCCGCTGCCTGGTCGCCGCGCTACCAGGAGCGGAGCGGTCTGGAACGGCCGCCGACACCGCTGGAGGGTGGGACCAGACACCAGGAGGTCCACATGTCCGACACCACCCGCATCCTCGTCACCGGCGGCTCCGGCTTCATCGCCGGACACTGCATCCTGCAGCTCCTCGACGCCGGCCACGACGTCCGCGCCACGATCCGCTCGCTCGACAAGGAGGCGGCGGTGCGTGCAGTCCTGACCGACTCCGGCATGACGGCCGGCGATCGGCTCGAGTTCGTCGCCGCCGACCTCACCGCGGACGACGGCTGGGCCGCTGCGACCGCCGACGTCGACGTCGTCCTGCACGTGGCGTCCCCGGTGATGCCCGGACACGTCGAGGACGAGGCGACGGTCATCGAGCCCGCGGTCGAGGGCACGGTCCGTGTGCTCCGCGCCGCCAGTGACGCCGGCGTGCGTCGTGTCGTCCTGACCTCGGCGTTCCACGCGGTGAGCTGGGGCCACCCGCACACCGACCACGTGTTCACCGAGGACGACTGGACCGTGCTGGACGGCCCCGGCGTGGACGCGTACGGCAAGAGCAAGACGCTTGCCGAGCGCGCGGCGTGGGATCTCGTGGCCGGCGCCGACGCTGCCGGGACGCCCGAACTCGTCACCATGCTCCCCGTCGCCGTGATGGGTCCCGCGATGGGCAGCAGCGTCTCCGGCGCCAACCACATCCTGCAGTCGATGCTGAACGGGTCGATGCCGGCGACCCCGCAGCTGTTCATCCCGATCGTCGACGTCCGGGACGTCGCAGCCGCACACGTCGCAGCGATCGATGTCCCGGAGGCTGCCGGCAAGCGGTTCCTGCTCTCGAACGGGCCGGCGCTCGAGATGGCCGAGATCGCTGCGACGCTCCGCGAGCGCCTCGGCGAGGCTGCGACGAAGGTGCCGAAGCACTCGATGCCGAACGCCGCGGTGCGTGCAGCGGCGAGGTTCCGTCCGGAGTTCCGGGCGTCCGTCCCCGACCTCGGCTACGCCAAGCGCACCTCGAACGAGCGCGCCCGGACGGTCCTCGGCTGGACGCCGCGGGACCCGAAGGACGCGATCACCGCCGCCGCGGAGAGCATGGTCGCGCGCGGGTTGGTCGGCTAGGGCCGGGCGCCCACGACGACGGGTGTCAGTACGACCCGTCGCGTCGGTCCTGCCGGGTGATCTGCTCGCCCGATGCGGGATCGACGCCCGACCGGGTGGTGGTGGTCGACCGACGACCACCGAACGCGACGGCCAGGCTGATGATGAGCAGCACGACGCCGGCCGCCATCAGGATGTACCCGATCAGCCGCAGGTCGACGCCCGCGAGCTGGAAGTCCAGAGCGAAGGCGACGATGGCGCCGATGACGATCAGGGCGATGCTCGATCCGATGCGCATGGTGGTTCCTTCCGTGGGGTCACGCCGAACGTACCCGGACGGGGCACCGTGTGTTCCCGGCGTCAGTCGACGTCGACCTCGGCCCACCCGTCGAACCGCCCGATCTCGGTGACCCGCACGACGGCCTCTCCGGCTTCGTCCGAGGCGTCGAGGTCGATCGTCGCCGAGAACCCGAAGTCCTTGTCCCCGGACGGGTCGGCGAAGATCTGTCGAGCACGCCACGTCCGGCCCTGCTCGGACAGCACCAGGTACTGCATCGACCGCGCTTCAGCGTCCGTCCCGACGTCGTCGTGTGACTCGTAGTACTCCTCGAGCACGGCGTCCCACGCGTCCGCGTCGAACCCGGCGGCACTGTCGAGTTCCGCCAGACCGTCCACGTCGTCGCGCGCGGCGAGCAGCACCCGCTGGAACAGCGCGTTCCGCACGAGCACCCGGAAGGCACGGACGTTGCCGGTGAGTCGTGACGGCTGCGGCGGGGCGATCTCCTCGTGCTCGGCGGCGGCGAGCGACACGTCCCCGTTGACCAGGGCTTCCCACTCGTCGACCAGGGACGAGTCGACCTGCCGGACGAGCTCGCCGAGCCACTCGATGAGGTCGTCGAGCTCGGGCGTGCGCTGGTCTTCGGTGATCGTCTGCCGCATGGTCCGGTACGCGTCCGAGAGGTACCGCAGCACGAGTCCCTCGGAGCGGGTGAGCTGGTAGAACCGCACGAAGTCGCCGAAGGTCATCGCGCGCTCGTACATGTCGCGGACGACGGACTTGGGCGAGAGCGTGAAGTCGAGCACCCAGGGCTGCTCGGCCGCGTACGCGTCGTACGCGGCGGTCAGCAGTTCGTCCAGCGGCTTGGGCCAGGTGACCTCTTCGAGGAGCTCCATGCGCTCCTCGTACTCGATGCCTTCCTGCTTCATCCGGGCGACGGCTTCACCGCGCTCCTTGAACTGCTGCTGCGAGAGGATCGCCCGCGGGTCGTCGAGGGTGGCTTCGACGATCGAGACCATGTCGAGCGCGTAGGTCGGCGACTCGGGGTCGAGCAGTTCGAACGCGGCGAGCGCGAATGGTGAGAGCGGCTGGTTGAGCGCGAAGTTCGCCTGCAGGTCGACGGTCAGGCGGTAGGTGACGGGAGGCCCTGGCACCCGCTCGATGACCTGCGCGTTGATGAGCGTGCGCGCGATCGTGAGTGCGCGCCGCGCCATGGCGAGCTGCCGCGCGCGGGGCTCGTGGTTCTCGAAGACGAGCGACCGCACCGCGGCGAACGCGTCTCCCCCGCGCCCGACGACGGCGAGGACCATCGCGTGCGTGATCCGCATCCGCGACACCATCGGCTCGGGTTCGGCCTGGATCAGACGCTCGAACGACGCCTGTCCCCACGAGACGAACCCGTCTGGCGCCTTCTTGCGCTTGATCTTGCTCTTCTTCTTCGGGTCGTCGCCCGCCTTGGCCACGGCGCGCGCGTTCTCGATGTCGTGCTCGGGCGCTTCGGCGACGACATCACCCTCGGTGTCGTACCCGGCACGACCGGCACGTCCGGCGATCTGGTGGAACTCGCGCGCGGAGAGCTGCCGCATCCGGGTGCCGTCGAACTTCGTGAGACCGGTGAGCAGCACGGACCGGATGGGCACGTTGATCCCGACGCCGAGCGTGTCCGTCCCGCAGATCACCGGCAGCAGGCCGCGCTGCGCGAGTTGCTCGACGAGGCGCCGGTACTTCGGCAGCATGCCCGCGTGGTGCACCCCGATGCCGGCGCGGATGAGCCGGGAGAGCGTCTGCCCGAACCCGGCGCTGAACCGGAACCCGGCGATCGCCTCCGCGATCTGGTCGCGCCGTTCGCGTGTGGCGACCTTCGCCGACATGAGCGCCTGCGCGCGTTCCAGCGCGGCGGCCTGGGCGAAGTGCACGATGTAGATCGGTGCCTTGCCGTCGTCGAGGAGCCGCTCGACCGTCTCCTGCACGGGCGTCATCACGTACTCGTACTCGAGCGGCACGGGTCGTGAGACGCCGGTGACCCGGGCGGTCGGCCGGCCGGTGCGCCGGGAGAGGTCGTCGGCGATGGTCGTGACGTCCCCGAGGGTGGCCGACATCAGCAGGAACTGGGCCCGCTCCAGCACGAGCAGCGGCACCTGCCAGGCCCATCCGCGGTCGGCGTCGCCGTAGAAGTGGAACTCGTCCATGACGACCACGTCGACGTCGGCGTCCGGGCCCTGGCGGAGCGCCAGGTTCGCCAGGATCTCGGCGGTGCAGCAGACGATCGGGGCATCGGCGTTGACGCTCGAGTCCCCCGTGACCATCCCGACGTTCTGCGCACCGAAGAGGTCGACGAGCTGGAAGAACTTCTCCGAGACGAGCGCCTTGATCGGTGCCGTGTACCAGCTCCGCTTGCCCTCGGCGAGCGCCGCGAAATGCGCACCGGCCGCGACGAGGGACTTGCCGGTACCGGTGGGGGTGCTGAGCACGACGTTCGCCCCGGACACGAGCTCGATGAGGGCTTCGTCCTGCGCCGGGTAGAGGGGCCGACCGCCGGCTTCGGCCCAGTCGGCGAAGGCCTGGTAGACGGCATCGGGGTCGACGACACCGCCGGGGGCCGCCGGCAGCGCGGCGACGAGTGGTGGCTGGGTGGTGACGTCGGTCATGGACCCATCCTCCCAGCATGCTGACGAGCGACGCTCGGGAGGCTCGGCACCTGTGGAGGAGTGGCGAACGTTCCACAGACGGGAACCATGGCCCCGTTGCATACAGGCGCATAGACTCACCCCGTGCGCGAACTCGGCTTCCTCTCCTTCGTCCCGAATCACGGCGGCCCCGCCGGCGCGGCCGCAGCACTCGAGGACGGCCTCCGCCTCTTCGAGACGGCCGAGCGCCTCGGCTACGGCACCGGTTGGGTGCGTGGTCGGCACTTCGAGCCGTTCCTCACCAGCCCGATGACGTTCTTCGCGGCAGCCGCGCAGCGCACCAGCACGATCGGGTTCGGCACCGCGGTGCTCGGGATGCGCTACGAGGACCCGGTCCGGCTCGCCGAGGACGCCAGCACGGTCGACCTCCTGAGCGGCGGCCGGGTGCAGCTCGGCATCAGCACGGGCATCGCCGGCTACGGCCCGATCCTCGACCCGGTGTTCGGCGGCGTCGAGCGGAGCTTCCGGGACGAGGCCGAAGCCCGCGCCGCCCGCTTGCTCGAAGTCCTCGACGGTGAGCCCCTCGGCACGGCCGGCAAGGGGTACGAGAGCATCCCCGCCGGCGCCGACCTGACGTTGCAGCCGCTCAGCCCCGCCCTCCGCAACCGCGTCTGGTGGGGCGGCGGCAGCATGGGCACCGCCCTCCGCACGGCCGAGAAGGGGCTGCTGCTGCACTGCTCGACGCTGAACACGGAGGACACCGGTGAGCCCTTCGCGGTGGCCCAG
This sequence comes from Curtobacterium sp. PhB130, assembly GCF_003755165.1. Lineage (NCBI taxonomy): Bacteria > Bacillati > Actinomycetota > Actinomycetes > Micrococcales > Microbacteriaceae > Curtobacterium > Curtobacterium sp. PhB130. The sequence continues at coordinate 23,016 of NZ_RKII01000007.1, read as the reverse complement.
GCTGCGCAGATCGACGCCTACCGCGCACGCTTCGCGGAACTGCACGGCGCGGACGGCCGCACCCCGAAGGTCGCCGTCGGGCGCATCGTCGTCCCACTGCTCGACGACCACGACCGGGCCGTCCACCAGGAGTTCCTCACCGGCTACGCCTCGGGCATGGACGACGAGGGGCGTCCGCTCTCCGGCACCCCGCCGTTCCGCTTCAGCAAGGTCGTGTCCGGGGAACCGGCCGCAATCGTGGACGCGCTCCGGGCGGACCCCGCCGTCGCGGCGACGGACGAGCTCGTCATCACCCTGCCCGCCAACGGCGACGCCGCGTCCCACGAGCGCATCCTGACGGTCATCGCCGAGCAGATCGCCCCGCACCTGAACGACTAGCGCACGGGTGACCAGGGCATCCGGCGGGGCCCGCGGTGTGGTGAGTCCCGGGGCTCCGCGCCGGATGACCATCTCGTCCCTGATCCGTACGGGATGGTGAACCCATCGTTCCACCTGGTGCGTTGTTTGTCACAACTCGACGCCCGTGCATTCAGGAAACCGTGACAATTCGTCAGCAGATATTCCGTAGACGAAATATGCCCCCGGGGACGGGACGGGGCCGGACGGGCAACAGGGATGCGCCCCCGCGAGAACGCGGGGGCGCATCGTGACGCACCAGGATCATCGGGGCTCCATCGGCCGGATCAGGAGGCCGTGTCGCGCTCACGGTGATCCTCGTCGGTGCGCGCGTCGACGGTAACCAGCCGCCTGACGCATGATCAATGTTACTGAATGTATCCCCGGGGCGCGCGGAAACCGGATCAAACGGCCTCAGACGAGTTCGATCTGCACCGTTCCGGCCGCATCGACGACCGAACTCCCGACGTGCAGGGCGAACGTGCCCGGCTCGTACGCCCACGCGCCGTCCCAGTACGCGAAGGCCCGTGCCGGCACCTCGATCGACACCTCGGTGCTCTCTCCCGCGTCGAGCCGGACGGGCGCGAACCCGACGAGCCACCGGACGGGCCGGTCCACCGCGGACGCCGCGCGCGACGCGTAGACCTGCACGACGTGCTTCCCGGCGCGCGAGCCGGTGTTCCGCACCGTGGCGGTCACGATGGCCGCGTCGCCCTCGCGCACCTCGGGCGAGCCCGAGACGCCGTCGATCGTCCACGTCGTGTAGCCGAGGCCGTACCCGAACGGGTAGGCGGGTTCGGCGCCGGCGCGGAGCCACGCGCGGTACCCGATGTGCACACCCTCGTCGTACCGGACGACCCCGTCGACCGGGGTGACGTCGAGCACGGGCACGTCCGCCATCGCGGCGGGCCACGTGGTCGGGAGCCGGCCGCCCGGCTCCCGAGCGCCGGTGAGCACGTCCGCGAGCGCGTTCCCGTACTCCTGTCCGCCGAACCAGGTGAGCAGCACCGCGGCGACGTCGTCCCGCCACGGCATCTCCACCGGCGACCCGGCGTTGACGACCACGATCGTGTTCGGGTTCGCAGCGGCGACCGCGGCGACGAGCGCGTCCTGGTGGCCCGGCAGCGCGAGCGACGAACGGTCGTACCCCTCGGACTCCACCTTGGAGTTCGTGCCGACCACGACCACGGCGACGTCGGCGTCACGAGCGGTCGCGACGGCAGCGTCGATCAGGACGGACGGGTCCTCGTCCGAGGGCTCGGTGCCGAACTGGTAGGCGAGCACCCCGCCGAGCGCCTCGTCCTGCACGATGTCGTGCTCGATCCGGATCGCGAGCTCCTGGCCAGCGGTGACGGTGACCGGGACGGACCGTGCCGGGGGGTTGAGGAAGGCAGCACCGAGCTGGTCACCCTCGACGGCGACGTCCTCGTCGAGCACGAGCGAGCCGTCGATCCACATCCGCGATCGACCGGACGCGCCGACGCCGATCCGGATCGTGCCCGGGGTCTGCGCCGTGTACGTCGTGGTGATGTCGAGCCGGTCGGCGGTCCGGGTCGGGGCGTCGCCGCCGAACCAGAACAGCGCCGTGGCCTGCCGGTCCTCGACGAAGACCTCGGACCCGTCCTGCACGAACGCCACGCGCGCGCCGGGCTCGCCGGTCGCGGGGTTGGTGATCGTCGCCAGCGGGAACTCCGCGATGCCCTCCTGCACGACGGCGCCGATGGCGTAGTCGACGGTGGCGCCGGGGAGCGCTGCGCGGATGCCGTCGAGCGGCGACACGACCTGCGACGGCACGACCGTCGCCGAGCCACCGCCCTGCGTGCGCGCCTGGTCGGCGTTGTGGCCGATCACCGCGATGCGGGACACGGCCGGCGCGGACAGCGGCAGCACGCCGGTGTTGCGGACGAGCACGGTGCCCTCCGCCTCGGCCTCGCGCACGAACGCGACGCCGTCCTCGACGTGCACGGGCGAGGACGCGACGGCATCGAACCCCGTCAGTGCCCCGACGCGGGCGGCGAGCGTCAGGATCCGACGGACCTTGCGGTCGATCGCCTCGACGGGGACGGAGCCGTCCTGCACCGCGGCGAGCAGCGGTCCCTCGCTCCACCACGGGTTCGGCCCCGGCATCGCGACGTCCTGGGACGCCTTCGCCGAGTCGACGGAGCGGACGCCGGTCCAGTCGGAGACGACGATGCCGTCGAAGCCCCACTCGGAGTTCAGCGGCGTCTCGAGCAGGTCGTTCTCGGACGCGGTGACGCCGTTGATCGCGTTGTACGAGGACATGATCGCCCAGGTGTGTGCCTCGGTGACGGCCTTCTCGAACGCCAGCAGGTACAGCTCACGGAGTGCCCGGTCGGACACCTCCGTCGAAGCGGTGAAGCGGTCGGTCTCGTAGTCGTTCGCGATGTAGTGCTTCGGCGTCGCGGCGACGCCGTTCTCCTGCACGCCCGCGACGTAGGACGCGGCGAGGTCCCCGGTCAGCACCGGGTCCTCGCTGAACGCCTCGAAGTGGCGGCCGCCGAGGGGTGACCGGTGCAGGTTGATGGTCGGGCCGAGGACGACGTCGACGCCCTTGCGCCGGGCCTCGACTGCCGCGGCGGCGCCGTAGCGCTTCGCGATCGCGCGGTCCCACGAGGCGCTCAGCGCGGTGGCGGACGGCAGGTTCAGCGACGGGTCGCGTTCGTCCCACACCTCGCCACGGACCCCCGACGGGCCGTCGGACATGAGCATCCGGCGCAGCCCGATCTTCTCGATCGGCCAGGTGGTCCAGAAGTCACGCCCGGTGAGCAGCTGCACCTTCTCCTCGATGGTCAGCTGGTCGACGAGCGCGCCGATGCGCTCGTCCAGCGGGGACGGACTGGAGGCTGTGGTCACGTCGTTCGCGGTGGTCACGGTGGTGTGTCCTTTCGTTCAGAGCCGGGGTCGGGTCGTCAGCGCACGCCGCGGATGCGCGAGACCGAGACGATCCCGAGCAGTCCGACGACGGCGCCGGTGATGAAGAAGCCGCTGTACCCGCCGGTGAGGGCGATCACGCCGGGGGCGGACGCGGGGACGATCGACTGCGGCAGGGCCTGCGCGATGTTGACGACGCCGAGGTCCTTCGCATTGTCCTCGTCCGAGGGCAGCACGTCCGTGATCAGGGCGAGGTCGACGGCGTAGAAGACGCCCATGCCGGCGCCCATCACGAACTCGCCGACGAGCACCATGCCGAGGGACGGCGCCATGGCGATGAGCACCAGGCCGACCACGCCGACGATCCCGGCGATGGCGACGAAGAGCTTGCGGCGGCCGAGCTTGTCGGACAGCCACCCGGCGATCAGCGAGGTGAGGACGATGCCGACGACGTTCCAGAGCGTGCCCTGGAAGACGGCGTTCGCGACGTGCGCGTCCGCGATGCCGATGTCGTCGCGCAGGAAGTAGGTGAGGTAGCTGACGGCGGTGTACTGCGCGGCGACCATCATGAAGCGCGTGAGCCAGGCCCAGCCGAGGTCCGGGTGCTTCACGGGGTTGAACACGAACGAGCCGAACAGCTGCCCGACGCCGAGGCGCGAGGTGGGGCGCTCGACGAGCACCCGGTCGCGGAACAACAGCGCGTAGAGCACCACCACGGCGGACCCGATCGCCCCGGGGACGATCATCTGCGTCGCCGACGTCGTGAACAGCTGCACCAGGAACGTGCCACCGACGAGCGCGAGGTTCTGCGCGAGGCCGAGGAGCGCCGCGACCCGGCCGCGCTGGGACCGCGTGACGTGGTCCGGCATGACGGCGGTGAGCGCCGCGATCGTGGCGTTGAACGCGATCTGCGTGACGCCCCAGGCGAGCACCAGGACCAGGGTGGAGGACGTCGTCGCGACGACCACGAGGCCCGCGAAGCCGACCACGGTGCCACCGATGATCCACGGACGACGCATGCCGAACCTCCCGGCGGTCCGGTCACTGAAGCGACCGGCCAGCGGGTTGGCGACCATCGCGGCGAAGGCGCCGACGCCGAGCGCCAGGCCGAGCACGCCGGCCTGGTCGTCCGGCGCGATCTCGGCGACCTTGAGCGCCATCGCGACGAGCACCGGCGGGAGCAGGGCGATGTACAGGCCGAGCATCGCGATCGGCATGCCGAGCGTGTACATGAGCGAGCTGCCTCGGCCGCGCGTGGGTGCGACTGCGGTCGGGGCGTCGGAAACGGTCAGGGCGTCGTTGGCCACTGCAACCTCCATCGGGTGCGCCGCCGGCGTCGGCGACTCGCACGCCTTCGTCGGCGGCTCCTGCCACGGTACCACCAAAACCAAGCGCTACTAGGTTTTACCGGAACGAGCCAGGCGGTACAGTCCTGCCATGGCACGACGGGGTTCATACGCGAAGGGCATCGCGAAGCGCGACGAGATCCTCACGGTGGCGCTCGAACTCGTCGCCCAGCAGGGCTTTCGGCGCACCAGCATCAAGGACATCGCGGACGCGGTCGGCCTCACGCAGGCCGGGCTGCTGCACTACTTCGACTCGAAGGACGAGCTCTGGGTGGAGATCCTCCGGCGCCGCGACGAGCTCGACAACGCCACCGAGTGGAACGCCGCCGACCCGGCCGAGCTCCTCGCCGCGATCGTCCGGCACAACGCCGAGGTCCCCGGGCTCGTGCAGATGTTCGTCAACCTCTCCGCCGCGGCCGCGACCGACCCGGAGCACCCGGCGCACGAGTACTTCCGCCAGCGCTACGAGAACTCCCGCCGCGACATGGCCGCCGACTTCCGCGCCATGCAGGAGGACGGCCGGCTCCGCACCGACGTCGACGCCGAGGAGCTGACGAGCGTGCTGCTCGCGGTGTCGGACGGCATGCAGATCCAGTGGCTCTTCGACCCGTCGCGCGACATGGCGGCGCACGTCGAACTCGTCGCCAGGCTCGCGCTCGCCCAGGTCGCATCGGGCAGGATGAAGGCGTAGGACCCTCACCCGACGGTCCGACAGACTCGACGACGAGCGGAGGCGCGATGACGCGCGTAGTGGTGACCGGCGGCAGCGGCAAGCTCGGACGAGCGGTGGTGCGCGACCTCGACGAGCACGGGTACGACGTGGTGCTCCTGGACCGCGTGCCCTCTCCGGACAAGCCCGAGGACGTGCAGTTCGTGCGCATCGACCTGACCGACTACGGGCAGGTGCTCAACGCCCTGCTCGGCATCGACGACCGCTACGACTCCGTGGACGCCGTCGTGCACCTCGCCGCGGTCCCGGCACCCGGGCAGGTCCCGGACGTCGCGCTCATCACGAACAACGTGACCGCGTCCATCAACGTCTTCCATGCCGCACGCGCGGCGAAGATCACGAACGTCGTGTGGGCGTCGAGCGAGACCCTGCTCGGCATCCCGATGGGCGAGCACCACCCGCCGTACCTGCCCGTCGACGAGGAGTTCCCGGTGCGTCCGCAGTCCTCGTACTCCCTCGGCAAGGCCGTGGAGGAGGAGATGGCCCGTCACTTCACGCGCTGGGACCCGACGCTGAAGATGATCGGCCTGCGGTTCTCGAACGTGATGGACGAGACCGACTACCCGTCGTACCCGTGGGACGCCACCCCGGAGGCGAAGACCTTCAACCTGTGGTCCTACATCGACTCCCGCGACGGTGCGCAGGCGGTCCGGAAGGCCCTCGAGGCCGACCTCACCGGCTTCGAGGCGTTCGTCATCGCGAGCCCGGACACGGTGATGGACACCCCGACGATCGAGCTCGTCGAGCGGTACGTGCCGGACATCGAGCGCCGCTCGGACATCGACGGCGTCAGTTCACTGCTGTCGTCGGAGAAGGCCCGCGAGCTCCTCGGGTACGACCCGCAGCACTCCTGGCGCGACCACCGCTCCTGAGCGACGGCGACGGCGACGGCGGGGCCGGTCACTGCCGGCCCCGTCCGTTCACGCGGGGGTGAGGAGCCCGTCGAGCACCAGGTCACGGGCGGCCGGCAGCAGGTCCGCCGCGAGCGCCTGTTCGTCGACGCCCGTGATCTGCGCCAGCGCGCCGATGATCGCCGCGACGGACAGGTCGCCGTCGCAGGCACCGACGAACGCGGCGAGCGCCGTGTCCGCGTCGACCCGTCGACCGAAGCCACCACCCTGCACGAGCGTCATCACGGTCGGGTCGTCGTTGCCGGGCCAGTAGTACCGCTCCTCGGTGACGTCGCCGGCGGTCCGCAGGTGTGCGGCCGCGAGCGCCTCGTCGTCGTGCGCGGCCAGCCACTCCGCGGCGTCGAGGACGCGAGCGACCGTCGCGCCGAGGCCTGCGGGGTTGGAGCCGAGCGTCTCGGGGACGCGCTCGAACCGGCGGAGGTGCGCCGGGCCTCCCGTCCGGCCCTTCCGGACCACGACGTAGCCGAAACCGACCCCGGTGACCTTCCGCGCCTGGAAGTCGTCGAGCCACGCGCCGACCAGCTGGTCGAAGTCAGCGGTACCGGGCTTCGTGCCGCCGTCCCGGATCCACGTCTCGGCGTAGGCGGCCGGGTCCTGCCGCTCCCGCTCGATGACCCACGCGTCCAGGTCTGTCCGCTCGAACCAGGAGCGCACGCGATCGAGGCCGTCGACGCCCCAGTGGTACTCCCAGTTGCCGAGGAGCTGCGCGGTCCCGCCGGGTTCCAGGTGGTCCTCGAGCCCGGTCAGCACGGTCTCGACCAGGGCGTCGCCGACCATGCCGCCGTCGCGGTACTCGTAGGACGGGACGCCCTCGGTCCGGGGCGTGATGACGAAGGGCGGGTTCGACACGATCCGGTCGAAGCGCTCACCCGCGACGGGCTCGAACAGCGAGCCGAAGCGGAAGTCGATGCCGTCGATGCCGTTGAGCTGCGCGTTGAACCGGGCGATGTCCAGGGCCCGCCGGGAGATGTCGGTGGCGACGACCTCGTCCGCGAAGCGCCGGGCGTGCATGGCCTGGATCCCGCAGCCGGTACCGAGGTCGAGCACCCGGTGGACGGGCACGGGGACCTGCAGGCCGCTGAGGGTCGTCGTCGCACCGCCGATGCCGAGGACGTGCTCCTCGTCGAGCGCGGCACCGAGGGCGAGCTCCCCGAGGTCCGAGACGATCCACCAGCTGCCGGCTCCGGCGTCGTCGACGAACGCGTACGGGCGCAGGTCGACCGTCGGGACGACGTTCGGCTCGGTCAGGTGGGCGATGCGCTCCGGGTCGCTCTGGTCGACCAGCGCACGGGGATCGACGTCCGCGTCCTCGAGCCGGACGAGCCCGGCACGGACGAGTGCATCGACCCCGACCCTCGGCAGCGCCCGCTCGGCCTCGCTCAGTGGCATGCGGAACCCCAGGACGAACATCCCGGCGAGCGTGTACCGCGGGAGCAGCGCTTCGGTCACGCGGCCGCGCGCGGCACGGACGGCCGCCATCCGGTTGCCCCGGTGCAGCGCCGCGGCCGCGTCAGCACCCCAGAGGGCGTCGACGCCCTCGACGGTGAACCCGGCGGCGGTCAGGTCCGCGGCGAGCGCGTCGGTGACCGCGGGGTCGGCGGTGATCCTGGGCAGCACGTGGGTGCTCGCGCTCACAGGTCGATGTCCGACCGCATCAGTGCGGCGGGGACCTGCCACGCGAACACCAGGTCCAGCAGGCCCGGGAACCGCTCCTGCACGTCGTCGATCCGCGCACGGCTGCTCCGCGTCAGGCCCTCGCGGTGCTGTTCGAGCAGCCCGGCCTCGCGGAGGACGCGGAAGTGGTGCGTCAGTGTGGACTTCGGCCGGTCGACGCCGACCCAGCCGCACGAACGCACCCCACCGGCGGCATCGACGAGGTACCGGTGCATGATCGCGAGGCGGATCGGGTCCGACAGGGCGTCCATGACGACGGGGAGGTCCATCTCGGCCACCGTCGGCTGAGGCAGCCGTTCGGGGGCATCCACGCGCTCGGGCATGGACGGGACGCTACCACCGTTCGCCTCACAGTACGACTTGCGTCGTACAGCGAGGTGCGGTACCAATGCCGTACGACTTCACTCGTACAGCGGCCTGCGTCGGCCGCGACGGCCCCTCGGCCGCAACGGAAGGGACGCTCATGCAGTCAGCTCGCTCGGTCGCCGGGTTCTGGATCCTCGCGACGATGCTGCTCGTCTCGGTCGCGTCGTCGGCCGTCCCGTCGCCGATCTACCCCGTGTACGCCGCGGAGTGGCACCTCACCCCGCTCATGCTCACCGGGGTCTTCGCGATCTACGTCGCCGGACTCCTCCTCAGCCTGCTCGTCGCCGGGCGCCTGTCCGACCACGTCGGCCGGAAGCCCGTGCTCGTGGTCGGCGGCCTCGGCGTCGCACTGTCGCTCGGGCTGTTCTCGATCGCGGACGGCCTCGGCGCGCTCATCGTCGACCGCATCGTGCAGGGCATGTCCGTCGGCCTGCTCATCGGCGCACTCGGTGCCGCGCTCATCGACAACTCGCTCGTGCGGTACCCGTCGCTCGCCGGCGTCCTGAACGGCGTCATCCCGCCGATCGCCCTCGCCACCGGCGCACTGTCGAGCGGCGCACTCGTCGAGTGGGGCCCGGCACCGGAGCAGCTCGTGTACGTCCTCTTCGGGTCGCTGCTGGTCCTCATGGTGATCGCGCTCGTCGTCGTGCCCGAGCAGGTCACCCGCCGTCCGGGAGCCCTCCGTTCCCTGCGCCCGACGATCTCCGTCCCGCGCTCGTCCCGTCGTCTGTTCCGCGGCGTCGCCGGCTCCCTCATCGCCAGCTGGGCGCTCGGTGGACTGTTCCTGTCGCTGGTCCCCTCGGCACTCGGCGCCGTCTTCGGCATCACGAACCACTTCGCGGCCGGGGCGCTCATCGCCGTGGTCACCGGGGTCGGCGCGCTGACGGGGCTCGCCATCCAGCGGCTCGACGCCCGGATCGGGGTCCTCATCGGCCTCGTCGCGCTCATCCTCGGACCGATCGTCACGGTGTCGTTCGTGTTCGCGCACTCGCTGCCGGGGCTCGTCGTCGGCAGTGCGATCGCGGGAGTCGGGTTCGGCGCGGGCTTCCAGGCGCCGCTCCGGATGCTGCTCGCCACCGCCGCGCCCACGCACCGTGCGGGGCTGCTCTCCACGATCTACGTCGTGTCCTACCTGGCCTTCGGTGTGCCGGCAGTGATCGGTGGCCTGCTCGAACCGACGGTCGGCCTCGTGCCGGTGCTCGCCGGGTACGGCGCCTTCATCGTCGTCGCCGCGGTCGTCGCCCTCCTGCTGCAGCTCGTGTCGAGGGACGCCGCCGCGGTCGAGGAGCAGGCGTCCGAGGTCCTCGAGCGCACCGCCACCGGCTCGATCCGCACGAGCGCCGCCGCCGCGGACTAGCCGCGCCGCGCCGCGCGAGCGCCGCGCCGCGCGGGCCCCGCCCGCGCTAGTGGCCAGGCCGGGCCGGGCGCCGCATGCTCCGACGGGCATCGGCGTGTGCCGCGTCGACGTCGGCCTTGCCCCGGTCGGCCGCGTTCCGGAGCCACTGCGGCCCGTGCGCCTTCGCCCAGTCCCAGAAGCGGTGCAGCTGGGCCCTGAGCCACGTGATGATCCGGTGGAAGAAGTGGAACTCGCTCGCCAGGATCGTCAGCCCGATGAACACCACGAGCCACCCGGGCCCGGGCAGCGGCACGAGGATCAGCCCGATGATCACGACGAGCCCGCCGACGATGCCGACCAGCACCTTCCAGAACAGGTGCACGTGCGGTCGGGCGTGGATCCAGGCGCGCATGTCGTGGAACCACCGGAACCGGACGCGCCGCTCGCCGTCCGCGGTGATCGCGGTGCGGTCGTTCGGCTCTCGCTCCATGCCCGGAACGCTAGGGCGCGCGGCTGGGAATCAGCGGCGCAGAAGCCGCTGACGCGGTGGGTGCCGCGGCCTTCGCGACACCGCCCCCACGGATGCGCGGCGCAACCACCCGCCCGGTGTCGCGTTCCCCGCGGACCGGCACCGGGCCTCCCGTCAGCAGCGGGTCACCACACGGCGGACGGGAGGCTCGTCACGCGTGCGCGACGCACGTCGCGGCCCACGGGACCACGGCCAGTCGGGCATCGGGGATCGGTTCGCCGCCAACGGCGCAGATCCCGTAGGTGCCGGCGTCGAGCCGCGCGAGCGCGGCGTCGACCTGGTCGATCCGTCGGCGTGCGTCGTCGCGCACCGCACCGAGCGAGCCGCGCTCCCACGCGAGGGTCGCGCCCTCGGGGTCGTGCTCGTCGTCGGTGTTCGCGCCGTCCCGGGCATCGCTGACGTCCCGCATGCTGCGCTCGACGTCCGCGAGGAGCTTCTCGGCACGCGCGCGCTCGGTCGTGAGTGCGTCGCGGGGATCCTCCATGCCGCCGACCGTAGTCCGGCGGAATGGACACCACCTCGGATGCGTTCGCATGGACATGACCAAGATCGGGTTCCTGTCCTTCGGGCACTGGCGTGACGTCCCCGGATCGAAGGTGCGCAGCGGCCGCGAGGCCCTCGTCCAGGCGATCGACCTCGCCGTCGCGGCGGAGGAAGCCGGCGTCGACGGCGCCTACTTCCGCGTGCACCACTTCGCACCGCAGCAGGCCGCACCGTTCCCGCTGCTCTCGGCGATCGCCGCCCGGACCAGCCGCATCGAGATCGGCACCGGCGTGATCGACATGCGCTACGAGAACCCGCTGTACATGGCCGAGGAGGCCGCGGCCACGGACCTCATCTCCGGCGGCCGACTGCAGCTCGGCGTCTCGCGTGGGTCACCCGAGACCGCCCAGGCTGGTTACCAGCAGTTCGGGTACGTCCCGGACGCGTCGGACCCGAACGGCGCCGACCTCGCCCGGGCGCACACCAGCGTCTTCCGCCGTGCGATCGCGGGCGAGCCGATGGCGAACGCGAACCCGCAGATGACCGGCGCCGTCGGGTCGCTGCCGGTCTTCCCGCTGTCCGACGGTCTCTCCGACCGCATCTGGTGGGGTGCCGGCACCCGGGCCACCGCCGAGTGGACCGCGGAGCAGGGCATGAACCTGATGTCGTCGACGCTCCTCACCGAGGACACCGGCGTGCCGTTCGACGAACTCCAGGCGGAGCAGATCGAGCGCTTCCGGACGACGTGGGCCGAGTCGGGCTGGGATCGTGAACCGCGGGTGTCCGTGTCCCGGAGCATCATCCCGATCATCGACGACGAGTCCCGGCACTACTTCGGGGTCCGCGCGCAGGTCGAGGGCAACGACCAGGTCGGCTACCTCGACGGCGGACTGGCGCGCTTCGGCCGCTCGTACATCGGCTCGCCCGAGGACCTCGTCACCGAGCTCGCCGCCGACGCCGCGGTCCGCGCTGCCGACACCGTGCTCGTCACCGTGCCGAACCAGCTCGGGGTCGACTTCAACGCCCGCCTCCTCGCGGCCGTCGCCGACGTGATGCACGAGGTGGACGCCGCGCCCGCACGCGCCTAGGGTGCCCGGTCCCCCTTCCTGCTGACACCCGGCCTGGGACTGGGACAGATGGTGTCCTCCCCGTACCGTCGGAGGGCACCATCCCCCGTTCTCAGGAGTTCCCGTGACGCTGCCGGCCGCCGGTTGGTTCCCGGACCCCCGGGACGCCGGTCGTCTCCGCTGGTGGGACGGACGCGCCTGGGGCGATGCGACGCGGATGCTCCCCACACGCCCGACCGAGCCGGTGATGCCCATCGTGGTGACCCCGACCGGGCCCTCCTTCTCGGTGCGGACCCAGTCGGTCGAGAGCCGGACGTGGGCGTACGGGGCGAGCACCTCCCGGCGGCTCTGCGCGTTCGCGGTGTCCGCGGTCCTGCTCGCGGGGGCGTCCCTGGTGCTGGACCCGTTCGGCGTCTTCAGCGTGCTGGCGATCATGATGGGCGCGATCGGCATGGTGCGCCCGGGGGCGACAGGCCGTTGGCGCGTGCTCGCTCGGAGTCTCGCCGCGTCGGCGTTCGTCGTCGCCCTCGCGACGGGCCTCGTCGCCCTGAACGAGTACCTCCACCTCGTCTGACCCCCATCGCGGATATGCAACATCTGATGTTGCAGCGAAGGGAAGAGTCCGTCAAGGTGGGCTCGATCAGCAACGGTGCTGACGGGGAGGAACTCTGATGAAGGCACATGTCCACACCGCTCGCCTGCCCTTGGTGGCCGCTGCGACCCTTGGTCTGTTCGCATCGATGCTCGTGGCGACCCCAGCGCAGGCTCGCGGGGAGCTCTCGGATGCGGAGGCCCTGCGAGCCGTTGCAGCCGCCGAAGACGCGCTCGGACTGGTCGACGACGTTGTCGCAGACGGGGGCAGCGTCGTCCGCGACGGCGAGAAGGTGTCTGTGAACGGATCGAGCGTGACCATGGGCGAGGTCGGCACCGCACCGGCAGGGACCGCGCCGCTGTACGCGAGCGATCAGCTGGACGACACGACGACCCGGCTGTCCGCGGTGATGACATCGGCGCAGACGGCCGCGCCCGCCTGGACCTTCGAAGAAGGCACCGAGCTCTCCGTGCTTCCGGACGGACGGGTCAGCGTCGCGGAGGCGGACGGGGACCTCCTGGCCGGCGTCGCGCGCCCCTGGGCGGTCGACGCGAACGGCCGTCGATTGCCGACGAGCTACTCGGCGTCGGGGAACGTGCTGACACAACACGTCGAAGTCGATTCGAGCACAGCGTTCCCGGTGATCGCGGATCCCACCTTCACGGTCTTCCCCGGCTACTGGACGGCCACGCTCAACCGGAGCGAGAGCGCCGCGGCGGTGGGGACGGTCGGCAGTTGTGCCGCCGTCTTCTCCAAGTCCCCGGTTCCCGCACTGCGCGCGCTCACCATCGCCTGCGGTGCGCTCGCAGCGTTCAGCGCGGCGCAGCTGGCTGGCGGCAAGTGCATCAAGATCCACGTGGCCGGTTTGCCACCGTTCGTCGGGACGTGGTGGCCGACGTTCCCGAAGTGCTAGGACGGTGGGTGTGGTCCTCGTCCTGAGCGCGGCCGCCGGCATCGTGTTCGGAGTCGCCTCCGCCAGGGCCAGCCGGGGGGTCGGCACACTGCTCGCGAGCGCGCCGTTCCTCGCGTGGTTCGTCGCGCTCGCGGTCGTCGCCGCAGCGGGCACGACCGATTCAGGCATGAGGGCGCTCGGGCTCGCGATGCTCGGGATCCTGCTCGGTCTGTTCGCGGGACAGGCGCTCGTGCGCCGCAGGCGGAGGTCTCGGCGGCGTTGACGGCGACTGACGCGCCCTGCCTGACGGAGCCCGCGTCAGCGCCGCGCCCGCGGGTGCGACGTCTGGTACACGTCCCGCAGCATGTCCGCCGTCACCAGCGTGTAGATCTGCGTCGTCGCGACGCTCGCGTGCCCGAGCAGCTCCTGCACGACCCGCACGTCCGCCCCGCCCTCGAGCAGGTGCGTCGCGAAGGAGTGCCGGAAGGTGTGCGGCGACACGTGCTCGGTCAGGTCCGCGGCAGCTGCGGCCGCCTGGATCACGAGCCACGCGCTCTGCCGGGAGAGCCGAGCGCCCCGCGCCCCGAGGAACAGCGCCGGCGTCGCGTGCCCCCGCGCGGCGAACAGCGGCCGCGCCCGCACCAGGTACGCGTCCACGGCGGCCCGCGCGTAGCTGCCGAGCGGCACGATCCGCTGCTTGTTGCCCTTGCCGGTGACCCGCACCACGGAGACGTCGGTGTCCTCGTCGGAGTCCTCGTCCACGGCGGCGAGCGTCGTCACGTCGTCCACGGAGAGCCCGACGGCCTCGGAGATCCGGGCACCGGTGGCGTAGAGCAGTTCGAGGAGCGCCCGGTCCCGGAGCTGCACCGGGTCGTCGCCGTCCACGGCCTGCAGCAGCCGCTCCATGTCCTCGACGGAGATCGCCTTCGGCAGCCGCATCGGCGCCTTCGGCGGTCGGACGGACGCGCCGGGGTCGAGCGGCAGCCAGCCCTCCCCCGCGGCGAACGTGGTGAAGGACCGCACGGAGCTGAGCATCCGCGCGATCGAGCGCGGGGCGAGCGGTGCGTCCCGCGTCGCGAGGTGCTCCACGAACCCGGCGAGGTCGGCACGGGCGAGACGCCCGACGTCGCCCACGACGGCTGCGCCGCCGGCCCGGTCGGCGCCGGACGAGTCGACCGTGGGCTGCGTGGCGATCCACGTGGTGAACGTCGCGAGGTCCCGCCGGTACGCCGTCAGCGTGTGGTCGGACAGCCCGCGCTCGATCGCGATGTGCCGCAGGTACGTCTCGGCGGCACGGTCGAGTGGGATCACCCGACGAGGCTAGCGCCGCTCGAGCGCCTCCACGGCGAGCGCCGCGACCAGGAGCGCGGAGTTGTGCAGCCGCCCCTCGAGGATCCCGGCGACGATCTCCGACCGGGGCACCCAGCGCTTCACGATGTCGGCCTCTTCGTCCGACCGCTCGAACGCCGAGTCGGTCGCCCGGACACCACGGGCACGGTAGATCTGGATGAACTCGTCGCTGCCACCCGAGGAGGTGTTGTACCGCACGAGCGGCTCCCACTGCTCGGCTTCGACGTCCGCCTCTTCCGCGAGCTCGCGCTTCGCCGCGACGACCTCGTCCTCGCCGTCGATGTCGAGGAGCCCGGCGGGCAGCTCCCAGTCGCGCAGGTGCACGGGGTGGCGGTACTGCTGGATGACGAGCACGCGGCCCTCGTCGTCCTCGGCGTAGACCGCCACAGCACCGGTGTGGTCGACGTACTCCCGCACCATGCTGCCGTCGCCGTACGCGACGGTGTCACGGCGGATGTTCCAGACGGCGCCCTCGTACACGAGGTCGGACGACGTCACGTCGTAGGAAGCGGTCACATCAGCGATGGGTTCGTCAGTCACCACCCCATCCAACCAGCGCCCGCCGTGGAGGCCACCACCGAACGACGGGAGGCCCGGTGCCGGAACAGCACCGGGCCTCCCGTCAGGACGTGGCCGGGACGCGACTACGCGACGTCGACCGACTCCGTCTCCGACTCCGGGTCGAACAGGCGCGTCGCCTCGTTGCGCGCGATCGCGGCCTCGACGAGGCCCGCGAACAGCGGGTGCGCGTTGTTCGGACGCGAGCGCAGCTCCGGGTGCGCCTGCGTGCCGATGTAGAACGGGTGCTCCGCACGGTCCAGCTCGACGTACTCGACCAGGGTGCCGTCGGGCGAGGTGCCCGAGAACACCAGGCCGGCGTCCGCGATCTGCTGGCGGTACTTGTTGTTCACCTCGTAGCGGTGACGGTGACGCTCCGAGGCCTCGGGCGCGCCGTACAGGTCCGCGGCGAGCGAGCCCTCGGTGAAGTGCGCCGGGTAGAGGCCGAGGCGCATCGTGCCGCCGAGGTCGCCACCGGCGATGATGTCCACCTGCTCCGCCATCGTCGCGATGACGGGGGTCGGGGTCTCCGGGTCGAACTCGGAGCTGGACGCGTCGGCCAGGCCGGCTTCGTGGCGGGCGTACTCGATCACCATGCACTGCAGGCCGAGGCACAGGCCGAGCGTCGGGATGTGGTTCTCGCGGGCGAACTTCAGCGCGCCGAGCTTGCCCTCGATCCCGCGGACGCCGAAGCCACCGGGGATGCAGATGCCGTCGACGTCGCCGAGCTGCTTGGCCGCACCCTCGGGCGTGGTGCAGTCGTCGGAGACGACCCACTTCAGCGTGACCTTCGCGTTGTGGGCGAAGCCGCCGGCCCGGAGCGCCTCCGTGACGGACAGGTACGCGTCCGGCAGGTCGATGTACTTGCCGACCAGGGCGATCGTGACGTCCTTCTTCGGCTCGTGCACGGCGCGGAGCACCGGGTTCCACGAGGTCCAGTCGACCTCGTTCGCCTCGAGGTGCAGCGCGTCGACGATCACGCGGTCGAGCCCCTGCGTGTTGAGGAGCGTCGGCAGGTCGTAGATCGAGGGGACGTCCACGGCGTTCACCACGGCATCCTCGTCCACGTCGCACATCAGCGCGATCTTGCGCTTGTTCGCGTCGGACACCGGGCGGTCGCTGCGGAGCACGAGCGCGTCCGGCTGGATGCCGATCGAGCGGAGCGCGGCGACGGAGTGCTGCGTCGGCTTCGTCTTCTGCTCGCCGGAGGCGTTCATGAACGGCACCAGCGAAACGTGCACGAAGAACACGTTGTTGCGGCCGAGCTCGTGACGCACCTGGCGGGCCGACTCGATGAACGGCTGGGACTCGATGTCGCCGACCGTGCCGCCGACCTCGGTGATGATGACGTCGGGCTGCGGGTCGTTCTCCGCCTGCTCGCGCATCCGGCGCTTGATCTCGTCGGTGATGTGCGGGATGACCTGCACGGTGTCGCCGAGGTACTCGCCGCGACGCTCCTTGGCGATGACCGTCGAGTACACCTGCCCGGTCGTCACGTTCGCCGACTGCGACAGGTTGATGTCGAGGAAGCGTTCGTAGTGCCCGATGTCGAGGTCCGTCTCCGCACCGTCGTCGGTCACGAAGACCTCGCCGTGCTGGAACGGGTTCATGGTGCCCGGGTCCACGTTGAGGTACGGGTCGAGCTTCTGCATGACGACCTTGAGGCCGCGAGCCGTGAGGAGGTTGCCGAGGCTGGCTGCCGTCAGGCCCTTGCCGAGAGACGAGACGACCCCGCCGGTCACGAAGATCTGCTTCGTCACCTTCGGGGTCGGGTTGCTTGCCTGGGTACCGCTGCTGAGAGTGTCCGCCACGGGATTCCATCGTACGTCAGAACTGCCGGGAGGCGCGACCCGCGTTCGCCGTGCGCGTGTCCGCCCGGCCCGTGGCCGGTCAGGCGGACTGGGCTGCGACCTCGAGCAGCTCGCGGGCGTGCTCCATGCCGCTGGCGCTGTCGCCGAGGCCGGAGAGCAGGCGCGCCATCTCCTGGAGGCGGTCGTCCCCTTCGAGGCGACGGACGCTCGACGAGGTGACGGCACCGCTGGCGTCCTTCACGACGTTGAGGTGGTTCGTCGCGAACGCTGCCACCTGCGCCAGGTGCGTCACGACGATGACCTGGGTGCGCTCGGCGAGCTTCGCGAGCCGTCGGCCGATCTCGATCGCCGCCGCACCGCCGACGCCGGCGTCCACCTCGTCGAACACGAACGTGGGGACGGTGGTCGATCCGGCCATCACGACCTCGATCGCGAGCATCACGCGGGAGAGCTCACCGCCGGACGCCCCCTTGCCGATCGGACGCGGATCGGTGCCGGAGTGCGGCTGCAGCAGGATCGCGACCTGGTCACGGCCGTGCCGGCGGTACTCGCCGGCGTCGGTGACCTCGACCACGAGGGTCGCGCCGGCCATCGCCAGGGTCTTCAGTTCCGTCGTGACACGCTTCGCGAGGTCGCCGGCGGCCTTCGTCCGTGCCGCGGTCAGCGCGGTCGCCGCCTGCTCGAGCGCGACCTCGTCCTGCGCGACGGCGTCCTGCAGCGCCACGATGCGGTCGTCGTCGCCGTCGAGTTCCAGCAGCCGGTCGCTCGCCCGCTGCCCGAAGGCGATGACGTCGTCGACGGTCTCGCCGTACTTCCGTGCCAGACCGGAGAGCACCGCACGGCGCTCGTTGATGAGTTCGAGGTCGTGGCCGGCTTCGGGTTCGAGCGAGCCGAGGTAGCTCGACAGGCTCGCCGAGGCCTCGCTCGCCTGGATCCCGAGCTCGGTCAGCTGCTCCAGCACGGGCTGCAGCGTGCTGTCCGCCGCGGCGACGCGCTCGATCGCCCGACGTGCTGCTTCGACCAGGCCGATGACGTCGGTGCCGTCGAGGGACTCGGAGGAGATCGCCTCGTGCGCGAGGCTGGCGGAGAGGCGGAGTTCCTCGAGGTTCCCGAGCCGGTCCGCGCGTTCCTGGAGCTCGGCGTCCTCGCCGGGCTGGGGTGCTGCGGCTTCGATCTCGTCCGATGCGGCGCGGAGCCGTTCGGCTTCGGCCAGACGGTCGTCGCGGTCCCGGGTCAGCGTCTCGAGTTCACCCGCGTGCGCCTGCCACGTGTCGTACGCCGCGCCGTAGCGGCTCAGGGCCTTCTCGACCGCAGCGGCACCGAAGCCGTCGAGCGCGGCGCGCTGGGCGGTCGACGAGGTCAGGCGGATCTGGTCCGACTGTCCGTGCACGGTGACGAGCTGGTCCGCGAGTTCGCCGAGCACCGCGACGGGAGCGCTCCGGCCGCCGACCGTGGCGCGACTGCGCCCCTCGGCGGAGACCGTGCGGGTGAGGATGAGTTCGCCGTCCTCGACGGTGCCACCGGCGTCCTCGACGCGTTCGGCGACCGCGGCGTGGTCCGGGACGACCCAGCGTCCTTCGACCACGGCGCTGGAGGCACCGCGGCGGACCGAACCGGCATCGGCGCGCGCACCGAGCAGGAGCCCGAGCGCGGTGACGATCATGGTCTTACCGGCCCCGGTCTCACCGGTGACGACGGTGAATCCCGGCCCGAGCTCGAGGGTCGCGTCGCCGATCACTCCGAGGTCCGAGATCGAGATCTCCTCGATCACAGGCTGCTCCCGTGGTCGTCGTCGTGCTGCGGGCCGCGCCATCCCGCGACGGGGAGCTGGAACTTCGCCACGAGCCGGTCGGTGAACGGGGCGTCCTTGAGTCGCGCGACCCGGACGGGTTCCGGTGAGCGGCTGACCTCGATGCGCGCCCCCGGCGGCAGGTCGTGTGTCCGGCGACCGTCGCACCAGAGGACGCCGACGCCGCTCGTCCGCCGGAGCACCTCGACCGCGAGGACGCAGTCGGGTCCGACCACGATCGGCTTCGAGAAGAGCGCGTGGGCGCTGAGGGGCACCATGATGAGCGCGTCGACGTCCGGCCAGACGATGGGGCCGCCGCCGGAGAACGAGTACGCCGTCGAGCCGGTCGGTGTCGAGATCACGACGCCGTCGCAGCCGAACGACGAGAGCGGACGCCCGTCGACCTCGGTCACGACCTCGAGCATGCGTTCACGGGAGGCCTTCTCGATGGTCGCCTCGTTCAGCGCCCAGGACGAGTAGACGATCTCCTGGCCGACGACGACGTCGACCTGCAGTGCCACGCGTTCCTCGACGTGGTAGTCACCGGAGAGTGCGCGCTCGACGGTCTCCGAGAGGCCGTCGCGCTCGCTCTCGGCGAGGAAGCCCACGTGCCCGAGGTTCACGCCGACGATGGGCGCCCGGGTGCCGCGGACGAGCTCCGCCGCACGGAGGATGGTGCCGTCGCCACCGAGGACGATGACGATCTCGAGGTCGTCGCGCTGCACGTCGACGCCGAGGATGTCGACCTGGCCGACGGTCGCTTCGGCACGTCGGATGTCCGCGTACTCGTCGAAGGGCATCACGGGCGTCAGGCCGGCCGCGTGCAGGATGTCGCAGACCTCGACCGCAGCGTCGATCGAGTCTCGTCGGCCCGTGTGCGAGACGAGCAGGATGTGCCGTTCGTCGCTCATGGAGCCCCTTCCGCCAGTTCGGTCGCGCGTCCGATCCATTCTGTCGGATTGGACCCTGCGCCCCGCTGGAGACGCGCGAGGTACTCGTGGTTGCCGTGGGTCCCGATGATCGGGGAGGCCACGAGGCCGGCGGTCCCGAGGCCGAGGTCCCATGCCGCCCAGAGCACGTTCATGAGGGCGTCGTTCCGCAGTCCGGCGTCACGGACGATGCCCTCGCGCACACCGCCCCGGCCGACTTCGAACTGCGGCTTCACGAGCAGCACGAAGTCATCCGCCGGAACGGCCTCGACCAGGGCGGGCAGGACGATCCGGAGGCTGATGAACGACAGGTCCCCCACCACGAGTGCGGTGTCCGCGGCGGCGGGGTCGAGCGCCAGGTAGTCCGCGGCCGTCAGGTTCCGGGCGTTCACGCCCTCCACCACGGCGACACGCTCGTCGAGTGCCACGACCGGGTCGAGCTGGCCGTGCCCGACGTCGAGCGCGACCACGCGACGAGCACCACGCGCGAGGAGCACCTGCGTGAACCCGCCCGTGCTGGCGCCCACGTCCAGCGCGACGAGGCCGCTCGGGTCGATGTCGAAGGAGTCGAGCGCGCCGACGAGCTTCAGCGCGGCGCGGGAGACCCATTCGTCACCGGCGTCCACCACGATCTCGGCGTCCGGGCCCACCGGCGTCGAGGACTTGGTGACCGGGGCACCGTCCACGCTGACACGGCCGGCGGCGATCAGCTTCGCGGCAGCGGTGCGGGACTTCGCGAGTCCGCGGGACGCGACGGCGGCGTCGAGGCGCGCCGGGGCGACCTCGACCGGTGTCGTCCCGGTCTGGAGGTCGTCAGGCACTCGCCGTGCCGCCGCTCTCGAGTCGGGTGCGGAGTTCGTCGTGCAGACCCGAGAACACATCGGCGCGATCCGTCAGCGGGAGTGCCTCGGCGTCGTGTGCGCGCCGGGCGACGTCACTGCCGTCGACGTCATGCGGCGCCGCGGGCTGCTGCTGCTGGGGGTCGGTCGGCACGTCCGTCACGCTACTCGCCGCCGTAGAGCTGGGGGTCGACGTCGAGACCGTAGATGGCCAGGCCGGAGTCCCAGATGGCGGTCGCGCCAGCACGGAGCAGGTTCATCGGGTCGTCGCCGGCACGCTCCACCCGGATCACGTGCGCACGCATGCGGACCGTGGCGTCGCCGACGGTCACGAAGCGGGTGCCGTCGTCGCCGTCGTGCCGATGGGTCACCGGGTAGGGTTCGGACAGACCGCGGAGGTCTTCCAGCACGAACGTGGGACGCGAGCGCTCGTCGGCCGCGAGGACCTGCTTGGCCTTGTCGATGCCGGTGAGCACGAGGACGCTCGGGATCCCGGCGTCGTTCGCGCCCTTGATGTCGGTGTCGAGCCGGTCGCCGATGAACAGCGGACGCTCGCCGCCGAAGCGGGCGAGGGCCGCGTCGAAGATCGGGCGCTCGGGCTTCCCGGCGACGACCGGCATCCGGCCGACGGCCTGGTGCACGGCGGCGACCAGCGTGCCGTTGCCCGGGGCGATCCCGCGCTCGACCGGGATCGACCAGTCCATGTTCGTCGCGACCCACGGCACCGCGGGATCGGCGAGGGCGAAGGACGCCTCGGCGAGCTGCTGCCACCCGAGGTCCGGGGAGAAGCCCTGGATCACCGCTGCCGGAGCGTCGTCCGCGCTCGACGTCACCGTGAAGCCGGCCTGCTCGACGATGCTCGTCAGGCCGATGCCGCCGATCACCAGGATCGTGGAGCCCGCCGGCACGAGTGTCGCGAGGAGCCGCACGCCCGCCTGGGAGCTCGTCACGACGTCGTCCGGGCCCACTTCGAGGCCGTAGCGCTCGAGGTGCTCTGCCACGTCGGACGGGCGCCGCGACGCGTTGTTCGTGATGTAGCCGACACGGGCGGTGAGCGAGGCGCGGGTCAGCGCTTCGACCGCGTGCGGGATCGCGTTGCGGCCGCGGTAGACGACGCCGTCGAGGTCGGTGAGGACCACGTCGACGCCGTCCGTCGGCGGACGCGGGGTGTCAGTCGGCTGCGGAGCCGTCGACGTCCCGGGGGTTGTCTTCGTCGATCTCGCCGAGGTCGTCGTCGCCGGGCTCGTCGACGTCGCCGAGGGGCTCGAGCTGGTCGGGTTCGCCGGACTCGTCGGCTGCGGGCTCGTCGAGCTCGTCGTCTGCGCGCTCGCCGAGCTCGTCGCCTGCGGGCTCGTCGAGCTCGTCGTCTGCTGGTTCGTCGTCGAGTCCTTCGACTTCGAACGCTTCCTCGACCACATCAATCGTCTCCCAAGAGTCCTCGTCAGCTGCTTCGGCGAGGGCCTCTGCAGCACGGTCGACACGGGCCCACCACTCGTCGGCCTCGTCCTGGCGGCCGAGCTCCTCGAGCGTGGCCGCGTAAGCACTGTAGAGCGCCGGGGACCAGCTGTAGGCCGTCGACGGGTCGAGCTGTGGAATCTCCAGCTCGCCGAGGGCAGCTGTGGGGTTCCCGAGGTCGAGGCGGGCACCGGACATCGCGATCGCGAGTTCCACCTGGACGCCGGGCTCGAGCGCTGCACGGTCCACCGAGCGGCCGAGCTCCAGGGCACGCTCCGGCCGGCCGAGCCCGCGCTCGCAGTCCACCATCATCGGCAGCTGGTCGTTGCGGCCCGAGATCCGCCGGTAGGTGCGGAGTTCACGGAGCGCGGTGCTGAAGTCGCCGAGCCGGTAGGCCGTGATCGCCGCGGTCTCCCGGACCACCGCGACGCGACCGGCGCGGCGGGCTGCGCTCAGCGCGTGCTGGTTCGCGAGCTCGGGGTCCTCGTCCACCAGCAGCGCGGCGGTGACGAGGTGCTTCGCCACCCAGTCCGCGTTGTCCTTGCTGAGGGTCTTGAGCTCGGCGCGGGCCTGCGGGTGCAGGTCGCGGGCCTGCACCTCCTCGGGGATCTCCGGGTCCTCGTGACGCGGGCGGATCGACTTGGTGCCGTAGGGGTCGCGGTCCTCGAAGTCGTCACGTGCGGCTTCGCCGAAGCGGGCGCCGGGGCCGCGGTTACCGTCGCCGAAGCGCCGACGCTCGTCGCCGCCGCCGCGGGTGCTGAACGAGCCACGCTCGGGACGGTCCCCGTCGCGGCGGGGCCGGTCGGAGTTGTACGACGGACGATCGCCGTCACGCCGCGGGCGGTCGTTGCCCCCGCGGAAGGGACGGTCACCATCACGGCGAGGCCGGTCCGAGTTGTACGACGGACGATCTCCGTCACGGCGCGGCCGGTCGGAGTTGTACGACGGACGATCTCCGTCACGGCGCGGCCGGTCCGAGTTGTACGACGGACGATCTCCGTCACGGCGCGGCCGGTCCGAGTTGTACGACGGACGATCTCCGTCACGGCGCGGCCGGTCCGAGTTGTACGA